>NZ_JAUOQM010000045.1:21809-49650 GCF_030547685.1 Gilvimarinus sp. 2_MG-2023 | reverse complement strand
TTCCGCGCCGTTGATGGTGAATGTCACGGTAACAGTACTGTAATCACCATCACTGTCTTTCAAGGTATAGCTGAACGTATCGGTTTCACTCTCCCCTTCGTCCAACGCTTGTGCTGCTGCGTTAAGCACATATTCGTACTGGCCAGCCGCACTCACGGTTAAGGTGCCGAAGCTGCCTGCGATGGCACTATTAACTCCACCGGTTAGCTCTCCACTCGCTGCGCCCGTGCTCACGCCTGTCACAGTCGTCGCATCCGCACCCAGAGTGTCAGTGTTGGCGTTAGTGCCAGTGATCACGTTACCGGTAATGCCAGTGTCGTCTTCGCTCACTGTGCGTGTATCGGCCACCGCTGCTGGTGCCGTATCGGTTATCAGAATATCCAGAGCCGGACTGCTCGGATTGGTAACACCCAGAATATCGGTCACCGTTACAGACAGCGATTCGATTACATCGCCCGAGCTGTGATCGGTGCTGGTACCCGTGGGATCGTAATCGTAGGTAATCACGCCCGTCGACGCATTGTAGTCGGTCACAGTCAGGGTGCCGTTGGCGCCCGGTACCGTCACATTAATGCTGCTTGCGTTGTTCAACTCCGCCAGAGTAATGGTAGTACTGCCAATGGTCACACTCGCCAGACCGTCCGGCGCTTGCACCGTAAAGGTGGCGCCGATAAGAGAGCTGTCTTCGACCACACTCTCATCGCTGCCGCTAACGCCTGTGCCGTCACCTGGGATGGTTACGGTCGGCACACCTTCACTCGCACCGTTGATCGTGAACGTCACGGTAACCGTACTGCTGTCACCATCGCTGTCGGTCACGGTGTAACTGAATGTATCGGTCTCACTGTCACCATCGTTCAACGCTTGCGCTGCCGAGTTGGTGACGTAAATGTAACCGCCGTCGCCATTAATAGTCAGATCGCCGTAAGTACCCGTAATGACACTGCCCGCACCCGAGGCAATCGCAGCGGTGGCTGTGCCGGCCTGTACGCCAGTAATAGTGCCGCCATCGGCCGCCAAAGTATCGGCACTGGCGTTGATACCGGTCATCACGTTGCCGGTAATGCCTGTGTCGTCTTCGCTTACAGTGCGTGCATCGGCCACCGCCGTAGGCGCCGTATCGGTAATCAGAATATCCAGTACATTACTGACTGTATTATTGGCACTGTCAGTAACACTGATAGCAAACTGATCGATAATACTTTCATCACCACTGCTGTGGTTTTCAGCCGTGCTGTTTTCTGTGTAGGTATAGGAAATTTCACCAGTGATGGAGTCGTAGCTTGTAATTAAAAGTGTGCCATAGGCGCCGCTAATAGACACTGTGGAAGTTGCGCTGGCTCCTGTGATGTCCTGACCTGCAATAGAGATACTATCAATGCCAGCGACGGCTGAAACGGTAGCACTACCACTTACTTGAAGGCCGCTTGCTTCTTCCACAGACTGCTCACCCAACTCCACCCCGTTTTCATCATTAATGGAAATGCCGGGACCAGAAAGGTCAACACTGTAATTTTCGGTGTCAGTAGCCGTAGCTTCACCGTTTACATCACCGGTGCTGGTGGTGACACTGGCTTCGATGGTGGTGTCACCATCGGCCGCCAGATCACTGCCGGCAACGTCGATGCTGAAGTTGCCGTTGCTGTCTACCAAACCGGTATAGGTGGTGTTATTAATCGTGAGGGTAACGGTATCGCCTTCGACCACATCGCCACCGGTTGAGCCGGTAAGGGTGATAACGGCACTTGCCTCTGCCGCATCGATAATGTCATCGGCGGTAATGTCAGCATCCAGCTCTATTGAGGCTGACGGTGGCACCGGCCCGCCGGGCTGGCCAACACCCGGAATGCCGTCAAAGCTAATGACGGCGTCATCGGTTAGCTCACCATCGGTAACAGTGTAGATAACATCGGGAATTTCTCCGCTGTAACCGGTCAATGGAGTGAAACTAAACTCACCATTTTCCAACAGGGTAAAGCTGCCCACCCCCGTCATGGTGGCGGTATCGCCTGGGCCGTAAACGGTGTCGTCACCATCAACGATGTAGCTTTGTACCAGTATGGGTGAACTGTCGATATCGAAGTCATTGTCCAGCGCATTGCCAGTAGTAACCGTATTGGCCGCAGTGGCCAGAGGGCCGTCATCGATGGCAACAGGCGCATCGTTGACGGGCGTAACGACCAGGTCAATTACTGCAACATCCGTAGCGCCAGTGCTATCGGTAACGGTGACCGTGAACTGGTCAGTACCAAAGTAATCTGGATTAGGTGTGTAAACGAACTCGCCGGTAGCAGGATCCAAACTAACCGAGCCGTTGTTCGGCTCCTGGTTGAGCGTGTAGGTCAGCACATCGCCATCGGGTAAATCAACATCGGTGGCATCCACCTGGCTGCTGATGGGGGTATCTTCGGGGGTTGTCAGTATTTGGTCGTCAGCGGTCGGCGCATCGTTAACCGAGACAATTTCAATATCAATTGTACCAATAGTGGTATTTTCACCATCGGACACTTCAACCTCAACGGTATCTTCACCGTTGTAGTTATCAATCGGGGTATAGGTATAGCTACCAGTGCTGGGGTCCAACTCAATGGTGCCGTTGCTGGGGCCTGAAACAACGGTATAACTTAGCGGATCATTTTCCAAATCCGAGGCTTCAACCAAGCCCGAAACCGGTGTATCTTCGTTGGTAATGACACTTTGGTTTTCGACAACCGGTGGCTGATTTGGTACGTCTGGGTTTTCTAATGGTGCCGCTGGGCCGTTCGCGGCAGGGTTAAAACTGTATGCCTGACCTTCGGTTTGCAACTGAATACGATCCACACGAACAAAATCGTGGCCACCACCACCGACACCACCACCTGCGGCAGGTGCCTGCACCAAATCCAACAGATCGCCTTCGCCATTAAGCAGCGCATCTTGGGCGGACTGATCCTGTAAAATAGGGTCATTCTGGTTAATTTCAGCCAGTATCAGATCAATATCCGTGGGACGTAAATCGCGCTCATTTTGTGCCAGCGAGGTTAAAATATCGTCAAATTGCGACTCCATAAGCAAGGAGTCATTAGCGTCGAGTGAAGCTAAAATAGATTGGATTTGAATGTTTTGCAGATCGGCGCCATTTTGTTCCAATTGCGCGAGTATGCTACTAAAAGCATTGCCCTGGAGCAGTTCGTCGTTGACATCCAGTGAGGCTAAAATGTCATTAAATTGGTGTTCTTGCAGCGCCGCTTCGTTGGCATCTAAAGAGGCGAGAATGACGTCAAACTGGGCGTCTTGTAAAACACCATCATTAGCATCTAATGACGCCAAGATATCTTGCACTTGCTGTACTTGCAGCACTCCTTCATTTTCGTCTAACTTGGCCAGCATGGCGTCGAAGCGGCTGTCTTGCAGTAGGGCGTCATTTTCATCCAGTGACGCGAGAATATCTTGTACTTGCTGGGCCTGTAGAGCGCCGCCATTTGCATCGAGCTGAGCCAGCATTTCCTCAAAACGACTATCCTGCAGCAGGGCGTCGTTTTCATCCAGAGTCGCCAAGATATCGCTGAATTGCTGTTCTTGCAGCAACTCATCGTTCTGCTCCAACGAAGCCAAGATGGCATCAAATTGGGCCGCTGGTAGACTACCGGCATCGGCCTGAGTGGCGGTATCTGGCCACATTTCGGGGCTCATACCGACTTCGTGGGCACCGCTTAAGCTAACGGGACTGCCGTCGCCAAAATCGAGCACAATTTGAGTATCAGCTTGAGTGATCAGCTGTTCGTCACCTGCAATCGTATCGCCCACGCTTAACTCTCGCAGAGCGCCGTTATCAGATTTTGCCCAGGCTTGTCCTTGCAGGGAAACGATATCTGTCGCTTGAGTACTCATATGCCGATGCCTTATTTTCAGAAATTGTTAACACGCCCAATGCACAGACGGATTGATCATAATTAGAGTGTAGAAGGAAATAGACGCCAGATAAATTGTACCTTGGTACAATATAGCTAATAGGTATAATTCGGGTGAAATATACCTACTTTAGAGATAAGAAGAAGGGACTAACGATCGGGACGAAGCTGTAAAGTCAGCTGCATTCGGTCCCGCACGTTAAGTTTTTCAAAACAGGCGCTGAGATGAGCCTTAACCGTACGCTCGGTAATGTGCAGGCGATGAGCTACCTCTTTATTACTCAACCCTTCGGCCACAGCTTCGGCCACGGCAAACTCTCGTCCACTTAACTTACTTTTCGCCTGCGAATATTCAGGCTTAGTGGACGACGCGGGCTCGAACAAGAGAGCAGTCATCAAATCGCGCCCCAGCCACAGACCATCGTATTCAACCGCGGTCTTTACCCGCTCCAGCTGTTCCGGTGCCGCGAGCGCATGCAAGTAGCCAGAGCAGCCTAAAGAAATGAGCTCTCGCGCCTCAGCGGCCGTCTCCTTTAAGGTAAGAGCGACAATTTTGGCCCCCGCAGCTTTGCACTCATGTAAATGTGCCCGCCAGGGCCCATCCATCACCAGCCACACCAATGTATTGGTGTCGACACTCACCTGTCCCGGCGGGTAATCGACAAACACACAGGCATCGCTAAAGGCGCTCTGCCAGCGTTTGGAATCGATATTGGCGGATGATATAAAAACTGACTGCATTATCGCTCTGTCAACGCGTTTTGCTTCGCCCGAAGGATAGGTTTCAGCAGATAAGACATCACCGTTTTCTTACCAGTAATAATATCAATCTGAGCCGTCATCCCCGGAATAATAGGCATAGCTTTATCAAAACCTGCCCGCTCGGTTCGCACCCGAACCAAATAATATGTTTGATCGTTCTCTTTGTCGGTGATGGTGTCGGCACTTATATGCTCCAGCTCACCGGACAAGCCCCCGTACACGGTAAAATCATAAGCGGTAAACTTCACCATCGCTTTTTGTCCGGGGCGCACAAACGCAATATCTTTGGGTGAGATTTTAGCCTCAATTAGCAGCTGATCGTCCAGCGGGGTCATCTCCACCACTTCGCTGCCTGGCTGCACGACACCACCTTCAGTGTTAATAAACAATCGTTGCACCGTGCCGTGCACCGGTGCGCGAATATCGGCGTACTTCACCCGATCGGCCAAACCCAGTCCCGTCTCAGACAAACTCGACAAGGACGCCAAGGTTTCCGACAATTGCGAGCGCCACTCGTTTTGCGCCGCCAGCGTAACCTCTTCAATTTTGTTTTGCGCCTCGATAATCGCAGACATAATTCTTTCGCGCTGAGCAATGGCTTGGTCGCGCTCACCCTCGGCATTCGCGAGATCACGCTCTAAGCGCAGAATTTCCACCTCAGAGATAGCTCCGCTGCCCAGCAGAGGCTTAGTCACTTTAAGCTCCTGCGATGACAGCTCTGCCGCTCGGGTTACTTGCTTAAGTTTAGCATTGACCTCTTGCAATTCCTCCTCACGCTGTAACAATTGTTGCTCCGCGCGCGACACCTGCTGCTTTAACTCTTCCAGGTTGGAGTAATACAAAGTGGTCTCGTTATCGGCTAATGCAGGCTCCTGTTCGCTGACCGCACTCGGAATGACCAAGGATTCACCCTTGGCAAGAGCCTCAAGCCGAGCGGCACGAGCTAACAGCGATAAATACTGCACTCGGTTTTCCCGATACGATGAAATATAGCGCGTCGGGTCAATTTGCATTAACAGCGCCCCTTGGTCGACGACTTCGCCTTCGCGCACCAAGATTTTTTGCACCACACCACCATCGTATGATTGCACTATCTGTGTTTGCTTAGACGGGATCACCGTCCCCTCACCGCGCGCCACTTCATCCAACTCAGCAAAGCTGGCCCAGGTAATAAGGGCCAATATCACCAGCAACATAACGTATAAAAGACCGCGCGCACGTACTGGCTCCTGCTGAACCTTAGCCCAATCGGCATCTTCCAGCCAATCTTGCGATACACCGGCAGACGGCGCTATCCAGCGATGCCAAAGCTTATCCACATAGCGCGACAAAGGGCGCGACATCTTGTCAATCGCCTTACCGACTCGGCCGAATCGCTGCTCTTCTCGCGTCGCCATCAGCCCGCTCTCCCGATGCGCCCTTGACGCAGCGCCTCAACCACCTGATCCTTCGGACCATCGGCGACAATCTTACCCGCGTCAACCACGATGATTCGATCAACCAAACTCAACAAAGACGTCCGATGAGTGATCGCCAACATGGTTTTCCCCTCGCAGGGCGCAACAAGCTTAGCCTTTAATGCCTCCTCACTGGAGTGGTCCATTGACCCGGTCGGCTCATCCAACAATAAGATGGGCGGATCGGCAATCAGTGCTCGCGCAACAGCCACACACTGTTTTTGTCCGCCGGACAGTAGACCACCACGCTCACCTACCTGCATCGCCAAGCCCTGCGGGTGCGAATTAATAAAGTCCGCCAAGCCACACAGTTCAATGACCTCCATTAATCGGGCATCGTCGACGTGTGGATGTGACAATGTTAGGTTTTCGCGCAGCGTGCCTAAAAATAAATTTACATCCTGTGGCACATAGCCAATATTGTGTCGCAACTGCGCTGGGTCGAGTTGACCAATATCAACATTATCAACCAAAATATTGCCCGTCGATGGTGAGTACAACCCAGCCACCAGTTTTTGCAGAGTCGTTTTCCCCGAACCATTGCGCCCTAAAACGGCGACTCGCTCGCCCGTCTCCAGCGTAAAGCTGACGTCTTTAAGCACTTCTCGCTCATCGTTAGGATAACGAAAAGACACTTTTTTAAATTCAATTCGCCCCTGCACCCGGGGCACATTGACCCAATCGGTTTCCGCGGGACGCTCCACCGGTTTATTCATCACCTGCTCAACACCTTCCAGTGCTGTTGCGGCTTGATGATATTGCATCATCAAGCCAGCACTCTGCCCGATAGGCGCCATAATACGCGATGACATCATGTAGGCAGCAATCAAACCACCCTGCGATAGTTGGCCATTAATAATGAGATAAACGCCGGTGATAATAATCGACACCGCCACCATTTGTTGAATCCAAAGTGACCCGGCGGTCACCGAGCCCGACAACAGGCGAGTTTTGGTGTTGGTGCGCGAGAGAAATACGGTGGCTTTTTCCCAAAGCTGTTGCATACGACCTTCGGCGGCAAGAAACTTTAGCGACTCTAGCCCGGTAAGACTCTCCACCAACACCGAATTGCGCTGACCACTGGCCTCCATACTTTGCAATGAAAGCTCGTGCATACGGCGCTGAACGGAAGCGGCATATAACAGGCACAAAACCGCCCCTATGACAATTGGAACCACCAACCACCATGAGGTCAACAAGCCAATTACCAGAATAAAAAGCAGCACAAAAGGTAAATCGATAAACGCCACAATAGTGCTCGACCCGATAAAAGCCCGAACTGATTCAAACGCCTGTAAGCCCGATGCAAACGAACCGACCGAACTGGGCTGTTCGGATAACTTCATACCTAGCACGCGCGCCATGATATTGGCCGAAAGGCGAATATCGATACGGCTCGCGGCCAAGTCGACAAACCAAGCGCGAACTATTTTTAACACGAGGTCTGCAACCAGCACCAACACCACCCCAATAGCCAGTACCCACAGCGTTTCAGTGGCAAAATTAGGCACAACCCGGTCATACACATTCATGACAAACAAGGGCATTGCGAGGGCGAAGAAATTAATCATCAGCGCCGCGATCATCACATCGCGATAAAGGCTGCGGTGGGATTTAATCACATCCCAAAACCAATGGCCTTTAACGACATCATGTATGCCGGCGTTGCGGGCAGTGAAGTTTACTTTGGGGCGGGCGTAAATCACTCGCCCACTGTAGAGCTCTTGCAAAGCTTCAATGGAAATTTGGCTTGCGGTCTGCCCCAGCTCAGGAAACACAACCTCGGCCATTCCCCGGTCGGAATCGAGCGCCAACAACAAGCAGGCTTTGTTGTCGTTAAGGATAAGAACCGCTGGGAGTAACGCTTGGTTGATACTACCGAGGGGGCGATGCACGATTTGCGAGGTTAAACCCGCCCGAGAAGCGGCGCGCTCAAACAAAGATGGCGTTAACTGTTCCTGCTGTAAAGGCAGGCCAGCCAACAATGTCGATTCAGTAGTGCGAATACCATGGGCCTTAGTCAGGGCCACAAGACAAGCCGATAAAGGCCCGCCACGTAACGAGGCTCTTTTGGCTCCGCCAGCTTGCTCACTCATAGACTCTTACATCCTTCTAACACATCGAGTCAATCTCAAACTATCCCACAGCAACATAGGATAGCTTGTCTGCACACAACTGCCAGTATGCTATTTATCCATCCAGATGGCGAACAGTAATTTGCACACGGTTAGTAGCTGGCTGCAGTGGGCTGTCAGAGTCGTGTTCCGAATCAACAATACTGGCTGATTCTAAACCATGAAATACCAAATATTCACGCACTGCTTTAACACGCGCTTGAGCAACGGATTGCTGCAAGCTGCTGGCCGCTGGCTTCATACGCGCACGAACGAGCACCTCAGACACAGCGCCATCATCACTGAACTGTTCAACTAAGCGCTTAAGCCGCTGTCTAGCCTGAGAGTTAATAACAGTTTCTTGGCCGTCAAACAGATTCTTCATCTCCAGGTTAAATACATTGGTAATCAAATCAGCACGCCCATAGGCTTTCGGCGAGACACTCGGGCAAACGCTTGAGGGCTCAACACTGATTTGGGTCATCTCATCATCGATACTGCCCAGCATTGGTAGCTCTTCATTAACAATACCCAGAGTTGATACCAATTGGCCCGATGCATTCAGCACACGAGCATAAGCCACATTTAAATCGTGATGGGCAATAATCAGGGCTCGACTCGACTCATAGTATTCATTTTCCGCATCCAACATGTCCAACAAGGTACGCTGGCCAATTTGAAACTGTTCGGTATAGGCGCCACGCACGCGATCACTGGCATCGCGATGCCGACGCAGCGATACCAACTGTTCAGTCAGCTGATTCACATCATTATAGGCGACTTGAGAGTCTTGACGCAGATTCACACAAGCTTCATCACGCCGGCTTATGGCAGTATCCACCTCGGCCATGGACTGGCTAACGGCAGCCCGATCACTGCCACCGCTGTAAAGGTTGTAAGTAAACGCCAATTCAACTGCGGCCTCATCGCCGAAATCTCTCTCATCAAAGCGATCGTCAAACACACCTAAATTTTGTTGTGTGCCGTAACTGGCGCGCAACTGAACCGTTGGGTAGTAATTGGATTTTTGTGATTTCACCCCGGCCTGCGCCGAGGCTATATTTTTAATGGCCGCATGAAAGCCCGGATTTCCCTGGTAAGCCAGACTCAACAATTGATCCACTGAGGTGGGTATATCACTTCCCACAAGATCAACTGGCGCGAGTGAAGAAGGCGGCAAGTTACCGACTAAACGCAGGTATTTAGCAGTAACATCGTGTAAATTGGACGCTTCAGTCAGTAAGTTGGACTCAGCCAATGCTACTCGACCATCCACTTGATCCAGATCTGCGCGGCGCCCCACCCCCTGATCCACACGCTCTTTAATTTGGCCTTGAACATCTAAATGCTCTTGATAGTTGGAGCGAGCCAACTCCAGCAAAGCGCGGTAGCGCACGATATCTTCAGCCACCGCAAAGGTCTCAAGCGCCACGCTATCAACCGTATCGCGCAATTCTAAATAGCGAACTTGGCGAGCCTGATCTAACCGATTGACCTCGCCACTGGTGCGAAAACCGTCGAATAACATTTGCGTGAGGGAGATCTCGGCCCGGTTGGTCGTGTAATCATCGCGATCATCATAATCACGGCGCGCCTTACCAGTGCCAGCGGTGACATCAATAGAGGGGTAGTAGCCGCCTTTAGCGCTGCGCATTGAATAGTGCGAAGCCTCATAGGTGTGCATGGCCGATTTAACTTGAGGGTTAGTTTCTAAGGCCTGCAAAACAGCATCCCGACTGGTTTGTGCCTGCGCAGCTCCTGTGAGCGATAGAAAGGCCGCTAAGCCCAACACTCCGGCAGTTAATGGTAACTTAGACAAGCGAGCTGTCATGCATCTTCCTCATTTTGTGTATTACGGCACTCGGTTATATAGTTGAACTTGGGTGCTCTGCCAATATTGTCTGGCAACTACATACGCACCGCGGGCTCTACGCGATTACAAATATTTGCTCAAGCTAACTCAGTATAAAATATCGTGACACGCATCACACTTATTGACACTGTATTCAACAGCAGGGGCAATATTACTTTAGCTTAGTAATAGATATCAAGAATTACCTATCTTTTTAGTATAAAAAAAGTATGTTATTTAATCAATCGCGATAAACTCAGGCTATCGAAGGCGCCACTGCTCCGTTTTTGATCCAAGGCCGATTATAAAAACAAAAAAACCGTCTTCGCAGCAAGCACGAAGACGGTTTAAGTATAGGATACGATGGGTGGTTTAGGTGGTTTCGTAGCGATCGATAATGTCGCGCACCAGACCACTGCGCACGATATCCTCACGCGCGAAGCGATGTACATGCACGGTGTTTAAGTCACGCAACTTATTGATAGCGTCTGCCAGTCCATTGGCACCTTTGATATCGCTCTGTTCGATATCGCCATTTATAACCACCTTGCAGTCCTCTCCGATGCGCGTAAGAAACATCTTCATTTGCGCAATCGAGGTATTTTGTGCTTCATCCAGCACCACAAAGGTGCGATTATTGAACGTTTTACCGCGCATAAAAGCCAAAGGTGCTGCCACAATACGACCGTGACGCAAACAATAGTCCACCGTACCGGCACCTAATCGCTCATTCAAAATATCGCGGAAGGCATCGATGTAGACTGAAAACTTCTCATCCAACGCGCCAGGTAAAAAACCCAGCTGCTCACCAGCCTCAACAGCCGGTCGCGTCAAGATGATCCGCTCTATTCTGCCCGACTCCAGCGCCTCTGCCGCCAGAGCTCCGGCACAGTAACTTTTCCCCGTACCGGCCGGGCCGATACCAAAGGTGAGGCAGTTTTGTTTGATTGCATCGATGTAAGCTTGTTGGGCGGAGGTTTGTGCTTGAAGAGGTTGGGAGGTGCGCTGGGGGCTGTAAGCTGTTTCGAGTTGCTGGGAGCGGGATTTCATTTCGACAATATTGCCGTCATCCTTTCGCTTGCGGGCCGACTTACCTCGCCCTTTTTTACCGGACTGAAAGCCGCCGTCGTCCATACCGTAATGATTACTGCGTCGTGCGTGAGATCTTTTCGCCATGGGTACTGTCCCTTTCGGTCAAAGTTAACACTGGCGCATCGCTTAGCCGGTTCACTCTGGCTCGCGATGAGCCCTACCTGATTACGCGAAGAAAAATCACTCCTGTGGTCGATGAATGAATATCCGGACACATCGTCTTAAGGGATAAAACACAATATGTGGCCTCGAAAATAATACTAAGCCCAATTTGTGGGGTTGGTCAATGGCTTTTTACTATTTTGAACAGCCCATCACTGCGCGCACATTATTTTGTCACAATCGATCGATACGCTGACACAATGCCCTAATATCCAGCAAAGAATGCGCCCCATTATGAAGCCAAACGTTGTGATGGATCCTGCTGATAAAACTCAACATACTGAGCAAAGACTTGGGGATAGGTTTGAGCCAATAATGCGGGCAACTCGAAAAACACCTCACTGGTTACCGCAATAAATTCAGCGGGATTGGTCGCCGCATACTGATCAATAGCAGTGTTGCGACCTCGGTGTACTTGCCCAGAAAAATCTTCATAGGCACCACTAAATGCCTCAGTCCATGCCGCCGCCGACATACCCGGGCGCAGTGGTGGGAAACCATCGGCCGAGCCATTGAGCATATCCAATTTATGCACAAACTCGTGAATCACTAAATTGTGGCCATCTACCACACCAGCTTGGGCGGTTTCATCCCACGCCAGCACAACCCCGCCGCGCGCCCAGGCTTGTCCGGCTAGGTGCTGCTCCATTTCATGAGCAACACCGTATTGATCGAATTGAGTTTGTCGAGCTTTGAAGGCCGCCGGATAAATAATGATGGATTTCCAGCCTTTATACCAATGCAGCCCTAAGTTAAGGATGGGAAGGCACGCCTGCAGGGCAATTAGCAATGCCATATTACCCGTCAGTTGCAGTCCGCCAATACCAACAAAATCTTTTTGCTGAATAAACAAGATGGCCATGCGACGCAATTTATCGAGCTCGGCCTGACTTAAGCCGGCCAAAATAGGCAAACGAGCTAACACTTGTTGCCAATCGCGCTCATCGATTGGGTGGTTGTTAACAATGCGATTATCACGCCAGCGGCGCCAGCAATTAAACATCAATCATTGCTCCCCGAGGGGCTGGGATTGGGGGTCGTCTTGCGCCGTTTTCCTTTATTTTTTTGATCGCGCAGGCGATTTTTTACCTTGCCCTTATCTTTGTCAGCGCGAGATTTTCCCGAGCTTTTTTTGGCAGCTGGCTTTTTTCGCCCCGCCACTTTTCCCGACGAACGGACTTTTTTAGGGCCTTTGTACCTTGCTTCAAACCCCGCCACGGTTGTGGTTTTGGCAGGCCCGCCGAGAAACTGCTCAATCGTCGCCATTCGATTCCAAGCCGGCGCACTAACCAGTGAGATAACACAACCGGCCTTACCCATTCGCCCTGTTCTACCCGCACGATGGATAAAACTCGGTACGTTATAGGGCAGTTCGGCGTTTATTACCAAATCTACTCCAGAGATATCCAAGCCCCGCGCCGCAAGATCGGTGGCCACTAGTATATTGACCTCACCGGCGGTAAAAGATTTGTGCACTTGCTTACGCACTGCGGCATCCATTTCGCCGTGTAAACAAGCTGAACGGCAACCGGCTTGTTTCAGCACTTCGTTCAAGGTATTGGCCTGCTCACGTTTGTTAACAAACACAATGGCACGGCGAAACTCGCGCTCTTGCAATAGAGCCGGCAGCAAACGATCAACGTGCTCTCGATCATCCACCAACACTTTTTGCAAAATGCGATTATCCATGGAGCTTGCCACATGAATATCGGCCCGTTTATGTGGGTCCGTCAGCGCGGTAATAAACTCTTCCAGCCCTGCGCCCTGCAGCGTTGCTGAAAATAACAGGGTTTGTCGCTCGGGGTTGCAGTTCATCGCAATCTGGGTCACTTCATGGGAAAAACCCATATCCAAAGTGCGATCTGCTTCATCAACCACTAGAAACTCTAAGGCCGACAAATCAATACGAGCCTCGCCCACATACTCCGCTAAACGACCAGGCGTGGCGACCAGTAAATCTGCCTCGGGTAAATAAGTCGCTTGAGTTTGTTTGTGGTCACCACCGGTTAGGGCGACGACATTAACCGAATCGCGATCGCAGAGCTTGCGCCCATGCTCGACGATTTGCCGAGCCAACTCGCGGGTAGGCGACAAAACCAATGCCCGTATGCGTGCGGTTTTCCGTTTTTGGCTATGTAGCGCCTGCATAATCGGCAACAAAAATGCCAGGGTTTTACCCGAACCCGTCGGCGCCGAAACAACACAGTCCTCACCATCGAGCACAGCTTCAATCGTGCGCTCCTGTACTTCGGTGGGCTGCTCTATCCCCATACGCTGCAAGTTGCGTAACAGTACGGGATGATCGATATCGGAAAAACCAGGAAAGTCGGCCACAGGGTGCCTCATAAAAAGCGCCGCACTCTAGGTGCGGCGACAGAAGAAAGGAAAGTCAATTAGCGTGTGTACATTGGATTAGGTCAAAGAAGACACTATCGAGATCATCACCCCGGCGGCAATTGCCGAACCGATAACCCCGGCCACATTAGGCCCCATTGCATGCATTAATAAATAATTTTGCGGATTGGCCTCCAAGCCCAACTTGTTGGACACACGCGCCGCCATAGGCACCGCAGACACACCCGCCGAACCAATCAGTGGATTGATTTTGTGTTTCACAAACAAGTTCATAAACTTGGCGGTCAGTACGCCCATGGCGGTACCAATACCAAATGCAACAATGCCCAGCACTAAAATTCCCAGTGTTTTGGGATCGAGAAACTTATCGGCCGCCAACTTAGAGCCGACCGACAAGCCCAAAAAGATAGTCACAATATTGATTAGGGCATTTTGGGCGGTATCACTTAGGCGTTCGACCACGCCACATTCGCGCATCAAATTACCAAAACAGAACATACCTAATAGTGGGGCCGCACTGGGCAGTATCAAGGCCACCATAATCAACAGAATCAGCGGGAAAACAATCTTCTCGCGGCGCGATACGGTGCGCATTTGCTCCATCTTGATTTGGCGCTCTTTTTCGTTGGTCAGCAAGCGCATAATAGGTGGCTGAATCATCGGAACCAACGCCATATAAGAGTAAGCGGCCACCGCAATAGCGCCCAACAGTTCAGGTGACAGTATACTGGCCACATAAATAGCGGTTGGACCATCGGCACCGCCAATAATCCCAATCGCCGCGGCATCGGCAATAGAGAAGTCGATAATACCCGTCACAGACAGACCTACCGCCCCCATTACCGTAGCAAAGATACCAAACTGTGCTGCCGCACCTAAGAATAAGGTTTTAGGGTTTGCCAGCAGTGGGCCAAAATCAGTCATGGCGCCAACGCCCATAAAAATCAGCAAGGGTGCTACACCAGTGCCAATGGCAATACTGTAAAAGTTGTACAGCATACCGTTGGCATAGCCTAAATCTGCCGCTAAACGGTTTGCGTCTGCCTGGACTCCGGCCGAGGCGTGCTTATAGGCTTGGGCAATGACCTTGATGCCGGCATCGGCCTGCTCACCCAGCAACTGAGCAATAGGGCCAATCACATCGGGATAACCCGATGCTAGGGCATTTTCCACCGCCGACATAGACAGACCGGCCCCGGGAATATTGGATAAAATACAACCAAAGCCTATGGGCACCAGAAGCAATGGCTCAAAGCCTTTGCGAATGGCTAAAAATAACAACAGCAGACCCACCAACATCATTGCCGCCTGACCTAAGTCCAGGTGGTAGATGCCCGAGTCATGCCAAAGACGTAAAAAATTCTGCATGGTCTTCTCTCAATTAAACTCGGGGAATTAGCCTATAGTCAGCAGATTATCGCCGGCGGCAACCGCGTCACCTGCCTGCACATTGATAGCGGTTACGGTTCCTGCTTTGGGCGCGCTCACCTCTGACTCCATTTTCATGGCCTCCAAGATCAGCAACGTGTCACCCTCGGCAACTTGATCGCCCGGTTGAGCCACCAAGCGCACAATAGTGCCACCCAAGGGTGCGGGAACTGGCTCACCGCCGCCGGCGGCCGGAGCGGCTCCAGCGGGTGCCGCACCAGCCGCGGCAATTCCAGTAAGATCACCACCTTCACCCACAGTAACCGTGTACTTTTTACCTTCCACTTCTACCGTGTAAATCTCATCGCCGGCATCAGTCGTAGCTGCGGCACCTTCTTTACCGGTTGGCACGGGCTCGAAAGCGTCGGGATTGTTGCGATTTTGCAGGAACTTTAAGCCCACTTGAGGGAAGAGTGCGTAGGTTAAAACGTCGTCCACCTGCCCATCACCAGCGCTTAGCTCAATACCTTTTTCTTTCGCTTGGGCGATCAACTCCTCGGTGAGCTTATCGAACTCCGGCTCAATTAAGTCGGCCGGGCGACAAGTTACAGGGTCTGCATCGCCCAGTATCCGTTGCTGCAGCTCTTTATTAACAGGAGCCGGTGCCGAACCGTACTCACCTTTCAGTACGCCTTCTGTTTCGCGGGTAATGGTTTTGTAGCGCTCACCGGTCAGCACGTTAAGCACGGCCTGTGAGCCGACAATTTGTGAGGTCGGTGTGACCAGTGGAATAAAGCCTAAATCTTCACGTACTTTGGGGATTTCGGCCAATACGTCATCGAGCTTGTCGGTTGCGTTTTGCTCACGCAGCTGATTTTCCATATTGGTCAGCATGCCGCCGGGCACCTGAGCGACCAGAATACGCGAATCGACGCCCTTTAATGCGCCTTCGAACTTGGCGTATTTTTTCCGTACTTCGCGGAAATAACCGGCAATTTCTTCCAGCAAGTGAATATCAAGACCCGTGTCACGCTCGGTACCTTCCAAGCTCGCCACCAATGTTTCGGTAGGGCTATGGCCATAGGTCATGGACATGGAAGAAATAGCGGTATCTACATTGTCGATACCCGCCTCTACACACTTGAGGTTAGTCGCATGAGCTAAACCGGTAGTGGCATGGCTTTGCATATGAATCGGGATGTCACAGCTTTCTTTTAGACGTCTAACCAGCTCGTAACCCACATAAGGCTTGAGCAGGCCAGCCATATCTTTAATGGCAATAGAGTCGGCGCCCATGTCTTCAATGCGCTTGCCCTGCTCGATCCATCCCTCAAGGGTGTGAACCGGGCTAATGGTATAAGAGATTGTGCCTTGGGCGTGCTTGCCTTGGTTTTTAACCGCTTTTAATGCCGCTTCAATATTGCGCATATCGTTCATGGCATCGAACACACGGAATACATCAACGCCATTGGCCGCGGCCCGTTCGACGAATTTTTCCACCACATCATCACCGTAATGGCGATAACCTAAAAGATTCTGGCCGCGCAAAAGCATTTGCATCGGCGTTTTAGGCATCGCCTTTTTCAGCTCGCGAATACGGTGCCAGGGATCTTCACCTAAGTAGCGAATGCAACTATCAAAGGTCGCGCCGCCCCAAGTTTCCAGAGACCAAAAACCGACTTCGTCCAGTTTTTGTGCAATTGGCAACATGTCATCGAGACGCATGCGGGTGGCAAACAGAGACTGATGCGCATCGCGCAGTACCACATCGGTGATACCCAGTGGTTTTTTAACCTCGCTCATGGCGTACTAACCCCAAGTTAAACTGATCTGAAAATACGTTAACGACTATCGACTTATCGACGCGCTTGACGGTGCTGGCGGACAGCCTCTTCGATAACGCGTTGGATATGCGGCTCCACTGCAGCGCCGTTGGCGGCGGGGGCTCGGCTCTTTTTCGGCTCGACCACAACCGGGTCGGGAAAGTAGCGCAGCATGAATCGAGACATAATGCCGGTAGCGAAAACCAACAACGTCAAAAACACAATGACCGTGCCCATGCCGTAGATCATTAAATCAATGCCTTGCTGCAGCAATGTTTCTTGCATAGCGCCTACCTTCTTCTAGTATGAAACTCCGCTCAGGATAAAACGCACCCTCCAAGCGGCCGAGCATTTTCTCTTATCTTTCATCAACTTACAAGATGTCATTTGGTTTGCTCGCCTCACATCAGCCCCGTTAATGGCTCTTTCCCCGATTTTTCCAGCTTTTCGCCTATATTTTCTTGATTTTAGCAAACCAAACTGAAGCACACCGAATATAAAAGCTGTAGAATTCGCCCCTTTTGCGGCGAACAGGCTATGAAAATTCATCTTGCCCCAATGGAGGGCGTTGTCGACTACTTGGTTCGCGACCAGATGACTGCTATTGGCGGCGTAGACCACTGTGTTACCGAATTTGTGCGGGTGGTTGACCAACCGCTCCCCCGGCGCGTCTTTCGCAGACTCTGCCCCGAGCTCGACAACCACTGCCGCACCCCATCAAACACACCAGTTAAGCTGCAACTGCTGGGCGGGCAAGCCCCGGCTATGGCGGAAAATGCGCACCGGGCCATTAAGGCGGGTGCGCAGTCGATTGATTTGAATTTTGGCTGCCCCGCCAAAACTGTCAACAAAAGCGATGGCGGCGCCTGCCTGTTGCGCACCCCCAACAGGCTTTACGATATTATCTCTGCCGTGCGCAAGGCGGTACCCAAAGAGATCCCTGTCAGTGCCAAAATACGCCTCGGCTTTGACAACCGCACTGGGTATGTGGAGTGCGCTCATGCCTGTCAGGAAGGTGGTGCCAGTGAGCTGGTGGTGCACGGGCGTTCAAAGGCCGACGGCTACCGGCCGCCCGCTTACTGGGATTGCATCGGGGAGATTCGCCAAGCGCTGACCATCAACGTTGTGGCTAACGGCGAGATTTGGAGTTTGGATGACTACCATCGATGCATTGCCGAATCGGGCTGCACCGATATTATGCTGGGGCGAGGCTTGCTGGCCCGCCCCGATTTGGCACTGCAAATCAAAGCCGTGCAGCGGGGGCAAGACTACCAACTCAACTCCTGGCACTGGGCATTGGCGCAGCTACACCAATACTATCAAACCAGCTTGCCTATTTACCCGATCAAATACGCGGGCAATCGGGTCAAGCAATGGTTAATGTATTTGCGCACCGCTTACCCGGAAGCCCATCATTTTTTTGAAACCATCAAAAAAGAACGCGCACCAGAGGCGATTGAAACGATCTTTCAACAACAACTGGCACTCGCGCCAACAGATGATTAATGCCGATTGCGCTCCTCTAGGCGCGGCTCCGACACTGCAATAAAGTGGCCGTCTTTGAATTCAATTGCCTGGGTAGAACCATAGGGGCCGAGCGCTTTTAATGAGTGTCCCAATGACTGCAACCCTTGGTGTAAGGCATCACCGGCGTCAGGCTCCAAATAAAGCTTTTGTGGGCGCCACTGATGGTGCACCCTGGGCAGCGCTATAGCATCGTACAGACCCAAGCCTAAATCCACATGATTGATTATCGCCTGCACCACCTGACTGATAATCGTCGGTCCACCGGCCGCGCCGAGCGTCATCACCGGCTTATTATTTTTCATCAATAGCGTAGGGCTCATGCTCGACAGCGGGCGCTTACCCGGCGCAATAGCATTGGCCTCGGTACCAACCAAGCCGTAGATATTGGGCACACCAGGCTGGGCCGAAAAATCATCCATTTGATTGTTCATCACCACCCCCGTACCCGGAATAATCACTTTAGAACCAAAATCGGTATTCACCGTGGTGGTAATCGCCACCCAGTTGCCCTGCTTATCGGCGGTAGCAATGTGGGTGGTGTGCTTATCGAACAAGTCGATGGTCGCTTTGGCTGGCGTGCCGTGCTCGACCTCGGCCAACGTCTTTTTGAGAGAGACCTTACCGGCCAAAGCCTTGGCGTAATCGGACCGTACCAACCCCTTGGGAACATCGGTAAAGGCTGGATCCCCCAGCCAATAGGCCCGGTCAGCAAAGGCTAATTTCATCGCCTCGGCGATTACGTGATAACGCTGCACCTCACTCAATTCGCTCAACTCAAATGATTGCAAAATATTAAGAATTTGCGCTACATGTACACCGCCGGAGCTGGGAGGCCCAAAACCAAACACTTCATACCCACGGTACTGAGAGTGCACTGGCTGGCGCACTAACATTTGGTAATTGGCAAAATCCTTGGCGCGAATCAAACCATCGTTGGCAATCATCCACTTCTCAACCGCCTGGGCAAATGCCCCCTGATAAAAGTAGGCGGCCCCCTGCTTAGCCAAGTGCTTGTAGGTTTTAGCTAAATCCTCCTGCAATAGCTTGTGCCCTACTGGCCAGGGGTTACCTTCACCATCGAGCAACACCTCGGCACTGGCCGGAAACTGGGTTAATACCTCTTGGTGTCGCGCCAGACGATCGGCATAGATTTGATCGATAGCAAAACCTTCTTCGGCCAAAGTAATCGCAGGCGCATACACTTGCTCGGGCGTTAAAGCCCCACCCTTGGCCAACATATAATCAAACAGCGCTACCGAGCCCGGAATGCCTGAGGCTAGCGCTCCGGTGCGACTTAATGAGCGCTGAACTTGGCCGTTTTGGACAAACATATCTCGATGCGCCTTGGCGGGCGCCTGCTCGCGACCATCTAATGCCTCCACCGTGCCGTCAGCCCAACGCACAATGGCAAAACTGCCGCCACCAATACCGGAGTTATGCCCATCGACTACACCCAGCGCCAAAGCCGCTGCAACCGCCGCATCGACCGCATTGCCTCCCCGATTAAGCACTGCCATGGCCGCCTCAGTCGCGCGCGGTTGCACGGTTGCCACCGCGGCCTGACCATCCTCTGTCACTTGCGCATAGCCCGCCATTTCGGCTATGGCCATTGGGGCATTGACCCATAGACAGAATATAACAATCAGTTTGCGCATGCCGACTCCTACAATATTGGTTAACACGAATTCGATGGATAATGCCTGAACAACAGACATAAAAAAACCTCGACAGAGCGAGGTTAAACTAGGAGTGTAGAAGCACTGTTAACCAGTGCCGGGGTCATACGAGAATTACTCAAACCCAATAATGGTTACCACGAAGGCCTTCAACCCCCATAAAGGCGCCCATTTTACCGCGCCGAATGGTGCGAAATGAAACCACCGATAAAGACAAGTACTGCGACACCTTGCTCATCTGCTATACCTCGAGAACTGCTGAATCTCATCCACTCAACGCGGAAATTACCAATTCCAAAACGCAAAAAAGCCCACCGATTACGGGTGAGCTTTTTTATTATTTTTGGATGTCTGTGGGTTTATTATACGCCTAATAGCGACAAATGCTCAATATAAAGATCATCTCAGCCCGTAAAAGACCCAGTAACGTGTCTTTTAAAACGATCGCGCACAAAAAAGCCCAACCTTGCGGCTGGGCTTTGTTTATGGCGGTGAGGGAGGGATTAACTGCGGCACCTCCCTGTGCCGTACCCTTCGGGCTCCCTGCGGTCGGTTCAAAACGCTCCTGGCGTTTTGTCGAACCCTGACGAGGGTCCTGATGTGTAGGGAAAGCACGAATGCCGCGGATACAGGGATGTATAGGAGCGCCCACCCCTCCCACGACCGCACAAAAAAAGCCCAACCTTACGGCTGGGCTTTGTTTATGGCGGTGAGGGAGGGATTCGAACCCTCGAACGGTTGCCCGTTACACACTTTCCAGGCGTGCGCCTTCGACCACTCGGCCACCTCACCAATTTAGAACCAGGACACTACTTATCTAGGCCTCTGCTCTAAGGGGGCGCTAATTTACACAAACCCCCGAATAATTGCAACGCAAGCCCGTCAAATATAACGGGGGAGCAGTAGCTGTGCACATTTTTCCAACAAGGTGTTTGGAAGTTAATCAACCCACTAAAAAAATAGAATCTTTTTAAAATCAGCCCTTGACGGGGGGCAAGTGAAACCCTAATATACGCGCCTCCTAACGACGCACTCGTAGCTCAGCTGGATAGAGTACTCGGCTACGAACCGAGCGGTCGGAGGTTCGAATCCTCCCGAGTGCGCCATATATGAAAAGCCTACCCCAACGGGGTGGGCTTTTTTTATGCCTGACTGGAAGGTGATTACGCAGTGGTCGGGCGCAGAGGCATGTGTATCGACTCCTGACACCGCCCCTCCTCCGCTGTCTTACTAAGCCTGAACCTCCCCCCAACTCTGGCACACCTCTTCCGGCTCGGATATAGACGGCAGGCTTTTAGAAGCACTTGCGGGGGTTCCCAAATAGATAAAGCCAATCAGCTTTTCATTCTCGGCTAAACCTAATCCCTGGCAAACATGGCTGTTATAAGCCATATCGCCCGTGCGCCACATAGCCCCCACACCCAGTGCAAAAGCGGCGTTGATTACATTTTGCGCCGCGGCACCGGCGGCAATTACCTGCTCTTGCTGTGGCACTTTAGGATGATCCTGGCAGCTCGCAATCACCACCAATAGCGCAGGTGCGCGAAGAGGCATATTTTTAAATTTTTGCTGAAACGTATCCGGTAATTGCGGATTATCACGCAGTGCACTGTCGCAAAATAATTGGCCTAACTGCTCGCGCGCCTCTCCTTCGATAGTCAAAAAACGCCAGGGACGCAGCTGGCCGTGGTCGGCGGCGCGCTGAGCAGCCCGCAGCAGCTGTCTCCACTGCTCGGAGCTCGGGCCCGGTTCCTGTAATTTGGGTGTAGAAACCCTGCGTGTTAATGCTTCAATGGCGTCCATAACAGCCTCTTTTGTCTTTAAAACCCATGAAAAGACAAATTCTAACAACATTTATATACTCTTACGGCACAAAAATTCGCATCAATGGCTCTAGTGCTCCATAATCGGATAAAACATAAATAAGGGTTTGCAGTTTATGCACATACCATGGCTAGTGCTCATCATTGGCTTGGAGGCGGTACTGGCAGTGATTATTCTATGCCTGCTACTGGCGTTGCACGCCCGCAAATTAAAGCAGCTACTCGCCCGCCAGCAAGATCAGCTGCGCCAGGCGATACAAAAACCGGCTCACGCAACACCCGAGCCACCGCCCTCCCCTGATACAGCCCCCCAAGCCTATCTGGAAGCACAGCTTGCCAGCACTCAAGCTGTATTTTTAAGCGAAGCACCAGAATCCGATATCGATGCCCCTCAAGCCGACGCTCTGTCTACTGTTGCTCGTGCCGCCGCCATTCGACATGCCATTCTATGTCTAGAGCTGGACGGTGACGGCAGCGGCTTAGGTAGTGAGCACTGGACTCAAATTGGAGAACTGCTCGCGGCGCTGTCCCCAACCTCTAGCGAGAATGGGGATGGCAGTGAAGACCTCACCCAGGCACTAGAAAATGCGCAGAAGCGCATTGAAAACCTAGAGAAATTTAAAAAACTCTTTTTTGAGATGGAAAGCAAGTGGGATGCTGCACGAGATGAAGCCCAAGGCTACCACGATCAGCTGTCTGAGCTGAGTGAAGGCATGGAAAATAAAGATGAATTCAGCGCCATTCTCGCTCGATATAATGCCGTTTACGATGACATCAGCCAAACCATTGAGGCTGCTAGTGGCAATAATATCTCGCAAACTGTGCGCACCGAATCCATCACTTTAACCAAGCCCGATCCGCGCACTAACGACCAGCTCAACACTTTGCGCAATGTGGCCGCCGATCAGCACCGCCTAATCAATAAACTGCAAAAGCAACTGCAAGACGCCGAGAGCGCCGAACAAAAAGAAGTGCTGATTAACGAGCTGCAAAACCAACTCAGCCAGCAGGAACGCTACGTTAAAGAGTCCGAAACCTGTGTTCAACTGCTGGAAAGTGAGTTGGATACCGCCCTCAACAAACTCAATATATACGAAGCCAAGGCACAAGATGCCAACCACGCACAGCAAGAAATAACCGAAATGCGCACCACTTTGCAGCAGTACGCCTCTGAGGCCAAAGAGCTGGTTATTCACATAAATATGCTGGAGACCGAAAATCAGCAGCTTAAGGGCAACACCGCTGACCCCGTTTATGGAGATGATGCCGGTCTGGCCGATCAGTTAGAAACCCTCAAAGAGAGTTACACCACTCTGGAGGCACAGTACGCCGAGCTAGAAGAAAAGTATTTAGATCTGCGCATGAAATAAACCGGCAGGTTTAAATCATAGACTCGCCGTACCAACCCGATTAATATGAGGGAAAGGCTTAAAAGTTAAGGCGCCTTATTCTTTAACTAACTGAGCAAGCCGAATTCACAAGACATTATGCATAATGACCAAGACCACTGAAGAACAAACGACAAAACAAAAGAGAGACGAAAGCGTACTGCAGCAGTATTATTTTCGCACCCTGATGTGTTTCGCCACAGGCGGCACACTGGCGGCCATGATGGACTGGAAAGCGCTAGACTGGCTGTATCTGGGTGCCATTGTATTTTTATTGCTCTATGCCTACGGCGCCTACGTTTTCACCAGCCGACAACCCGAAGAAAACATTCAAAAGATAAATCGCTGGCTAACCTACTCAGATGCGGCCCTGATCGGGGTGGTACTTAACCTTATTAGCTTTTCCCTGCTGCCTTGTATCTTATTCTTAGCCATGATCCAGTTCAACGCCCTGCTCAATGGCGGCCTGCGGCGCTGGCTGGAAGATAACACGGCCCTGGCATGTGGCGTGGGAGTGAGCCTATTGGTTCACCAGCCTCAGCTTATTTTTGCCAGCGATATTCAAATCAGTGCGGTCAGCTTAATTGGCATTATCACCTACTTTTTAGCTTACGCGCTTTATATGCACCAGCGCTTCCACGCTCTGAAAATCTCCAACAGTAAACTATTAAACGAACAAAAATGGCACAAAATCCGCGCCTACAAGCTTTCGCGCTATTTAGCACCGGCGGTGTGGCAAGCGATTAATCAGGGGCGCGATGAAACCCTACAGGCCGAACGGAAGAAAATCACCGTCTTTTTCTCAGACATTAAAGACTTCAGCCAGTTCTCCGAGGAGATGGAATCCGAATCATTAACCGAACTGCTCAATCAATACCTCACCGAGATGACCAAAATCGTCTCTCACTTCGGCGGCACCATTGATAAGTTTATGGGTGATGGGGTAATGGTGCTGTTCGGTGATAGTGAAAGCAAGGGTGTAAAAGAAGACTGCCTGCGCTGCTTGCACATGTCGATCGCCATGAAAAAACGCATGAAATCACTCCAGCAAGAATGGTGGAATCAAGGTATTAAGCGCCCGCTGCAAATCCGTATGGGCATCAACACCGGCTACTGCACCGTCGGTACATTTGGCACCTCGAGTCACCTCGATTACACCGTGCTCGGCACTCATGTGAACCTGGCCAGCCGTTTAGAGTCGGCCGCCTCTCCCGATGAAATATTAATCTCTCACGAAACCTGGTCACTGGTTAAAGACTCGGTATTATGCCGCGATAAAGGCGAGATAAAGGTGAAAGGCTTTAGCGCCCCGGTTAAGGTGTACGAGGTAGCCGGACTGCGCAAAGACTTGGGTCGCAATCAAACCTATTTTGAAGACCGTACCGAGGGCTTTTCGATGTACCTCGACCTGGAAAAAGTGCGCAATTACGACAAAGAAAATGTCCTGGCGGCCCTGAAAAAAGCCGCCGAGAAATTGAGTGATAAGATTATTGTCTGACTAACCGTACTGCAGGCAATGGCTTCGACTCACTGCTGCGGTAAGGGTTAATATCCAACCCACCACGCCGGGTATAGCGCGCGTAGACCTCAAGCGACTGAGGCTGGCAGCGAGCCATAATATCGCAATAGATGCGCTCCACACAGTGCTCGTGAAAGTCCTGATGCTCGCGAAACGAGACGATATACTTCAACAAGCCCGCTCGATCTAATTTATTCCCCCGATAGCGAATCCAAACACTGGCCCAGTCGGGCTGACCGGTGACCGGACAGTTTGATTTCAACAAATCGCTATAGAGGCTCTCCTCTACACACGCATCAGTCGCCGCATTCAGAAGCTCGGCATTGGGAGAATACTCGCTAATAGTGACATCTTGCCCGTCGATACACTCGGCCCGCCAAGGCGCTTGGTCAAAGCTACCGACCGCTTGATAATCCGATAAGGCCGACACATGGACAGTAACGCTAGTACCGGCGGCGGCGGTGAAATCGCGCGCAATACGTTCAGCCACCTCACCCACACTGGCCAGCCGAGTCTGGTTATACGAATTCAAGTACAGCTTAATGGACTTGGATTCAATAATATTGGGGCTCTCGCAGGGCAAGCTAAACTCAATCAGCGCCACTTGCGGCAAGCCTTTTAAGTTTAGCCAAGACAACTCAAAACCAGTCCAGACGTCCTCCCCCGTGAAGGGCAGCGGGGCCTGTGACAGACCCAACACTTGGCGCGACT
This sequence comes from Gilvimarinus sp. 2_MG-2023, assembly GCF_030547685.1. Lineage (GTDB taxonomy): Bacteria > Pseudomonadota > Gammaproteobacteria > Pseudomonadales > Cellvibrionaceae > Gilvimarinus. The sequence goes on along the minus strand of NZ_JAUOQM010000045.1, from coordinate 24,131 downwards.
GCACGCGGGCGATGGAGTACAGCAAAGCGGGATCGTACTCGGAGGTATATTCACTGCTTTTGCCCAGCGGGCTATCCGTTACTTCTGTCATCCAGCACCCCTAAGCTCGCAGCCGCTTGCCATTTTTAAGCAAATATAAACCAATAAAAAACAATATAGCGGTGCACACAATCAAACCCGCAAAGGCCCAATAAACATGCTCCCCCCCTACTCCTAGCAACCCATAACGAAAGGCTTCAACCATATGCAAAATAGGATTTAGCTGTGAGGCGTAACGCCAAAAATCGGGCAGCACGCTAACCGAATAAAATACCCCCCCGAGGTAAGTCAACGGGGTGAGAATAAAGGTGGGCACAATGGAGATATCATCAAAGGTATTGGCAAATACGGCATTGAGAAACCCCGCCAGTGAAAAGAATAGCGAGGTTAACAAAATAATGGTCACCGTCAGCGGCCAGCTATGCACCTGAATCTCGGTAAAAAATAACGCCACCCCTGTCACCAGAGCGCCCACCAATAGCCCGCGCACCATGCCGCCGGTACAGTATCCGAGCAGAATAATGACGTTGGGTGTTGGCGATACCAACAGCTCTTCAATCGAGCGCTGAAATTTTGCACTGAAAAACGAAGACACAACATTGGAATACGAGTTGGTCAGCACCGCCATCATAATCAGCCCCGGCACTACAAATTGCATATAGCTAATACCGTCCATAGTACCGACCCGAGAACCGATCAATTTGCCGAATATTACAAAGTACAAAGACATGGTGATAACCGGCGGCAACAACGTTTGCACCCAAATACGGGTAAATCGCCGCACCTCTTTGCGCACCAAGGTTGAGAGCGCGACCCACTGACCATTGATATTCACGGTTTTTCCTCCCCAGCCAATGGCTTACCCACCAGTGACACAAACAACTCTTCCAGCCGATTGGCCTTATTGCGCATACTGACCACTTCTATTTTTTGCTCAGTCAGCTGGGCAAACAACTGATTGAGGCATTGGCCCTTTTCCACCTCCACCTCAAAGCTGTGTTCATCCACCAGCGCGACCTTATGCCCCGCTAAGCTTGGCGCGACAGATAAAGCACCCGCCACATCAAACACAAAAACCTCTTGGTTTAAACGTGTCAGCAGCTCGCGCATACTGGTGTTTTGCACAATTTCACCGCGGTCAATAATGGCCACATTGCGGCACAAGCTCTCGGCTTCTTCTAGGTAGTGGGTGGTGAGAATAATGGTGGTGCCTTGGGCATTAATGTCTTGTAGAAACTCCCACATTGAGCGGCGCAACTCAATATCCACCCCAGCGGTAGGCTCGTCCAAAATCAAAATACGCGGCTCGTGTACCAGCGCGCGAGCAATCATTAAACGGCGCTTCATGCCGCCTGAAAGCATACGTGCTGGCGTATCGCGCTTATCCCAAAGCCCCAGCCGCTTTAAGTACTTATCGGCTTGTTCAGCCGCCTGAGCGCGCGGCAGGCCATAATAGCCCGCTTGCTGCAGAACAATATCGCGCACTTTTTCAAACTGGCTGAAATTAAATTCTTGCGGCACGATACCCAGCTCTTGCTTAGCCGCCGAGAAGTCTTTATCAATATCGTGCTCAAAGACTTTAATTTCGCCCGAAGTTTTACGCACTAGAGAGCTGATAATGCCGATGGTAGTCGACTTGCCTGCCCCGTTGGGACCAAGCACCGCGTAAAAATCGCCGGGCTGAACTTCCAATGAAATGCCTTTCAGCGCTTCAAACTTATTGTCGTACACTTTATGGAGATTTTTAATCGAGAGCGCAGCTGTCATAATGGCCTCTAATATTTGCCACCTGAGTGGCTCAGTACATCGTTTTTTGTGGAGACAGAACCATGTCGGGATCCGACGCCGAAACCGCCTATCGCGATTTTCATCGCAACCTACTGACGCAATTTATACACGCCACCCAGCAGCAACCGCCATTCGTAAACGATCAGGCCGATGAGCAAGCATTGGAGTATTTAAACCAATTGGAGAGTTTACCCTCGCTGCAGGGTATCGAGTACTCTGAGCAAGGCCAACGCTTACTAACACAAACCATTGCCAGCTTCGCACACCTAACACCGCTCTTACCGCGAGACTTACTCTGGCACTTTGGCGGCGACTGCCTGCATTATATGCCCGATGAAGAAATTGAAAAGTTCCAGCGGTTAGATGAGCAATTTCATCAAGCCGTAAGCGCAGGCGAAGCCTTTGATTACTCCAAAGAACGAGCGCGCATACTGGGACTACACTAGAGTGTATGGCTAGGCTGTGGAGTATATCAGCTGAATGCTGAATGCTGAA
>NZ_JAUOQM010000045.1:901-21592 GCF_030547685.1 Gilvimarinus sp. 2_MG-2023 | reverse complement strand
ACCAACTGAGCTATTTCCGCATGGCGTCCCCTAGGGGAGTCGAACCCCTGTTACCGCCGTGAAAGGGCGGTGTCCTAGGCCTCTAGACGAAGGGGACACAGGACTTCTCTTTAAATTGACACAATCCTTCCCCATAAAAAAGGGGGAAATGGAGCGGAAAAGGAGGCTCGAACTCCCGACCCCAACCTTGGCAAGGTTGTGCTCTACCAACTGAGCTATTTCCGCTTGGCGTCCCCTAGGGGAGTCGAACCCCTGTTACCGCCGTGAAAGGGCGGTGTCCTAGGCCTCTAGACGAAGGGGACCGTGTCTCTCAAAAGAGGGGCGCATTCTAAGCACGCCTTGGGCACCTGTCAACACTTTGTTGTGTGTTTTTTTTATGGGGCGAAACAACAACTTACAGCGGGCAGCAATTACAGCAAGCAAACTGAATAAGGTTTCACCAATCTGCTCTGAAAGTCGTCAATTTAGAAAGTCGGCAGGCTAATATTTCACCATCAGCCCGAACAATGCTGCTTTATAGGCCAAAATGCTATAATCTGTTGAGAACTAATGAGTTTATCTCCCCCCTTCCGGTCCATGCCTGAGGGTTTACACAGAGGCGTTTATGACATCTGTACTGGCCATTGCCGCACTCATCATTTTGGCGACAGCCTTGGTGTGCTATGTGTTCATTACCCAGCATATCGCTAAAAAGAAAAAACAGCAGGCGCGTATTTTAAAAGCCCTGAAGCAACGCCAGCAGCTTTTTAAAATAATTGTCGCCGAGCTCCCCCCCGGTTACCTACCCACCGAATTAGCTCAATACGTCTATCGGGTGCTACTCAACACCTGCGAACAACTGGCCAAGTTGGCCCCGAACGATGGCCATAGTGACGAATTTCAGGTTTACAGCAAACAGCTAGAAACACTGCCCGTCCAAGGCGGTAAAGTGAAAATTCCCACAGAGAAAACCGAATCTGCGAACGCCCTACTGCGCGAACTTGGTCAGTACATCACCAACCAAGCCCAATCTGGCAGTTTAACCCAAGCCAGCGCCAAAAATTTAATGCTGCACTTGCGGCGTCTGCTGCTGCAATCGTCCGTCGACACGTACATTCAGCAGGCCAAAAAAGCCCAGACCGAGGGCAAGCTGCGCTTGACCATTCATCACTACACGCTGGCCCGCAAGCTCTTGCTCAAAGAAAACGCCAAGCAGGGCTACCAAAAACAGATTGCCCAGCTAAGCGCTATTATCGAAAAATACGAACAAGAATACACCGCGCAGAACCCTACTAAAAAGTCTGCGCCAGAAGAGGTGGAAAAATCCTGGGGCAAGCTGGAGGACGACGACAGCTGGAAGAAAAAACAAATTTACGATTAATCGCTTTTTTCATCCAGCTCAATCGAAGCTGAGTTAATACAGTAGCGCATACCTGTAGGCTCTGGGCCATCGGCAAAGACATGCCCTAAGTGACAACCGCAGCGTTCACATAAAACCTCGGTGCGACGCATACCGTGACTTGCATCAAATTCTTCGCGTATCACCCCATCGGTTGCAGGGGCAAAAAAACTGGGCCAACCACAGCCGGCATCAAACTTTGCGTCCGATTTAAACAGTGGCTCACCACAGCCTCGACAGTGATAAGTGCCGTCGCGAAAAACATCCCAGTACTGGCCAGAAAACGGCCTTTCTGTGCCTTTTTCCCGACAAACTGTGTATTGATCGGGGGTTAAACGATCGCGAAAATAAGCATCACTGAATTTTTTGTTTTGCGACATCAACAACTCCTTGACACATTGGGCCAGCAAACCGGATGATTGACTACTTGTGTGGTTTAACCATAGCACTCTAGGTATTAAACCCAACAGACAGATTCGACTTAAAGGCAGTTTACTGTAAATGGAAACGATTAAAAAATCCGAAAAGCTAAACGGGGTTTGCTACGACATACGCGGCCCGGTACTCGAGCACGCCTACCGGCTCGAGGAAGAAGGGCACCGAATTCTAAAGCTTAATATCGGCAACCCAGCCACTTTCGGATTTTCCGCCCCGGATGAAATTATTCAGGATGTGATTTACAACCTGCCTAACGCCGAGGGCTATGTCGCCTCGCGCGGTTTATTTGCAGCGCGCAAAGCCATTATGCAAGAGTGCCAGCGTTTGCGTGTGCCCGACGTCGAAATTGACGATATTTTCCTCGGCAACGGCGTCAGTGAATTAATCGTCATGTCCATGCAGGCTTTACTCAACAATAACGACGAAATGCTAATCCCTGCCCCCGATTACCCGCTATGGACCGCTGCGGTGAATTTGGCTGGGGGCAAAGCCGTACATTACCTGTGCGACGAGCAATCGGACTGGTTTCCCGACATTGAAGACATTAAACAAAAGATCACCGATAAAACTCGCGGCATAGTACTGATCAATCCCAACAACCCCACCGGGGCGGTTTACAGCCAAGAAGTGCTGGAACAGTTGGTGCGGTTGGCCGAAGAAAAAGGCCTGATTATTTTTGCCGATGAAATCTACAGCAAAATCCTCTACGACGACGCCGAGTTTGTGCCGCTGGGGCGATTAGTGCACGACACCTTGTGCATCAGCTTTAACGGGTTATCAAAATCCTACCGGCTAGCAGGCTTTCGCTCGGGCTGGATGGTGATCAGTGGCGCCAAGCACAAAGCCAAAGAATATGTGCAGGGTATTGAGATGCTCGCCTCAATGCGCCTGTGCGCCAATGTACCGGCCATGTACGCTGTGCAAACCGCACTCGGTGGCTATCAGAGCGTCAATGAACTGATTATGCCTGGTGGGCGCTTGCGCGATCAGCGCGATGCGGCAATGGCAGCACTGGCCGAGCTACCCGGCGTCAGCTGCGTTAAACCCAAAGGGGCAATGTATCTGTTCCCTAAAATTGATTTAAACCGCCACAAAATTATGGATGACCAGCAAATGGTACTGGACTTCCTGATTCAGGAAAAAATTCTGCTGGTACAGGGCACCGCCTTTAACTGGCCCAATCGCGATCACATGCGCATTGTCTTTTTGCCCCGCGAAGACGAGCTTACCCGTGCCATTGATCGGCTGGGCCACTTTTTGGAACGCTACACGCAATAGAGGATTTTATGGGCGACATTCACATCAGCGACTTTCATAAAGACGCCGCTCGCGCATTGAATCTGCTGTACTCCAACTTCCCGCGTAAAATAACTGTCTTTATTGAGGATATTGCCGGGCCGGACTCCCCCGATGAGTTCGGCCTACATAGCCCGCGCCATATGGCGTGCCTAGCCACCCTGCTTTGGCTGGCTGACGAAGATTACATCCGCTACGACGATACTATTCGGCAAGAGGCCGTGGACCAAGCCACACTGACCCACAAAGGATTTACGTTGCTCAGTGGATTAATCAGCTGCCGCTCTCAGCTGTCGAGCCATGCTACTCACATCAATGGGCAACTAGAGCCTGTGGCTGCCACCGGTGACATAGTCGGTGACTTTGCCCCCGCCATCGATTTAATGCGCGCAGCGCTCAAGGGGAAGTCATCCAGCGCGATTGACACCATCATGCAAATCCTACTCACCCGCTAGCAACCTACTGCCAGAGGGTGAGTTAAGCCGCCTCCACTCGCCAGTGGGTCAGTTTCAGTTGACGGTCCGGGTGGCGATCGGGAAAATCTTTACTGGCCGGCAAACGCTCGATTAACTTGGCCCCGGGGCAATATTGAGCGAATAAGTCGCTCAAAAAATTCTCTGGCAACTCAGGTGCATTGAGACAGGCCAACACCTCGCCCCCCGCGGGCATCAATTCAGGCAAGCGCTTAATCAATTTTGCGTAATCGCGGCTGGCGACAAAACTGCCCTTTTGGAAGCTGGGCGGGTCGAGAATCACAATGTCATAAGGGCCCGGCTTTTTAACCCGACTCCAGGATTTTAATATTTGCTCAGGCAAAAAGCCGCTGTTGCGTTTATCCAAGTCATTGATTTGGTGGTTGTACCTGCCGCGCGCTAAAGCCGCTTTGCTCATATCCACATTCACCACTTGCTCCGCTTTGGCGGCAACCGCCACCACCGAAAACGCACAGGTATAGGCAAATAAATTGAGCACTTTTTTGCCCGCGCAAATCGACTCCAGCCACACCCGACCGGGTTCCATATCGAGAAAGTAGCCGAGGTTTTGCTGGCGGTCGAGGGACAAACTAAAGCGCAGCTCGCCGCGTTGGGCGCACCAAACATCGGGAATCTGCCCCCGCAGCACTTCGCTCGGACTGCCTTCAAGGTAACGGCGCTGCACCACAATAGTATCCACAGGGGTGGGCATAAGGGGAGTCAGCTCATTGAGCAGTTGTTGCAACTCCTCATTAGCGGGCTCGGCAAAAAATATAATCACACAAACCGGCTGAAAAAAATCCACCACAATATGCTCACGCCCTGGGTAGCACTGGCCGCGGCCGTGAAACAGGCGACGGCTGTCCAGCCCTTGAGCGGCACTGACGGCGGCCGCATCCAGCAGAGCCTGCAGGCGCGGTTTATCCAGCAACATGTTCACCTCCAACCGGGTACAAGACTTCCTGATGATAGCCACAAATAACCGGCATCAGCCCCACCAGCTGCATGTCCAATTGTGGGTCGTTGGTATCCACCCACAAAGGCCGCCCTGCCAATGTTTTCAATTTTTCTGTCGTGGCGATAACCCACAAATTCTGACGGGCAACTTGGCGTACGATCTGAGGTGAGAACTGCTGATTGCCCCGGCCTAAAATATGCCCTTGGCCACCAATCGCGGTGACTATCATAACCGTGGGCCCTAAGTGCGAGGCCATAGCGTTGAGAATGTCGCGCTCGGTGGCATCGGCCACAATACATTGGCCACTGTGAACAATATCCACCCCCAGAAGCGTGGCCTCCAGACCCAGCTCGCTCATCACCGCGCGCGTGGTGGAACCCGGGCCGAGCAAATACAGTGTATCGTCATCCATACGCTCTACCACCTCAGCCGCCACATCCAGCTGGGCCAGCTCGTCCACTGCGGCTCCGGCGTTTTTCACTTGCTGAATCGCATCATCCTCCAGCGGCACCCGCATATCAGCGTAATGGCGGGCACGCACCCGCCCCTGGCGAAAGGCCGCCTCATCAATATCGCGCACTTCGGCATCCACTAAGGGAGCCCAATGCCCCTGCGCTAGGTTCAGCAGTACGCGGCTGGCCGCCTCAGGTGTTATAGCGTATACCCCGGAGTGAATTTTGACTCCGGCGGGCACACCCATCACCGGCACACGGGTGCCAATTGCATCGGCCACAATCCGAGCCGTGCCGTCGCCACCGGCAAAGACAATTAAATCCACCCCCTGCGCTTGTAACGCAACGGCCAGTTGGCGAGTGTCGGCATCGCCACTCGGATTTGTGGCCGCCGCGCCTATGACATGAAATGGCAGAGTTAACTCGCTCACCGCTGCCTGCCCCATATCACCGGCGTAGCCATAGAGCTCGACAGCAGCCCCCTGCAGGGGCGCTAAGGCGCGATGCATACGATCCAGAGCTCGGGGCTGGGCTCCCAGCCGCATGGCCTGATCGCGCGTATGGGAGCCGTCGCTGCCCTTAAGAGCAACACTTCCGCCCAGCCCTGCGTACGGATTCACAATAATCCCCAGTTTTAACACAGTGGCTAGGACTCCAGATTAAAACCAAGCGCCGCCAGCGGCGCATCTATATCCGGATTGCCGCTGGCAGCAACCCGATAGTTGCTAAACTCGCGGCGCACCGGATACTGTTTGCGCAAACGATCAAAGCCCGTCGCCACCGGCTCGGTACCATCGGCCACCATCTCTCGCAAGGCTCGATCGTCGGCTTCAATGGCGTACACCTTTTCAATCAGTTGGCCAATCACCTGCCAAGCATCCCCCTCTGGCATAGCGAGACGGTTATTGAGCGTCACAGGCAACACATCGGCCAGGTGCACCTTCTCGGTCAAGCCAAAGTGGCGACAAAAAGCCTGATAAATCATCGCAGTGCCCTTGAGCTTGCCATCGAAACTGTAGCCGGCTATATGGGGCGAGCCAAGTTGTACACGATTGAGCAGATCGACGCTGATTTCGGGCTCTCCCTCCCATACATCCAACACCACCTGAATATGATTGTCGCGCTCTTGCATTAATTTCAGCAGCGCGCGGTTATCGATCACCGCGCCGCGGCCGCAATTGAGCAACACCACATCGTCGCGCAGCTTACGCAATTGGGTGTAGTCCAGCATATGGCGGCTCGGGTGCTGGCCGGTGGTGGTCAAGGGGGTGTGCATGCTAACGATATCGCACTGCAACACCTCCTCTAAATCGGTTAAGTCCGGGTTTTGCTCGCGGGTAAGAAATGGGTCATAGCAGCGGCACTCAACGCCCTGCGAACTAAGCGCTCGGTACAGGGCACCCCCCACATTGCCACAACCAATAATCCCGACCGAGCGCTGGTGCCAGTCAACATTTAAGTGGCTAAGCGCGGCGTAGACATACTCCACTACCGAATTGGCATTACAGCCCGGAGCATTGGTGTAGGCAATACCCGCTCGCTGTAGGTAAGCCTGATCTAAATGGTCCATACCGATGGTACAGGTGCCAACGAATTTTACTTTGGAGCCTTGCAGCAACGCCTCATCCACCCGAGTGACCGAGCGCACTAGCAGGGCATCGGCGTCTTTGACATCGGCAGCGGTTAACGCCCGTCCGGGCAAGCTAATCAACTCAGCAGCGGACTCAAAAAAGGCGCCCGCGAGGGGAATATTCTCATCGACAACGATTTTCATGGCAGTGGGACGGTATCCTCAGCGTGGGGTAAAGGGCGAAATAAGACGGCGAATCATACCAGCTGACCAGCCCATTTTCTGACAAAAATCGGTTAATTGGTCGCAATTGACCTCTTTTCTACGAATTTGACTACTGGATTGAATTAACTCCACATCGCTCACCAACCGCGCCAACTGGCGCGACAGAGCAATTTGCGCGCGCAAATCGGGAAGTTTTTGTGCAAGAGACTTAGCGCCGCGAATGGGCAACTGGGCGATGCGCTCGGGACTATCCAATAATTCATCCAGACTGTACCCCTGACTTAACAGGGCCGCCGCGGTTTTAGCGCCCACGCCGGGCACGCCGGGTATATCGTCTATGGCATCGCCCACCAGGGCTTGATAATCCACCAACTGGTCACATTGTACGCCAAACTTAACGGTAATATCGGGGCGAAAATAACGCTTCTCGGCACTAAAATCCCACAAGTAGTCGCGATCTCGTTTGAGCACCTGAGCCAAGTCTTTATCCCGTGACAAGATCGCGACCGGCGCAGCCTCGCCGCTGCAAGTACGATACAAGCTGGCCAGCAGGTCATCGGCTTCATACTCATCACTGGCAAAGGTGGTTATCCCTAACAGCTGCGCCACCTGGACGCAGGCCTTTAACTGAAAAGCCAGTGCCTCGTCGGGCAACACCCGCGAACTTTTATAATCTGGCGACAAGCGGTGGCGAAAGCCGCTGCCTAAACTCTCATCAAAACACGCCGCCACGGCGCTGGGCGAATGCTCGGTTAACAACTGGACGAGAAAACCGGCAAAACCGTAAACGGCCTCGGTGGAGTGGCCCTCGGGCTCACTAAACCAATGGGCGGGCATGGCAAAGTAGTAGCGGAAAATATAGATTGACGCGTCGATAAGACAAACAGGTGCCGGTGCAGCGGCCGGCGCCATGCTCACAAACTCTCCCGCGCAAAACGCTCAGGGGCAAATAGCCATGCCGTACTCTGCCCGGGCTGAAACCGAGCCAACAGCGCCCGGCTAAATTGATAAACCCTCGGGTTAACCGTATCGACCGTCAAAGACACCGCTCGCTGGTAAATCGCGTCTTTGAAGTGCTCCGAAGGCCCCAGCCCCATAGCGAGATTGTCAGCGCTGGCTCGAAAGCGCCAGTTCGCTGCCACCGAAAACAGCCATTCCAAGGCCTGCGGCTGTACCTCTACCCGCTCAAACTCAGCCTGCTGCGCGGGGGTGCGACCATCGGGGGCATACCAATAGCCGTAATCGGGGAGCTCGCGCCGCGCGACACCCGCTACACACCAGTGGGCAATTTCATGTAGGGCGCTGGCAAAGTAGTTTTGAGTAAAGTGAATTTGTGCACCTCGCTCACTGGTAGCCGGCAGGTACTCAGGCTCGGTTGCTCCGCCCAACAAACGGGTGTTTTCGGTGGATTCAAAACAGCGATTAAACAGCGTCACCAATTGTTCACTGGTATGGGGGGCGGCATTAATGGCAGTATTCAATTCTCTCTGACCCGCTAACTTATTTGCGCGCCAACTATACAGACAGCACAAAGGTAATAGAACGTAATTTTTTAGGAGTAAGTATTGTGCTTAATACAATAAGCATATACCTTATATAGTGATAGCCGAGTAATTGCGGCGCACTTTTTCGGTTATCTCGATATCATCGAAAAAACCCCGACAGCACTGTCAGTGCCGTCATCGGCCTCACTTGGGAGGTGTATTATGAAGACCCCAGAGCAAAGCCACAACAGTGAGAATGTCGTGGACTTTTTCACAGGCAAATCATTCAGTGAGCTACACGATCAGCGCTTTATTCGACTCGCACCCGAGCTGGATGGGCTGGAAATGCTTTACTCTAACGAAAGTAACCCAGAGAAATTGTTTAGCCTGAAAGTCGTTGCTTGGGGCCTACGCGCCAACGGCGAAGTGGTGGGATTAGTACCCTGGCTCAACGATATTGTGTCGTGCACGGAAGTATGTGACCCACTCAACGGCCAGTGGGAAGGTTACTATGATGCCGGTATCGACGAGGTCTTTTTTGACGCCCCTATGCACAAAGTCATCGAGCTGGAAACCTCAGCCGAGTACTACGAGCTCGAGTGCGAAAACGAAGACGATGTTGTGCAAGAACTACCCGACACCATCGGCACTCACGCCGTATTGGCCAATGCGGGCACTCACCAACTGACACTGGTTGAGGTGGTCAGCTGGCGCCTGCAGTTTGACGGCAATATCTACGGCATGCTCACCGATGCCGACAAGGTCATTAATACCCCGGTATTACCTGGCGATAAATGCCTTTACGCGGCGCAAAAGCACGATGATTTCCGCTATTTTTTCCAGCACCAAATCGCCAACAAAATTAAAGCGGAAGACCCCGAGGCACTGGCTGCTATCTCTATGCTGGTAGAAGAAGGCCAGTAAACAAACTCTGTCGGCTAGCTCTCTAAACGGATGGTGTAGGTCATGACACCATCCGTTTCATCTTGCGCCATCAACTCGTGCCCCAAAAATAGACAAAACTTGGGAATATCCCGCGTCGTTGATGGGTCGGTCGCCAACACCTGAATAACGTCCCCTTGCGACATAGATCGCACCGCTTGGTGCAACATCATCACCGGTTCCGGGCACATCAGCCCACAAGTGTCTAAAACATTATCAATTTGCTGATTCATAGCGTTATATCATCTATAAATGGTTCGGCACGCTAAGCTTTCTTTGCCTAAACTTAAAGTGTAAAGAGTCCAGTCACTAGGTGCCAGCCTTTCCTTTCCCGCCACCGTGCAGCAACTGTTTTATTTGACAAGTCAGTGGCACCGCGACGGCCTTGGGTTCTCGGTTTAATGAAGCGCACGCACAGCCGTGCCGGAGTATGCATTCATGCCGCAGCTGTATCACTCAATCGTTGATGTACCACCGCCATCACCGCACTTTCGCAGCCAGACCCTGCACCTTACGCAAGTACTGCTGCGTGAGCACCAACCCCACTTATCGGCTCATTTAGGCGATTTATTAAATAGCCTGAAGGCTGTGAACGCCAGCGAACCAAACTCGCCGCAAGGGTCCATTGCCGCCGCCAGCTTATTAAACAGTTTGGGGGCGGTTACAATCGGCAAGATCATCTCGGCGCTCACCGATATAGGTAATGTGTGGCTGGCCGCCCCCAATGACAAGAGCGAATCCCTCCATGGCTTGCACAATATTTTGCAGCAATGGATTGAGCTTGGCGAGTGGTTGGTTTTACAAACCTCTGACGGTTAAGGCGCCTACTGCTATTAGCCGAGGACAAAAGAGCATTCGCAAAGGCTCAATATGCGTTACAATAATAAAGAGCGTTTTGATAATGCATCAATCGCCACAACAACATTTTACAATTAATACCAGTGTTTAAGGTTTGCCATGATTTATGTACTGGTCGAAAGACACATTGCCGAGGGTATGGAAAGCACCTACGATGTGGTTGCACAACAAGCATTAGAAGCAGCAACCCGGGCGCCCGGCTTTATCAACGGCGAAACGCTGGAGGATCTTCAGCGTACCAACCATCGTTATTTATTATCTAAGTGGCGCTCTTTGCACGATTGGAAACAGTGGTACTACAGCGACGCCCGCCACGAGACGTTAAACCAGCTCAGTCCAACGCTGGCTGATTTTGAAAAGATAACGCTGCTAAAAAAATAACCGGCCTAACGGTATAAGCGAATGTGGCCGGTCACCTCTTCGCGATCATGGTAAAGCTGTTTAAAAGAAAGCTCTGCTTTGCAGGGCAATGATTTTAATCGCTCCCACAGGCGCTGCTCCAGCTTTTTCACCTCGGCGTAGCGCTGTTTCATAGGCAACTTAAGATTAAACACCGCCTCTTCAAACCACAGGTTCTCGGCCCAGTGACCGATCATATTCGCCACTCGCGCCGGCTTATCGGCAATATCACACACCAACCAATGAACCGAGCGCTTGGGTTCGAACACAAAACCGTCCACCGCATGATGGGTAACCTGACCCGAATCCATTAGCGATTGCGCCATCGGGCCATTATCCACCGCCTCGACAAACATCCCCCGTTTAACCAGCTGCCAGGTCCAACCGCCGGGGGCCGCACCTAAATCTACTCCGCGCATACTGCCCGCTAAGCGCTCCTCCCACTGCTCAGCGGGAATGAAATGGTGCCACGCCTCTTCCAGTTTTAAGGTGGCACGGCTGGGCGCGGCCGAAGGCTGTCGCAGGCGGGCAATGCCCATTGACCAGGCGGCACTGTTATTAAGTGGGGCAACGCCCAACAAAGCCGTCGTACCGGCTAAAAACAACAGATGCAAACGCCAGGGGCTTTTTTTGTCCAACAAGCGGTTTTTTTGCAGCGCTCGCTCGAAGGGCCCTGAAAACTTTTTAGCCAAACCAGACAGAGCTTTACCATCGTTGGTGTCGCAGGTTTCTGTCCACCACTCGGCGGGGCGCGGCAAATCTTTGAGCGCTTGCAACAGTGGCGACAAACGATCGGTGGGGTCCATGTTATTCACCGGCGCCGGCCCGGCAAACCACTGGCGAACAAAAATCAAACGCTTAAACGACAACTTATTCAATAACTGTAACGCGCCGTCCTGCTCGTGAGTGACATAGGTCACCAGCGCCTGCCCCTCTTTGGTTTTACTGTATCCAAAGATTTCGGCTGCGGTGGCCAACTCGGTAATTTCAGCGGCGCACTCTTTTTCAAAGCCCGGACGACAGTGGAGATATAAATGATTCATAAGTAAGTATCAATAAAACCTGTGGCGGCACGCAAGGCACCTTGAATATGTTGATCGTGGGTGAAGCCAGAGCGCACCCGCGGCTTAAGATCGTGATCGCCATCCTCCAGCCAATGCAGGGTCACCTGATTGCCCAACTGATAATCGGCGATATCCTCGGCGCTGCCGAGTTTGTCGCGGCTGCCCTGAGCGATAAAGACTGGGCATCGGCTCTGTTGCAGTGGCGCCAGGCGCGTTTTATCCGGCTTGCCCGGCGGGTGAAACGGATAGCCAAAACACACAACAGCGCTGACCGCCTCCACACCTGCCAATATACACGCCATGCGTCCACCCATCGACTTACCCCCGATAAATACCGGCAAGGTTTCCGCCGCCGTCACCTCGATCAGTGCTTGCTGCCAGGCGCTGATCAATTCCGGTTGGCGGTTGGGCGGGCGCTTCGTACCGTGCAAACGGCGCTCGCGCATATAGGGAAACTCAAAGCGGTACACCGTAATACCGGCGCGGCAAAAACCCTCTGCCACTTGCTGCATAAAATCGCTGTCCATCGGCGCTCCTGCACCGTGGGCCAACACCAAAACAGCGCGCGGCGCTACAGCCCGGTCAATCAGAAAATCAGGCACCTTCAAACCCTTGCAGATCCCGTGCTGGCACCAGCGAGGTCGTCTCCATAGCCGGGTCGAACACAATGGCTATATCGCCATGTTTAAGCTGACGGCGAAGGCCTGCCACTTTATCGGCCAGGCTCGTTTCTACCTCGCCATAATCCGTACCCTCGCGGGTGACAAACTCTTCCAGTAACGCTGTAAGAGTCTCTTCGGGTATTTGCTGATAGGGAATAATCATTCGAGTCTGTGTTATCGTTAGGGGAAGAATCGGGTGGCGCCTGATCGCATCAGAAGCCACCGCTCAACCTGAAAATAATAGGAAAACCCGTGAATCAGATTCTCGTACTTACCGTCATCAGTGCTGACCGCCCGGGCGTTGTGCAACAGCTCGCCAAAACCATTCACGACAACCAAGGCAACTGGCTGGAAAGCCGTATGTCGCACCTGGCCGGGCAATTTGCCGGTATTCTACAGGTTGCGGTGCCCGAGGAACATTGCGAATCGCTATTAACCGCGCTAACCGCCCTCTCCGGTCAAGGTTTGCGGGTTGTGGCTGAAAAAGCCAGCAGCCCAGGCGAGGACAAACCTAAGGCTTTAGCCTTTAGTGTGGTAGGGCCAGATCGCAGCGGAATTGTCTACGAGGTTTCCCAGGCCTTTGCCAGTCGCGGCATCAGTGTGGATGAGCTGGAGACCGACACCTCCAGCATGCCCTGGTCGGGCGAGCCGATGTTTGAGGCCACCGGCGTTATTCACCTGCCCAAGGGCGTCAATATGGATGAGCTGTACGACCAACTCGATGCCATTGCCGATGAACTGGCGGTGGATATTCGACTGGAAGACTTACCCGAATCAGAGTCCGCCGAGTAAGCGGCCTACGATAAAAGCCAGTGCGGCGGCACCGCCGCCTACGGCCAATGTCTCCAGAGCAGACCCGAGCACAGGGGCTTTGACTATGCCCCCTTTGGCGGCACCGACCACCACAAACCCTAAGCCGGTTAGCGCACTGCTCCACCAATACGGCTGGCTAAGAGCACCCTGCCAAAATGCGCCGATAAAAAACGGCAGCAAAGGCAGTGACCCCAGCACAACAAAGGCGACAAAGGTCGCGACTCCAGAACGCAACGGGTCCTGATTTTGTAACGACAAACCGTGTTCATCTTGCAGCATGGTGTCCACCCACAAGGTGCGATCACTGGTAATAGTACTGACAATATCCTCCAGCTGAGTACCGGCAAACCCTTTGGCAGCGAATATCTGGCGAACTTCCTCTGCCTCCCCTTCTGGATACAGACGAATTTCTTCAAACTCCTGGTGACGCGTCTTAGACTTCAGCTGATTATCGGCCCGCACCCCCAAATAGTTACTGGCGCCCATGCTAAACCCATCGGCCAGTAAATTTGCCAACCCTAAAATAATCACCACCGTCGATGACAACCCCGCCCCGGCCACACCAGCCACAATAGCAAACGTGGTCACCAAGCCATCGATTGCACCGTAAACAAAATCGCGCAGATAATTTGCTGTTGGCCCCTGCGATAATCGAAGGGCAATATTTTCCGGCAAGTGGCGGCGGACTAAATCTGCCCGCGTGGATGCATTGGCCATAATTCACAGCTCTTTCAAAAATAAGGACTTTAACGAGTATAGCGAGTTTCTGATGTTTGCGGCTTAATCGCTGACAACAGGGCTATGATTTTGGCCATACCTGGCAACCAGAAATGGCGTCACCTGAATAAACTCAGCCCCACTTAAACAGCAAAGCTTACGGCTGTTGACTAAACACCTTCACTCCATCGGGGATGACATACCAGTTCTGCTTTTCACTGACCCAAACATGCATAGTGGGTTGAATAATACTGGTGTCCGATAAATTACTGGGTTTGAGTTTAATATTATTCGGCTCTTGCGGATCGTAGTGATACAACCGGTTGCCACATTGCGGGCAAAACTTAGCGGCGCTGGTTTTACCGCTGTCGGCCACACGACGCCAATCTTTCATTTCACCGTGAAACACAAGGTCATCGGCATTGACCATGGCAGTAATGCTAAAGGCACTGGTCGAAAGTTTTTGGCACTCTTTGCAATGGCAAGCCACCACCACTTTGGGAGCGGCCAATAACTGATAGCGAACCTGGCCACACTGGCAAGAACCTTCGATAGGGTACTGAGTATTATTCACGCTATGCTCCTGCTCACTCAAAATAAAAAATCCCGATGCCGCATCCAACTCACACTTATGGCATTAAACCACAAGACATCAAATCAAGCGCCAGCGGTTAACCCATTAGACATCGCCTTTTGTAGACTTCACCAAAATAGCGAGTAAAAACTACAAGTCTCAAAGCCCCGCTCTGCCGACAAAACACTCAATTCGCTCAGCTGTCAGGCAGCAACGTGACCAAGCTCACAAGTTCCGCGTCATTTACCGCGGCTGGATCAGCTTTTGCAATAAAGTGAGCAACTTAATAATACACAACGAAGGAGCTTATTCATGCTTAAACCCTATAACGCACTGGGATTGTCACTCGGCCTTATCTCCGCCATTAGCGCCAGCTCGGTTTTCGCACAATCTAACAGTACAACGGCGGTGAACTACAACCACGCCGGGCTCAGATACATCGAGCAAAATTTAGACGACTACGATTGCAACCAAGACGGGCTAAGCGCCTACGGCAACTACGCCATTGACAGCAACTGGTTTGCCACGGGCAGTGTAACCGACGTCAGTGGCGACAACGGTTGCGGCTCCACCACCCTGCGCGCCGGTGCCGGTTATCACACGCCCCTGCACCCCGGCTGGGACCTTTACGGCACCCTGAGCGTAGAGCGCACCGACCCCGACTACGGCAGCAGTGACACCGGCTTAGTGGCCGCCGTAGGTGCACGCGGTTGGATCTTACAAAAGCTCGAAGGCAAAGCCGAACTCGCCCACCACACGGTTTACAGTGACACCACCCAACTCAACCTCGGTGCCAATTACTGGATAACCCCCGTTGTGTCCGCCACCTTGGATACCGGCCTGTCCAGCGACGGCGAATCCATTGCCCTAGGCGCACGGGTAGCCTTTTAACCGCTTATAAAACCCACCCGTAAAAACGCCGCCATTTTGCCAAAGTGGCGGCGTTTTTGGTTCCAGGCCGGGCAGCAATCAACCACAATGCGAACTAAACTGAGACGGTAACCTTAGAGTGGGCAAACCTGAGGTTTATTGCCAGGTAAAGCGATCATAAAATTCTACCCGGACTGCGCTTGCACCCACTGAATAATGCTGTCCGTTACCTCCCGCGCTACCGGCTGGCCGATTAAGCGTGCCGAGCCGAGAATACTGGCCGGGCTCTGGTCCAACCGCAGTATATGAGTCATGTTTTTTACCAGTAGGGTCACTGAAGGGCCCTGAGTAATCGCCGCGATTTTATTTATATCACCGGGGTTACATTGCAAGTCTTTCTCAGCGCCGACGAGGATCATCGGCGTGGTGGTACCGGAAAACACAGCCTTAGCATCCAACACCAAAAGCTCGCGCAACCACTTGGCGGGAAAGCGAGCCAAACCACTGCGAACCACAGGGTCTTGGGTTTGCTGTACTTTTTGTATCAACCGGCGCTGCGAGGCACTGGGACTACCGGTAACAGCAAATAACAGTTTGTAGAACAACCCGGCAATGCCGCGCAGCGATGCCAGCTCTCGCTCAAGCTGTGCAGCCTGCCGCTTGAGTATGGACGCCATATCCTCCAAAAACGGGCACAACAAAATAAGCCCGGCAACGAACGGACGCTGGCGGACCACTTGCGGGGCAATAATACAACCCTCACTGTGCCCGAGAATATAAAGCTCATCCGCCGAGACGTTCGAAAACCCAGCCAGCGCATGCAAACACTCTGTGGCATCCTGCACCAAATCCCTGTGGCCGGCGTGTATAAAACTACCCGAACTACTGCCACACCCGCGCTTGTCGTAGCGAAAACTGGCAACACCGGCATCGGCCAGCGCGTGGGCAATTGCATTAAAGGTATTGAGACTCTGCCCCCTGGTATTCTCATTGCGATCCAGGGCCCCACTACCGTGGACCATAAGCACAGCAGGAAACCTCCCCGCCTTACCGGGAAGGCAAAGCGTACCGGACAACTCAATGTCGCCCGACTGAATCCTAACCGCCTCTTCGTGCATATAGCCTCACTTAACCCATCCATTTATACGCAAGCATCAGTCGTTTGTTGCCGCATGCGTGAAACCCATTCAGCGCATGCAACAGCGGATAACCTAGAGCCAGATACCCACTTTCGCTCAAAAATCAAAGCGGGAAATAGCCCCTAACGCCAGCACTTGCCGTACTTGGTATGCGCCATCATAGCCGCCCCGAATAAAACTCAAAAGCAGTCCGAGCCCTAAATAGCATCGACTCCGCCACCTACCCCACCTTGTAAGCCCCCGAAGAAAGATTTGATTACCACCAATATGCTGTTATAGTTGTATATATCACCATAATTACCCGTCAGCTGGGGTCAAACAGTACAAGTTAAGGATTATTAAATATGGACAGTAAGAAGGATTTATCAGCGAAGCTGTACACTGGATCTGCGGTATTCAGCTGGCTTGTAGTCGCGGCAGGGCAATGGTTGTTTGTGCTTTATATAGTGGGGTTATACGTTATTTCCGGTTTAAGGGGCGACTTTACGGATTGGAACCAAGTGCTGCCCCATGGTTATGAAAAGAATAACCTTACCGGCAATGTCATACTGGGCGCGCATTTAGTATTGGCCGCGATCATTAGCGCGCTAGGCAGCTTGCAGCTAGTACCCTACCTAAGATCTCACGCGCCAAGATTTCATAGAATAAGTGGCCGCGTATATATAATTACCGCCTTCATTATGGCCACCAGCGGCCTCTACTTAATACTTTCCGGACGCAAACTGGTCGGTGACTACACTCAGTATTTGGCAATAACCATTAACGCCCTCATCATTATTTGCGCCGCGGCACTCACCATCCGTTACGCCATAGCGAAAAACTTTATACAGCATAGACGCTGGGCACTCCGTTTATTTTGGGCGGTTAGCGGTGTATGGCTGGTTCGCGTAGGCTTAATGTGCTGGTTAGTTATTTTCCAAAAACCAGTAGGTTTTGACCCGAAAACCTTTTCCGGCCCGTTTCTTACCGTGTTAGCGGTCAGTGTTTACATACTTCCCTTGCTCATTTTAGAGGCGTATTTTCGCGTAAAAAACACAAAGCCACTGGCACGTTACCTTTTTTCAGTAAGCCTTATCATCACTACGTTATTAATGGCCCTAGGCATTTTTGGGGCAACCATGGGCATATGGATACCCAGGGTTTTTTAATAGAGATAATCAAGGGCGGCGCAATAACCGCTAACGCCATTGTTCAGCGGCGGGCCGCCCGGTGAATACCGAATGACGGAACTTACTACAACTGCTGGTTAGGTGCTACTTGATCCATTGTTACTGTGACTTCGGTAGTAACTTGACGATACTGGCAACCAATTTAAAATAATTGCCGCTACCGGCAAAGATGACAGAAGAACCGCATACAGCAATGGCATGGTGTCTACAAAAAAATACGGAGTAACTAAAGCGTTGGCGCAGACTAAATATCTCACCCACGAATTTCCAATCCACGCTAGGTAAACCAGCCACCCGGCGACTACCAGCCAAGCAATATGAAAAGCTAAGCGTACCGGCAACGACACTACCACCGAAAACTCCTCATAGGTAGAAAGAAACCAGACAATGTCTGCTGCTAGTATCGTCAGAGCGAACAATACACATGATGTTGTTACTAGTGTCGGAGGCTTCACTCTGTGCACCTAACGCTCGGGGAATTCCGGGGACTTGGAATTCCCCGAAACTCCCAATGAAAGAGTTTTACAATCGGCTAGTCGCTAATGGTAAACATAAAAAAGTTTCGCTAACAGCCTGCATGCGAAAAATGATGACAATATTATGCGAAAATGGGGTCAGATCGAAAATGGGGTCGCTCTGCTGCTGTTTGTTATACGTCAGAACCTGATTCCCGCATTGAGATTGAACAGAAAAACACGGGCTACAGTTTCACCAGGTCTTCCAACAAACTGAAACTTTACTTCAGGGCCGACAGTAAACTTGTCATTAAAAATCAAACCGCCCTTGAAAGACGCCTCCGCCATAGATCTAACTTTATTTGCTTCAATGCCGAATTCAGTAGCACCAACTCCAGTAGAGCAACCCAAGTACGCACTTAAGTTTTCGCCAATAACGTAATCTTGAAATAAACGAATCCCAGCCGATAGCGACTTATAACCGCTCCCATACTCACCAGGAATATCCTTTTTGGGGTCAAGCAGAGTAAGATCGATGTAATACGATTTGGAGCGATTGATCCAGCGTACGCCCGTTACTCTCCCAGAGTCCAAATTCAAATACGAATATGGCTCTCCATTAACCTCACTGTCATCTGTATCAGCCTCAATAGTGGCAGATGGCCCGTAAGAAATAACTAGCTCATTTGCAAAACAAGCACCTGAAACCAAAAAAACTAGAAGCGATAAATAAATCTTTTTCACTATTTTTCCATATAACGCTCAAACGAAGCGGCGCGTCTCAAGCGTCCGCCTTCCGTGACTTGTTAGAGAGCACCCGCAAGTTGCCAGCCTTCATGGGTTAGTTCATAAATTTCGCCTTTATGACCGACAGGCTTAACATATCCTGCCGCAACAAGCTCCCTGAGTGCCGCCTCATATGCAGCATATTCTTTCTTTGATTTACCTCCGAAAGCTTTCTTTCCAGCCTGCATATTCTCACCCGCCAGAGTTTTTAAAACTAAAATTCTGCCTTGCTCTTCAGACGCTGCGGCTGTGAGTATTTCCCTAGCTCCATCTGACAACTTCACATCTCTTTCTTTTCGTATTTTTCCTATTTCTGTTTCAAGCTCTCTCTTTTTTGACTCATCAGACAATTCAGCTATCGATTCATCTCTTTTAGCTCTTTCTATTAGTTCGCTTTCGCGCTTTGAGGCTAAATCCGAACGCACTTTTTCAAGCTCGGCTTGACGAATAAATTTTTTGTGCTCAGCCTCCAAATTTGAATTTTCGATTAGCTCCAATGGCTTCCTTGCTATGAGAAGGAATAAATACTTTAACCATTGAGTTGACGCCGCCACAAGTGCTCCAACAACCAAGGGTAATACAGCTAAGGTCCAATAGCTTGTCTCAGAGTCGAACAATTCCAGCCTCTCGATAGGAGCTGCACTTGATGTTAAAAGCAAAAAGATTCCGCGCCAATTAAAAGCCAAGAATGCCAAAATAGCATATCCAAAATATGGCGACCTTAATCGAGAGTTTATGGCGTCTACAACATCTTCCATCTATTCAATCCATCTAAAAAAGCTTCAAGAGCTCTCTAACAGCTTAATAATGTGCGAGTTGAAAAATGCGCCTGGCAATGTATCACACCCAGAATGCTTTTAGATATGCGCTACAGCTCACTGTATTTTATATTATTTCCTTTAAATTGGCGCATTTTTACAGAAAGGTAAAGAAGCCAACTTGAACAGCAATCGGCAATGTATCATGTTTATTAAGTCTCGTGAACTTAGACTCTTAAACCCATGAAAAAGAAGAGAAATATCAAAAATATGGTTAGAAATCGAGGGTCAGAAAGTAAGTCGTCTCATGTACACCAATGAATTTGGCATAGTATCTATGTCTGATGTCTGACACCTGACGCAAAAACAAAACTCGCTACGAAGTTTCCATTCCCCATCTCATCCAGCCGAATTCGAGCTAATTTTGTGGGTTAATTGCACACGGAAGTGCAATTAAGGAAAAGCGCTGGGAAGCGATCTTTTCCGACCCTCAAAATTGGTTTGAATTCGGGAACCCGAAGGGCTGTGATGTGCGGGGTGAGTTTCTTGGGTACTTCTTTGCTCACCAAAGAAGTACCTCGCCTGCCGGGCGAAATCCGGCACATGCGTAGGAGCGGCTGATACTGATTTACAGAAAAATTAATTCCTTTAACAGGTCGAAACATTTAACTTAGATGCCCTCTGTCGCCGGGCAGGCGAATTCCTTCTTGTAACGCGACAAGAAGGAATCAAGGTCGCTCCAGCGCATCCATGCGCCCACGACATTAGTGAATCCATTCACGTCAAAACGCGCCCGAAGATTGGGCCCTGCGGGCTACCTTCGCTACCGCCAATACTAGCGGTCGGCCTAAATCGCGCTTCCATGCGCGCTTATGCCTTTCGCACACGTCCTGTGCGCTCAACCACTAGCATTGACTTACACTCAGCACAATCATAAGGGGAAGGAATGAATCGCCCGTCCGGCGACAGAGCCAAAATGAATGTCTGATGTCCGAGGTCTGATGTCTGACGCAAAAACAAAACTCGCTACGAAGTCCCCACTCCCCCCCCATGCCACTGAGCCGAGTGGAGGTTGATTTTAGTGGGTAAGCAAACAGGACGTTTGCGCAAGTATCGTCAGGCCATGGAAGGCCTGTCGATAAGGCCCGCTAAAATCAACCGGAATGAGGTAACCCGCAGGGCCAGTTGCCGGGGCGCGCCTTTTGGTTACT
>NZ_JAUOQM010000045.1:0-733 GCF_030547685.1 Gilvimarinus sp. 2_MG-2023 | reverse complement strand
CCGCCGGGCGAAATCCGGCAAAAGTAAAAAATTCCGACCAAAAAAACCAACCCTACCGCAACAACCCCTTCAACTCCGGAATACAAGACCCACAATTGGTGCCGCACTGAAGTGCTTGCCCTAAGGCTTCCACACTTGCGCACCCATTGCTAATGGCTTTTTTGATTGTGTTTTCTCCCACAGAAAAACACGAACAAATAATATTGCCCTCGTCCTCCACCCCGGCGCCGGGTGTACCGGCCAAGATGGCAAAGCGGGCATTGGCGTCCACCTCGGTGTTTAACTGATCTTCCAGCCAGCGCATTTCAGGGGCGGATTTTTTATCGGTGGCGGTGCTGAGCACAACGGCGAGTACGCCGTCGATAAAACCCGCCGCGCGGAAAAACTGCTGGCCGGAGTCCTGCACTTTTACCCAGTCGCTAATATGCGGGAATTGCGGTTTGAGCCAAGCAAACCAATCGGCCGGTACTTCGCCGTCAGCCAGACGAAATTTAAAACCGCCACCGAGGGTAATTTTGGCCCAGTACTCGGCACTGGGCTCAAGGTCTTGGCTGGTCAGTAAAAAACCGTTCCAGCGCTGGCGAAACGGCTTGATGTTTACCGGGGTATGCTTAAATTCCGGTTGCCCACAAATAGGGTCGACAAACAGAGTGACCAGAGCGTCGGCGCAACTGGCGGAGGCGTATCTGCCGTTCCAGTGCATAGGCACAAACACCTCGCCCGGGCGCTGGGT
>NZ_JAUOQM010000044.1:224749-378861 GCF_030547685.1 Gilvimarinus sp. 2_MG-2023 | reverse complement strand
GCAAACGCACGAGTACTTCGTCGCCATCAAACACTTTTCGCATTTGGCGGTTATGCAAATAGATGTCATCGCCGCCCTCGGCGGGGATAGCAAAGCCGTAGCCATCGCGATGGCCTTGAACTCGGGCTCGCACCAGGTCCATTAAATCAACGCGGGCATAGGCGCCACGGCGATTGCTGATTAATTGACCGTCGCGGGCCATAGCGATTAAACGGCGACGTAGCGCCTCAACATCTTCTTCGGAAGTCAGCTCCAGCAAGTCAGCCACCTCGGGGTGGGTGCAAGGGCCGGGCTGGCGATCCAGCAGTTCGAGGATTAACTCGCGGCTGGGAATGGGGTTGTCGTATTTTTTCGCCTCACGATCGGCGTATGGATCCGCAGGCGGAACTCGGTTTTTACTCAAAAGAAAGACTCCAATAGGGTCTGAGAAATAAATTTTCCCCATTATAGGGTATTTGAGCCAGACTGAATAATCTTTAACCCAAACGGGCTCTAATGACCGCTGCCAATAAGTGACACAGCCGACATAAGCCCCACTATACGGGATTCGACATTTGTCGCCGCCGGCAAGTCGCGCTAAGCTCTTGCAGGAGAGATTCACAGGATGCGTACACTTATTTGACCGGCGACAGCGACATATGGATCAGCATATATTAGCCATAGACCAAGGCACGACCAGCTCCAGGGCAATTGTGTTCGCGCCCAATGGCGATATCGTCAGCGATGCACAGCGCGAGTTTGATCAACACTTTCCCGCCGACGGCTGGGTAGAACACGACCCGCAACAAATTTGGCGGGTGACCTCAGCGGTGTGCCGCGAAGCACTGGCAAAGCTACCCCCCGGCACAGGGGTGGCCGGTATAGGCATTACCAATCAGCGCGAAACCACTGTGGTTTGGAACCGCGCCAGTGGCGAGCCGATTTACCCTGCGATTGTCTGGCAAGACAGGCGCACAGCAAAGCAATGCCAGACAATGCGAGCGGCGGATCAGGAGGCCGATATTACCGAGCGCACCGGTCTACTGCTAGACCCCTACTTTTCCGCCACTAAAATCGCCTGGATTCTCGACCACGTCGAGGGCGCTCGCCAACAAGCCGAAGCGGGCGAGCTGGCCTTTGGCACCATGGATACTTGGCTGATTTGGCAATTAACCGGCGGTAAAGTTCACGCTACCGATGCCACCAACGCCTCACGCACCTTACTGTTTAATATCCACACCCAGCGGTGGGATCAAACACTGCTCGACGCTTTTGCCATACCGGCGGGTATTTTACCCGAGGTATACGATTGCGCCGCCGACTTTGGCTTAGCCATCGAAGGCCTGGGCGGGCAACATTTACCTATTGCCGGTGTGGCAGGTGATCAGCATGCCGCCATGGTTGGCCAAGGCTGTTTTAAACCGGGCATGATCAAAAGCACATACGGCACTGGCTGTTTTGCCCTGATGCACACCGGCAGTGACGCCAGAACCTCCCGCAATCGCCTACTGACCACAGTCGCCTATCGCTTAAACGGCAAACCACAATACGCGCTGGAGGGTTCTATTTTTATGGCCGGCGCCACCGTGCAATGGCTGCGAGATAAGCTCGGCATAATCAACCATGCCAGTGACACCGAAGTACTAGCCGCGAGTTTATCATCCAATAAAGGCGTGTACTTAGTACCGGCTTTTACCGGCCTTGGCGCACCGCATTGGCAACCGCAAGCCCGAGCGGTTATTTGCGGCCTAACGCGCGACAGCGGTCGGGCCGAAATTGCCCGTGCCGCCCTGGAGGCGGTGTGCTACCAAACCCACGATTTACTGCAGGCAATGACCGCCGATGCCGGCCACCGCCCCGACACTATTCGGGTCGACGGCGGCATGATTGCCAACAATTGGCTAATGCAAACTCTTACGAATATTACCGACACTCCGGCCGAGCGACCCCACGTAATTGAGACCACAGCACTGGGCGCCGCGCGTTTGGCGGGCCTGCAACTCGGAATTTACCCCAGCCTGGAAGATATCGCATCCGACTGGCAACTAGAGCGACGCTGCGAGCCGGCCATTAACCCGGCCGAGCGCTGCGCCATGCTTGAGGGTTGGCAGCGGGCTATTAATCGCGCCCGCCAGGACGATAAACCGGCAGATTCAGCCTGCCAACAAAACTAACAAATTTACATTCACATAACTTAGGGACATTTGTATGAAAGCTTATCCGTTGTTATTCGCTTGTGCTTTGACTGTAGCCGCCTTACCCATCCACGCCGAGACGCCCACCATTAAACCGGGGCTGTGGCAAAACAGCATTGATTTTTCGACCGAGAGCGGTGAGCTCGAAAAACAAATGGAACAAGTGCGCCAACAGCTGGCACAACTACCTGAAGCCCAAAAGCAAATGATGGCAAACATGCTGAAATCGCAAGGGCTCGATTTTGACCTGGACTCGCAAACATTTAAAACTTGCCTGAGCCCTGAGCGCGCGGCTGAAGGCCAGTTTACCGTTTCGGAAAAGAACGATTGTCAGACCGACGAGGTAAGCAAAGTCGACGGTAAAACCGTGTTGAATTTTAGTTGTGATGGCGAAAAAAACAACGGATCAGGTTCAGTAACCTTTCACAGCGATGAGCACTACGCTGGGCAATCGCAATCCACCACCGAAATTAACGGCAAACTGGAACAAATCACCGTAGAGCACAGCGGCAAATGGTTGGGCACTGACTGCGGCAATATACAGGCCCACTAAGCGGGGCTATCGTGTAACTAGCCGCCCAA
The DNA here is from genome assembly GCF_030547685.1 of Gilvimarinus sp. 2_MG-2023. Taxonomy (GTDB): domain Bacteria; phylum Pseudomonadota; class Gammaproteobacteria; order Pseudomonadales; family Cellvibrionaceae; genus Gilvimarinus. The sequence continues at coordinate 376,105 of NZ_JAUOQM010000044.1, read as the reverse complement.
TGCGATAAACAATATTCGCATTGGGCGGTATTATTAAGCCCTGAGGTCAACTGCCCGCATCAGCGCACGTATGCGACAATCGAAATAAAGTGGCAAAAGGAGCCCGCTAATACAAACATATGCCAAATACCGTGAGCATATTTTAATTTTTTAAGGCCATCGAGCACATAGAAAACCACCCCTACGGTATAAGTGATACCGCCGGCAATTAACCAAGTCAGGCCCGCCGCCGGAAACCCTTCGGCCAAATCCTTGTACACCACCACACACACCCACCCCATCACCAGGTAGATCAGTATTTGCAGCCATTTAATGCGCCTTTTCGGCAGTATATCCAGCAGTAAACCCGCCAGCGCCAAGCCCCAAATCACTGCCAGCATAATCCAACCGGTGGTGGCGCCGATCGTCACCATCATAAAAGGTGTGTAGGTACCGGCAATCAGTAAATAAATGCACACATGGTCGAGCTTGCGAAACACCGCTTTCACCCGCGGGGAGCGGAAGCTGTGGTAGAGCGTGGACATGGTGTAGAGCAAAATCAACGTCACACCAAACACAGCGAAGCTGGCAATCAGTGCCGCATCCCACTGTTGAATACTGATTGTAAGCAGTGCGCCAAACCCCACCAAAGCCAAAACAGCCCCGATAAGGTGAGTAATGCTATTGATTCTTTCGCCATCGTACATGTCTTGACACCCATCGTTGTGAACATCGCCAATAAAACTTCGATAGTTTATCAGGCTCTATACAACAATAAAGTGACTGTAAAAGGTAAGTTATGGCCCGACGCGCGGCCCGCCCTACCCAGCCGGCGGTGCCACTAAGACCACACTGCGGTTTGCCGGCGACACACGCCCGCCATCTATGGCGGCGGCTATGTGCTCAATCACCGGGCTGGCAACACCATGTGCGTCGTCCAGAAAATAAGCGTGGCCTTTGCGGTCAAAGCGATTATTAAAATCATCACAATCAACCTCATACACACGGGTAGGCAATTTGGTTAAATCTTCCGGGCCGGTCATCCCGAGTCGGCGCGACAGCACCTTGTGGCGAACATTGGCAATTTTAGAGGCGGGCATAGCGTAGTCGTCACTGGCAAAATACACCACGGTGTTGCGGGCCGAATCGACAATATAGCGACCACTCTTCCCCTGCTCTAAAATTTCATTTTCTAAATCAGCCGCCACTAAAAAAACGTTGCGAAAAAGCTGGGGCATATTTCCGGCCGAGTGTTTCTCGGCCCATTCTCGCAATGCGTTATTCAGCACCCGCGAACCCATTGAATGAGCCAGTATATTCATTCGCCGCAAACAGGGCTCTTGCTGTTGAGCCGGGTCGCGGCGCCAGTCATCAAATTTACCCAGCATACGGGAAAAAGCCAAACCGCTGGCATCGGCTGCGTCTTGGTCATCCCAGTAATCATCGGCAAACGCGGCGACTGAGTCGTCATCACAGGGCCATATTAAAGGCACAACCAACACCAACTCCGGAGAATGGGCGTCCATCAACCGCTGCAACCTTTCGGCGTTGGTAAAAACATCCGGCTCCATATTATTATTAAAGCCGTGCACATACAGCAGCAGCTGAACCTTTTCGGGCAGCTGTTTTAACCGACCAAAGAATGCCTTGCTTTTAATCTCGGTATATTGATCCTGACCTGTGCGTTCACAAAAATACAGATACTGCGAAACAGCGGTATTTTGATAATCAAAACTGATGTTGCGATTGGTGCGCGAGCGGGCGGATTGCTCGGGGGTGCGATTAGTCACGAATAGCATGCCTTGCCTCCTGATCCTTGTGTGGGCAACGAAATTAAACCGTCTACTAGTGGTGAGACGCAACGCCGAGTCGCATCATTACAGGCACTCTAAAAATTACAGAGTTAATCGCACGGACCACTAGTGTCAGAGCTTCTCCTTATAACCCCTGAGATAACTCGCAGACATGTATAGCATGTTTTTTGTACAGAACCCAATAATTGGACGACAATCCAATCAAGCGCCATTTTGGACGCCAAAAAGCGGCGCCAACCGAGGTACTCGAACAGCGAGTTTGGCTGGTAAGGTGATAGACAGAACAGAAAGGCACCTAACGATGCCTTGCGTAGATATTACTCAGTGGTCGTGATAAAGGTTTTTATCAGCGGGGCGTTTGGTACATTTCTTTCCACTCGGCGTAGGGCATTTTATAAATCACATCGCGCGCCTGTTCTTTGTCAAGTTCAACACCGCGCTCACTCGCCGCTTGTTGATACCACTTACCCAAACAGTTGCGGCAAAAGCCCGCCAACTCCATTAAGTCGATATTCTGCACATCTTTGCGCTCATCCAAGTGTGCTAATAAACGGCGAAAAGCCGCCGCTTCGATTTCGGTTTGTAGGTTTTTATCCACTGTGAGCCCTCAAAAATACCCAATATCCAACGAACAACCGCATTGACTGCCTTTACTGTACGGCCCGCTTTGGCAGCTACTGCCCGCCCCTATTGCCACCGGAACCCTGCGGCCCTTTAGGCTTAGAGTTGGCACCCGAGCGGCGGCGCGAATTGCTAATTTTACCCGAACTATTTCCACCGGGCTTTTTGGCCAGCGGCCCCTTGCCGGACTTGGCCGCCGGTTTTTGCGACTGGCCGCGACCGTCGCCTTTTGTCTGTTGCCGGTTGGGGCGGTTTTGGCGCGGCTTTTTGGGGCTGCGCGACGGGCGCGGCCGGGCATCGAGACTGGAATCCGGCAGCGTATGTATAGGCTCAAAACCAACGTGCTCTTCGCGCGGGATAATTGTTTTTGTCAGCCGCTCAATTTCGCGCAGCATATCAATTTCATCGGCGCATACCAGTGACACGGCCGCCCCTTCGGCGCCGGCGCGCCCAGTGCGACCAATGCGATGCACATAGTCCTCAGCTACTTGGGGCAAATCAAAATTGACAACCTGAGGCAGCTGATCAATATCCAAACCGCGCGCGGCAATATCGGTAGCAACCAGAACCCGCACTTTACTTTGTTTAAACTCGGCCAGCGCCTTTGTGCGAGCGTTTTGGCTTTTATTGCCGTGAATGGCCGCTGCACGCAAGCCGGCGGCGTCCAATTGTTTTACCAATTTGTTCGCGCCGTGCTTGGTTTTGCTAAACACCAACACCTGCTGCCAATCGTTGCTCTCAATTAAATGAATTAACAACGGCGCTTTTTGCTTTTTATCCACCGGGCACAACCATTGCTTTACGCGCTTGGCGGTGCTGTTGGGTGGGCTAACCGACACCTCGATAGGATCATTCACCAAAGATTTTGCCAGCTCGCGAATGTCTTTGCTGAAGGTGGCTGAAAACATCAGGGTTTGACGATTATCAGGCAGCAATTTCAAAATTTTGCGTATATCGTGAATAAAACCCATATCGAGCATACGATCGGCTTCATCCAACACGAGAATTTCCAAATCTTTAAAATGGAGTGCGCCCTGCTGATGCAAGTCCAACAACCGCCCCGGCGTAGCAACCAGAATATCCACCCCGCCGCGCAACCGCATCATTTGCGGGTTAATTTTTACCCCGCCAAAAACCACTGTCGACTTAATCGGCATGTGCTGACTATAAATCGCCACATTCTCACCGACCTGGGCCGCCAGCTCGCGGGTGGGGGTAAGCACCAATGCACGCACTGGGTTGCCTTTAGCCTGGGCTTTAGGTCGGGCACTACTACCACCGAGCAATTCCAGCATCGGCAAGGTGAAACCCGCCGTTTTGCCTGTGCCCGTTTGGGCGGCCGCCATCACATCCCGACCTTTTAACACAGCGGGAATGGCTTGCGCCTGAATCGGCGTTGGGGTTTCATAACCCTGGGCGGCAACGGCCTTTTGAATGTTGGGGCCGAGGCCCAGTTCAGTAAATTTCATGGCATATTGCTCGGGATGAATTGCTCGGAAAGCGGCACTTGGAAAAGGCCGCGAAGCATACAGCACCGAGCTAAAAATAGCCACAGGCGCGGCCTAACGGCACATTACCCCAACAGAACACTACTACCTCTCCTTAAACTCCCAATGGGCAGCGCCGCTTCGCCCCAATTCGAGCGGCTTAGCCGTCTATTGGCAATAAACCGGCCGGCGATTACACTGTGGTAAAAAGGGATAACAATGACGGCTTATATCGAAAAGTATCTATCACCAGAGGTAGATTGCGCGTACGAAGGCTGGTCTGTACAGCGCCTGCAAAACCTTTTAAACCGCAAGGAGTTAGCGCGGGTGCCGGTTATTGCATCCGACCACCAATTGGTAGGCAGTGTTGGCAGCGCCGACATCTACCAATTAATGAATCAAGAAGAAACCTACCGTGCGCAACTGGTTAACAACAACTTCCGCCGCACAACGGGGCACGATGTCGAGAACCTGGATGAACTCACCCAGTGGGCGCGCCGAGCTCTCGTCTACTGCACCGTGCACCAAATCATGCAGCCGGCCGGCAATCAAATAGACATCAGCGCCAATGAAAGCGCCGTCAAGCAAGCCCTGCAACTCACCTCCCAGCAGACGCTGTGGGTCACACGCCAGGGAATTCTAATCGGCCAAATCACCGCCGCAAAGTTACTGGCTTAAAAGCAGTAAGCTCAAACCAATAACAAGGGCAGAAGATCTCTAACAACACCCAAAATGCTCACAAAAACATCAACTTGGCGGTAATGAGAAGAAATTGTCACTTTTCAGCGAGCAGGCGTTGACAAGCCAAAAAACTGGTCGTATAGTGCGCGTCCTCAGCGTTTGGCACCCGCCAACACTGACTTGCCCAGGTGGTGAAATTGGTAGACACGCTAGCTTCAGGTGCTAGTGCTCGCAAGGGCGTGGAGGTTCAAGTCCTCTCCTGGGCACCAAATACAAAATTAAGCTCTTGTTTTTTGTCGGCTTACCCATAAAGTGTCCAGTTTGGACACTTTATGCTTCAAATTTGAAGCAGACAAGATATGCATCAATAGCTTCCAAACAGGCTAGCGACCCTGCAGCATATGTGAGATACCACACAGTTGGCCATAGCTAAAGATCATTGGGTTGCTCTACAAGAGGGTCGGCCGTCATTCTGGAAAAATTCGCCAAAATGACGTTAACATATTGATATTAATGGTTTTTTACGTTTATTCTGGTTCCAGTATCTTGATCCCAAAATCCAACGGCGGAACCTCTCTTTCCATGTCCAGATTGTAGTCACCAAAGCGATTGATATTGGAATTTCGGTATGGTGAGAGCCCATTCAGTAGCTCTTTGTTGATTACCACACCCTCTCTCGACAAGCCCTTCAGAACATGTGTCATTTTTTCCACGTTGTAGAGGATCACCATGTTCGCGACAAGCTGGTTGTATTTAACGATTTTCCTTTGCTCATGGCGGACGTTTTCAGCAATGATGCCTTCCCCTCCAAAGAAAAGCCATTTGATAAAACCGTTAAATTCCTCACTTTTATTGGTGGCTGACTGAATGGTTTTTCGAAGCTCAATTTCATCGATATAGCGCAATAAAAAGAGAGTTCTTATCGCCTTTCCCAGCTCCTTAAAAGCCAAATACAACTTGTTTCTACGACTGTAAGTTCCGAGTCGTCGCAAGATAGTCGAAGCTGTAATCTTGCCCTTTTTAATTGAGATGACCACACGTAACATATCTCGAAGGTGCCGCTCGATTAATTTGAAATCGATACTCCCGGCAAACAAGGACTCAATATTTTTGTAACGATAGCGATTGTCCGGCCTGAAAAGCAGCAAATCCTGAATGTTGCGAATTCTAGGCATAAGGTTTATACCCAGCAAGTGCGATAGACCAAACACTGGATAACTTTGGGCTTGCGTATCGCCGTGTAAAGTGTCGGGTTGAATGTCGGATTTGTTGTTCATCAGGCCATCGAGAATATACACCGCTTCGTAGACACCGCACGGAATAAAATGGCTGAACAAAGCAATGTAGGTATCGGAAACATGGTAGTAGCCAATACCACCATAACCGCCATAGCGAATATGGTACTCCGTTAACAGGTTCTGTTCATACAAGTCCCACATCGTCCCATCAGCTGACGCGTGCTTCCCGCTGCCCCAGTATTTAGGCAGATCAAATTTATTGTAAGCGTTAACGACCTGGGTGATCGCTTTGTCCAAACGATCTTCGGAAGCATGTCTAAGATTGAGCCAAGCAACTTGTTTACGGCTCATATTCTTCACAGACTTGGCCGTTTGAACAGGTCCAAGATTGCAGCCATAACAAAATAACGTGGTGATGAAGCGCTTTTCTGGTTCATCAATACGCAATTCATTCCCTGACAGCGGCCCAAATAGTTTATGCAGACCAAGCCACTTTTCCGTGTCGGTCAGGATGTCAGTGATGCTCACTTCGGGAAGATTTTCCGTAATCAGAGCATCGAGCTTTTGCAGTTCGGCCTGTGGTTGTTCACTCCTTATTGGGCTGATCGACAGTTTGCCCTCTTTAATCGATGCGTGAAGGTTGGATGGAAATCGCTCGTCTACCCGCTTTGATCGTTCTGTCAGCTCCTTCTTTAAGTTTGAAACAAACAAATTCGCATCATTCAGCGGCATTTCTACTTGTTCACTATAATCGCATAATTCTTCATCCAAAGTTTCATCATCGACCAGCTGCTCTCTATAGTCATCAAATTCGGCACTGAATGGAATAAACAAATCACCTGAAGAGAGTTCATGTTTTATATGTAACAACAACCAGAGTTCTAGGTATTTTCTATGGAAAAGTCGTTCAGCTTCTCCGGCGTCATTCTTCGTGTTTGACAAGATCAACTTACGCCATTTTTCTGTGAGCCTAGTGGTATCGAATGGCTCCGGCAAATGCTGGTTCAGCGCCTCTTCGTTGATAAATTCGGATCGAGTACTGCGCAAGCTCTTTAGCAAATTGAGTAGTGACGTGCCGCTGGTATCACTGGACGTCGATTGCAAATCCAATATATCCAGGCAATTGAAAAGCAAAGCGCGTTTCTGCCGGTAATTGCTCAACATGAAGGGGTAATAATTGTTTCCGGCGTAGGCGATGTGCTGATTGCATCGATCTATCAGCGAACTGGCGTCTTCGCCCAAGACACTACCAATTGCTTGCAGCTTAGTTGATTTTTCAGAATCTTGATCGTACGCGATAAGAACGTCTCGAAATTTTGCGATCAAGGTATCAATTTGCTTTTGGTGCTCCAAAATGTATTTATTCAGTGCAGCTTGTGCGCTGGCCTCCATACTTCGCAGCATTTTGATATAAAGATTGGCTACATCATCCAAGGCTTTGCTGTGTTGTTGGCGAATTAATATTACAGCAAGTGCATAACGCTTGTTGACTTTGAGTCGCGCCATTTCGGGGGCGGTTAACGAACGAGCCTCCAGGGCAAACTGACTGTATTTCGCGACAGGAACATCGACTTCGGGGAGGGTTTCACCTAAAGTTTGAAGCCAATGAACATGTTGAAGATAGCTTCGAACTTCTTTGTTACCCGGCTTTATGGGTTCACGTTTGAGGATATTCCAGGCACTGTAAGCGCCATCGGAAGGATTCAATAATTCATCAATTTTTTGTTTGGCTTCCGGCGATAGGTTTCGGCCAATCTCACGAAAACATTCCTCATTGACTTTATTCCTCGCTGCACGAGCGATTCGTTTGAGTACTGTAAATCCCGGCAGCTCGTAATGGTGACGCGCCAACTCCTCAAGCATTACGTTGATGATGTCCGCGAGCATTTCCTTGGTCTCTGACGCGTGTTCAGCAATTTGAGCGAGCCACGGCTGGTCGCTTAAACCGAATGGCTTTATGCCGAGATATTCCCTCAATTGCTGTTGCAGACGTGATCGAGACCCAGATCGATCATAGTCTTTAAGCTGTTTAAGAGTAATTGGCCGTTTGATACCTATGGCGTCAAGCACATGTTTCATGATCGAGGGTGACGCTGAGGCCAGGGGCACAAAGTAACCGAGTCGCTGAAGTAATTTCAGATTCAGAATGAGGCCGAAACGTAAGATCGGCTTTTTTTCCGAAGCGATCAGTTTTAATTCTTCTGGTGTTGGGGTGTAATACTCCTTGAGTTCTTTATCGGTGATGGTGCTGCGCAGTCGTGGATAGGCGGTTTCATGCAGACTGCTCATATCTTAAATTGCCTTTAAAAACGGGGGTTTGTTAATCCCAGTGTTTATTGGTGCGAGGATCGTAAATGCTTACCTCTAGCATGCATTGATTCGCTGACGCGATCTGGTGCATTTGATGAAGCAGTTCATCCAGAATTTCATCCAGTAAATCACCATCAATATACTCCACCGTAATTTCGTACTTCCTTCCTTCTGAATCGATCTTTTTCATCGCCCACGGTGACAAGCAATGCCGTTCGATCAAATTTTTTGCTTTTTCAGTACGCTTGGACAGCTTGCTATAAGGTTCGAGAATAAGAAGAACTTCCAAAAGCGATTGTAGGGGTTGTTGTTCGTCTCGTTCGATCGGCACAGATACCTTTCCAGTTCCACTACGATACTGAGAAAATGGATCGGGTGCGTCAATGTAACGTATTGCCGATTGCACATCTTTCCAACCCACGTATTCCATCAGGGATTTCGTGTCCCAGCCCTGCGCATTAGCCCAGGTGGCAAAACCTCTTCGCAGCGAGTGACTGCTAAACAGGTTGGCCTCGTCAATCTCGGCTCGCGAACAGCACTGCTTAATGATGCCGATGATGCTGGCGGGATGCAGTGCGCCTTCGGATAATTGCCCCCACCGATTAATCGAACGAAAGACTGGTCCACACAGAGACGGGCTAATTCGTCACTGCGAAAAGCTCTCCAGAAACCGATCAGCAATAAGGCTTTATCTCTGATCGATTGCAACGCTTCTTTTGGCGAGCCAGTTGTAATAAAACCGTCAAAAGAATTCACCAGCTGCGTTAGCTGGTCGAGCTGAATCGGTTTAGCTTGCTTTTGAACAACCGGGTGCAATTCGGCGATGCCCTTTAACACTTTTTTCACATGCGGTGCTTTGGTGGGATCGGGAAAGCCCTGATCAAGATGCCAAGCCGCTAAACCGGCTAGCCGCTGACGTAGCGTATTTACAGACAAGGTTTTTGCATAATCCGCCAAATAGCGAGCCACACTATCGGCCGTAGCGGGGAGAAAACCACCCCATTGGCACTCGAAATGCTCGACAGCCGCACGGTAACTTAAACGGGTGTTCTCACGTGTTGCCGCTCGCACATATTGGTCAACGTCTGTCACGTTTATTTCCTTTAAATACGTGTAGACGAGCGCTGAGGTCTTGGCGACAACTCACCCAATATGCCGCACTGATCGACAGACCTCGCATTGCCACATTTAAGTCGTAGCTTTCTGAGGTCGCCATGAAGATTTTGTAAATCCTCGATGCGCGACTCCACAACCAGTAAGTGCATATCAATCATCTCATTTACCGCTTCGCATGGGGTGCTTGGTGAATGTTGTAACGATATTAGGCGTTTAATCTCACTTAATGTCAGGTCCAGTGCACGGCAGTTCTTGATGAAGGCCAGTTTTTCTAATGCAACTGCGTTATACACCCGGAAGTTCCCTTCGGTACGTTCAGGTGCCGAGATTAAGCCTTCTTTCTCGTAGTAGCGAATTGTCTGGATCGAACAGCCGCTGAGTTTTGCGAGCTCGCCAATTTTCATAGACTTTCACCTTGACTCTATAGTTACTATAGAGTGTAACCTTGCGCAATCTATGTAACAAGAGCCAACTATGTCAGATTCCATGACTCGCTGTGGCTGCAACGACAATCACACAGCGCCATCCCAGCCCAAACCAGAAATGGAAAACCTTACGCAGGCTGCGAGCCATGTGAGTGTGTTTCACGTCCCTAAAATGGATTGTCCATCTGAAGAAAACCTGATTCGCACCGCGTTTTCGAGATTAGGTGAAGCCGTCAACTTAGAATTCGACATCCCTAATCGCAGCGTGCGTGTTTATCACTCGAATATGGCGACACCAGTGGAAAAGGCCATGGCGTCTGTTGGGCTTGGAGCAACCTTGATCTCACTTGAATCGGTGGGCCGAGAGGCGGTTCAAAAGGTTATGAAAGCGGCAAAGTCTGATGAAGCACGAGAATCGCGAGTTTTGCGATGGTTGCTGACAATTAATGCAATCATGTTTATACTTGAATTTGGAGTGGGAATTGTAGCGCAGTCTACAGGTCTAATTGCTGATTCACTGGACATGTTTGCCGATGCAGCGGTCTACTGCGTGTCGTTGTTTGCGGTGGGTAAGGCAGCCAAACTTAAAATTAAAGCGGCCCATATCTCCGGTTGGTTGCAACTGGCCCTTGGTTTGGGTGTCCTACTCGAAGTGCTTAGACGTGTGATCTATGGGAGCGAGCCGGTTTCGACACTTATGATGAGTGTGGGCGCAGTGGCCCTGGCAGCGAATATTACTTGCCTCATGTTGATCTTCAAATCGCGTAACCAGGGTGCCCACATGAAGGCAAGCTGGATATTTTCGGCGAATGATGTGCTCGCCAATGTCGGCGTCATCACAGCCGGTATCCTAGTGGCGGTAACCGAGTCTCAAATACCTGATTTGGTCATAGGGATTATCATTGGGCTGGTCGTATTAAACGGCGCACGGCGTATTCTTTTGCTATGATAGCCAATTATTAAACTTGACTTAGAGACTGGATAAACCAGAAACAATGTTAAAACGTGCCCTGACATACTTTTTGCTGACGCTGATTGTTCTTCAATCAGGCTTGGCTATGGGCGACGCGCATCAACTTCACCAGTCCGGTTCTGAGCATGTGACTTTCGATGAAGATCACCAGCATCTAGACGGCCTTGAGTCTGAAAAACACTTGGCTAACGACGGTGGCTCGGACGCGCCTTCCTCTCAAAAGTGGGATTGCCACCACTGCTGTCATTGTCACGGACACTTTTCACCCGCCATTCTGATTTCTACCGACCATATCTTATTGTCCAAGCATTCATCACCGATACCCACGTATTCTGAAAACGCTTTTCCCGATACCTACGAAGCCTTCCTGCGCCCTCCTAAAGCATAAGCCCTAAGTACCGTTTTTCACCCGCACTTGCGGAATTACGACTTACATTAGGACTTATCCATGCGATATACCACTTTTAACAGGTGTCTTAAGCCCTGTGTGTGGCTTGCGTTTTTACTTTGCAATTTGACCATCACTGCAAACGCAGCTGACATAGATGCGACGCTAACCTTGAACAAGGCGCTAACTCGAACGTTGGCGCACAATCCACATCTTTATCAATACCGCTTCACCCAAGAAGCGTTAAATGCTCAACGGCAAACCAGTGCCTTACGCCCAGCGATGGGATTGGAGCTGGAGGTCGAAAACTTTGCTGGATCGGGCAACAACGAGGGATTTGATTCAGCGGAAACCACTCTGGCTTTGTCTTCAGTGATCGAACTGGGCGGGAAACGTCAGGCTCGTCTTTCCTACGCTGACGCTCGCATCAGTCAAGCACAATGGGAACAGCAAGCTGCCACACTTGATGTGTTGGGCGAACTGACTGCGATCTACGTGGAAGGTTTAGCAACCCAGGCCAATATTCGGCTGGCCGAGGAATCACTGGGGCTATCCGAGTCATTGCTGCTTACCGTTAAAATGCGCTCCAAACAGGGAGCCACACCGGAGGCGGAAGTCATGCGCGCCCAAGCTGCCGTCGCGCGGGCCGAAATCCGTCTAGCTGCGCTGGTGGAACAGCTCGAACGCCAAAAAGTCCAGTTGTCGCGGTTTTGGGGTGATACCTCTTCCGCGTTCACCAAGCTGGAGGGCAGCTTGTTTGAGTTTGGTCCTAACCAGAGCTTCGAGCAGCTGTATGCACGGGTGAAGACATCACCGGCTATCCAAGTATTTGCAAGTGAGGCGCGAATCAAGGACGCGCAAGTGACGCTGGCACGGGCTGGCGGACGCAGTGATCTCACCTGGAGAGCGGGCATCAAACGCTTTGAAGAGACAGGCGATTCAGCGTTTACCGCAGGCCTCTCCATTCCTTTGTTTTCCAATAAACGCAGTAGTGGCGAAGTGAAAGCCGCTCTAGCAAACCGCAATGCGGTGGATTATGCCCGCCAAGATCTGCTTTTACGCTTACATGCTCAACTTTTTGAGGCCTATTCGCTGAGAAAGCAAAGTATCGAAGCGGCCAATAAAACCCAAAATGAGGTGATTCCGGCACTGGAAAACGCACTCAAACTGACCCGTGAAGCCTACGAAAATGGGCGTTACCGATATCTGGATTTGATTGCAGCTCAAGAGGAGTTGCTTGCAACCAAACAGGCGCGTATCGATGCGGCATCGACAGCACTCATCAGTCAAGCACTGATAGAAAAGCTGTCCAGCGAAGCCCTTAATCAATAACTCAACCATTTTATTCAGGTTTGACCACCGTCAGGCCTCAGGAATTTATGACTATGAAAAATTTAATTATCTCAGTAATCACAGTGTTAACCCTTGCTTTAAGTACTTACCTCTATGCGGCTGACGATCACAAACTCGATCATCAGCATGAAGAAAGTGAAAACCATAAAAAACACCACGCAGAGGGTGATCACAAGCAACATGGCGACCATGTTGATCACAAAAAGACGTCCAAAAACGATCACAATGAGGATCATGAACACGGCGATCATGCTGAAGACAACGAAAATAAAAAAAATAAGGGAGATAAATAATGAAAGGATTAACGACGTTGTTTTTTCAGTTAGCCTCTAAAAACAAAGCCATTGTCTTCGGCGTGCTGTTTGCACCGACTGTCCTGTTAGGCACATTAAGCGCTTGGGCGGAAAATGGCCACGACCATGAACATGAAGCCACCGAACAGCATGCACCGCATCATAACGAGGGTGACCACGAAGAGCACGAGGATCATGTTGATCACGATGACGACGGTCACGATCATGATGAGCGTGGTCATGGTAGCGAAGAGGATGAGCTTGGGCACGAAGAGGAGAACAGCAGCCGTATTGATGGAGAGATGGCTAGACAAGTGGGCATCGTCACTGCAAGAGCAGGCTCTCAAGAACTTCACCAAACGATCACCGTTTACGGTACGGTGGTGTCAGCGCCAGAACAACTAAGTCATGTGCGTGCCCGCTTCGAAGGGGTAGTCAAGTCGGTTCAGTTCACAATCGGCGACCGCGTAAAAACCGGTGATGTGTTGGCAGAAATTGAGTCCAATGAAAGCCTCAAGACCTACCAGATACGCTCGCCTATTTCTGGTCGTATTATGCAGCGCCATGCCAATACTGGAGAAGTGACCCAGGATCAAATTCTGTTTTCCATTGCCAATTTTGACACCGTATGGGCCGAGCTGCGCGTATATCCCGCACAGCAGTCCTCAGTTACTGAAGGTCAATCTGTTCATGTATTGACGACCAATGGCAACATTGAATCCAAGGTGAACCATGTCGTGCCATCAATGGAATTTCCTTATCAGTTGGCGCGAGTCAAGCTGGATAACAGCAAACAGTCTTTATCCCCCGGGCTCATGATAGAAGCCCAGATAGAGGTCGGTCGCTTTACCGTGTCTCTGGCCGTTGCGAAGGATGCAGTGCAAACTTTGGGAGGCCGCCAGGGCGTTTTTGTTAAGCAAGGTAATGAATATACCTTTACGCCGCTTGTACTGGGTCGGCAGGATGATCACTTCTATGAAGCTATCAATGGGCTTAAATCGGGTGATGAATACGTCAGCGAAAATAGCTATTTAATTAAAGCTGATATCGAAAAATCCGAAGCTGAACACGAACACTAAAAGGGGCGCATCATGATTGATTCACTTTTGCGTCTCGCTATTGAGCGGCGCTTACTGATTTTATGTTTTATTTTTGTCATTGTCGGCGTGGGTGTATGGAGCTATCAAAAACTCCCGATTGACGCGGTACCCGATATCACCAATGTACAGGTACAAATTAATACCGCAGCACCGGGCTATTCACCGTTGGAGTCAGAGCAGCGTATTACCTATCCCGTGGAAACCGCTTTGGCCGGCTTGCCGAACCTTTCGTATACGCGATCGCTTTCCCGTTATGGCTTGTCCCAGGTCACCGTGGTGTTTGAGGAAGGCACGGACATTTACTTTGCTCGCAACTTAATTAACGCCAGACTCGGAGCGATTAAAAGCGTCTTACCGCCTGGGCTTGAACCGGAAATGGGACCTATTTCTACCGGCTTGGGTGAGATCTTTATGTACACCGTACAAGCTAGCCCCGATGCCCGCATGGCCAATGGTGAACCCTATACCGCCACAGCATTGCGAGAAATCCAGGACTGGATTATCAAACCTCAGCTCGCTCAAGTGAAAGGTGTCATCGAGGTCAACAGCATTGGTGGCTACAACAAGCAATACCACGTAATGCCCGACCCCACGAAACTACTGCTTTATAAAGTCAGCGTTGAAGACGTCGTACAAGCATTACAGGCCAACAATGATAACCGCGGAGCGGGCTATATCGAAACAAACGGTCAGCAACTGTTGGTACGCTCACCCGGCCAGCTCGAAACGGTCGACGATATTGGCAATGTGATCATATCCGAACAGGGTACCGTGCCGATCAAGGTCAAAGATGTCGCCGAGATTGGGATTGGAAAAGAGCTGCGCACTGGTGCCGCAACGCGAGATGGCAACGAAACGGTATTGGGTACCGCCATGATGCTGATCGGGGCCAATTCACGAACCGTTGCTCAAGATGTGGCGAGCAAGCTCGATGATATTCAAGCCTCGTTACCGGAAGGCGTGGTGGCTGAAGCCGTCTATGATCGTACCGCTTTGGTCGACAAAGCCATTGCCACTGTGTCTAAAAACCTGATGGAAGGTGCGCTGCTGGTTATCGTGGTGCTATTCCTTTTATTAGGTAATTTCCGAGCGGCTTTGATTACCGCAGCGGTCATTCCGCTGGCTATGTTGATGACCATCACCGGCATGGTAAAAACGGGCGTATCAGCCAATCTGATGAGCCTGGGTGCGCTCGATTTTGGCTTGATCGTCGACGGCGCGGTCATTATCGTTGAGAACTGCGTTCGTCGTCTGGCCGAGAATCAACATAAAAACGGTCGGCAGGATTTACGTGAACGATTGAATACCGTTTTTGATGCAACATCGGAAGTGATTCGCCCCAGCTTATTTGGCGTGGCCATTATTACCATTGTCTACATCCCGATTTTCAGTCTGACCGGTGTTGAAGGCAAGATGTTCCATCCGATGGCGGCAACCGTGGTGATGGCGCTATTGTCGGCCATGGTGCTTTCGTTAACGGTGGTGCCTGCGGCTGTTGCCGTGTTCATGAATGGCAAAATCAGTGAAAAAGAAAGCATTGTTATCAGCAAAGCAAAATGGGCCTATCAACCCCTGCTCAAACTTGCGCTGAAGTTTCGCTGGGCCGTCGTCGGCTTTGCCTCTGTGCTCGTGGTGTTTTGTTTATGGTTGGCATCCACTCTTGGCTCTGAGTTCATCCCCCAGCTGAACGAAGGTGACATTGCGCTGCACGCCATGCGTATACCAGGTACCGGTTTGGAGCAAGCCGTGGAAATGCAAGAAATTCTGGAGCGGAGAATCAAAGCCTTTCCTGAGGTGGATAAAGTTTTTGCGCGAATCGGCACAGCGGAAGTGGCCACAGACCCCATGCCGCCCAACGTTGCCGATAATTTTGTGACACTTTTACCACGTAGCGAATGGCCCGATCCCACGAAAACCAAAGGCGAACTTGTTGAGGAAATGGAGCGTGCATTGGAGGAGCTGCCGGGGAACAACTATGAGTTCACGCAGCCCATTCAAATGCGTTTCAATGAATTGATCTCGGGTGTGCGCGCGGATTTGGGCATCAAGGTTTTCGGTGATGACCTGGATCAACTTGTCATCACAGCAAACGACATTCTTAAGGTCGTCAATTCGATTGACGGCGCAGCGGATGCTCGAGTTGAACAAGTCACGGGCTTGCCGACACTTTCCGTTATCCCGAATCGCACTGCTCTGGGTCGCTACGGATTGAATGTGGCGGACCTTCAGGATTGGGTGTCCGCGGCCATCGGCGGTGAATCCGCCGGAATTATTTATGAAGGAGACCGGCGTTTCGAATTGGTTGTGCGTTTGCCGGAAACAACCCGTCGCGATATCGACCGTTTGAAATTTTTACCAGTGCCACTCACTAATGGCGGTTATGTTCCCTTGGAAGAAGTCGCAACTTTGGATATCTCACCGGCACCAGCACAAATCAGCCGTGAGAATGGTAAGCGCCGCGTCGTGGTCACCGCTAATGTACGAGGTCGTGATCTGGGTAGCTTTGTAAAAGAGGTGCAAGCCAGCATTCGTGAAAAAGCCGATATTCCGCCGGGTTATTGGCTGGACTATGGTGGCACGTTTGAGCAACTGGAGTCTGCCAGTAAGCGTTTGTCCATCGTGGTGCCGCTAACGCTATTGGTAATCTTGGGGCTATTGGTAATGGCCTTCGCATCTGTGAAGGATGCATTGATTGTTTTCAGTGGCGTGCCGCTCGCATTAACGGGTGGTGTCGTGTCGCTCTATTTACGGGATATGCCGCTGTCGATATCCGCAGGGATTGGATTTATCGCGCTCTCCGGGGTAGCTGTACTTAACGGCTTGGTGATGCTGGCCTTTATTCGCCAACTCTGGCATGAAACTGGGGATTTAACCAACTCAATTATCGACGGGGCGATGATTCGATTGCGCCCAGTATTGATGACTGCCTTGGTAGCAAGTCTTGGCTTTGTGCCGATGGCTTTGAACACCGGTACCGGCGCGGAAGTTCAACGACCACTCGCAACGGTTGTTATCGGAGGCATTATTTCTTCAACGATTCTAACGCTGTTAGTCTTGCCCGTACTGTATCAGTGGGTACATCGCAGGAAGAAAAAAATTAAAAAATAATCGTCTGGCCCCGGTGAAAACCGGGGTCAATTCCGTTTTCACGTTAATACCACAGATACACCGCTGGAGGGGCAATGCATTCTCATTCACACGACGACAGTAGCAGCGCAAGAATCGGCTGGGCATTTTTTCTCAATGTCGGATTTACAATCATTGAGTTTATTGGTGGCATACTGACCAACAGTACCGCGATTATGGCAGATGCGGTTCACGACCTTGGAGACAGTCTTTCTATTGGGCTGGCCTGGGTGCTGGCAAAGCTAGGAAAAAAACCGGCTTCCAGTTCATTTTCTTACGGCTATAAACGCTTATCGTTATTAGGCTCACTCATCAACGGTATCGTCCTTGTCGCCGGTTCATGCTGGGTGTTATTTCAATCCATTCCTCGACTCTTCAATCCGGAAATGCCCGTGACAGAAGGCATGCTCGCACTGTCTATTTTTGGTATCGCCGTGAATGGATTCGCCGCATTTAAACTCAGCAAAGGAAAAACGCTCAACGAGAAAGTCCTTAACTGGCATTTGTTAGAGGACGTATTGGGATGGGTAGCGGTATTTATAGTATCTATTGTTTTAATGTTTGTTGAGTGGCCAATACTCGACCCGATTTTAGCGATCGGTTTCACCTTGTTTATTCTGGTGAATGTCATCAAGAATGTGGGCGCTACATTAAAGCTGTTTTTACAGGGTGTACCTGATCAAACCATTGCCGAAAAAATTGAAGGGAAGCTAAAGAACATCCCTGAATTTAAACATTTTCACCATTTGCATTTGTGGTCACTGGATGGAGAAAGCCATGTATTAACGGTTCATATTGAACTCGAAGCAGACGTATCACTGGAGGATCAACGAAATTTAAAACGTCGCCTGTCGGATGCGCTGGCTGAGTTTGAGTTAAGCCACACAACGGTCGAGTTTGAACTTTGCGATGAGCCTTGCCGGGATGAATTGAACGCAGAGCACGTTCATGAGTAGTACTC
This sequence comes from Gilvimarinus sp. 2_MG-2023, assembly GCF_030547685.1. GTDB lineage: Bacteria > Pseudomonadota > Gammaproteobacteria > Pseudomonadales > Cellvibrionaceae > Gilvimarinus. The sequence goes on along the minus strand of NZ_JAUOQM010000044.1, from coordinate 358,240 downwards.
AATCGATCGGTGCTTACGGATTCAACTAATCTCCGGGGGATGTTGACTCTATACTAACTATAGATTTTATAATCGAGAGTGATTCTCATTCTTTATCTATGCTTCGAGGTTGTACCGTGCCTTTTTCCCAGCTTTGTACGTTTAAAATTCATTTGGCCGTCTTGCTATTACTCTCTTTGTATACGGTCAATAGCATCGCCGACACATCAATTCCAGACTATCGGCAAATGGCTCAGCTCGCCGAATACGTGGGCGTGGATTATCCGGAAGCGGTGGACAACGGTGAGGTCATTAATAACGGGGAGTATCAGGAAATGCTGGAGTTCTCCAGCATCCTGGTAGAGCAGGCAAAGTCCTCAGGGGTAAACACGTTGATATCCAAGGCGCAGATGCTGGAAACCGCGATTCTCGAAAAGCAATCGCCTGTTGTGATACAACAATTGTGCAGCCAGTTTCGCTCTGACCTGCTGGAACACATGCCGCAGACTGCACTGACTCAGCAACTTTTGCCAATGACTGAAACCCAATCCCTGTTTCAATCGCATTGTTCCACGTGTCACGGCACCCAAGGAAAAGGCAATGGTCCTGCAAGCGCTGGGCTGGAGCCGCCACCAACGGATTTCACCGACAGAGCACGTGCCTTAAATCGTTCCATTCTCGGACTATACGATGCTATTTCGAATGGCATCGACGAGACCGCCATGGTGGCTTACGAGCAATTGAGTGAACAACAACGCTGGTCGCTGGCATTCTATGCCGGGAGTTTGGCTTTTGAAGGTAAATCAGGAGTAATCGCAAGTACACCTGGTTTGACTCTCGAGAGATTAATAAACCATAGCCCAAGCCAATTGGCTAACGGGGATAGCAATACGCTAGAAAAAGTTGCGCAACTGCGTGCTTCACCCCAGGCGCTTTTTTCGTCCTCACGGTCGCCGCTGGGCATCGCCAGAAACCAGTTATTGGCAGCTCGCACAGCCTATGAAAACAGTCAATTTGAGGAGGCAAATCGACTGGCGGTAAGCGCCTACCTGGACGGGTTTGAGTTGGTGGAAAACAGCCTGGATACACGAGACCAGGATCTTAGAAAGCAAATTGAAGCCAACATGATGGCGCTGAGAAAACAGTTCCGAAACACCGCAGATCGCGAGCAACTTGAAACGAGTTTGAACACCACTCTCGCTCAACTCGATAGCGCTGAACAACTGTTGTCTGCAGACGCCTTATCCGACGCGACCTTGTTTAGCGCAAGTTTAATTATTTTGTTACGAGAAGGTTTGGAGGCGTTGCTGGTCACACTCGCACTTGCGATGGTGTTAATACGTTCTGATCGAGGAGATGCCCTCAAATACGTGCACGCCGGTTGGGTAAGCGCGCTTGTAGCCGGTGGAATAACCTGGTGGGCCGCTCGCTCATTTATCAGTATTAGCGGAGCAAGTCGAGAAGTCATGGAAGGTGTGGCCGCTCTCGCCGCCGCCCTGGTGTTATTTTATGTTGGCGTTTGGATGCATAGCAAAACTCATGCAGCCCAATGGCAATCCTACATTCAAAAACACGTTACCGAGCGTTTAAAAGCGGGGACACTCTGGGGCATTGCAGGGTTAGCATTTGTCGCCGTTTACCGAGAAGTTTTTGAAACGGTGTTGTTTTATGAAGCCCTGTTAACACAATCATTACCGGCGCAAACACCCACCATACTCAGCGGATTCGTGGTTGGCACGCTTTGTTTGTCTGTGATTGCGTGGGCGATGGTGCGCTACTCGATCAAACTTCCGATTGGTCGCTTCTTTTCCGTGACTACCTATTTACTCGTAGGGTTATCATTTGTATTGATAGGCAAAGGAGTAATTGCCTTACAAGAGGCCGCAATCATCGGAATTTCACCACTACCTATTTCTTTTGAGGTTGATTGGATTGGGTTGAAATCCACTTGGCAAAGTTTGTTCGGTCAATTCACGGTTGTCGTACTATTTGCTGTCTTTACGATACATTCCAGATTTTCGAGCGTGCAGAGGACTTGATTGTATTTATTTACGACACGAGTTCAGAGCCGCGCTGTACCCTATTCGATGATGCTGCCCAACTGACAAAATCCCGGAGTAAATAACGTATGCTTTTGATGAAAACTGCTGGCCTTTTCGTGCTCACCGCGATTGCGGAAATCGTAGGATGTTTTTTGCCTTATCTCTGGCTGCGCAAGGAAGGCTCTGTGTGGCTTCTGTTGCCCGCCGCATTAAGCCTTGGACTGTTTGTTTGGTTGCTGACATTGCATCCCGCTGCCAGTGGTCGCGTATATGCGGCCTATGGTGGGGTTTACGTTGCTACAGCGTTAGTCTGGCTTCGTGCCGTTGATGGAGTGAAGCTTTCCTCTATGGACTGGCTGGGCGCGTGTGTCGCATTGATCGGTATGGGTATTATCGTGATGGGTTGGAATGCGCCGAATTCGTACTGATTTTTGGAGGAATCCGCTTTGAAATCGACTTAACATTAAATAACTCGTGATTATTTAATGTTATTTTGTAGCTGTTCTTACTTCATGTGGCGGTATAATATAGTACGTATATACATGGTATGTAATACAGTACGTAATATATCAAGTGTGCGGGGGATCATAGTTTGGCCATCAGTTGGGACCATAGTTTGGCCGCTTTCAGCGTTTTTCGGGCTGGGATCGCTATAACGACAACCCTTCTAAAAGAAAGGCCTGAACAGACAACTTTCCAAGATCGCGATCGCCTTCAATACTCAGCCAAGAAGTGGAGATAATCGTAGGTAGTTTACAGACTATCGAGGTATAGTGAGTTTGTGATTTTTATACTCCGGCTTAGAGCGATAGCCGAGTCGATAAAGACAGGTCATCAGTAGATCAATGGAAAAATTGTCAATTTTTCCATTGATCAAATCGCTAACTCGCGGCTGTGTAAGCCCGAGCTTTTCCGCCGCCTCGGCTTGTTTCCAGCCTTTATCAATAACAACATCTCTAATGGCAATCATTAGATTAGCACGAGTTTGCAGTTCGTTAGATTCGTCCTTGTTGTCAGCTACGGCATCAAAAATATTTTCAAACTTAACGGAAGGCATTTTTGGAACTCCATATATATCAATTCTGATATATAACCATCCTGACACAAATATAGGGGCATCTAAAACACATAATTGATTCAGCAACCAGGGACAGGCTAGAACTCGCAATACCTCGATACTTGCCAGAGCAAAAGTATTCAGCTCAAACATCAGGCTCGAATCCTGATTGAATCCAGTGCATCCACCTTCCCAGAGCTGCTGGCAGATAAATAGTCGATCCTGATCTTTGCCTGACTCCAATGGAAGTATCGGGCACAATATACCGCCGTAGGCCTTTTGGCCATCAATGTTAAAAATGCCTACCTGATTACCAAGTAATGCCCGGGTCCCGAACCAACTGTACAAGAACCTCTCCCAAGCGACCATGAAGTCTTATTATTGTACGGCTCAAACGTTCATATGTTCAATGATCCTACTCATATGAAACACAATGGTGATCGAATTCAGGCCATTTGTAGTTGGAGGCATAGAAATCTGCAAATGGTGTGGTTTTCCAGACGGAGCCTAGCAAGACTACCTAGTAATTAACTCAGCGTGTATATTGACTATTTGAGTTGCTCAAAATCAAGGGATAATATTGGCTGACTTAGGTTTAGGGGTAAAGCTTGGAAGATAGAAAGTCAACAAGGCGCCTACTGGTCCTAGACGTGGATAACACGCTGCTTCATATGCCCACTTACGATCCTATGATCAATATGCTGTCTGGTGGCAAAGTATCCAAACAGGAGTTTTACGATGAGCTTCCAAATGGTGGAATTCCGGTAGAGGACGATTCACTACTTAAAGTTTATCCAAGGCCACATCTTCTCGAATTCTTAGACGGCGCACGAGCACTGGGATATGACCTGGCACTGTGCACTACCGCAACGGAGCGTTACATTGATGTGGTGCTGCCCTTATGTGGAGTTAGCCTAGATAGGTTTGTTGCCGTTATTTGCCGAGAGAAACTGACGCCTCGTGGTGGAGGCAAGTATAAGAGCATTGATCCTTTTATAGCGTTAGGCTACTCGGCTAATCACATTGTTGTCATTGACGATTCTCGGGATGTGTATCTGCAGACGCATCATGTGATTCAAATCTACCCGTACCATGTCTCCGATAAGCGCTGCGCCAAAGATTCAGAGTTGCTTGTCATGCTGCGGCGCCTGTCGCATTTAGGCGACCAGTCGCTGATTGATGTACGTGAACACTACTATCTACACTCAAGCCGTGAAGCCCACATTCGAGATCTAGCGCTCACAGCCTTTGACAGTAAAAAGTATCGGGACCTCCCATATTGTCCAGAAATATTTGGAAAGGTGTGTGTCGATATCGAACGATACCCAGAGGTTACCCTTCCTATTGCGATTTCACTGGACCGATTTTTGATGTTTAAAGATCATGGACTTGTTGGGGGTGCCGAAAAACAGGGTAACGAGCTTCGCATTGTCAATTATTGTCCTGAGGTGTGGACGAATGTATCTGCAGGCATTAGCAGTATGAAGTTGACCCCGTGTCATTTGGATCAAATTTTATGGTCGGCTGACCGCATAAAACTACAAGAGATGTGTCATTTTTTAGGCTACAAAGTCTCTCAGGATGACGTCCTGACACTCGCCGCGGTTAGCCTTCAGCCGATCAACTATAACGGGCTTCACGTGTTGGCGCTTCGTGAAGGTTTGCTTGACGATGACTTAGACTTGTTTGCCCCTTAGAGATGCTCGAACAGATCGGGGGTTAGTTTGTCTTTGCAAGGTTGAGCATCAAAAAGCTCATCTGCAATGAGAAGCCAACAGGAGTACTTCCTCAAGCTTGGATCTCGAATCCTATACAGCTGGATTTTGATCTGGTTGAATTCCGTTTAGCACGTGTAAATTCGTTCAATAGCTTGAACAAAATTCCTCTGTAGACCCCTAAAGCCGTCCCGTTCAACATAACATTGAACAACATATACCACATAAGTTTGAACAAATTTCGCAGTTTTTGTATAGACCATCGAAACACTGTCTTTTGACATTGGCAGTCAATTCGGGCCGAATATTTAACGCCCGCTTCAGCTACGCCGAAACTGGAGCGGCTTTGTGTTAATGTTTGAGCGCAGCGAGTAACACAAAAACGCGGAGGTTTTGGCGTCAGACTGCAAGCGCTTGTTAGCTACTTTGTTCGACAGCTGACTGGCTATCTGAATTGTCACCACTAATTTCTGGCGGATTAATTAGCCAGATGAGAACAAAGATTGCTATCGCTCCCCCTGCATAAATACCAAAATACGCAGCTGGGCTTTTGGAACCAGTTTCTAAATTTAAAAACCCGGGAATAATTGAAGCTATAGATGCGAGAGCAATTGCAAATAGCCCGCGCAAGATAAAAGCCTGATATGCCGTTGGGTTCGGGAGCATTAAAGCAATAACTACGCTCGCGATAAGTGCAACACACCCAACACATAAGCTAGTTATTAACTGCCATTTTGGAATTTTTACTTTGTCTGATCTCGCAGGCATATCGAAACCTTGTGTTGGTAAGTTCTTTTTCTCAAACTGGGACTTTAAGGCTCCAGATTGAGCTTTTGGGAGGTACTCTAAAACCATGCGCTGCATATTTGAAAACGCGCTACTTGCAGGGTTTGCATGGCTCCCTAAAATTGAATTCCAGCTAAGAATAAACTTTGCGTGCAGAAAATATGACTCTAAAATCACCTTGCAATCTTCAGCCAATCCGGTGACCCACTTCCCTTTAGCATGAGCCCCAAGCAAGTCTGAATCACCTACGAACCGCTCAACATAGTTAAAATAGTCATTGCCCAATCTTTGACATTCAAGAAGCTGAGATAAAGATGGTTCAGTATTATTTTGCTGGTATACCAGTACTATGGGAGTAATGTACTCCGTATACGAGGCTTTAAGTTTCGCTATTTCTTTACCAGCCTCGACAACTGCCTGCTCATTCGTCATTACTTAGAAGAGCCTTTTTTTATGGCTAGAGCAAGCAAGGTATTTAAGTCAGAGTTGTCTGCACTCTTTAGCATTAACATACGGACGGAGCCGCAGTGCTTAACAACTATATTCTGGCAATCCGTACGACTTAAAGTCTTACCGCTTCGAATCGCTTCATTGATATCTTTCTCGATAGCGGCCAGTTGCTGTGCAGTTGGATGCCAATTTTCTAGACCACAAGTATCTCTCAAAAAATCTTCTAGATTTTTATTCATAGTTTACTTACCTCTTCTAGTTTGATGATGTTAATGGTGGTAGCTAACGCCTTTCTCACCAGTAAATTAGGAGCGTAGCGCGTAATTTACTGGTGAGAAAGGCGTTAGCTCACGAACCCAAGGGTTTCGCAGAGCGCGTAACTTTTATCATCTGTTGACTTTAGCAATGACAGAAACTTCCTGTCGAGTGTAACCAAGCGTGCATTAGGAATGTGCAGAGAGAACAGCATGAAAAAATCAAAGACATCGTTTTTTTGGAATTTTGCCTTTTGCTTATACATGGTAGTTATTTTTGAAACTAAGTATTCCATAGCTTCGCTTGTCATATTTTCATTCCCTGTCAGCTCATTTCTTACTTGGCCGAGGTAGCTATCAACTACCTCATGGTATTTCTTCTTGGAAAAATAGCTCAATGGGTTTTCGGTGATATTGGCTATTTTTTTCCTTTTCGCGTCTGAGCTAATGCTATTTTTCAATCTCTCGGCACCCTCCTCGCTATTGGAGTCACACGGCAGCAATCCAGTTTTAACCATGTGGAAATTGAATATAATTACATCGATTAGCGACGATAGCCTTACTGCGAACGCATCGAGCGCTGCTGCTTGCTCATTATTTTCGCTATACCCTTTCCTTAGTTCCTGTTGAAAGTACTTCTCAAAGAATTCAAAATTTCTTTCGAGCATTGCTCGAGTGAGGAGTGTTTGTTTTAGCGATAAATCTTGATCTTCAAATTTGTATCCTTCTTCCTTGAGAAATTCAGCTACCCCTACAATTACCGTGATAAGAACGAACCGAAGGAATTCCGCCTCCCTCGAGATCTTTAAAGAAACAACCTGGTCAATTACATCTTGAACGTCACTGAGACTTCCAGCGTTGAAGATAGCTTTTATTATTTCGTTAGATAGCGGCGCGTGCCCAACACTTAGCAGCGTATATTCTTCGTTAACAATAGGACGCAAACAAGCTTTTAGTGAATGTAGGTCTCCGCGAAATTTTGAAATCGTCTCAATTAACGTTGCCGTAGTAGTAGCCAATTGATAACTTAGAATACTACTAGCGTCTACTTTAGGGTTCGGGGATATCTGAACCAATGAATATAGAATATTAGTATCTATAACTACGTAAGACATTCGGCGACCTTTCCTATGAGCTAACGCAGAGTGCAGCGGTAGTTTGTGGAGTGGCGTTTTTTGCTAGCGTAGCGATCAGCAAAAAAAGAGCCACGGAACAAACTATCCGACTGACACGTATTGTTATGCGTGACCTTACTGACCATTTGCAATTGCCTGTTTTATTATGGGAGCAACTGACTCTGGTGTAATGCCACGCTCTTTACAGTAATTAGTTTGCAACCAAACAGAAAGCTTCTTTTGCCCCTTGCTTGCGTTGCAGCCGCGACAACATAGGCAGATATTTTCCCTGTTGATTATAGAGGCATCGTTAATAACGTGCTCCCAGCTTGCAGAACCTTTGACTGATTCCTTATAGGACAGAAACAAGTTACCACAATATACGCAGGCTTTGTCTCGCTCGTGAACTTCCTTTTCTAGCTCTGCTGGAATATTCCAATTATTTGCCATAGTTTACTTTGATGCATTTACGCATAAACGCTTAGATAAGCATCGCAGTCGGAACCAAAAAAAATGAATCATGCGACTCATTTAGGACGTATCTAACGACCTGCCTCCGACTGGGATGTCTTCATCGTCTTGTTGTATAAACCCCGCACCCAAGGTCGGGTTCGCGTTCTTATTTATGGAAATTGCTTTTGACGCCTGATTTTTCCAAAAACTGTGCGTCCGCCTAGCGGGGGCTCCGCATATAGAACAAGAAAGTACCACATCTGTACTGAGGGGGCTATATCGTTTTTTGGGCGCGCAGTTTAGGCATCTATAGGCCTGTAAGCGGCGGCGCTTCGTCGCTGGCGCATACAAACCATAATACCGGAACGTGTGCAGCCCTACCTGCGGTACGTGCTCGAGTAAGCGACGGGCGAATTCATCGAGGGGCAGGCGCAAGTCTTTTTTGCGCTTGTCCCGGTGATCAAGGTAACGAAAGCGTATTTCATGATCATTGCGAAAAAGTATTTGCTTTGGGTTCATGGGGCCACCTTTTAGATAGCGGCTCAGGTAGAGCATGACGCCTTTACCATGTTCATAACGCTTTTCAATACGTACAGACCATTCCTTCTTCCATAGGGCAGACCAATGCTGGCGTATCTTCTGCCAGGATTGGTCGGGAGGACAAATCAATTCATCCGACTCTATCGCTTGCATAATCCGTTTTTGCACCATAGCTCGGTATCGGCTCTTCACGACTTTAATAGGCAGTAGAAACTGCTCTACTTCTTTCCATTGATCGGAGCCCTTTAAGCCCCCGGCGGACACTAAACAATGCACATGTGGATGGAGATTCATTTGTCGCCCCCACGTATGCAGTGCCGTCATAATGCCAGGGGTCACGCCATGGTATTTTGAATCTTCCATGAGCATTAACGTATCGCGGCTGGCCGAGAACAACAGGTCAGTAAAAAATCGCTCGTTGTATCGCCACAGCGATAAGTACTCGTGCGGTAGCGTAAAAATAACGTGGAAATGTGCACAGGGGAACAACCGGTGCTTTTGATTTTCAATCCACTCCACACGCTTTTTCTGAGCGCACAAGAAACAACTTCGATGTCGGCAGGAGTGATTGAGTTCGATCGGCTTGTGCAGAGACGCGCATTGAAAGAAGCTGCTTCCCATGGCCTTTGTTCGGCACTGTGAAATTGCGTCGATAGCTTTCAGATTTTTAAGCGGTTGCGGTCTCGACAACAATTCATCGTACTGTGATTGAAAAATTTCCTGTAAAGCTCGTTCGGACATTCCGTGTCCTCTTTTTTGGGGTTAAGGGTTACCACCCCCGCGCAGCGGGTTTGTACAACAGTGTATTAGACGGAATTCCGATTATACAACACAACATCCCGCCAGTTTTTCGTCCATTTATCGTCAGAAATCATATCAAATTCAAGGAGTTAGCACATATTTTTCTACAGGCTATCACTGTAAAAACGAAGCCATCGTGTTTAACGAGACCGCAACGAGGTCTTCTATGCACTCAACGAATTAAAAAATATACATACATTTCAGAGGGTTAGAATTGGGAGCCTGGGAAAACAAAGACCACTAAACTTGTTACTCATAGTACCCTACACTTGAATTTGTTCAATTTCCCATTAAAACTGTATATACATAAGGGGTATCCACTTAGCTCCACCAACTACTATATGTTGTGTTTGCTAATTTTAATCCCTTGGTACGTTATTGGAGCAGTAATGACTGACTGCTCCAATAATCTATAAAACAATAGGCCGCGAGATTTGGAGGCGCGTCGGTTAAATCGAAATGAAAACTCATCAAGATAATAATCCAGATGCTCACTGTTTACCGAGCCCTGAAATGTACCCAGTAACCAGCGCTTCAACAATGATGCCACTCTATGCACTCCGGGCATAGTGATATGCGCGGGGTCCTTGGCTCCAAGATGAACGATTTTCTCGCGAATATACCCTAAATCCGGCAAGGCATGATAAATAGGAGAGCCGTCGGTTTGGATGATGGTGCCTTTCTCAACTTCCTCTTGGATAAAAGACAGGGCATTTTCTTTTGACGCTCTCGAAATTCGTCGTAATCGAATCCTACCAAACCCTTTGGGCGCAAGTACCTCAACAGCAATAATAACTGTAACTTTTTTTGCGGTGTACTGTACGGAGCTTCTTTTGCCGGTCTCCGGCCCCCCAAGAAAGGTTTCATCGACTTCCACAACGCCGCCTAACTTATCACGAAGGGGGTTGACCATGGCTCTTCTTAATTTATGCAACATAGACCAGGCGGTTTGGTAGCTACCCAAGCCTAGCGCGCTCTTCAACCCGAGCGCACTAACTCCATTTTTTTGATTAGTGATATACCATGCCGCGGCAAACCAATCTCTCAGAGGAATACGTGTTTTCTCAAAAATCGTACCCACGGTAACCGTACATTGATAGCGACATGAGCGACACATCAGGCGCTTACGGCTCAACTGATAAGGGTCGCCCTTTGCCTCACACTTGGGGCAAGTAAACTCTTCTGGCCATCGCATTTTCAACAAATAGTTAACGCAGCTTATTTCATCGTGAAACCAGCCGCAAAATTGGCTCCAAGATTGGGGGTAATCTTGACCGGCTGTAAGCGATTTAGATGGAATAGTCATATGCTACATGTTGACAGAGGTGGAGCTAAGTGGATACCCCTTATATACATACAGTATAATGGGAGTTGCCTGTGAAACCCTCACCCTTCATTGAGCGGGTCCGAACTGAGCTTCGTACTCGCCACTACAGCTTACGCACAGAAAAGACCTATCTTTACTGGATTCGTCACTTCATCTTGTTTAATGATAAACGACACCCCGAGGTGTTGGGGAACGCAGAAATAGAAAGGTTTCTGAGCTACCTCGCGGTTAATCGCAAAGTTAGTGCTGCGACTCAGAATCAAGCGCTCTGTGCGATTGTCTTTTTATACAGATACATAATTGAGCGAGAAATTGAAGACTTGCAGTACGGTTTCGCCAAACGCCCAAAAATGTCCCAACGGTACTGGCTCCCGTGGAAATATCCGCCATATTAGAACAACTCAGAGGAGAGTATTGGTTTATTACAGCATTACTCTATGGTTGTGGTTTCCGTATTCATGAAACGCTGTCCTTACGTGTAAAAGACGTTGATCTTCATAACCGATCTATCTACATCTTCAGAGGGAAAGGAGCGAAGGACCGATATACGTTGCTACCAGAGGCACTTATCTCCCCTATTCAACAACAGATCGCACAGGCACAACTAACGCACCAAACCGATCTAGCTGAAGGATATGGATCTACCTCGATTGCTCCGGCCCTGCACCGAAAATACGGTAAGTCGTTAACTGATTTTGCCTGGCAATACTTGTTTCCCTCTACGACTCGCTGCCAACATCCCTATGATGGTTATATTTGCCGGCATCATCTACACGGAACAGCCTTTGCCAAAAACTTACGCAAAGCCGTTAAAGCCAGTGGAGTCCATAAACGAGTCACCGCGCATACTTTTCGGCATTCATTCGCGACAAACTTACTGCTTAACGGTAGCGATATCCGCACAGTACAAGAATTGCTCGGACATTCTGACTTGAGGACCACGGAAATATACACTCACGTCATTGGCCAGCGTCGTGCTGGCGCTCGTAGCCCTGTCGATAGCCTATTCTAAACATTCACGTGCTTGTTCAAACTTATTTTGCATTGTTCAAACTCATGCGCGGATTTACAGCACGGAACAAATAAAATGAGTGGAAATATTAAGTTTCAGTTAGAAGTAGGAGCTTGCTGTTTTCATTCAACGAAGTCTTGGGCCAACCATACAATTCTCCTCTCAGGTTAACTAGCACTAACTATGCTAAGGCATGAGCAAAAAATGGTCAACTTTTAAATGCTTTAGCCTTCCTCCTCCTTGTTTTTTCAGCAAAATATGAACAGGAAAAATATCTGCTCGTCGGCAATAAAGTCGTGTTAGAAACTTGAATTGTTAATTACGTATCTAATTGAAATTAAGAAAGTTTTTGTACATTGAAAGGCTTTTAAGGTAAGCAATATCAATTTTAGGATCATTATATGATCATAAAAAAATCCTTTAAAATCAGTGGGTTGTTGATTTTTTGTGCGTTTTTTGTCATCATGTGAAGGTTAAAGAAAAAACAGCAGTGGGTGACCTGTGATGACCCCGTTTGGGCAACAGTTGAAGCGGTATCTAGTTGAACGGCGGTTTAGTCAGCGATATTTAGCAGAAAGAATTGGAATAGATGCCGGCTACATTTCCCGTGTTATGCATGGTGGTAAAGCACCTCCTAGCAGGTCGGTTATTGATGCTATCGCTGTCGAGTTGAGGTTGTCAGAGCAAGAATCTCAAGCGCTGTATACCGCAGCAGGTATTTCACACCGTAAAGTCATTATACCTATGCATGCACAATCGAAAGAGTACGAGCTGATGCATTGGTTGGCGGGTCGTTTAGGCCGAATTAATGATGAGCAATTGACCCGAATCAGGTCAATAATCGGAAAGTAACCGTGAGGAAATTAATCATGTAGATACAAAAAAGCCGAAACAATTCCTTGCTCCGGCCTTTAGGGAAGGGAATACCTTCGTGGTTGTAGGTTCAGTATCCCTTTCCTAAAGAGTCCTGTCAAGCTACCCATACTCGAATTTTCGTTCGAAGCCTAAACTCGTCCAATCGACGAGCGCCAAGCCTCGAGCAGAGGGATACCTATGTTCACTATTTCACAGTTTAAACTCTACCTCCGTACTCGAGTCATACCGCGTTTAGGCATCGCATATATAAGTCGGGTGATCAATTCCAACGCGCCAAGTCGCCTCCCGAATGGCCGCTATCTAAGCGTCCACGACACAATAGCTTCACGAAAGATGAAATGGACTCAGAACTCAGAATCTAGAGCGGCAGAACTACCGTTTCTACTATGGTGCGAGTTTAGCTCGACCGTCATCGCCTACTATGACCAACCTGAGGCGATCAAGATCAGCTATAGAAATAAACATGGAAAAAAGGTCACACATCTTGAGACCCCAGACTTTCTCGTTGTACGAAAGGATGGAGTGCATCTGGTGGAATGTAAAAAGGTCTCGTTTCTAGAGAAAGCCGTTGTAGATAATCCCAACAGGTTTATAAAAACTGCCCAAGGTTATGCGTCTCCACCAGCCGTCGCTGCGGCGAACGAGCTCGGTCTAAAACACGTGATCTCTACAGATCGTGATTTCACACCTGTGTTCACAAGAAACTGCATATTTCTACTCAACTTTATAGACGATCTTAAAATTCATGATGAAATCATTTCAGAGAAAGTAGTCCAAGCCATCAGAAGGTCAGGAAATCGGCTCAGGCTAAATGACATCAATGATGCCTTTCCACAACCCGCTGTGATTCAGGCGCTGTTTCACTCTCAGATTTTTGTAGACCTCAATGCCCAACTATTATGTCAACCGGAATTCGTCTGGGTATATTACGACAGGACATATATGGATGCTGTAAACCGCCTTACTAAAGAGGAGCAACTAGTAGCTGCAGTCAGCATAAGACAACTAAAAGATTCACCTTCAGTTTGGTGGCAGGGAGCGGAATGGGAGGTCTTGAACGTTAATGACTATCCGAACGTTTCGTTAACCATAAGGGGAGAATCACGGTTAGTTACATTAACGGACGATGATCTAACCCAAGCATTTAGCCTGCAAGAGATTTACGTTAAAGATTCACGATACCTGGAAAGTCTTAGAGCAGAGAATATCTTATGCTCATACAAAGCTCATCAAATTGATGAAGCGCTAACACGCCAAGCCATACTGAAAAGACCACCTGAACAACAAGCGCCCGTTAGTGCCCGAACTCTAAATCGATGGAAAAAAAGCGCCAAGCTATCGTCTGACCCACTTATAGGATTAATTTCAAAAAAAGATCAGCGCGGAAATAGAGAGTCTCGCTTAATTCCAGAGGTCCTGGACCTAATAAATCAGCATATAGAGAAAACACTTCTTCAACCCTCACCTCCGTCCACTTACAAAGTATATGGGGATTTCAAGGCGGACTGTGACAAGCTCGGACTTACAGCTTGCTCTCTTAATGCTTTCTATAAACGTGTAAATAAAATTGATGTCAAATACCGCATTCTTAAACAACAGGGGTTCAGAGCATCATACGCCCTCGGACCAGAGCCACGAGAGATCGATCTCAACTGGGACCTCCCTTACCACGGCGACTTCATATTCGAGGTGGTGCACGTGGACCATACGCCAGTCGAAATGACACTAGTATCGAAAATCACCGGAGAGCCGCTAGAAGGAACTCTCAACCTAAGTACGTTGTACGACGGCCACAGCCGGAAGATTCTAGCCGTCTATATATCGTTCGAGAAGCCATCATATCGAGCAACCATGATGCTTTTGAGAGAGTGTTATCGACGGTATAGCAGGCTACCCCTATTTTTAGTTGCAGATCACGGCCCAGACTTCAAAAGTAATTATTTCGACGCCACGATTAGTGACCTTGGTATGCATAAACGCCGTAGACCTAAATGTGCGAGTAGACACGGATCAATCATAGAGCGGGTTTTTGGTACCACCGAGTCAGAGCTGATCCATTGCCTGAAAGGCAATAAACAGCTTCAAAAGCTTGGGAGAGGACAAAGCACATCACACCACTCCTCGAAACGGGCATCTTGGACACCAGATACTTTCAATACAGCACTAAAAGACTACGCGTACCTTCGGCATCCACATATTGCGCGACGAGGTATAAGTGAAACAGCACAATCTCGGTGGGACCGATCATTATCCACATTTGACGAGTGCCCCGGCACCAAAATCAAGTCAGAAGTCGCATTTATACTAGCTACACTTCCCAACGCCCACAGCAAAGATGGCTGCCGAACGCTTACCAATAATCAACTCCACTTTAACAATGTCGACTACCTTCTCTCTGTAAAGGTGCCTGGGTACTCGGGCAAGAAATGTAGGATTCCGGTGAAATTTGACCCTTACGATATTTCATATATATGGGGGAAAATCGAAAATCGGTGGGTAAAGCTCACTACAAACGATGTCATAGTCAGAGAGTGCCACGACAAAGGAGTTCAGTTAGCCCATATGGAAGTCTATTCACGAAAACTTCGTCATGGTCGGCGCTATAGGCAAGGTCCCAAGACTTCAGTAACGCTCCATCACCATGAGGCCGAGGCCGAGCATAACCAATTTAATATTGGTCAATCACTCACCACCACGACTGATCGGCACGAAGATGCCTACTTCTCTCCAGAGACCATTGATTTCGACTCACTCGAATTGCTTCCTTCAACCCGCCTATCTAAAGGTGAACATGATGAATGAAGAGTTGCTTGCCTTGATGGAGAATGGTGTAGCTATCGAGCACCATCACTTCCGCGACGTGCTGTCTAAGGTACTCCGGAAAATACAACACGGGCGTCATGACGAGATAACCAGTGTGCTAGGTCCTACCGGTGTTGGAAAGACCACACTAATCAATTTTTTAACGGATAAGCTACAAGACAAGCAATCAAATGGATGGAGAGATCACCTGCACCCCCCCATAGTAGTTGAAGCCCCAGCACAGACCGAAAATTCGTTT
Source organism: Gilvimarinus sp. 2_MG-2023 (assembly GCF_030547685.1). Taxonomy (GTDB): domain Bacteria; phylum Pseudomonadota; class Gammaproteobacteria; order Pseudomonadales; family Cellvibrionaceae; genus Gilvimarinus. Next base: position 342,772 of record NZ_JAUOQM010000044.1, on the reverse strand, counting down.
CCATGGAGGGAGTTTCTCGCCGACCTTCTCGTTGAACTTGGCGAAGACGAGGTCGACTCGAAAGTAGACTTAGACCACATACATCAAGGCATGAAAATTGGACGAGATACGCGGTCTGGCCCCAAGATAGGGATCGCTAAGTTGCAGGACTTGTTAAGAAAGCGAGTGAAAGCCCTGCGCCCTATTGCCATCTTAGTGGACGAATCCCAAAACATCGTCGAGGGCTTACCTGACAAAACTAGAAAAGCTAATGTCAATCGCCTGAAGACATGGGCCAACACAATGGATACCCGCTTGCTATTTTTTGGCACTCATGAGGCACGACACCTTGAAGATATCAATGAACAATTAACCCGCCGTATTAGCCCCATCTACTTCCCGCGATATCGGTGCGATGACGATGACGAACGCAGGGAGTTTGCGACGTTCTATGCATCACTAGTGAGGCACCTAGGTATCCCTATAGACCCAAAAATCAATGATGATTTTGGCTTTCTTATTAATCACTCCCTGGGTTGCCCTGGGATACTGGCTTCATGGCTGCAAGAATCTATCGCTTATTGCATCGATATGAACCAGAAAAAAATCACTCCAACGATACTCCGAAAAACACGCTTTTCCCTCAGTCGCTTAAGAACAATCGAGCAAGCAATCAAAGATTTCGAAGTCTACCATGATTCGAATTTCGGAGACTTCAATCCCTTCTTAGTAGTGGGTATGGGCGGTCAAGAGTCGATGGATTACACACCTAGTAGCGCGAAGAAAGTTACTAAGCAGCGTAATAATCTGAAGCCCGGCACCCAAAAACCCAAACGGCATCAAGTCCATGATACTCAAAATTAAAGAATTGGTAACACTTAAATGCCAGGACATTAAGCCTTTAAAGGCTCAATATCCTTACTTTCTACCACTTATGCCACTTGGGTACCGCGCGGGTGATATCGAAAGTATGAGTTCCTACCTATGCCGCCAGTCTGAGCAGCAGATGGAGCTCACTCACCCATTCAGCCGGCGTCTATTAAGCAGGTATGTACTTCCAGAGAACCTCCCTCGTTGTCTGAAGTTTCCAGCTACTGGACTGAAGGCATGTAACGGATTCGGTGTCATGTCCAGGCGGTTTATTGATGCAATCAATACAGCAGCAGTGGGTATCTTTGACGCAAAATATTTGACTTACACCCCATTTCAACCACTCAACGATCCTTCTGCTCGCGGTTTGCAACGCCAGCATCTAGCATGGTGTAGCGACTGCTGGAGAGAAGATGTGGCACAGGAGTCGACGCCTTACGTGCGACTGTACTGGCTTTGCCAGCAGACGAAAATTTGCGTACACCACAGCAGCCGCTTATCCGAGTTTTGCCCCGCTTGCGGCGAAATTCAACATCAATTTTCAGCGTTTCCTAGGCAATGGGTGTGCGATAGATGTGGTCATAACCTACACGAATACGATTTCGAGCACATAGCTGAAAATTACACCAACGAAGAAGCTTGGGCCTCAAATAGTATTTACAGATTAATCGAGCGAATAAACCAAACACAGACAGAACCACGACCTGACTCTGTAAAACGCACTATTGACCGACTATTGTTGACGCTAAAAATATCATCTGTCGAGTTTGCCGACCATCTTAACGTAGCCCCCAAAATGATCAACAATATCGTATCAGGCAAACGAAGGCCGTACTTCCCCGCATTTATGGATCTTTGCTATCGGCTTGATATTCCACCAGACCACTTTGTTTTCGACGAAGATATCCTCACAGAGAAGGAACTCTGGAAAAAAAACGACAAACCCGTTTTTGGTGCCTCCTCCAACCTCACTGATCAACAAAAAAGGAGAATCTCCCTCGCTCTTAAGAGCGCACTCCAGTCACAACCGAACCCTCCTATACGGGTCTCTCATTTCGCGCGAAAGCATGAGATTTCGTACTCTGCACTTTTTTTCAATTTCAGCAATGAATATAGTGAGTTAAGGAGACGGTGGCTGAAATGGCAACGAGAAAATAGAAGGCTTCACAGTACGGAAAGACTGAAATATATTACCGAAGCTGTTTTCTCTATGGCTCGAAATGGAATATACCCAAGCGACAGAAAGTTAAGAGATCTAGGGTACGTTATTCCAAGCGATTTAAGGCGACGAGACGTCATTCTCCTACTAAGGGCTCTACAAGCGATATACTCGAACCTTAAGAGCTGACTAATAAAACGTGTTTTCTTCGCATATTCGGTGGAGCATCAAGACCACCCCACTAAAGTTTGGAAAGAATATCAGAAGGAATCGCTTCGTAAATCTTTATGACTAACTCGGGAATTTGATAATTGATTGAGACAACTGGTCAGATCATAAAAACGAACAAGCCACTAAGGCAGAGTAGGTTTAATGAAGCCCTAAAAGCTGACCTTATTTCACATTCTCGATAATGAAAGCTAGCATACACCTTCTTTCTAAGCCATTTCGTTAAAGTTTTTCGAAAGCGTGTGAGTTCAAAAAATCTACAATTCTATATAATATCTCTTTTTTAGATCAGATTTACTCCTGCCCAAAATCTCGCGATATTTTTGTTACAATGTCTTCCAACAACTGATCCGCATTTTCTACTCCACTTTCATTATTATGCCCATTAGAGCTCTCAAGAATTAGTACTGTCAGTGTTTTCTCATGCTCTGTCGAATAAATGCTAAACTCTGCTGCCTCGGCATCCGGAAACCAAATGCCTGTACTGTGTATCACTCCACTCCTAGCTTGCGAAGTATAGCCAGCTTTAAACGCCAGAGACCCTGCGGGTATTTCAATGCACTCCTTCCGAGTAGCATAGTATCTTCCAGACCGGAGAGCTCGACTGTTTGATTTGGACCAGTGCATAAAACCATCTTCAGAAAGAATGGCAATTACTTCATTTTTGGAAAATTCCAGCCACTTTAAAACTACCGCAGTTAGGGAGGCGTCATAGCGGCATGCACAATGCTGCATCAAATCGAAGGAAAATGGCTCGCCATCGACCTGGGTGCGAAAGTCGTGGTTAGGCATTAGCAAGTTTGCGGCAAATATATTTGCCTCCGTCTCGATATTTGGAAAGTCCTTGTTTTCATCCAGCATGTCGCTTTCGCCACACTCGAAACGGCTCATAGAGATTTGGTTTCGGTGAACAAAGTAATGGCCAAGCTCATGGGCTAAAGTAAAGTTGGTTCGCCCTTTGTGCGCTATGTCTTGGTTGTAAAAGATTGCCCATTCATCTTTATGAGGATGCCGGGCCAACATCCCATCAATCTTTCCCATGCTGCCCGCTTGAACAGTCGTAATTGGGTCGGCGTTGAACGAGGGAGTGAGTTCAAGCGCGACTTTTTTTACATCAACGGGATATCGTGCAGAGGCGTTCAGGCCAAGATCGAGAAGTCTTGTGATTCGATTTGCTTCCTTAATAGGGCGCCTGCTTTCTTCGTTCATCTTTTGCTCCATGCATCGATCATGTCCATAATCTTGTCTCTATCACCTTTTTCAAGCTTGCCTATCTTGCGATAGAAGACCTCCTTTTCTTGATTTTCTGAAATTTCAACTTGCTCATTATCTATCAAAAAATCAGTTGTGACATTCAAAGCTTTGGCAATAAGCGCAAGCTTTTCAGCCGAAGGCCGTTTAACGCCTTTGTTCTCTATTTCCCAGATATAGCTTTTACCTGAACCAATTTGTTCAGCCAGTTGTTCAAGAGTGAGTCCTTCATTTTTTCTTAACGTCTTGATTTTATTGCCCAAAATATTGGTCATGATGATTCATCTACCAGCTTGAAATCAAAAGTTCATTATAGACATACATTTCGTGCTTGAAAAGTGATACGTGTGGCGCTATGCTAGTTCTGTAAATTGAACTTTTTGTACTAGTTTGAGGTGATTTAGTATGTCAGGTAAAAATCAACACGTAGTTCCCCACAATGACCGATGGGCTATTAAAGGCGCTGGTAACCAGCGGGCAACCTCCGTGCACGATACACAACAACAGGCCATCGATGCAGGTAGGGAGATCGCGCGAAAGCATCAATCCGAGCTGGTCATCCATCGGCCAGATGGTCGCATCCGCGACAAGGACAGCCACGGCAATGATCCATTCCCACCGAAAGGCTGATAGGATATGAGTAGCATCCCAACCTACCATGTACTTGCGCTATCAGGCGGCGGCTACCGTGGTTTGTATACGGCGACGGTTCTGACCGAACTTGAGGCAGCGCTAGGGCGTCCCATAGCGTCGCATTTTGATCTGATCTGCGGTACATCGGCAGGAGGGATGCTGGCTCTAGGGTTGGCTGCTGAAATTCCCGCCATTGAACTCAAGGCACTATTTGAACAGCAGGGCAGCCGCATATTCGGTAGCCGTAGCCTACTGCGACGGCTTCTGGGGTTTTGGTTGACCGCCAAGCACAGCTCAATGGGATTGCAAGAAGTTCTTAGTGAGCGCTTCCAAAAAACTGCTATCGGCGAACTGAAGCACCGTGTTCTCGTGCCAGCTGTCAACTACTCGACGGGGAGGGGGCAGTTTTTCAAGACGCCTCACCACCCCTCTTTTGAGTTAGATCACCGCATGAAAATCGTCGATGTAGCATTGGCAACCGCCGCCGCACCCGTATACTTTCCCTTGGCACGCAACGACCGCGGCGTCTTTGCTGACGGAGGGCTTGTAGGTAACGCCCCCGGCTTGTTTGGATTGCACGAAGTGAACACTTTTCTGGCGCCGGATCAGAATGCGGAGATTCGAGTCCTCGCCATCGGAACGATGACTATTGGTGCTACTGTTCGTGGTGGGGCCAGTCTTGATCGCGGCTTCGGTAAGTGGCGCGGCGGGCTTTTCGATCTAGTGATCTCTGCTCAAGAATCGTCCGTGGACTACATGCTGCGGCAGTCATTGGGACACAATTACTTCCAAATTGACGACCAGGCAACTCCCGACCAGAGTAAGGACGTAAAGTCACTGGATCGGGTGTCGATTGGTGCCACGAACACGCTCAAGGATCGAGGTGTCCACGCGGCGCAGCGTGCCCTTGGCGATCCACTGTTTCAACCTTTTAGAGCGCATCGGGCCGGCGCCCCCACCTTCTATCACGGCCCAAACAAGAACGCATCGGAGGCCGCATGCTGAATTTGAGTGCACTTTTCTTCACCACCGTTGATGACGAATCCTGCATGCATGACGAGCTGGATCTGACGCCCGAGCAGCGCGCCTGGATTGCCAGCGTACGCACGGAAGTCAGGGATTGCCTGCGCACTGGTATCCCTCGTGTGCTGAGGGCAAACGGGTATACGGACTCGGTGCCGCAACCGCGATTCTTCACACAAGGATCGTGGGCTTACAAAACTCTGAATTCGCCGGCACAACGCCCGCAACAAGCAGATATCGACGATGGTTGCTATTTGCCACTGAGTTTCGTGACTCAGACGGAACGCCCTAGCGTAGCCGCGACAGTGTTCTTTGCTGCGGCGGAAGAAGCCTTGAAAATGCTGATCAAGGAAAGGCAGTGGAAGCTCGTAACTGAGAAACCGACGTGCATTCGCCTCGAAATTGCCACGTATGCCCATATTGATATCCCTCTATATGCTATTCCCGATGAGGAGTTTGATACACTCGCCAAAGCTTCGATGCAGCGATATGGATACGATTCACTGACGGAAGCGGTGAACATGGCTGAGCGAGATGCTTGGACGGCCTTGCCTGTAGGCAAAGTTCTACTGGCTCACCGTGAATGCGACTGGAAATCATCGGACCCTAGGCCAGTGAAGGACTGGTTCCTGGGGGAGGTGGAAGCCAACGGAGAGCAATTCCGCCGCATTGTTCGGTACTTAAAGGCGTTCCGCGATTGGAGGTGGGCCAGCGGTGGGCCTGCGTCGATCCTCTTGATGGCCGCCTCGGCACCGCTCTTTGAGAAGCGCGATCGGCGTGATGACCTTGCGCTACTGGATGTCGTCGCGGGATTGCCGTTCCGGTTGCGTGCAGGGGTAGATAATCCAACAGATGAGGCCGAGTCACTCACGAAGCGGCTCGGTAGCGCGGGTGTTGAAGAAGCGGCAAAGGCGTTTGAAGAGTTCGAGAAGACGCTTCGTGCTGCCACTGATGCGGGCAGCCCCTCACAGGCTTGCATTTGGATGCAAGGCGAATTTGGCACGCGCTTTCCGTATGAGCCGAGTCGAGTGAAGGTGGTATCCGTAGCCGCCACCATTACAGCCGCTCCTGCGGAGGCTGGCCCGAGCGAACTTGTCGGGCGAACGAAGGCTGGATGAGAAACGTCGCTGCGGTTGAAGACGTGATGCAAGCCTTCCAGCAGAGAGGCTTCGAGTTTGTTAGCAAGACGAATGATGGCTGGTTCAGGCTGCATGGGCTGTTGACCCCACCCCAAGCGGACAAGGGCTGTCCATGCGAAGTTCAGCTAGACCCTACGTTTTTCGACTTGCCGCGCATCCGGCTGCTCGAAATCCCTTCCGAGCTACCTTCAACGGTCCCTCATCTTGATGCGAATGGTGGACTTTGTTATCTCGCCAAAGGAACGGTTGTTCTGGACATCTACGATCCTGTTGGACAGTCGCTGGCATGCTTGCAGCACGCCGCCGTCGTGCTAGGTCAAATTTTGAAGGGAGAAATGGTTGAAGATCTTGCGGAAGAGTTTTTCGCCTACTGGGATGGTTGGCTTTGCTTTGTAGACATACAGGACGAAGACTTGGGGCGACAGAACTGCATCATCGCGCAGGCCAATGGGAATTCTTTGTGTTTCATCACCGACAACGAAGATCGAACAACGAAGAAGCTGACATCGCTCGACTACCAAGTCACGGATCAGACAGTGCTCACTTACCGGATTAAAACCAGCGCTCAACCTCGCCCACTGACCAGCCATTGGCCCCCTGAAACGGTTGGGCATATCTTGGAGTGGCAGAGTGCACTTGACCCTCAGTGTCGACGCAAGATCCATGAGCGCATCAAGGAAGGTTTAAAGAAGAAGGCCAACGGTGTTCTGATCATTATCGAATCTCCGTTGATGACATACGGCTTTGCCGTTCTCTATGATCGCCAGTGTTCAGCCCGAAAGTTCAAGTCCGTCGGTCGGAGGGATTTGAGCTTAACGCTAAAGGCAACGCCTGTATCGGTGTTTAGAATCGATGATCGGTATCTGGCGCAACGAAATATACCGAAGTCAAAGACCCTTGCTGGTAAGAACCTGGCTATTGTTGGGTGCGGTACGATCGGAGGATATCTGTCGGATATGCTGGTCAAAGCCGGGGCGGGGACGGGTGGCGGGAAACTCACGCTAGTGGACTTCGATCACCTTCTCCCCCAGAACATCGGACGTCATCGTCTGGGATTCCCGGATCTGCTGTCTAACAAGGCCGAAGCCATGGCGGATGAGCTCAAACGGTTGGCTCCTGGTGCCAACATTCGTGCGCTCCCTGTGGATGTCAGGCAAGCCCAGCTGGGGGACTTGGATTTGCTTATAGACGCGACCGGGGAAGAGTCACTGGGGCATTGGCTGTGCAACCACTATCCGCTTCCGACGCCCATGCTCTCAGTCTGGATCGAGGGACCAGGAACGGCTGTCCGTGCCCTCTTGAAGACAAATGAATCTGGCGCCTGCTTCCGATGCCTTTGGCATCGCAATAGAAGAGGTGAACTCCACTCCACAATTGACCCTGTTCCCACCGTCATGGCGGGGCATGGTTGCGAGGGTTTATACGTACCATTTCCAGCTTCAGTGTCTGTATATGCTGCAAGTCTGGGGACTGAAATGGTTCTTGATTGGATCAATGAGAACTATTCCCCTTTGTTGCGAACCAGGCTTATCGACCGAGACCAGCAGCTTGCAACACCCGATTGCGACCCGCTTCGAGACCAGGATTGTCCTGTATGCAATTCGTGAGTTCCTGGGCCACAAACGACAGAAGGTCGCTATTGCATTTCTCGGATTCCTGTCTAGAGATATTTGAGCAGCATGCTCAATGGCGAGAGGACGACTGCGAAGCTGGAGGGCTCCTATTGGGATCGGTTCATGGAGCTCATATGCACATAGAGCAAGCAACAGCACCTACAACCTGGGACAGGCGATTTCGTTACCTGTTCGAGCGTATGCCGTTTGGCCACGAATCTATTGCTTTGGCTCGAGGGACATTAAGTGAAGGCACTGTTCGTTATTTGGGCGAGTGGCATACACATCCTGAAGACCATCCTCGCCCTTCTCGTCTCGATAGATCCGAATGGAATCGCTTGGCTGCAAAGCGTCGTGATGGGCGCCTTATGCTGGCTGTCATCGTCGGGCGAAAGTCCCTTCACGTCGAAATGGTACCGAGTTCGGGGCGAGGCTCCACGCTTATCCCTGTAGAATAATAATCTGTAAAATCAATGAGCACCCCGGATTGCTTGTCGAGCCGCAATAACCCGACTTTGATATTTGACGTCTCCGGCCACTGCGAACCCTACCTACTAAGCGAGCGCGATGACACTGGGGGGGCTGTTTTCCTTCACGCTATTACGACGTTTGCTTAGCACAATTTTCTGGCTGCTATTGTTACACCTTCGAAGGGTTTAGCAACAACTTTAGCTGCGCAATGAAATTCATCAACTTATGCTATTCACATCATCGAAACTAATTTAAGGAATACCTGTGCGCCCAATTAGCTAGGCGTCACCCTCTTGATTTTGCGCCATATACAATATACATACTTATGTGGTTAGCGAGATTTACGTTAGAAACTTTTTTTGATAAAGCTTCTGTGCCGCGCCAAAAGTATCTATACCACGGCACTCCCGTTGAATCAAAATAAGATCTGCAAATCCTTGTGTGGGAGAGTTGGTGAGATAATGTCCATGCAGCCGCGTCCCAGCTTCAATTAACTTTAGTTCTGCCGCGCCGGTTGTGAGTTTTCGTTCATTAGGCTTTCGAATGTAGAATTCATACATGTATCGCAAGTGGGTAGTAGAATGTTGATCATCAACAGACAATGATTCGACCAAGGTTTGACTATCCTGGTGCTCTGTATATGAGAGGAGAGAGTACCCTACGTATGTTTGTTTTATTACGAATGCTATGGGAATTGCTGTGGCGGCACTCCCATCGCTAGCACCGTAGTTGGTATCAAGGTGCCCGAACCAGACCCCATGGATAACGGGACGGCCAGCACAGCGTGCAAGCCACTCCGTTGTCCACGGTCGCCGAAACGCCCAGACAGAAACCACAATGGCCCAACTAACACTAGAGCCCAAACCTAACATTAGAGCTTGAACACCATCGGCCCCGAAGCCGAAGTGCCGCACTAGTCCAACAAGTCCCCCGATAACAATAGTCGTGAGAGATACGAAGAGCAGAGCATTCTTGAACTCACCGGTAGATAGGGCGATGTTTGCCATCTCTAAACCTCATCAGCGATATCTATGCCGCCGCAAAATAAGTGGACTTGGCCTCCCTGTGACACAAGGCCGACATATGTAATACCTGAAAGAAGTGATGCCAACATAGCGGACATCAATCGAGCACCGGAGCCGTGTATGCGCTGAGCAGCGTCGTCTGGAATAGGCGGGGCGATGAACTGCGATACATGTGTTACTCGCCATGACCACATATCGATGAAGTGAAAACCATCATGGTAAGGACTACGTTTAGATGAAACCGAAATCAGTGCTGACGCAATATCACAGCCACCGCATTTAGCTACTTTCAGGTTTTCCCTCCCAGTACCCATTTGCAGGTGGGGGAGCTTAGCTAAATCGCTGTAAAAAACGACGCCCGTACCAGAAAAATCGCTACATCGGTTGCTGGCGATCGACCTGAGTAAGTCTTTTGCTTGATCAACACCCTGAGATAGGTCCACATCGTTACTCAAGAAAACCTCCATCGACCACTTTCAGCTCGTTGGAGACCTGCTCCAGCAGCATGTCAGCCTGCGTCTCACCGCCCCCACAGTAAACCAATGCAAGCAATATTATCGGATGTATTTCATCAGTTCTCATAACTTGTCTAACTTGCGGAAGCTAAGGTATTTGGGGCGCGCTCTAGAGCACTTAACTAGATCGATTGGGTACATCAGAGAAAGCTTCATGCTTCAAACCACACGACTTTCCATATTTTGGCATATGCTCTTGCTAATTGTGTTCTTAGTTACTATTAGCTTGCTTTCAAAAATTCGAAAGAAAGCCTATTAAACCCTAATAACTTTTTATTTTCAATAACTTACCAGCGGACAGCAATTGGGTTCTTCCAGAAAGAAAGGTGACAACATATGGGTAAACATCATAGAGAATAGGCAAATAACTACTTCGAAACATGAATATTAACGATAAAACTGGACAATTTATTGTTGAAAGCGCATGACATTAATTGGGTGAATCGACATTTTCAAGGGCTTTTTTTATGCCTGAATTTCTACCCCACCCTGTACCCCACCATTGAAATAGCTGTTTAAAGTTCCAATTTCTGGTTAAAGATCAATCACTTACAGAACTTAGATAGCTGACAATAACACACTTCAGATGCTTGCCAAGCGGCCATAATACCCGCCTGCTGCACTTGCCTCCCATAAGCCTAACATCCACTCAAATACTACCTTCAAAGCCCTGAAGGCCAATACAGCCAGCACTATGATGATCAAGCCTTTTAGTAGCCAACTGAAGAAATACACCAACATCAGCAAACTGATTAGAGCTAATAGGCATAGGGCCAACCTTTTCAGGTTTAACTTTGACAGCATGATCAAAAAGTATTCGATAGGTGAGATGATTTTCATAACGGTTCCTCGCAGTAAATGACAGGCACGATTAGCCCTGAGCTAGGTCGTGCCCACAGGGTTAAAAATACAAATTGGATTTAAGAAATGCTTTTAGAAGGCAACCGCCGATTGGAAGTGCAACGGCTTTTTGTTGCGCTTTCTAGCGGTGGTTTATTGTGCTGAAGGAATGATTAAACGGTTAGCCTGAATCAAGCACGACACAGCATCAGCAGGCTCTATTAAAAAAGAGCTAAACCCTGCATCAACTGCTAGCCCATTTGCCGCCTCTAACGACTCAGCAAATATATACACACGCTGCATGGGTACAGATTTTAGACACAACAATTCAAAAGCCATCAATGAAGTAGCCATAGTTATTTCCTTTGGATGTTATTTGATCAACTGATCTGATTACCCATTACAATGGAACCAGCTCAGAATTACGGGGAGTTAATGTTTAGATGGGAGTAGAGCGTGACGGAGCGGCTAAACCAGACCTCGCTCAGCCATGCTGACGCAATCAATGCCTGCAACGATCATGTGGTCTAACACTCGAACACCGACGAGGTCTAATGCCTGGACAAGTTTGTCGGTGATGCTACGATCTGCCTGAGAAGGCTCTGGAATACCGGAAGGATGGCAATGAGCAAAGATAACCGCAGCAGCGTTGTACTTCAGAGCTTGCTTGACCACTTCACGGGGATAGACTGACGCACTATCAATAGTGCCCCTAAACATTTCTTCGTAAGCCAGCACTCGATGCTGACTATCCAGAAATACGACACTGAATACTTCATGCTCAAGCCTTGCCAGCTTGAGCTGAAAGAATATCCTGGTATCACCTGGAGAGCTTAGCTGATCACCTCGGTGAAACCGCTGCTCAATAACACTCAGCAGCAGCTCATACATTTCATCGGTAGAGACAGGCTGTGACAGCGTGTACTTCTCGGGCTCAACTTCAACAACGTAAGGATGGCTAATAGTGGTAGGGTTTGCTTCGTTTGAATAGTTCATCGTATAGACTCCGTAGATTAGATAAAGGGCCTATATGCTCAGATACCAACGGGGGGGTCAGTTCAGACCCCTACCCCCGAAAATATCTACTACACATATAAGCACCCGGTCCATACGTAAAGATTGGATGCTAAACAAATATTTATATCACCCATCACTTGTTAGCTTTAAACTATCAATTGATGTCCTTACTATTGACTTTTCTTATGATTTATGATAAGCTATACAGTAAGTTTTACACATCACTAGAGAAGTTAAGTACATACTAAGATTTACATATATCCTAGTGACATAAAGTTTAAGTGTCTCCTGACAAACTTAAACTGAAAGACGCCTGCAACCAAAAGCAAACAATTATTTAATTGAAATATTTAACTCATTATCGGCTAATAGATGATGAGTAATTAAACTCTGATATATTCTTCCTACCCTCACCCTATTAGCCTCTTTATTATATTCGATGAAAATTTTACAGACTTACGAAGATAGACCTGAAGCTGATAAAGCACTTAATCAGATATCCGGGAATAAGAAAATAGTCAGTGATAGAGAAGACAATCAAGTAATTTAAAAATTATTTGGCGAAGCTACTTGGTCTAACTTTTATGCTCTAGGGGTGTTCAATTTACCTGAGCTAAAGTCAATTCTTGAAGACAGACAAGTTAATTCGACTTATGACTCAGATAGACACAAAGAGATCATCTCAATGCTAGAATACCCAGCCAAGTGTTTCGATCTTCAAATACCGAAACACTGGCATTAACCTTTTAACGACACAAGTGTATCTCCCACTCCTTGATGTAGAACATCCATAAACGGTGACTCTATAACTGATGTGATGTTTTTAGATAGATCAAAAGGAAACCACACAGGATTTGAAATAATTTCATCAACCGACATTCTTGGAGACTCAGACGAAAACAGCATAGTCGCATACAACCATTTCACCACATCATCCGACTGAATTGAAAATCTATGCCCTAGCTTTACTGATGAGTTTTCACCACACTCTAAAATATTCCAATTTATCAAACTCTGCAAATACCGAGCTGATGCTCTCCGGATACTATCCCTGTCACCCACGGACTCAATGACTCTTTGATAGAACTCTGCATTCGTAACTTCATCTTGAAGCTTAAACAGGCGACCTAAGATCTTACCAAGAGATAGAAAATATGGATAACTCATGACACTTAACCCATAGTGAAGCGCTACCTTTTCATCTCCACTAACTCCCTTAAACATTTTCACTGCGGCTTCCTTGAAGGCCTTCTCGTCACTCAACGATTTACACCAGCATGCGGTCAGTATGTTCTTCGTTTTTCGCCGGCTAGTTTCACCTCCCACATACGCCATTAAGTATACGTCAAGGTCATCGTTAATTTCACTGATTGATTTCCCTTCCCCCACCAAGCACGCAGCTTGGTCCATCCACTGCACTTCAACATAACGATCAAATCCAACCAATGGTTTATTCTTACTCATTAGACTCTCTGTTAACAGTTATGTAGGGCACAATAACTTCTTCGATAGCAACGCCACCATGCCCCACGATTCTTTCACCTTTAGCAACAAAAGCTTCTCTACCTTTCATAACCTTAGGCCAATAATCATTGGGCAACCCGGACTGAGGCCAATCAAGGACATCATCAGACTCAATAGAAACACTTTGTCGTAGCGTTTCAGTTTCATAGACACGGGTACGCTCTCCTCGGGATTCGGCAATAGCGCCCTCATTTATTTTACCAGATCCTACCGCTTCGACATTGCCATGATCAGAGGTGATATGCACTGAAAAGCCATTGCTTAGCAAGGCTGTAAGAAGCTTGTCCAGGTAACCTGACTCTGCCCACAAGTTCACCTGATTGTGCATTCCGGCCGCTCCAAGCAGCATACCGTGCATCATGTCATCAACTGTATTGATAACCAAACCAACTGCTCTGAAACGGCGATCACTGAGACGATCTATCAGTGCATCAACATCATCGGTTCCCAGGCCTTTATCATAATAGACCTGACTCTTGTCCAAACCGTAATTCAACCAGAATTGCTCCCAAGCTTTAGGTTCTGAACTAGTCGTAGCAATAGTTTTGGCAAACTGATAAGGCGCTTTAGCCGAGAATAAAGCTTGACGTGATACAGACGTCACCGTGGGCACCCAGGCAAATACTGAGGATTCAACATACGGTTGATCCGCTAGCTTTTGCTTTACTGTAACCCATTGATCCAAAGCCAAGCCATCCACCAAAATCAATGCAACCTTGGCTGACTGATTAGACTCAACCTGTCTCGCCATAACCCTCGGTATATGGTGCAACATTACGGGAGGAACAGGTGGATGATTATGTAAGCCTGCATATTTTTTCAGCAACCACTGAGAAAAGACATCATCAACCTTTTTTTGAACGTCACTGTAGGCTTCAGCATTAGCCAATTTTTTCCGTTTACTGTGGTTATTGAAATGAAAAAGAGCTGAAAACTCAGCCCAACGGAAAGCGAACTGCTGCCAATTCTGATGTCGATCTTCGACACTTGGCAGAGTTTCTTCACATAGCTTTAACAACCCGTTGAAGCGTTTCTGCTGCTCTTTATCGGGGTCCTGCAATACACCAACCAAACACCAGTGCCCTATTAGCCTGTCTGGTGTACTAACCTCAATGGGCGTAAGGTAGCCTTCCAAGAACAGGTTATCTATGTATACCCGCACATCATCATGTCCAAAAGGGAGAATTATCTTATCTTCTGACTCTGCATTCACCAGGTATACAGCCTTCGGCTCTTGAATACCCTGATCCAGAGCTTCAATGACCTCCAGTATATAGCCGGGCCAATGTTGCTGTAAAAATAAGAAAAACGCTTTTTTATCAGCAACGATAGCCTCCAATGACCACATTGCAAACTGCCGACGTTTTTTGAGTAAGGCCACCAGGCGAGCCTTAAGCACATCAGGCAGCTCTATGTCGCGATAGTGCAAACGCAGCAAGGCTCTCAACAAATCAGAAGATGTCTGAACTACCTCTGGAGCAATTTTAAATACATGACGTAACACAAAGTCACTACTGGCACTTTCATTAAGCTCACCCGGCGTATACCCCTCTATCGCATTATCCAGCGCATTAAGCTCTTCAGGCTGCAATGCTTTTAAAACGGTATAGGTCAACTTAGGGAAACAATCCTTCAATGACAGAGACAAACGTGTAGCTTTCTGCGATATATCGAAGGAAATAGCATCAATGTCAAACTGATCACTATCAATACTTACAACACAAGCAGTCTGTTGCGGCTTTACTTTGTGCTCCAAAAAATAACGTAAGGCTATGGGGTCTTCATAGAAATGAAGATCCAACCCTTTAGACATTAATGCCTGCTGTAAAGACTCTTCTGTCAGTAGAGCATCTGGATCATCAGCAATAAATACCGTAGAAATACGACGATCAAGCTGTGCCAGAAATTTTTCCTGCCAAGATGGCATCTCTTCCGGATCATTTACGATATTATTCATAGAGATATTTCCATTGCCACGCTAAGCTCCAGGCTTCACTCGTAGTAGCAGCACAGCATTAAGCTCAGGCTTTAATTTTTGGCGCTCCTGATAATTCAATTCCCACTGCTGCCGCTCTTGCTTGAGCTTATTCAGACGATAGTCTTTCACTTCCAGCAAGCCGATACGCTCAATTGCCTTCTCTCGGGCCTTAAAACCGTACAAGACTTTGTCTTTTTCTAGCTCAAGGCTATCAAGATACCGAGCTTTTAACTGCTCGTAGGTCGACTGACCTAGCTCTTCCGCTTGCTCTCTAACAAAGGAAAATACAGAAGCTTGATTTGGCTGTAAGAACTCCTCCTGAGTAAGCACAGGATCATTACTTAGCAATGCCTCCCATACTCTTTTCGCTGTTGCGGGAAAAGACTTCCCTTCCATAGTTTGATAAACAGGAAAATAGGCCGTTTCCTTGACACTCTTGGACTGGCTAAGACTTGAGGTATCTAGCACTATTTGCCACAGAGACCATATGCCATCAACAGAGTCTGGAATCGTCGGAATACTCACTACCGGGATTTTCTGCTCCGGTATCCAGGCTGGAAGAGTCTGCAACAATGATCCAATCTTCGGCCGATCAAGCGTGACGTGCTCGGCGGTTTGGTTAGCTTCGGCTAATTTATTGTCAAACAGACAGCTATCCCACTGTTCACCATCTGGCCAGGTTAGCTGCCAACTATTATCCGTATTTTGATCTACAACACCACCGTGACTTTTTAGATAGCTGAGCGTCATGCGCTCTATCCAATAGGGTAATGGGTGTAGACTGATTCTTTCCGCTTCAGATACATCAACAGGCGTATCATCCACGAATAACTCTTTACTGCTTTGGCTAGTAGCGGCTTGCGAGCGAAGTTGCTCCAAGGCCTTCTCTATCTCAATATCAATTGCGTCAGGGTTATTTATTGCACCTGTATAAAGCTCATCAAATAGCTGGCCAGCCTGCGCGGAATCCAAGACATCACTAGTTTTATCCACACCAAACTCTTCAAGTATGGTATTCAGTTTTTCTTCCAGCACTTCCCTTACCCTGTGCTCAACCGTATCTTCAAATACCAGATTAAGCGCTCTTACGACTTTTTTCTGACCAATACGATCCACTCGACCTATTCGCTGCTCTAATCGCATTGGGCTCCAGGGGATGTCGTAATTAATAATCACATGACAGAACTGCAAATTCAGACCTTCACCACCAGCATCCGTAGAAATGAGCACTCGGGACTCGTCAGCAAATGACTTTTGCACATGTTTACGCTCTTCCATACTTAAAGAGCCATTCAGCGTCACAACGGACATACCACGAGATTTAAGGAATTCAGCTAGCATCATTTGTGTGGGCACAAATTCAGTAAAGATTAAGACCTTTAGATTGGGGTCATCCTCTTCTCGCTGAAGCTGGGTAACCCACTCAAGCAACGCATCAGCCTTAGCATCAATGCTTTGCTGCATACACTTATCAGCCAAGCCCAGTAACCACTGTACCTCCTGCTTTTCGTCTTTCAGTGCTTTAATCTTGGCATTCAACAACTCATCGGTCTGTTGCTCACCGTCCAAATCTTCCCACTCATCGGGCGCAAGCAATGACGCTTGCTCCGCTAATGACGGTTTATTCAGTACATCTAAACGACGCTGTAAAGTGGCGCGAATAGCCGCAGGACTTGAGACCACCAAGCGCTGCATCAGAATCATCAAGAAGCCAATGGCATTCTGCTTAGCTGCCAATGCCTTGTTATAGCCTTCTCTCACATAGTCGGTAACAGCATCGTAGAGTTCACGTTGAACACTATGATTGGCCTGCCAGGCTACAGTGACTAACTGAGTTTTGCGCGGTCTAAATAGAGCTTTGCCTTCAGCATCAATAGCATGGCGCTTCTCAGTACGGATAACATAAGGCTTTACTCGCTCCTGTGTAACAGAGGTTTCATCAGGGAAATGCTCTCTATCCAGCAACGTCATTAAACGGTGAAAGCCATCAGATTTTCCTTGGTGCGGTGTAGCAGACAACAGTAAGAAATACGGTGCTGAGTCGGCCAAGCCTTGGCCTAACTTAAAACGAGCTACAGTATCGGTACTGCCCTGCAAACGATGAGATTCATCAACGACAATCAGATCCCAACCCGCACTGATCAGATCATCAAAGCGTTGCTTGTTGTATTGATTAATCTTATCCAGATTCCAACCACGACGTTTTTCGATAGGTTTAATGGAATCCATCGGGCAGATCACCTGATCATGACGCTGCCAAATATTTTCTTCAGGATCAGCAGTGCCGATTGCCTCACCGGGAATCATCAAATCGAACGACTCATTGAAATGGACTTGCATTTCACTGACCCACTGCGTTGCCAGCCCTTTAGGGGCTACCACGAGAATTCTGCGCACTAAACCACGCAACTTCAACTCTCGCATAATCAAACCGGCCTCAATGGTTTTTCCCAAGCCAACCTCATCAGCTAGCAGATAACGTACCTGAGACTGGCTAACAGCCTTGTTCAACGCTTTTAATTGATGAGGCAGCGGAATGACATTGCTGCCCATCGGGGCCAGCAGCGCTTCCTCTTGCTGGCTTGCAGCCACACGGGCAGCGGTAGCCAAATAGGCGATAGAAGCAGCACACATGGATTGAGCAGCGACAAGAGGTGATACCTGTTCAGGCCCTACCTTGATTACACTGTTATCCTGCGATAACCATACTCGATAATTTGCAATACCCCATAAGCAGTGGGCATCTACAATTTTACCTGTCTGCCGGTATTGCTCCAACCACACCCAGTCGCCTACTTGAAAATTGTTATCCATAACGTCTTGATTCATTAAAACAGACTCTCATCACTATGACGGGTCTGCGCCTGGTCATACCACATAAGCAGCTTCTGATCTTCCTGCAGCAAGTTTTGCGGAATTTTCTCTGCCACTTGGATAATGGTTGGGTAATCCCGCTCCTGCCAAGCTTTCTTAAAGCCACAGCGTACCGCCTCCATACGCACTGTTTTCAGTCTTCGCCCTGTATGCGCTCTATACTCTTCAAACTGTTTCAGCAAATCCCGCTCTCGCAGCTTCTGCAAGTCCTCTTCACGATCAAGATTTGGCACATACCAACGGTCTTTTGCTTTTTTAATCAGTAGCGGATCGTCTTTAGACAGATTCCGCATTTCCTTAAAGTTAGTAGACAAGTAACTATGGATTTGTGGAGGTAATGGGCTTTCGCCATCGTATTTAATGAAATTTTGTTCGAGAAGCTTGGAGAGCTCCAACTGTTCTTCGGATTTTTTCCAACCAGATAATTCATTTATAAACTTAGGGTGCACATCTTGATAGGGCTGGGGCTTTTCATTTAGTAACTGCCTAAGCCATTCGATAGCAGATGCCTCATCATCGACAAAGATAGACAGTTGTTTCAACTGCCTCCCTCTCAAACGTGCCTTGTCGTATTCTGCAACCTGGTCAGGCAAAAAGATCATACCATCACGCTCAACAAACCGTTCAAGCAAACCTACCTGAAACTCTTTGCTTGAAACAGGCACATCCCTTAGATTTCTAACAAAGTAGGAAACAACTTGATCAAATATTATACGAGGGTCACGCTCTGGTATTTTTACAATTTCACCAGCTTGCTGCTTCACCACTAGCAAGTAACCGAGATGTGTTCTTACGAAATCCCACACACCGTCTGAATCAGATTCATTTACAAATCTTTCCTCAAATCCACCATTTGGCTTGTAAGCGGAAATCACCAAATCCTGCTTTACCGAAGTAGGATTTGTAACCGCATTAAATCCATTATGTGTTTTATTAAGAGCTGAAATATTTGAGATTATAAATCCAGCCCTGGATATCGACTCTTGGATCACATTCCACACTATTGCACTAGTGTTTGAAAACTCCACCGTCATCCACCTTCCCGGCTTCAACATATCATAAACGTTCTCAAAGGCAGCACTCATTATGTGACGGTATTCTTCCGAACCCTTTCCTTGCGACCTGCTTTCAATCGCCTCCTCTAGAATACTGGTCCGGACTTTATTCCAAGCTTCCCAGACTATGTTCAACTCCGAGTACATTAAATTTGACCCAAATGGAGGATCAATAAAGACATAATCTAAACTATTTGAAGGGATACTATATTTCGATTTGGCGGTTGAAGAAGTTTCAATAATTGATGACTTCCCCTCAGCTGCATGCGCCACTGATTTCATTCTTAATCTAAACCTTTCAATCAGGTTTGTCTCAACAGAAAGCGAGCTCACATACAATGTTCCTTGAAGAGTTTGCCCAATAACTCCTCCTCGCTTTTTAAAGTAGTTAGACGTAAGTAGTCGATTTTGTTTAGTTCCCCATACTTGGGATGACGTTAACCACATCTTTAGATGCTGGCTGGCATCGGGGGTAGCTTTTACTTTCTCATAGAATGCCGAGAGCACTGCCAGGTTTTTCTTAGTATACATGTGATGAACATGAGTCAAACCCAACCGTATGGGCTCGCCTGTTTTATCACCTTTAACAAACTCCACAGAAGGAACCCAGCCACTTATTTCCTGACGAGAGGATTTTTCAAAAATTTCCAGATCTCTTTTATCTGGCACTTTTTCAAATCTCTTCGTCACACCAGGAACAGAATAATTTATTAAGACTGGCTTCTGTTTTGAATACCGCACTTCTTTTTCTAGGATTGGGTCGTACTCATTTACCCACGTCTTTTCCAAGCTTCGTTTTTTGAGCTCTGCTGCACAAGAGGGGCATGCAAAACTATCTCTTACCGAACCTTTTTCTTCGTCAACTGCCACATCCCAGAAAATTATTTCAGTGGCACACTCGGGGCAGGAAAAAACATCTGACCATACTGTAAAATTGATAGACCCTAAAGTTTTTTCATCTGAGTGCAACGTGGAATACATCCAGCCATACTCATTTTCGATTTCACCTAGAATTCGATTAGCCTGGCTTTCAAAAACAGCCTTATTTACAGGCGCATTAAAATTAGAAGCTATCAAAGTTGCCGCAGGCGAGAGGTCATTTAGTATTGTCTTTCTTTCCCCGAGTTTAGAGAAAGGTTCCCATATACTTCTACCATCGATCCCCTTCGTTTCTGATAGTATTTTTCCGTCTGGCAACACACGGTATCCTAATGATTCCACTACAGTTTTATTTCCGCACTGCTGAGCAGCCACACCTGTCATCCCAGTACCGCAGAACCCATCGAAAACAATATCTCCAGGACTCGTATAATGCAGGACATACCGCATTATCGCTTTATGTGGAACCTTAGTATGGTAACTATGAGCATTATAAATTGGGTCGTTCTTGCCTTCGCTCACATCAGCAGCATATGGTTCGCGCTTGTACTCTTCTAACGCATCATAAGGTCTACCATAATGACGAACAAAATCTTCAACAAATGGATTCGGGCAAGCTGTGTAATATGGTGGGTCAGACAGCTCTAAAATGTCTTCATCATCACCAATGGGAAACCCTTCGATCGCCCGAAACTCCGGATCTTTTAACTTCTCGGCTAGGATAGCCAAGTAGTAATCTCGACGGGCTTGGTCGCTCTCAAATGTTTTACCCAAACACTCAACAGGACCATCTTCCTTAACTTGATAATTAGGATCTTCCAGCCCTAAACCTTGTTGCATATCGTTTGCCATGGTTATCTCGTCTTTATCGTAAACTGCCGCTAGCTCGCTGTGATCGAGCATAGGCGCTATTGTTTTTAGTCAGCCTGCTCATCTAACAAGCTGACGGCATCCACCAAATCTGCTCAGCGAACATACTCTGTATTTGCTATTTAAGCCGAGTTATGCCATTTCTTAAACAATGGGTTGGTCACTTCTCAGTCCAGCTTGGTCACTTTTGACCAGGCTAGGCCTGAGGTTGGTCACTTTCCAGAAGCTTTTCCTGCAAGGCGAGCCCCAAATCCGTTAGATAGTAAGCCTGGTTAGGGTGATTTGGGCTATCTGAGTACAACTCACTGACAATACCCAGATTAATCACGGGCTGTAACTGCTTGTTTTTAAAGTGAGTTCTATGGCTGACATTTACCACATGCATCAGGGCTGCTAGCCCCATTTGCCCGTCAAATGCCTGAATTAGCACCCGATTCTTTTTGGTGAGCGATGACAGTATCCGTTCAACTTGGTCACTATCCACATCCAGCTTGGTCACTTTCTCCGTGCTAACCTCTGTATTTAGAGGCCCAGCTTGGTCACTTTTTTTTGATTCCACGTCCAGCTTGGTCTCTTTTGGCCGCTCCGCAGCTTGAGCAGCACTATCTTGTTGGAGATCAGCTAACGCTTCAGTAAAATGATCCATTGCCTGATACCCTTCAGGCAGTGCCTGCAATAGGCTTTGCCTTGCCAGATAATCAGTGGCTGGATAGATATCCGCAGTACTAACGTTGAGTTCTTCAGCCAGAGCTTCAACGGTCATTGTCTGACCGAGCACAGCAGCAAATACACGGGCCTGCAAATCTGTAAGATTGACACCAACCTTGTCACGGATAGTATCTTGAAGCGGCGATACTTTCGGCTGCTTGCCCAAGGTAATTTGAAAGGTCTTCTCTCTTCGACTGTTTTCTATCACAGGCTCTGGGCGATCAAGGTGCAGCCAGCTACGGTAAATCTCTTTAATGCCAGAGCCCGCTCGCTCACTAAGCCCTATCCGGTGGAAGGTTTGCATTACCATTGGATTGCGGCTTTTACTTTGCCCAGAGGCAATCTGGCCCTGCTCTACCAGTGAATCTCCCGGGTTCCAGTATTGACTGATATCCTTGTAGAACTCGACCCTAGGCACACGGGTATGATCAGCAAAATCCTGATGCACTAACAGGTTGACCGTGGCCTCACGAAAACCGATATAATCCGGAGTTTCATTGTTCCTGTGAAGATTACTCTCATCAATATCAAAAGGTTGTTCTGCCCAATACATGTAACGGTCGGCGAGTACTCGCCATGCTTCAAAAAGGTTGAGGGATTCATGCTCTGAGGGCCTTCTATCCTGCCAGCGGGTAGTACCAGATCTGTCGTCAAAGTTCGATGAAAACCAGAAAGCGTCAACGACGTTTCTGGCTAGAATGTGATTAATGGACTTTTCACTACCAAACATCAAGATTGCTGCTTTGGTAGGCTTAAGCTCTTCACCATCTTCCCGTATTAGCCCCAGATCATCCAGGAACTCCAGATCGTTCAGTTCATAATATTTTTGGTTGTGGCGACTCTCAAAAACCTTTCGATACCACTTAATGGTATTGGCATTAAAACACTGCTCAACATTCAGCTCTAATAGCTGATCTGTGATACTGGTGCAGTTGGCGTCCAATAGCATCTGCGCCAATTCTTCATCATTAGCCACTTCATCTCTAGCACCATTACGAACATAGGCTACCCAGCCACCCTTCTCTCGAAGCTTAACGGGCTTATTTTGGCGCTTACTGTCCTGTATCTGTACCACCAGAACATATTTACCATCAATACTAATTAAGCTCGGTGTGTCATACACCAGCGGGCTACTGAACTTTTGAATATTTTTAAGTAAACCAAGACATTGGTCCTGGACCTCATCTATTTTGTCTTTATCAATTCCTGAGATAGCTGGCAGTTTTTTCTCATCGACCCCTAGTATCAAATAGCCGCCGCCACAATTGGCAAAGGCACATAGGGTACTGGCTGCATCTTTAGGAAACGCGCGGGCCGATGTTTTTAACTCGACATCGGCCCACTCCGGTTTATTTACTAGCTGCCTTAATTCCGCTACATCCATGACACCACCTTACTTAAGCACAATTCGTACTTTGCTCTTATCCTGGCCACGGCACTGCGCAGCTAAAAACGTATCTAGCCGTGATTTAAGCTGATCTACAGTTGCCGCATAGCCTTGAGCAAACAAGGCTTGCTGAATTTGATCACCGCTTAATTCGATAGGAACCAAGCCTTGCAGTACCTGACGAAGAGCCTTTACAAAACTCTCGTGCACTGGATACGGAAGGGATTTACTACCAATGAAATCATCGACTAACTGACGCTCTTCAGCGGCCAACAAGTGAAGACTGTCATGCGTTACTGGATCTTCAAGGTTATCCAGTAGTGTCTGCGTCCACTCTTGAACTAGCTGATCCAGTTTGTTTTCCAGGTTCTCCAACTTCTGCGAGGCAGATACAGACAAGTCCTCGTGGTTGGGCTGGAAGCCTGAATGACTGGGAACAGGATCTAGCTGAAGGTCTTTTTCCGACAAGGCACTGGCTGCTTTCAGCGACGCCAGGGCATTGCGAAACTCGGAAAGCTGATTGCTCGGCAAAATATCAACGGTACTCAAAGCTTGCAATTGGTCGATGCGATTATCATTGAGCAATTGAGCTTTGCGTTTATCCTCGTTAAGTGTCAGACGGGCCTTGGCGAATAGGGCCGAATACAAGCGAATGTATTCATTTTTAAGTTCAGCCAGCTGATTGATGGCTCTCGACTGAAAACCCGATTTCATCCGCTTCTCAGCATCACCTAATGCCTGCAGTAAATCAGCCCTAACAGCCTTAAGGCGTTCCTGCCAACCAGAGACGTCTTTGTGCTTCAACGGCAATACCGCCTCAGCCTTGGATAAATAGTTAGCCCTCGTACTCAGCTCTTCAACCAATTGCTGCAAACGCTCAATAGCATCAAGCTGTTCCAATCCGGCTTTATGAGTACGGACCTCCTCAACGCCATAACGGAAGTTTTTTAGCTTGCCGGCTGTACTGTAAGCCTGCAGACTTTCCAAAAAGTTTTTGGTTTCAGTTAGCTGCTGCCTGTATTGCTCAGCTTCGGCCTCTGTGAGCACACTTCCGCTCCAGAACGGTAGCTGTTCTCTGAGGCTATGTATCGTCGTCACCAGCTTTTTAATTTTACTTGCAATCCGATCTTGCAGAGATGCAATACTGCCATCCTTCCCTTGCGATATTTCAATAGCGAGGCCTGGCGCTAAATCTAACAATTCAAACAATGCTTGCAGCCCTGGCAAATTCCAGTCTTTAGGCTGCTCAATATGTTTAAAGGCGGCAATATCAGCTACAGGCGTAGCCGCAAGCTCAGACAATTTGGAAGCATCAAATTTGTTACCGGGTATCGCTAATACAATATCACCGTTATACACCAAGCTTACTAATAGCACTGCGGTCCATTCGTTCTCCAAGCGGTAGTTGTCCGGCGCCAGATACTCTGTACCGTTAACCTCCTCCAACAGTTCGGTATGGTTAACCACCTGACCTTGCGCTTTGGCCTTTAACTTATTCACAATATACTGTGCGTAAGGTGAAAGGCCCGGAGCTATTCGATCACCATCCAATAGCTTCAACGCATCCATTATCGCTACTGCTTGCTTGGTAGAATTACCGCCACTGATGACACGCAAACAATCTTTGGCGTACTGTTCACGATTTCTATTTGTAACCAATATTGAGAACTTTGGGTATTCGGGAGCTAATTCTTGAAAGTGGCCAGACAGACAGATACCGGAGATGGTGTTAACCATATCGCGAAAGTTAATGCGCTCATTAGTTCCGAGTCCAGCTCTATCCCGTAAAGATTGACCTTTAATCCAGCCCATCATGGGCTTTTTCTTGCCCTGATAAACCACATCAAAGGCCTTATTCATATTCTCCTGCAGCCACTTATTGATATCACGCTGAAAGCTAGTAGCCTTGGCCTCATAGGTTGCTTTAGCATGGCCGGACGCCGTTCCTGACAAGTCGATAGCGGCGGCATAATTTTCTAAGGCAGACTTAAAATCATTATCGTAGTTGGAAAGAATAAATTGCAGTTCATCCGAGCGCTTCTCATCTTTTATCTTAGGCGCATCAAAAGGCTGTATGAAATACAGGTAGAAATCTCTTGGGGGGTAAGCAGTGCTGCGCTCGTTAGGCGTTCCGAAAAATAGCCAACCCATACGGCCAGAATTTCGGTCTGACCAGATAACTTCATTGGTCCATAAGTCTCTGTAGTTTTCAGCTTTTTGTAAGTCTGTACACTCTAGTATATGGTTAAGGGCTTGATGATAAGCCCGATTCAATAGTTCGGGGCTTAGAGTTTCTGCACGTTGCTCAATAATCGCATCAAAATCATCTGTTTTTTTCAGGTCGATATAAAACTGATGGTTATCGGTATTCACAGATATAAACTGCCCACTAACAGTTTTGTGAATTTCACGCAGCACAGTCTCTACTTGTGACAACAGGTCATCTGAAGGCTCACCGCCCAAATCTTCAATACCAGGCTGATATAAACAGAGCGAATCACGCAACTCTTTAGCCGTAGCGCCAACAGGAGCATGGATGTCGTTTACGGTCAAACGATGTAATGATAAAGCATCAATTATACGTAGCGCCATGCTCTGGTAAGCCGGACGGGTAAAGCTACGATTCACTCGCTCATGCAGTACATTACTAACATCAATCACTTCTCGGATATCTGGAATGGTTCGATACCCAGCATCAACACTCAACTCTTTCCAGTAGCTATCATAAGCAACTAACCCAGGATAATCATTGGGCACACTCTGCGTCATTAGCCTTTTCATGCTGCGAGAAAGACTCTTCAAGATCTGACGTTTTTCTACAGCGCTAACTTGCTCAAAGGTATCAATATAATCTGGGTGCACTGGAAATAAATTAACAAACTCATCTAGACGCTCGTTCATGCTTCCATAAAACTTGGCAAATGGGGTCAGATAGTCGCGAATGTTGGCCTGTTGATCTGCCGTTTTTTTCAATAGCCTTTCGGCCACAACATACTTGATATCGTTTCGAGCAATAAACACTTGTTCGAAACGGTCCTTCACTCGGCGAAGTCGATCTGAAACGAACTTGAAGCGATGACTATCAAATATTGCCTCCTGAATCCCTGCAATATATCTAAAGCGTAACTCTTTGCAGGACTCACCGATTTCGCGCATAAACCCTAAGTCTTGTACCACTTGCTGATCTTTACGAGAATCTAAGTAATCCAGTAATTCATCGACTACAAATAGTAGACCTTGGTCCGGGTAGACAGCATGAAACGCTACCATCATATCCTCAAAGCATGCTTTATGATTGGTGACTTCATCTGCTGGAGGAAATTTGTATTCGACTCCTATTTTGGATAGCTCTTCAGTCAACATCGTCGTGACTATGTCCCGTAACGACATTTCTGATGCAGCACTGACTTCTGTGCGGATAACTTTAAACTTTCCAGCTATAGATTTAGCTGCTTCTGCTACCTTCGGGTGACTAATATCAGCTAATAGCTCCTCATGCTCAGCGATACTTGAAACCACAGACATCAGATGCGATTTACCGGTACCGTAGTTGCCTACAACCAGAACCCCTTTGTTGTCCATCGGCTGATCGAACTGTAACTGGGGAATTACTATGTCTGATAAACGCTCTGCCATCTCATCCGAGATAACGTACGTTTTTACCATATTCGAGGCTGTTTGCTGGTCATTTGCAGCTCGGAGCTGAAGCACAGTCTCCAGTGGCTCAAACTGTATTAAATCACCGTATTTCATTTATATCCCTCAAATGCAGCTGAGCATCAGCTGAAAGAAAAATCACATCATCCAACTCGGAAGGCTTATACATTCGATACTCTGGGTGGCTAACGTTTGCGTAACTTAAACCGTTCGAGTTTATTTCTCCCGGCCAAGACACAATTATAGTTTTCGTTCTAGCACATTTCATTAGTAGCTTAAGTGGGTCTACCGCGAGAGAGCGGTCAAACAAGACCTCTAAACCAATAAGTAAAACTACTCCTCTTACCTGTTGTTGGACAAGACTTTCTACATAACTAGTACAAATCAGAGTCCATTCCGATTTTGGTGTCGACATCAAATGCTCTGACACCAGCTTGTTTAGGTTCCACTTTGGCGTGTCATCAAAGCTACTGCTTGCAGCCTGTTCAGAGGATATGCATATCAAGCGAGTACGATTTAACGCTGCGCGCCCTAACGCCTCCTCCAAGCTAGAAAGATACAGCATTAGTCCTACCTCTGAATTTGCAACATAGCCCAACAATCCTTCGCTCACGACCGGCTTCGGACCGATTTAATGGAGCGGCCTCACTGTATTTATATAGCAAGTAAAAACCTACGACTAATATGAGCTATCCAACAGACTTGCCACCCACTAAAACCAATGGCCATCTAGATAGGTAGAAGTGTTCACTTGCCACGCCATAACCAAGAGCAATGAAACTACCACCCCAACTGGATAATGCGCCACACTCAATAGTCATCACCCGCTCATTATTGTTCATGTAGCATATAGTTATAACTATCCTAGCCTAAGTTAACCTAATACTATATGCCTCGTGGAATATTACAGATCACCCACGCAGGAAACAAGGAAGTATGCGCCAAAGTATGGCCTATAAGCCCAATGTGAGTTTTAGATAACTTCACGGGAGAATACCTAGCGTTTTTGTGTGTTTTCACAATAATTTTGATCAACATTTGTCCAGGTGTAGAAGCGGATATATATAACTGATCATTAAATTACCCAGAACAGAACGGAAAAACGGGAAAACGGCAATAAGCACGATTTCCCGCTTTCCCACGAAAGACTAAGCAGACAAAAAATCAAGGCGAAGCACAATGAGCTTTAGGTTTCCCTTGCCGGGTACAGTACGACGTACTGTGTACCGGTCATCACTCAGTTTTAAGAGCGCTCCTTGCTCATGCAGCCTTGAATACACCCGATTGCGACGGATAGTAGGGTCTAGGACTCCATCTAAGGTGGCCTCTTCAAACGCCAAGCACTCTACCCCATTCTCTTGCATCTTGTAGCCTAGGTGTCGTGTGCTTCCAGCATCGGCTTGCGGGTTAATAAATGCGTGTTGGTTACGAGACAGGTACTCCCTTACCCCGTCTATCGCATACTCCAGCTCATCTTTATCCTCTAGGCCGCCACACCAGGCTTCAAATGCGGTATCAACAGCATTAATGATGCCGTCCTGAGAGAAAGGTAGCACACCAAAGTTAACAGCTAGCTTTCCGGCAAAGCGGATCACAGCAAAATGCTCTGCTGCACGCTTCTCATGCGAACGATCCACTTTAGACCGAAAGCTTTGAGCCAACGTCTCCAGCTCGTCTTTTAGGCTAGAGAACCACCCGTGCTCTTTAGTCGCAGTATCAATAAAGTCTTTAGTAAACGACTTGAATGCAGTGCCGTAATACTCAAGACACTGCTCTTTAATCATATCTGCAAGAGCCGCCCCAGTTTGGCCAACTCCTGGCACGATCATAGTCTCTTGGCTCACCGGTATATCTAACACACGTGCTATATGACCATTTTTAAGGCTCCCATCTTTCGCGCGGATAAACGACAGGAACGACTGTTCTCCGGTCACGACCGGAATTGTATGCCAGCTATGGTATGCACCACTCCCCGCTCCAGGACCCATTCGCCCTTTACCTCGACCATCAATCAGCATGTAAAGCATCTGCCCTACATCCTTGCCTTCGGACATACCTATCTCATCGAGCAGTAGAGGCTGTGAATCATACGCCTGAGCGACCACCTCTAGATGGTTGTTCGTATGACGGCAATTATTAATACAGGTCAATTGATTTCTGGAGGGATCTCCTCCCGGTCCAATAGTGGACGCACACACCTGTAAGCCTGTCGTCTTGCCTGAACTAGACTCAGAGTGTAAGGCAACGGCAAAGCTCGACCGCCCCAATGCCTTTGTAATGATAGGCACGAAGGCTACGCACAACATAAAAATTAACATTGGGCTTCTGCTGCATGGTGCGGCCACATTGGCCTTCCATTGGTCTAAGGTACCCTTATCAGCGCTATTTGCTCGGTACCCGTTTGTACCTTGGGGTAGGTACATAATTTCAGCATCCTCATCTCCTATAACCTCCCCATTCAGAATGAAATAATGGTAACCTTCCCGGCTGGTCACCAAGCCCTGGCGATGGAACACCTGCATTCGCTTGGTGGGGTTAACCGACATCAGGTACTCTTTGAGCTCTTTACCTCCTGTACGAAAAATGCGAAACCCTTTACTAAGCAAGAGCTTTACAAGCTCTCCCTGTTTTTGCATCAGCTGAGCAGGGATATCCATGATGACAGGATCACCGGAGTGATCTAGAAAAACTAAACGAACAGCCCATTCGCCTGTCTCTGCGTTGTAGCCGCGCGATCCTGCGAATATGAGACTGCTCACCACTTCAGGGCCGCTGGCTGCCTCAAAATACAAAGAATCGCTAATATAGCGGAATCCCGGTGGTGGTTTTGGGATGGAGCCACCTAACGCATCACCAAGCTTACGCTTCACATGAGCGTCTATTTGCATTCTGCTATCGTCTTCTATCGTCTGCTCATCATCAAACGACGGGATATAGTCGGGCATAAACTTAAGGTACTGCTGGACTTGAGAAAAAAACTTTTCCGGTTCCACTCCCTTCTCATCAGCCTTCTCTGCGAGCATCATCAAAAACGACTCTTTATAGCTATCATCGAGTTGCTGGCTTTCGCCAGCTCCCGATTCAACCTCATGAGTCACGTTTGAAAGCATCAATTTATCGGTCGCAGGAAACGAACCATCTCCCTCGCTCTGATGGTTGACTGAATTACTCATCAGCATCAACCTCCTGTAAACCGCGAACCACTTCCAACTTAGAACGAAGCAAGCCAATCACCTCGTCCAAACCTAAACCCTCTAGGTTAAGGCGAGACTCCACCTCCTCGACGGTAGTCATGCCTGTCGCAACCGTTGCAAGGTTTGACAACACTACACTGGCTTCAAAATCCAGCGAACGTTGCTGTTCAGCTGCCCGCAGCCTGGAGCATTCCGCCATCTCTTGGGCTAAGGCATCATCCCGTTCAGCCAAGATAGCAACAAGCTCAGAAAAGTCGTTTTCAAGCCAGCTCTCTAACACTTCAAGCGGTATCCCGCTGCGCTCAGATATTTCAGCAAGCGCCTTTTGGTTTGCCAAATATGGCAACAGGACAACGAGCTTACGTGGTGGGGACATCCGTAGATAACCAGAAAGAGATGCGGATGATAGGACAGGGTATTCCATTAGCCCTGCCCTCCTTGGTTAATGACGCTATCACGCCATTGCTGGATGGCCTCTACAGGCCAACCAATGGTGTTGCCTGCCAAGCGGACAGGCTGGGGAAATTGGCCTGATCTTACCCAGCGCCAAATTGTGGAGCGGCTTTTTCCGCCTGTAATCTCCTGAACGTCAGGAAGTAAAAGAAAAATAAGTTTGTTCATAAAGAACCCTCATAATAATGGCAAGAGACAGCCTCTTACCTTTAGATCGATTATGGGGGCTCAAAACCGTATACAACTATCAGTTAAATCCGTTTTACCCAGCCAAATGACTGCTTATCCAGAGTTCAATATTTTTACCCATTCGAGAGGACAATTTATACATCGTCCACTGGGTTTTTAAAGATCGCTGTTTTTCTTTTTTATTCGAACAGAGAACTCACTCGTGTCGGCTATACGCTCGCTCTTTAATTCATCGACTGAGGAATTTTTTAAAGCCTTAACTCGTCCTTCGTGAGTATGAGTTCGCTTGTACCAGTGCTTCTTGATGTACGGATTGTCAATCAGGTACCGCTTGGCACCCTGGATATAGTTCGTATAGGTATTATCTGACACATCCGAATTTGCCATCTTGGCTACGCTTAATATTAGCTCCGTTGGGGTGGTCATGTTAAATATTTTAAAGTAGGTCACAAACCTGTATATCATTAATCGAAGAGCATAGTCAGTTCCGCGAGTTTTCTTCTGAGGCCTGACATTTACCAATCCAGTATCACCACTTGAAAGTTCTTGCGCTGTATTGCGCTCAATAAGTGTACCCAGCAAACTTTCTAGCTCTCCTATTTGCTCCACACTCTTCATTTCTGGACCATCATTAAGTGCCTTTTTGATAACTTTTGCAGCCTCTAAAACCTCATTATTACACTCTTTCGAGTACACCATTTCATCCGGTGAAAGCAAGCTTTCTTCTAGGTAACACTGAAGAGCATAAGCCACTAACCCAACAACACGAAACTGATAGAGTGAGTACTCTGGAGTACTTTCTGTACAACCAAAACGATTCAAGTAGCTTTTTACTGAGTCAGTAAAGGCAACCTCTCCTTTTCCCTTTATGCGGGCCTTGAAATCAAGAACAGCAGCTAGTACGGGGTTAGCATTGATTAGAAGACGGTTTTCATCCCAATCAGGTGGAAGCCTCAGTTCACCATCCGCCACACCCAAGGGATTAGTTGTCGAAGAGGAAGCAATATATTCTCCCAAGCTTTCTGAAGGCGCTATGAAATAAAACATATTGACAGGAGCCATTCTTTTATTTTCATAGGCCTTATGATTAACAATGGAGGAAAGCTCGCCAAGCTCTTTCACGCCAAACCCTAGAACACTCTTGACCATTTCTCTACGCCTTAATCGCCTTACTAATTTGTCGCTATAACTTATAAAGTAACAAGAACTCAATAATCCGAACTCTACCACCCTGCGTTAACTATCAAGATAACAATACTCACACCATTGATTCATTAGCCCACGGCGGCGCTCAATCAATGTATCTCTACGATACGCCCTGGAAGTCTCTGATCCGACCTTGTGCGCTAGGGCATACTCAATAACATCGTGGTCAGCGTCCGTCTTAGTAGCAGCCCAGTCCGCAAATGTAGAGCGGAAGCCATGAGCAGTAAGACCGGTATCTTCTGAAATAGCCTTGGCTACCTTGAGTACACCTGTAGCACTCACATAGCCAGACTTACCGCTGCTATGAAACATATATTGGGAGCATCGCGGTATTGCCTCTAATAGCTCTAGCGCTCGATCCGATAACGGCACAACATGAACGCCTCGGGTTTTCACATCATCACCTTTAGCGGTCCAAGTTTTGGCTTTAAAGTCTATTTGCTCCCATCGAGCACTTCGAGCTTGGTCTGACCGTGTGGCAGTTAGTATCAAGAACTCTAATGCCCTTGCAGCTACCGTATTAGCCTCACGAAGGTTAGCCATGAAATGAGGCATCTCATCCACCGCTAAAGCCTCACGATGTTTTACTACCTGAATATTAGCCCCTTTCGGGAGCACTTGATCTAAGTGTCCCTTGAAGCGAGCCGGATTTTCATCCGGCCTTAGCTTCTGAGCTATCGCAAAGGACAATATATTTTCAATATAGCCACGAGTTTTTCTTGCTGTTTCATGCTTACCCTCCCAGATAGGTCTAATCACCTGGAGAACATGTGCTGTCTCAATATCATTGACTGCAAGATCACCCAGCTTTGGTAGGGCATAATTAGCAATACGGCCCCAAACCTTCTGAGTATTAGCGTCAGACATCTTGCCGGTTGCCTCTTTGCTGCGTTTTTCCAGCCATTGCTCAGCGACCTCTTTGAACGTGATAACCGTAGCCTGAGCCGCTCTGGCTTTCTTTTTGTTTGCATGCATTTCCTCTACGGGATTAACGCCATTTAGAAGAATCTCACGCTCAAAGTAGACTCTGCGCTCTCTGGCTTTGGCTCGCGCTTGAGCTAATGGAAGTTCAGCGTAAGGCCCTAAGCCAACTTCATGCCGTTTATTGCCAATACGTATTTTCAACAGCCACGACTTTGCACAAGACCCGTCTGCTCTAAGAGTACACTGCAAGTACAACCCCAAGCCCCTTGGGCCTACGTTGTATACGGCTTTTTTATTCTTAGTTGTGGCATCTGAGTTATAGCTGAGGCCACCCACCGTTTTGGCGGATAAATTATCACTGTTAGTCATTGGTACCCCACTCTCTACCCCACCTGGAAATATGCGCTTAATTAAATCACAATGAAACGAATTGAACCAGAATAAAACTATAGGCATTTGTTTTATATAGGGTTTTTAAAACTTAATGAAACGCAGGGAAACAGGGATTTTGGTCTTCTCCTGGGCACCAAATAGTAAAGGCCTCGATCACTGATCGGGGCTTTTTTGTATGTGCCCCAAAAGCAGTCGGGACTCCCAGCGAGGCAGCACAGCTGGCCCGTGGCAATCCCCCCCGAATCCGCCTTTATCCGCAACAGCTCTATTGACGGCCCCTCAAACCAAAAACCAATCGGTTGAATACACAACCCAAGTCATACATAAATTCGAGAGTTTAAGTTCCGCCTCATTCTGTGATTTACAACACAACCTTACCCAACTTTATTGACAAACACTTAGCGCTTAACTAGCCTATATTTGGCCTTACCACTTAGCCATCATACAAATAATAAATTATATGCCACTCTATCGCCATAAACCGGTGAGATAACACGAAGGGCATGCACACCATCAACCTCACTGGAGGCTTTAAATGAAGACTCAACATCATAAGAATATGACTTCTTTAAAAGGGCTTGTCGCCGCTACAGCACTATTCGGTTCTACCAGCTTTGCGGCAACACTGCCGGTTTACAACGCTACCGAGCTGCAAAACGCGCTTAAAAACGCCAGCCCAGGCGATGAAATTGTGGTACATCCGGGTTCATATATTGGCAACAAAAGTACGAGTGGCGAAGGTCGGGCTCACTTTTACAGTGATCAAAGCGGTTCACTCAACTCACCAATCATTTTACGCAGTGTCTCAAAAAGCAATAAACAAACCCTAGCCGGCGATGATGTCGATACCAGTTACGTTTTTCTGCTTGAGGGCGACTATTGGGAGATTAAAAACCTTAAATTTACTGGTGCCCAAAAAGGAATAATGCTTGAAGGGGCCAGCCACAACACAATTGATAATGTGGAGGTCTATAACGTCGGTCAAGAAGCCGTGCACTTTCGCATCAGTAGCTCTTACAACAAACTGACCAATTGTTATATACACGACACAGGTAAACGCGAAGGTAAAGAGGGCACCGGCGAAGGAGTGTATATTGGCACCAACAACGGTCACCAGGAATCGCCGGCCGATAGCAGTGATTTCAACACCATCGGTGGATGCACTATCGGCCCCTGGGTTACCGCTGAAGCATTTGATGTTAAAGCCGGCACTACAGGGACAGTCATTGAGTATAACCATGTGGATGCACGAGGCATTGTAGGTACCTCCGCTTCACCAGAGGCCGACAGCTTTGTTGACTTAAAAGGCACGGACGCTCTGGTACGCAACAATGTTATGGATTACAAGGGCGACAATAATATTACTCACGCCATTTACAGTTATCGAGAGCACACCAGTTCGAACATATACGATAATGAATTTAACCTACCCTTTGCGGCGGGGACCTTCCGGGCGCAGGAACCCACCATGCATATCTCAAACAATCAGCGCTTAGATGGCGGCTCAACTTTGGTATGGAAGGATTACCAAACCAGAAATATTGCTTACTCTCTTGACCAGTCAATCGAGCAACCCAACAACGGGCCCTACCCTTGTTTCGACGAATTAAATGGTGCCTGTGGCGGCAGCCCTACAAGTTCAAGCAGTAGCTCTTCTAGCTCTCAGGCATCGTCTTCGTCTTCCAATTCGAGCAACTCTAGCAGCAGCTCCGAAAGCTCCAGCAGTTCCAGCAGTTCCAGTAGTCATTCGAGTAGCGCGACCAGTTGCGAACAAGTTGCGATAGGAGCAAGAACTGAAGTTGAGCTGAGTGCGGCCAGCTGTGTTACCTTCCCAGAGAGCCTGCAAAATAAAACACTGCAAGTGTGGGATAGCAATGCAAATGATCAATGCGACTTTCGCGGCAACATTCAGGATCAATCGGGATCAGGAAATTTGAATGTCACGGGTAACTACGCATCGTCCGATGATTTTTCAGGTAATACTCTTTATATAACACCCAATAATGGTTGCCAATTTCTAAAAATTAGAGTGTATTAATCATCCGGATACAGTTATCCGCTCAGGGTAATATGAAGGTACATAAAGGCTTACCACTAAGCCTTTATGTACCACACCCGTTCAAAATTCAGCAGCCCGCCCTAGCTAGGTTTAATTCCCGGCAAAGAGCTTTTGCACCTGAGCGACAGCTTTCTGCGCGACTTTTTCGCCCATCAAGCGCCCTCTCAAATCATCCACCGGCGGATGGATGCCACCCCAAATTCGCGATAGGCTACATTGGTCCGAAGCGTCTCGATAGGTCGCCCACTGCAAAATAACATCGGTGCTAGGCCCTTGCTCAAACACCAAAAATTCATCTTTAGGTGCCAAGAATTCGCCCATACCGCCGGGGAAGTACTCACTGCCGGTGATCGCTGTTAACACCTCAGCCGCGGCACGTGAAAAGGTAGAGTGGCCCGATACATATCCGGCAAAGGGCGGGGTGACAAAAGTCGGGCGTTGATAGGGCCACCAGTTTTCAGCCAAAATCCAGCCGACACCTGCCGCATCGGTTTGTGGCGATTCAATAGTTTCTGGCCCGCGCCAAGAGTAGAGTTTTATTTTCCCGATATTGTCAGGCTTGCCGTCAGCAAGTGGGTCGCCCGCTTGCACCAATCCGATAAAACCCTCATACAAAGGCAGGCCATCGGGGTGGTAGGATGCCGCATCCGGATCAGTGGATTGTCCCAAATCCGCCATGGCCCGTATGGCCGATACGGGTCGAACGAAATCGTACCAACCTTTGTTGCTCCAGGCCGCTACCGCCGAATCATGCATAGCGCCCCCCAAGCTAAAATAAGCCTTAATATCCCACTCGAGCGGTCCCACCTGTTCTGAGCCCCACATTTGGCGCTCGAACTCGGGGTGGTCCACCACATGATTCAGAATGACAAACCAGTGCCCCGGTGGCGTTTCAGATTCGGGGCCATCGGCCCAGAATTCCGCCAACACCCGCGTATAGTCGCCCAGCGACACATTCTGAGGCACGTAAGGCTTTCCTGTGAAAGGGTTTATAGCGCGCCCCCTACTCGGGTCGCCGCCCTCAAACAGCGCGTAAAACTGATCATATTCGCTAAAATCACGGGGGAAGTCGGCGATATCCAAGTTGCCCAAAGCCGCAGGAGAAATATCGATAATGGGCGTTTGTTGCGGATCCAGGTGAGAGCCCCAAATAGCAACCAAAGCAAAAGTGCGCTGATAAATATCCCGGTAGTGACTATTGGGATAGGGCGGCTCGCCCGGATCGAGATATACGGTAAACTGATTACCATCGCGCTGGTAGGGCACCTGGTCCGCCTCGGTAAGCGCAAAAGGCAACACATCGCCCCACTCCGCCCCAATAAAATCGGGCACAGCAGATACCTGATTGCCCGCTTGATCAATGGAGGTTTCCAGCTCAATGGCCTGCCATCGGCCCAGGTCTTTTATCTCTGGGTTGCCGGGCTCAGCGGGAGCGATGGGAGGATTAACCGGTTGGTAGTAGCGGCTTTGGTAACTGTTTGCTTCATTGGAGCCGTCTTGCAGGCCGTAGCGAATATAACAGTCGGCAATATAATTACCCAGCTCGGCCGCATTGCCCTCGGCACTGGAGGCGACCAGCGCCGGGTTCAGCCCCATAGCGTCCATCAACTCATTTGATTGCAGCAAGGTATAAGCCACACTGGGTGAATTGGAGAACCGGTGGGTAATCAGTCGATAGGCTGCATAACTTATCGTCGCTTCGCGCGCTTCTACACTGTATTGTTGAAACGCATCGCGGGCGAAAGGACAGGAAAAACCATTTAAGGTTTGCCCCAGAAAATAGGCACTTTCTTGAGTTGAGTAGGCGGCCCAGGCATCATACATGGCCGCAGATAAATGAAATAGGTTGCGCGAATGGGAGGTCGGGCGTGCATAATCGTTGCGTATAGCCTCCAGCAGAACCTCATTCCACCTCCGTGCCACTGAAGGCGACTGAACATCGGCCAAGGGTTCACTTTTATCGGGGCCCATGGCCGGCGGAGACACCGAGTCCGGCTCCCCCTGCCCGCCGCCACACGACGATACAAAGACACAGAGGGTGGCGACCAATAATAGTGGGACTGTTGTTATTCTCATGGTTTAACCTCAAAAATTTCGGTCCGGGTGACTAATCGTAAGGTGCGCTTTGGAAAAAGGGCCTTGGTGCAGGCTAATGCGGCCATCCTGCCAGCGCACCTCAATAGACTCGATCGTATCGCCCGGAGCAAACCCCACGTATTGAATCGACGGATTATTGGAGACGAAATTACTGTTTGCCGTAACTTCTCGCATTTGTGTCGCTTGCGAGGATACGATTTTGATCTTGCTGCCGATGGCGGCAGTATTTGGGTGGGAACCCAGCAGTTGAATACGCAACTGAGTCGAAGCGTTTGAATGATCGTCTGCGTGTGTATTTTGATAAAACTTGAACGGTGTTAAGCCCTCATCAAAAATACCGTTGGCGGTAATAATATCCACATCGCCGTCATTGTCCGAATCAAAACACACCACACCCCGGCCTTGGGTACGATCGGTAATGCCGGCAACTAAGGCCTGTTCACGGTAGTAAAGGGTATTGTCACCGGCGTTAACCTCGGCCATATACAACCGCGATCGATCGTCGGCATAACTGGCCCCAAACAGCCCCGCTTGCCAACCGTTAACATGAAAAATATCCAGCAAGCCATTATTATCAAAATCGGCAAAGCAGGCCCCCCAACCCCAGCCACCGTCTACCACCCCTTTTTCCTGGCTGACATCGGTAAACATTTGCTCTGCACCTTGGGAGGAGAGATGATTGTTTAGATACAAGCGATTGCCTTGCCCCGACGCCGTGGCTATACCACTGACAAACCAATCCAGATCACCATCGTTATCCAGATCGCCCGTCGTACCGCCCATGCCATTATCGATGTCGATTTCATCAGAGGCATACTTTTGATAGATACCATCGCAGCGATTGAGAAACACTTGCGAGGTTGTAAAATCACCGATTACCAATAAATCCGGGCAGCGGTCATTGTTAATATCACTAAACGCTCCGGAAAAACTGTAATCCACCCCGGCGCCCAATACCGCCGTATTATTGGGCTGCAATATCATATATTCCGCCAGCCCAGCCTCCACAGTGGTATTTTCAAAACGCTTGCCCCCTAGGTTGCGCCATAAATGCTCTTTGGGGGCCGACTCCGGGGTTCCCCAGTGTCCTAAAAATAGGTCAAGCCAGCCATCACCATCGTAATCACCAAAAGAGGCCGAAATGGTGTTGGGAGAAACCATATCCGCCAATCCGTACTCTTGGGTTTTATCTATAAAATGCCATTTGCCTTGGTTATCCTGCTGTTGGAGCCATAAATAACTTGGGTCCCCATCGATACCGCCAATAAATAAATCCAGCCGATCATCACCATTCACATCCGCAAAGGCCGGGCCACAACCCTTATGATCCTCAACATCAATACCCCAGTTATCAGTCGCTTCACGATAACGATTATCGCCATTATTTAAATACAGGCTGGGTTGATCTATATCCCCTTTAATAAAGAACAAATCCACCAGACCGTCGTTATTCACATCATCCGAAGCGACGCCGCCGCAATATTTCATAATATCGCTAACACCTTTAGAGGTTTTATAACCGGCGAGAAACTCTATGCCAGTTTCATCCGTACGATCGACAAATAACTTAGACGGGACAGAGGTTGAGCCTGCAGACGAATGATCAGAGCCCGCCAGAGAGGAGCCACTCGTCGACCCGCCACCACAAGCCGCCAAAAAAACTGGAATACAACACAGAAAAAATCGCTGTACGAACATTTCATCAGCCTCAAACATTATTATTTTTAAATAAAACTACCCGAATCACACCTTCTGCCCGATAACCTTAGCGCTTTCACTGCGAAAAAACGTTCGCACTTCGGTTTTATTGGCCAGAACGGGTTCGAATAAACGCTTGTGGCGCGAACTTTATCGGTTTTTTGCAGGTTCGACCTTAAAAGTAACCTGCTCGTACGACACACAGACAAGGTGATTTTATAGTAGTGATTGGCCACCATTTTGTGGCCATTCACTCAGCGTAATGCTGCTCACGAATAACGAAGTGACCAAATAATGGAGTCACCTATGAAAAAGCTATTGACTTACTGCCTGCCAGTAATGTGCCTCGGCGCCCCACTCGCGAGTGCCGACGCAGTGGAAGAACGTATCGACACCCTGCTTGAGACTATGACCATTGAGCAAAAAGTAGGACAACTCGCTCTGCGTGATTTTGGCACTTACAGTGCAGAACAAATACCGGCCCTTAAAGAACAGATTCGCCAGGGCGAGGTTGGCGGTTTTTTGAACGTTAATTTCTCCTCCGTTAACGACAACGCTTTTGCCGAGCTGCAAAAAATCGCCGTGGAAGAAAGCCCTCAGGGTATACCACTGATCTTTGGCCAGGATGTCATTCACGGTTACGAAACCATTTTTCCCATACCGTTAGGCCAGGCGGCCAGCTGGAACCCAGAGCTGGTTAAAAAAGGCGCACGCATCGCCGCCGAAGAGGCAACAACTGACGGCATTCGCTGGACATTTGCCCCAATGATTGACATATCCCACGACCCGCGCTGGGGCCGAATTGCAGAAACTCTGGGAGAAGACCCTTATTTGGCCTCCATATTGGGGGTCGCTATGACCGAAGGCTTTCAAACAGATGACCCTAGCCGCCCCGATGCCATGGCGGCCTCGGCAAAACACTTTATTGGTTATGGCGCAGCAGAAGCCGGGCGCGACTACAATGCCGCTTATATACCTGAAGCGAGATTGCGCGACACCTTCCTACCGCCATTCAAAGCAGCGGTAGACGCGGGGCTAATGACCATCATGAGCTCTTACAACACCCTGAACGACATTCCAGCTACCGCCAATCAGTACGCACTGAAAACTATCTTGCGAGACGAATGGGGGTTTGACGGATTTGTGGTCAGCGACTGGAATGCGGTCATGGAAATGTTACCTCACGGCTTTGCCCGAGACGCCAAACATGCCGCCGAGCTGAGTGCCAACGCGGGCATTGACTTTGAAATGTACACCGATACTTATCAGCAGCATCTGCCCCAGCTTATTAAAGAGGGGAAATTTACCGAGGCGAAGTTAGACCAAGCGGTCCGTCATATGCTTCGGGTCAAGATGCGCCTGGGCCTGTGGGAGAACCCTTACCCGAGAGGCAACCGCGAGGCGGTTATCCTTAGCGATGACCATCGACAAGCTGCACGTGAAGCTGCGCGGGAAAGCTTTGTTTTATTGAAAAATGACAATTCGATATTGCCACTTGCCCCAAAAACCAAGATTGCATTAATCGGCCCGTTGGCCAATGTACCCCATGAACAATTGGGTACTTGGATTTACAATGGCAACAAGGAGGACTCAGAGCCCTTAGTACCGGCTCTTGAACAATATCTTGGCGGAACCGATTCGTTTACCTTTGTTCAGGGACTGGAATACAGCCGCGACACATCGACAAAAGGGTTTGGTAAAGCCGTAGAGGCAGCACAACAAGCCGACGTCATCGTGTATGTGGGTGGCGAAGAATCTATTTTATCGGGTGAGGGGCACAGCCGCGGTGATATTGCATTGCCTGGGGCGCAACAAGAGCTGGTAAAAGCCTTAAGCGAAACGGGAAAACCCCTGGTGACCGTTATTATGGCAGGCCGTCCTATCGAGCTGGGCAAAGTACGCAGCCAATCCGATGCCATCATGATGGCATGGCACCCTGGCACTATGGCAGGCCCCGCTTTAGTTGATGTACTTTACGGAGAGTATTCCCCTGTGGGCCGCTTACCCATTACCTGGCCCAAGGGCGAAGGACAAATTCCCATTTATTACAATCGAATGGCAACTGGGCGCCCGGCCACTGATGACAATTACACTCTCATTGGTGAAATTGAACAAGGCGTATTCCAACACGATCCCGGTAACTCATCGAACCACCTAGACTATGGTCATGAGCCCGAGTTCCCCTTTGGTTTTGGCTTGACCTACAGCGAATTTGAGTATTCCAATCTCGCTATTGCTAAATCGCGCATCGCTTTGGGAGAGACGCTTAAAGCCAGTGCCACCATCAAAAATACTGGCAAAGTAAAAACCACAGAGGTAGTTCAGCTGTATATTAGGGATTTGGTTGCATCACGTACTCGCCCCATTCGAGAGTTAAAAGGCTTTGAACGTGTAACACTTGCGCCGGGTGAATCTCGGGTCGTTGAATTTGAAATATCCACTGATGCACTCGCATTCCACAACCAAAAAATGGAAAAAGTCACTGAGGTTGGAGAGTTCGAATTGTGGATTGCCAAGGATGCAACATCAGGCTTAAAAGGTCGCTTTACTGTTTACGAGTAAACTGACGACGCCACCAACCTAACTTTTTTAGCAAATCCCCGGCACGCCGGTTCCACCCGAATGTCGGGGATACACCTATATCAAGTATGGTTGAGACCGGCTGTTATCCTCACCCCCTACCACTGTGTCATTAAAGCTTATTCTCCCCTCTTCACCATGACTTCCGGCAGTCTTGGTTCACAGCTCGCAATAAATGCGCAACGATCTACTATATTTACCGGCAGTCATTAACATCAGGGTATCCGTTAACTGCCAGGTAATATTGCTTAAGATACTTATACTGAGGGGGAAATCATGGGCGAGGAGAAAGAGAGTAATTACTTGAAACCGCGCAGCAAAAAAAAGGGGCTTATTGCCCAAAAGACAAAAGCCCAAAGCCTGACGTTTTGAGGGATAGTGAAACTCGAAAAGCTATCCCTCCAGGAGAGTTCTTTCAGATCAATTTACAAGATCAAAGCGCCACTGCTGACGCGATGTTTGCACAAGGTTGGCAGTGCGAATGTTAGCGCCATTGACGGTGCTGTTGCCCTCGACTTCCACCGCTTCCCCCGATATCGTCAAAATGGTGTAGTAACCATTCGGTTGACGCTCAATCGTCCAGCGTTGATTGCTGTTACTCTGGCAGGACCACTGATGCACATTATCGCTGACAACATCGGCATCGAGACATGAACCACTATTAAGGCTGACCAGTTCATAGCTGCCATCGCCCAAAGCTTCAACCAACCACTGCTGATTGAGACCGCCGGAATAATCCCACTGATGCACATTGGCACCATTTTGAGTAGATACCCCAGAGACATCCAGAACCTTACCGCTGGCGTCGTTGGTAATAACATAGGTTCCAGCTTGTAAATCAGCGTTATCGGGCGCACTTTGCTCGGTAAAGTCAATCCAATTGACATTAAAACCGCCGCTTACAAAGTTAAAACGAACACTGTGATCGCCGGCACTCAAAGTTATTGGCACTGCTATTGATTGCCAGTTCTGCCAACCACCCGTGGTGGGAATGTCGATGCCACCGGCATTGCTACCATCAATTTCTATGTTCATGCGACCACCACCATTTTGACTCGCCACCCGAGCGGTTACGGTAAAGTCGGTGCTCTCACTCACAGTCAGTTGATATTGCGTCCAGTCACCGTTATCAATCCAGCCGATGTTGTCGCCTCCACCGCTGTCGGCTGTCGCCTCTGTCTGCACACCTTGCATAGCGCAATAGTTTTCTGCCTCTATTTTGGCAGGCAAGCTCAGGGGACTACCAGCACACGGATCGACAGGATTCGGCTCGGACTCACCTGCTTCAAACGCTATCCAATTTAGATTGAAGCCACCGGTTAAAAAATCCAGGCGCAGGCGATGATCACCCGCGCTCAGTGTAACTTCCCGAGTCATTGTCTGATAGCTTTGCCAATCACCGGTGACCGGCGTGCTTACACTTGCGATTGAGGCACCGTCTACTTTGACATCTATTTGACCGGAGGTGGCCTGCCCTGCCGTGCGTAACTTTAATGTATAAGTACCAGAGCTCGGTACGTTAATGTTGTATTCGCCCCAATCACCGGGGCTGATAAAACCCACATTTTGTCCGCCTTCGACATCACCTGTAGTTTCAGTTTGCAGGCTTGAGCTTTGGCAAAATGATTCTGCTTCTATCCTTCCAGGCAACTCAGTGACCGGTGCTGCGCCGCAGTCCGGCTGGACCACTTGAGCAGAGGGTGCTACAGCATCGTAAAAGCTCTGATGCCAGGTATGACTGGAGTGACCATTGCGAATATTGTTCTGTGCAAAGTTAATCATTTCATCGAACAGATGAGTCGGAGGTGTCCCACCATTATTAATGAAAGCTTTAATCTCGTTATAAGCATTATTGGGCGGTATTGTCCACAAGGTTTTATCGTGTGACATTTTCTTAAAAGACCAGGGGAAATAACCCGACAACTCTTGTTTGGCCCAATCGGTTATAGCGGCCAGATTGCCAGGGTCGGTTTCGCCATACTCGCCAATAATAAGAGGGATATTCAAATTATTGGTAAGATCTTCACGCCCACGCGTTGTGGATACCGGACCATAGTGATGAATTTGATAGACCAAATCATTATCCCACTGGGCACTAACGCCTGTTTCGGCCTGCACCTGCGGATCGCTCCAGTCGATTTTGGTCAAGTCCGATCCCCACCACGAACCTTCGGCGACAATGACATGATTTGAATCCACCTCGCGAATCGCATCGCGCATTGCGATTAGTGAACCCAACAGTTCAAATTCACGGCCGGGCTGAGGAACAGGTTCATTTATTAAGTCGTAACCCCAAATTACCGGTTCATTTTTATAGCGATCGGCAATATGTCGCCAAACCGAGCTGGCAATATTCACATTATTACCATCCCAGAAGGTTACAGTATCGCGGGGCTGGCTGGCGTTAGAGTTAATGTTATCGGCGTGATCTCCCGGATTCTGGTAACCCGGCGCGGCATGCATATCCAACAGAACGTAAATTCCCTGATCACGACAGGCTTCAATTATTTGGTCAAAATATTGAAACCCTTTATTACTTAAGCTGCCGTTTTCCCAAAACATATTGTAGTGAAAAGGCACCCGAACCGAATTAAAGCCCAGCGCTTTTAGATCGGCTATAGCCTTATCATCCACATAATTTAATCGCCATTGATGCTCAAACTCTTCAGCTTTAGAGGTACTGCCGAACGCTTGAGAAAGGGAATCTAAAAATTGCGAGTGGGTTCGATAGTTAAAATCTCCCATCATCAAGTAGCCTTCCCACAACAGCCAGTTACCAAGATTGATGCCGCTTAAGAAAAGTTCGTCACCATTTTCATCGACAATCTTGGTGCCTTGTGTCGATACATATTGGGCCTGGCTAACCGTACTGAACATAACTCCACTTAGGAGTAGGGCCCCAATGGCCAATTTTTTCGCACTTATATATAGATTGAATAAGCATTTTCGATTATTAGTTTTATGCTTCATCTCTAGCCTCATTTTATTCATTATTTGTTTGGCGAAGCGTCATAAGTTACTGATACTACGAAACAGATAAAGGTCGATCATGCAGCTTAATGAGTCTGCACAAACCTAGCTTCCTTCAGCCACATACTCAAAACCCATCGCACAAAGAGTGCACGCCGCCCCTTGGATCGGG
Source organism: Gilvimarinus sp. 2_MG-2023 (assembly GCF_030547685.1). Lineage (GTDB taxonomy): Bacteria > Pseudomonadota > Gammaproteobacteria > Pseudomonadales > Cellvibrionaceae > Gilvimarinus. The sequence continues at coordinate 298,142 of NZ_JAUOQM010000044.1, read as the reverse complement.
ACGGCGTGACATTCTGGGTTAGGGATTTTTGATCTCAAACCAGTTTAAGTTCCACTGGTTATCGACCGAGCGTAACCGCAGCGTTGATCGCCCTTCAGGAAGCTCCACATCGAAGCTAAGCGTCTGATAAGACTGCCAACCACCGGTATTTGGCACCGTAACAGTGGTTAATACTTGATCGGCGACAATTACTTCAAACTGTACGCTACCCACCTGACTGGCCAGACGAAAATCCATTACGTAAGAGCCAGCGGAAGGTACATTGATGTCATAATCGACCCAGTAGCCACTCTCAAAGCTTCCGATATTAAAGCCGCCGCCTTCATCACCAGCGGATTCAGTTTGCACACCAGGATGTGCCGTGGAGTAACTCTCGGCTTCAATTTTTGTCGGTACTGTATAGAAGGTTTCACCACTTGCCATGATTTCACTGGCGTAGCCTTCATCGGTGTCATTAAAGGCTGCGACATAATAGTAATAAGTGGTATCGGCGCTCACGGTATCGTCGCTGTAACGGTTTGCCTCGACGGTTGCGATCTCCTCAAAACCGGAGCGAGGCGCCAAAGAACGGTATATTTTGTAGCCTACCACTTCGCCTTCGGCACTGTCCCAACTTAGCGCCACATTGGAATTACTGACATCGAGCGCCAAGTTACTGGCTTTACCCGGAATATTGGTAAATATTGTTGCGGACTCTTCCGAGGTCAGCGACTCTTTAACCCAGTGGTTAACGACATAGTCCATTTCATCTATGGCAAAGAAGCTGAAGTACTCTTCAATCTCTTCAATAGAAGAGGAATTAACATTGACACTGGGAATGGCTCGGCCGGTGACATCTACCCACTCTTGTGGCATATCAGGCACCAAATAGATTTCGGCCCAGGTATCGCTACTGCCTAAATCCGTAAATTTGCCCGACAAGGTATAGGACTCGCCACCTTCCACTTCAACCGCTTGATAAATCAGCGCATGGCTACCTGCCGGTGATGTAACACGCAGGGCTTCACCGCTATCACTGCCAGCAAATTCACCGGCTGAATAGCCGAACTCATAATTTCGGGGATCTCCCCACAGTGATACCTCGGTCCAGCTGGACTCGGCCCCAGAGCCAAACTCACCATTTACGATAATGTTGGTTCCATCTGAGTCTTTATTGAGTTGGATACTGTCGTAAACGACATCGACACCATTAAAACCACCGGTTTTAATGACTAGGTACATGGTTTTTGTACCTTCCCCCTCGTAAGGCGTTGTGCTACTGGCCGGTACATCACAAGCATTGGCAAAGGTAGACTCCCAGCCTGCACAGCCCCAGGTTTGGGCCTTGGTAATAAGCTGATCGCCATTGTTCGTGACATAGCCCCAGGTACCATTGCCCAAGCCACCGGACGCGGTTGCGACTTTATACGACCAAGCGGTGCCCGCCCAGTTAAGGTCATTGTAAGTATCGAAGGTGGCGCGGGTGATTTCACCGCCCATTTCACCTAACCCATTCCAGGGCTGCATTTCTCCAACGAGCATAGGCGTATAAACTTTGCGAGCTCTGTTGGCCCAATCGCACACGCCTGAGTCACCGTTTTCACCGCAGGTCAACCAATCGCGGTGTACGTTGTAACCAATTTCACCCCAGCCAAATAAGCCCGGATAAAAATGCGGTTCAAAAGCGACGTTTTCCATGCCGTAATCCATAGGATCACCATAAGCGGATATACCGTCGGCGTTGTGCCCCGCAAGTATGACGACATGCTCTTCATCATGAGCTCGTATTGCATCGTATAGCTCAACTGACAAATCTCGTAAAGTTGCCGAATCTGTTCCCCAGGGCTCGTTTAGCAACCCATAACCAGCTACGGTAGCTTCACCTTGATAATGCTTAGCAATCTCGCCCCAAAGCCATTTGGTTCGCTCTTGATACGAGTCATTGCTCCACAGTTCGTTTTGCCCTTCACAACCGGTATGTTGCTCGACGCCTTGGCCTCCGACAGCACCGTGCAAGTCCAGCACTACATAGATTTCGCGTTTTTTAGCTTCGGCCACGGCCCAATCTAAATACTCCCAGGCATCGTCTTTTAACGTCATGGGCGCATCATCATTCTCGATCAGGCTGTAGGGAAAAGGAACGCGCACCACGTTAAACCCAGCTTCGGCAATCACATCCCAATCGGCTTCGGTGAACCAGCTGTCGCGGTGTAGTTTTATTAATCGATCTTTTTCAGCCTCGCCAAAACGCTCTGTCAAGGTCTCTTCCAACGAGCACTGGTCGGGGATGTTCTCACCCAAGGGGTTATCCCCATTGTCAAACATCCACAGTTCCATGCTCAGCCAGTTGCCGATATTAATACCGCGCAGGGATACTTTTTGTTCATTCTGATTCACCCACATGGTGCCATCGGCTTTGAGGGCGGTATAACTTTCTGCACCAGCGGCGGGAGACTCCACCGCGGGCGGAACAGGGGTCACTGTTTCTGGGCTGCTTCCGCCACAAGCACTCAAGCCAAGTGCGGCACTAAGCGCAAGCGTGCTAACTGCCAGGTGGCTGGTGTTAAACTGTCTTTTTGTACGAGCGCCAAACATTGAAGTTTTCATTATCTGTTACCTTTTATAATTCACATCTTTGTCCATTGATCTGGTGCCAACCGAGGGGCTTGGCACCAGTGGCGATATCATTATTTAGAAGCTTGCGTTGACTCTTACACCGTAAGTACGCGGCGGCGCATAGCGCCCGGGAAAACCGGCAGCGGTGTTGTTATCAACAGAGGCGCTGGACTTGGTCATCTCGTCAGTGGCGTTGTTAACAAACACATCCACCGACCAACTATCGCCCGGATCAAGAGTGAGCCCAAGATTCACTTTGGTATAAGCATCTTGCCCGGCGGGGTTGCCCCAGTAGAAGCCGGTTTGCTCTTCATCATTAATAATATTATTGATAGGCGCACCATTTTCATTTTGGTCGCGGAAGAACGCGTCATCCACATAGCGCACATTGATTCGAGGGGTAATCAAACCAATGCTGGTCTCAAAGTCCCAACGGAGAGTCGTATTAAAATTAAACTCCGGCGACTGCGGCAACTTGTTACCCGCCAAATCGTAAAAACCTGTAGGCTCACCATCAGCGCCAATAATCGGCGTTAGATTGGTACCGTAGCCTGCGCCATCGACAATATAGTCGGTGTACTCGGCATTCAGGTAACCACCACTGATATCCAGCTGACCGCCGCTGCCAATCATCCAGGTAAGTTCGGCTTCAATCCCGGAGATTTCGGCACCGGCCACGTTTGAGTTCACGATTTGGTTTAGATCTTCATCAAAGCCTGAACGAATCAGATCATCGTATTCCATAAAGAAGGCTGCAGTATTCAACCGGAAAGAACCCGTTTGATACTTGTAGCCGACCTCGTAGCTGGTGCTGTTTTCAGGGTTAGTCGCCTGCCCGCCGTCTTGAATCACACCTGCGCGATAACCGGTGCTAACACTGGCGTAAACCATTGAATCTTCCCAATCGTAGCTAGCCCGAGCCAGATACGTCAGCTGATCATCTTCACTTTCTACGTCGTTGCGCAGAGTGGCCGCACATTGGCCTCGAGTGCGCTCGCGACCGGTGTAATCGTCTAAACCGTCTGCGCCCTCTTCTCCTGTGGTGTTATTGAGAAAGTCTTCAAAGACGGATAGATTCTCTCCGCCCAGAGTTGGGCGAATAAATTCATTTTCACAATCTTGAATGTTTCGACCGCCGCGATCGTATTTAAGATCGTCGGTATAGCGAACCCCACCGGTAAGTGAAAATTGTTCCGTCAGGTGCCAGGTTGCCTGAGCATAAGCGGCTCCCGACTCGGTGCCCCGTGCGGGCTGAATAAACGTATTGCCCCCCTGCAACCAGCTACCTTGACCGTCAAAATCAAAGCGAATTGCCGTTTCCTCTTCAAAGTAATAGGCGCCTATCACCCAATCAATGACCTCGCCCTCAATATTCTGCAATTTGATTTCGTGGCTTTCGGCGGTGGAATCTTGATATTCCGTACGCCCCTCTTGAAAACGCGAGGTGATACCACCATCCTGATCCACCACCTGCTCGCGGTGTAAATCACTAATGCCTGCGATATATTGAAGGTTGAGATTGTCGCTGATATCAAAATTCACCGTAGAGCGCCAAACGTCACTCTGCAGCTCTAGCGCAACAGGAGAGTCGATAAATGAATCAAAATTGTCTTGCTCTACCAATACGGGGTTAAGCAATATGCCATTGTTACCATTGTCGGTAAATGTCTCGTAAGACACAGTCCAGGACAGACTATCGGTAGCGTCCCATAAACCGGTAATACGCGCAGAGCGCACATCCGTATTATTCAGTTTTAAACCCACATTGGCTGTACGGCCCGTAGAAAGGCCCGAGAAATTATGCTCACTGCCGCGGGGGTCTTCGCTAATCGCATTAACCCAACCATCGTCTTGGTCGGAGTAACCGGCAACCCGGAATGATAAGTTATCCAATACCGGTAAGGTTACAGCGCCTGAAACTTGCTGGCGATTAAAGCTGCCGTAGGTGGTCTGGAAATTACCTTCAAACTCTTGGCCTGGCTTTACAGTTTGCAGCAACAAAGCGCCACCGGTGTTGTTGCGACCAAACAAAGTACCTTGTGGGCCGCGTAACACCTGTACGTTTTCCAGATCGTACATCAACGCCAGCGCGCCCTGAGCACGCGCGGCATATACGCCATCAACGTAGACACCAACGCCCTGGTCGCCGGTTTCAGTGGGGTTATTGGTACCAACACCGCGAATGTAAATCTTGATGTCCGATTGCTCCTCCTGCCCGGTAACCATCAGGTTGGGGACAAAGCCGCTCATATCCGTTACATCCAAAATGTCATTTTCGGTCAAAGCGGCTTGAGTTAATGCGGTAACTGCAATGGGCGTACTTTGCAGATCGGCAGGGCGGCGCTCAGCCGTTACCACGACCTCTTCCAGTAAGTTCATTTGATCAAGCTGCCCAGAATCATCCTGTGCATTAACTTGCGTTATCTGACCCGCCGCGGCAATGATGCCAACAGCCACCGCCAATGGATTCTTAAGGTGCATAGCTTTTATTCCTCTCGATTATAGTGATTATTCTTGTTTGCCCCGCTGCAGACAGGTTAGTGACTGTGGCTTATACCTACCGCTGAGGGTGTACTTATTTTTCGATCAGCCACTCACTATTATGTGTAAGCAATTTGCATAAAATGGCTGATTGGTATTAGATTATGCTCAGTTCGGCAAGACGTCGTTCGCGTAGGATCAATAATAAGTTCGAATAAGTCATTAAGCGTAACGCAGGGTATTAATAACGGTTCGTACTGGGTTCGAATTAACGCGAACCCCTTGCCAGCACTGCTTTTGGTGGGTTAAAGTCGAATTTTTAATAACACATAAAAACAGCGTATCCTGACCTAAATTTAGTACTTTAAACGTTAAATTCAGCCCCCAAACGGTACCAACATCATAAAGATTGGCGCACCGTGGGCATAATAATCAGAAACCAATACCCCATGGATACAGTGCTTTTTAACTTTCACGATCTGGTATTAATCTTAACGGCATTCGAGTGCTTGCTGTTTGCTCTTCTGCTGAGCGTCACCAATCAAAAAAGAGTGCTTAGCACCGCCTTTTTTGTCGGCTTTTTAATCTGTCATATTTTTATTCCGCTGCACGAACTCACCTTTTGGGGCAAGCAGTTTAGAATATGGCTGCTGGATATATCCCCCAATCTGTTTTTTTTGGGCAGCTACGCCTATTTTATAGACGGGCCACTACTCTATCTTTTTGTTAGATCACTGCTGTACAAAGACTTTAAGCTGCGTCGCATCCATCTCTTTCACGCACTGCCTGTGGTACTGTATTTTGTTCATATGCTGGTATCGTTTTACCTGCAAAGTTACGAACGCCGCGAAATGCTGGTCGAAACTCAACATATTGCCTATTCGGCCCCTTATTTATACTTTGACGCCGCAGGGCGCTTTATGCGGGTTATTTACGCCTTGCTGTGCCTTCGGCTCGCCTTTGCCTATGCTGAACAGCTCAAGAATGTATTCGCCAACCTAAACAAGCGCGATCTCGCCTGGCTAAAAGTCATGCTAGTAAGCTTTTTGGGCTTATTTTTATGGGATTCAGCCCTGCTTAGCCTCAAATTATATGGATTCGCAATCGATGATTTCGATTTGGATTTACTCAATATAGTCGGCCTATCGGGTTACTATCTAACGTTCTTTATGCTCAACCTTTTAATTGGATTAAAGTTCACGTTATTCACTTCGGTGGCGGCCATCAACGAATCGTCTCACCCTCCGGTGGCGCATGAAAGCCTACCTACAGAAGACAAGACCTATGTGGAATCTATCAAAGAAACCATGGTGAAGACTAAAATTTATACTCAACCGGACATTACCATTGATCAACTGGCAGCAACCTTAAAGCTGCCGACAAAACGCCTGTCTCAGATCCTAAAGCAAGATTTTCACGCTAACTTTTACGAATTTATTAACAGCTACCGTATAGAAGATGCGAAACAACAATTAAGCGATCTTGCCTATGCGGACAAGACCATTACTGAAATATATTACGAGGTAGGATTTAATAGCAAATCGGTATTCAACACGTTTTTTAAACGCAAAGAAGGGTGTACGCCGAGCCAGTATCGCAGTAAAAATACCAACCAGAATGCGACTGCAGAGGATAAAAGCAGCCTTATTCCCTAAACCGGAAAACCGTTACTCGCATCCACTCCAGGCCTTTACTTACCCGGCCCCTTGAGTGCTTGTATCTCACCCGGCAAGCCGGCGGTAATACTCAGAGGGTAATACAAAACAAGCGTTTTGGCTTTTTAAGTGGTCGATTACTCTGTCAAATTCAGCAAAGCTGTCTCGACTCCACTTATCCGGGTGCCCTTGTAAAACTAAATACGGAAAAGCGCTACTGCGATAAGCCTTTAGAAAACTGCTGAACGAGACCTTGCCAATCGGGTTTTCCAGATGATTGCTTTTCCCCCTTTTCAAACATAGCCCTGAGAAACGATCATCTTGACAGTAAAGCCATACCTTTAACGAAGGGGTCTGCTCCAGAATCTCAACAAAAACGTCATCGGACTTATTGTAAGGGGTTCCAACGGCTGAAAACTCTATACCAAGCGTTTCTCTAGCGTATTTAAGTCCGTTTTCTAAATGGGCTTTTTGGTATTGATAAGGCGTTCCGGCAAACTCTCCCGGGTTGTTTTTATTCGGCTCCAAATTTCTTCGCTTATGGTCCCAGCCGTGGTGCCACACTTCAAACTGGTCGCTCTTATGAAGCGACATGATCGTTTCGTTAAAAGGCCTAGCTTCTTTAGTTACCTCTTCAACAATGAGCCCCATACTGGATTTAATATTTAGACTCTTAACCTTATCTATATAAGTGAGCCAATTCTTAGAAAGATTATCGTTTTCTTTAACTCGCAGATCATCCATTTTGAGAATGACAAACTTGCCGTCACAATTTGATCCGTCCGGGCCGTTCAATTGCTCTGACGGCTCTGCAGCGACTAAGCCCACCTGCATAAACAAAAGGCACAAAGCCGCAAACCAGCTTCGCTTAGGTTTTATTATCATTATTGCCTCACTTATAAATTTAGTTAGCACTCCCGAGAAAAAGAACTCGAAGCTTAGGCTCATTACCCCACTTCTGGCCGGTGAGAGCCTTTAAAATAGTAGCCTTAAAAGCACCTGAGACTTAACTGCCCGGGGCTCAAACAATCACGTTCAACCCGAAACCGGCCTTACCACTTGACATTATTGCCACAAGTGATCAATATTACAAGCAGAAGACAATTTATATAATGAAACACATAATAACGAAGGTACATAAGATGAAGCTCGCCCAATTTTCATACATCCTGTGCCTACTCGGTTTAGTGGGCGGCTGCGGAGGAGGAGGCTCTGACCAGTCTCCCCCTGCATCCAGCATTGATACCGGCAGTAGCTCGAGTAAAAGCTCGAGCTCTAGCAGTCAAACATCCAGCAGTGCCTCTTCCATAGGCATGGATAATTCAGCCGTTCGGTATGGCTTTTTCATCGACAATGCGGTCGCCAATCTGCACTATCAAACCGATACAGGCAGTGGTTTTACCAGCTCAGACGGCCAATTTGCGTACTTGCCGGGCGAGATGATTGTCTTTTCAATTGGGGATATGAAGCTACCGGCGGTACCAGCCCAGCCCACTATCACCCCGCTAACTCTAGCCGGCAGCAACGATCTAGAGCAAACCACGGTGATTAATATCGTGCGACTTTTACTTTCGCTCGATCAGGACCGCGACCCCAATAATGGTATCCATATTCCTGATCTGGCTCACGGGGCTGGCACCACTATCGATTTTTCTCTCGCCCCGGAGGCCTTTGCTCAATCATCCGCTGTCGTAAACCTGCTGAGCGCTTCCGGTTCCGACAGCATGGAGCTGGTATCGACCAATCAGGCACAAAGCCACCTACAAAGTGTACTGGATACACAGGTTAACAATCGCGTGCTGGTCTCGGCCGACGGGCCCGGTGAGACCTATGAACTGTTCAACGATCAGCTGGGCGGCACAGCGGTGGAAAGCCCGGTATGCGATCCAAACACCGACGACTTTGGACGCCGTATTACGGAGGTTGTAGACGAGACACTGGAGGGATATGTGTTTGCCTTTCACCTACTTCGCGATACGGACGGAGACCGCTGTATCAGTAGCATTAACGATCGGCAGCGTATTGAAATTAAAACCTATTCCGCCTCACCTGCCGACCGGGTGGCCACAGAAGGTGAGATACACACTTACCGCTGGAAGTTTAAGCTCGATGAGGGTTTTCAGGCATCGCCCTCATTTACGCATATTTTTCAAATTAAAGCCGTTGACGGCGATGACAGCATGCCGATTGTTACCTTCACTCCCCGATCCGGAAGCCCTGATAAGTTGCAAGTTCTGCATGCCCCCACGTCCGCAGCCGGTGCCAGTGAAGTGGCTAGCGTCGAACTAGAAGATTTTACGGGCGAATGGATTGAAGCTTTTGTCCGAACCAAAAGCTCTAATATCGGTAGCCTAGAAGTAAGCCTGCGCCGTTTGCGTGACAAGGCCACACTGCTCGACTGGAGTTCGAATGATATTGATATGTGGCGTGAGGGTGCCGACTTGAATCGCCCTAAATGGGGCCTCTATCGCAGCCTGAACCACATCGATGTATTGCGTGACGAAACTATCCTTTTCAACGACTTTTGTATTGCCGAAGCGGCCAACACTTGCCCCTCAGACATTAATGACGAAGCAGAGGCGGACAGTTAAATCCAAGCGATAATACTTTCCCCCCAGGGGTTGGGCTGAGCGCGTAAAGCTTCGCCCATCACCTATCACCTATCACCTGCTGAGCTAGCAGCACAGTTTTATGTAACCCCCTGTTTAGCAACTTTTGCAACATAACCGTTTAACAGCCTTACTTTTTTGCTTCACGCCCCAAGAGACTTTGAACGGTAGGCGGTTCCAATACTGGGCAAGGTCAGACAGGTAAAGCGTACAACGGGTAAGCAGTGCCCTAAAACGGAGATAAACAAAACCTACATGACAATTCCTATCGGCTAACGCATCGATATTTTTTTATCTCCCACTCTTTTGAAGCTTCTCTCGAGCCCACAACTTACAGACTGGATAGCAATGCCATTTAATTAACTGCCATAGGTTGACATCCGCTTGCCGTGACTCTTAAAGCCGAATCTAGTATTGCGTACATCTAAACGATCAGGAACCATTAGATATTGCATAACCGTCAGCACCGGATCGGTTAGTGACCCTCCCCTTATATTCTCAGTAATCATTGGTCATCCATACAATTGTATCTATCGTATTTTCACTAGCAAACTTTGATAAGACAGATATTAAAAAAGCCAGATGACTAACGTCATCTGGCTTTATAGAAAAGTCATTATTTTCGATATGTCGTCTTAGACAACCAAAAGTTGTTAGCTAATGACTTAATTACATTTTGTATCTTACACCGAAGAAGTACTTAGTACCGCTATACTCAATACGAGTAAAGGAGTCCTGAGCAACCCGATACTCAACATAAGGCTCATTGGTTAAGTTAAGTGCTTGCATCTTAATCTGCAGGTTCTTAGTAAGGTTGTAAGCTAATGAAAAATCAACCGAACTGGTGTCATCTACAAATCTATTCGTCTGACCAAAATCACTACCAAAAGGCTTCAAGTAGTCTGATCGATACTTATAGGACAAGCGCGTGGTAAAACCATAGTTTTCCCAGTAAATTTCGGCGTTGTAGCTTTCTTTAGAGAAACCAGGCAAGTTAGCAGGCTCAACAAAAACATCGTCGGTGATTGAGGAACCATTTTCTTGATACTCAAAATCTGTATCAGCAATGTTAATACCGCCCATAATACCCAACCCATCCAGAGGCTCGGGCAAATGAGTAAAGCCGTGCTGTAAACTAAGCTCTACACCTGAAATACTGGAGGACTCTGAAGTATTTTGAATCAGGCCATTGACATCCATCTCAATCAATTCACCGTTAATATTGAACGATTCTTGAATACTTGATGGATCTGCTACCTGTAATCCTGCCTCGAATTCTTTGTAGTAGAAAGCAGCCGACAGCATAGTATCATCACGCGGGAACCAAGAGAGAGACAAGTCGTAATTCACCGACTCAGTCGCTTCCATATTGGGATTACCCTGAGCAGTCGCGGTGCCAGCGGCAATTGCATCCTCAATACTTGAGAACTCTTCTTCACCGTCGCCCAAATCTAGGTTTCTACCGGCCCCCATCCACCACATGTCGGGACGAGAAATAGCCGAATAAACCGCTGTACGCAGCTGTACAGTCTCACTCAAACCAAAGTTCACATTAACACTTGGTAGAACATTGACATAGCTATTGGAATAAACTTCGCTAGCCAGGTTATCGGCTACCGGATCGAAATAAAAGCTATCGTCTTCCGGATCATTAGGGGTTCCTGCATCATTTTCGATAACGCTGTAATCCTGGCGATAACCTGTAGAATCGATACTCGTTTCTACAACTCGAACACCAACATTACCGCTAACGTCAATGCTTCCAATCTGTGAGGCAAAGTTAAGCTTCGCAAAGATGGCACTAATATCTTCTGTCAAGTTAATATCGGCTGCGCTCGGATCTTGTGGCGATAGAGCCCAATCGTCGCCTCCCCACATGCTATTGAAGGCACACATGGTGTCGAAGGTCGCCCATTCAGTGATACTGGAATTAGCATCTTCACCGTAACTTTCTTGTGGGTAAACAGTCGCGCAATTTTCCTCGATAGTATTTACGTCAGCAAAGTCCGTACCGGTATATTCGATACGATCTTCCGCATAATTGCTATGCTCGTGGGAAGATATGCGAGCACCAGTTTCAAGTGATGTGAAGAAATTGCCCTTCAACTCATAGACAGCATCGATTGCAAGTGCACTAATGGTGTCATTAACCTCAAGCTCGCCATAACGAGCGCGCTGGTTGGCATCGTACAAGCTGAAATCGTTTAACAAGCTATCATCGATTTGCGAGCCAGCTGGATCATCGAGATCTTCATAGATAGATATCGCAGGAAAACTATCGCTACCTTGACTGACATAATCATACCAAAGTCTGTCTGAGCGAAAACGAGTCTGCCAAGTTTCTTGATAGCGAGTGGTATCGGAGTAGGAAATATCCGCCGTCAAGACCAACCGATCGGTTGCGCTCCAGGCAAAGTTTAAACCTCCGCCCATATAATCTTCGTCGCGCTCGCGATATTCACCATAAGTACCCAACCGAGTATGGCCAGTATAGGAAACCAACGCGTGATCGTCATTTGTCTCCCACTGAGCAATGTTGTTGCGACCATCGTCAAAGTACAGATCGTGACGATCTTCATAATAGAAGCGATTAGACCACTGCGCATCGGCAATAATGCTCCAGTCTTCATTGGGCTCCCACTGAACAGTTGTCATGACGGCGTCGCGAGATTCTTCCGACTCCATCTGACGAATATAAAAGAGATTGGGAATGTAGTAATAATCACCATCGGCAGCTTCGCCGCCATTCGCGGCGGTGTTGTCGTCACTCCAGCTACAAGCATTCCAACCGCCGGACAAACCGTCGTTGATGTAATCAGAGTTACAATTGCGCAGAGTAGAGCTCGCATTAAAGCTCTCTTCCGGAGTAGATGAATCATGGCCAGCATAACCAATAGCAATACCAATATCGCCAATACCGGTTTCAAATACATCGGTATAGGAGATGGACCCGCGATAACCGATACCGTCATCATCATTTAATTTGGCATCATAGTCGTTGTAGTTGCCTTTAATTTCAGCTTGGAAGCGGCGTTTTCCATACTCCAGCGGGCGTATACTCTGCAGGTTAATTAAACCGGCAACGCCCCCTTCCACCAAATCGGCCGACTGAGATTTATATACCACTGCGCCGTTCACCAACTCAGAGGGAAACTGTGAGAAAGCAATGGATCGGTTACCACTACCAGAGGATACCTCTCGACCATTATAGGTCGAGTAACCCAAAAAGGGACCCAAACCACGCACCGAGATTTCACTGGAGTTACCCTTAAAGCGGTCGCCAGTCACGCCTACAATTCGCTCGAGAGTTTCGGCGACAGATAGGTCGGGCAGCGCCCCCATATCGGAGGCAGAGATTACGTCAACGATTGTTTCGGCATCGCGCTTAATCTCAATAGAATTTCGCATAATATCGCGAAATGATCCGGTAACAATCACCTCCTCCAACAGCTCTGCACCACCTTCCTCTTGGGCAAAAGCAATAGATGATGGCAACAAACTGGCCGCTATCGCAGCCGCAAGAATGTTACGGGTGTAACGAACAGGTTGAATTTTTGTATGTGGCTGACTCGGGGAGCTCATATTTTCTCCTACATCTTATTCATTATATTGAGTGGGGCGAAGCAATTTTAACCGCAGGCACTCTGCAAATATTTAAGATTGCTTTAGCGCATGTAGAGTATGAATCAACCCAGCCTGATGGTAAAGTGGTATTACCAGTTAAAATTACTTACAATACTGACATACCTCATAATAACGGTTAAGGCAGAATGAAATGGGCACCCACCAAGCAATTGTTTTTTATTTAAAATCATTAACTTACAATAAATCTCCCCTTTTATGGTTGCCCTTCCTAATGGGGCTATCTCTATCAGGTCATGCAGTCACAATAGAAAATTTAAATAGCCAATTACCCGATTTTTCCTATGCTGGCTACAGAAACGGCAGCCAAACCCTAGAGTTCGCCACGCACCAAACCCTTGAGGTTACAGAGTTCGGAGCGCGTGCCAACGACGGCAAGGATGACACCGCCGCTTTTCACCGGGCCCTAGAGGCGGCACAAAGAATTAACAAGCCCGTGCTACTGCAAATGCCTGCAGGGCGTTTTATTATCAGTGACATCCTCTATCTGGAACGGGACAATCTGATTCTGCGCGGGGCAGGGAAAGGCGCCACCCTCCTCTATTTTCCCCGCCCTATGCGTACTCTGGCCGACCCACCTGAGCTAAATGAATTACGTGAATATCTTGTAGAGCAGAACAAACGCCAGCGAGAAAATGATAATAATATTAATCTTCCTTACTCGCAGTATTCATGGTCCGGAGGATTTATCTGGACGCGAATTAAAGGCGAACGGGTTAAGCCTTATCTAAAAAAATACGATCGCCCCACAACACCTATAGCCTTACCCCAGCAGGGGAAAAAAGGTGAAAACAGCCTAATCGTTGACAATGCAAAGCAATTGCAGCCGGGTCAGGTCATTACTATTAACTGGTACAACAAAGGCGGCAAGAGCTCAGCTCTACTGGAAACCATTTATCCAGGTGTTAATGTATCTGGCAGTCATCACTGGAACTTTCCTTTGCGGCCTCTTGTGTCACAAAGTTCTCGCATCCGCACGGTGGAAGGTAGGAAGGTTGTGTTAAATGACGTGTTACTACACGACATTCAGGGACATACGACTGATATAACACAAAAAGCCTTTTTACATGATATCGGCATTGAAGAGTTTTCTATTGAGTTTCCCCGCTCCGCTTATATTGCTCATCATGTAGAGCAAGGCTTCAACGCAATATACCTCACTCGCCTATTCGACGGCTGGATCAAGAACATAGACATTATTAACGCCGACAGCGGAGTGCTTACAGAAGAGGTTGCCAATGTCACGATTCAGGGCATCACCACCCGCGGCAACCACAAAGCTCACTACACAGTTGCAATGGGGGATACCCACAATGTTCTTGTCGAGCAGCTAACCGTTAACAATCACGCCCTTCACCCGTTAAGCTTCAACACCTTCGCCACGAAAAGTGTCTATTCCGTCGCTGAAATCCTTCACGCCCCGGTGCTCGATCAACACTCAGGTGCCAACCACCAAAATTTATTCGACAATATTCGGGCTCACGTTACTCTCGACCAAGACCAGATAATACAGCGCCGTTATCCACTGTTTAAAGGCGGTGGCGCTGGCTACTGGAAACCCACGCATGGTGCGGACAGCAGCTTCTGGAACATCGATGTGATTTTCCACAACGGTCTGGACTCAGCAACACCCATTACACTTTACGGCGTGAACGATGGCCCCAATGCTCACTTGATCGGCGTACACGGTAATACCGATATCAAAGTTGAATATGGCCCCAACGCCAATATTCAAAAACAAAATGCAACCGATAATCTAGCTCCCTCTCTCTACCAATACCAGCTAGAAAGTCGTCTAGCAGGAGAAAGCCCTTGAACACGGCATTTTCAAAATATTTCAGGCCACGCTCTGGTTTTTGGTTACTTATTATATCGTTGCTGGCAGCCTGTAAAAGTCATCACAGTGAAACAGCAGACGCAACCGAGACAACGAGTTTAACCGATCAGTGGCAACAAGAGACGCTATCCGTTATTCAGAGCCCCGTTCGCCGTATGGCCGTGGATAAAATCGTTGCTAATGCAGACCAACTCATTAACAGCATGGAAACGTTTAGCGTCACCTTTAATCAGGCAACACCGCCGAGCGGTAATCCCCGTGACTACACCAGTACCGGCCCCTACTGGTGGCCGAACCCAAACACGGAAGACGGTTTACCCTGGGTGAAAAAGGATGGCATGGTCAATCGCGAAGTGCGCGGCCGGCAAACTGATTCTCGTGAGTTAAGTCTTTTTACCCAAGCGCTGGGTACTCTGGCACAAGCTTACGCATACACTGGAGATCAAGTCTATTCTGATAGGGCAGCCCTGCTGCTGGAGGTGTTTTTATTTGACTCGGCCACCGGCATGAACCCCAACTTTCGCTATGCTCAGGCTATACCAGGCATAACAGATGGCAGGGGTATCGGTATTATTGAGTCTAGAAAATTTATCAGCGTGATTAACGCCCACCAACTGTTACAAGGTTCAAGTCAATACCGAACCCAGGTAGGTGATCAACTGCATCGCTGGATTGAACAATACCTGCAGTGGTTGATTACCAGCCCCAATGGTATCGATGAATCTCTGACGCATAATAATCACGCCAGCTTTTATGATTATCAAGTGGCGTTTTTTGCTAATTTTATCGGCGATAAAATTCATTTGCATATAGTATTAGATGAGCTTTATAAGCGTCGTATCGAGACGCAAATAAATCCTGGCGGCGAACAGCCCCACGAACTTGAGCGTACCCGCCCCTACCACTACAGTGCTTTTAACCTGGAGGCTTTGTGGGGCTTGGCGGCAATAGCGGCTGACAATAATAAAATCGATGCTGTACTACCCCATCAAGAACAGGGCTCAGTCCCTTTACTTGTCGCTGCTTTGGATTACCTTAATCGAGAACAAAATAAACTTTTAACAAAAAGTAATTATGCCTCTGTGCAAGTTAGCCGGGAATCATTGATACAGATAAATTTAATCGCCGGCCAGATTTACCACCCAAGATTTACAATTTATGCCAAAAAATTGATGCAAAATCACAACGAATACGATTGCCTACTGGTTTACCCAGTCGATTTACAGGCTGCACCAGACACCTATTCCGGGAGTACCCACACCTCAGAAAGTGACGGCTTATGCCAATTGTAATTCGAAAGGTCAGTAGCGTAATGATTTCTATCGCTGCAACCCTGAACCTTCTGTACGCTAGTATCGTCCGGTATGGTCGCGAAAAATCACTCGGTATTAGTAGAATTCGGTAGTTAATTTAGGAGGCCGAAAAAACGCGTGGAATAAATAAAAAAAGACCGGCGGGATAAACCGCCGGCTGCACAAAGGTTGACAGGGAGGATTAATGACTCAATTGGGTTAAAGCGTGAATAACACCGCGCAACTCAGCCAGCCCGCGCATACGGCCACTGTACGAATAGCCCGGTTTAACACCTTCGGCTTTTTCTTCATCTGCCATTAAATGGCCGTGATCGGGGCGCATAGGAATGGAAGGCATACTTTCACCGGCTTGCTTACGGCGGCGCTCTTCTTGAAGTAGCGCATTGATCAGCCCTACCATATCGTTATCACCATCGAGATGATCAGACTCATAGAACGATCCATCCTCTTCACGCTTAACGTTGCGCAGATGAACGAAGTAGATGCGCGAGCCGAACTCTTCTGCCATGGCAACAAGGTCATTATCGCAGCGCGCGCCGTAAGAACCCGCACACAGGGTTAGACCATTGGCCGGACTGTCTACGGTAGTTAGAATCTTACGCGCGTCCTCGGCGGTTGACACCACACGAGGTAAACCGAACAGTGAAAATGGTGGATCATCGGGATGAATACACAACTTCACACCCGCTTGCTCGGCAACGGGAACAACTTCTTTGAGAAACTCCATTAGGTTATGACGCAAACCTTCAGTACCCAGCGCGATAAACTGCTCAATGGCAACTTTAATAGAGTCACGGGTGTAAGAACCCTCACCACCAGGCAAGCCGGCGATAATGTTTTTCTCAAGTAAGAGTTGCTCTTGCTCACTCATGGCTGCAAAACGAGTCTTTGCTTTATCCAGCACAGCCTGGGTGTAGTCGGATTCAGCCCCCTCGCGCTTTAGCAGGTATACGTCGTAGGCGGCAAAATCGGTAATTTCAAATCGCAGGGCCTGACTGCTGTTAGGCAAGCGATAACTGAGATTAGTTCGAGTCCAGTCAACCACCGGCATAAAGTTGTAGCACACGGCCGGAATACCCGCCTTGCCCACACTTTTGATAGATTCTTTGTAGTTCTCTATCAATTGCTGATAGTTGCCACTGCGGGTTTTAATGTCGTTATGCAGGGGAATACTCTCCACCACATTCCATTCCAGCCCCGCTGCCTTAATCTGCTCATTGCGAGCTTTCACTTCAGCTTCTGGCCAAACATCACCCGCCGGGATCTCATGCATGGAGGTGACGATATGAGTCGCCCCCGCCTGCTTAATCTTTTCCAGTGATATGGAATCACTCGGTCCAAACCATCTCCAAGACTCTTGCATCTGTACATTCCTAACTTATTTTGCAACGGTATTTCGATCAACCGCCCACATTGGCCTTACCATCTTACCACACCAATTTAATATATGCGATAACTAAGGAATACTGGCCCATCATGTTTACAAATTAATGTCAGTCAGCGGCGCCCTATCGGGCTGCCACCTCGACAAAAACACCTTTCACGTTTTGAGTTTTAACCTGTATCACCAGCGGGTGGTTAGCCTGGGGGGACACTTCGATGGAGGCATAGCCATCTGCCGCCTCTATTACGCTACTGCGCCCCGGAGAGCCGAACCCATCCACTAAAGCATCGTTAGAGCCCAAAGCAGAGAAATAAATACGATCCGAGTAATTGGTAAGTCGGCGTCCCTCAGCGTCTACGGCTGACACTTCAATCAAAGCGTTGCCGTTTTCCAGCATTTTCTGAGTGACTTCCAGTCGCTCAAATTTACCGGGCTCACCAACGTAATAAGTCACTTGAGTTTCATCACGCGCAACATTGTCACCATTGTTGCGACCAATAACACTGAGCTGGTTTTGCCCTTCTTTAAAGGGCACCTGCCACACTAAACCGGAGGCCGGAAACTGCCCCTGCTCACGTTTTCTTTCACCCAGCGACTCGCCATTTAAGAACAATTCCGCAGTGTCGGTGTTGCAATAAACATCAACCGAGCGACCCTCTGCGGGTCCATAGCGGTGAGTCCAGGTATGCGACTCGATATAACAAATGGGTTCAGCCGCCCAGTAGCTGGCGTAGACATAGTAAGCATCTTTACGCTTACCGCTGCGGTCAAACAACCCTTTTTGATTAACATAGGGAATTGGGTTTTCGGGGCGCAGTGGAGTACCAAAGTCCCGGATAGCCCACTGGGCGGTGCCCGTTAAGCCCGCCAATGATTCACTGACCATCAAATGCCAATCAAACAGGTCTACCATGTAGTTTTCGTTCCAATCCGAGGCTTTGGCCACACTCTTGACCACGGTTTGATTAACGGCCTCCTCGACAGAAACCTGCGCGCCGCGAATACCTTTGGCATCGATAGGTGTTTCGGTATGGCGCCCCACATGACTCGAACCGCCATACTCCATGTGAATCATATTGGGATATTTTTTCTGTGCGTTTTGCAAAGCTACTTCATACTGCCCATAGGCACCGCCATACCAACCCGCCCAGATAGAGGGCGAGAAAGAATCGACAATATCCGAACCTGGGTAATACTTACGAATACTGGTAAGGCGCGAACTGTCTTTGGCCTTAACAATATCGTTTAGCTTTTTCAGATAAGGCACCAAAATTTCATCGCGGCCCCCACCGGGAAAATCTTCTTCCCAATAAATCTCATTACCCAGCGACCAGAAGGCAATACTGGCGTGGTTAAAATTCTGGGCCAGTTGCTCGTGCAACAATTGCTCGGTATATTGCTCCCATTGCTTGCCGCCTTTACCACCACGGCACCAGGGAAGCTCATCCCAGAGAATAAGCCCAAGCTCATCGGCTGCGCGGTAAACCTCTGGGTCTTGCGGGTAGTGCCCCAAGCGCACAAGGTTGGCACCCATATTTTTAATAAGCTGCATGTCTTGGCGGTGTTGCTCATTGCTCATTGCAGCCCCAACACCGGCGATTTCTTCGTGGCGGTGAGTACCGCGCAGCAGCAAACGCTCGCCATTGACAAAGAACCCCTGACCCGGGATTTGTTCAAACCAACGATAGCCAAAAGCTGTTTCAGCCGTATCCAAAATTCCGTCACGCTTTTGCTCTAAAAGCTCGACCTTAATGGTGTAAAGGCTCGGCGATTCAGGAGACCAAAGCTTGGCATCAGCAATGCCATCCAAGGTGATTTTTTGCTGAGAAGGACCTTTGGCAACTACCACCTCCTGCTCAGAAGACTGAACCATTGCCCCTTCTGGGCTAATAAGGCTTGCCTTTAAACGCGCCTTAGTTTTCTTGGCGCTATCAAGAAATACAGTCAGTTCTGTTGTGTAGTCTTCTTTTTCAACTCCGGGAGCGCGCGCCTCAAATCGATCGATTAAGGTATCGTTCTTAAGCACCAGCCACACATCGCGCGTAATCCCGCCGTGGATAAAAAAATCTGATTTTTGCGAAGGAATAAGGTGCGGGTTGTACGCATTGGACACCCTGACTACCAACTCATTTTCGCCTCGGGTTTTAATCGCATCGGTCAACTCAACGTCAAAACCGATATAGCCACCAATGTGCGAGCCTACTTGCTCCCCGTTGAGATAAACATCGGTTTCCATATTGGAACCTTCAAAGTGTAAAAAGTAGCGATCGGCTTTTTTTACACTGAAGGTTTTTTTATACCAGCTAACCCCTCGACGATACCCCGGCACCTGGTCTACGGTATCTTTAGCGTTCCAGGTATGAGGGAGGTTAATGGCTTGCCAGTTTTCTGAAACTTCACTGGGTTTATCAACCCCCACTTCGGAATACTGCCAATCGCTGTTAAAAAGTAATCTATCGGCTTCGGCATAGCCTACCTGACTAATCAGCAGCGAACTT
The DNA here is from genome assembly GCF_030547685.1 of Gilvimarinus sp. 2_MG-2023. Taxonomy (GTDB): domain Bacteria; phylum Pseudomonadota; class Gammaproteobacteria; order Pseudomonadales; family Cellvibrionaceae; genus Gilvimarinus. The sequence goes on along the minus strand of NZ_JAUOQM010000044.1, from coordinate 278,128 downwards.
AAAACCGCGGCAAGTAAGGTCAGAATCTTTATATTTTTCATAATCAACACACAATGTTAGTTTAAATATCGAGGCACAATAAACGCTTAACGCGCCATCCAACCACCGTCTACCAGCAGTACATGACCGTTGACATAGTCAGATGCCTTACTGCTTAAATAAATCGCAGTACCGGCCAGGTCGTCGGGCACACCCCACCGAGCAGTTGGAATACGGGCACTAATGCTGGCTGAACGCTCGGAGTCTTTGCGTAAATTCTCTGTATTATCGGTTTCAAAATACCCGGGGGCGATTGCGTTCACCTGAATGTTATCTTTGGCCCACTCATTGGCCAGTGCTTTGGTCAGCTGTGCCACACCACCTTTACTCGCCGCGTAGGCAGGCACAGTAATACCCCCGGAAAAACTCAGTAAAGAGGCGATATTGATGATTTTCCCCGAGCCTTGGCTAAGCATTGACCGGCCCACTTCGCGGCACATCCGAAATACTCCGTTGAGATTGGTCTCGATCACATCGTCCCAATCCTCATCGGAAAATTCGTGAGCCGGAGCACGGTGAATGGTACCGGCGTTATTAATGAGAATATCAATACGACCAAACTCTTCGAGCACCTGTGCCACGGTCGAGCGAATAGAATCGGCCGAGCGTTGGTCGCACCCCAGTGCGCGAATTTCCAGCTTGTGCTGGGCAAACAAATCACAGGTTTTGTTCAAGCTTTCCGGACGCGACCCCAGCGCCACCACCTTGGCACCTGCTTGAGCCAACGCCAATGCCATGGCTTGACCCAAGCCCCGGCTAGCGCCGGTGACCAAGGCGACCTTTCCCTCAACGGAAAATAACTGTGAAATTATTGAATCGCTCATGCTGTTCCCCTTACTTCTCAAGCAACTGATAAACTTCGGCCGCGGCCAGTAGTAGTGCGCCGGTACCATACAACTGGGTATCCTCAGCCGTGGCACTCTCTGGCGCATAGCCCACCTGCTGAACAAAACCCAACTTGCCATTGGGCTGAACGGTACTCACTAACGATTTCCAGCCCTTTTCAACCGCTGGACGATATTCATCCGCAGGGAGTACATCGTTATTGATACCCCAGGCCAGCGCAAACACGATTAAACCGGTTGCGCTCGACTCGGGGTTCTGTGTATCGCTTATTTCCAGCAAGGAGGCGGGCCAACTACCATCGCTCTTTTGCGCCTTCAGCAAACTCTCGCTGATTTCTTTATACAGCTGGACGTACTTTTCCCGATCGCTAAAGTCTTGAGGAATATGAGGCAAAGTACGCGCTATACCTGCCAGTACCCACCCGTTACCACGGCCCCAGTAGATTGGCTTACCGTTATCGGCTTTACGGGTAAAATAGCGGCTGTCACGCAAGAACAGCTGATCTTCCTCGCTGTAGAGGTAATCAGTGGTCACCCAGAACTCGCGGTTCATAAACTCCAGGTACTTATCTTTACCGGTAATCTCGGCCAGTTGCGCCCATACCGGCGGCGCCATAAAAATAGCATCGGCCCAGCACCAGCGCACCGTACACCAGGGGTCTACATACTTACGGTTGGCACCGTGAATCACCTCTTTTTCGGGGTGTTCAAACGCCAAATCTCGGTCACTTTGATGCTCCAGAACCCAGTCGAACACCACTTCGATGTTCTCTTTCATCACCGGCTCTTGGTAAGTCTCGTAAAGATCCAGATAGACTTGACCAATGGCGTGATCATCCGCGTGATAACGTCGGGGCCCTAAACGCCACAAGTTGACCGCGGCAATATTACGCACCGCCTGCTCATAGGCAGGCTGGCCTGAAACCCGCGCCCAATCCAACAAGCCCGAGTGCAAAGGTGCGTACATCCAACCTTGAGGTAAACCACTCGCGCGCCCTTCGGGACGCATTTTGTTAGAACGGATGTCGTATTGATCCAGTTGCCAGTCAGCAACCTGATTGGCAATTTGGCTTACTGCGCTGCGGCTTAGCTCGGCACTCAAGGCAATATCAGTTGTACCGGGCTTTTTGTACTCCACCAACTCGGGCCAAGCCAGGCCCTGGCTCTGATCTATCTCGGCGGTCGCACAACCACAAGCAACCATACCTGCCAGCAGTGCAGAGAAGGGTTTCAGAAACATAGGAATCTCCAAATCATTATTGTATTTAAGCAAAAGCCAACTCAGTAAATAGGCAAACACTTAAACTTGCCAACTGGTAATGTGGTATTACCAATGATGTTATAGTATATTTCTCGTTAATTAAAGTCTAAGTTTTAACAAAACATTACCGGAGATCCAGCAAATGCTACGACTCACCACAGCCTCCATCGCCGCTGGCATAGCCCTACTAAGCGTTCCCTGCCTGGCCACACCCGCCACAGAAACCGTTTCATACTACTCCGTCGAAAACCCATTGTCGCAAGCACGCAAAGAGGTGATTAGCCTCCATCTCAACAGCCTGGCACCTAACCGGGATTCAGTTGTCATTATTAATGGCGAAGAAGCCCCCAGCCAGACGGCGGGTGACAAGCTGTTGGTACAGGTAAAATTACCTGCCGAAACAAAACAAACCCTGGCAGTACACCAATTAAACGATGGCTCCCTTCAGGTCGACTACCCCGCTCAAACCTACGCGGAACTAGCGGTAAGAGTCGGAGGCGAAACGGATAAAGAAGGTAACTACAGTGGCGGCCGCTATCACAACGCCCAAGCGATGCAACTGCCCGCCACTCACACCATAGGCAACAAGTTATTCAAATACGAAGGCTTTGGCTGGGAGTCAGAGCAGGTCGGTTATCGCTACTACTTTGATGAGCGCGGCGCCATCGACATCTTTGGCAAACAACAAAACGGACTTTCCCTAGCCCACACCGGGCTTGATGGCGGCGACTACCACAGCATGGCCGACTGGGGCATGGACATATTAAAAGTGGGACCATCTCTGGGGCTGGGCGCTGTAGGAGCTTGGCTCGATAACCGCTTGGTTAAACCCGAGCAAGTGGCCGACATGTCGGTAACCATAGCAACCGGCCCTCTGGAATCGAGCGCAACGGTTACTCACGGAGGTTGGAGCCCCGACTCGAGAACCGTCGACCTAACCACCCGCTACAGCATCCGCGCCAACTCATATCTGACCCGGGTAGACGCCCAGGCCGGGGACCTTGAGCAGCTGGCCACAGGTATTGTCGATCATGGTGTGCAAGTTCTCACTCACACACCCGATGACGGCAAATGGGGGTATCTAGCGACCTACGGCACCCAAAGCCTAAATGACGACAAACTAGGTATGGCGATATTTTTCCCGATAAACGCCTTTGACTCCTTCCAGCAAGACGAACACAACCAACTTGTTATTCTCAATAACAGCGCCGCGGGCGCCCACTATTATTTCGGTGCATTCTGGTCAGCGCACCCTCAAGGCCCGAAAACCATAGAGCAATTTAAAGTAGAGCTTGCAAACGAAATCGACAAGCTGAACAGCCCTATTCGCCTCAAACCCACCAACCCTTAAAAAGGTGAACCATGAAATTACGCTATACAGCCGACATTAATAGCTATAAACGCATGACCAATGCCGAACTTAAACAGGCATTTGTTATCGACGACCTATTTACGCCCGGCGAAACCGTTCTTACCTACACAGATGTGGACCGCGCCATCGTTGGCAGCGTAGTGCCACAGACCAAACCACTGGAGTTACCACAATCAAAAGAACTGGGGTCTGAGTATTTTTGCGAACGCCGCGAAATCGGGGTCATAAATATAGGTGGCGATGGCACCATCGAAGTGGACGGCAAGCGCTTTGAGATGACCTACAAAGACTCACTCTATATTGCTCGCGAAAGTAAAAATATACACTTTACCAGTGTCGACCCAGCGCAGCCTGCACAATACTATTTGGTCAGTTATCCGGCCCACCGCACCACGACGACCTGCCACGTGAGCAAGGCCAACGCCAAACACATCGAGCTTGGCAGCCCTGCTGAATCGAACGAACGCACAATCAACCAATCCATCCGCCCAGGTATTGTCGATAGCTGCCAACTGGTTATGGGGTTTACAGAGTTGGAGCCGGGCAGCGTCTGGAACACTAAACCGCCACACACTCATCGCCGCCGCAGCGAAATCTACATGTACTTTGAATACAACGATGAGAACCGTGTATTTCACTTTATGGGCGAGCCCAGCGAAACCCGCAGCTTGGTGCTCGCATCCGGCAACGCGGTCATTTCGCCCGCATGGTCTATTCACAGTGGTGCAGGCACCAGTAATTACACCTTCATCTGGGCTATGGGCGGTGAAAATCAAACGTTTGACGACATGGACCACATTCCCATCAGCGATATTTCATAGTCCATTACCAGGAGTCCATTACCAGGAGCCCCCTCCACGGGGGCCACACATCCGGCCTTACCACTTGACTACCTACCTGACTTCGCGTAGATTTTAGTATGCCCGCCAACTCTCTAGGGTTGAGCCAGACCCAAAAAGGACGGTTGGCGGGCAGCTGTGCTCCTCATAATAAATAAACGAAGGACTCATTATGAAAAACCGAACTATTCAACCACACCTGAAATATTTCAAAAAATCCATACTTGGTATCTCAATTGCTCTCGCCGCCTCTACTGCAGCCGCACAAGAACAGCAAGATTCGGCCACGCTGGAAGAAGTTGTAGTGACAGGCATTCGCGCCTCGCTGGCAAGTGCCCTCGAAGAAAAGCGCGAGTCAACTAAATTAGTAGAAGTGATCATCGCTGATGATATTGGTAAGTTGCCCGACCAAAACCTGGCCGAAGTAATGGAGAACATCACGGGTGTTCAAATTACTCGTACGGCGGGTGTGGGTACTGGTGTACAAATTCGTGGCACTAACGCTAACCGCGTAGAAATCAATGGCGTTGCCACCGTAGGTTCAGGTTCTGGCCGTAGCGGTATTGGTTTTGAAGATGTCAACCCAGCAATTATTGCCGCCGTTGAAGTAACTAAAGCACCAGATGCTAAAACTGTTGAAGGCTCTGTAGGTGGTACGGTTAACCTAAGAACTATTCGTCCATTAGACTTAAAAGAAACATTAGGCTCAATTAGACTTCAAGGCGAAGACAGTAGCTTAAGCACAGAAGGCATTCAACCTAGATTTTCAGGCGCTTATGGCGATAACTGGGAAACCAGTGCTGGCGATTTCGGTTTTGTAATCAGCGGTAGCTACACCGAGCAAGAAGCTTTGTCTTTCCGCCCTCGTGCTGATCGCGATGTTGTAGTTACTCAAGGTGACAATACTTTCAATGGCATTAACTTCTTGCTACAAGAGCAAGAAAATGACATCTACGAGACTGTTAACGTAGCATCAACTTTTGAGTGGGCGCCTAGCGACCAATTGAAATTCCATGCCGATGTTATCGTTAACGATCAAGAAAGAAGCCGTGACTCATACAAAATTGAAGGCTCAGGTGTTGGCTCAATAAGATCTATCTCCGTCCCAGACTCATACGAAACCGTTGACTTCGGCTACGGACTGGGCGAGTTCAAAATGGCTGAATCGGGGCGCTTGTCTCCGAACCTTGCTTTTGATGATGATGATCCAAACATGCGTGTGACTAGCGAGACAAACTCACGTGTCACAGACTCCACACTCTTTAGCATTGGTGGTGAGTGGCAAGGCGATAAGTTGACAGCAAGTTTTGAAATTGCTTCAGCAGCCTCTGACACGAGCACACCCAAGCTAAACACAACAATGAACTTCATTAACCCTCAAACTCCTCTTGATGGGGGCGGAGATACACCGACAGCATCAACTGGCAACGATAACGCTGTGCCATATATTTATGATCTGTCTGGTGGTGCCTTAGCATTTGGTATCGACTTTGAAAATGAATACGCACCAACCGTTGCGGATTTACTTTCAGTTGATAATTATGTACTTCGCGCACTCGATGTGAGCCGTGACACACAAGAAAATAGCGATGACCAAGTCCGTGTAGACTTCTCTTATGCTTTTGATCAGTTTGGTATTACATCCATTGATGCGGGCTTACGCTTCAATAGCACTTCTGCTGAATCAGTAACCATTAACGATAAGCTTGGCAACTTCAGTAAATTAGGTGACTCACCAAGAGCTTCTCTATTCTCTGACCTTGTTGTTCCTGGCCCGTCTAACTATGGCGATACGGGTGATCGTGACCTATTTGTTGGCGACTTCTTAATGATTGACGCTGACAAAGCCTTCTCTGACCCCGATGGAACAATCGAAACCTTTGAGGCTGCTTTTGCCGCTAACCGAGCGATTTTCCCTGAAGGTACTGGCGCTACTGCTCTAGAGCTAGAAGAAGATTTAAACGCTTACTACTTAGTTGATGAAGAAACAACCGCACTCTACGCACAAGCCAACTTTGAGTATGGCATACTGAGTGGTAACCTAGGTGTTCGTTATGTAGAGTCTGAAATTGACTCGGTGGCTTATGGCACTGAAGTAAATGGAGTTCGATCTTTAGAAACTACCAGTGGCAGCTACGACTTTCTCTTACCTCGTTTGAACTTAACTGCTCAAGTAACCGAAGATTTAGTAATTCGTGCAGGCTATGGTTCAGACATAAGACGCCCTGATTTTAACGATTTAAATGAAGGTTTCTCTTATAGCCAATCTGAGAATGATGTAATAGAACTGGGCAATTCAAACCTTGAGCCAGAAGAAGTAGACTCATTAGATCTTTCTATTGAATGGTACTTTGCACCTTCTGCGGTAGCGTCTGTTGCCTTCTTCAAAAAAGACCGTAGTAATATTATTACGACAATCTTTAACGGCGCCCCATTGTCTGAAAGCACTACGACAGTTGGTGGTCTCGAGCGTTCAACTGATCCATCGTGTCCAGGCGGTGGCTTGTGGAACCCAACAGTTATACCCAATACTTTAGGTGACCCTAATACGGTAGGTTTGTGTGTTGACTCTAGTCAAAGAGGTAACGATTCTGCGACAACGACTCAAAAAGGTATTGAGATGCAGGTTCAGTATGACCTTGCAGAGTTCGAAAATTCTCTAGGCTGGGCATCAGGCTTTGGTTTCTTAGCCAATTACACCATCCAAGAGTTTTCAGGTGGTTCGCAAATTGATACTACATCCGGTCGCGGCAATACTGTTCTAGGCGACTTCTCAATACCTCAGGGATTACTAGAGTTCTCTGAAAATGCTTATAACATTACGGCGTATTACGAGAAGTACGGCCTTTCTGCCAGAATGCGTTACACCTGGCGTGAAGCATACCGTTCACAAGACTTCGCGGGCGGTGCAGGTGTTGCTAGCACCTATAGCTTCCCTGTTGTAAATCACGACAGAGGCCAGTTAAATGCTAGCGTTAGTTATGATGTTACCGATCAACTAAACATTGGTGTTGAAGCGGTTAACCTTACCGAAGAAGGTATTCTTCAAACTTGTGTCTCCGAAACTGGACCTGTATGTTTTTCAGGCTATCCAGATCGCAGAATTACATTTGGTGCGAGCTACCGTTTCTAAGCTAGCTTACTGGAACAGAAGTTCAGGGCCTGCCCTGCTACTGTCTTAGAGCATGACAGTCATGAGACCAGCCTCACTTGGGGCTGGTCTTTTTGTTTGGGTAACAAGATTGAGCTTAGGCTCTAGAACCTCTTTTAGTTATATTCTCTCAAACGAATTGACCTGTAGCACTTCTAACAGACGCCGAACTAACAAACCCGTATTAAGCTGTAGTGTGACAATACGGCCAGCAAGTCTCTAGTTTCTTATACACCCATTAACATCTTATATAGGCACATTTCGTACTCAAGCAGAGAACAGCATTATTACGCTCAAATCGGATCTGTATAGTGTGATCCAGAACGATCCAATTAGACGCTGCATGTTCATTAGGATCTAATGCCAACCCAAGGCAGTAGCAAACCCGTGCTTGCCGTTTGAGTGGCCTCAAAATGGCAAAACTGCTTTGAGAACGGCACCTCAAGGTACAAATAAGTTTTATTCTCGAGCTCTTTAACCCACACCTCACGATTAACCATTTCCATGCTTTTTGGTATTACCACTTGACAGCAATACCCATCAGGCGTAGTCTAAAGATGTTAATTTAAAGGTTTATTAGCAATCGGCTATTGCGAATAGTTTATTCCTGAAACAAGTCGCTGCTTCGTCTTGACACTATAAGTGTTGAACATATTCCTTTAATTACGCTCGCTCTCACTGTCGCTACATGCGACTCTCTCTCTTGGCCGGCGATAACGCCGGCTTTTTTTCCGCAAGTTTTGCGTGGCTAGCGCTGAAAATGATCCCATCAAGTAACCCTCCCAGCTTGATAAGCTAGGTTGACGCTGCAGCAAAGCCCTACATCACATTATTGATCATGTCCTAGGTTTCAAAGCGCTGGAGCTTGAAAAAAGAGAGCCCAAAAGCGTCAATGAAATGGTGGGACTAGCGTCAGCTTTTATTGCCCCATTGGTACTCGATCACAACCAAAGAAATGATTCGATATATTGATCGGTATAAAACAGAGTTTAGCGTCGAGACATTGGCAAATGTATTAAAGTTAGCACCAGCAAGCCACCACCATAAACATAAACAAGTAAACGCGATCCAGATAGAGTCTGGAATAGAGACAGGGCCGGACGATCTCTTGACGTTTAAAATCCCTTAGTCTGGAAAGACTAACGTCTGTACTAGAACATTCTTAATATCTTAAATCAACATCTGAGAAATAAGGTTAAGGTGGATGGGAATATTAAGCTAGCCTCCTGTTATTAATGACAAGGAGGCCGTTACATCAGTTCAAACTGAGATGAATTAATAATTTACAACAATACCGAGGGAAGCCAAGTAGACAAAGATGGCAGACAAATAATAATCAATAACGCTATAAACATAGCAAGGTACAGCGGTAACAACGGGGGTATAACACGTGCGAGAGAGGTCTTACCAATACTGCAGCCGACAAATAGCACACTCCCAACCGGCGGGGTACACAACCCAATGGAAAGGTTAAGGATCATAATAATACCAAAATGGATCGGGGATATACCTAAGGCCTCAACCACTGGAAGGAATATGGGTGTAAAAATGAGTACAGCTGGTGTCATATCCAAAAAGGTACCGACCAACAGCAAAAGAACATTAATCATCAGCAGAATAACAATCGGGTTGCTACTAAAGCCCAGAAAAAAATCACTGATTGATTGCGGAATATTCTCATAGGATAAAACCCACGACATCGCAGAAGAGGCCGCAATCAGCAACATTACAATTGCAGTGGTACAAACTGATTTATTGATAACCTGAGTAAGCTCTTCGAACTTTACTTCTTTATAAACAAAAGTTGCCAAAACAAACGAATAAAGAACCGCAATGGCACCTGCTTCGGTCGGTGTAAAATAACCTGAGACAATACCGCCAATAACCAGAAAAACCAAAAACAGGCTGGGCAAGGCATCGAGGGTTTTTTTAGCTATTTGCCCGGTATTTTTATCTGTTTGTACTCCATAGCCTTTCATCTTAGCATAAATTCCGCTGGCAGCCATAAGACATAAAGCAACAAGAATACCTGGCAAATAACCTGCTAAAAATAGTGCGGCTATAGAAACCCCGCCACTGGCTAAAGAGTAGACAATAAGAATATTGCTGGGGGGAATCAGCATGCCTGTCGTCGAGGCGGTTACAGTCACAGCTGTCGAAAATTCACGGCTGTAGCCATCTTTTTCCATTTCAGGAATAACAAAGCCACCAATTGCCGATGTTGCAGCCACCGCTGAGCCGGATATCGCCCCAAACAAAGTGCATGAGAGAATATTAACAAAAGCCAACCCGCCCGGTAATCGAACAACCAGAATCTTGGCGAACTCAATTAACCTGTGGGCGATGCCCCCCTGCCCCATTAAAAATCCAGACAAAATGAAAAAGGGAATAGCGAGCAAGGCAAAACTATCCACACCGGCAGACATACGCTGCGCCATGGTGGTCGTAGTGGAGGCAAAATCAAGGCTGAAAAGCAATGAAAAGAATCCAGACAACGCGATGGACACGCCTACAGGAACATTTAACAGCAATAACGCGATAAAGCTGGCGACAAGAATTACAATTGAAATATCCATAGGAATTCCACTAAATTTTGTTTGAATAGTTTTTAAAAAATTCAACGGTAAACAACACAAAAAGTAAACCACTAATGGGAATCGCGAGGTACACAAAGCTAATTGATACCCCAAGTGATGCTGAGGTTTGCTCTAAATCCCAGGCAAGATAAGAAAGCAATGATCCGCCAATAATGAGTATGCATACACTAAAGACAACTACAAATAAAAGCACCAAATTAATAATTTTTCCCTTAACTTTGTCAGAAAACTTTTCCACAAAATAATCAAGACCTAGATGAGCGCCTTTTCGAAAGGCGTGAGCAGCCCCCAAAAAGGCAATCCAAATAAGGAAGAAACGAGCCAACTCTTCGGTAAATGAGCTGGGATCTGAAGTGAAGAATCTCGTCATCACTTGCCATGTCACATCCAGAACCAGTCCGACCATTAAGATACTGGTAAAAACTTCTAAAAAATAATCTATACGATTACAGATCTTAGAAAATGGCATTATCGAGCCTCTCTTATTCTATTAAACAGTTCGCCGAGTTCAGAACTTTCGATCTCATCGTGAATAGATTTGACGCTATCCAAAAAAATGCTTTTATCGGCCTCTATAACCTGAACACCAGCCTGCTTGACTGCGGCCAGAGATTCCTGACTGATTTTTTCCCATAATTCGCGCTCAAAGGTAACCGAATCACTCATCGCTTTCGCGACCCATTGCTTTTGCTGTTCTGTCATTCGCCCCCAGGTTTTGGTTCCGGTTATAACTACATCCGGTATTGACGTGTGCTCATCTAATATTAGGTATTTCGCTACTTCGTAGTGTTTAGATAAAAAGAAGCTCGGCAAGTTGTTTTCTGCGCCATCGACAACTCCTTGTTGCAACGAGGTATAGAGCTCTCCCCAGGAAATCGGAGTGGGCGATCCCCCCATGGCCTTAACCATTGCCACCGCGGACGGGCTATTCATTACTCTTATTTTCATTCCCTTCAAATCTTCGGGCGAGTGGACCGGTTTTTTAGTTGAGTAGAAGCTCCGACTTCCAGCATCGTAGTAGCCCAACCCTTGAATTCGATAGGGAGTGCCCGAATTAAGCAACTCTTTGCCTATGGAGCCATTAAGTACTTTCCATAGGTGATTGCTATCCCTAAACAGGTATGGAGTACTGAATATCTTCGTTTCAGGTATAAAGGGCTCCAGCGAACTTGCCGACACCTTGGTCATATCAATACTGCCAATCTGTATAAGCTCAATGAGCTCACGCTCACTACCCAGTTGACCAGAAGGGTAGAGCTCAACCTCCATTTCACCTTTCGAATATTGTCTTAACCTCTCGGCAAAATGAAGCATAGACAGATGGACCGGATGCTTTGTATCCAGACCATGAGCCAACTTAAGAACTTGTACCCCTCGATCATTACTACAAGAGCTCAACAGAACGAAAAATATGGATACTAATATAAATTTTATAGTTATCGTTTTCACAATGTTCATCTCTAAATTATTGAATTTTACGATCGATAATAGCCCCGGGGTGCTGAATCACCACTGTTGCACATTCCTGGCCATGTCTGATCGCCTGCGCAACTGAAGCATTTTTAGATCTAGCGGCAAGGTATGCTCCATTAAAAGAGTCTCCGGCTGAGGTTGTATCAACGGGCCGCACAATGTTCGTCAGTGGATGATGGTGCAGCTCATTGCCTATTAATGCATAGCAACCTGATTTGCCGTCTTTAATGATGACTTCGCCTACGCCCAAGTTACGATACTTTGCTGCGCAGGCCTCTACCCCCTCTAGCTCAAACAATTCTTTATCATCATCCAAGCTGGGCAAAGCGATATCAACCAAGGTTAAAAAAGTTGAAATTACTTCTTGCGCCTGCTGCTTAGATCGCCATCCTTTAGCTCTATAATTGGTATCAAACGCGACTACCCCGCCCCGGTTGCGAAATTCGCGAACAAATTCAGTAATGACGGCTCGATCCAAGCCATCAAATAAAGACAGTGTAATACCGCTCAAATACAAATAGTTAAACTCGTACAGACCGTTTAAAGCATCGGGGGATCGTTTGATAATTGCCCTGACGGGAGCGCTGGATCGCCAGTACTCGAAACTGCGCTCGCCCTCGTCATCTGTATCGATAATATAAAGACCGGGGACTTCGCCCTGATAACGAAGCACTAAATCAGTATTAATCCCTTCAGAGCGCCAGGCATTTATTAAGTATTCGCTGTAGGTATCGTCTCCTAACGCCGTAAAATAGCTTACATCGGCACCCGCACGCGCCATATATACCGCGCTGTTAAGGGTGTCGCCCCCATAGGCAAGACGATAATCTTGGCTGCCTGTTTGCGACAGCTCCAACATACATTCGCCGAAGGCCACTATCTTACTTTTCATCAAATAATCACACACTGTTATACTTTATTGTCATTGGTAATACCACCTTACCATGATAAGATACCGGTATACACCTTCAAAAACAAGAGCCACCAACCAAGAAACTGGTTAATGTTCGTGTTAACTTAGGTTAATATACGCAGGATTATTGATGGCTTGACCTTTTGATAGCCATCTTATAAAAACTTATCCTCAGTGTCGTATTCGAACCCAATGATTCAGCAGGTTTAAAACAGTGGAATTCCGTACAATCAAAGCAGAGCGTTTATACATTAAAGTTGCCGAGCAGCTTTCTGGCCTAGTGAAAGATGGCACTTTGAAGCCCGGTGATAAATTTCCTGCCGAACGCGACCTAGCCGAAAGACTAGGGGTAAGCCGCCCTACGATTCGCGAAGCCATGATCGCCATGGAGCTATCGGGAATTATTGAAATTCGTACCGGCTCGGGCATTTATGTTTCCGACACCAAACCCAAGCTCGACACGGGTGATAAAGGGGTTGGCCCATTTGAGATCTTAGAGATTCGGTACATTTTAGAAGCTGAAGCCTGCGCTCTGGCCGCCGCGCGCATTACGGATGAAGAAATCGCAAAACTGAAAGTCGCCCTGCAAGACATGGCAGAAGAAGAGAAACACGAAGATGCCTCAGAGAAGGCCGACTGGACCTTCCACAAAATCATTGCCGACGCCAGTCAAAATAGCGCCATTTCAGCGGTGGTCGACTGGCTCTGGCAGCTGCGCAATGAATCCGAACTGAGCACCGCATTTCTCGAGCGCTTGCGCAAAGAGGGAGTGCACCCCTCTATTGATGATCACAAGCGCATCATAGAAGCACTGGAACAGCGCAATCCAGAAAAAGCTCGCAACGCTATGCGAGTTCACATAGACAATGCCTCTGAAGCGGCGGCCACTTACTTCGGCCGCCCCAGCTAACTGACCCGCTTATCACCGCCCCCTCAGCGGGCGGTGACATTAGCCAATACTTCGGCTACCCCCAGAGTCTGCAAACTCTGGAAACACTCAAGTACCAATGACTCAAACACCTCATCCTTTTGCAAAGACTCGGGGAAAATTCCGCTTTGTGACATCATCGCACTCACCAGCGCTGTAGAGTCCTGCAAATGGGGCGTAATAATCGCCTCTAATCTTTCCAGGTTGGGGTCGCTGACCGAGTAAGAACCACCCGCAGCAAAACCCACCAAACACTGCAACCAGGCCGCTACCGCCAGAGCAATGCAGTGCGGCGTAATGTTTTTCTCCCGAAGATCATTCGCAGAAAATAACAAGCGCTGTGGTAATTTTAACGATCCGTCAGTTGCCACTTGTGCATTGCGATACGGTACGTATTTATTTTTAAACCGCTCTATAACCGCTCCGCTGTACTGCTCAATATCAATATCAGACGGCACTTGAAGTGACTTACTTTGCTCTGAGCCCATTAAACGTGCAATAAAGGCTTCCACTTCGGGGCGCGCGATGGTTTGGTGAATAAACTCATCCCCCAACAGTGAGCCAATATACGCCAGAGCAGAATGACAGCCATTAAGCATTCGCAACTTTAGTTTTTCATAAGCCGCTACATCTTTCACCAAAAGCGCACCGGCCTCTTCCCAGGCGGGTCGCGATGAAAGAAAGTTGTCTTCTATCACCCACTGCTTGTATGGCTCGCACAGAAGAGCCCCAGCATCATACAAGCCGATATCGGTGGATATTTCTTGCACCAGTTGCTCGGTTGCGGCGGGAACTATACGATCCACCATGGTTGAGCAAAAACGTACATTGTCATCAATCCAGTTACGCAGTTCAGCCTGCAAAGTATCGGCAAAATCCGTCACTACATTTTGCAGAATCTCGCCATTGTTGGGCAGATTGTCGCAACTGACAATAGTGATGCCAGCTAACCCGGCCTCTTTGCGGGCAAGCAGTGCACGGGCCAAATAGGCAGGCAAGCTAGTACAAGAACCCGATTCAATGTCGGCCGTCACCGCCGAATTGGACGTATCCAAACGTTGGTTCTTCTGACAATAGCCTTTCTCGGTAACGGTGACCGTGACTATTTTGGTCGACTCGTCAGCGATCTGATCAATGACTGCCTGGGCATTTTCACTCCCCACCAAAATATCTTCCAGACAGCTGATACAACGTAAGTTATCTTCGTTTAACGAGCGTTCTTTGATGGTATACAAATAATCTTGCGGCTTGAGCGTATCTCTCACACCCGGGCTGCGCAGACTAACCCCCACAATGGACCAGTAGTCTTGCGTTTTATCATTCGCAATTTGGGTGTAGAGAGCCTGATGGGCACGGCTAAACGCTCCGATGCCAATATGCACAATTTTGTTATCAGAGCGCTTGCCCACCGAAGATGGTTGGCCGAGAGCGGCCTTTGCCTGTGTGAGATTCGCCTTATTTAGTCGCGGTTGAGTCATCATAAATGGTAGGCCTTTTTGGCAAGGTTGTAGGTTAAATCAACGGCCACCTCTTGGGCGTCCCCGAGACTTAAACGCCCGGTATTGACCAATCCAGCCAAATACGCACAATCACAGCGCCGCGCTACATCGTGCCGAGCTGGGATGGATAAAAACGCCCGGGTGTCGTCGTTAAAACCTACTGTATTGTAAAAGCCCGCAGTCTCGGTCATTTGCTCACGGAACCGTTTCATACCCTCGGGGCTATCGTGAAACCACCAGGCCGGCCCCGCCTTAAGACTTGGATAATGCCCCACCAAAGGAGCAATTTCGCGGGAATAATTCGTTTCATCCAGTGTAAACAGGATGATTTCCAGATCTTTACTATTACCCAAACGGCTGAGCAAGGGTCGAAGATTCTCGACAAACTCAGCTCTCAGCGGAATATCAGCCCCTTTGTCCCGACCAAAATTCTCGAATAAACTCTGGTTGTGATTGCGATAGCTGCCTGGGTGAATTTGCATCACTAAGCCATCGTCGATACTCATTTTGGCCATTTCGGTTAGCATTTGCGCCCGGAAAAGCTCTGCCTCGGCGCGAGTGCAACCACCAGACCGGACGGTTTGATAAAGCTTGGCTGCCTCAGCTTCAGATAAATCGGCAGTGGCTGGCGTCGGGTGCCCGTGGTCTGAAGAGGTGGCACCATGCTGCTTAAAAAACTCGCGCCTTTGCCGCAGCGCATTCAGATAGCCTTTAAAATTGCTGACATCTTCCGAGGTCAACTTGCCCAGAGAGTCGACATTGTCGTTAAATCCGTCGTGCTCTGGATCAACCACATTGTCTGATCTAAAGGCCGTAATTACTCTGCCTTGCCAATCGGATTCCATGATTTTGCGGTGGTGTGCTAGGTCGTCCAGAGGAGACTCGGTGGTTGCCAAGACTTCGATATTAAAGCGCTCAAACAACTGACGCGGGCGGTATTCATCCTGCCCCAAGGCCTTTTCGATGGTGTCATAGTAATGATCAGCCGTGTCCGATGACAGTACAGAATCCAGCGAAAAGACGTTTTTAAATACATAGTCCAGCCAAGTTCGGCTGGGTGTGGCTCGGAACAAATAATAGTGTTCAGCAAACAAGCGCCAGGCGTCGCGGGGATCTACCTGGGCGGCATCGGGGTTTGCACGGTTTTTTAAGCCCAAATCTGAAAGCTCAACCCCCTGACTGTAGAGCATACGAAACACATAGTGGTCGGGCTTAATCAGCAGCTCGGTGGGGTTGGGAAAACACTCATTGTCGGCAAACCAAGCCGGATCGGTGTGCCCGTGAGGACTGATAATAGGCAGGCCTTTTACACTGTCGTAAAGCTCGCGGGCGATGGAGCGCTCGCGAGCATCTGAGGGGAATAAACGGTCTTCATCAAGTACTAGGGGTATATCCACGGGTGACTCCAGATAAAATAAGCGTGAAGCAATACTTTTGGCACAACACATCTGGTAATGCCACTTTGCCAATATAATCAGTTAGAACTCAAGTTTCAACATTTAACCCCCCTTTTATAGCTTCCGTTTGACTTAAAATAGCCATATCAACCCTTTTGCTCGGCCAATGCTACCCAATTAAGGCAAAAAACAACCCATCAGCCCACTCAATATTGGTAGGGTTGTCATACCAATATTTATAATCTATCATCCTGCCTTAACAGAAATAGACTTTATACAGCCTTCATCATCGTAACTAGCAGGTTTATGCCGTGAACCAAACCACGAAGCAATCAACAAGTCGCCGTTCATTAATTATCGCCAATTGGAAGCTCAATGGCGGCATTGATCTAATGTGCACGTCCATCGCCACCTTAGTAGGAAAAGAATTTGATACCGATATCGCCGTTTGCCCACCCTATATTTACATACGTGACATGCTTAGCTTGCTTCACCATTCAGAAGTGCAAATTGGCAGCCAGAATATCAGTAAATTTGAGTCCGGCGCTTACACAGGTGAAACCTCGGCTGAAATGCTTAAAAAGGTTGGCTGTAGTCTTTGCCTAATTGGCCACAGTGAACGCAGACAGATGTTTCGCGAGAACAACATCAGCTGCAATATTAAAGTACAAAATGCATTGGCCCACGGCCTGCTTCCGGTTTTGTGTATTGGAGAAAATGCAGAAGAAAAAGAGGCGGGGATCACTAAGGATATAATTTTCCGCCAAATCGACGAGGGACTGAAAGACATAGAGCCTAATGAGAGTAATGTGTGCCTTGCCTACGAGCCCGTTTGGGCAATTGGCAGTGGGCAATCTGCCGACCCGGAGCTGGTTCAGGAAATTCACCAGTTTATTCGTGAATGCCTAGCCGAAAAGCATGGCACGGCCTTCTCTCAGAAAACTCGTATTCTTTATGGGGGTAGCGTCAGCCGAAAGAACGCCTGCGAGCTACTTGAGAAGCCGGATATCGACGGCTTGCTCGTCGGAGGCGCCAGTCTGGACCCAGAGCATTTCCTCCAAATATGCACACAATGCGAACTAAAATAACCACGGAGTCGCTATGAACACCTCATTAGAAAATATTTCTCCCGGCGTAGTCAGCGGCACTGATGCCGAAACTATTTATAACCACGCTCTCAAAAACGGTTACGCTTTACCCGCAGTGAATGTGGTCGGCACTAACTCAGTCAATGCCGTGCTGGAGTGCGCAAAGCTTGTGCGGTCACCGGTCATTATACAGGTGTCCAACGGGGGAGCCGCCTTCTTTATCGGTAAGGGTGTGGGCGAAAATGCCATAGAAAACTCCATACGTGGATCGATCGCCGCTGCCCACTATATTGACATAGCAGCAAAATTTTACGGTGTTCCCGTTATTTTGCATACCGACCATGCGGCCAAGAAACTCCTTCCCTGGATTGACGGTCTTATACAAGCCAATAGAGATCATTTAACGAAGAGCGGGCGCACTCTTTTTAGCTCGCATATGCTCGACCTATCCGAAGAGCCACTGACGGATAATATTAAAACCTCGGCTCAGTACTATCGAGAGCTTAATGAGCTTGGCATGGGCATTGAAATCGAGCTGGGCTGTACTGGTGGTGAGGAAGACGGTGTTGATAATAGCGATTTGGATAGCAGCCTATTATATACACAGCCCGAAGAGGTAGCCGAAGCGTACAAGGTTTTGTCAAATATTGGCTCTAACTTCAATATTGCAGCGGCTTTCGGCAATGTGCACGGTGTTTACAAACCGGGCAATGTTCAATTGCGCCCCGAAATTCTTAAAAATTCCAGAGATTACCTTAAAGATTATTTATCATCTGCTCAGGGGCCTTTACGTTATGTTTTCCACGGCGGCTCCGGCTCCGCACTTGAAGATATACACGATGCCATCGACTACGGTGTGGTAAAAATGAATATTGATACCGATACTCAATGGGCCAGCTGGCAGGGTGTTTTAGACTACTACTCGGAAAATTCGGGGTATCTGCAATCTCAAATTGGTAACCCTGCAGGTTCAGACAAACCGAACAAGAAATACTATGACCCCAGAGTATGGCTACGCAAGGCCGAAGTATCCATGGTTAGCCGTCTTAAAACCTCATTTTCCGATTTAAAGTGCGTGAATCGCTATGAATAACTTTACCTTAACAAAAACTTTTGCCAACTTTCTTTTAAGAAGTTCAGTTGACCTAAATCTTGGAAATGTTGTTAATGACATTTTGTTATCTTGTATTGAAATCTCAGAGCTGCTGGCAAAATCACCGATCGAAGGTCTGACAGGCTCTACTGAGAAAGCAAACAGCTCTGGTGAAACCCAAAAGCAGCTTGACCTGCTATGCAATCAAATCTTACGGGATCAGTTGCGCCAGAACCAAGCGGTAAAATATTTTGCCTCTGAGGAAGAAAGCAGTGCTATCACAGTACACGATCAGGGTGTATTCGCGGTTGCCTTTGATCCGCTTGATGGTTCAACCAATATTGATATTAACGGCTCAGTCGGAACCATATTCTCGATTCTACCCGCCCTTTCGGGAAAGTCTGCCGAGGAATCATTCCTTCAGGCCGGCACCAATCAAGTGTGTGCTGGTTATGTGATTTATGGGCCCGCCACTCAACTGGTGATCACTTTTGGGCGCGGAACCTATATTTTCACCCTCGACCCGGAAGAAAATATATTTTTTCAGACCGATGAAAATGTCCGTGTTCCCGTCGATACAAACGAATTCTCCATCAATATGGCCAATGCCCGGAACTGGAGCCGTGAATTCAGCAATTATGTTTTCCATCTACTGGATGGGAAAGGCGGCCCCAGACAAAAAACCTACAACATGCGCTGGACCGGCGCTATGGTTGCGGATATTCACCGGGTGATTTCGCGCGGAGGCATTTTTTTATACCCCTCCGATCAGCGTGCAAACATGTCATCGGGTAAGCTCAGACTGATTTACGAAGCTAACCCTATGGCACTTATTCTGGAAAATTGCGGCGCAAGCGCTTTTAATGAAGCTCACTCCATTTTAAGCATTACCCCCACCCAGCTGCACCAAAGGGTCCCTGTTATCGCAGGCTCCACCAAAGAGGTTTTTGCATGCTTAAATTATATCCAAAATGAAGGAGTGGCAGGACAAACTCGTCTTTAAAAGCATCATTGTGTCATGACTTAAGTGTTTTATGTGATCTCGGCGCCTATGCTACCCCAACCAAAACCGGCTAGGATGGGCGCCACTGAAACACTGAATATCCTCAGAATACGGTCTGCTCTTAATTTTTCCCCAATACCTCTCTATATATATCCGTCAATATCATCAATACGCCGAATGTCGATTCTGGGAAATAAAACCGTTAATATCTCAACCCTATATTGAGCCCGATTATCTAAGCAGTTGATATTGTTAACAGTGCAAAAAAGATAACGATATTCAAGGCGCACACCCTGTATAACCAAAGATTTTTAAGTGAAGCGGCACCGCACTCTCAATAACAATTTAAACGATCAGCACAGTCTTGCATTACCTTTACGATTATTAAACTGAAACATCTTGAATTCAGTCATGAAATGCATCATAAAAGTAATCAACGAGTGGACACTTTAAAAACAGCAATGCAATAGCCCGGGGTCATATCCATTAGTAGTAAGTGGCAATATACAAGCAAACAATAGGTTAAAATAATGATTATCAATCCAATTATTAAAGGGTTTAATCCAGACCCTTCAATTTGTCGAGTCGATGACGACTATTATATAGCCACATCAACATTTGAATGGTTCCCTGGTGTACAGATACATCATTCACGTGACTTAGCTAACTGGACATTAGTTACTCATCCGGTCAATAAAACTTAATTTCTGGATATGCGAGGCCACCCTAACTCTTGTGGAATTTGGGCGCCATGCCTAACCTATGCAAACGGTTTATTTTACTTAATTTTCACCGATGTACGAGATTATCAATCCGATTATCAAGTTAGAAAAAATTACTTAATCACCAGCCCCAGCATAACCGGTCCTTGGTCAGAACCTATTTTCCTAAATAGCAGTGGCTTTGACCCGTCGCTATTTCATGATGATGACGGCCGAAAATGGCTACTTAATGTGCTATGGGATCATCGACCTGAAATGAGTATTAATCATCATCGTCCGGCAAAGTTCTTCTCTGGAATTATCGCCCAGGAGTATGACTCTGCTAATGGCACGCTTACCGGGCCCATTCACAATATATTTAAAGGGTCCGACCTAGGTCTCGTAGAGGGATCTCACCTTTACAAGATTAACGACTATTATTATTTACTCACAGCAGAAGGTGGGACTTTTGCCCATCATGCTTCACTCTTTGCGCGCAGCAAAAATCTTTTGGGGCCCTATGAAATAGATCCTGATCAGCACTTCTTAACCAGTGCTGCTCATCATACCAGTGAGCTTCGTCGTGCCGGTCACGGCGATCTAGTCTCATTGCCTAACGGGGACTACTATTTCGTCCACCTTGCATCACGCCCACTTCCTCACCGAGGTCGAAGCGTTCTCGGTCGAGAAACAGCCATCCAAAAACTAATTTTTTCTGAGGATGGATGGCCGAGATTGGCTCACGGCCACCAAGGGCCCGAACTGGAAGTCCCCAACAGCCTTGGTTTTACTTCAAATAAAAGTCTGCAAAAAGAGCATTTTGATTTCTCGACCGACAAACTAACTCTTCATTACCAAAGCCCACGATTTCCCCTAATTGAGCCATATTTGTCATACCAAGCTCGCCCTGGGTATTTAAGACTGTTGGGACAAGAGCCACCCACCAGCCTGTACGAGCAAAGCCTAGTTGCCCGACGTCAGCAAGAGTTTTGCTTTACAGCCGAAACCACTGTTGACTTTAACCCCACCAATTTTCAGCAGATGGCCGGCTTAATCAGCTTCTACAATACTCAGAAATTTATTTACCTGTGCATTACCCACGATGAATCCTTAGGGCGAGTAATTGAGATAGTCATGTCTACTATGGACGGAAGTATGCGCTACCCATTAGGCAAGCGAGTTCCAGTACCTCACGGAAAAATTCGACTTAAAATTCAGGTTGAATGGGATCAGTGGCGTGGTTTCTGGTCCACTGATCTGGATAACTGGGAGCCTCTAGGCGGTTATCTTGACTACAGTGGCCTGGCTGATGAGGTTGAAGCGGAGCACTTTACAGGCGCTTTTATAGGAATGGCTTGTCACGATATATCAGGACAAGCCATTGCAGCGGACTTTGCCTCATTTAGCTATGTTGAGAACGATGTTTCAGATTCAAAACTGAAATCTGTGCAATAAAAATTATCGACAGACTGTTCGGGATAAAAAGGAAGGCTTGTGCCCGAACGGGACACCGGTGGAAATTAGCCTGGGAGTAATTATTCGCGGCATAGAGTGAGACATAACGCAGGCAGAGTACTTTAACAGCGATAGCCCGTGTGTTCTTACCCCGGGCTACCGGTTAAAAATGTGTAAGATCATTCAAATTTTTCTCGACCTGACTCGGTGGGAAAATTTAGGGTTTTCCATGCGCTCATTCCACCGAGCAAGTTGCGTACATCCTTAAAGCCGGCGCGCAGCAGAATACTGACAGCGACGCCCGCACGGTGACCGACACCGCAAGTAACGACAATGGGCTTTTCAGGGTGTAGGTGCAGCTCGTTAAGATGCTGCAGTAAGTGCCCGACATACATATGACGCGCGCCGGGAATATGGCCACTGTTGTACTCATCTAGCTCGCGCACATCGAGCACCTGCAGTGCTTCACCGGCGAGATTCAGCTGTTGCGGGGTTACCACGCCCGAGGTTTCTAGCGGTTGCCCCGTGTTGCGCCACGAGCCAAAACCACCGGCAAGCCCGCCTGCTACACCATCAATGCCAATGCGACTTAAGTGTGCTGCCGCCTGTTCAATGTCTTGGTTGCGATCGGCCACCAGGTACACGGTGGATTGATGATCGGCCAGCCAGCCGCCAAACACCGGCATACCACCCAGCCACACACTGTAGCTATTGGGAATATGGCCGCCGGCAAAACCTTCGGGATCGCGACAGTCCAGCAAGATGGAGTCCTTGGGCCTTTGCGCTATATTTTGGGCGGTTAGTAGTGGTGTGGAAAATGGCACACGCGGGGCGAGGCCGCCGTCTAAATTTACTTTTTCCATATGCCGGAAAAATGGTGGTCGCGGTAGGCTTTCGCTGCCTTTCTTTTGAGCAAACTCTTGACGAGATAGAGTAAACACATCGTTGTATTGTTTCTCATCCCCCAGGGTGGAAGATGACCGGTCAGCCATGCCACTACCACATACCGAGCCTGGGCCGTGGGCAGGCAGAATCAGTGCAGTATCGCCTAATTCGGCGATTTTGTTGTGTACGGAGTCGTACAGAAGTTCAGCATACTCGATGGATTTATCGGCATCGGGCAAGTCGGTACGCCCGGTTGTACCAAAAAATAAAGCATCACCGGTAAACACGCCCCAAGCACTATGAGGATTCTGCGGGGCAAACACTGCGTAAGAGTAGCTCTCGGGCGTATGACCTGGCGTGTGCAGGGCTTTTATAGTGAGGTCACCCAAAGTGAATGACTCGCCGTCTGCCAAGCGTTTATCGCCATGGCCAAACAATTCATGATCGCCGGTAATAATCTCGGCACCGGTTACCTCAGCCAGATGCGCCGAGCCCAACACAAAGTCTTCTTGTCGGTGAGTAACTATCACATACTTAATACGAGCACCAACCGAATTCGCGGCTTTTAAATACTCATCAATATCCCGACTGGGATCGATCACCGCAGCTTCTGGGCCATCGGCAAGCATATAGGCATAGTGAGAAATCTGGGGGGTTTCGATTTTTACAAGTTTCATTGGGTTCATCTCGACATTGAATCTTTGGATACTTACCCATCGATGACAGTGCCGCCATTGGGATGCAGCACCTGCCCAGTCATGTAACTGGCATCTGGTGATGCCAAAAATATAAAACTGGGAGCGACCTCATCGGGCTGACCGGCTCTCCCCATAGGGGAACCTTGACCAAAGCCTTCTACCTCTTCGGTGCTGAAAGAAGCCGGTATTAATGGCGACCAAATAGGGCCAGGCGCAACAGCATTCACGCGTATTTTTCGTTCGGTTAAATTGTCAGCCAAGGAACGTGTAAGGGCGACTAATGCGCCTTTTGTCGCCGCGTAATCCAAGAGTACGGCTTTGCCCCGATAGGCGACGATGGATGTGGTATTGATAATACTATCGCCTTCACTGAGCTGCTCGAGCGCGGCCTGCGATAGAAAAAACGCTCCAAACACATTGGTGTCAAACGTTCGACGAAGTTGCTCTTCAGAAATATCACGAATAGAATCCTGAACATGCTGCTCGGCGGCATTATTAACCAATATATTTAAATCACCTAAAGTAGCCACCACTTTTCGCACACAACCGGCGCAAAATTCGGCATTTGCAATATCACCTTTTATTGCCAATGCCTGCCTTCCTGTTTTGCGAATTTGTTGACATGTTATTTCAGCATCTTGATCCTCCTCCTTGTAAATAAACGCTACATCGGCTCCTTCTTTCGAAAATCCGATACAAACAGCCCGGCCTATACCGCTATCACCACCACTGACGAGTGCGACTTTGCCTTTTAACTTTCCTGCCGCCTTATAAGCTTGCATAAAAGATTCAGGAAGCGGGTCCATGCCTTGCTCTTTACCAGGCTGATGCTCTTGATGTTGAGGTGGAAATGACTCTTCCTCAATACTCATTAGATATCTACCTCAGCGATTGGGACGCTTAACAATTGTTTGATCGGCCTCTTGATGTTGTTTCTCAGTTCTCATAGCAGCTTCCATAAACGCTGCCTGTCCACCGTCAAGTACTTTTTTAGCATCGTAAAAGACATCGCGCTCCTCTTCCTCTATATGATGCTCAAGACTTTCTTGCAACACTAAGAACTTTTTAAACCATGCCTCTCCAGTTAACGATGAATCGGTTAAATCAGTCAACAATTTCTCCGTCTCCTGATGCTCATTTTCACCGTGCCTCACCTCATCTTGGGTTTTTGAATAATCCTTAAGAGGATCATAGAATGCTTTTTCCTCGGCTTTACTGTGAACAATGATTACCTCTTTTAATTGATTAAAAAGCTTAACTCGCTCGGGAGAATCATCAGCCCCCAGAACTTTAATTCTGTCCATCAAGTTTTTAATATTCTCATGGTCTTTTTTTAGATAAGAGTAAATAGACATATAAAACCTCACAAATATTCATACAATGTGTGGCTAGAAACGCAGAAACCGTGCCAATAAAATAAAGCCATCCGACAAATCAACTCAGAAGGTGCAAACAATAAGACAATAATCACCTACCGCCTTAGATTAAAGGCAAGCATAACTGGGTAGGCAATCACAGGG
The DNA here is from genome assembly GCF_030547685.1 of Gilvimarinus sp. 2_MG-2023. GTDB lineage: Bacteria > Pseudomonadota > Gammaproteobacteria > Pseudomonadales > Cellvibrionaceae > Gilvimarinus. The sequence continues at coordinate 253,371 of NZ_JAUOQM010000044.1, read as the reverse complement.
ATTACTCAACAGAAATTAAACTTGAAATATGTACCGCCACCTCCCCTCACCCCATATAGCGTGAAATTAATACATCCAATTTGTAGTTATTTCATTAAATATTCAATTTTCTTCTCAACGATGCGAATAATAAAGTGTTTGAATGGATAAATAATATGGAACATTTGATGCTTAAGAATCCACCTATGTCTTTAAGTCATCCCTATTTTAAATTCTGATTGAAGGAGAAAATCATGTCTTACCGTCAACTGAACGATCTTCCCGATTCGGTACAAGACGTACTACCCAACCATGCACAAGAGATATATCAAGAGGCCTTTAACAACGCATGGAACACTTATGCTAGGCCTTCTGACCGTAAAGGAAATGACGATCGCGAAACAGTCGCCCATAAAGTGGCATGGTCTGCCGTTAAACACTCATACACTAAATCTAACCGTGGCGACTGGGTTAGAAAAAACTAACCGATAATTATTAGATTACTTTCGAATCAACCAATAATATCGTTAAGCTAGGATAAACAATGATGGTGGATGACAAGCATTCTGAAGATAATCACACGCTTAATTCGCCAACGGAAATCCCCAAAAAATGCTGGAAGAGCATTTTATTTAGGATTAAAGGGCAACTTACATACAACCATATTTCTATTGTGGCCGCAGGAGTTACTTTTTACTCCTTTCTAGCGATTTTTCCTGCCATCGCAGCCATCATATCTATCTACGGATTAGCGGTTGATGCTGAAACCGTTCAACTGCAATTAGACCAACTTACCTCAGCACTGCCTGAACAAGCCCACGCCTTATTGTCCACTCAATTAAGCGAACTTGCGAATCGCTCGCCCTCTACTCTAAGTATCGGTGCATTGGTTTCTTTTTTACTAGCAATATGGAGCGCTAAAAAAGGCGCCAATGCCGTGATTGAAGGAATAGATATCGCTTACGGGAGCAAGAGTTCAAGAAGCTATGTACATAAAACACTGCTTACCTTAGTGTTCACAGCCGGTGGAATTTTACTAGCTATTGCCTGTTCGGCACTGGTGGTAGGCTTACCTGCGGCACTTACCACACTAAATCTATCAGAGCCTATGGACTTAACGTTAAGAGTCATTCGCTGGGGCGTATTGGCGGGGATTTTATTGATTTCTTTAGCGATTATCTATCGCTACGCTCCCAGCCGACCTACACCGCAATGGCGCTGGGTCACCCCTGGCGCCGTTGTCGCTATTTGCCTTTGGCTGCTCGCTTCATCGGCATTCTCATATTATGTCAGCCATTTTAATAGTTACAACAAAACCTATGGCTCACTCGCAGCCGTAGTGATTTTACAGATGTGGACCTTTGTATCTTCTTACATTGTTTTACTAGGCGCTGAGATAAATTCAGAAATGGAGCGACAAACTATTATCCAAACCGAGGATGGTCACCAGAAATGCGAGCTAGTTGATAGCTAATTCCCTGACATATTAGCGCAACATATAAACCACCTAATTTTAGACTAGGAGAATTCGGCTTGAATATTGATTGGATCAGTGCCGCCAGTAACGTGATAATGACCGTTATATGGTTTATTTACTTGCAGTTTTTTTACTTTAATTTTCGCCGCTCTAACCGGCCCTATATGATTATTCACCAGGCGCACAGCAATGGGCCCAGCTCACCTTGCATGTTTGTCAATATGAGCAAAGAGCCAGTTCATATACAAAGCATCGTTGCCTATATTGAAACTGAGAATGGCGTTAGGCGACGCTTTATTACCGATTACCAGCGTCACTCGCCGGAAGATAAACATGTTGAAGACACTTTACGTGAAGGGCCACTGCAGCCTGGCGGGTATGTTGTATTGGGTAGCTTTAAAGAAATCCTTCGAGGAGATAAATCTGAGAGCACCGAAGAGGCGCTCGTTCCAGGAGCGATTGAGAAAAGCCGCAACATTGAAATATGTATTGCGGTAACCCACGGCCCCAGTCAAAACTTAATTGGTGTTAGGCGCAGCTTTAGTATTCGCGAAGGCAATAACAATGCGAGCTTACAACCGCGCAATATTTATACAGAGCAAATGACATCACGTAAGAAACGCAAAGAAGTCCGACAGTGGGTACAAGACCGCTTTAAGCCAGAAAAAGACAGCGAAAGCGAAGATCAGAGCAGTGAGCAAACATTAAATTGACCCAATAACCCTGCTCTTAATACCTAGCGATAACCAGCGATTCGCTAAAAAAACATTCCGGTTTCAAGCTGAGCTTCTTCGCTCATCATGGAGCGATCCCAAGGAGGGTCAAAGACCAGCTCGACTTTACTGGCAACCACGTTAGGCACTTGCGCCAAGCGGCGTTTTACATCGTCCACCAAGACATCCCCCATGCCACAGCCGGGAGCGGTTAGGGTCATAACAACCTCAACGTGACCGGTGGCTTGGTCAATATTCATGCTATAAACTAAACCTAAACTGACGATATTGACCGGAATTTCGGGGTCGTAGACCAGCGCCAGGGCCTGCCACACCTGCTCTTCATCGATTTTGCCGTCGGGGCGGGCTTCAAATTCTAGGTTGTTCACCTCCAGCCCAATAGCGTCGGCGTCACTGCCCTCAATACGGATCAAGTTGCCGTGATACAGTAATGTGTAGCTGGCTCCTAGCGCTTGCGTTATAGCGGCTTCGGCACCTGGGGGTATGCTTAAATCATCACCGGACGGTACCAACTTGGCAAGAACCTCGCGCTCGAATACGACCTCGCGCCCCTGCACACTCTGTGGTTTTTTGGCATTGGGGGCTTTGATAGTAAGCAATTTTTGCTCGCCTTGGTTTTGCAGTCCAATTTTTAAGCCTTTAAGGTAAGGCAGGCTGGGCTTATCGAAATAGAGCTTGAGGTCGCCCTCATAAACTTCGAGATCGCTGTCGGTTTCTTCCCCTGCGCGGCAGTAGGCCAGGCAAGTTTCTGCGCGTGGCGTCCCCCCATCGGTCACAAATAAACGGGCGGCGTCCACACTTTGTCGCCTGAGCAAATCGGCTAAATAATCGCGGGCTGTAGGTTCAATATCAAACGCGGGGGTCATGAACTGCTCCAAAAATGACGTAAATCGCGCCGACATCTTACCATTAGGCGCCGGCCGGTTAAATACCCAAGTGTTTTAGTCAAGTATAGTGGGCGGCAGCGGCACCCCTCTACCACCCCGCGCAGCTGTATCAACCATCCAGCCGCCTTTTAACAATCTGTACATCAACTCCCTCGAATCAGTAGGTGGCATAACGCGAGCCATGAGCGGTGCAAGGCCTTAGGCTTGACTTTAATTATCGCTCAGGTACTCTCAACCTAACGTTTTTTATTTGAAAGACTAATTGTGCATAAAAACATTCCGCTACTTTTTCTGATGTGGAGGCTTGCCCCCATCTTCCCCTCTTAAACGAGTGCTTTCTAGCGCTCGTTTTTTCGCATACCCGGCTTTAAATCAATTTTTTACTTTTTACGTAAGCCCCTAGGTCGGTAAATTTTATGTGTAACTCATCAAGCATTGAGCTTACTCGCTCAATGTACCAGCGTGCGCGCCGATTTTACGTTTTGCGAGCCTGGGGCGTAAACATTGCCCCCATGACGCTAACGACAATTTTGGATGATTGGCAACCTAGTGATGCCAACACGCCGAGAAATAGCAAGGTGATTGGCATGAACGCTGAAGTCACTCTTTTAGATTTACAAGAAAAAGAAATTTTTATCTTAACTATTACAACACCAGCTGACAGTCAACCCGAGCAGGGAATTATCTCTTGTCTTTCGCCTTTAGGTGCGGCATTGCTCAACAAAAAAGTAGGGGATTTGATTGCCATACCAGTATTGGGAAGCCAAATGCGCTACCGCGTCATTACTATTAAACCATAACGTATTGACAGGAGGTTATCGCCTTGTATGACGGTAAGTGGCATAGCCACGTTTCTCGACAAAAATATTTAATTTTTATGAGGAATAAACAATGTCTAAGAGCGCAAAAAAACCGGCCAAACGTTCGTTAAAAGAAAAACGTGCACTTAAACGCGAACGTAAGGAAGCTGTGAAAAAGGATTAACTGAATAGCCATGGACGGCTTTTTCAACAACACAACAAGTAGGTATAACCATGGCAAAAAAACCAAAATTAGTTATTTCTAAAGTCGTTTATCAAACCCTATCGACATTACTAGATAGCATGCCGGAAGATATGATAACTGAGCAGCTGCTTGATGAATTGGAGCGCGCTAGATTAGTGGTAGATGACAAATTACCGCATGATATTGTTACCATGCACTCGCTAGTCACTTTTACTGTGCAATCTACCGGTAAAACATTTACCTATACACTGGTGTACCCGCAAGAGCTAAACGACACCAGTAATCAATTGTCGATATTAAGTCCTGTGGGCAGTGCCATTATTGGTTTGCAAGCAGGTAGCAAAATTGACTGGGCGATAAGCCCCAGCAACCAAACCACCATTTTTGTAGAAAAAGTGCTGCCACCTTCGGTTACACCACTTGCCTAACCGTTCTACCCTCGCGCCAAGTGGCAATATTTTCAGCTGTTTGATCGATAGCCACTTGACGCGCTTGCCGGGAAGCCCAAGCGTTGTGTGGCGTTAGGATGAGATTAGGCACAATACCGGTGAGCAAGGGATGGTTTGCCTCTGGCGGTTCGTGGGTGAGCACATCCAAAGCGGCACCCGCTATGGTGTGTGCCCGCAACGCAGCGGCAAGGGCGTGCTCGTCAATTAAGGCTCCGCGCGCGGTATTAATTAGTACGGCACTGTCTTTCATTGCAGACAACCGCTCGGCGTTAATCATGCCATGCGTGTCATCTGTCAATGGGCAGTGCAGTGTCAGTACATCGGCCTGCTCAACCACCTGGTCAAACGCAACCCGGCCAGCCCGCGGGGTCTGGCCGACACGCTCACTGATTAACACGCGCAGCCCAAATGCTTCAGCCAGAGTGCGTACAGCCCTACCAATATCACCATAACCCACAATACCCAAAGTAAGGCCACAGGTTTCTACAATAGAGTCATTCAGCAAACAGAACAAAGATGACTGGCTCCAGTCACCTTGCTGGACCTGCTTTTGGTATGAGGGCGCAGAGCGCAACAGCATTAGGATTAACATTATCGCGTGTTGCGCTACCGACTGCGTGCTGTAACCGCGGCAGTTAACCACCCAGACGCCATGGGCTTGCGCCGCTTCTAAATCGACGTTATTGGTGCCCGTGGCGATCACGCACACCAAACGAACTTCTGGGCGCGCGGCAAAAAAATCCGCACTGACCTCAACTTTATTGGTAATAATACAGGTGGCGCCCTCGGTGCGCGCCAATAATTCGTGTGGCTGAGTATGGGCGTAAAACGTTAGAGGTTCGGCGCAGTGTTTTAAACAACTAATATCTAACTCATTTGGCCGAACGGTCTGGGCATCGAGAAACACGGTCGGCACAGTATCAAACACATGCATATAACACCTCTATAACAAACACTAGGCTACCCACTGAACTGCAAACTGGCTGTCAAAAAAAACACTGGCTACTTAACCACTTTTTTCCTAAACCATTGTGCACCAAGTGGAATGCGTTTTGCCATACCCGAGCGCTGTGACCTACCTCCCTCTGTTCGGGCCGGCTTGCGGCGCGCAACAGCGAACGGTTTAAATCACTTTGGAGTAGCGAACTGGCGAACCTTGCGCCAAATACTGATCGAAGGCCATACACACGCGGCGAATCAGTAAGCGGCCCCGATTAAGCACTCGCAGCCCCTGCGCGGTCCGCTCAATTAAACCGTCCTCAATCATAGGCTGCAGGGTGGCCAGTTCTGCCGCCAAATGCTCTTCTGGCTGAACGGCAAACTTTTGAGCCAGCGCGTTAAAGTCGAGTTCAAAGTGACACGTTAACTGATTAATGATCCAGCGGCGCAAGTGATCCTCGCGAGTTAAACGAACCCCCTTTTGCAGTACTGGCTGCCCCTGCTCAATCAGTGCATGATACTCATTCAGTGTTTTGACATTTTGTACATAAGTGCCACCATAATAGCTAATAGAAGACACTCCAAACGCGAGCAGGTCGCACTCGGCGTGAGTTGAATAACCCTGAAAGTTGCGCTGCATTCGCCCCTGTTGTTGCGCAATCACCAAGCTATCATCGGGCTTAGCGAAATGATCCATACCGATATATACATACCCGGCCCGCTGCAATTGATCGATGGCACTGTGCAATATATCCAGCTTTTCTTCAGTTTGAGGCAGAGTGTCTGTTTTAATTAAACGCTGGCTTTTGAACAGGTGCGGAAGGTGCGCATAGTTAAACAGCGATAGGCGGTCCGGCGCCAAATCAATCACCTGATTGAGCGTCTGCGTGACACTAGCTCGCGTTTGAAAAGGCAGCCCATAGATTAGATCCATACTGATCGAGTGGTAGCCCTGAGCGCGGGCAACGCTCATCAATTCACTGACTTGCTCCACGCTGTTATAGCGATTGACGGCCTCTTGCACCTTAGAGTTAAAATCCTGCACCCCCATACTGAGCCGGTTAAATCCCAGTTCGCGCATGTGCACCAGTTTGCTAATTGGCATGCGAGCGGGGTGTATTTCTACTGAGTACTCCCCCTCATCGGTATCTAACAAGCGAAAGTGGCGAGCCGTGGCCTGCATCAGCCAGGTCATTTCCTCTTCACTAATATAAGAGGGCGTCCCCCCGCCCCAGTGCAATTGACTGACCGTCCGCCGCGGGTCAAATAGCTGAGCCTGCAAGGCCATTTCCCGCTCTACATTTTTCAGGTACGCCATGGCGCGGCTGCGGTTGCGAGTCACAACCTTATTACAGGCGCAGTAAAAGCACAGGGTGTCACAAAAAGGAATGTGGAAATAGAGCGACAGTGGTTTCTGCTCGCTGTTACTACGCGCAACCGCGGCGTGCCATTCCTGCTCGGCAAAATCGTCCAAAAATTGGGGCGCTGTTGGATAGGAGGTGTAGCGCGGGCCGCTAAGGTCATAGCGGTCGATCAGTGCTTGATCCCAAATAAGCGACTCTTGATACAAAGACATAGCTTTCCCAACCGTTTATGTTCAGTTTTATGCAGTGTAGTATCGGTTGCCACTCAATAGTTTGACGCTAATCAAGGCCGCGCACTTTAGCTCACTCGGCGGTGGCCGCTTGCCAAAAATAGGCCTGCGGCCGACAATGGCCCGTTAACGCGACACATACTGTACGAAACTTCTGACTAATCGACCGGAACAAGCAATGGCCAGCTGCGACGAACCTCAATTACTAGCGATCGACGACGCACTAACGCGCATGCGAACGGCGGCACCCATGGTAGCTGAACGCGAGCAAGTGCCGCTGTCCGAATTACTCGACCGGATAAGCGCTTCGCCCATTAAGGCCGGCTTTAACGTACCCGGTCACGACAACTCGGCAATGGACGGCTACGCGGTGCGCGCCGGTGACACTCACCAAGCGTTAACCCTAGTGGGGCAGTCACTGGCTGGGCACCCATTTAACGGTGAATTACAAACCGGTCAATGTGTGCGCATTACCACCGGAGCGACGATTCCAGCGGGTGCCAATGCGGTAGTGATGCAGGAGAATACGCTCGTCACCGGCAAGCAAATACAGCTGCATACAGCACCGCAACCGGGCGAGAACATTCGCCGCTGCGGGGAAGACATACGCGCCGGACAAGTCGTGTTTAACGCAGGCCACCGATTTGGCCCGGTGGACATTGCCCTGCTGGCATCATTAGGGCTGGCCCAAGCAACGGTTAAGCGCCGCCTTAAGGTCGCGGTGCTATCCACCGGCGATGAGTTAATTGCACCTGGCCAAGCGTTGCCCGCCGGTCATATTTACGACAGTAACCGCTACGGCTTATGTGCCATGTTGCGACGCCTAGATGTTGAGGTGCTGGACATAGGGCTCGTGCCCGACCAGCCACAAGCGATCCGCGAAGCGTTTCAAATGGCAGCCAGCCAGGCCGATGCCATCGTGTGCAGCGGCGGCGTTTCCGTGGGCGATGCCGACTACGTCAAACCAGCGCTCGACGAGCTGGGCGATATTGCTTTTTGGAAGGTGGCCATTAAGCCCGGCAAACCTTTTGCATTTGGCCACTTAGCGAACGCGGTTTTTTTTGGTTTGCCGGGCAATCCGGTGTCGTCGATGGTGACCTTGCACCAACTAGCGCTACCCATATTACGTGCAATGGCCGGCGAACAAGTTGCCGCGCCGTTAACACTTAGCGCCTGCGCCACTGACGGCTACAAAAAGCGCCCTGGCCGGCAAGATTTTCAGCGCGCCCAGCTAAGCAGTGTCGATGGCGTAAATCAGATACGCAGCGGCGGCGCTCAGGGCTCGGGGGTTTTAACGTCGTTTCTTGATGCCAATGCTTATGCCGTACTGGAGGCCGAGCGCGGTGCGGTAAGCGCCGGCGAAACGGTAACAGTGATTCCATTCGACCGGTTTATTCGCTAACACTAAGGCTCTATAGCCGTTTACATAAGCCTCGCCAACACAGGCTGCTGTAAACGGCGCCACTCTTCTCGCCCAAGCCGTGCGCCATATTTGGCCACAATTGTTCACCACGCTGCCAGATTATCCCCACGGCAGCGCCTTTTTTTCTGTGTTTAATAACCCTGCAGACAACGAAACTTCCGTATCAAACACAGGGGAAATCACCATGAAAAAAGCTATCTTAGCCAGCGCCATTGTCGCCACAACAGCGTTTAATCCACAACTGTCTCAGGCCGCCAGCCTGGAAACCAAACAAGCCGGTGTTGCCACCGCCGGTGTAGTAGCCGGTGCCCTGGCGGGCGGTCCGGTCGGTATGCTGGCCGCTTTTATTGGAACTGTTTACGTCACCGAACAAATGGAAAACAATGAAGAAGCAAAGCAGTTAGAACAGGAATTTTTAACCTCACAGCAGGAGTTACACACTCTGAATCGCCAACTGCAAACGGCCAACACCACCATCAGCGAGTTTGAAACCATCACGCTGGATCAGTTGCAGCTGCAAGTAATGTTTAAAACTGGCGAAGACACACTCAACTCGCACAACGAAAAAGCGCTGAGTACTTTAGCCGTATTTCTGCAGGACAACCCAGAGTTAACCGTACGCTTAGATGGCCATGCCGATCCGCGAGGCACCGATGAGTACAACAATGTACTGTCACAGTATCGGGCCAATGCGGTAAAAGAGGCTCTGCTCAGCGCAGGCATCCAACCTTCGCGTATTCACCTTAATGCCCACGGCGCTTCCACCACTCAAGCGATTGCGGGCGATTATGAAACCTATGCGCTGGAGCGCCGAGTGGATATCAAAATCATCAATCCTACCGACACCCCCAGCGTCGCTCAGGCCCACTAGAGCTGAGCGCTACTGAGCGATATTCCGATTCATTGTCTCCCTCTTGGGCGGCGCCTCTGCCGCCCCTTTTTACACGACTAAAGCGTGAGAGTTTTCGCGTCATTCATGCTTCCCTTTGATACAGCCACCCCAAATCACTAAGATTAGTTCTTTATTTAGCCCATCAGCACACAATTTTTGTACGATTACGAGTATACCGATGCTCGGTCTGAATTAACGACGATGAAGAGCAGTGCGGAAGACGGCTCCCTGCAGGACCTAGACGGGCGGGAAGCAACCATGGAAATTTTTAAGTCCAGCTTCGGACTGCTGGATATTTTGTTTTTGTTAGCGGGTATCTCTACGGCGTTTAAAATGGCACGCGAGGGGCGATCTATCCGCAGTCGGTTTTAGACCGGCAAAAAAAAGCAGAGCCCGGAGGCTCTGCTAAGGAAAACGAATATTCGCTCTAAGTCGTCATTAAGTACCGATCACGCCACCATCGTCTTTGGTCACCAAGATAGTGGTTGAGCGCGGGCGCGACTTGCCGTCACTACTGGGATAGCTAATTCCCGGGTGCTGCACATTAAACCAAAATGCGGTGCCATCGGGAGTGCCGGTCAGGCCGGTCAGCTCAGCACCAACGGGGCCGGTGGCAAACCGTTTAACCTCACGGGTGACCGTGTCGGCGCAGAGTATCTGATTGCTACCTTGACCTTGGTAAGCCGCTCCCAGTGCGTTGTAGTCGGTGGCAATCCACAGGCGGTCATCGCCATCAAACCACATACCGTCTGGACAAGAGAAGCGATCACCTTCCAGGGGCTTGATTTGGCCGGCTTTATCGATGGTACTTAATACCGGGCCCGCCAGTAAAAACAATTCCCAGTCAAAGGTGGTGGCGGTGGGCTTTTGCCCGTGTTCGCGCCAGCGCAGTATTTGCCCGTGGTCGTTATCCGCCCGTGGGTTGGCCGCGTCCAGTGGCTGCCCGGGCTCGACTCCACGTTTGTAGTTGTTGGTAAGAGAGACATAACCATCGGTGGTTTGCGAGTGCACGGCAACCCACTCCGGACGATCCATGGAGGTGGCACCGACCACATCGGCGGCGCCGCGCAGATTAATCAGCACATCGGCCTGAGAACTAAAACCCTTGCTAGCATCCAAACCGTTTTGACCGTATATCAGCGGCAACCAGCGACCGGTACCGTCGGCGTTGTACTGAGCACAGTAAACCGTGCCGCTGTCGAGCAAGTGTTTGTTGTGCTCCGGGCGCTCGGCATCGTAGCGGCCATCGGGTACAAATTTATAGACGTATTCGCCGCGGGTATCGTCGCCCGAATAAAATGCCATCGTGCCGTCGTCGGCCAACACACAGGTGGCACCTTCGCGCGCTAAACGCCCGAAAGCGGTCCGCTTGATGGGGGTCGAATTTGGGTCAAAGGGGTCAATTTCCACCACCCAGCCAAACCGATTGGGTTCATTGACAAAGCCCTGATGGGGTAAAGCGGCATTGGGGGTCGCGTCAAAGCGATCGTCGGCCGACTCCCAATAGTTGTAGTGGCTGTGCTCACCCTGGGCAATACCATAGCGTTTGTGTGCCGGGCGCGCCTGCCAGTCTTTTTCGTCGCGGTTGGCGAAATAGTTTTTCCAGTTTTCCTCGCAGGTTAAATAAGTGCCCCAGGGCGTAACGCCCATCGCGCAGTTATTTAATGTGCCCAGCACTCTGGTACCGGTTGGGTCCTGGGCGGTTTTCATGGCGTCGCTACCGGCTGCCGGACCGCGAATCTCCATCGGGGTGTTGGCGGTTAAGCGTCGGTTGTAGCGCGATGGCCACAAACGCTGCCACTGGCCTTGGGCATCTTTTTTCAGTTCGATCACACTGACGCCGTGGGCAGCTTGCTCTTTTTGCACCTCGGCCAGAGGGCGGACTTTCTCCCCCTTTGCACCTTCGGTCACACTGGGGCCCTGCGGGTGCAAGCTATCGTTAATGTACTCGTGATTGATCACCAATAGGCCGTGCTCGTTGGGGGCATCGGGGAAGGGGAAAAAGTGCATGCCGTCGTGGTTTTGCCCGGCTTGCGCAGCTTGGGCGGCCGCATCGGCGCTGGCGTCTTGCGTCCAGGCGGGCGCCTCGGCCAGCACTGGGTCACCCCAGCTAAAAAAGGGGCGCGCCGTGTAACCCTCGGGCACAGTGACCACGTCGACGCTATCGCCCAGCGCTACCGGCACTGATTTAAAACCAATGGCGGGGCGCACGCTGTCGCGAAATACTGCGCTTGTATTGTGCGACTCCGATGAGCTGCAGGCGCTCAACGAAAAAGGCCCGGCGCCAAGCGCCAGGCAAGTCGCGGCCGAGCCTGTTAACACAGAGCGCCGCGATATGGAGATTTGTTCCAGTGTTTCTGCCATCGATGAGCCGGTTAACCTCGGGTTAACCGGGATGTCATCGATATCACCGTCCCCGTAGGGGGTGTGTAGTGAATGGGTATTGCCGGGCTTATTCATTGAGTTCTAACTCCTTTGCAATAGCTTGCCAGGGCACCAGTTTAAAGTTCTGAGGTTGCTCTGGTATGACATTGTGCCCATCTTGCGCCACAAAAGCCCCTTTTTCTAATCCTTTACCCAAAGAACGGTGGGTGACTTCCAAGCCGTCGGTTTCGCTAATGGCATCGATACCCGCCGCAAGGTTATTGCCCACACTAAATTTACCCAAAACCTTATAGGGTGCATGCGCGCTGAGCACCACATAGGCGTTGTCACCCTGGCTGGAGACAATCAGATACTGACTGTTCACCGCCGGATACAGTGCCATACCCTCGACATCCGCCACCAGCGTTGCATCAATGCCTTTTACCAGCTCCAGTTGAGCGGGGTCTTCGGCCAGGGCGGAGAGCGTCCAAACACCGTAACCTTCCTCGCCGACAAATAAGCGACCGCGGGCATCATCGGCCACACAACCTTCAGGCTGTGTGGCTACAGCAAACTCGCGCGCCAGCGTCGCGGTAACATCGCCATTATCAGCGTGCAACCGGTACTGCTCAAAGCGCCCGCTTTTACCATTGGCAATGGCGTAGGTCGCCTCGTTATTTTGGTACATACACAGACCGTAGATTTCCTCCAACCCGGTGGGCAACTCGGCCAGATGCGTTACCGAACCCTCAGTCGGGTGAATACGGTACACAGACAAACTGTTGTCATTGCGCTGGCTGGCAACGGCGATATCGGCCACACCATTACCAAAATCGAAACCATAGCGCAGATCGACATTATTCAGTCGGCCCGTTGGCAGCATGCTCAGCAGCGTGCCCTGTAAGTCGTAAACCGCCAAACCGTGTTTTTTATCGGTCCCGAGAATACGGCTGTGCGCAGGTCGGCTCGGGTGAACCCAGATAGCCGGATCGTCCGCCGCATCGCCAAAACGCTCGACGGGCTCGGTCTGCATCGTCGGTTGCACACGGGCAACCTCAATACTTTTTTGCGCTACTGGCTTGGCTATTGGTTGATAGTCCAGCGTTTTTTGCACGCTTTGCCCTGTGGCATCGTCCCGGACAACTAAGTGCAATTTGCCATCTTTTATCCATGCGTGCAGGTTTTCGGCCTCAGTCAAACCGTCCCACTGGCCAATACGTGTGGCCTCCCAGCCCGCATCCGTTTGGCGATAAGCCAACACCTCTTTACTCTCAGCGGCAATCGCAACGACTTCGTCACCTACCACCGCCAGTGCTTCAGCGCCGCCTGGCAGCTGCCCGCGGGGCGCGGCTAAATCAATCAACTCTCGGCCGGGCGGCAATTCAGGGTTGGCTTGGTAACGCCAAATACCGACTTCCTCTTCCACCGCGAATATGCCACCATGCTGGTCGGCATCACAGGCAATGCTATTGGGAGCGATAGACAGGTCACGTACTTTGACCGGTTCTATTGTATTGCCGACAGACACCAACCAGTGCTCGGCCTTGCCTCGTTCATCGACGACAAAAAGTGCCGCTTGATCCTCACCTGCCGGAGCCAGACACAAAGTTTCTGGTAAAAATTCCGGCGACGGCAAAGCCGCTATCAGTTCTGTGCCTTGATCACTCACCCGATAAACGTGCGCTGCCGCCTCAATGCCTACGGTGGTTGCCACCAAAGTCGTGGCGTTTAGGGGCATGGTATCGAGCAACTGGGCATAATCAACCACAACCGTGTTGTCGATCATTAATTGTCCGGCCTGATTGATACTGGCCCAGCCGCCCGATTGATTGGCAAGCGGTGCAGCAATACTCGCCGTCAGGTTATCCGTTTCATTATTGGCACAGGCATTAACACTTAAGGTTAGCGCCAATGCGCTTATTAGTGTGGTTACTCGCATATTCTTTTCCATCGGTTGCAGAAGCATAAGAGGCTAAATCCTGTCGCAGCGACTTAGCCTCTCTCGGTGTTGCAATTAAAAATTGGTCACAGTCAAGCCCAGCTTAAACGTCAAACCATAACTTTCGTACTGCGCGTTATAGGCGCGGTTATTTAAATAGGCGTAGTAGGGTTCATCCGTTAAGTTAAGCGCTTCAAAGTAAACCTGAACACCGTCATTGACGTAATAGCGAGCCGAAAAATCCAATTGCGTTTGCTCATCGATGTAGGCGTCTTCTTCGCTGTCACTAACATCACCGACTTCCAACAAGTATTCCGACTTGTAATTGGCCGCCAGACGCACACTAAAACTGCTTGACTCATACCCCAGGCTAAGATTACCCGTCGTATCCGATTGACTTGGCATAGTGATGGTGCGGGTCATGGCGCCTTCGTCTTCATCAAAGTAGCTCATGGTAGCTTCCGAGTCGGACACGGTAGCGTTCGCCGTTACCAAGAGACCATCAAAAGGCGCAGGCAAGAAATCCAGCTGTTTTGATAAGGCCAGCTCAATGCCATACACCTCGGCGCTATCGCCGTTGCCAAATGTAATTGCCTCATCGTAATTTTCATAGCCTGGCGTGCCGGCTACATCTGTCTGGTAAATAAAGTTATCAATTTCTTTGTAATACGCAAACGCCGACACTACGCCTGCCACGCCCATGTAGTGTTCAATACCCACATCGATATTGCCCGACTCCATCGCCTCCAGATCTGGATTGCCGAATTCGGCCTCTTCGTCATCGATCACAAAAAATGGCGCAACCTGCTCAAAGTTAGGACGAACCAAGGCGTTGCTCCACGAGGCGCGCAACTGCGTGTTCTCGCCCAGCAGGTAGCGAGCATGTAATGATGGCAGTACATGGTCATACTGTTTGCTGGCCTGGGTATCGCTGAAGTCATCGCCGTCGTAACGGGTGCCCATGGCATTAAAATCTGTGTCTTCATAGCGCACACCACCCATTAGGCGTAAATCACCAAGGTCAATACGCCCCATTAGGTAAGCCGCGGCGACATCCTCTTGCACCACAAAGTCTTCAATGCGCGAATCTTCTTCGCTGTAAAACTCGTTTTTATCAAGCGGAGCGATCGCACTGGCAACGGCCTGCGGGTTAATGCCCGGGCCAAAATAACCCAGTGAGTAATCGGGTGCGGCATCGCTGTAATCGGCAAAGTTTAGTTGATCGTCGCTAAAACCAAATTCGTCAAAATCTTCGTAGACCCACACATCGACATTATTGTCTTTTTCCCGCTCGCGATATTTACCGCCGAATTTTAATTGAACGGAATTTTCACCTAAAAATAAATCGCGGGTGATATCCAACTGGAAAGAGCGCTCTTCATCGTTAGTTTGCGACGACGCCCATTCAACTTCATCCAATTCGTAAGCACTGGCGTCAGAAAAGCTCGCCGGTACCGTCAACAGAGGCTGAACGGTGTCGGTAAAAGATACACCGTCAAAGGCATCGCTACCGGAGAACACAGCGCCGCCAACATGCTCGGGCTCATCCTCTCCCGATTCAGACAATGCCGCCCGGTAATCCAGAGTCCAGTTGCCAGCACGGGTGCTACCGCCGAAGGAGGTGGAAAAAATTTCTTGCGTTTCAGCTCGGTCTTTTAACTCACGCTCAACCTCGGCAACACCGCTTTGACCGGCCATGACACCATCTTCGAACTCATAAATATTCGCCAGGCGAATTTCGGAGTCGGTATAGCGGCTAAACAGATTGCGCCAGTACAAGTCGGTATTGTCACTGGGTTTGTAATCCATATTCAGAGTAATGCCTGAGCGCTCACGGTTAACCGTGTAATCGCGCTGCTCGATTTCTTCCAGTAATACACCCTCATCATCAAAGTCCCAACCACCACCGGTTTCGACATTGTCTGAACCAAAGGAGCGGTCGTACCAACTGACACCAGCGGCCACACCAAAATTGTCTTCACCCGAGCCGATGCTAAACTGATCGGATGCGGTTAAGGCCAATTTCGGGCTGCTTTCTTCGGTCAGGTCATTGTAGCTTCCTTCGGCCGTGAAGGAGTAAAACATACCGTCGCGATCAAATGCGGACAAACTTTGAATATCAATACTGCCGCCCAGTGCGTTGGCATCCATATCCGGCGTGAGGGTTTTGCTGACGACCAAACCTTCCAGAAGGTCAGAGGGAATAACATCGAGCGCAACGGCCCGTCGACCACTGTCGGGCGAAGGCAAGCTGACACCGTTAATGGTCACGGCGTTATAATCTGGACCCAAACCACGCACCCGAACATAGCGACCTTCACCCTGATCTCGCTCAACCGACAGACCGGGTAAACGCTGCAGTGCTTCAGAGACGTTTGTGTCGGGCAGCTGACCAATCGCATCGGCCGACACGGCACTGACGACATTATCCGCTGAACGCTGGCGGTTTAACGCTTTGTTTAAACTACCGGCCTGACCTAAAACAATCAGATATTCCGTATTGGGCTTAGAGGGTGCGATTTGGAAATTGCTGATGAGTGTCTCATCATCGCGCACCGTCACCTGACGCGATAGGGTTTCAACCCCGAGGTAGCTAACACTCAACGTATAGTCACCGGCGGCAATACCACTTAATGCAAAGCGCCCATCGCGTGCGGTTACCGTACTCACATTGAGCTCTTCAAGTTTGATGCGACTTCCCTGCAGAGGCAAGCCACTGAGCTCGGCCGTTAATTGACCGCGAACTTGCCCATCGGCCCAGACATTACTGGCCGCTATCGCACTGATGGCACCAATCAATAAGTTGCGTTTAAACGTTTTGTTTTTCAAAGAGTACACAGTCACGGTTCGTTCCCCACGTTAAGGCTGTCGTGTTATTTATATCCGCGCTAGGCGGTAAAAGTGAGGCCACGCTAGAAAGCTCAGGTGACAATAGTGTGACAGCACTCCAGCCAAGGGGCTCTTTCTGCCACTGTGGAGACGCCATTGAGCCCATCGGCCCCCCTATAAGTCCAACTGACACCGAACCAACCCATGAACACCGCCACTCAACCAGCTTCAGACGGTTAATTTAATAAAAATTGCATGAGCTGATTTGCCCCTCAGGTTGAAATTTATTCGCTCCTTCACGTCGAATCTACTGTCATAAAACTGTTACAAATCGCTGGTAGACAGAATGCAAACTCCTATCTGTTACTGACGCCCATGATCAAACTGCACAAATGGAAATTACTCTTTATAGCCATAGCGACCAACTTCACCATACTGCTGACATTGGCATTGGGTGATCCAAAACTGTGGGGCGATATCGATTGGTTTGATATCGTCGGTGAGGGCGGGGTGAGTTTACTGGCGGCTATGTGGCTTGTCTTTATACTTAACAGCCGCCCAGCCGGCAGTGTCACCAATTTCCTATGTTTAGGTTTGGGTTTTATATTTATCGGCACATTTCAAGATCTACTGGATGAAATTATTGCGCTGCCAGACGAATCTTTTTTTCGCGGCGCCCTAGAGTCACTGCTGATGCCTTTTGGCTTAATTGTATTAACGTTTGGGCTATATCACTGGCATAAAGAACAACTGGTATTTCTTGAGCAGAGACGGCGCAGGGAACAAGAAACCCGAGAATACCGCTGGCAAGATCAGCTTACCGATTTAGGCGATGCACGATTTCTCAAGCTGCAACTCAGTCAGCAGATTCGCCAATGCCGGGCTAACCATCAACCACTAGCGCTCATCCTGTTGGACTTGGATCGCTTTAACAGTACCAACCGTACCTTTGGGCACTCGGAAGGCGACCGCTTATTACGTGAACTTAGCGAGCTGTTAATTCTCAATTTACGCCGCTGCGATCTCTTATGCCGGTATGCCGGTGACCGTTTTGCCATCGTACTACCCAACACCCCCGAATTGATGGCAAATGAGTTGGCACAACAATTGATTCGGGCAGTTGCCAGCTTTGCCTATAAAACCAACAACGGTGACACTGTCTATCACAATGCCAGCGTCGGCGTGGCCGCCGATAACCCAGATCGAGAAGAATCCATCACGGAGATAGCCACGGTTCGCTTAATGGCGGCGAAGGATCAAAAAAAATTAGGGAGTGCCGCCTAATGCTCGCTTGGATTGAAAGGGAAGAGCGTTATGTGCCCGCTCATCAATTCCCAGCGGTTATTATAGAGTTGGCCCAAAGTCGCAACACCGACATGGATAAACTGCTGCGAGGTACAGGCGTTTTCTGGGAGGATTATCTCAGCGGAGAACTCATCCTTAAGCCTGACCAATGCTTACAACTGATCACCAACTTGCGACGCTTATTACCCGGCAACGATATTCCATACTTGTTAGGACATCGTCTATACCCCGGTAACTTTGGGGCCAGTATTAACCCTGTTTGGTTTGCCAGTCATTTATCTGAAGCCATTGATCATTTTGTCCTTTGCCAAGCATCGCTTTCACCACTGCTTCATATCCGAAAATCGGTCGACCCGGATTATCTTTACCTACACTGGCAAAACAATATTACTGACACCGAGCACTTTCACTTCTTGCTTCAGTTATCGATGACGGCCATCACCTCGCTGCTCAACCATTTGTGCGAAGCCGAACCAAGTTGGGATTACCTATTACCCGGCCCATTAGACAATGAAGAACAATATCAGGTTAACTTTGGCTCACGTGTATTTGCCAATCAACACATAGCGGCGATGAGAGTACCTCGCTCGCAGCTATCCACCGCTTGTCGGCAAGCGAATGTCAATAATGCGGTTATTGCGCGCAATCAGTTTCTAGCCGCATGGAGCCAACAACCACCCCTAGGCTTTGTCGCTTATATTGACCAATGTATTCGTACTCACCTACCCCACCAGTTAACGCTCGAAGTATTAGCAGAACAACTTTGCATAAGCCCGGCCACACTTAAACGAAAATTAAAAAAACACGACACTCGATTTCAAGACCGCTACGACAGTGTTCGTAAAGAACTGGCCATCGATTGGCTGACTCGTCAGCAGTTAACTTACGATGAAATTGCCGAACGCCTTCATTTTCACGACATTCGCAATCTGCGACGGGCGTTTAAACGCTGGACAGGCACTTTACCCAGTAGCATCAAACCTTTAAGCCCGGCCAAGACAACGCCATAATCAGACAGACACCAACAATTGACGTATAATCTTTCCAGAATTTATGAATAAAGGGGAAGTTATGCACAAGGTTCGCTGGGGTGTGTTAAGTACCGCAAAAATCGCACGTAATCATGTTATACCCGCGATACAAACCTCACAATTCGGTGAAGTAACAACCATTGCTTCGCGCAGACTGGATAACGCTCAAGCCTGCGCCAAACAATTGAACATCGCTCACGCCGCTGGCAGCTATGAAGCACTGCTAGCCGACCCACACATTGATGCCATTTACAATCCGCTGCCCAATCATTTACATGTACCCTGGACACTCCGGGCACTGCAAGCCGGAAAACATGTGTTGGTAGAAAAGCCGGTGGGGCTAAATCAAAGTGAAGCTCAGGACTTGCTAGAGGCCAGCCAGCAATACCCGCAACTGAAAGTCATGGAAGCTTTTATGTATCGCTTCCATCCTCAGTGGGAAAAAGTGAAAGCCCTGCTACCCAGTATTGGTCCGGTGCGTAATATTCAATGTCAGTTCTCTTACAACAACCGCGACACAGACAACATTCGCAATCAAGCCGACATGGGTGGCGGTGCTTTAATGGATATCGGCTGTTATGGCATTTCGCTGGCCCGCTTTATATTTGACAGCGAGCCTGTACGTGTCATGGGGCATCAGCAATTTATGGGGCACGAGGTCGACACCATCACCAACGCCTTAATGGAGTTTGAGGGTGGGTGCGCCAGTTTTAGCTGTTCTACCAAAACCGAAGCGGGCCAGTGGGCGCTTATTAGTGGCGAACAGGGCAGCATTAAGTTGCTGATCCCCTTTAATCCCATTGCCGACATGCCTGTTCAAATTATTTTGCGCCAACAAGGCGAAGAACAAAGCATTGATATTACGCCGGCCAATCACTACCGCTCTATGGCCGACCAGTTCTGTCAGGCGATTATCAACAACAGTCCAGTTCCGACACCATTGAGCGATGCACTGGCCAACATGAAAGCGCTGGATGCTCTGGTGAGCAGCGCCCAAACAAACCTCTGGATTGAGTTATAATGCATTATCGTCCAGCATTTTATCTGGGGCCAAAAGCCCATGTATTAAACGGTGAATTACCCTTCACTAAACTGGAGAATTGTCTGTGAAAAAGATTGTCGTAGTCGGCGGCGGCGCTGGCGGGTTGGAATTAGTGACAAAGCTCGGCCGTAAATTTGGCCGCAAAGGTAAAGCTCATGTCACCTTGGTGGATAGAAACACCACCCATGTTTGGAAACCATTACTGCACGAAATTGCCGTAGGCACCATGGATGAAGGGGTGGATGCCGTCAGCTATCGCGCTCACGCGTTCGACAACCATTTTCAGTTTCGTATCGGTACCATGACCAACATTGACCGCGCAGCAAAGCAGGTCATTCTGGCCCCCATGTTTGACGACGACGGTCAGGAGTTACTGCCCGAAACCCGTATTGATTACGACATTTTAGTACTGGCCATGGGCTCATCCTCCAACGATTTTAATACTCCTGGTGTGAAAGACCACTGTATTTTCCTCGACGGCCCGACACAGGCACACCGGTTTCGCAATAAGTTACTGGGTAAATTCCTGCGCATACAACGGGTGAGTGATGCCCCAGACTCGGTCAATATCGCCATTATCGGCGGCGGTGCTACAGGGGTTGAACTGTCGGCTGAGCTGCACCATGCGGTAGAGAAATTTCACACCTACGGCTTTGATGCTATCGACAACAAGAACATTAATGTCACCCTGATTGAGGCTGGCCCGCGAATATTGCCCGCCTTACCCGAGCGAATCTCCACCGCAGCCAGTCGGGAATTAGCCAAGTTGGGGGTAAACATCAAGCTCAATACCCGCATCACTTCAGCCACAACCGAAGGCCTGCACACCGCAGACAATGAAATAATTGCCTCTGACCTAATGGTATGGGCCGCGGGGGTTAAAGTCACCGATGCACTAAAAAACATTGGCGGTATCGAAACCAACCGTATCAATCAACTGCCAGTGAACGCTTATTTGCAAATAAAAAATGAGTCCAGCTTGTTTGCCATCGGTGACTGCGCCGAATTTATTCAGGCCGATGGCACCCGGGTTCCCCCCCGCGCACAATCAGCCCACCAAATGGCCGACGTGTGTTTTCACAACATCAGTGCACAGCTAAATGGCGGCAATTTAAAAGTTTTTCGCTATAAAGATCACGGCTCACTGGTCTCACTGGCAAACTACTCCACTGTGGGCAGTTTAATGGGCAACCTCAGTGGCGGCAGCTTATTTTTAGAGGGGCGTTTAGCACGGTTGGTGTATGTCTCTCTCTACCGAATGCACCAAATTGCCATCCACGGTTATATTAAAACCGCTCTGGTCATGTTGTCAGGCAGTATTAATCGCTGGCTGAAACCCAAACTCAAACTGCATTAACCGGCGCAAAAAGGGGGCAGTGCTTGACAGCGTCTGGCCCCCTGCCTAGGATTCGCACTACTTTACATTCAGGACACCGCAATGCTGCCGTTTCACGACCCTGTCGCCGAGGATTTTACCCAGGTTAATGAGCTGATTATCCGTCAGCTGCACTCCGATGTTCCCATGGTGGAGAATATCGGCCACTACCTGATTGAAGCGGGCGGCAAACGATTGCGGCCACTTTTGGTACTGCTGGTGGCACGCGCTCTGAATTATCAGGGCACACACCACCTAGACTTAGCGGCGATAATTGAGTTTATTCACTCAGCCACCTTACTGCACGACGACGTAGTCGATATGTCATCCTTGCGCCGTGGTCGCCCCACCGCCAACGCCGAATGGGGCAATGCACCCAGTGTACTGGTAGGCGACTTCCTTTATTCGCGCTCGTTTCAGATGATGGTCAATATCGGCAATATGGATGTCATGGCCATTTTGTCTGACACCACCAATATTATCGCCGAGGGTGAAGTACAGCAGCTAATCAACGCCAAAGACCCGGATTTAACCGAAGACGACTATCGTGATGTGATTCGCAAGAAAACTGCCGTTCTGTTTGCTGCCGCCTGCGAAGTAGCCGCCGCCATTGCCGGTGCCGATACAGCTACCCGTCAGGCGCTTAACGATTACGGGCTGGACGTGGGGCTGGCTTTTCAGTTGGTGGACGACGCCCTCGACTACCGCGGCGACACCGAGACTCTAGGCAAAAATGTGGGCGATGATCTGGCCGAAGGCAAGCCCACTCTGCCCTTAATTTACGCTATGAGCCACAGTGCCCCCGCCGAGCGCGAGATTATCCGCCAGGCCATACAAAATGGCGATGCCAGCAAATTGCCAGAGATTGTCGCGATCGTCGAGGCTACTGGCGCTATGGAATACACACTCCAGGCGGCGCGCGATGCGGTATCACGCGCACTAACAAAGCTTGAGACACTCCCTCCCTCACGCTTTCGCCAAGCCATGCAAGAGCTGGCCGAATTTGCTCTAGCACGGGATCACTGATTAAAACTTGTACATTTGACCACCCTATACAACCCCGCCACTGGACAAGTGGCGGGCAAACGGTAGAATGTGGCCCTTTGCGGCTATCCGCGACACCAAGAACTGTTTAGAGTTGACACATATGACATCATTTGTCCCCAAGAGCTCATACGAATTGGACGAGCTGCTCGAATGCGGCCACGGCCGACTGTTTGGCCCCGGCAATGCACAGTTGCCCGTACCCAACATGTTGATGCTCGACCGCATCGCACACATCAGTGCCGAGGGCGGAGAGTTCAACAAAGGTGAAATTGTCGCGGAGCTGGATATTAATCCGGACCTGTGGTTCTTTGACTGTCATTTCCCTGGCGACCCGGTAATGCCAGGCTGCCTGGGGCTGGATGCTATGTGGCAGCTGGTCGGCTTTTTTCTGGCCTGGAAAGGCAACCCCGGCCGTGGTCGCGCCCTGGGCTGTGGCGAGGTGAAATTCACCGGCCAAATTCTGCCGACGGCGAAAAAAATCACTTACCATATCAACCTGAAACGCGTTATTGAGCGCAAGTTGATTATGGGTATTGCCGACGGCCGCGTATCGGTAGACGGCAAAGATATCTATTTCGCCAAAGATTTAAGAGTCGGTTTGTTTTCCAATACCGACAATTTCTAACAACCGATCAATAGCCCGGCTAATGTCGGGCACTAAGCTCGTGTACGGGTGTCCAATACACTCGTAGCAAAGACGTTACAATAGTCACAATTATTTTGGCAGTTTGCCAATCGTCAGGCCGAGCAAGTTAAGAGGTAGCCTATGAAACGCGTTGTAGTTACTGGAATGGGAATTGTCTCATGCCTCGGTAATGATAAAGCCACTGTTCTCGACGCTCTGCGTGAAGGTCGCTCCGGCATTAAACGCCAGGAGTCTTACGAAGAGCTGGGATTTCGCTCGCTGCTAGCGGGCTCGGTGGATATCGACTTAAAAGAGCACATTGACCGCAAAATTCTGCGTTTTATGGGCGATGCCGCGGCCTATGCCTATATCTCCATGGACCAAGCCATTCGTGATTCAGGCTTAAGTGAAGATCAGGTCTCCAACGATCGCAGCGGTATTATCATGGGTTCGGGCGGAGCTTCGTCTCAAAACTTGGTAGAGGCCGCCGATGTACTGCGCAGCCGCGGCTTAAAGCGTATTGGGCCCTATCGCGTCACCCAAACCATGGGCAGTACCACCTCTGCGTGCCTGGCCACCCCTTTCAAGATCAAAGGGGTTAATTACTCAATTTCCTCCGCCTGTGCCACCAGCGCTCACTGTATCGGTAATGCGATGGAGTTGATCCAACTGGGCAAGCAAGACGTTGTCTTTGCCGGCGGTGGTGAAGAAGAGCATTGGTCTTTGACCTGTCTGTTCGACGCCATGGGCGCCCTGTCGACCAAGTACAACGATACTCCCGAACAGGCCTCGCGCGCTTACGATGCCAATCGTGACGGCTTTGTGATTGCCGGCGGCGGCGGTTGTCTGGTTCTGGAAGAGCTAGAGCACGCCAAGGCCCGCGGCGCCAAAATTTATGGCGAAGTGGTCGGATATGGCGCCACCTCGGACGGTTACGATATGGTTGCGCCATCGGGTGAAGGCGCCGAGCGCTGTATGCGTCAAGCAATGGCCGGTATTGCCGGTGACATTGACTACATCAACTCGCACGGCACCAGCACTCCGGTAGGTGATTTGGCCGAATTAAAAGCCATTCGCAGTACCTTTGAGAAAATTCCGGCCATCAGTTCCACTAAGTCACTGACCGGTCACTCTCTTGGGGCCACCGGTGTTCAGGAGGCGATCTACTCGCTGCTGATGATGGAAAACAACTTTATCTGTGCCTCGGCCAATGTCGATGAGCTCGACGCTGAAGCGACCGACATGCCAATTGTGCGCGAACGCCAAGACGGCGTGACCCTCAACCGAGTGCTGTCTAACAGCTTTGGTTTTGGTGGCACCAACGCCTGTTTGGTATTCCAAAAATACGGCAGCTAAGCCTAACGCAAGCCAGGGACGGCTATCGCGCAAACCGCACCATTTCTCTCCACTCTATTACACTTAACCCGTCTGATTATTAAGCCATTGTTTTACCATGGGCATCAGATAGGTGCGCCAAGAGCGGGTCTGTACGCCAAAATCATTGCGCACTTTCAATGAGCTCAATACCGCACTGACCGGCTCACCCTGCGGAGCTTCGTCTATTCGATCCCAACGCGGCTCCGGCCCCTGATACCCTTGCTGCCCCAATGCCTCCCACAGTTGCTCGGCCAATTCGACCTGATTGCACACATCGCCCGAGCAATATTGATAGACTCCCCAGCATTCGGCACCACTGGCAATCTGCTTGATCAGCGCCACGACAACTCTGGCCACATCGGACAATGCCGTAGGTGCACCGCGCAAACGAGCATTCACCCGCCAGGGTTTATTTTGCGCTAAGGCGCCGAGTAAATGCCTTAAACGGTTATCGCCATAGCTTGAGATAGTCCAACTGGTGCGCAGTATCAGCGCCGCCTCGGTAGTATTTAAAACAGCCTGTTCGGCCTGCAACAGCGCTCGTCCCAAATCACTATTGGGTGTGCACGCGTCGGTATCGAGGTGCTTACTTTTATTGTCATCACCAAAAACCCGGTAACTGGACATCTGCACGATTACCGAGCCATAAGCCGCACAGGCTCGGGCCAAATGACTCGCGGCTATCGGCAACAACGTCTTATCTGCCGAGGCATCGCTGTCGCCCCAACCGAGTGTATTAATAACCACATCGGGACGATGCTGGCGAAGATAGTCGTCTACAGCATCAGCCGATTGCCAGTTAACCTCTTGGCGGCTGGGCTGCAGTAGATTAAACGGCTCTCGCTCTAACTCGTGCTCGATAGCAGTACCCAAGGTATGGGATGTATCGGTCAACAATAGCTTCAAAGGAAATCTCTCATTAAATTAGTACCCCACATTATCGCAGCCTGACAGTGGACACGCCAGCCAGTATGGCATCGAGCACTGGTTTAGCGAACAATCATCGATACTTTACTTGATTAAAAACGCATAAAAACAAGCCCACACACTATGGCCTTTCGAGCTTTTTTACTCGCCATGCCAATTAGCCCCACGTTTGGCTGGCCGACAAGAAACCAATGCTGGCAACACACCGGTCAACCCCTTACTTTTCAAGACTAATTGTTCTGGTTATGAAGAAAACTGCAGACAATTGCGGCTCAAATAGACCGCGCGAATATATCGTCACAGTGGAAATAGAGGGAATCTCAAGCTTTCCCACGAAGACCGCGAAGTTGCCAGAATTTGGAGCACGACTCGCCCCCTGCGTGAATTTAGCTTAAGAGTTATTCTCTTTGCCCTGCTTAAAGGTTCACACAAGTATCGCCACTGATTTATTCGTGAAAGCGAACAAAATCGATCGACTCTCTGACCGATTTGCGCCCAGAATTTTAGTCATTCAAGCTTGAGCAACGCTTTATGCTGAACCACTATTAATATTTTGCCAACTGACACTATAGCGCTCGAGCAGAGCGCATATTGGTTTGGCTAAATATTACCAAACGAGAGGGCAACTGCGCTGAACTGTTTTAACTCTCTATCCGTCCAGACAAAGTTGACACACGATTCAACCTTTCAATCTGTAATTAATTAAATTAATGCCCCCCACCAACCCCGTAAAACAGCCCTCTCGAACAAACTAATCCTGTTTTTTTGAACCTTTCACGCAATTGCCGCGACTTAAGAATATCATAGGCGAATAATAGGACGCCTCTTTTGGACATTAATCATGAATAACGCCTTGCGCACTGCGCTCATTTTTGCCCAGCCCCTAATTGCCTGCGCGAGCTTAGGGGCAACACTGGATGTTTCCCAAATTACCCTGACACCGCCAGCCCAAAGCCAGGCATACCTACCCAGGGAGACGCTAACGATTAAGCTAGCTGGCTTCAACCCAATTGCGAGTGGCACTCAATTAAGCCTAGAACTTGATACCATAGACGTGACGGCAATGGCATCATTAAGCGGCAACACCATCGCTTTCTCCCCTGTTAAACCTCTAAGCCCCGGTCATCATGAATTACGGCTGGTGGCCTACCAAAACGACGGAAGCATCAGTGAGCTAGGTTATTGGACCATCGATGTGCGGGCTCCTACCTTCTTTCGCAATGCTTCATTTTCCGGCCAAGCCACACTCAATGTAACCCAACGACTCGGCAACAGTACGGACTTCGACCACGCCAATGAATACCAGATACAGGGCAGTGCAAGCTATCAGACTGAAGCCAACACCGCTAATGCTCAATTCTCTGGCAGAGCCGACCTACTATACATTAACACTTCTGAGCATGCTGCCACTGGGAAGTCTCTCGACCTTGGAACCTTTGTGGCCCATACTGAAAACGACTACAGCTCGGTGACCGTCGGCCACCAAACACTCTCCGATCAAGGCCTTATGTTTGACGGGTACCAAAAACGCGGGGTTGCAGTGTCAGGTAACTGGCAAGCTGCTAAAAGCCAGTTAATCGTGTTTGGCATGAGCTCCCAAGACCTGGCTGGTCACAATGACATACTGGGAATTAATGATGAGGAAAATCGCTATCATGGCGGGCTGATAAAGAGTCAACTATGGCAGAGCGAATTTTTTGAGTCGCACCTAATCAGTACCTATATGTCGGGAAAGCGCACGGTGGCCGGTTACGGCAGTTGGTCTGATCCGAATGAGGTAACACAGGCCGATGGCTGGGGGTTAACACTCGACAACTATTGGTTTGAGCGCCAGCTTCGCATGCGTTTAGAAGGTGCCGGTAGCGACAGTAAACAAGGCCAGAACCAAGACCAGTCCGATGATGCATACAGCGCCTTGGTTGTTATAAACCCCACTCTGACAAACTTGCAGTGGCAATTAGGCGTTGAAGCAAAAGAAATTGGTGCCAATTACTATAGCTTGGCCAATCCCTACCTGCCAACAGATCGTAATTTATCGCGTCTATTTACCTCCCTGAGCGGTGGTAAATGGAACGCCACAGCAAGCGCCGGACGTGAGATCACAAGCCTCGATCAACGCCCCGAGCGCTCAACAACTGCTCAACAACTGCAACAGATCAATGTTTCCTACAGTGATTACAACACAGCCGAGGCCGGCAGTATTAAATCCTGGATCGGAAACCCCAGCTACACACTATCACTGCAACAGTCCACACTAAAGGACGATTACACCTCGCCAAGCAGTAACCGGCAAGATTCACGAACCGAGACGGCTATGTTTAACGCCGCGTTCACAGCATCAAGCTGGCAATGGAATTTTGGCTATAGCCTACAAACGTTTGATGACTTTACCAATGCGCAAATAGATAGCCGCATCCACTCGTTATTTGCCAATATGAGTTTAAGATTTGGAGAAGCCGTTAGCGTGCAACCTGGCTTTCAGCGCCAGCGTACCGATAATCGAGACTATGGCAGCATCACCTATTCCACACTATACAATTTAGCCGGGCAATTTATATTGATTCCCCGCCGCTTAAGTATGTCACTCAGCTGGAATCAAAACGCCATTGAGGCGCTTAACGACCCTTTCTACATACAAGACAATAACAATCAGTTCTTATCGGGCAACATCACATGGCAGGCCCGACTCGCCAAGGCCAATAAAGTCGGCATTGAGCTCGCACTCAGCGCCAGCTCGCAAGATTATCGCGATCATCTATTCAGTCAAAACAACAATGACAGCTATCAGGTTTTTCTTACGATAAAGACCACCTTGCCGTCGCAATTCACCGGAGGCCTATAATGAAACACCCACTTTTCCCCCTTTCGGCGAGGTTCCTGACTATGGCCCTACTGACAGGAATAATCCTCAACAGCCACGCTAATATCGACTCAATGTGCACAGCGGCAAGACCCTGCACAGTTAACGGTGGAGCAGTTGTAGGTCAAGCTACTAATCGAACAGTGCGCTGGCGCGGTACTGTCAGCTCCCCCTCGGGCGCTCCCACAATGACGGTTGCTTCAGCCGCAGGCGTTTTTTACGCCAAAAATCAAATGCTGAGTATGACCAACTCTACACTGCAAACCAATGTCTCAATACCGTCATCAACATTGCAAAATAATTTTAATATCAATGAGAACCTGCACATCAGCGCTTCGGTAACAGCTGCCGCAGGCAATGTGAACGCTAATGAAATTATTTACCGTCGTCAGTTTTCAGTTGCGGGCACTGGCGTGGTACAAGGCGAGGTCCGCATCCCTCTGACTCAGCCTATTACTGAGCCGACACCAGAACCTGAGCCTACTCCGGAGCCCGAACCTACCCCAGAACCTGAGCCTACTC
>NZ_JAUOQM010000044.1:199720-224606 GCF_030547685.1 Gilvimarinus sp. 2_MG-2023 | reverse complement strand
TACTCCAGAGCCCGAACCTACCCCAGAGCCAGAGCCTACACCGGAGCCCGAACCCACCCCTCCAGCGGCCCCCGAACCAACACCTGGGCCAGAGCCAGCACCAGCTCCTGACCCCATTAATAGCGCTGTTATTGTTACTCAGATGACACTGCGCTTTGATACCGGCGAGCAAACACGTGTCGCTGAGCCCAGTGAACCAATTGCTGCACAGATACGGATTAATTACCGTTCAGCTGGACTTATTAGTGGCCGCTGGGAGCTGGCAACCTCAGCCAGCACAGTGGGCGAACCAATTTTTGCCCCTCTACAACAGGTTCAACAGTACCTAGGGGGGGGCAACCAAATTCTATTGCAAAGCCCGCCCCTACCTACGCTAAGCAGCGGACTTTACCTGTTGCGCTTTACGCTATTGCAAACGGGAGGCAGCAAACAATCGGTAACCATTCAATACATGGTGGGCGGCGAACAGAGAGCCAACACAATAATACGCAAGCTACGCCTGCTCTCCCCCAATCAAAATGCCAGCATTAACATTCACAGTAAGTTTCACTGGCAGCCGGTGAGAGAAGCTCACGCTTACCAGCTGGAAATCTTTGACGCTGCCACAGGCGATTCTATTCCCTCGCCAACTACAGCAGCGCTGACCTTTAACTCACTGAGTGAAATTCGTCTACCTTCCACACCAGTAGCCGGGTTACTGGTGCCCGGTAAAAGTAGTCAGTCGCACTTAAGCGCCTTAGTTAAAGAGCACCTACTACCAAAAACGCGGTATTACTGGCGCATACTAGCGATCAATGAAGAAGGGATAATTATTGGCAGCAGTGATTTACGCGCCATGACGACACCCCCTTAATCCTGCGACTTTTGCTCAGGCCTACTCCGTGCCACAATAGCGCTTTTACTCATGGTAATCGCCTATGACAGGGGAACAAGAAAGTGAAGGAAAAGCCTTACTAAAGGCCATAGCGGCGAAGGACGAAAGTGCTATCGCCGCATTTTATCGCCTGTACGAGTCCACTGTTTACCGATTTTCCCTATCTAGATTGAACGATCCAATCGCCGCCGCCGACATACTGAATGAAGTCATGATGGAAGTATGGAAGTCAGCCGCGAAGTTTGAGGGGCGCTCCAAGGTCAGCACTTGGCTTCTCGGCATTACCCATTTCAAAATTATCGATCAGTTCCGCGCCAAAAAACGGCACGAACACGAAGAAATGGACGACGATATTGCCGATGAATCGCCTGCTGTACAACAAGATGCGCTGTTAGAAGCAACGCAAGATGCACAACTGCTAAAACACGCGCTAAGCAAACTATCGCCAGAACATCGACAAGTGTTGCACTTGGCATTTTTCGAGGACATGAATTACCGCGAAATAGGTCAGGTGATGGGTGTATCAGAAGGCACGATTAAATCGCGCATTTACCATGCGAAGAAGCTGGCCAAAACGCAACTGCAACGATTAATGGTGGCACCATGAGCAATAAAGGTTACGATTTAGATGAATTTATAAATGGCACCATGGATGAAGACGCGCGCGCAAAATTTGAAGCGGTGTTAGAACAAGATAACGAACTACAGCAAGAGGCTGAGTTCACCGCAAAACTGCGCAAGAGCATGCAACAGCAAGCTGCAACACCACCAGGAGAGTTTGGTTTAGCGCGTCTACACCACTCCATTAAAAACCACGAACAAACACAGTTACAAACAAACGATGTGAAAAAGTCGCGGGCATGGAAGCCCGTAGCCATTGCTGCTAGCGCACTACTGTTACTGCAAAGTAGCGTACTGGTTTTCAACCAAAGCCAAGAGACGGCAGTTGAAATCCAAACTCTTACCGGCCCAGTTCAAACCACAGCCCCGCATCTGCAGGTAGTATTTAAAGCAGATATATCCCTAGCACAAGTACAATCGTTACTGCAGGAAATTAGTGGCAACATCATCAGTGGCCCCGGTGCCCTGGGTATTTATCATGTGCAATTGGCAGATACCAATGATGTCGAAGCCGCTGTTGCTGCACTGAACAATAGCAATTGGATCGACAGCGTGTCGGTGCGTTAATAATGGCACGCCAATGGTTAATAGTCGTCAACCTCTTCTTAGCCACTATCGCCAGCGCCAGTGACAGAGCACCTGTGACTCCGCTGCGAGTAACAACCTCAACTACAACAAACCCCATACCGGTTATTCGATCGCTAACCCCTAGTGACTGCTTACAGCCGGGCGGTCAAATTCAGCTGAAAGGCCGCGCTTTTGGCCACCGCCCTTCCTGGACACTCATTCTACAGCGAGGCCAAGAACGCATTTCTTTGCATAGCCAGCGGTGGAGCGATCAGTTGATTCAACTGCAGCTGCCTACACATATACCCACCCAAGGCCCAACGCGTTGGCAGTTGGGCTTTCAAGAGCGAGGAGCTTGGCTAGGGCAGCCCCTAAGACAGCTGAGTGTATGTCAACCATCACTCGCCCTCAGGACGACGTCGTCCAGCGCCTCGTCAAGTTCAGTGTCCCTAACAGCACCTGCGAGGTCAATGAGCTCTGCACCGACGTCTACACCAACGCCAACCATGCCCACTGTAGTGCTAATGCCAAACGAACCTGTCAAGCCAACGTCGTCACCTAAAAACATCGAATCATTAGCGCCGGTAGAGTTAACAACAACGCCTGAAGCCGCTATACCTGAAACACAAGTGGAGCCACCCTTACCACAACCACCGACCGATGTAGCCACCCAAAGCAACACATCGCAGATAACCCTTCAAGAGCCACCGGCTGAAACGCTTCAAACGACTAAGCAAGCAGAACCGCTAAAATACGCGAGCCCACTTACTTTAACTGATGTTGATATAGGTCTATTAGATATGCCTTTACCGACGACCGCAGCACCAGTTGCTCAAGCAAAAGTGGGGGATCGTGAACCCAATCAACTGATTATCACAACAGGCAGCATGGCCCAAGCGCAAAAGGTCACTACATTGATGCGGGCTAAAGGAGCGCGAATCAAATCCCGCAAAAACCTCGAGGCACTGAATCTAGTCATCAGTGTATTTCGTTTAACGGCAAGTGATAATCCTCAGAGTATAATCGACACGATAGGTCGTGAGTTTCCCAAAGCAGTTGTCGATGCCAACCACCGCTACCATTTACTAAATGACCCCAATGCACTCTCCTCCATTAAGGCTTGGAGCTTAACCAGTATTGGTCGACACACTGGCAGGGCTCGTTGCATCGCCACTAAGGCAATAGGTGTTCTAGACACCCTCAGTGCGACAGATCACCCGGCCTTAATCGGGGCCAAGGTTACCAATCAGAATTTTACCGGTAGAGAGCAGCCGGCCAATACCAACCATGGTACCGCTTTAGCTGTGTTACTTACCGGAAATCAACCTTCGCAATTTGCCAGTTTGATACCCGGCAGCGAGATTAAGGTAGCTGGCGTATTTCGCGAGGATCATAACGGCCAAAGTACAACACTTGAGTTTTTACTCTATGGGCTCAATTGGCTGGTAAGTGAAAATGTAGGTGTAATCAATTTAAGCTTAGGAGGAGCTAACAATCGAGTTCTTGCCCATGCCTTTAAACAGGCAATGGAGAAAAATATTGTATTGGTTGCCGCTGCTGGAAACGGCGGCAGCAAAGCACCACCGACCTACCCTGCGGCTCTACCTGGAGTCATCGCGGTTACTGCGATAGACGCTGCTGGTCTCCTATACCCATACGCCAACCGCGGCAGTTACATTGATATCGCTGCCCCCGGGGTCGATATTTGGGCAGCAAATGAAAATGGAACCGGAGCATATCAGTCGGGAACCTCATACGCCGCCGCGTTTGTCAGTGCCTATGCGGCTGTTTTTGGCAAACCAGCGGATTGGTCAACCGTTAGTAAAGATTTAGGTGACACTGGAAAAGACAATAACTTTGGTTGGGGGCTGCTACGTTGGCAGCCTTGCCAGTAAAATATTCTATCGAGCTAGAAGATTTATCACACGCGCCCCCACTTAAACATCATTGACACCGAATGCTCTTAAACTCTTTATAGCAACGAATTCAAACCATTCACACAACCTACTATTATTCTAAAAAAGAAAATTCTCTAACATTCGTTAAATACCTTTGAACCCTTTATTTACTTTCCTCGACTTATAGACAGATACAATTTATTCACTTTGAGGAAAGCTTTATGAAATCATTAACTTCACTAAAAAAAATCTTGGCACCTGTTGTTCTAACTCTACCTATATTGAGCCTACCGGCACAAGCTGACTCTTGGGTTAAAAATATTTCCATTAGTAAAGACGGCATTGTCGCTGTCTCTGTTAAAAACATGTCAGCAAACAAATCGGTGCAGAATGTAAATTTGAGCCCACAAACCCAAGATCTAACTGTGTCAGTCAGCGGCGGAATTGATTGCGACAACAATGCACATGTGCACCAAGGTATTTTGCAGTTCAATTCAGAATCGGCATGGGGGAAAATGAATCTTGGCACTGGCAATAACCTCAATCATCCCGGGTCACAATATAAGCAATCTATTTTCGACTTTACGCCGGCTTTGCAAAATGGCCCTAACAGTAAAAACTTTAATCAAAACTGGAAAATACCACTGGCACAAGTCAAACAAGGTAATAACAGTTTTGACCCAGTAAAAATTGTACAGGATGGCTTGCAAGCCTTTCAAAACAACGGCGGATCGGCTGTGGATTTTTATCGAAAAAATAGAAGTTTCAGTAAAGATGTACGTATCTCTTTGATTGGTAGCTGTGGGAAGGCAGGAAACGGGCCAGCCACGTGGGGAATAAACGGACTTATTAATGCTTGGATGACCTCTGTCACTGTACCAGTAATGGTCAATTATCAAGGCGATCCTGGAATTTTCGCACTTAATGCACAGCTGGGAAATTCAGGCTTTCCCAATACAGTAAAAGCACAACCAAAAAATCCTCCTTCTGGTCCCAATCAATTTGAGAACGGCTATAACCCTCTAGTTATAACCGATGCCAGCCTGCAAGCGCACAACCCTCAATATCGAGGCCAATGTCCGAAAGATTTAAATTTTGTGGTGCGCTATCGAGGCACAGGCAAAGGCATGGTACGCTACCATATTGTTGAAAATGGCAAGACTGTACACACGTCAGCCCCCCTACCTTATGACAACAAGTTTGGTTGGCGCCAAAATCAGTTCAGCTTTGAAATACCAACCGATCAGCAGCAATACAATAAAACAGTGAACCGTAAATTTCGCTTACTGTTTGAAGTGAAAGAAGACGACAAAAATACTTATAACTGGAATCAAAATACCCAGCTAGGCTCTCTAAACTGGTCACACCACTGTCAGGCCCAAGCTATAGTACCCACTGCACCGGCAATACGAGCCAACAGTAAATCGAGTCCTGCGCGCGCACTCAATCACTAACTCTCTTCTCTGGTCGCTTGGGGGGGCGAAAGCCCCCCTTTTTTTCTTTATTTGATTTCAATAAGACGTCACCGCACATACAACCAAGCCATCAGATAACTGACTCATAATCAATGATCTTCCTGATGTCTCATTTATTTATCTCACATTTTTAAATGTATGCTTGTAAGTGTACACACAAGTCACTCCCTTTAGGGAATCACTGTCGAAGCTATCCATTCGTATTTTAGTTACTTTCCTTTGCCATGGGCATTGATAATCACAAAAGTACACATCAACACTCGTGGCGTGTACAAAACTCTATACTGCATTAATTCGGTTAATTTAACCTATGTTAATGATTGTTACAGATTCTAGAGCATGACTTACGCTTGCGATGTAAGTTTCTCAATAACCTCTGAGGTTTTTTACTGTTAACTTTTATACGAGCAACGTAGCGCGTGGACCGTTCAGCAAATGTCGCTACACAGCTACTACAAAGCCCCTCAGGGAAATCACACACCCTTATATTCAGAAGTTCTCGACCCTGAGTACCGGCTTTAAAGACATTGGATTTGCAATAACCGCATTGCAGCCTGAAAATCTTGTGATTTTTGGCTTTGCCGTTCATCGAATCTGTAAATAGACACCGACAAATGGTTTCACAAGCCTATTGATAGCTTCACGTCCCACCACACTGGACGTGAGCCAACCTGCGATGCCGTGGCGACCGGTCATTAAAAGTTTACAGACAACGATATACCGCAACAGAATATTAAGCTTACAATGCTTCGGCTGATGGGCACGAGCAAAGACCTCTTGCTCAACCTGACAGGTCGCAAATATTTTTTGTTACGGCTCAGCTCACAGCTTAAGGAGTGATCTTATTTCGATAACACAAAAACCATTGTTATCATTGCCAAACATCCGGTAACTGAACACCTACAAAATCACTGAGCTGCGTATCACACAGATGCAAGCCTCAACTCTCATCGACAATTTTTACCCGCAGGGCTTCGCTCGCGGTACTAGCCCGCTGGTGTTGCCGGCGAATCGGCACGCAACAAGACCGGATTCACCCAATTGGTATGGTCACACGCAGAGTTACCGGCACTATCGGTGATTAACTGGAGACTGTGGCGGCCGCTAATATCCACTGTTATGGTTTTAAACTCGTTATTGCTAAGACGCGGGCTGGTAAATATTGGCTCTTGATCGGCAACAATGTTAAAAATTGCCCCATCGCCACACGTGGACTCGTCATCTAAGCCAAAGCTTATCGTCAGTGTTTTATATTCCCGGTTTAAGAGCACGCGTTGACTGGAAGGTGCATGAGTACCCAAACCAAAGCCGTAAACCTCCCCATCAATCCGCAAGGGGCCGCCGCGCACGCTTTGATTAACGCCTAACTGCCCCCACCCCTGCTTACCGGTGACGGTCATTTCACTCAATAAACGCGCACGCGGCGAGGCCACATACACATCGTACGAAATAGAAGAGCGCAGTCTGTCGTTGCGGTATACCGCAAAGCTCATGCGATTGACGCCGGGTTTAAAATACTCTGCTGGTATCAAGCTAGACTCCAGTGCGCTGAGCAAGTTATCAAGCGTATGAGTATATTCATCAGAAAACGCTAGGGGGGTGATTTCAAGCTTTATGCGGTAACTGGCATCCAGCGCACCTAAAACTTGAAAAGGCAGAGCCTGACCGGCGGCCAGACGCACACTCTCAAGCTCCACCCGCACTTGATCGGCCTCGCTGGCGGGGTAAATACGATCTTCTTGCAGCAGCTGCTCATTGCGCTGCAAGGTGGCTATATCTCCCTCAAAGCGCTGCATCAGCTCGGGCGGTACCGTTTGTGGCTGCAGCATCAAGTTTCTGCTCTCCAGCGGGTCTTGCCGCAGATTGTAAAGATAGCGCTCTCCGGTTTTTATATGCTCTACATATTTATAGGGGTAGCGTATGGAGGCCAAGTGCGAACCATCAAACGGTTGAATCAGAGGCACAAAATAATCATCGTCGACGGGCCCCAGAAGCGATCGCCCGACAAAGTGATGCCGAGTTTTAATGGCCAGCAAATCCAAAACACTGGGCGCCACATCCAACTGCGAGCGCGCTTGGTGGCTCAATCGCTTGGGCGATAACTGCTCCGGCCACCATATTAACAGCGGCGTTTTAAACAGTTCGTTATAGTGGGTTTTAGTATTGTGATAGTTGCCGTGCTGCCCCATAGGAAAGCCGTTATCCCCCAGCACCACCACAATGGAGTTTTTTAAATGTTCACGTGCTTGCAGCTGCTCAAAAAACGACATTAAATATTGATCGGTTAAAAACATCGAATTTGCATAATTCTCTTCGTGGCTTTGCGCCTGAGGATAAATATACTTTTTATCCACCGGAATATCATCAAACATCATGTGATTGGTCACACTCATGGTCATTACAAAAAAAGGCTCGGCCTTATCTTGCGCTTGATGCAGCTGATCTAAATACTCGAAGGTTTTTTGGTAAAAAATATCGTCTCGGATGCCCCAACCAAATGAGCCTTCTTCGCGCTCTTGCGGCGTTACAAACGTGTCATCCATGCCGTGGGCATATTCGAATTCATTGTTCGCGACAAACTCGGCTGTATTTTCAAAATCAAGACTATGATACGCCTTCATAAAGACGTTGGTATAACCACGCTCAGCCAATATTTGCGACAAACAGCGGAAATTGTTATCCGGGTAGCTGGTGAAAATATTCATTTTGGCGCTGGGGTACATTGAGCATAATGTCGCAAACTGGCCTTTACTGGTCTCTACCGATGCGCTGTAAAACTGCTCGACATAGAGCCCCTGCTCTTTTAAACGATTAAAAAACGGTGTTACCTGGCGGCCATTTTTTACCGTATCGATATAATCGGCACTGAAAGACTCCAGCATCACGATAAACACATGGGGGCGTTGATCCATATCTTGAGGTTTCGTGCCAAGGCTGTCCGTCACATAAGGGTAGGCTTTTTCCCCGGAAATAAACGCGGCATATGGTTGTTGATAATATTGCGTAATAGAACCGGCGAACTCGACAAATTCATTGCGGTTACTGCTAAACGGCAGATTGAGCATGACATTAGCCAGAACAATGGCTAGTAATAATCGTTTAGTGCCTGTCACCTCAAGCGGCGCGGTAAAAAAACTGTACCGCCTTTGAGCAATCCAAGCACCTGCGCCCCATACGCCCAGCACACAATAATCAGCCACGGTAATAGTGCTCAACATATAGGCCACTGCTTCAGCCGAGACTGCGTTGCCACCGTTTTTCACCATTAATAATAAGCTTAGCGGCTCCAATCTCAACCAATGGTAAAACCAAAACAAACCATAGAGGACAATAACTGCGAGTGTCAGCCAGCGAGCCAGCACTCGGGGTAGGCGGGCAGCAGCCAGATACCACAAGGCCCAAAAAAGTACGACAGAAGCCGCCGATAATGCAACGCTCGCCACCGCAAAGCCCAAACTCCAACCGCTCACCCAACCAACCTTGAGCATTAATACAGATTGCAACAATGCCCAAAGCATTAATAGGCTGAACAACTTTTTAATCGGTTGATGACGGCAATTTGGCATTACTTAATCTTCTTCCTTGTTACGAATTGTATATCTCAATAATTATGTCACAACCCATACGGGGCACTGTCAGCGGCAGCTATTGATAACACACATCACCAGAAGTAAATAACTTGTACCTCTCTGGCCCCATACAAAAACACCGCCCAAAGGCGGTGTTCGAGCAATCGTAGAGATTGGCTAGAGGCTATTCATCAAAAGGGTGGCGCAACACAATGGTTTCAACGCGGTCGGGGCCGGTCGAAATAATATCCACCGGGGTGTCCAACAACTCTTCTAAACGCTTAATATAATTTTTAGCATTTTGCGGCAGCTCTTCCAGAGCGTGAATACCAAAGGTGGATTCACTCCAGCCCGGTACTTCTTCGTAGATTGGCTGCACACGATTCCAACCATCGGCATCAAAAGGAATCGGCATAGGGTTGCCGTCTAAGTCTTGATAGCCGATACAGATTTTAACGGTTTCTAAACCATCCAATACATCGAGCTTGGTTAAGCACATACCGGTAACACTGTTAATGCGGTTAGCGTGACGTACCGCAACGGCGTCGAACCAACCGCAGCGACGCTGGCGACCGGTGGTGGCACCAAACTCGTGGCCTTTCTCACCTAAGTGCTGACCTACTTCGCAATCGAGCTCGGTGGGGAATGGGCCAGAGCCAACACGGGTGGTGTAAGCCTTAGTGATACCCAACACATAATCGAGGTACAAAGGGCCAAAGCCCGAGCCCGTGGCGGTGCCGCCGGCGGTGGTGTTGGAACTGGTTACGAACGGATAGGTACCGTGGTCGATATCCAACAGCGACCCCTGTGCGCCCTCAAACAAAATGCTCTCACCCGACTCGCGCGCGGTGTGCAGCAGTTCGGTGACATCGGCAATCATTGGCTTAAGCTCTTCGGCCCACGCAGTCACCTGCGCCAGCACTTCATCAAAATCAACCGGCTCGACTTTGTAGTACTCGGTCAGGGCAAAGTTGTGGTATTCCATCACTTCGCGCAGCTTGCCGGCAAAGCTTTTCAAATCCAACAGGTCGCCCAAACGCAAACCACGGCGCGCCACTTTATCTTCATAAGCAGGGCCAATGCCGCGCCCGGTCGTGCCAATTTTAGCATCGCCGCGCTTCGCTTCACGCGCTTGGTCCAGAGCAATATGGTAAGGCAAAATCAACGGGCAAGCCGGTGATAAGCGCAGGCGCTCACGCACTGGCACACCGCCGTCTTCCAACTCGGCTAGCTCTTTAAATAAGGCCTCGGGGGACAATACCACGCCGTTGCCGATCAGACAGGTAACGCCCTCGCGTAACACGCCGGAGGGAATCAGGTGCAGTACGGTTTTTTTGCCGTCAATCACCAAGGTGTGACCGGCATTGTGCCCGCCCTGAAAGCGCGACACTAACGATACCTGATCGGTCAGCAGGTCGACGATTTTACCTTTACCCTCGTCACCCCACTGGGTGCCCAATACCACAACATTCTTGCCCATGATTGGCCTTACTCTCTTAATTTAACGAAACGATCATTCAATAAAACGAAAAAGTTTTAACGTTTAACGATTTACAGTGCGATCACCTGGTAGGTATCACCTGTTTTTTCCAGCACTTGGTTACAGCCCAGCGCGGTAAACTCTTCGTGGCTCGCAGCGCTTACTACGCGCTCACCTTGTGCGCGCAACTCGGCAACTTTATGCCATTGGGCGTTGCTGCCATCGTCAATAAAGCCAATCAGGCCAGACTCAGGTGCACTCAATAAGCCAAGCTTAGACAAGGCGGTTATATCCACCGCGAAACCGGTGGCTGGACGACTGCGGCCAAACACTTCACCTATATGGTCGTAGCGCCCACCGCTGGCGATGGGGTTACCGTAACCTGGGGCAAAAGCGGCAAAAACCAAACCGGTTAGGTAGTGATAACCGCGCAGTTCACCTAAGTCAAAATACAATTCGGCCTCGGGATAACGGGTTTGTATCACCTCTGCCACGTCGGCCAACTCATCCACGGCACTAACGGCCTCACTGGAGACACTGGCGAACAGATCCCGCGCCTTTTGCAATATATCCCGCGCACCGGCCAAGCCAGGCAACGCCAGCAGTACTTTGGCAATCGCCGGGTCGCTGATATTGTCAGCCACCCAGGCCTCAATCTCGGCCACCGCCTTGCGTTGCAACATGGCAAAAAACAAATCTTTTTGCGCCGCGTCCACATCAGCCTTGGCAATCAGGGCACTGTAGATACCCACATGCCCCAAATCGATATGCAGTTTGGGCAGTCCGGCCACGCGCAGCGACTCTAATAATAGAGACACTACCTCAGCATCGGCCGCCAGTCCCGCTTCACCGTAAAACTCAACCCCAGCCTGAATGGGCGTGCGGGTGGCGAGCGGGTTTTTAGGCTTGGTATGTACCACATGACCGGCATAACACAGACGGTTAGCACACTCGCGCTTAAAGCTGTGAGCGTCCATACGGGCGGTTTGTGGGGTAATGTCAGCGCGTATGCCTAGGGTGCGGCCGGTCAGTTGATCGGTCACCTTAAAGGTGAGCAGATCGACGTCGCGCCCCAGGCCAATTAACAGGGAATCGGTGTATTCCAGCAAAGGCGGAATCACCATGTCATAGCCCCAGGTGCGATACAACTCCACCAGGCGGCGGCGCAGTAAATCGATGGGTCGTGCCTCATCGGGCAATATTTCTTCAATTCCGTCGGGCAATAGCCAGCGGTCGGCGTAGGTCATAGCAGACTCTATCGGTTTTGGGTATTCGGTTGAAACGGTCAGGCAAAGCCTGCCTGAGTGTCAGTACGACACAAAAAAACCGGACCTATTGGTCCGGCTGTGGGATTTTACCACCTTTGTGCGACAAATGTTGAGCGAAAAATCGCCTATTTTTTGCCGTCCGCATCTTTTAAGAAGCGGAAGAAATCGCTTTCGGGGTCAACCACCATCAGGTCGCCCTTATTGGCAAAGGATTTCTTGTAGGCAGTGAGCGAGCGCACAAACGCGTAGAAGTCTGGGTCTTGCTCGTAGGCATTAGCAAAGGTCGCCGCGGCAGTGGCATCACCAACACCGCGTATTATCTCTGCATCGCGATAGGCATTGGCTTCTAACACCGCTACTTGGCGGTCAGCATCGGCGCGAATAATTTCCGCCTGTTCCTGACCTTGAGCGCGGTAAGCCCTGGCTTCCTCTTCACGGTTGGCCGCCATACGGTCAAACACCGCACGCCCTACCTCGTCGGGCAAATCAATTCGCTTAACTCGAATATCGATAACCTCAACACCCAGAGCATCATTGACTTCAGTATTGATTTGCTGATTTAGCTCCAACATCAATTC
This sequence comes from Gilvimarinus sp. 2_MG-2023, assembly GCF_030547685.1. Lineage (GTDB taxonomy): Bacteria > Pseudomonadota > Gammaproteobacteria > Pseudomonadales > Cellvibrionaceae > Gilvimarinus. The sequence continues at coordinate 212,276 of NZ_JAUOQM010000044.1, read as the reverse complement.
ATCACGCTTGCCCGAGACCACCTCGTGCAATGTGCGCCCACCCACTTGGTTGCGCAGACCATCGCCGATACGGCTCGCCAAGCGACTTGCAGCCCGTGCTTCATCACCACCGGTGGCAATATAATAAGTCTCTACATCGCGAATACGCCACTTAGCGTAAGAATCCACGATTAGACGCTTATTTTCGATGGTGTAGTAGCTCTCGGGGCGCGCATCTGTGGTCAGAATACGGCCGTCGAATTTGCGCAGCTTATCCGCCAACGGAAATTTGAAATGCAGACCGGGTGTCACATCCGGGTTAATCAATTTACCAAAGCGCAATACTACGCCGCGCTCGTACTCCGAGACGATGTACACACTGTTAGCGGCGATAAACAGCCCCAAAGCCAGCACAATCAGTCCGAAAAAGGATCGATTAGACATTAGCGCCCCTCCCGATAAGTATTATTGTTACGGCCGAGTTGGCGCGCCACGTAGTCGCTGATTTGGCGTAACTGCTCTTGTGTCAGGGTCGCGTTGCCGCGATTCTGACCGCCACTGTGATTTTCCATCAGCTTGTCGATCGGCAAGTACATCATATTATTGCCACCGTCGACATCCACCATCACCTTGGAGGCGTTGCCCATAACCGCTTCTACCGCTTCGATATACAAGCGTTGGCGAGTCACTTCGGGCGCTTTTTTGTATTCCACCAACAAGTTGGTAAAACGTTCAGATTCACCTTCGGCGCGGCTTACCACCTCAGCTTTATAAGCTTCGGCTTCTTCCAGCATACGCTGAGCCTGACCACGAGCGGCCGGCACTACGGAGTTGGCATAAGCTTGAGCTTCGTTTTTCAGGCGCTCTTCATCTTCTTTGGCGTTGATAACATCATCAAAAGCGTCGCGCACCTGTTCTGGTGGGCGTGCCTCTTGAATGTTTACCGAGCGCACAAAAATACCCGTGCCGTAACTCTCAAGGTATTCCTGCAAACGAGACTTAACCTCGGCGGCTATCTCTTCACGCCCCGCCGACAGTACTTCTTCTAGTTCGGATGAGCCCACCACATGCCGCAGTGCGGAATCGGTGGCATGGCGCAGACTCACATCTGGCTCACGAACATTCAGTACATAGGTTTTTACATCGTCTACGTTGTACTGAACAGTTAAGGGCAGCTCAACAATGCTTTCGTCTTCGGTCAGCATCAGGCCACGACTGGAATATTGACGCTCCTCGGTCACATTTTCCACAAACACTTCGGTAATAAGAGGTGCGTTCCAATGCAGGCCCGGCTGCTTGATGACATTAAAGGCACCCAGGCGCAGTACTACAGCGCGCTCTTTGGCGTCTACCTGATAAAAACCGGCAACGCCATAAAACAAAGTCGCCACGACGATGGCGCCAATCAGTAAAACACTGAAGCCTTTACCAGAGCCGCCGTTGCCATTGCCACGTCCGCCGGATTTACCACCAAAAATTCCGCCCAGCTTCTCTTGCAGTTTTTTCAGGGCTTCATCGAGGTCGGGCGGGCCATCGTTATTGCCGCCACGGTTACCCCAGGGGTCCTTATCACCGCCTCCCGGTTCATTCCAGGCCATAGGTTGTCTCCAATTCAAAGGTGAGGCCACCAGTTTCTACTGATGGCCGAAATTTCGTCGCGGATTTTAGCACCCCCAACGCGAAGTCTAAAGGGCACCACTTACACCTCTCGATTGTGAGAGTTGCAGAGGCGTCTAGAAGTTCTGTGCGATTTGATACTCTTGAGGCGCCTCACCTTCCCAGCTGAGCTGATCAAAATTTAGGCTGACCGAACTGAGGATACGCATTAAATCGCTCTGCGGAATACGCAGCGACAGCGTACAACAGCCATCATCGCGGAAGGATTCAGCGGCGACAGCATGCTGTTCAAACAGTTTGGCGCGCAAACGACCATCGGTTGGGGCGAGAATTAAATCGCCTTCGATCATCTCTTCGCCCAGCAATTCGCTGATTGCCTCGAACAGCAATTCAATGCCGGTTCCGGCCTGAGCCGACAGCCACACCGCAACAGGTGTTCCCTCATCGTCGCGGTCGATACGCGGCTCCATATTGAGCAAATCGATCTTATTAAATACCCGCAGTTGGGGCAGGTCACCAGCGCCGATTTCATCCAGCACCTCTTCCACCTGCTCCATATAGTGCATGCGCTCTTCGGCGGCGGCGTCAATCACATGCAACAATAAGCTGGAGTTTGCCGCCTCTTCCAGTGTGGCACGAAATGCCTCCACCAGCTTGTGCGGCAAATGGCTAATAAAACCAACGGTATCGGCCAGAATTGTAGCGCCAATATCGTCTAGCTCGACCCGGCGCATGGTCGGGTCCAGCGTGGCAAACAGTTGGTCTTGGGCGTAAACATCTTCACCGGTAATTCGGTTAAACAGGGTCGATTTACCGGCGTTGGTGTAACCGACTAAAGATACCGTAGGAATAGCCGCGCGCTGGCGGGCCCGCCGGCCCTGCTCGCGCTGGGTGCGTACCTTAGTCAAACGCTTTTCAATGGTGCTAATACGCCCGCGCAGTAAACGGCGGTCGGTTTCTAGCTGGGTTTCACCCGGGCCGCGCAGGCCGATACCGCCTTTTTGTCGCTCCAGGTGAGTCCAACCGCGCACGAGTCGGGTCGACATATGGCGCAACTGTGCCAGCTCCACCTGTAATTTACCTTCGAAAGTGCGGGCTCGCTGGGCGAAAATATCCAAAATCAAACCGGTGCGGTCCAGTACCCGACACTCAAGTGCTTGCTCGAGGTTGCGCTCTTGCGATGGGCTCAGGGTATGGTTAAAGATCACCAGCTCTGCGCTGTGCTCTTCCACCAATGCCTGCAGTTCTTGCAGTTTACCGGTGCCGACAAAATATTTTGCCTGTGGGGTGTCGCGCTGACCAAACACCATGGCAACAGGGTCGCCACCGGCAGACAGCACGAGTTCTTCAAATTCACGGGGGTCTTCTGGCTCTTGGCCACTGGAAAGGTCCAGGTGAACCAGCACGGCCAGTTCACCTGAATCGGGACGATCAAAAAACAATGACTTACCTCTTAGTTTTTAGTCGCCCTGCTCTTCATCACCTTCGCCTTCTGCAGCGGGGTTAAGAAGGGGTACACGAACAGCGCGAGACGGTACTACTGTCGAAATGGCGTGCTTATACACCATTTGGCTAACAGTATTCTTTAGTAGTACAACAAATTGATCGAAGGATTCGACCTGACCTTGCAGCTTGATACCATTTACCAGGTAAATGGATACTGGAACACGCTCTTTACGCAGCACGTTCAAGTAAGGGTCTTGTAAGCTGTGCCCTTTTGACATCTTTGTTCTCCTTTAGATAATAAAAATACGCCTAAGTCTTTCAATTCGGTTACATAAGTCCGCCTGAAAGGGGGCGATGACAAGCATGAAAAACTGACTAGGGATTCCACAGTCTTATTATATGGCCCCCAATGGGAGGTAATTCAAGCTAAATCGTACAATTTCTTGCAAAGATAGCGACTTACCCATGTTATTTTCTGTAAATACCCAATTTATGCCCTCCCAACCCTTGAGCCAGGTGAATTGCCGCTTGGCTAATTGCCGGGTGGCGATCACCCCGCGCTCCACCGCTTCCTCTTGGCTGAGGCGCCCGGCCAGATGGTCCCACATCTGTCGATAGCCCACCGCACGTATCGCGGGCAAGCTCTCATTTAAGTCACCCCGAGCATAAAGTTTGGCCACTTCGTCCACTAATCCCGCCGTCATCATTTTGGCAAACCGTGTCTCTATACGCTGGTGCAGGGTTTTGCGATCACGCGGAGCTATGGCCAGCTGGGTCACGTTAAAGCGCTCAGTTAACAGCGGCCCCTGTTCCTCTCGCTGGCGACGGCGCAGCTCGGTCATGGTTTCGCCGCTACTCAGGTAAACCTCCAGCGCGCGGGAGACACGCTGCGAGTGATTGGGGTGAATCTCAGCCGCACACTCCGGGTCCACTTCGGCCAGGCGCGCATGAATAGCTGGCCAGCCGTATTGCCCGGCGTCATTTTCGATTTGCAGGCGCACCTTCGGATCAGCGGCGGGCATTTCTGCCAAGCCGTCCAGTAGCGCCTTAAAGTAGAGCATTGTGCCGCCCACTAGCAGCGGAATGCGCCCGGCGGCGTGAATATCGGCAATTTCCCGCTCGGCATCGGCCACAAAATCGGCGGCCGAATAAGGGTCGACCGGGTCGCGTATATCAATCAGGCGATGCGGCGCCCGGGCCAGCTCGGCCGGGGTTGGCTTGGCCGTACCTATATCCATACCGCGATAGACCAAAGTGGAATCCACGCTGACCAGTTCGACCGGCAGGCGCTGGTAAAGCTCCGACGCCAGATCCGTTTTGCCCGATGCGGTAGGCCCCATCAGCATAATCACATGGGGTTTGTCAGTACTCACATCCATGCTATTGGCCGCGCATAAAGAGTTTATCCAGCTCATCCAGCGACTGCAGCGTCCAGGTCGGGCGGCCGTGATTGCACTGGCCGCTGCGCTCGGTCGCCTCCATATCGCGCAGTAGAGCGTTCATTTCGGCGGTGGTGAGTTTGCGATTGGCTCGCACCGAGCCGTGACAAGCCATCGTAGACAACACCTCATTGACGCGGTGGGCTAGCCGCTCGCTAGCGCCGTGCTCGATTAAATCACTGAGTACATCGCGCACCAGCTGATCCACTTTGGCGCCGTGCAAAATAGAGGGGATTTGCCGAATTAAGAGCGATTCGGGCCCCGCGCGCTGGATTTCAAAACCGAGGGCGGCAAATGTATCCGGGTGCTCTTCGGCGCAACTGGCTTCTTTTTCGCTCACCGCCAAGGTCGCCGGCACCAGCAGCGGCTGGGCCTGTATCTGACCGCCGGCAAAAGCGGTTTTCATGCGCTCATAAGTGATGCGCTCGTGCGCGGCGTGCATGTCGACAATAATCAGCCCCTGGGCATTTTCCGCCAGAATATAAATACCCTTAAGTTGCGCTATGGCAAATCCCAGCGGCGGTATTTCTCCCTCGCTCGCCGCCAAATCCTCTAAGGGCTGTGCTTGATAGCCCGCCGCCGACGGGTAGCTTGCGCCTTGCTCGGCCACCGCAGGCTGACCCACAGCGGTTGCACCGGTGGCCGATTGCATGGCAGCGGGAAAATAGTTTTCACGCCAGTCACCCGCCGGGCGCTGAGCATTAAAGGCCATGGGGCTTTGTTGCGACATTTGCCCCGGCGCATCATTGTGCGGGCGGCTGGCTTCTGTCTCGGCGCGGGCCAAGCGGTCTTCCGGCGAAACCTCCGCCAACGCGTGATGCAGCGAACTAAAGATAAAGCCATGCACCGTGCGGCCGTCGCGAAAGCGCACCTCGTGTTTGGTGGGGTGAACATTGACGTCCACGGTGGCCGGGTCGACCTCAAGATAGAGCACAAAGGCTGGGTGACGGCCGTGGTACAGCACATCCTGGTAGGCTTGACGCACGGCATGGGTGACTAGCTTGTCGCGAATGGCGCGGCCATTGACATAAAAGTGTTGCAAATCGGCCTGCGAGCGCGAGAAAGTCGGCAGTGCCACCCAGCCCCATAAACGCAAGCCGCCGCGCTCGATATCCAGATGGACCGCATTGTCCATAAAGGCCGGCCCACAAACCTGAGCCACACGACGTTCGCGCTCGGCTTGGGTAGCACCGCCGCGCCAATTGTGAATGGCGCGGCCGTTGTGGCGCAGAGTAAAACTGACGTCGTAGCGCGATAGAGCCAAGCGCTTGACCACGTCTTCCAGATGGTTGTATTCGGTTTTTTCGGTGCGCAAAAACTTGCGCCGGGCGGGGGTGTTAAAGAACAAGTCCCGCACCTCGACCGTGGCCCCTTTGGGGTGTGGGGCCGGAGCCAGTTCGGTTTCCATATCGCGGCCTTCGGCGGTCACTTGCCAACCCGCGCCGCTTTCATCGGTCGCGCTACTCAGCGCCAGACGCGCCACCGAGCTGATACTGGCCAAAGCTTCGCCGCGAAACCCCAGAGTGGCGACCGCTTCTAAATCGTCCAGGTCGTTGATTTTACTGGTGGCGTGACGCGACAGCGCCATGGCCAGGTCCTCTTTGTCGATACCCGAGCCATTGTCACGTACGCGCATCAATTTAACGCCGCCGTCCTCAACTTCCACCTCCAATCGGGTGGCACCGGCATCGAGACTGTTTTCCAGTAGTTCTTTCACCACTGAGGACGGGCGCTCAACCACTTCGCCGGCGGCAATTTGGTTGGCGAGACGGGGACTTAACAGCTTAATTTTGGACATGAAGAGTGTTTACAACTTATGTAGTCGGGGGAATGCGCAGCACCTGGCCCACTTTAATCACGTGACCGTTGATACCATTGAACTGCTGCAAATGATTGACGGAAATATTAAAACGCTTGGCAATCTCGCTCAAGGTATCACCGCGCGATATGGTGTACTCGGTAACCAATCCGCCACCACCGCCGGACTTTTTCCAGGCAATGTAACTTCCCGCCGGGGGAAACTGATAAAAATACTGTTTAACGCCTCTAACTAACTGGGCGGTCAAGGTGTTGCGATAACTGGCACTGGCTAGTTTTTTCGCCTCACCTGGATTAGAGATAAAGCCGGTCTCCACCAAAATCGAGGGCACATCGGGGGATTTAAGCACTGCAAAGCCCGCTTGCTCCACTTGCCGCTTATGTAAGTGCGCCACCTGCCCCATCGATTGCAACACATAGTCGCCCACCTGCAAACTCGCGCCCAATGTGGCCGTCATGGATAAGTCGACCAGCACACCGGCCAGCACTTCGTCTTTATCCTCCAGACTAACGCTGCCGACCCCGCCAATAAGGTCCGACTCGTTTTCACTTTGCGCTAAAAAGCGTGCCATTTCACTGGTGGCGCCACTTCGCGACAGGGCAAACACCGAGGCGCCGCGCGCAGAGGGTTTGGTAAACGCATCGGCGTGAATCGACATAAATAAATCAGCCTGCATTTTGCGCGCAATATTACGCCGCTCACGCAGAGCAACATAATAATCGCCAGTGCGCACTAGCTTTGCGGTATAGCCCGGCTCGGCGTTCAACTTTTTAGCCAAGGCTTGAGCAATTTTAAGCACTACGTCTTTTTCTTGTAACCGGTTCGGACCTAGGGCGCCGGGGTCTTCACCGCCGTGCCCGGCGTCGATGGCAATGATAATATCGCGCCGAGTACTGGCGGGCTCAGGCACACTCACCGGGGGCGGCCCCTCTTGGCGCGGCGCTAGATCGTTTAAATCCACCACCAAACGATCTGATGCTCCGGCTTGGCGCTGAAGGAAAAAACTGTTGGGTTTTACCCCAGCCGACAAGTCCAGTACCACACGCAAATCGGTGCCATTGCGCGGGGCGTAACGAATATTATTAATCGGCGTTTCGGCAAGGTTCAGCTGATCAAGACTGGCATTAAACTGCGCCCGATTGACATCGATCACCACGCGCTTGGGGTTTTCTAAAGTAAACAGGTTGTGCTCAACCGGGCCGGATAAATCAAACACCAATCGGGTGTGATCCGGCGCCCGCCAGAGGCGCACACCGTCGACACGAGTCGTGGCCTCGGCTCCCAGTGCGACAAACAGCATCAGAAATACCAGGGTACACAACAAGTTGCGCAGTATGGGCAAGTTGGGTCGGGCTTGGGCTGTGGTCATACTCAGTTTTATGATTACTCTGCTACTGTGGTTGCGCGAGTTGCTGTACCAACCGCTCGCCGCGTTCGGTACCGGCCTCTAGCTTAACAAGTCGACCCGGCTCTTGCACCTGAAGGCTGACTGTTAAGTCCGGCGGCGGCAAAATTCCAGCGCCACGGGTCGGCCATTCCAATAGGCAAATATCGCCGCCTGTAAAGTAATCGCGAATACCCATATACTCCAGCTCTTCTGGATCACCTAAACGGTACAGGTCGAAGTGATGCAAAGTGCGACTGGGTAAGGCGTACTCTTCCACCAGCGTATAGGTGGGGCTCTTAACCGCACCTGAATGGCCAAAGCTCTGCAGTACCCCGCGGGTAAAGGTGGTTTTACCCGCCCCCAAATCGCCCTCCAAGTGCAAAGAGAGCCCCTGCGGGCACTGCTCCAGCACCCGCCCTAAACGCTCACCGGCGGCGACAGTGGCCGCTTCATCGGCCAGGTAGTCGGACCACTCAGTCACCCAGCAACACCCCGATATAATCCAGCAGGTCGGTAGCCAAAATACTGCGCTGGCCGCGCTCCTCGGCGGCAAGATCGGCCGCGTGAGCATGCAAACTGACACCGAGGTAGGTGGCCGCAGGCAACTCCATACCCTGAGCCACCAGAGCGCCCAGCACGCCAGTTAACACATCGCCCATACCGCCAGAGGCCATACCCGGGTTGCCGGCACTGATAACTGCAACAGGTGCTTTCTCGGCGGCGACTAACGAGCCGGCACCTTTTAATACGGCGACGCCACCGTAACGTTGTTGCAAATTGCTCACCGCGGCAAAGCGGTCACTGCCCACGGTGACGGTAGTCTCACCCAGAAGGCGCGCGGCCTCCCCCGGGTGCGGTGTTAAAATCCAGTTACTGCGGGTTTTGCCAACCGGCCAAAGGTTACCCTGTGCAATTAAATTCAGCGCGTCGGCATCGAGAATCAGCGGCAGGTCAGTGGCCAGAGCCTGCTGCAGCATTTGCTCGGACCAAGGCGAGTCGCCCAAACCCGGCCCCACCACCAGCACACTGGGACGTTCTAGCCAGGGCTCTAGCTCTTGGCCAGAAATAACCCCGCAGGTCATTACCTCGGGCCGGCGCGCCAAAGCCGCCGATACATGCTCGGGGCGAGTCGCCAGGCTGACCAAGCCGGCGCCGGTGCGCGCTGCCGCCTCGGCCGCCATTATGGCTGCACCACCGCGGCCGGTGTCGCCACCAATGACCATTACATGGCCAAAGCAGCCTTTGTGGGCATCGGCCTCGCGCTCGGGCAGTACCGCTAATAAATCGGCGAACTCCACCCGCTGCGCCTGGGCATTCACTTGCTGATAGATGGCCTCGGGGGCATCCAGGTCGGTAAAAACAATTTCACCACACAGCGCCGGGCCGCGCCCGGTCAGAAGGCCGCGCTTAGTGCCGATAAACGTCACCGTTAAAGCCGCTTTTACCGCTACACCGGCAATCGCGCCACTATCAGCCAATAAGCCCGAGGGAATATCCAGAGCCACCACTGGCAGGCCACTGGCGTTCATTTGCTCGATTGCTTTTTGATACTCTGGGCGCACATCGCCACTGAGCCCAATGCCCAGTAGCGCGTCCACAATAACGCCACTGCCAGGAGCAGGGCCGGGAGGCATCATCACCACACCTTCTTGCCTGGCGTATTGATAGGCGGCAGCGGCCTCGGGGCTGAACCTGCCTTCATCCCCCAGTAAAATCACAGTCACCGGAATACGCCGTGCCGCGGCCAGGGCCGCCACCACAAAACCATCACCGGCGTTGTTGCCCGCGCCGCAGTACACGGTAAGCTCCTCCGGCTCACCGAAGTGGGCCATCATAGCTTCAAAAGCGGCGCGACCGGCTCGCTTCATTAGCTGCGCTGCAGGCACGCCAGAGTCTATAAAAGCGGCATCCAGTGCGCGAACATCGGCGGCGGTGTAAAGCTGATTTGCAGTCATACAAAATCTCAATAAGTGTGTCGAAGACTAAATCGGTATAATCTGCGCGTTATTATAGGGGCTTTGCGTCGTTCCGCCTAACGGACTGTTCTGCGCCTTTCACGTTCATCACATAGCAAGGGTCAGGTTTGACGGACTTTGATTTTTATCAACTCGCCCGCGACATCAAACGCTGGGGCCGGGAATTGGGCTTTCAGCAGGTGGGTATTACCGATACCGACCTGTCCGCCCACGAGCCCGGCCTGCAGCACTGGCTGGAGCAAGGCTATCAAGGGCAAATGCAGTGGATGGCCGAGCACGGCAACAAGCGCACACGCCCGGCCGAGCTGGTGCCCGGTACGGCGCGTGTGATTTGTGTGCGGATGGACTACCTGCCCGGCGATACCGAGCAAATTAAAGTACTCAAAAACCCGACCCAGGCCTATGTTTCGCGCTACGCACTGGGCCGCGACTATCACAAACTGATTCGCAAACGGTTGGCGCAGCTGGGGCAAAAAATAGAAGCTGCTTTACCCGAGGGGTTGCGCCCGCAAGGCGAGCAGCAAAACCGCGCCTTTGTCGACAGCGCACCAGTGCTAGAAAGACCCTTGGCCGACAAGGCGGGCCTGGGCTGGACGGGCAAGCACACATTGATTCTTAATAGCGAGGCCGGCAGCTGGTTTTTTCTGGGGGAACTGTTCACTTACTTGCCGCTGCCGGTGGATACCAGTGAGCAGCCCAACCGCTGCGGCGAGTGTACCGCCTGCCTGAAGGTTTGCCCCACCGATGCTTTCCCCACGCCTTACACACTCGATGCCCGGCGCTGCATTTCTTATCTGACCATTGAACATAAGGGCAGCATCCCCGAGGAGTTTCGCGAGCCCATGGGCAACCGCGTGTTCGGTTGCGACGATTGCCAAGCCATCTGCCCCTGGAACAAATACGCCAAGCCCACCGCAGAAACCGACTTTTTACCGCGCCACTCACTCGACAGTGCCGACCTAACCACCTTGTTTCAATGGAGTGAGGCGCAATTTCTCAATAATACGGAAGGTTCGGCCATTCGCCGCATCGGTTACGAGCGCTGGCAGCGCAATCTGGCCATCGGCCTCGGCAACGCCCCGTCAGATGTGCGGATTCAGCAAGCCCTGCAAGCCCAATTGGGGCAGGTAAGCCCAACGGTGGATGAACACATCGAGTGGGCACTGGCGCAGCAAAACGATCCCCGCAAGCGGCGCAAGCGCAAAATCAAAGCGCCCCCCAACAGCGGTTAAGCGCCCCGCCAGGCCTTTTTTTATAGCCTCGATAGACAATAAATATCATCCAGCCACAAGCAAAATCCGCCGCTTTGCTGTACAATTGCCGCCCTCTGAGAGCCGGACACCCCCTCTGCCCAAGATTTTTAGGTGGTGAAAACCGGTTACACGCTTCTGCAAATCAATGAAAAAAGTACGGTCGCTATGAAAACACTGTCTGATATCGGTTTGGTCGGTCTCGCCGTAATGGGTGAGAACCTTATTCTCAATATGGAAAGCAAAGGCTTCACAGTGACGGCTTATAACCGCTCTGTGGACAAAGTCACTAACTTTATTGAAGGTCGCGCGAAAGGCAAAAACATTCGCGGTGCCGCATCGATTGAAGAGTTGGTCGCCTCGCTGGAAAAACCACGCAAAATTATGCTGATGGTAAAAGCCGGCGCGCCGGTTGATGCCTTTATTGAGCAGCTGATTCCGCACCTGGATAAAGGCGACATTATCATTGACGGTGGCAACACCCACTTTCCCGACACCAACCGCCGTGTTGAGTACCTGCGCGAAAAAGGCCTGCACTTTATCGGCGCCGGTGTTTCCGGTGGTGAAGAAGGCGCCCTGATCGGACCGTCGATTATGCCCGGCGGCGCCCCCGAGGCGTGGGAGTACGTTAAACCTATCTTCCAGGGTATTGCAGCCAAGGTTGAAGACGGCTCTCCTTGCTGCGACTGGGTTGGCGAAAACGGCGCTGGCCACTTTGTCAAAATGGTGCACAACGGCATTGAGTACGGCGATATGCAATTGCTGTGTGAAGCCTACCAAATTATGAAAGAGCTGCTCGGCATGAGCGCCGATGAAATCCACCAGGTATTCGCCGAGTGGAACAAGACCGAGCTGGATTCCTACCTGGTAGAAATCAGCCGCGACATCATGGCGTTCAAAGACGAAGACGGCGAGCCGCTGGTTGAAAAGATCCTCGACACCGCCGGCCAAAAAGGCACCGGCAAATGGACCGGTGTGGTAGCGCTGGACTTCGGCGTGCCCCTGACCCTGATTGCCGAATCGGTATTTGCCCGCTGCATTTCTGCACTGAAAGACGAGCGCGTAGAAGCCTCGAAAGTACTGACCGGCCCGGCGAAAAACTTTACCGGCGACAAAACCGCGTTTATCGAAGATCTGCGCCAAGCGGTACTGGCCGCTAAAATCGTTTCATACGCTCAGGGCTACACCCTGATGCGCGAAGCGGCAAAAGAGTTTGGCTGGAACCTCAACTACGGCGGCATCGCCCTGATGTGGCGCGGCGGTTGTATTATTCGCTCGGCTTTCTTGGGCGACATCAAAAAAGCCTTCGATAAAAACCCAGACCTGAACAATCTGTTGCTGGACGATTACTTCAAAGGCGTTGTGGTTGAATCACAACAAGGCTGGCGCAACGTGGCAGCCACCGCCATCACCAACGGCGTACCAGTGCCCTGCCTAACCGCCGCCCTGAACTACTTTGACGGCTACCGCACCGAGCGCTTGCCCGCCAACTTGCTGCAAGCCCAGCGCGACTACTTTGGCGCTCACACCTACGAGCGTTTAGACAAGCCACGCGGTGAGTTCTTCCACACTAACTGGACCGGTCGCGGCGGTGATACAGCGTCTACGACTTACGACGTCTGATGCTGAACGCTGAACGCTGA
>NZ_JAUOQM010000044.1:93620-199636 GCF_030547685.1 Gilvimarinus sp. 2_MG-2023 | reverse complement strand
TGAACGCTGAACGCTGAACAGCGATGATTAAAAACGGGGAGCCATGTGCTCCCCGTTTTTAATGGTACAGCCACCCGTCATTCACTTTCGATCTAGCTCTTCGCTAGGCATTGCCATACTCGCCTCTTACAATACGCATTGGCTAACGCCAGATCCACTACCGGATTACGCCCGCCGCAATACCAACATAAACCACGCGGCAACAACCTTTTCAGGCAAAGCACTAAACAATTGGAGGTTTAGGCATGACACTCACCCGAATAATCACGGCACTTATTTTTGTTTTAACTCTTAGCGCTTGTAACCAGAACGATTCCCCCGACACCACAATGCAAGCGGCCCCTTTAACATCATCCACCAGCTCTGTAGCGACCTCCGTCTGCAAAGCCGACATCAACTGGATCACTAACCCTAATCCGCCCAATGAAATTCCAGGCGGCGGCTCTAATTTTTGCCAGTTTTATCAATTCTCTTGGCAGTGGTTTTTTTACCTAATGTCACCGTCACAAACCGACCCATCACTGCGCAACTTCCAAGTTACCAGTGAATACCCAGTACTGGAGATCGATGGCAACTCTTGTGCTAGTAGTGCAACAGAACCAGTATTTTTTGTGCGCACAGTAAAAGATGAGGCCAGTGATACGGCGTTTACACTGCCTGAACGTATCGGCCAAGCCGGTGGAGGTGCCACTATTTACGACCAGGACGGCAATGTCGTTTTCTACAGTATCGCTTTTAGCCGCAGCCTATGTACGGCACCTGCCCAAGGTGATTTGCCCGATGACACCACGGAACTAAAACTTGCTTGGCGAGTGATTAGTGATGCTGAAAAGTCCGATTACTTTTGGATTGAAGCCGACGTCATACCCGAACAAGGCGCCCCGGTTGGTGAAACCCTCGGTTTAATTGGTATGCACCTGGTGCGAGGCACAGCGGAACATCACGAGCTGGTATGGGCCAGTTTTGAGCACCGCAACAATGCCCCCAACTGCCAGAGCCCAGCCCAAGCGCCACAAGGAGGGTGGTCTTTTACATCCTCGCAATGCGAGAGCTGCCTCAACAACCCCACCGCCAGCTGTCTTGAGAGTTGTGCGTTTAACAAAGCCAGCCCGGCAAGCTCATTGAGCGGTGCAGCCTCGGAAATTTGCCGTGTATTCCCAGAGGGTACCGCAAAGGGTGATCATAAAGCTGGGGAAAACCTTGCGGATGTAACTGCTCTCAATCATCAAGTCCGCGATCTTCTTGCTGGAGTCAACACCCCACAATCCATGCAGGTATTGGCTCAATACTTTAATATTGGGGCGCTATGGGTCAGCGACCCGAGCCAAGCCTCTACCACCGATAACCAACGCGGCTCCATGCAATTAGCCAACCCTGTAATGGAGACAACCTTCCAAGGCTCTCTGAGCATAGATGGCGGGAAAATATCAACCTCAACCAATGGCGTGCTCAATTGCTTTACCTGTCACGGTTACCAACCGGGCGAGACCGCCACGACCGGACTCAGCCATATTTTTGATGATATTCAAAAACAACAGGCAGCAACAGCACAATAAAAAAAACGGGGAGCCAAGGCTCCCCGTTTTTTTTATCCACCTTCGGTGCGATGCTCTACTTGCTGAACCATTGATTCTAAGCCTTTTTCACAAACTCACTTTTAAGCATCATATCGCCGCCTTTAGCAAGCTTGCAGTCGATATTGTGATCGCCGTCGACAATGCGCTTGATTGTGACCTTAGTGCCCACCTTCAGTACATCCGAGGTACCTTTAACTTTAAGGTCTTTGGCCAAAGTCGCGTTATCGCCCTCCAACAGTTTATTACCATTAGAGTCGCGAACAAAAATCTCTTCTTCGGCTTCTTCGCCGTTCGCCGACCACTCATACGCGCACTCTGGGCAAATTAACAATGCTTGGTCTTGATACACGAACTCAGAATTACATTTGGGGCAGGAAGGGAATGACATAATAATCTCTCAGACGGGGCTAAAGCGCGACATTATCGACCCCCGAGCCGAAATGCGCAATATCTACAACCTCTTAAGCTGTGAGCATTGCGAATCTACTGAATGCGTGCATAATGCGCGTACTACTGACCACAAAGCCAGTGCGTATCCACACAAACACGCTACCAACAGGAACCTTTATGAGCAACGGCAAGAAATATGACTTTCGCGTCATTGAGAACAATGGCGCATGGCGCGCCGAACTTACCCGCCGCGCCACCGCCCGCAAAACCGTCGTCTCTAAAGCCCAAGATGGTTTTAGTAGCGAAGCCGAAGCCAAAATCTGGGCCGAAGCCGAACTGAAAGCGCTGCTGGCCAACGTCCGAGCTCGGCAACAAACCAAGTCCTAAACACTTGGCCGACACCCACAGTACCGTTAAGTCTGAGCCGGTAAACAGCGGTTAATAAAATCGCTAATATCGGCAGTTTGCTCACGGCAAACCTCATGAGCCATAGGGTAGCGATGTGAGTCGAATTGATAACCTTGGGCCGTGAGAACGGCCTCCGCCTGAGCGGCTAGTTCAGGTACAACCACCTCATCGTTTGATCCATGCTGCACCGAGATTGGCAAACGCTGATTTTGCCCGGCAAAGTGGCAGGTAGCGCTCGTGGCAAAATAGGTGGAGAGCGCCATTAAACCCGCCAGCGGCTTTGTACTGTTAAGCGCCACATCGTAGGCCACTGCTCCACCTTGAGAAAATCCGGCGATTAAAATACGTGTACTGTCAATGCCCGCCGCTATTTGCCGCTCAATAATATCTGCAATCGCAGCGCTCGCTTGTGATAAGTGCTCAGCGTTAAATTTTCGGTTGACGTCCAAACTCAGCAAATCATACCAGGCGGGCATTTCATAACCGCTATTAACCGTCACGGGCATAGTGGGCGCCTGGGGGAAGATAAACCGAATACGCGCGTTTTCGTCTAATTGCAACTCGGGTAATAAATTGGCGAAATCATTACAGCTGGCCCCCAGACCATGTAGCCAAATAACGCAGGCGTCACTATCGCCGGCATTGGGGTTTTCTAAGGTTAAACACTCTAAGTTTGCAAATAAATTTGGCATTACTGCTCGTCTTGTAGTTAAGTAAATTAAGGCCGCGTGAAAGGGCAGCTAAAGCCCATCTTTTTAGGTGAGTCTACTGACTAGGCTAAGTCAATAAATGTCTCACGGTAGTGCTCCAGTTCCGCAATCGAGTCTTTAATGTCATCCATGGCTAGGTGTGCGCCTGATTTTTTAAAGCCTTCTAAGGCTTCGGGTTTCCAGCGGCGGGCGAGTTCTTTTAGGGTGCTCACGTCCAGGTTACGGTAGTGGAAGTAGCGCTCAAGCGCGGGCATGCCGCGAGCTAAAAAGCGGCGGTCTTGGCAGATGGAGTTGCCGCAGATGGGCGATTTACCGGCGGGTACCCACTGCTCTAAAAAGGCGATGGTGTCGGCCTCGGCCTGGGCGAGAGTGATGCTGGAGTCTTTCACCCGCTGGGTCAAGCCGGATTTGCCGTGCTGGTTGGTGTTCCACTCGTCCATAGCTTCCAGCACGCTGTCGGGCTGTTTGATGGCGTATACCGGCCCTTCGGCCAGAATATTGAGGTGGGCATCGGTGACGATGGTGGCGATTTCGATGATAACGTCGCTATCGGTGTCCAGCCCGGTCATCTCTAAATCAATCCAGATTAAATTATCGGCGTTCACGCTTGAGCTCATAAGACGTTTTTCCTTTACAATGGGATAAATCTTTTATGACCCTATCTTAACACCGCTGACCGGGAACTGCCCTTGAGCAAACGCAAGCTGACACGCCGCCAGAGCTGGCGCATCGAAAAAATTCAGAAAGAGCGCGAAAAGCGAGCCGAGCGGCGCGATGAAAAAGCCGACCAAAAACTGAATGAGAGCGACCTGGGCCCCGAGCAAGATGGGTTAATTATCACTCACTACGGCACCCAGGTAATGGTGGAGGACCCGCAAACCGGCCTCGCTAAGCGCTGTCATTTCCGCAGTAATTTAGGTGGGCTGGTAACCGGAGATCAGGTAATTTGGCGCGATGGCAACCCGTTTGGCGTGGTCGTGGCCCGCAGTCAGCGCGCCACGACTCTGATGCGCCCCGACCCTTACGGGGACATGAAAGCCGTGGCGGCCAACATTGACCGTATTGTGATTGTCGTCGCCCCCTATCCCGAGCCCCATTTCAATTTGATCGACCGCTACCTAGTCGCGGCCGAGGCCATCGGTATCGAGCCGGCGCTGGTAATCAACAAAGTTGATTTAATTGATGATCAGCAGCGCGACAAGGTGGCCAGCATCGAGGCGCTCTACACCTCGCTCGGTTACACGGTGATTCTCGCCTCGGCCACGCAAGATCACGGCCTAGAGCCCTTGCGCGACTATTTGTCGCATTTTACCTGTGTTTTTGTGGGTCAGTCGGGAGTGGGCAAATCTTCCCTGGTCAATGCACTGCTGCCCAAGGCCAACATTCGGGTGGGGAGCTTGAGCGAACGGCAAACCGGTACCCACACCACCACCAACGCCAGGCTCTACCACATCCCCAGCGGCGGCCGCCTGATTGACTCACCGGGCATCCGCGAATTTGGCCTGTGGCATATTGAACCCGAGGATGTACTGGCAGGCTTTAAAGAATTCCGCCCGTTTATAGGGAGCTGTAAATTCCGTGACTGCTCACATTCTCACGAGCCTGGCTGTGCTATCTTACAAGCGCTAGAAGACGGTGAAATTTCTGCCGGCCGACTGGATGGTTACCGCCGCATTTTGGCGGATATGCACCCCAATCGATAACGGCCATGGCCCTATGTTTTAAAGGATGAGTTATGCCTAAGCTACCGCTTATTATTGAGCCCTCCGACTTGCTGCCACTGCTGGACAGCCCCGAGGCGCCACTGATTGTCGATTTAAGCTCCGAGAGCAATTATCGCCGGGGCCATATCGCCGGAGCTGTGCATGTACCGCCACAAATGTTGCTGTGCAACCACCCACCAGCACCGGGTCGAATCGCAGCGGTGGAACAACTGTCACGGCTGTTTACCTATTTAGGCCTTACCGCCGATACCCATATCGTTGTCTACGACGATGAAGGCGGCGGCTGGGCCGGGCGTTTTATTTGGACACTGGATACCATTGGCCACCCCCACTACAGCTACCTGAATGGTGGCCTACACGCCTGGCTAGGCGAGGAATACCCAGTCACCGCTGAAGTGGCAGACCCCAAAAGCCAAGCGGCGGATGTTGAGATCAACCCCGAACATTTGATCGAAATACCCGACATTTTGGCTGGATTAGAAAACGACAGCATCCAAGTATGGGATGCACGCAGCCCAGCCGAGTACAACGGCCAAAAAGTGATGACACAAAAAGCCGGTCATATTCCGGGCGCAATCAATGCCGAGTGGACCGAATTAATGGACCGCCAAAACGGCCTGCGTATTCGCCCCGATGCACGGGAATATTTAGCCGCTAAGGGCATCACTGGCGACAAAACCATTGTCACCCACTGCCAGAGCCATCACCGCTCGGGCTTCACCTACCTAGTCGGTAAGTCACTAGGCTTTGATATTAAGGGTTACCACGGCTCCTGGTCTGAATGGGGCAACCACCCCGATACACCCGTTGAGGTTTAAACTTGTTCGACTGGCTTAATATAACCCTGATAAAAGTAGGGGAATACAACTTAACCACTGGCGCGCTCTGTGCATCACTGGTGGTTATTGCCGCAACTTTTATTGTGGCTAAACTGGTCAGTCGCGCCATCAACCGTTTGGCACTCTATCGTCACCCCACGGTCAGTCACCAAATATACACAATCAATAAAATCGTCTATTACTTTTTGATTGTATTAGGCTTTATTGGCGCACTGTCGGTACTGGGGCTACAGCTCGACAAACTGGTGATTATCGGTGGTGCACTGGGTATTGGTATCGGCCTGGGCTTACAGTCTATCGTCAATAACTTTGTCTCGGGCATTATTATTTTGCTGGAAAAATCCATCAAAGTTGGGGATTTTCTTGAGCTAGATTCCGGCCTGATGGGGGAGGTAAAAGCCATTCGCTTGCGCTCCACCTTGATCCGCACCAATGACAACATTGATATTTTAGTGCCCAGTTCAGAGTTTATCAGCGGCCGAGTCATCAACTGGACACTAGAGGAAGACGTGCGCCGCTTTCGCATTCCCTTTGGAGTAGCCTACGGTTCAGACAAACAAAAAGTGAAAGACGCCGTACTCCAGGCGGTGAATAAAATCAGCTATACCTTAGATGACGACCGACACAAACCCCTAGTATGGATGACAGGGTTTGGCGACAGTAGCTTGAACTTTTCTCTGGGAGTGTGGGTTAACCCCGATGCGGTTAAGCGCCCCAGTCAAGTGACATCAGATTACTTGTGGGCCATTGATGATGCGCTGCGTGAGGCCGGTATCGAAATACCTTTCCCGCAGAGAGACCTGCATTTCCGCTCAAGCCAAATTGAGCTGACAGAGCGTACATCCGACTGCTGAATGCGATAAATTTTGCGCTGAGCTCAACCTGCGTCAAGTCTCGCTCAGTATTTTTTGCATACAGCACCCTAGCGTTCGGCCGGGTGGTTTAGGCATCGTTATTTTTAATCGGTTTTACCCGGTCGCCTTTCCAGATCATGCGATACAAATCGTGCCGGCGATCTTTTAAGTTTTGTACCGTGCCACTATTGCGCGCTTTTAGTAACGTCTCGGGGCGCAAGTCAGCAAAGGCCACTGTCTCGACATTGGGATCAGTATCGGCGGCGATACCGTCGCGGGCAAAACCAAAATCGCAGGGCGTTAAAATACAGCTTTGTGCGTACTGAATATCCATATTGGCCACATTCGGTAAATTTCCCACATTGCCCGACATAACCACGTAAAACTGGTTTTCCACCGCTCGCGCTTGGCACGAGTAACGAACGCGCAAATAACTTTGACGCTCATCGGTACAAAAAGGGACAAACAATATTTGTATGCCCTGATCCGCCAAGTGGCGCGCCAACTCGGGGAATTCGGAGTCGTAACAAATCAGCACGCCAATGGGGCCGCAGTCGGTATCGATAGCGCGCAAAGTGCTGCCTCCTTCAATATCCCACCAATAGACCTCGTTGGGCGTGGGGTGAATTTTAGGTTGCTCGAACATACGGCCATCGCGTAAGAACACATAGGCAATATTTTCGATACGGCCATTTTCCATACGCGTAGGATGAGAACCGGCAATTATATTCACGTTATAGTGCAACGCCATATTGCGAAACGCTTCTTTTAAGCGCGGCGTGTATTTGGTGAGCGCCTCAATAGATTCAAATGGTGACAATTCCTGGTCTTCAATCGACAACAACTGTAACGTTATTAACTCCGGGAAAACGACAAAATCACTTTTGTAATCAGCCACCACATCGACAAAGTATTCGATGTATTTTACAAATTCCCCAAACGACGAAATTTTGCGCTGCATATACTGCACGGTTGCCACACGCACGGTCTCGGGCATGCTAACACCGTACTGTTTACCCGGCTTATCGTCCGCACCCGGTACGGTGGGGTTCTCCCACTTCATGTGCACCGCGCAACCCAGTGATTGTTTATCTTCATCGAGGTAATCTCTCAGAATTCCAATCATCTCGAACCCGTTACGAAACTGGAACGACAGCACCGGGTCTTTGGCTTTTTTATGAATCACTTGGTCGACATAGTTCTCTACGGTTTTGAACTTTTTAATACGCCGGGCTAAGTTGGGCATACGCCCGGCAAACACCACGCCCTTAAGACCTAGCGATTGGCAAAGTTTTTTGCGCTCGTTGTACAACCGCTGACCAATACGGTACCCGCGGTACTCGTCATCAACGCACACTTCCATACCGTACAACCAATCGCCATTGATATCGTGGCGCGAAGCGTAACCATTACCGGTGATTTCCACCCAGTTATGGGGTCGCAAAGCATACTTACCGGCAATACGGAAAGTCGCGCAGTACCCCACCAAGACCTCCCCTACCATGACCACAATTTGTCCTTGGGGAAAATTATTGATCTGCCCTACCACCGCCGAGGGGGCGTAAGCTTCCATATCAACGGGCTCATACACCCGCTTGGATAACGCCACAATGGCATCGACATCCGCTAAGGTCGCATTGCGCACGGTCAAATGAGCTTTCGGGTCGGCAAGTTTATTGGCCGGAGGGGGTTGCATAAGATCTCCTATGGGTAAGAACCAATACGGCCGCCGCAGCGGCCTGTGATATCCTATTTGGCATTGTTCCCGAGACGTTGTAAATGCCTAAAATCTATTTTTTTACCCTCCTCCTTTTGTTAATGGCCGGTTGCACTGTTTTTACGGTCCATCACCAATTCAATGCTACTCAGGAAAACAGCGCGACAGCCGAGCAAGCAGAGTATTATGAAGCCTCCGTAAGGCCTATCCTTGAGACGCGCTGTACGGTATGCCACGGCTGCTACGATGCCCCCTGCCAGCTAAAAATGGATGCCACCGCCGGCGTTCTGCGCGGCGCCCATAAAGACAAGGTTTACGACGGCACCCGCCTGCTCAGTGCCCACATGTCTCGCTTATTTGAAGACGCCCATAGCACCAGCGAGTGGCGAGAAAAAGATTTTTTCTCAGTCGTTGACGGCGACCCCGGCCAGCCTAAAAGCCCAGGCGTTATGGAGCAATTACTACACCTTAAACAGCAACACCCGCTGCCCGCCCAATACCCGCTACCCGAGAGCTTTGACTTTTCGATTAAACGCGACCAACAGTGTCCCCAACCGGAAGAGTTTGCCAATTACCGGGAAAACTACCCCTTGTGGGGCATGCCCTACGGCTTGCCCGCACTCACCGAAAACGAACATCAAACTCTGATCAACTGGTTACAGACCGGCGGTATCGCCGCCTCCATGACACTCCACTCAAGCCCTGCGTTAGCTGCTGAGATTGAGCGGTGGGAAACATTTTTCAATGGCGACAGCCTGAAATCCCAGCTGGTCAACCGCTACCTATACGAGCACTTATTTTTAGCCAGCTTATGGTTTGAGCAGGCACCCGGGCAAGCGTTTAAGTTGGTGCGCTCCCACACGCCACCAGGCCAACCAATAGACCGTATTAGTACTCGCCGCCCCTTTGATGACCCCAAGGCGCCGCGAGTGTATTACCGACTCTGGCATGACCCCAGTACCACATTAGCCAAAACCCGTATGCCCTACGCTTTAAACAATAAGCGGATGGAAAACTGGCAGCAGTGGTTTTATCAAGCTGAGTATAACGTCCGTAAACTGCCAGGCTATGCGACTAAGGTGGCGTCCAACCCTTTTCTCAGCTTCGCCCAGTTACCCGTAGACTCGCGCTACCGCTTTTTATTGGACGAAGCCGAATTCTCGATTATGAATTTCATTAAAGGGCCGGTGTGTCGTGGCCAGGTGGCGCTGAACGTTATTCGCGATCATTTCTGGGTGTTTTTTATTGACCCCGATCAACTCGACATGCGTGATGATGCGCAATTTCTGCAAGAAAATATTGACCATTTAGCACTTCCCGCTGAGGTAGGCAGCACTTTTATGCCGGTTACCTACTGGCTCGAGTACGCCAACCGACAAAAAGCCTATTTAGAAGCTCGGGCCAAATACCTAAATCAGCAACTCGCCCAACAACCATCGCTAAACTTATCGATCATCTGGAACGGGGGCGGCACCAACGATAATGCCGCCCTGACGATTTTCCGCCACAATGACAGCGCCTCGGTCACGCGGGGCCTAATTGGTCCACACCCGAAAACTGGCTGGGTTATCGATTACTCTTTACTAGAGCGCATTCATTACTTATTAGTGGCAGGTTTTGATGTTTACGGCAATGTATCGCATCAGTTACTCAGCCGTCTCTATATGGATTTTTTGCGTATCGAAGGGGAAATGAATCTGGTCGCCCTGCTGCCGAAAGGCGTGCAAGATCAGCACATCCACCACTGGTATCGTGGGGCGGAGGATGAAATAGAGGATTACCTGGAGCACTACCTCGATCGATTGCCACCGCTGAATATCATTGACTATCAAACCGATGCCCCTCTGGCCGAGCTATTTACTACACTGCAAAGCCGGCTTGCCCCCAGCTTTGCCTCTAGTCCTTATGTACAGCAGCTGGGCTGGCCGGATACATTGCAAGAACCCTTTACCAAGCTGCAATCCATTCACGGCAAAGCGGCCAGTCTGATGCCAGAGTCCAGCTTGATTTGGGTACCGAAAAAGGGAGTTTTTAGCCTGTTGCGCACCAGTGCCCACAGCAACTTATCATCACTGTTTCAAGAGTCTAAACGCAGACTGCCAGACGAAGATAAGCTGGTTATCACCGGCGGTGTAGTGGGCGCCTACCCCAACACCTTTTGGATGCTGGATGAAAGCAGCTGGGACGAATTTGCTCAACAAATCGTCAGTCTGAATACTGAGGCCGACTACCAGAAGTTGCGCCAGCGTTTTGGTGTCAACCGCGCCGATCCCAATTTTTGGCAAATCAGCGATGCGATTCACCAAGCCTATCACCAGCATCAGCCCCAGCGGGCAGGGCTTTTGGATTTTAACCGGCTGGAAAATCGTTAAGCCACTACAATCCAGGCCGGGTTCAAGGTAAAGTGCGCGCTATGGAATCATCTCTTATCCCCGAACAACCGCTGCTTATTTCGCCCTCTCTGGCCGCCACGATCGGCCTTGAGGAGTCGATTATGCTGGCAGTGCTGAGCGAGGCGGCGGCCTATCAGACGAGTTCACCACTCGCTCTGAACCGCGCCCAAGTACAAAAGCGCCTGCCTTTTTGGTCCGATGCCGATATTCAACGCATCAGCAAAAACCTCCAAGAGAAAGGCATTATTAGCATCGCCAGCGCGCCCTACTTACAGAGTCAGAATCTCGCTTGGCACTTCAGCGCCGGGGTTATGGCCGCCACTGAACCTAAGGTGGCAACACCTCCGGTAGCACCTCCTCCGAGCCGCCAAAGCAACCAAATAGCTCCCCAGTGGCAACCCGACACGGAACTGATGGCCCAGCTCGGCCAGTATAATATCCCCGATTATTTTATCCGCCAGCAGGTGCCAGAGTTTGTCTCTTACTGGCGCGAGCGCGGCGAACCTCATCATGCCTGGGGCAATAAATTCCTCAAGCAGGTGGTGCGACGCTGGCGCGAGCACGAAACCGGCCTCTTTCAGCGCGACCAAGACACCCCCATGACCAGCGACTGGCGCCCCTCGCGCGATGCACTAGAGCTATTAGTGCGCCACTCGGGTATCAACCTAACCTTCGTTGAGGACGCCATTCCTGAATTTGTGCTCTATTGGCAGGAGCGCGGCGAGGTGGGTCGCACCTGGAACACCAAATTTAGCCAACACGTCAAACGCCAGTGGGCGCGCTTTACCAGTGCCATAGAGCACGACACAGAGCCCAAACGCATTCCGGAAAACTGGCAACCCAGCGCCGATGTATTCGATGTATTGGCACTGGCCAATATTGACCTGGAATTCGCCCACAGTCAGGTGCCGGAATTTGTGCTATTTTGGCGGGAAAGCAACCGGGTTTACCCCTCCTGGAACACAAAGTTTTTACAGCATGTAAAATACCACTGGGCGCGACAGCACGCGCTCACCAATACGGCAGAGCAAGGTAACCAACATGGCCAACAGCAATCACCTGCTGGAGCAAGCGCAACGCGAGATCGAAGCCTTATCCAAGACCTCACAGACCGCAGCTGGGCAAGCTGAGCCGACCCACAAGGCGAGCGATGGCCACATTGATGCACTCAATGAGGTGTTTGCCCTATTCCGGATCAATTACCACAATCAGTATTACAAGGCCTATAGTGACTCCTCGGTATTGGCGCAGATTAAAAAGCTGTGGCTGGAATCTCTGGTGAGATTTGAGCCAGACACCATCCGGCGCGGCGCCCGCGAGGTGATCGAAAGCTCCGATTACTTGCCAACCTTGCACCGTATGCTGACCGCCTGTCAGGGAGATTTAAGCAAGCACGGGCTAAAAGACCCCCATGCGGCCTATATAGAAGCCTGCCATGCCCCGTCCCCCAAAGCGGCCCAGCGCTGGAGCCACCCGGCCGTTTATCACGCCGGTAAAGCTAGCGATTGGTACTTTTTGGCCAGTTCAACAGAGCGCACCGCCTATCCGGTGTTTGCCGGCCACTACAAGCGCCTGTGCGAGCAAGTGATTAACGGTGTCTCTCTCCCCCTACCCGATGCCCCGGCACTACCAGAGTCCATAGAGACGCCCCTGTCGCGCGAAGAGAACCAGCGTCGAATGCAGGCACTGCGCGACGATCTCGATATTTAAACGGCTGTTAGGCACCTTCGAAATCAAGCTAAGCCAAATCAACTAAGCCCCTACCGCTTGGAATAATCTGTGTATGAGTCGCAATAAGTCTATTTTTATCGCCGCGCTACTGGCCGCCTACGCCATATTCACCTTAATTCTGACCTTGTTTTTAACCGAAGTGCGTCCCGTAGCCACGAGCTTGGGCCAGCTCAAAGGTAAAACGTATCTGCCCGACATGCGATCCATCAGCGAAATACCACAACGCAAAAAGCAGTTTATCGGCACTCTAGCGCCCATTATTCAGCAAAAGAATGATCAGCTTAGGCAATTGCGTCAGTCACTAAAGTTGTGGCTCGCCCAGCTCAACGAGGGCAATTCTTTAACCCACCGGCAAGCGCTTTTACTCAAACGCTTAGAGGCGCGCTATAAATTAAGCGACAATACCCAGCAACCCTCACTCGAGCGTATTACCGCGCTGCTAAAACGAGTGGACACCTTGCCCGCCTCATTGGTATTGGCGCAGGCGGCAAAAGAATCGGGCTGGGGCACCTCGCGCTTTGCCAGAGAGGCAAACAATCTCTTTGGGCAATGGTGTTATCAAAAAGGCTGTGGCTTGGTTCCCAAAAGACGCTCGAGCGGCGCCCGCCACGAGGTACAAACCTTTGCGGCCATTGAGCCGGCCATAGATGCCTATTTTCACAACTTAAATACGCATCAAGCTTACGCCGAACTGCGCCGCGAAAGGCAACGTCTGCGCCAGGCGGGGGAAACAGCCACAGGAACACAACTCGCCGGGTACCTAAAGCACTACTCCAGCCGCGGGCAAGTGTATATTGAAGAGCTCAAAGCACTGATAAGTTACAATAAATTGGCGCAATACGATCTTATTGCGCCCATCACCGCCCAAGAATAAACGCTTAAAAAGACGAGCCCGGCGTGGCTAAAAACGCGACTTCTTCACTGGTACTGGGGCGGCCTAAAACATCGTTGCGGTGAGGGTAGCGGCCAAATCGATCA
Organism: Gilvimarinus sp. 2_MG-2023; assembly: GCF_030547685.1. Classification (GTDB taxonomy): domain Bacteria; phylum Pseudomonadota; class Gammaproteobacteria; order Pseudomonadales; family Cellvibrionaceae; genus Gilvimarinus. The sequence goes on along the minus strand of NZ_JAUOQM010000044.1, from coordinate 186,315 downwards.
ATAATCGCTTTGTGTTTGTATTCAAACTGCAAATAACTTTGCTTAGACAATTTTGCAAACAACCGACAAGCGTGCTCGTGAATAGTTATATCTTCGCTGTGCATATAAGGCATATACAAAAAAGCCCGCTGATCATCCGATAGAGAACGATCCAGTCCCCGTGCAACTGCACTTTGGGCAAGCTTTAGTGCCAAATCATCATACGCAAACGCCTCGGCCTGCCCGCGAAACATATTTCTAGAGAATTGATCCAGCACTATTACCTGAGCTAACACTTTCCAGGATTGAGCGCCCAACGCCAGCTCAGACTCTTGCGCCTGCTCGCGGTGTAATGATTTAAAACGAGTGGTAATGATGCTATCCAGGGCATCGCTTTTCTTAAACCAATCGGCGGGCTTTAATTCAGCAAACCAAAATTTTAATACGGAATTTAATCCTGATGTTGCCACCGGCCATCCTCCCCTTGGGTAAAAAATGGATACGAGTACCAATAATAGCGTTTCGAATCGGGGGCCCTGGCCGTGCAGTTAATACGAGTACGCCCGGCGGCAAGTGTGTCTGGCACTTTTACTTCCAGCTCCCGCTCATTGATGACCGTAGGCGCAAGCGGCTCACCTTGATAAAAGCAATTCAAGCGCTCAGCCAATCCCGATTTTGCCAAACGCAATACGATAACCGGCTGCTGCCCAGCCCGGGCAATAAAACGGTCGGCCTGTTGAGAACGCACGCCTTCGCTCTCGACCGGTAAGGGCATGGCTTGCACCTTAGTGGCGAACGTATCCATAGCCGCGTAGCTACCGCCCATCGCAAAGCGCGGCACGCGCTGTAAATCGGTGTTCGGACCCACCGCGCCTGATTGTTGACCCAAAGCGATATAACCCAACTCTTTCACCACGGCCATGACCTCGCGATTAAATTCACCGTAAGGATAAGCCAATAAAGCGGGGGCCTGCCCGAGTTTATCTCGTATTTCAGTTTGCGCCTGTTCGATTTCGCGGCCAATTCGTTCGCGCCACTGAGTTTTATTTTCATCCGGTCGCTGTCGCACCATATACGGGTGCGACACAGTATGGTTGGCAATGCTGGCCCCTGCTTGCTTCAACTCGCCAAGCTGCGGCCAGCTCATATAACCCGGCGCCCCCACCGATGCGGTGTTAATAAAAACGGTAAAAGGGTAATCGTATTGAGTCAGTAGTGGCATGGCTTCGGTATAGATATCGAGGTAACCATCGTCAAACGTAATGGCCACTTGCGGCTTGGCCCTAGGGTCTGCCGACTTGCGGTCTCGTTCGTTCAGTAACGATTCGAGCGCAACCACCTTAATGCCCTCGGCCCTTAAGTGTTCCAAGTGTCGCGTAAAAAGTTTTGGAGCAATTGAGGTGGATGCTGGCGTCTGCTCACTGACGTGGTGGTACACAAGTATCACGCCCGCCCGAGCTTGAGCGGCGCAGCATAATAAGAATACGATTAACAGTCTGGATATAAGCATTAAGGTTGTTGGCAAAGTGTACGGGTAATAGATTCAGGCAAACTGGAGGTGCACTGCCATTCAATCAAAGTAAAACTGCCCTCGGTGACAGGGGTAAGCTCGACAAAATGACTGCCAGGCAGGTGCTCTTCAACAAGCTCCACGTAAATCGTACCTGGTGCACGCAGCCGAGCAGTATCAATATAGCGGCTGTTTATGGGCGCACCATAACCCAAAACACCCATGGTGAGCGGCATAACACCGCGCAAATGATAATATTCAGTAACCGCTACCTTTAACGTACTCAACTCCGCCAAAACCCGAGCAAAATTTGAGCGCAGCAATGCCAACTGATACAGATCGCGCTCGGCCGCCAATACATTTTCGTTATTGGTGGGCGCAGGCGTTGGAATTTTTTCCGGAGCTTGATTAGAGCCTACAGGTCTAGTCTTGGTGACCTCAGAAATTTCCACCTGAGCCCGAAAATCATCGAGGGCCAACAGATGTTGTGTGGCCATTTCAAAGGCCACTCTCACCGCGCCGGTTAAGTCTAACCGCTGATGCAGGCGAGTGGCAGCAATCCCTTCAGTCGCTACGGTTATCAGGGGATCGGATTCGCCGGGGGTTGAGAGTGTCCAGCGAACCTTCAACCAAGCATTTAATAAATCGAATTCATGTGCGTTAGAATTTTCCAAATCTCCGGTGTGGGCACTGGCGTGTAACTGGCTGCGACAGGCGTTGATATTCAGATCAATAATTTCACCGCTCAGCAGCACAGCCCCGACGTCTGTTAAATCTGGCGTACTGTAGTGTCCGGCGCGATACAAACTACCATAGGCATTTACTCGCAATGTGCGAAATACATCTGCCGTCAGATTGTTTTCATCGCGTAGAACTTTGGGATAGGTGGTGCGCAACTGGTTAAAGTCTTGCGAGGTGGGAGAGACACAGTCGCCGCCAAAATAATAAGTAATCAGCTCTTTTTCAGCGGCACTTACATCGGTTGAATAATAAAAATTATCTAGCAATAATGGGGCGACGTTGCGATCAAAAGGCATTGGCACTTGTGCACTAATGACCCGAGGCGGCGGCATAGTGCCGATATCTATCTGCGTGGCTTCGGCATTATCGACTCTGCGTTGATCGGAGTAATGCACTTTACCCGAGTCGTCTTTCCACATATAAACTTGAGCCGTAGCTGACCAGCACACCACCCACAGACAACACCCCCAGAGAAACCTCGGCATTTTATCGCCCTATGTTTGGGTGAACCTGAGACCAACACCACCGGACTCGGCTCGGACCACTTCCATTTCGAGTATCGGTGCGTCATCCATTAGGCCTTGTATTTGGCCTGTCACGAGATCACCAATCGGCGGCGCCTTCTCCGGATCCAGAATGACAAAGACACCCCCATCGGAAATATCGCGCGTTTTAACCAACATTTCCCCCAACTGCTCGTGACATATTTTTATTTGGCAAGCCATAGGGGTTCGAAAGTGTTCGCGTTTGTCACTCATGCCATCGTCCTTATTATTTTTCCGCTATATTGAGTTTATCCACTTTTTGAAAGCCACGCGGAAGTTTATTACCGCGACGCCCTCTCTCTCCGCGGTAGTGCTCAAGATCGGTCGGCTTCAATGTTAAGTGCCGTTTGCCGGAATACACCGTAAGCGAATCCTGCACGCCAAAGGCGACTATCGCAACGGCAAACTCTTCGCGAGACTGCACCCGCGCGGCCGAGATATTAATAATTTTATTGCCTTTACCGCGCGCCAGCCGGGGGAGCTCGGCTATAGCAAACACCAACAAGCGCCCTTCGTTGCTCACGGCCGCCACCCAGCTATTTTCCGGGTCTGCGACAACAACCGGCGGCAGTACTTTACTGCCCTTGGGCAAGGTCAACGCGTTTTTACCCGCTTTGTTTTTACTGTATAGATCCGCCATTGAGGTGACAAAACCATAACCGGCGTCACTGGCAAGCAACACACTTTGATCGTCTGCCCCCATCAGCAAGCCATCAAAGGTAGCACCGTTGGGGGGGTTGAGTTTGCCGCTAACCGGTTCGCCCTGCCCGCGCGCGGAAGGCAGAGTGTGGGCGGCAATGGCGTAACTGCGTCCGGTGGAGTCGAGCAAAATAACCGACTGGTTGGATTTCCCCGGCACCGCCAGCTTAAACGAATCCCCCGCCTTATAATTTAGCGCAGTCGGATCAATATCGTGGCCTTTAGCAGCGCGAATCCACCCTTTGTCAGACAACACCACCGTGATCGGATCGACACTGATTAAGTCGGCCTCGTTAAACGCTTGCGACTCAGCGCGGGCCACAATCGGCGAGCGGCGGTCATCGCCGTAATCTTTTGCAACTTGCGTTAATTCTTTACGCACTAAGGTTTTTAACCGAGCTGCTGAGCCGAGAATTTTATTGAGGTTGTCGCGTTCTTTTTCCAGTTTTTCTTGTTCTTCACGGATTTTTATTTCTTCCAGACGCGCCAACTGACGCAGTTTGGTTTCCAAAATATATTCCGCTTGCATTTCAACCAGATTAAAACGCTCCATCAACACCGGTTTAGGGTGCTCTTCTTCGCGGATAATGCGAATCACCTCATCCACATTGAGATAGACGATCATCAATGCAGCGAGGCGCAGCAATCGCTCTTCCACCTTTTGCAAACGATACTGTAGCCGGCGGCGAGTGGTCACTGTGCGAAAGCTCAACCATTCGCTCAATATTTTCTGCAAGCTTTTGACCGCTGGTTTGCCGTCAATACCAATCATATTCATATTGACGCGGTAGGACTTTTCCAAATCCGTAGTGGCGAACAAGTGCTGCATAAGTTGTTCGTTATCAACTCGATTGGAGCGTGGAGTTATGATAAGCCGCGTGGGATTTTCGTGATCGGATTCATCGCGTAAGTCGGCAACCATCGGCAGTTTTTTATTCTGCATTTGGGCGGCAATTTGTTCCAAAATCTTGGCGCCACTAACCTGATGCGGCAGTGCGGTAACGACAATATCGCCAGTCTCTTTTTCGAAGTTCCACAAGGCGCGCATTTTTAGGCTGCCGCGACCGGTTTTGTATAACCCGACAATATCGGCACGCGGAGTAATGATTTCCGCATCGGTGGGCATATCCGGCCCCTGCACAAATTCACACAACTCTTCCAAGGTTGCCTTCGGATTGTCGAGCAGATGAATACAGGCTTCGACCACTTCGCGCAAATTATGAGGTGGGATATCGGTGGCCATACCCACCGCAATACCGGTGGTACCGTTTAATAAGACATTGGGAACTCGAGCGGGGAAGACCTCAGGCTCATCCATGGTGCCATCGAAATTGGGCTGCCAATCAACGGTACCCTGCCCCAGCTCTTCTAGTAGTACTTCGGCGTAGCGCGCCAGCTTAGATTCGGTGTAGCGCATGGCGGCAAATGATTTAGGATCGTCGGGCGAACCCCAGTTACCTTGGCCATCCACCAATGGGTAGCGATAAGAAAACGGCTGCGCCATGATCACCATGGCCTCATAGGCGGCCGAGTCGCCGTGCGGGTGAAACTTACCGATCACATCACCCACGGTACGCGCTGATTTTTTGTATTTAGCGGTGGACTTTAAGCCCAGCTCACTCATGGCGTAAACGATTCGACGCTGCACTGGCTTCAGGCCATCGCCAATATGTGGCAACGCCCGGTCGAGAATAACGTACATGGAATAGTCGAGATACGCCTTTTCGGCGTATTCTTTGAGCGAAATAAACTCTTCCGCTTCGGCAAATGTCGTATGTTCAGACATAATAGTTCCTGTGGTACATCCGGCGCTAAGGCTCGGAAATCAGTCTTTAGCGGTGCCAAGTGGGATCAACGCTACTTATTATTGCAAAGGCTGCAGGCTAAAGGCGAGGTACAGCTAACGGCTTAACCTAGCCAATCTTCTAATCTCTATTGCTCGCTATGCTATAGGACATACTGCTCGCCGACAATTGCTTAAGGAACGGCAGATTTTCGACGATCTCTGCACACAAAACCAAATACGAGCCAAATGTGTCAATTTTGTGCGATACCAACTCTGTAGTCATAGCGATTGATCATAACCGCCCGGCACTTTGTGACAGAAATCACATTTTAACCCGTAGCGCCTGTGATCTAATCACGGCCATGTTTAAAACCTTCACCACTGGCCCATGAGCTTTTATGCCTGACCACCGTACACTTAGCCAAGCGTTGCTTGGCAGCAGGGAAATACGCTTTAACAATCGACAGGAATCGATCTACCCTAACCTGATGCGCTTTTGCTTGGACTTCAAGTTTAAGGTGTTACAGCTACTATTAAGTCCTGCATCGGAAACGGCCGCTCCCGCGCGGGTGGTGGTTATGACCAAGGCCGATTTTACCGGCGATCCCGACTGCGCGATTACCCCGGCGTTCACTGAACTTGAACAACTCGAGCGCTATGTGGCTGACAATCAAGTGGATATTCTGCACGATTATTTATTTGGTCTCGACGAGCTGACCAATAGCGCCGGCTAACGCCTTATTGTAATTCGGCCTCAAATTCCGCCAGTAAATCCAACGGCTCCCACTCATCGCCCTCGAGCTCAGTGGTCCAGTTTAGCCCCACTAACAATACATCGTCGTGCATGCCAGGCAGCCACTCTTCCAGCAGCTCTTCTAAGGCAATGGCCACTGGTTTATAAATTTTCCATTCGTCTACACACACAGCGGCGGCCAAATCGCGGTCGGACCACAGAGGCATGACATCGGTATCTTGATACCGATCAGAATCGCACAGTGCCCACCCATCAGGCCCTTCTAGCCCCCACACACAACCCGATTCAATACTCTCGACAATAAGCCGGTCGGCATTTTCTTCAAAATCGTCGCTTAGAGGTTCCATAATCATGACTCCGGTTGGGGCAAAGAGAGGGTGTGGCCATGTTCTCGCAACCACCGCTGGTGTACATCGTACCCAGGATAGAGGCTGGCCACTTGTCGCCAAAATGCGGCTCCGTGATGCTGGTGGCGCAAGTGACTAACTTCGTGAGCTACAAGATAATCCACCACAGACTCAGGAGCCAGCAGTATTTGCCAGTTGTACTGAATATCCCCCGTGCGGGTACAGTGGCCCCACTTGGAGCGCGTGGCACGCACTTTTACTGATCGACAGTTTTTCCCTAGCTTAGCACTGAGTTGTTGGGTTTTTTGACTGAGCAGTGTCTGAGCTTGCTCGCGATACCAGCCCGTCACTTGCTCATAGACTTGTATCTCGACAGGCTTGCGAGAGCGCGCACTGGTGGTTATGTGTAGCGCCGCCCCCTCACGGCAGGCACCGAGTTTAACGCCGGCAACAACCTTCAGGGTAAGCTTACCGCCTAAATAAGGCAGCACCTCACCACAGGTATAGCGATAGCGTGGCCGGGTGGCAATACGTGCACTTTGCGCCTGCACCTTTGATGTGATCCAGTCTACCCTTGCACTGATCGCACGATCTAAAAGTACGCGCGGGTAGCCTTGTGGAGCACGCACCAATACACGCCCTTCACGCACTTCGATAGCGAGGGTTTTGCGGCGCGTCGAATAACGATACTGCAGTGGCCAGGGGAACGCATTAGCCAAAATTCTTATCCGCCACAAAAGGGTTGCTGGCGCGCTCGGCGCCGAAGGTAGAAACCGGGCCGTGGCCGGGCACAAATTGAATGTCGTCCCCCAGAGGCCAAAGCTTAGTGGTAATCGCCTGCACTAATTGGGCTTGATCACCGCGCGGAAAGTCAGTGCGGCCCACTGAGCCTTTAAACAAAACGTCGCCCACAAAGGCAATTTTAGCCGCGCAGTCGACAAACACTACATGGCCGGGGGTATGCCCGGGGCAGTGCCTTACTTGTAACTGATGCTGCCCTAAGGTTACGGTATCGCCATCGGCGAGCCACTGATCGGGGTGCACCGCCTCACAGGGCTCGAACCCCATCATTTGCGCTTGCTGATCCAGCATACCCAGCCAAAATAACTCTTCCTTGTGGGGCCCGATAATCGGCACTTCAAACGCTCGGGCCACCTCGGTAGCCGCCCCCACATGATCCATATGGCCGTGAGTGAGTAAAACCTTTGTTAATCTGAGACCGGAGCGTTCAACAGCATCAATCAATTTTTGAGCCTCGCCACCAGGATCAACCAGCGCCGCTTCACGACTTTGCTCACACCAAACCAAACTACAGTTTTGTTGGTAATGGGTAACCGGTATAATTTGAACTCGCAGCACATCGCCCCCAACTCATTACTGGAAAGTACGTATTCTAGCAGCCCGCTCGCTTGCGCCCAATGGCGTACCGGCAATCTATACCGGGCCTGGCAACGACAGGAATTTTATGAAAGATACATTGTTTATTATTATGCAGTACCTGACCCCGCAACACTTGCTTTCTCGCTTAGTGGGCAAGTTGGCCGAATGTCGCCTGCCGGGACTCAAAAACCTGTTAATTAAATTATTTGCCAAGCGCTATAACGTGGATATGTCGCAGGCACAAATCGAACAGCTCAATGAATACGAAAATTTTAACCATTTTTTCACCCGCGCACTCAAGGCCGATGCCCGCCCGATCGATGCCGATACGAACAGTATCGTCTTTCCTGCCGACGGCAGTGTCAGTCAATTAGGTGACATACAAGACGGTCGTATTTTCCAGGCCAAGGGCCAGATGTACAGCACACTCGAACTGCTCGGTGGTAGCGAAGCCTTAGCCGCTCAGTTTGATCAGGGCAAGTTTGCCACTATTTATCTTTCGCCCCGTGACTATCACCGCGTGCATATGCCTCTAGGGGGCAAGTTGCGGCAAATGATTACCGTGCCGGGAGAGTTATTTTCTGTCAACGAAGCTACTGCCGCCACCGTACCGCGGCTATTTGCACGCAATGAGCGCGTCGTATGCCTGTTTGATACCGATGCCGGGCCCATGGCTTTAATTTTGGTGGGTGCCATGATTGTTGCGGGCATTGAAACCGTGTGGGCCGGTACGCAAGCGCCTCTGCGCCGCCGTGTGAGCACCAGCCATTACGGCGATGCCGCCTTAAGTGGGGTTCAACTGAATAAGGGCGAAGAGATGGGCCGTTTTAAATTGGGCTCGACCGCTATTGTGCTGTTCGGTAAAGATTGCGTCGACTGGGAAGCCGCACTCGAAGCCGGTTCGGCAACGGTAATGGGAGAGAAGCTAGGGCGCGTTCGATAAACGCGACCTATACACTGGTCAGGCGACTGATAAAGCCTTTAATGCCTTTTTTCTCGCCGGCCAGTAAATAATCATCGCGAATTTTTAAAATATCCACCTCGTAGCTGCCGGGCTCTAGATCGCGCACTATTTCCACTTTTTGGACTTCATCCAAAGTTTTTTTACCGGCATCAATCAGCTGTTGTTTGCGACGATCGTCTGCCGCCAAGTCAAACAACTTATGCTTATCGAGCGGCTCCTTCATGGCATCCAGCACAACCATTACCAAGGGTTTTAGACGCCGCTCAAAGTTTTGCTCAACCACAACACCCACCTCACCGGTGTTCAACTCCACCAAGGTACCCGTGGGGTAAAGGCCAATAGCGCGGATAAACTCCACCACTAAATCTTCTTGAAACTGACTATTTTTTAAATCGTACAATTGCGATACCGCCCTAGAAGGCGCCGTCGGCACCGTGGCGCCTCGCGGGGTCACTACGGTATCGTAATAAGTCACAATGCCCGCGATTTTACCGAGCAAAGGCACTTTATCCCCCACTAATTGCTTGGGAAATCCACTGCCATCTAAGCGCTCACAGTGGGTTCGAACCACACTGATCACTCTGGGTTCAACGCCTTGGGAGTTGCGCAAAATATTCACCCCCAACTCCACAAAGCTTTGATACTCCTCCTGCTCTTTTTCATTCAAATCTGACTTAAGCAGCAGTCGGCGTGGCAGCTGTGTTTTACCCACATCTTTTAACAAGACACCCAGTGCCAATATATCCAGATCTTTTTTCGCCATACCGATATGACGACCAAATAAAATCGCCCAAACCGACGCCCGCAAAGCGTGGCTGTATGTGTAATCGTCCGCTTCTTTCACACGAGTGAGCCAAGTTAATGCATCGGGATTGCGCACCACACTGTCGACCATATCGCTGGCAAGCTTGCGTGTTTCAGCAATGGGCATGTCGTGCATCTGCTCAGAATCTAACTTCTGCAGAATCTCACCTACTGCAATGTAAACTTTCTGATGCAGTTGTTTGGCGCTTTTAACTTCGCGATGAAGGGCTTTCACCGGTGGATAATGCTGATGATTCACTTTAATAGGCTTAACGGGGATCTGAGGCGCCAGGGGTGCCCGGCTGCCTGGACGCTTGTGCACCGACTGAGACGAGGACCCAGTACCCATCGTTTTAAGGTTGATAGCCATTGGGGCGCGCCCTTTGACCACATCCACATAAACATGGTTACACAAGCTTTTGAGCTTTTTCAGCTCCTCAATGTCGCGGATATAGAAGCCTTGCAGAGGAAATGGGCTTTGCGTCCACGGTCGATCCAGGCCGGACACAAACATGCCCACCGTCAGCTCGTTAACATTGATTTTTAACTGCTTGATTCCCACAAACTACCTCTCGTGTATACCGGGTCATCCTCACCCGGGCGCCCTGCTCCAGCGTTATCAAGCTTCGCACTCACAGCTTAGATCTGCCAGAAGTGCCAAGCACAGGCGCCGTACCGGAAATTCCCTACAGCTGGCAGTTTAATCAATAAACAATAAATGTGCCATATCCGGCCACTTTTACCGTCTAACAGCTTGAAAATTCGTGAACTGCTCGAATAAATGCGCCCGCGTGCTCGGGGTCAACCTCTGGTGTAATCCCATGCCCTAGGTTAAAAACGTGGCCCGGGCCGGGCCCAAAGGAGCCCAAAATGCGTTTAACTTCTTCGCGAATTCGCTCAGGCGAGGCGTAGAGAATGGTTGGATCCATATTGCCCTGTAACGCTACCCGATCACCCACCCGGGCGCGAGCCTGGCTCATATCGGTTGTCCAGTCTAAACCCAATGCATCGGCGCCGGTATCGGCCATTGATTCTAACCACTGACCTCCGCCCTTGGTAAACAATATCACTGGCACGCGGCGTCCCTCGCGTTCGCGGATAAGCCCGGCGACAATTTTATTCATGTAGTGCAGCGAAAACTCTTGATAGGCAACGTGAGATAAGGCTCCACCCCAGGTATCAAAAATCTGTACCGCTTGGGCACCAGCTTCAATTTGGGCATTGAGATAGACGATGACCGACTCAGCCAGAGTATCCAACAACTGATGCATCAGCTCGGGAGTGTTGTACATCATTTGCTTAGCGCGGCGAAAATCTTTACTGGAACCACCCTCAATCATATAGGTGGCCAGTGTCCAGGGGCTACCGGAAAAGCCAATCAAGGGAACGCGGCCATTCAGCTCACGACGGATCAGGCTGACCGCATCCACGACATAAGGCAAATCTTTGTGCGGATCGATAATTTTTAAAGCGTTAATATCGGCTTCTGTTCTTACCGGCTTTTTAAACTTTGGACCCTCGCCCGTTTCAAAATACAGCCCTAATCCCATTGCATCGGGAATGGTAAGAATATCGGAAAACAAAATAGCCGCATCCAATGGGTAGCGCTCCAACGGCTGCATGGTTACCTCGCAAGCCATTTCCGGATTGCCACACAACCCCATAAAGTTACCGGCTTTTGCTCTGGAGGCTCGATACTCAGGCAAATAGCGACCGGCCTGGCGCATCATCCAGACTGGGGTCATATCAACGGGTTGGCGCAATAGCGCGCGCAAAAAACGGTCGTTCTTTAACTCGCTCATCATCGGACTCTGTACTCAATTTATTATGGGGCAAACACTGGCATAAAAAAGCCGGTCATAAGACCGGCTTTTCGATCACACTTCGAGGTAGTCGAGGATACCATCAGCGGCCTCTCGGCCCTCCCAGATGGCTGTCACCACCAAGTCGGAACCGCGCACCATGTCGCCACCGGCAAAGACTTTGGGATTGCTGGTTTGGAATTTGAATTCCTGCTCTTCGGGTGCTTCAACACCCCCCCAACTATTCACATTAACGTCGTGATCTTTGAGCCACTCGGGTGGGTTAGGTCTAAAGCCAAAAGCGATCAATACCACATCGGCAGGTAAAATTTCTTCGCTGCCTGCAATTGGCTCGGGGCGACGGCGACCATTCTCATCGGGCTCGCCCAGCTGAGTGGTCACCACTTTGACGCCTTCGACTTTATCTTCACCGACAATCGCTACCGGCTGGCGGTTAAACAAAAACTCAACCCCTTCTTCGCGGGCGTTGGCAACTTCGCGTTTCGAGCCAGGCATATTGGCTTCGTCGCGACGATAGGCACAGGCAACACTTTCGGCGCCCTGACGAATCGAGGTGCGGTTACAGTCCATCGCGGTATCGCCGCCGCCGAGCACAACAACACGTTTACCGGCAACACTGATAAAGTCATCGGCGCTCTTTTCAAAGCCCAGATTGCGATTGACATTGGAAACCAAAAACGGCAGAGCGTCATAAACACCCGGTAAATCTTCACCCGCAAAGCCGCCTTTCATGTAGGTGTAAGTCCCCATACCCATAAACACCGCATCGTAATCATTCAGCAGCTCGTCCATGGTGATATCTTTGCCCACTTCCGTATTCAAACGAAATTCAATACCCATTTCGGTAAAGATTTCACGGCGACGGCTAAGTACACTTTTTTCCAGCTTAAACTCGGGGATACCAAACGTCAGTAGGCCGCCAATTTCAGGGTAGCGATCAAAGACAACAGGCTTAACGCCGCTACGTACCAGTACGTCGGCACAACCAAGGCCGGCAGGGCCGGCACCTATAATGGCGACCTTTTTATCGGTCCAGGTCACCTTCGACATATCCGGGCGCCAACCCATGGCGAACGCGGTATCGGTAATGTATTTTTCTGCATTACCGATGGTCACCGCACCAAAGCCGTCGTTCAAGGTACAAGCGCCCTCACACAAGCGATCTTGTGGGCACACGCGACCACAAACTTCTGGCAAGGTGTTGGTTTGGTGGCTCAGCTCAGCCGCTTCAAAAATATTGCCTTCGGAAATCAACTTTAACCAGTTGGGGATAAAGTTGTGCACCGGGCACTTCCACTCACAGTAAGGATTGCCACACTCAAGACAGCGATGTGCCTGATCGGCCACCTGCTCTTTGTTGTAGGGCTCGTAGATTTCCACAAACTGATGTCGGCGGGTATCTATGTCCTTTTTCTGTGGGTCTTGGCGACCCACATCGAGAAACTGAAAGTTATTACTTAAACGATCGGCCATGTTGTATGCCTCTAAACTGTTCAACCCAAAGAATTATTCGCCGCGTGTTTTAATGCTGTCTAACAAGCTTTTAAAACTGGCTGCTTTGGGTTTGACTAACCAGAATTTACCCACGTAATCATCAAACTCGGCCAGCAACTCGGCTCCCCAAGCGCTGTCGGTTTCGTCGGTAAATTCTTCGATTATGCCGCGCAAGTTATTGCGATGGGCTTCAAGTGATTCGGTATCAATTCGATGGATCTCAACCAGCTCGTGGTTGTAGCGATCAACAAAGCTATTGTCGTCATCCAGGACATAGGCAAAACCACCGGTCATACCGGCACCGAAGTTAACCCCGGTATTACCCAGTACAGTGACAACACCGCCGGTCATGTATTCACAACAGTGATCACCGGCGCCTTCCACCACAACATGGGCTCCAGAGTTACGCACACCGCAACGCTCACCGGCTGTACCGGCTGCATACAATTTACCGCCGGTGGCACCGTACAAACAGGTGTTACCGATAATGCTGGTTTTGTTGGTTGCGAATTCTGACCCTTGCGGCGGACGAATAACGATCTTACCGCCAGCCATACCTTTGCCGACATAGTCGTTGGCATCGCCTTGCAAATACATCTCTAAGCCACCTGCGTTCCAAACACCGAAACTCTGTCCGGCAATACCGGTGAGGTTCAGTTTGATAGGTTTGTCGGCCATGCCTTGGTTGCCGTAACGCTTAGCTATTTCACCGCTGATGCGAGCCCCGATGGAGCGGTCGCAATTGGTGATATGAAACGCGAATTCTCCACCGGTTCTGGCTTCAATACTGGGCAAGAGCTCGCGCACCATTGCCTCGGCCATCTCACCTTTATCGAAAGGTACATTGCGCTCCACCGCGCAAAGCTGAGGCTTGGTAGCAAGGAAATCATCGGTATGCACAATCGGACTCAAATCCAATTGTTTCTGTTTCGCAGTCGTGCCTTCGGTCAATTCTAATAAATCGACACGGCCGACTAACTCAGCCAAGGTCCGCACGCCTAAATCGGCCATCAGCAATCGCGCTTCCTCAGCGACAAAGCGGAAAAAGTTTTTCGCCATTTCCACGGTGCCGATGTAGTGGTCACGGCGCAGCTTCTCATTTTGCGTAGCAACACCGGTGGCGCAGTTGTTCAGGTGACAAATACGCAGATATTTACAACCCAAAGCCACCATTGGTGCCGTACCGAAACCAAAGCTTTCAGCGCCGAGCATAGCGGCTTTAATGACATCGAGGCCCGTTTTTAAACCGCCATCGGTTTGTACCCGAACCTTATCGCGCAGATCATTGGCACGCAGCGTTTGATGCGTTTCCGACAGCCCCAGCTCCCATGGAGAGCCGGCAAAACGGATGGAAGTCAGCGGACTGGCCGCGGTACCGCCGTCGTAGCCAGAAATCGTAATCAAATCAGCGTAGGCCTTAGCCACACCCGCAGCAATAGTACCCACGCCAGGGCGAGACACCAACTTAACCGATACAAGCGCATCCGGGTTGACCTGCTTGAGGTCGTAAATCAGCTGCGCCAAGTCTTCAATCGAGTAAATATCGTGATGCGGCGGAGGTGAAATCAGTGTGACGCCAGGCACCGAGTAGCGCAAGCGTGCAATCAAATCATTCACTTTGCCACCGGGCAACTGACCGCCCTCACCGGGCTTGGCACCCTGTGCTACTTTAATTTGCAACACTTCGGCATTGACCAAATAGTGAGGCGTTACCCCAAAACGGCCTGAGGCAATCTGCTTGATTTTAGACACCTTGGGCGAGTTGAAACGCACGGGGTCTTCACCACCTTCACCGCTATTGGAACGACCACCCAGGGAGTTCATTGCCTCCGCCAGAGCTTCGTGTGCCTCGGGCGACAGGGCGCCGAGTGACATGCCGGCGGAGTCAAAGCGTTTTATAATGGACTCTACTGGCTCTACCTCATCCAGTGCGACCGGCTCACCAGCACCGCCGCGAACTTTAATTAGATCACGCAGGGTTGCTACCGGGCGGTGGTTCACTAAGTCAGAGTATTTTTGCCACTGCTTCCACTCACCGGTTTGCACAGCGTCTTGTAGAGCTTGCACCACATCCGGATTAAAGGCGTGGTATTCCTGGCCGTGCACGTATTTGAGCAAACCACCCTGAACAATAGGCTTGCGATCCAACCAGGCTGTTTTGGCCAGCGCTTGTTGGTCGGCCTGTAAATCCTCAAAGCGTGCGCCTTTAATGCGCGAGGCGGTGCCCGGGAAGCACATGTCGACCACATCTTCCGCCAAGCCAATGGCTTCAAACAATTGAGCGCCGCGATAAGAAGTAATGGTCGAGATTCCCATTTTGGAAAGAATCTTCAACAAACCTTTATCCAGGCCTTTACGGTAATTTTTATAGGCTTGATCCACATCGATAAGCAGTTCGCCGGTGTCAATCAAATCGTTCATTAGGTAGTAGCTAAGGTATGGATAGACCGCCGTTGCCCCGTAGCCAATCAGGGTGGCAACTTGATGTGAATCGCGCGCCGTGCCGGTTTCTACCACGATGTTAGCGTCACAACGCAAACCTTCTTGGGTCAGGTAGTGATGCACGGCACCGGTAGCCAGTAGCGCATGCATAGGCAACTGGCCTTTTTGCAGCCCCATATCGCTGAGAATAACAATAACGGCGCCTTGACGAACCGCTTCGGCTACATCATCGCGCAACTTTTCAATCGCTTGTTGCAAATTAAGGTTAGCGGGATCATAAGCCAAGCTAAAGGTTTGCGCCCGGTAGTCATCGCGGCCTAAATTTTTCAAAGAGCGGAATTTAGCCGGCGACAGCACCGGTGAAGATAAAATCACCCGGTTGGCGTGTGCCTCAGTCTCTTCGTACACGGAGAGTTCGCGACCCACACAAGTCTCCAGCGACATCACAATCGCTTCGCGCAGTGGATCAATCGGCGGGTTGGTTACCTGCGCAAATTGCTGGCGGAAGTAATCGTACAATTGACGTTGTTTACTGGACAGCACTGCCATGGGGGTATCATCACCCATAGAGCCTACAGCCTCTTGACCACCTTCGGCCAGTGGGCGTAAAACCTGATCACGCTCCTCAAAGGTCACCTGGTACTGCTTCATGTAGGCTTTCATATCAGCCTCAGACAAGCCATTTTCGGCTACATCTGATTCCAAGGTCGACTCAATACGCACCGCGTTATCTTTTAACCATTGCTTATAGGGCTTGCCCTGCTTGAGCTGGTTGTCGATATCTTGCGTGTGATAGAGTTTGCCGGTTTCGGTGTCCACCGATAAGATTTGGCCCGGCCCCAAGCGACCTTTAGCCACCACGTCCTCGGGTTTGTAGTCGTATACACCCACCTCAGACGCCACAGTAATCAGATCATCTTTGGTAATAACCCAGCGCGAAGGACGTAAACCGTTGCGATCCAGTGTACACACCGCGTAGCGGCCATCGGTAATCACCAAGCCGGCCGGGCCATCCCAAGGCTCCACGTGCATGGAGTTATATTCGTAGAAGGCGCGCAGATCGGAGTCCATATGCTCAACGTTCTGCCACGCTGGTGGTACCAGCATACGCACCGCGCGATGTAATTCCATACCACCAATAAGCAGCACTTCCAGCATATTATCCAAGCTGGACGAATCGGAGCCGGTGCGGTTGACCAATGGGGCCACTTCGGTGATTTTAGGCAGCAACGGGGTCGAAAACTTATCGGTACGCGCTACCGACCAGTTGCGGTTGCCCATTACGGTGTTGATTTCACCGTTGTGAGCCAACATACGGAATGGCTGAGCCAGCGGCCACTGTGGGCTGGTATTGGTGGAAAAGCGCTGATGGAAGACACAAATAGCGGTCTCCAGACGCTCATCGGCCAAATCAGTAAAAAATTTGGGCAAATCCACCGGCATCATCAAGCCTTTATAAGACAGGATGCTGGTGCTCAGGCTGGCAATATAAAACGCTTTGTCATCTTTTAAAGCCAGCTCAGTGCGGCGGCGTGCCATCAGCAGCTTAGCGCTGAACTCTTCATTACTTAGCTCGCCAACGCCATTAACAAACACATGATTAAACAGCGGCAAAGACTCCAGAGCCATGGGGCCCAGGCAGCTAGAATCCACCGGCAATTCGCGCCAGCCGGCCACTTCTAGCCCTTCTGCAGCCAGTGCTTGCTCCAGCGCCTCACGTGCAGCGGCGGCTTTTTCAACGCTGCGGCTCAACATCACGGAACCGACACCGTATAGCTCTGCCAGCGGCATGCAACCAGCCTCGGCGGCCACAGTGCGCAAGAATGAGTCCGGTTTTTGCAGCAGTAGGCCACAACCGTCACCGGTTTTGCCATCGGCCGCAATACCACCGCGGTGAGTCATGCAGGTCAATGACTCGATCGCAGTTTCAAGCAAACGGTGGCTGGTTTTGCCTTTTAAATGGGCAATCAACCCAAAGCCACAGTTATCTTTAAACTCGTCCAAACTGTACAGACCAGTGGTCATACGCTGTCTCTCAATTAATACTGTTTAAACCCGCGCCGCCGACTACCAAAGGTCATTACAGCGCGCCAGACAAAAAAGCCCCTGAACTAGAGGGGCTTACAAATGGGCGCAGAATATTACCCGCTAGAGCCCTTTTAGGCAAGCGGACAAGCATTATCCCAGCCATTTACGGCCGTTCTAGGTTGTTAAAATGAAGGTGCTGAATATGAAGTCCGAGGTTAGGCGCAAGTGGCTTCAATTGCAATAACCCAAGCTTAAATTGGCCAACAACACAACTAGAAACTACAATAACACCTAACAACAAGGGCCTGAAATTAAAAGAATTTGTAAAAATGTGTCACTAATCGCCATTTTCATTCAATAAGGCCTTTATCCCGCTCGAAAATTGCGCTAGTTTAAGCAATTGGAGCGGTGTTTCGGGCAGATTTCGTTCGCAAACACGGATTTCCCACCCCAAAAGCGCCGTCAGGATAAAAACCGTCAGGCGCTTCGGTGGCGAAGAACAATGACAATTCCGATAATTTCAGGACTTAGATATGCGGATTCATACATTCGGGGCACAAGCTTCTAAATACTGCAGCGCACTGGCGCTTTGCCTAGGATTGGCCGCTTGTGGCGGCGGTAACACTGGCACGGCCCTTGGTAATCTCAACGGTGACGGCAGTGGCAATACCGATGGCGATGGCGATAGCGCGACCACGGTTTCCATTGGCTATGTTGACAATGGCGAGTTTATCCCAGGTGAAATTAAAACCAACCTAAATGACAATATGCTAGCCCCCGGCGGCACGACTGTTTTACAGGTTAACTTGTACCGAAACGATCGCCTACTAGGTAATGCTAGCGATGTGGTCTTTAACAGTACCTGTTTTATCAATGGCGAAGCACACTTCGAAGTCACCACCATCACCGACGGTGTGACCGAAACGAAAGACGGCAATATCGTAACCGCTAATAATGGTACCGCCAGTATCCGCTATACCGCCACGAGCTGCACCGGCGAAGACTTAATTGAGGCAACGTCCACTAATGACGGCATTGTCGTAGCAGCCAGTAGCATTATTCCTATTGCCCCAGATTCAGTAAACACCGTCACCTTTGTCAGCTCCGAGCCGGAGTATATTTCATTAAAAGGTACCGGCGGCTCTGAAGCCTCGGAAGTCACATTCCAGATTCGCGGCGGCACCGGCGCCCCCGTTAAAGACATACCCGTTAATTTTGCTCTTAACACCGATGCAGGCGGCATCACCCTAACTCAGGACAATGACATATCCGACCAAGAAGGTTATGTGTCAACCATAATTCAATCAGGCAGCACCCCCACCTCTGTGCGAGTATCAGCCACTACTGACAATGGCGTAACCACACAATCGAGTCGAGTAGTTGCCTCTACCGGCCTACCCGACCAAAACAGTATGAGCATTGCCTCGGAGCTGCTTTACCCCGTCGGCTGGGACCAGGACGGTATTGAGTCCGAAATCACCGTAAGCTTGGCAGACGCCTTCAATAACCCCGTCCCCAAAGACACCCCCGTATACTTCACTACCAATGGCGGCAACGTTGAAGCAGCTTGCCTAACCGAAGAAAAAATCAATCCAGACAACGCTAACTCCGACCTCTACCCGCCAGGCACCTGCGCTGTAACTTGGCGCAGCTCGAACCCCCGACCAAGAGGTGACAATCAAGTGTATGCCGATGAGTCTGGCACCGTACCGGTATTGCGCTGCGAACCCAACGGTTTGCTAGCAGGCGTAGAAACCGAGTGCCGGAACGGTCGCGCCATTGTAATGGCAACCACTATTGGCAATGAATCCTTTAACGACAACAACAATAACGGTTTATATGATGCCGGTGAAACGTTTAACACTGCCACCTCTACCAACGGTAATCCAACCCTCCGCGCCATTAACTGTTTGCGCGCCGCACCTATCTCAACCGCTGCCTCCACTCAGTATGGCTGTGACGACTTAGGCACCCCCTACATAGATCGTAATTTTAATGGCCAACACGATCCGGATGAAGAAATTGCGAATATCGACAATGAATTCAGCAACACTTACGAACCGGGAAACGGCATATACAACGGTGCCCTCTGCCGACAGGCAGACCACAACGCAGGCATCTGTAGCCGCAACTCCGTTCTGGTACGTGACACAGTTTCTTTGATTATGACTAGCGCTCTACAGGGATTTTTCCTAACCCCTGACGGCAGAATCCCAGGCCAGCCATCAGGAGTGCTTTCTCTATCGGATGGTGAAAATGCCATTGTTCAATTGTTGTTAGCGGACGTTAACGGCAATGGCCTTCCCACTGCCACTCAAGTAGAAATCAACTCATTCAGTGGCGTTACTGCGACTGTAACACCAAGCACAATTGGGGCGCGCAATGAGCCTACCTTAGTTACCATTCAGCTAACAGGCAGTAGCGCTAGCTCAGGCATTGTAAGTCTTACCCTGAATATCGACCCCGACAACGATGGCGGCGCAGATCCCATCTCCTATACAATTGGTCACTTTGCTGTGGAGGTCTATGAGGCAGTGGCCAATTAAACCACGCTAACAAAACCAAAAAAAACCTGGCACTTGCCAGGTTTTTTTTGGTTTACAATATATAGCGAGCAAGGGTCTTGTAGGCCTCACTTAATCGAGAATATCCTGCTGAACCGAACTCAATTGGCGCAACCAAGGCTGTGCGCGCTGCTGGGTAACAGGTAGATTTTGTTTCGCGGCCTCCGCTGCCGCACGATCTGGATAGACACCCGCCAACACCACATACCACGGTTTTCCGCTACGCTCGGTTTGAAACAGACGCAAGACCTGACTGTTACTTTGCCTTGCCACATAACTCAGCGCCGAATTTTTTTGACTAGCCCCCAGCACCTGCAAAGTATAGGAATTTGAAGACCAAGAGAGTATCTCCAGCTCATCGTCACTATACTTGCGAGCTGGAGGCCTAACACTGCTATAAGCCTCTTGCTGGTTATCGACCTGCGTTGCCGCTGGCAGCTCTGTAGTATCGGTTTTCGTACTTGAGGCAAAAGAGCCTTGACTCGAGCGTTGCTTCAATGTTGCCGCATTTTCAACATCAATCGATACCGAGCTTGCCGATAACGACTCGAACTGCCGCTCCTGCACCAAGCCCGGCTTTGAGTCAGTCGATTCAAGCTGGGAAGGCTGGGTCCAAACCGAAGTATTTCTAGTGGTCGCCGCACTCGATACTGCGGGAGCCTTACCGCTCTCAGACTGCACTGTAACCACACGCTGAGACGCCACCCTCTCTTCCGGAGTATAGAGATACAACACCGTTAATCCTGATAATAATGCCGCCACTGTCAGAATATGGCCTACGGGCAAACTGCGCCCTGAGGGCTGACCTTTTGTAGACAACTGCGGAACATCAAGTGATTCAGAAACACCATCACCAGCGGAGGCTAAGGCCTCTTTATCGGCCTGAGTCATCTCCTCCGATACTAAACAATCTAGTGGCGGCATTTGTGCTGAAGGATTATCTAATTTCGGCAAGTCGGGTATCGTACCTGCGGACACCGACCGCAAAGGGCTTGAAGCTCTACCATTTGCCAATAAATGCAATCGTGCTCGCTCAACCAGCCTATTGAAATTACCCTCCGCCTCACACCACCAAGATGTGACGCTTTTTTCATCAAGTACAGAGAAACTGGCGCCAGCCTCTAGTAAAAGATCGTTGAGCCATGCGGTGGCCTCAACTAAATTAGGGGTAGGTAAGGTGAGCTGATGAACAGGAACAGCCGAGTTAAGTACCAAAGCACCTGGGGGCGGGCAGGCCAACACAACCAGTTTGATTTTTGTGCTCGCCAACAACCCCGCCTGATGTAAACTGGTAAGCCATCCGTTAAGCTCTCTCTCGGGTAACCGATCAACGTTATCTACCAGTAAAACAATGGGGTCTACCTGCTCACTGTTAAATACTTGGACGGCGGGGGCGAGGAGCTCACGCGAATTTTCCGGTGCAGTTAATAATAGAAGCTCATTGAGCTGTTGGGCGATATACTGTGGACCATGGCCCTGAGCCGCGTCAAACAACAACACTTCGCCTCTGCACGCCAAAAGCTGTTGTAGATGTTGGGCTAGAGTCGTTTTACCCGCGCCACGTGGGCCGGTCACCCATACTAGGGGGCAGGAGAACTCCAGCTCGTGAATAAGATTGACCGCCAGCTCTCGCAGCCCTTGCCAGGGCCGCCCCTCGCTGAGTTGGAATGGGTCACTATGTAACCCTAGGCTTTCCTTGTAGTCGGCAATAGACACGCGCCTACACCTCTCTAAGAAGGACGGAAGGCGTCCAGTGTATGATTGAGCGCTTCGATATCAATATCGGAGGTAACAAAAGCCTCGCCCAGTTGCTGCAGCAAGATAAGCCTGAGCCGGCCATCTTGCACTTTTTTATCCACGGCCATTAACTCCATGTATTGCTCGTTGCTCATATTGCCTGGCCCCATAACGGGCAGCCCAGCCCGTGAAACCAAAACCGTAGCGCGCTCTAAAACGGAATTTTCCACTAACCCCATACGCACAGAGAGATCGACAGCCATAAGCATTCCTGTGGCGACCGCTTCACCGTGCAGCCAATTGCCGTAACCCTGTGCCGTTTCGATGGCGTGGCCAAAAGTATGGCCGAGGTTTAAGATGGCGCGAATACCGCCCTCGCGTTCATCTTGAGCCACCACCTGAGCCTTATCCTGGCAAGAGCGCTCCACGCAGTATTCCAGCGCTTCAGGGTCTCCGCTCATAACGCGATCGATGTTTTCTTCCAACCACTGAAAGAACATTTGATCGCAAATTAAACCGTACTTAATTACTTCGGCCACACCGGCAGCCAACTCTCGTTTGGGGAGCGTTGCCAGCTGTGCCACATCCGCCAAGACGGCTTGGGGCTGATAGAAAGCACCGATCATATTCTTACCCAGGGTATGATTAACGCCGGTCTTCCCCCCCACTGAAGAGTCCACCATCGACAGCAAGGTAGTTGGCACCTGAATAAAATTTACGCCGCGCTGATAACAGGCCGCGGCAAAGCCTGCCATATCCCCTACCACACCGCCGCCGAGCGCGAGTACTGTACCGCTGCGGTTAAAGCGCGCCTGTAGTAACCGGGTAAAAATAAGGTCCAAGGTTTCGAGATTTTTATAGGATTCGCCGTCGGGCAGCTCCACACTGGAAACCTCGAAGCCCTGCTGTTGAAGCAGGCTTGTATAGTGCTCTAGGTATAGCGGGGCAATGGTAGCATTGGTAACCACACACACTTGCTTACCGTGCACATGAGGCGCCAACAAACTGGCATCGTGAGTTAGATGGGTTCCAATATAGATCGGGTAGCTGCGCTCACCCAGCTCAACTTTTAGCGTTTTCATAGCGGCTTGTCTTAACTCAAAACCGCCATATTATCACACTCTTCAGCAGGTTAAGGGGTAACCCCCAAGCGGGACAACGCCTCCAAAATTTCTTGTACCGCGGCCTTAGGTCCGTAACGATCAGTATTCACCACGATCTGAGAAACCGAACGATAACTGGGCTCTCGCTCGGCCAATATTTGCTCGATTTTTTCGCGCGGGTTGTCAACTTGCAACAATGGGCGCTTTTTGTCCCGTGCCGTACGCTCAACCAATTGCTCGACGGAAGCTTGCAAATAGCAAGTCGTCCCGGCATTGCGCATAAGCTCTAGGTTTTTTTCTCGCGTGACAATTCCCCCGCCAGTAGCAACTACCGATGCGGTCATCTGACAAATATCAGCCAATACGTTGGTTTCACGCTGACGGAAGCCGTCCTCGCCTTCCATATCAAATATCCAGGGAATATCCGCCCCTGTGCGCTCTTCAATTACACGGTCGGTATCGAGGAAAGGTAAACCCAAGTCAGAGGCCAGCATGCGGCCTATAGTGGACTTGCCGACCCCCATGGGGCCGACAAGGAATACATGAGCTCGAATCATGAATTAATCGGTTAACTCATCAGACATAATGCGAGGAGTAATAAAGACTAGCAACTCGCTCTTCTCAGTGGCGATGGTGTCACGGCGGAACAAGCGACCAAGGAAAGGAATGTCACCAAAGAACGGTACTTTATCCACACCTTTAAGCTGCTCCATCTCAAAAATGCCACCCAGCACAATGGTTTGACCATCGTTAACCAGCACCTTTGTCTGGACATTGGTGACATCAATAATAGGAACACCAAACTCCTGGTTAAACTCGGCCAACAGATCTTTTTTGATAATCAGATCCATAATGATATTGTTGTCTGGCGTAATCTGTGGCGTTACATCTAACTCTAGCAACACCTCCTTAAAGCTTGCCGAGGTTGCACCGCTGGCGGAGGCCTCTTGGTAAGGGATTTCACTACCGGTAGAAATAATCGCTTGCTGCTTATCGCCAGTTACTACCTTGGGCTGAGACACAATTTCAGCGTGGCCATTATACTCCATGGCTGACAGCTCAAGATCCAAAAAGGTATTGTCGGTCAGCAAGCCAAACGCAATGCTACCCACTGGGCTAGCTACACCCATATCAACCATCATGTTTTCGTCAAGATCGACTGAGCTTCCACCGTAGATAAAATCAGCCGGAGAGCCGGGGAATGAATCAAGACCTGCAGTTGAACCACCAACCTCAACCAGCGAATCGCTCGATAGATTAGCGCCTACACCACCCCAGCGTACACCCAGCTCACGACGAAAGTCTTTATTGGCAATGACTAGGCGCGCTTCGATCATTACCTGCTTAATGGGTACATCGATCTCTTCCAGCAAACGCTTAAAGTCTTCCACTCGATCGGCAGTATCGGTAATAATGATGGAGTTTGTACGCTCGTCGACAACGGCGTGGCCGCGCTCAGACATCAGCGAATAAGTGGCGCCGCGATTGCTATCCCTGCGATTACCACTTTCGCCCCCCATGGCAATGGCAAACACCTCATCTGCACTAGCGTAGCTGATACGAATATACTCGGTACGCAGCGGCGCCAATTCTTCAAGCTGACGCTTGGTGGATAACTCCTGACGTTCTCGCTCGGCAATTTCGGCGGCGGGCGCCACCATTAACACATTGCCGTCTTGACGCTTGTCCAACCCTTTGGTTTTCAGCACCATATCGAGCGCTTGATCCCAGGGCACATTATCCAAGCGCAGTGTGATACGCCCCTGAACGGTATCGGAAGCCACCAAGTTTAAGTCGGTAAAGTCGGCAATAATTTGCAGCACTGCCCGCACTTCAATATCTTGGAAGTTAAAGGACAGGCGGGCACCGGTGTATTCAAAAAGGCGCTCCTGCTCAGCTTTTTCTTTCTCGGTTAACGGTTTAACACTAACGACGTAACGATTACCAGTTTGATATGCAAGGTAATCATAATCCCCTTGCGCACTGATATTAATAATCGCATCACCCGCGTCGTTATCCACCGAAATTACATTTACCGGTGTAGCAAAATCCATCACATCTAGGCGGCGGCGCAACGCTTGTTCGACAAAGGTATTGGCAAAACGCACACGCACACCATCAGACGTGTCACGCATGTCAGCGCTGATTGAGCTGTTAGACAGGTCTACAATAATGCGCCCTTCGCCGTCTTCACCGCGACGGAAATCGACTGCCGCAATTTCGCGATCACTGCTCGTGCTGCTTTGCTTACTCACTGCAATCGCAGTTCCAGATTTAGCGTCGCTAATCTGTAAATCTGCAGAGCCGCTACCTGAACCAACTTCAACGAAGTAAGTATTTCCTTCAATGCGCGTATCGTAACCAGACAGCCGCTCAAGATTAAGAATTAATCGCGTGCGACCTGAGCCTGTCATCACCAGAGCTCCAGTACCATTATCAAAAGCTAACGGAAAATGACGCTCACTTAAATTGCTCACCACATCTGGAAAATCCAACACAATACGCGCTGGGCTTTCAATGGTATACCCATCGGGCTCAGGCGGCGCATCGTTAAATTTCAACTGCACTTCAAAGCGCTGATTCGGTAGCTCAGCAAATCGAATATCGTCTAGGGTAGCAGCCCCTACAAGTGGAGCCAGCATGGACACCATTAACAACGCTAGAGAGTATTTCATCTTGAACCCCACTAAGAACAAAGCACGCATGACTGCCTATTCCTTTTCTTCTAATTTAATAATACGAGGACGCTCAACCCAGCCGCCATCGCCGTCGGCTACGATTTCCATCACCTCAATTTGATTGGGTGATGCGGTGATAATCTCGCCGTGATTACGCCCCATATAATTCCCCACTGTTACCGGTTCCACGCTGCGCTGGGCGCCTGGTCCCGTATCGATCAACGCCCAAAGCGTTCCTTTTTGCTCAACCGTACCGACCATAGACATATTGGTGATACTGAAGTTTTCTAGGTATTCTTTAGGGCGAGATAAATCTGGCTCGACAGTCTTACCGCCTTTGACGCTCGCCAACTCTTCAACTGGACGCTCAAAAGGACTGCGTTTTGTCATCGCCGCATAACTAAAAGGCGGCAGTGGTCTAAAAACGGGTAAAGGCTCAATTTGCTTACCTGGCCGACGCTTAGTCTCTTCAATCTCATCCTGCAATTTACTTAAATCACCACCACCGCAAGCCGATAACGCCAAGGCCATTGCCAGTACAATCAGTTTGGAGGTTTTATTCAGCATCGTTTTGCTCCCCACCCTGATAGTAATAAGTTTTTGCGGTTATTTGCATGTTTAAATCGCCACCGCCATCTGACGTCTCAATAGTAAAGTCGTGCAAGGTGACAATCCGAGGCATACCTGCCACGCCGCTGACAAAACCACCAAAATCATGATAGCCGCCGCGCACATTGATCTCCATGGGCTTTTCTACGTAATACTCGGCATCCTGTTCTGGCTGCAGCTCTAGCTTGAAATCCCCCAGACCACTTTCCACACTGCGCGCATCAATATCATCGAGAAGGCCAGCCACCTCAGTGTCGGTAGGCAGACGCGACAACAAAGACTCAAAGGAGGCTTTCATTTCTTCCATCTGCGCCTTATAGGCATCGAGGTTTGCAGCCTGCGCCGCTTTTAACTCGAAAGTATCCCGCAGCCCTTTCTCTTTAATTTGCTCCGAGGTCAACTGCTGCTCAATCGGCTTCACTTTAAACCAGTAACCAGCAAAAATAAGAGCCACTGCGATCAGCACACAAACTAAAATTTTAGTTGGTAGCGGCCAAACACCTAAGCGCTCAGGATCACTATAATCAAAGTCCCGTGCCCGCTCTATAGCATCTTTCCAAGACATTAGTTAGCTCCCTCTTCAGACGCATCACTCAGCTCGGCAGAGACGACGGCTTTCACTGTCATTTCAAATGCATTTGCCTGCCCACCCTCTTCAGGTGCGACTTCGACAGAAGACAAGCTGGGATCTTCATACCAATCCGATGCCGATAGGTTTCGCATAAAACTAGACACGCGGTTGTTTGATTCGGCGATGCCTAAAATACTCACCACATCCCCCTCACGCGACAACTTAGTCAAAAAGACCCCATCGGGCAAAGCTCTCACCAAATCGTCGAACTGATGCACAATGACTGAACGCGTACCCTCCAAATCACGAATTAAGCGCATTAGCTCTAGTAGCTCTTCGCGACGCGCCTGCAGCTGCTCAATTTCTTTCACCTGTTTATCCAGCTGCTTTATCTCGTTATCGAGCATTTGGTTGCGCGCGCGCTGATGATCCACTTTGCCGTTAGCATGAGAGATCCAAGCAAACGCAATCACCGCAGCGACGACAGCAACAATGACCATTATGCCGATAAATTCTTTTTTCTTTTCCTCCCGGTGCTTATCGCGCCAGGGGAGTAAATTAATTGTCGCCATCAGTCAAAACTCCTCATTGCCAGACCAGTCGCCACCATCAAGGAGGGCGCATCGTTAGCCAGTGCCGCCGCATTGACTCTTGAGGCGACCGACATATTGGCAAATGGATTGGCAACCAGCGCTTGCGTGCCCAGTTTTTCTTCGATTAGCTCGTTCAACCCTTCCATTGAAGCGACACCGCCAGCCAACACGATATAGTCCACATCATTGTATTCGCTGGCGGAGAAGAAGAATTGCAACGAGCGTGTCACCTGCTGAACCACCGCCTCTTTGAAGGGCTCAAGCACCTCGGAATCATAGTCGTCAGGCAAGCCACCCTGCTTCTTGGCAAGGCCGGCCTCTTCAGCCGATAAACCATAACGGCGCTGGATTTCTTCGGTCAGCTGACGGCCACCAAACAATTGTTCACGGGTGTAAACGGTTTTGCCATCCACTAAAACACTGAGCGTGGTCATGGTGGCGCCTACATCAAGTACTGCCACCACTTGGTTATCTTGATCTTCTAACTGCTCAAGTATGAATTCGAACGCCCGCTCCATGGCGTAGGCTTCAACATCAACCACCTCTTCCTCAAGACCGGCCAGTCGAATCGTTTCCACACGGGTTTCGACGTTTTCGGTGCGGCAAGCGGCCAACAGCACTTCAACTTGCTCAGGGTCGTTAGGAGACTCGCCCTGAACCTCGAAGTCTATGGAGACTTCATCAGTATCAAAGGGGATGTATTGGTCGGCTTCGATATAAATGCGGTTTTCAAGATCGTCGTCAGACAACCCCGCCGGCATCTCAATCACTTTGGTAATCACAGCCGAACCCGCTACCGAAACAGCGGCCTGCTTCAGCTTGGTTTTGGACTGTTTTACCAACGCTCTGATTACCTCAGCCACCGCATCTGCGTCGTTGATATTTTTCTCAACAACAGCGTTTGGCGGGAGTGGTCTCACCGCATAGGTTTCAACCCGGTAGCGGTCGCCACTGCGGCTCAACTCCAGGAGCTTAACCGAGGTGGAACTAATATCTAGCCCCAGCACCGGTTTTGTCTTTTTATCAAGGAACCCGAAAATGCCCATTTTTCTATCTATATCCGTAACTTAGCCGTCGTTTATGTTATAGCACTTTAAGTTAAGCCTGCAACAAGAACGTACGTATGTAAACAGGAAAAAACCCCGTATAATGCATCGCCAATAAGGTAAATATCGCTAACCCACTAATTCCCATAGAAAAAATGCTTAAAAAATATTCTTTTATCAAAGTCGTTTTCTGGCTATTCCTCGCGGGATGCGGTGTGACCGGCGTCACGTTTGCCGGTTTGTACCTGTATTTGGCCCCCAAACTGCCCGATGTTCAAATGCTACGGGAGGTTAAATTACAGACCCCGTTGCGTATATATTCAAGCGATAACAAGCTTATTGGTGAATTTGGTGAACAGCGACGCACCCCTATTAGCTATGAAAAGATTCCTCCATTATATGTAAAAGCACTGCTTTCGGCAGAGGACGCCCAATTCTACGACCATAACGGTGTTTCCATTAGAGGACTTTTGCGAGCCGCTTCACAATTATTGCAAACGGGTAGCATCCAATCCGGAGGCAGCACCATCACCATGCAGGTGGCCCGCAACTTCTTTTTAACCTTTAAGCAAACCTTCGCCCGTAAATTCAATGAAATTTTGCTGGCCCTGCAAATTGAACGCGAACTGAGTAAGGCCGAGATTTTAGAGCTGTACAGCAACAAAATTTACTTTGGCAACCGCGCTTATGGCATACAGGCCGCCGCTAATGTCTACTATGGCAAAGACATCAACGACCTAAGCTTAGCTCAATGGGCCATGATTGCCGGCCTCCCCAAGGCACCATCTGCCTACAACCCGCTGGCAAACCCTCAGCGAGCACTGATCCGACGCGACTGGATTTTAGGTCGTATGCTTGAACTCGGCCATATTGACCAAACCACTCACGACCAAGCCGTCAAAGAGCCGGTAAGCGCCGAGTACCACGGCCTCAGCCCAGAACTCTACGCCCCTCATGTGGCAGAAATGGCCCGTCAACACGCCGTCACACTCTACGGCAAGCAAGCGTATAGCGATGGCTACAGTGTTTACACAACAGTAAACGCTCACTTACAAGAGGTGGCTCAAGCAGTCTTAGTCGAAGGTGTCCTTACTTACGATCAACGCCACGGCTATCGCGGGCCCGAGGCTAATTTAGGACTAGAAGACCCCGATACTTGGATTGAGCAGCTGGCGGACATAAGCACCTACGGCGGCCTCAAACCCGCCGTTGTTAGCAGCACCGATGAGCAGAGCGCTGAGATATTATTCGCCGATGGTAGCCTTTACACATTACAGTGGGAGGACGGTTTATCGAGTGCACGCCCCTATATTGATGAAAATTACCGCGGCAAGCGACCGCAAACTACCGCGGATATTTTTTCCCCAGGAGACCTAATTCGCGTACGCCCCAGCGACAACGGCTGGCAGTTGGCCCAACTGCCAGAGGCAGAGGCTGCCCTGATATCACTTAACCCAAACAACGGCGCCATTGTGTCCCTCGTGGGCGGCTTTGACTTCAATAAAAGCAATTTCAACCGGGTAACGCTGTCCACCCGCCAGCCGGGCTCTTCCTTCAAACCCTTTATTTACACGACGGCACTGGATAATGGCTTTACCCCAGCCACCATAATCAACGATGCGCCTATTGTGATTGAAGATGCCAGCCTGGAGGGCACCTGGCGCCCCGTCAACGATGGCGGCAGCTTTCTGGGGCCCATGCGAATGCGTACCGCTCTGTACCGCTCACGCAACCTCGTTTCTATTCGTATATTGCGCTCCATCGGCATACAGACCGCCCACCGCGGCATTGCCCGCTTTGGCTTCGACGCCGAGGCTCTGCCCTACGATCTTTCTTTGGCGCTCGGCAGTCACGACGTGACACCATTACAGCTGGCTGAAGGTTATGCCACCCTCGCCAACGGTGGCTTTAAAGTGTCACCTTACTTGATTGAGCGTATCGAGGATGTGGATGGCGCTGTTTTATTTGAAGCAGCCCCTGCAACCGTTTGCCGTCAGTGCGAAGGCCAGTCTTTAGCGGAGCAAGATTCACCCCAAGAGCCCGCCAGCGAAGCGCAAACATTAGAGGAGTTACTGGGCGGGGAGGGTTCTGATCAGGAGCCTTCGGAGCGCACTTTACCGCGCGCGCCGCGCGTACTCAGCGCCGAAACCGCTTTTATTGCCGACTCGATGCTGCGCGATGTTATCGCGCGCGGCACTGGCCGCCGGGCTAGAGTTCTGGAGCGAGGCGATATTGCCGGCAAAACCGGCACCACCAACGGCCCCAGAGACTCATGGTTTGCCGGCTACAACCCAGACATTACCACCATCACCTGGCTCGGCTTTGACAACAATACCAACCTCGGTAATAACGAATACGGCGGCACGGCGGCACTGCCCATCTGGATCAACTACATGCGCGAGGCATTGCAAGATCATCCCGAGGTACCCCCTCGCCGCCCCGACGGTATTGTCACGGTACGTATTGACCCTGAAACGGGTAAACGCGCCGCCGCCAACGACCCCGATGCCATCTTCGAGATCTTTCGAGCAAGCGAGGTACCCGCAACCAAAGATACCGAATCGGCCGGGGGCGACAACACCAACGCCGACATACTGCCGGAAGAACTTTTTTAGATGAGCAATCGAAGACAGTAGAATTAGCAGACATAAAAAAACCCGCTCAAGGCGGGTTTTTTTATGCTCGCTACAGTGTAGTAATCGCTTACTTACCACCACCGATACGGCTGGCAAAACGCTTATTAAAGCGATCGATACGGCCGCCGGTATCTACTACTTTCTGCTTGCCGGTAAAGAAAGGGTGGCACTCAGAACAAACGTCGATGTGAAAATCTTCACCGCGAGTAGAACGAGTTTCAATTTTGTTACCGCAGCTGCAGCTTGCAGTTACGTTTTCATATTTAGGATGAATATCTGCTTTCATGGTATTTGCCCGTTTGTTGTATACCGCCACCCGATCATAAAACTGAATCAGTCTCTGCGCCGAGCACGGTATCTCAGGTTGGTTAGTGCTTAGGGGCGGCGATACTACCACAGACCGAGACCAAATCAAGAAAAATGTGTATTTTTCAAACGATTTCTCACAGCATCCGACACGGCTGAAGTGAGCGGTTAAATACCGTAATATGATGCTCACTTAGAACTTGGGCTTTTTCATTCACCCGATATGATAGATTGCAGTGTCAATCAACTCATCCACAATAAATGGCCACCGCATTCAATGACCGCGCAGCGTATCATACAAGTCGCCCTTCCCGTTCCGCTGCGGCGCGTATTCGACTATTTATTGCCTAATGAGCAACACAAGCCAGCGATAGGCGCGCGGGTCGAAGTGCCCTTTGGCCACCGTACATTAATTGGTATTGTGCTTAAGCACGCATCCCAAAGTGACACCCCGACCGACCGACTAAAGCCGATTACCTCGGTGCTCGACCCCACCCCCGCGGTCAACGATGAACTGCTGCAACTGCTACTTTGGGCAGCCGATTACTACCAGTGCCCCATTGGCGAAGCTCTACAGGCCGCCCTACCGGTATTGCTGCGCCAAGGGGCAGCCATGACACCACAATTATCTACCACCGAGCAGTGCTGGCAACTCACCACCGAAGGACTGGGCCTGCCAGACAACGCTTTAGCGAAAGCGCCCAAGCAAGCGCAACTATTACACCAATTGCGCGAACGGCCCGGAACCACGTGGCAAGCTTTAAAAGAAGCAGGTTTTGCCCGCGACGCCCTATTACGCCTACAAGAAAAGGGCTTGGCCCACACCTGCGCGGCGCCACCTGTAACCAATAGCGAATCCCCCCTTAACCTCAACGCTGAACAGCAGGCTGCTCTTGATGCCATTTCGTTTGAGCGCTATCAGACCTATTTACTCGACGGTGCCACTGGCAGTGGTAAAACCGAAGTTTATTTACAAGCCATCGCTCGCTTACGCGAAGGCGCTGAGCAGGCTCAAACTCTCGTACTGGTGCCTGAAATAGGCCTAACCCCGCAAACCATCAAGCGTTTTGCACGGCGATTTGGCGCCTCAGTCGCCGTATTACACTCGGGCCTCAACGATCGCGAGCGGCTTAACAGTTGGCTGCGCGCTGCCAGCGGGGAAGCCAGCATTATCATTGGCACCCGCTCGGCCCTGTTTACCCCATTGAAAAACCCAGGGCTTATCATTATTGATGAGGAACACGATACCTCCTTCAAGCAGCAAGATGGTTTTCGCTACTCGGCCCGCGACCTTGCCTGTGTACGCGCCAAAAATTTAAACATACCGCTGATATTAGGCTCGGCCACACCGGCGCTTGAGAGCTTGCACAATGTCAACACCGGTCGTTTTCAGGCCTTGCCATTGCGGCACAGAGCCAATCGTCAAGCGGCACCTTTAATTAACGTCATCGACAGCAGTGATCACCACCAAGGTTTAGCCGCCGAGAGCTTATTGGCCATTGAGCAGCACTTAGCCCAAGGCAACCAGGTATTAGTTTTTCTCAATCGGCGCGGCTTTGCACCGGCGTTAAAATGCCGGGATTGTGGCGCGGTGGTCAACTGCCCCAATTGCGACGCGCGGCTCACCCTGCACCATAACCCGCGACACTTACATTGCCATCACTGCGATTTTCAACGCCCCATTTTGCGCACTTGCGAAAGCTGCCACGGACACCATTTAGAACCAATCGGCCAGGGCACCGAACGCAGTGAACAGGCTTTGAATCAGCGCCTCACCTCCGTGCCTGTCTGGCGTATTGACCGCGACAGCACTCGCCAAAAAGGGGCTTTGGAAGACCTGTTTACACGCATCAACAGTGGTGAACCCTGTATTTTGGTCGGCACCCAAATGCTGGCCAAAGGCCATCATTTCCCCAAGGTTTCTCTCGCGATTATTCTCGATGTCGATGGCGGCCTGCTGAGCGCGGATTTTCGCGGCCCCGAACGCCTGGGGCAGCTCATTACTCAGGTTGCGGGGCGTTCGGGGCGCGGTGATCGGCGCGGTGAGGTTATTCTGCAAACCCAAAACCGCCACCATCCGCTGCTCCAACGACTGATACAGCAGGGCTATTCCGCCTTCGCCGCAACCTTACTGGAAGAGCGGCAAATGAGTCAGATGCCGCCCTTTCTACCCATCGCACTGGTCCGCGCCGACGCCCCCGAAGCCGACAGCCCGCATCAGTTTCTCAACCAGCTGAGGCAAAGTCTGACACCACTTGCGGAGCAAAACGCGGTGCAAATGCTGGGGCCAATGCCAGCCCTGATGGAGAAAAAAGGCCAGCGTTATCGCCATCTACTGCAAGTCAGAGGCCCTTCCCGCCACGCCCTACAGGCCTTTCTCAGAGCTTTGGCCGAGCACCTCGACTCCATCAAAACCCCACGCCATTTGCGCTGGTCTATTGATGTAGACCCACAAGATATGAGCTAATTGTGGCCAGTCGATCATCCTAAACCACTCAAAACCAACAGAACTTACGGCTCGTCACCACAGCTCTGTTTGACATTGCGACGACCAGAACTGAACACAATATGGCTCGACGCCCCAACAAATAGCACTTTCACGTTGCCCCCTAGTACCGTCGGCCGTAAAATAGCGGCTTTTGCTCAGAGCCAACTTAATGACCCGCGATTACGCTAAGAAAAAACGCCCGCCGACTAAAGCCAAAAAAACGGCCCCCAAGGCCCAAGTCCCTTGGTGGGTATGGCTTTTTATCGGCTCTGTGTTGGGCGCTTTTATCAGTTTTTTGGTGTATCTCGCAGGTGTTACTCCAACACCACAACCCCAGGTCCCCGCCCAAGCCACCACCAGCCCAGCCCCAAAGTCTGCGACCGAGCAAGCGCCAACGCCTGCGCCAGAACAGACGCTGCCCAAGCCGCGCTTCGATTTTTATAAACTTTTGCAGGAGAGTGAAGAAATCGTACCGGCTACCGAGCCTGCCGAAATTGAAACCAACGTCAGCACGCCGGTTGAGTACCTACTGCAAGTGGGCTCATTCCGGCGCGCTGAAGATGCCGACGCCTTGCGTGCGCAGTTAATTTTACTGAACCTAGACGCCCATACTGAACAAGTCACCATTCGCGGTGGCGAATTGTGGCACCGGGTGGTGGTTGGCCCCTTTGACAATCAAAGCCGCATGGCCAAAGCGCGCTCAACATTGGTATCAAATCGCTACAGCGCATTGGTATTAAAACGCAAAACCGAAAGCTGAGCACAGCCAGCCACTCGCTTTTCCATTCAAACTCAACAATCATTCAGCACGGCGCCGGATAACTTGAAATAGTCCGGCGCTGCCCCCAATTACTGTTTAAATCAGATTTATACATTCATCCGAACATCGTATAAGGAGTACTCGTGGAACAGTACCGGGGTACCACTATTCTTTCCGTGCGCCGTGGCAACAGTGTTGTTATCGGCGGTGACGGCCAAGTGTCTTTAGGCAACACCATTATGAAAGGCAATGCACGCAAGGTGCGCCGACTTTATAACGGTCAGGTAATCGCAGGCTTTGCCGGCGGTACCGCTGATGCCTTTACATTATTTGAACGCTTTGAAGCCAAACTGGAGGCCTATAACGGCCAGCTCACCCGAGCGGCGGTAGAACTCGCCAAAGACTGGCGCACCGAGCGCTCACTGCGAAAACTCGAAGCGCTGTTGGCGGTAGCCGATAAAGAGGCGTCGCTGATTATTACCGGCAATGGTGATGTCATTCAGCCCGAGGACGACTTAATCGCTATTGGCTCTGGTGGTGCTTTCGCACAATCGGCCGCTAGAGCGCTTTTGGACAACACCGACATGGCCGCCGAGGATATTGTCAGAAAAGGCCTCGGTATTGCCGGTGACATCTGCATCTACACCAATCAAAATCACACCATCGAAACTCTGGAATTTTAACTGCGAGCTCACTATGTCCAGTATGACGCCCCGTGAAATTGTTCACGAGCTAGACCGCCACATTGTTGGCCAAAACAATGCCAAACGCGCCGTTGCTATTGCCTTGCGCAATCGCTGGCGCCGTATGCAAGTCAATGCCGACTTACGCAGCGAAATCACCCCCAAAAACATTCTTATGATTGGCCCCACCGGCGTGGGCAAAACCGAAATTGCCCGCCGACTGGCCAAGCTGGCAAACGCGCCCTTTATTAAAATTGAGGCTACTAAATTTACCGAAGTCGGTTATGTCGGGCGCGATGTCGAGTCCATTATTCGCGACCTCGTAGAAAGCGCCATTAAAATGCAGCGTGAAAGTGCCATGCAACGGGTACAACTAAGCGCAGCCGAAGCGGCGGAAGAGCGCGTACTCGACGCCCTATTACCCAAGGCGCGCGGCGAACAAGATGCCGACAGCGGCGCCAATACCCGGCAGATTTTCCGCAAAAAATTGCGTGAAGGTGAGCTGGACGATAAAGAAATTGAAATTGATTTAGCGGCCACACCGGTCGGCGTAGAAATTATGGCGCCCCCTGGCATGGAAGACATGACCAATCAGCTGCAAAATATGTTTTCTTCCATGTCCAACGATCGTAAGCAAACCAGTAAAATGCCGGTAAAACAGGCATTAAAAGCACTGGAAGAGGAAGAGGCAGCCAAGCTCGTCAACAACGATGACATTAAAGCCACGGCCATTGAATCGGTAGAACAAAATGGCATTGTCTTTCTCGACGAGATCGACAAGGTTGCCAAGCGCGGCGAAAGCGGCGGTACCGATGTCTCACGCGAGGGTGTACAACGCGACTTACTGCCCTTAATTGAAGGCTGCACGGTAAGCACCAAACACGGCATGGTCAAAACTGATCATATCTTGTTTATATCCTCGGGCGCTTTTCACTTATCCAAGCCCTCCGATCTGATACCGGAGCTGCAGGGGCGATTGCCTATTCGGGTAGAGTTAAGCGCACTGACCCCGGATGACTTTGAGCGCATACTCACTGAACCAAGTGCCTCGCTAACCGAGCAGCAACAAGCCTTGCTAGCAACCGAAGGGGTGGAGATCGAGTTTGCCAAAGACGGTATCCGCCGTATTGCAGAAACCGCCTATGAGGTCAACGAGCGTACCGAAAACATTGGTGCGCGCCGATTGCATACGCTACTGGAACGCTTACTGGAAGACATTTCGTTTGATGCCGGTAGTGATGGCAAAGCGTTCACGATTGATGGGGCCTATGTTGATAGCCATCTGAGCGAGTTGGCCCAAGACGAAGACCTTAGCCGCTATATATTGTAACCCCCAGCTGGTGCGGCTTGCCGCACCACGCCACTACCCAAAAGACTGAGCAATGACGCCGACCAAAATCAAATTACTGCGCGATGCTGCCGAGCTTGAACTTCACTACGGCGAAGCAAGCTATCGCTTAAGTGCGGAGTTTTTGCGAGTGCACTCGCCCAGTGCTGAGGTGCGAGGACACGGCAAAGGACAGGAGCAATTACAAACCGGCAAGTCTGAAGTCGGTATTTCAAAGATTGAGCCGGTGGGCAATTACGGGGTAAAGCTCACTTTTAGTGATGGCCATGACAGCGGCATATACACCTGGCCACTGCTGCATGATTTTTGTCTACATCACCATCATTACTGGCAAACTTACCTTGATACTATAGAAAAGGCTGGAGCCAGTCGTCTACCCGATAACGTGCAAGTCATCAAACTCCTCTAGCCCTCAGCTAAAAATCAAGCGAACCAGCCTCCGATGAAACTCGCATTATTTTTGCTGGCCAACAACTTGGCGCAAGCCGCTCAACATTGGTAAGACACTCATGTTTGTGTCATTATTAAAGCAAGGCTGATGTAGATTTAATGTCTGCATACTAATCTCCATATACTGTTATCTATCGGTCCTTCGTCGAAAGCGATTTGTCAGCCACTGGAGTTTCTAAGCCTCAATTACCCCCCCCGGCGGCGCCTCTCGATGGTGTACTAGCTGATGATTTACTCAGGTCACATACCGTAACCAAGCGGGGTGAAAAGACTCGACTGATATAAGGGAGGGGGGGCAGCAGCAGCCCGAATCGACTTGAGATATAGCGGGTTGCCTGGATATTTTATGTTAATTTTTCCGAGAAATTTATGCGTGTTTTGGTAACAGGTACGGCAGGGTTTATTGGCTCAGCACTAGCGATAAAACTCCTCGCGCGAGGCCATGAGGTGATTGGTGTCGACAATCACAACGACTATTATGATACAAAACTAAAAGAAGCACGATTAGATCGTCACCTACACAATGAAAAGTACACGCACGAGAAAGTAGACCTAGCCGACAGGGCTGAGGTTGAAAGAATCTTTAACCAATATAAACCGAATAGAGTCGTCAATCTGGCCGCTCAGGCGGGAGTTCGTTACTCTATTGAGAACCCTCTTGCCTATATTGACTCTAACATCCTCGGCTTTACCCATGTGCTTGAGGGGTGCCGACACCACGGTGTTGAGCATATGGTCTACGCGAGCAGCTCCAGTGTTTATGGTGCAAACGAGACAATGCCCTTTTCCGTACACCATAATGTCGACCACCCTCTAAGCCTGTACGCCGCCAGCAAAAAATCCAATGAGCTGATGGCACATACCTATAGCCACCTATATGACTTGCCCACCACGGGGCTGCGGTTTTTTACCGTATACGGTCCTTGGGGACGCCCGGATATGGCTTTGTTTAAATTTACCGAAGCGATATTAGCGGGCAAGCCGATTCAAGTGTTTAACTACGGTAAGCATCGCCGGGATTTCACTTACATCGATGATACCGTCGAGGGCATTATTCGAGTACTAGACAAGCCCGCGCAGCCTAACCCCGACTGGAGCGGTGCAAATCCCGACCCCGGCAGCAGTACAGCCCCATGGCGGATTTATAATATTGGCAACCAAAAGCCGGTTGAGCTTATGCAATACATCAGCGCTCTGGAATCGGCATTAGACATGAAGGCAGAGAAAATATTACTGCCCATGCAACCGGGCGATGTTCCAGACACCTATGCTGATGTTGCCGACTTGGTTGCGAATTTTAACTACCAGCCGATGACCACTGTTGACGAGGGTGTTTCCCAGTTTGTTCAATGGTATCGGGCGTTTTACAATGCCTGAACAGACCGGAACATGGATGGCACTTAAATTGTTGAATAAAGTTCCATCGCATTCAGCTGCTGGAAAATGAGTCATAGATGTCTTTCTCGAGCGGCGCAACAACGTCCGACATTCACCCTGGAGCCGCAATCGCCCAGCCATGACTAAGCTATCTCACCGACGAATCGACAGCGACCATCACCACGCACTGGTAAGCACTGGCACTAGCACCACCATTCAACTGGATAGCTTTGAACCCCGTGCCTGGGGCCAGTCTGCAGTTTCAGTTTCCGGCAGCGGCCGCGGTTCAGCCTGGTTTGTAAACACGGCGAGCGGCGAGCAGTGGGTGTTGCGCCACTACCGCCGTGGCGGCTTACCCGGCAAGCTAATCAAAGACGCCTTTTTATACCTAGGTGAGCCATCGGTGCGCTCGATCAACGAATATAAACTATTGCAGACGCTGTACGCTCGGCAGCTGCCGGTACCAAAGCCAATCGCCGCACATTACTGCCGCACGGGTCTTGTTTACCGCGCCGCCATTATTGTGGCGCGGCTGCCCGGCACCCGCTCACTACTGACACTGAATGACAAGGCGGATCGGCCACTGTGGGAAGCAGCGGGGCAATGTATTCGTCAATTTCACGATGCTGGGGTCTACCATGCCGACCTCAACGCCACAAATGTATTAGTTAACCCCGACTCGGGGCAGGTATATTTGATTGATTTTGACCGCGGTGCGCTGCGCACGGCCAGCCCCGAGTCAACCGCCTGGAAACGGGCCAACCTCAATCGTCTACAACGAGGGCTTGTGAAGCACTGGCCAACCAACACAGGCTCTTCCACACCCTTTTTTGACGCGCTGATATGCGGATATCGCTGACAATTGCCTCTTGTGGGGAATTTTTAGCTATACGCTCTATACCCGCACCGCCCATACAGCGGCACGAGTATATTGCTCTGCCCCCTCCCCCCTCACTGTGTGGTAGAATCCCCGACCTTTGACTTACCCCAATGAGTGACCGCATGGGTTTTCTGCATGTATGAAACACTTCGTCTAGCCTTCTTCCGACTGGCCGCTAGTGGCTGGGTGCCCTCACAATGGTTCGAGCCCAACCTGCCACCGGTCTCCTCCAGAACCGCAAAAACCGGCCCCCTGAGTTTGGAAGTGGTAAGCCATTGCTGGAATTACTCACATTTTCTCGCCTATCAGCTTAGCTCTCTTGTGCTTTTTCCACCCCGCAAGCTGTCGGTGACCATGACGGTATTCTACTGCCCCGACGACAAACAAACCGAGCGTCTACTGAGCTTTTTTGCCGAGCAAACCGTACCCGGTGTGACATGGAACTGGCAACCATTACCTCGCCAACAGCTTTTCCGACGCGCTATCGGCCGCAACCAAGCCGCACTGCAAACCCAGGCCGACTGGGTCTGGTTTACCGATTGCGACCTGATGTTCCGCGAAGGGTGTCTGGATACCTTGGCCGAGCAGCTGCAGGGACGGCAAAATGCCCTAGTATTTCCCGAGCAGGAGCGCTGCACTGAACTACTCGCCGAAGATAACCCTATGCTAACAACCGGAGCAGGCGATCCGCAGGTATTGAATATCGACACCTCGTCTTTCACGACTCAATTTCCCTCTAAAGCCACCGGGCCACTGCAAATTGCCCACGGTGATGTCTGCCGTGCAGTCGGCTACTGCCGCGCCATCAAACTGTATCAGCAGCCGGTTGAGCAGTTTGCCAAATGCCACGAAGACCGGGCATTTCGCTGGCTAATACACAGCCAGGGCGAGCCACTCCCCATTCCCGGTGTTTACCGCATACGCCATGTCAGTAAAGGCCGCTACAACGGTAGCCGCGCCAACACAGGTGTACGCACGACCCTGCGCCGCTTGCAATCCTGGTTGAGAGAGAACACCCAATGAGCAGTGTCCTGCGCAACAACACCGCTCCTCTGCGCCAGCTACTGACGCAACTCAATGATGCCGCCAGTCTGGACGCAAAGAGGCTGGCCGATCAGGTCCCGGAGCAGCAATGAACGGAACCGACCAACTGATGCAGCATACTAACGCGACCACACAGGCCCGCACCTCATTTCCCGATCAGGTGGCACAGCGAATGCCCACACTGTGTGTGATCTGGTTGATTCTGACGGTGCTCTCCCCCGAGCAGGAGCTGTACAAAAATTTCTTTCACCTGATTGTCATACCGGCTAGCTTAATCGTGCTGCTCTCTCGTCGGTTAGAATTGCCGTGGAAGGACCCCTTGCTGTTATTGTCCGGCCTTTTCGCCCTCTACGCCTCCACCACCACCTTTGTGGTAGGGCTGGGTCCAATCGACGGACATTTACGCGCGCTGCGCTGGGGAGCGGAGATCAGCTTCGGGCTTGTTGCCTTCTACCTCTGGCTGCCGCGGATACTAGAACGACCACACTGGTGGGCACGCTGCTTTTTGATACTGACTCTGATCGGTGCCTGTGGGGGCATACTCTTATTCGCATTGGGCCAGCAATTCAACGGACGTTTGTCGGGTCTGGGCGCACTGCACAACCCTGTGCAAGCGGCCTCGGTATTATTGGTATATTTTGCTCTCGGACACTTTCTAATGACCCGCAGCTCTGCAGCCGAGCGCTGGGACCACCGACTACTGATCGCCACCTTCATCGCCATGGCTCTGTCTATCGTACTATCCGGTAGCCGCGCACCGCTTGGCGCACTGGTGTGTTACGGGACTTTTGTGGGCACCCTACACCTAGTGCGCGGCCCTCGAGCAGGATTAATCATCCCGACTTTAGTGGGTTTGGCACTAGTCAGCATTGCCCTTTTTCTACTTCGCGGGCCAGATGGCTTGTCCGAGCTAATATTCGAACGCGGGTTTTCCTATCGGTTAGAAATTTGGAAAGGTTATATGTTACACCCACCAGAATCCTGGTGGTGGGGCTTCGGCGCCGGCACGTCACCGGAGAACACCCCGGCCGCAGAACACTACTGGATCCCCAATAACATTCCTGTTTTCCATCCGCATAACTTATATCTAGGCACCCTAGTAGAAACGGGGTTGATTGGCGCGGCCTGCCTGTTCGGGGTATTTGGGCTTGTTTTGCGGGCCATCGTCAAAAGCGCAGCGCCCAGTATTGCCAAGTGGCACCTTGTGGGTATTGTAGCGTTGGTAGTGCTGTTGACGTTGACCAGCGGTCACACCGCCATCAGCTCGATCAAAGCCATTTGGCTGTACTTCTGGCTGCCAATGATATTCATCTGGTTTTGGGGTCGACAGGAAGACGGCAGCAGAAATGGACCGGTAAGAAATAACGCAAAGCCCTCTTACTAAAGAGGTGGACGCTCAAAATCAACATGATACGGCCAACTACCGAATAATCAATCTACTGCACTGTGCGTGCCTCGCCATTCAGGGCACTCAGCTGTAGAGTCCTTTGTTGGACACGGATTCACACAAAAGAAATGCTCAGCCCCTTAGCTTGGCAGTGAGCTGCCCGCCCCCATACTAATCATCAAAGGGGGCTCATAACTGAGCAATCCCATAATCGGTACGCGTCAACTTCTCTCTTTCACTTTTGATCCGCAACGCCTTGTTTTGCGCCACTTGCTCGGGTGATTTATAGCCGCGGGCATGATCGAGGTGCACAACGATGGCGTCGTAACGAACATGCTTAGGCCGAATACCCGAATTGGTCAGGCGCACTCCAAACTCCCTATCCAGCCCGCCCCAGGGCATGCGCTCATCAAATCCGTTCACCGCGAGAGCGTCTTGCTTCCAAACCGACCCATTAGAGCCTTTGAAGTTACAAGCGGTTGGAGTAATGCTATTCAAAATAGACGCCTGAAACGGCGTGGCCGTCAGCTTAAGGTTCTTATGGCTCGAGGCCAGCCCGTGGGATTTTAGCCAGGCAAGCTCAAAACAGCGCCCAGCAACAATATCATCTTGGGTGATAGCCTGGCTCGTGCTCATTGGCAACTTATGATAGCCACCCGACAGGTAGGTACCGGGTTTGGCCCGACTGGCATGCACCGCCAAGAAATCGCTACGAGGTATGCAATCACCGTCGGTAAACACCAAGTATTCTGACGACGCCTCGCGTATGCATTTATTGAGAATTCGGCACTTACGAAAGCCTTCATCTTCTTGCCACAAATGGGTGATCGTCAAACCAGTGTCGCGGCGGAGCCGGTCGATTGTCTCCCGGGTTTGCTCGGTTGAACCGTCATCACCAATAACAATATCGAAATCTTTGTGCGTCTGTACGCTGTAACCCCACAACACTTTTTCTAACCATTCGGGCGAGTTGTAGGTGGTCATAATTACGGTGAGCTTCAAGCAGATTGCTCCTGGGTTTGGCCACCATCCGGGGGTGAGCGTCATTAATGAATCCCACGCCAATATCATCACGGCAACATACGACAGTTTTGCGCGTCTAGATGTCACCAAACAAGTGGCGGAGTTCGCTATTGTATCACCGTCATTAGCCCATGCTAATCTAGAGCGGTACCTTTTTGTGACTTATAGCGAGTGCATTTTAAGGCCAATATTGGTGCCCCCCCCTACCACTGATCTTGAACACGCCGCTGAACAAGTATAATTTATCGTAAACAAGGTTAATCATGAAGTGGGCTAAAGTGTAAGCAACCGACAGAAGCCATCACTCGACTGTCGAGTAAGGCCCTTAAATTCGCAGAAAAACAATGGGGCAAAGCCGGATATATATTAACCTGCAGGGCCAACATTTGACTATCGTTCACCCCGTAAACAGCCTCAACCACTAAATAGCTGCCCGCCCGCCAGAGGCCTCAAAAAAACAAAGTGCATTACAAATGCCACACCTCGATCACCAATGACTAAACCTTAGAGAGCCCATCAAAAGGAGATTTGTTAATCAAGCAAGTTCGTAGACATAAAGAAACCACCCCACGACAAAGATCATAAATTATCAAATCCATTTTATTTGGAAATTGGATTTAATCTGGAGTATATCAAGGCCGATTTAAAGCTATAACAACCCGGAACCTGCCAATCACTTTATTTTATAAGCCTGCAACTCTGGTCAAGCTACTATAAATTACGATGCTAAAGTACCAAAAGAGGCCACTACACCCCGTTATCAAAAATCACCACATAACCCACAACTTATTT
Source organism: Gilvimarinus sp. 2_MG-2023 (assembly GCF_030547685.1). Taxonomy (GTDB): domain Bacteria; phylum Pseudomonadota; class Gammaproteobacteria; order Pseudomonadales; family Cellvibrionaceae; genus Gilvimarinus. The sequence continues at coordinate 142,944 of NZ_JAUOQM010000044.1, read as the reverse complement.
ACCCCGCTAAAGCAGGGGAATGAGTCAGTAATCATGCCCAAGTGCTGCATTTGACATATTTTTGTCACATTTCGCTCTTACCTTCTATTTTTGGCTTGCGCAGAGTTTACCAATCGGTAATATGACGCAACAAATTGCACAATCTTAAAGGGCTCACTGTGAAGATTACGATTTTTGGCACCGGTTATGTCGGCTTGGTTCAGGGGGCCGTATTGGCCGAGATGGGCAACAATGTTATTTGCGTAGACCTGGACGAGAATAAGGTAGCGCAGCTTAACCAAGGGCATGTGCCGATTTACGAGCCAGGACTGGAAGAACTTGTCATTGAAAACTCTAAGGCGGGACGACTAGAATTTACCACCGATCACACTTTGGGTGTTAACCATGGACAGATCATTTTCACCGCCGTGGGCACCCCGCCAGATGAAGACGGCTCGGCCGATTTAAAACATGTGCTGGCGGTCGCCAAGACCATTGGCGAGCATATGACCGAACGCAAGGTTATTGTGAACAAATCCACTGTGCCTGTCGGTACGGCAGATAAGGTGCAAATCAGTGTCGCCGAGGCACTCAAGGCACGGGACGAAGATATTGCCTTTGATGTGGTCTCGAACCCCGAGTTTTTAAAAGAAGGCTCGGCCGTGCACGACTGTATGAGCCCCGACCGGATTATTATCGGCACCCATAGCAACTACGCCGAAGAAGTCATGCGTGAGCTGTACGCACCCTTTGAGCGCAAACACGGCAAAGTAATGGTAATGGACGTGCGCAGCGCTGAGCTGACCAAGTACGCCGCCAACTGCATGCTGGCCACCAAAATCAGCTTTATTAACGAAATTGCCAATCTATCCGACCGCCTGGGCGCCGATATTGAAGCGGTACGACAGGGCATAGGCAGCGACCCGCGCATCGGCTACCAATTTATTTACCCCGGCGCGGGCTACGGTGGCTCATGCTTTCCCAAAGACGTACAGGCACTGATTCGTACAGCGGACGATATTGGCTTTGATAGCTTGTTGCTTAAAGCAGTAGAGCAACGTAACGCCGCGCAAAAACAAATTGTAGTGCAAAAAATATTGAAGCATTATGGCGACGTAAACGGTAAAACTTTTGCGTTGTGGGGACTGGCCTTTAAACCCAATACCGATGATATTCGTGAAGCCCCAGCGCGGGTGGTAATGGAGGCACTTTGGGAGGCCGGCGCCAAGGTGCAGGCCTACGACCCCGAGGCCATGGAGCAGATTCAACATGCTTATGGCAACTCACAAAGTCTGCGCTTATGCGGCACCAAAGAAAGCGCACTACACGGCGCCGACGCCTTGATTATTATGACCGAATGGCAGGCCTTTCGCTCACCGGACTTTGACCTAATTCAAAAAGAGCTGACAAACCCAATCGTGTTTGATGGGCGCAACTTATATGATCCTAGCCGGATGACAGCGAAAGGGTTTACTTACTATTGTATTGGGAGAGGAGAGCGCTAAAGCGTCGCTCTTTTTGCCCCCACCTATGCAAACCATAGGTGGGGACTCAATCGTGGCGCAAATAGCAGTCGTATTTGGTCAATTAAAAAATAAAATGCCCATCATCATCAAACTTTTCATGCCCGCTCATTGCTTATAGAGTCAAGGAATCAGACTGATTGGCACTTTGTAGCCTTGCATAATACCCCTGCTTCGCTATTAATTCTGCATGGGTCCCTGACTCCACAACCTCTCCTTGATCCATCACCACAATCAGATTGGCTTTTTCAATCGTGGACAAGCGGTGTGCGACAACAAAGGTAGTACGCCCCTTAGAAACTGACTCCAAGGCATTTTGAATATAGCGCTCAGACTCATTATCGAGTGCAGAGGTAGCTTCATCCAAGATTAAAATAGGGGCATCTTTTAAAATGGCGCGAGCAATTGCCAAACGCTGACGCTGGCCACCAGACAATTTTGATCCGCTCTCACCTATAAAACTGTTAAAGCCTTGCGGTAATTGTTCGATAAACTCAGTCGCGAAGGCAAGATCGGCAGCCTGTTTAATGTCTGCCTCTGTCGCCGTATCGAGAGCGCCGTAGGCAATGTTATTGGCCACGGTGTCGTTAAAAAGCACCACTTGCTGAGTCACTAAAGCAATTTGGGCGCGCAACCCTCGCAAAGAAAACTCTGTTATATCGGCGCCATCAACCAAAATACGGCCCTGGGCGCCACTGTAAAAGCGTGCCAACAAACTTACCAGCGTTGACTTACCACTGCCGGATCGTCCTACCAGCGCCACCACCTGGCCCGGCTCCACCGTTAAATTGATATTTTTTAACGCCTCGCGATCACTGCCCCGATAACGAAAGCTCAAATCCTTAAATTCGACCCGTCCGTGAACAGTTTTTGGCACCAAATCGCCCGTATCTGACTCCGTTGCCTCATCCAACACTTGGAAAATGCTGTCGGCCGCCGCCACGCCTTTTTGTATCAAAGGCACAGTTTCACTCAACTGGCGCATGGGTTTAAGCACCATACCAACCGCAAGAAAATAGGCCACAAAAGCACCTGCATCCTGAATTTGCATTTGCCCCAAAGCCACCCATAACAGGCTTGCCATGGACAGTGAAATTAATATTTGAATTAATGGGGTATTGAGTGTGGAGGTCAATACAATTTTCATATTCTGCAAATAATTGCGCCAACTGGCACCGGCAAAGCGATTTTTTTCATATTCTTCACCGCCGAAGCTACGCATCACTCGGTAACCGCTGACCATTTCGGAGGTGACCTGAGTAATATCCCCCATACTGTGCTGCACCTTGGAACTAAGTCGGCGCAAGCGCTTACCCACAAAGCCCACTAGCACAGCAATAACGGGCACCACTCCCATCATCAACAAAGTCAGCACCCAGTCTTTATAAAACAGGTAACTCAACAACGCCACAACGGTTGTGCCTTCGCGTATGATTGTTTTTAAAGCCTGAGTGGAGGCGGTGGTTACATTATTGATATTAAAGTTAATCAACGAGATTAACTGGCCCGAATCGTTGCGCTCATAAAACTCACCTGGCAGGTACACCATGTGGTTAAACAGTTTCACCCGCAATGTATCAACAATTCGAAAAGAAACTTTGGCGATATAAAAATTGCCAACAAAGCCGCCCAAACCCCTTACAAAAATAATAGCGACGATAATGACCGATGGTTGCCACAAGGGGCCACGCGCCTCGGCTTCAATAAAATTAAGCAAATACTCCATATACTGCGCCATGGCAGGCTGTGAGGCGGAGTACACAATAAAACCCAACACGCTGATTAAAAAACTTAACCAATGTGGTTTGATATAGGCAAGCAAACGCAGGTAGACCCTAAGCGAGCCAGTATCCGAAGTTTTGTTCGGTGATTGAATATCCGAAGTAGACATAATAGCCTTTTAGTAATTAGATATGCTTGCGCACAAACGCAATGATTGCGTTAAGCGCCTTTAGGCGGGTTTCACCTTAAGGCAAATAATGATCATCGCCTTTCAACTCCACTCACTGCACTTATTTACCAACTTTTTAGGGCTTGGTACAGGGTTAATGGCTGCCTAAGCGGAACAATGACATCTTGCGAATGTACGAATATGACTGGCGTTTTGAATTTATCCGCTCGACTCACGGGTAAGCCTTGCTCAGTGACTGCCATATCAAGTTAGCCAAAACCTAAAATTTGTATCTCCCAATATGCCAGCGAGTTGCTCGACTTACCGCGCCTGCGGCGCACTCAATTTAAAATCCCTGTTGAGTTATTTACACCACTGCACCGATCAAGGCAGCACAAAAAATACACCGCTAAGCATCATCACCTAAGGTGTAGACTCACAAATTCAGACTTTCAGCATAAGAGCTTCTGTGCTGCCCCAATATCAGAAAACCGGACTCGAAAGAGCTTGCCATTGTGCTCGCCCATCATCAATGGGGGTAGATTTACAACGTCACACTGACAAGCTTTTCAGGCCAATTACGATTTTACCGGTGCCAACCAATCTTTATGCTGGGGCAAACGTCCTTTAACAGCATCGAAATACAGCGCTTGCAACTCGGTGGTCATAGGGCCGCGTTTGCCTTCACCAATCATGCGGCCATCCAGCTCGCGAATAGGCAGAACCTCAGCTGCGGTGCCGGTAAAGAAAACTTCGTCGGCCACGTAGACTTCGTCGCGGGTAATGCGTTTTTCCCGCACCTCGTATCCACACTCGGCAGCCAAATTGAAGATGGTGTTACGGGTAATACCATCCAGGCAAGAGGTCAGCTCTGGGGTGTAGATAATTTTGTCGCGAATCAAAAAGACGTTTTCGCCACTGCCTTCGGCCACATAACCTTCGTTATCCAGCAACAAGGCTTCTTCACAGCCGCTATCCAAAGCTTCTTGCAGGGCTAACAATGAATTAATGTAGTGGCCGTTTGCCTTGGCCTTACACATGGATATATTCACGTGATGGCGGGTATAGCTTGAGGTGCGCACTTTTATACCCAAGTCACGCGCTTCCGGCGACATATACGAGGGCCAGTCCCAGGCGGCAACCATAACGTGGGTTTTTAAGTTATCGGCTCGCAGGCCCATGCCTTCTGAACCGTAAAATACCATGGGACGCAAATAGCTTTCGTGCAAGCCATTTTCACGCACCACCAGTTTCTGCGCTTCGTTTAACACATCTTTGGCAAAAGGCATTTTCATGCGCATGATATGCGCCGAGCGGAACAAACGATCGGTGTGCTCTTGCAGACGGAAAATACAAGTGCCATCTTCTGCGGTTTCATAGGCACGCACGCCTTCGAACACGCCCATGCCGTAATGCAGGGTGTGGGTCAGTACATGCACCCGTGCATCGCGCCAAGGTACCAGTTCGCCATCCAGCCAAATTACGCCATCGCGATCGGCAAGTGACATAGCCAACTCCTAAACAGTTCAATTATCATTCGGGGAAAGGTCGATGCTCGTTAGCACGCCCATTAATTTGTGGCGCCGACCATCAACTGTCGCCAGTGCCCAGTAACTTGCTCTCGCTCCTGTGCGAAAACGTCGCTACCTTGCAATACCGCCTCTTGGCGCTGTAGCGCAAGACGGTGACCGGTGGATCGATAGGCCTTGTAGGCTTCAATCAATTGCGAAACGGCTTGATCGGTCAGCAATGCTTCACTCTCAAGGGTTTCGAGTATGCGGATATTGTCCGTGTACCGGGTGAGCGAGGGCGCTTTTTGGGCCCACGCTAAAACGGCGTATTGAACCATAAATTCGATATCGACGATACCACCACTGTCCTGCTTGAGGTGAAATTTGCCACTATCTGTACCGCTACCGAGGTGCCCGCGCATTTTTTCGCGCATTTCGATCACATCTTGGCGCAGCTTTTGGATTTCTCGCGGCTGACATAAAAGCTCACTGCGCACCTGCGCAAAGCGGTCCGCCAAGTCTGTTTTGCCGGCGACCGCGCGGGCACGCACCAGCGCTTGATGCTCCCAGGTCCAGGCCTCGGTACGCTGATACTTCGCAAACGCATCGAGTGAGGTCACCAACATGCCCGAGTTCCCAGACGGCCGCAAACGCATATCGACATCGTACAACTTGCCCGACATGGTTTGCGTATCCAATATGTGGATAATCCTCTGCCCTAAGCGGGTGTAGAACGTCAGGTTATCGACCGACTTTTCACCACTGGTAGAGCCTGATGCATCACTGTCGTGCACAAACACCAAGTCCAAATCCGAACCGTGTCCCAGCTCAATGCCGCCGAGCTTACCGTAACCGAGCACTATAAAATTCGGCTCTCGCTCCTCCTCGCCAGAAGCTGTGCACGGGTAGCCGTGGCGCGCGGTCATTTGCTCCCACGCCAGCGCCAGCACATGCTCGAGGATAACTTCAGCTAAATCTGTTAAATAATCGCTCACCTTCATCAGTGGTAAGGCACCGGTCACCTCACTCGCCGCCACCCGCAAGGCATGGGCGCTGCGAAAGTAACGCAGGGTTTCCATATGACCTTCCAAGTCGTCCCAGCCAAACCTAAGCAATTCGCGCCTGAGTTCATCCACCAAGGCGTCTTTATCGGGCGGCGTGTAGAGGCTCTCGGGCGTCAGCAACTCATCGAGTAATATCGGGTGCTGGGCCAACTGATCGGCAATCCAGGGGCTGGCCGCACTCAAATGTACCAATTGAGCCAGCGCGGTGGGGTTTTCCACCAGCAGTACTAAATAAGCGCTGCGCCGGGCCACTGACTCGACAAAAGGCAAAATTCGCTTGAGCGTATCGGCGTAAGCTATGTCTGACTCGCCGGCAAGGCCAATTAAGAGCCTAGGCACAAATTGATCCAACCGACTGCGACTGGAGGCCTGCATCGCGATGACCTGTCGCGAGTTTTTCAATCCATCCAACAGTGCCAGTATCGTTTTTCCATCGTCGCAGCCTTGGGCAGCCAAAAATTCTATCGCCTCGGCCCCGTGCAGTGACTCATCCCATAAGGCACGCCACTCATTCAGCTCACCATCATCCAGCGACTGCTCCTGATCGGGGTCGGCGATCACGGCCTGGAACTCTTCGTTAACCGTGGTGCGCACCGCGTTGAGTTCAGTAAAAAAGCTCGGCCAGTCGGCGAAGCCCATCACCACGGCTAGACGCAACTGCCCTTGCTCGTCCATCGGCAGCGACTGAGTTTGCCGATCCTGGTAACCTTGTATAGCGTGCTCGGTATTGCGTAAAAAGAGATACGCTCGGTGCAGTGCGACACCGCTGCCATCGGGCAGATACCCCTGCGCCTCCAGCATGGGCAACAATTTGCACACCTGGCGCTCGCGCAGCTCCAGCTCGCGCCCGCCGCGAATAAGCTGGAACAACTGCACCACAAACTCTACCTCGCGGATGCCGCCTTCCCCCAGCTTTACATCCATATCCATGCCTTTGCGCTGTACTTGCCGGTTAATCAGGCCCTTCATATCGCGCAGCGCTTCGATAGCACCAAAGTCCACATACTGGCGGTAGGTAAAGGGGGCCAGCATATTCATCAACTCATCACAGGCCGCCTCGCCTCCCGCCGTCCAAGCCACGGGGCGGGCCTTAATCATGGCGTAGCGCTCCCAGTCGCGCCCCTGAGACTGGTAATACCCTTCCAGGGCATCAAAGTTTTGTACCAGCGCCCCGCTTTGCCCGTGCGGGCGCAGTCGCATATCCACCCTAAACACAAAGCCATCCGCGGTTTGGGTGTCCAGCGATTGAATAAGTTTTTGCCCCAGTCGAACAAAAAATTCCTGGTTGGTTAAATTTTTTCGCTCGCCATTAGTTTCCCCCGCCTCGGGGTAGGCAAAAATCAAATCGATATCGGAGGACACATTCAACTCAAGCGCCCCCAGCTTGCCCATACCGAGCACGACCATGGCCTGGGTATCACCTGAATGTCGCCCCTTGGGCTCACCGAAGCGCGCTGCCAGTGCCCGGTAGTGCCAGTTCAGGCTGCCCTGGATTAAGGTGTCAGCTAGGCGAGACAACTCTGAAGTCGTCTGTTCGGTGTCGGCCAAGCGGGTAAAGTCTCGCCAAATAATACGCACCATGGCTCGGTTGCGAGAGCGCCGCAGTAACCGATCCAAGTTGGTGTCGTCCTCAGCCGCGTCAATTTGGGCGGCCAAATCGATTAACACGGACTGAGCTTGCTCGGTAAATAACGCGCCCGTGGCGATTAAATCGGCCAATAGATCCGGGTGGCGAATACAGGTTTGTGCGACAAACTCGCTGGTGGCTAAAACAAAGCGAAGCTGGCGTTCAAACGCGCCCCATTCAGGTGCCCCGCTACACTGTTCAAGGAGTTGGGGCAAGGCCGCTAATTCAGCTTGAGAAAACGCTTGCTGAAGGGCGTCAAGTTGACGCTCCGCCTCTTGGGCAAGAGGTTCAGGCAGAGTGGGTAGTGCGATCATCGAATCTCCGGGTTTTATTGAATACTTATGGGCCGCTTATCGTTCACGTCTTTCTGGTGGCGGGGCAACGCGCAGCACTTCTTCCATAGTGGTTAAGCCGGCGGCAATCTTCTGCGCGCCCGACAGTCGCAGGGTGCGCATACCCTCGCGCATGGCCTGCTTACGCAAAGCTTGCAGGTTGCACTTTTCGGTAATCATGTCTTGCACAGTGTCGCTCAGCATCAGAATCTCATAGATTCCCTGCCGGCCCAAATAGCCAGTATTGCGACACTCAAGGCACCCCACCGGGCGATAGACCTTCTCCGGAATGTTTACTTTCCAGGGTGAAACCAGCGACTCCCAGTCCTCGCGCTTGATCTCCCCTTCCTCTTTACAGTGAGGACATAGGGTTCGCACCAGGCGCTGGGCCATAACGCCGAGCAAAGTGGCATTGATCAAATACGCCGGTATCCCCAAATCCAGCAACCGCGCGATGGATGCCGGCGCGTCATTGGTATGCAGCGTAGATAACACCAAGTGGCCGGTTAGCGCGGCCTGCACGGCCATTTGTGCTGTCTCTAGGTCACGCATCTCGCCCACCATAATGATATCTGGGTCCTGGCGCATTAAGGTGCGAATGCCCGCGGCAAAATCCAACTCAATTTTGTGGTGCACCTGAGTCTGGTTGAAGCTCTCCTCCACCATTTCTATCGGGTCTTCAATGGTGCTGACATTGACCTCGCTGGTTGCCAGTTTGCGCAACGAGGAATAGAGCGTGGTGGTCTTACCGGAACCGGTGGGGCCAGTAACTAAGACAATCCCGTTGGGGCGCGACAGCATGCCGTCCCAACGCTTAAAGTCATCGCCCACCAGGCCCAAGTCGTGAAAACTGCGCAGCAGTACTTCCGGGTCAAATATCCGCATTACCAATTTTTCACCAAAGGCGGTGGGCAATGTCGACAGGCGCAGCTCCACTTCGCTTTCATCGGCGCGGCGCGTTTTAATTCGACCATCCTGGGGTTTGCGCTTCTCGGCAATATTCATCCGCCCCAACACTTTAAAACGGCTGACTACGGCCATCGCCACGCTGGCAGGAAACTCATAGACATCGTGCAGCACGCCGTCAATACGAAAGCGCACTCGCCCCACCTCACGACGTGGCTCAACGTGAATATCACTGGCGCGCTGATCGTAAGCGTACTGCAGCAGCCAATCGACAATATTGACCACATGTTTATCATCCGCCTCGGGGTCGCCCAGTGATTTAAGCTCTACCAATTGCTCAAAATTGGTGACGACCGAGTTCTTACCCCCGGTCGCGCCCGACACCGAACGGGCCAGCGTGTAGAACTCTATTTGATAGCGCTCGACATCCGCCGGGTTGGCAAACACCTTTTTCACCCGGCGCCGGGCCACATGCTCTACCTGCGGTTCCCAACCCTCGATAAACGGCTGTGCGCAAGCGATCTCAACCTCGTCGGGGGTGACACCCACACAGAGAATACCGTGGCGCTTGGCAAAGGCGTAAGAAACCACCGAGGTAACTTTGGAGACATCAATCTTTAACGGATCGATATGAACCACCGGTAGTTGCGCCCGATCAGCCATCCAGTGAGTTAAAGCCTCACCGTCGAGTAACTTGCCGGGGTGCAAGGCATCGTCTACATTTTGACTGGCAATGTACGCTAATGGGTGCATGGTTGACTGTTTGCGCGTACGGTTTGCCCCCAATAGCACATTGGCGTCCTCTTGGCTCATACGCCCATCACTCACCAAATCGGTGATCACCGAGCGTAATTCCAGCACCATTGATACGGTGGCCTGTTGCGACATAGCGGGCTCCTTGTGCCTGAGCTGTCTTGCGATATGACCGATTGTAGCCTCTGGATACACCAGCCGTCACGAACGGATCGACAAACAGAGCGCGGTTTTGGGGTGACCTGCGGCCCGATAATTCATATACTGCGCGCTAATTCTGCACAAGGATAATGTTATGGCCTTTGGTAACCCCTTTTCCAACATGTTTGGGCAATCCCCGATTAAGCCCATGCAGGAGCACATGAGCGTGGCCGTGAAAGCGTCCAGCCGCCTAGCGGATTTTTTTGAAGCTGTGATTAACGGCGACTGGGACAACGCCCGTCGCGTTCAGCAGGAGATCTCGGAGATAGAGCATCAGGCTGACGATTTGAAAAAACAATTGCGCCTGCACCTTCCCAAAAGCTTGTTTTTACCGGTACCCCGCTCCGATCTTTTAGAACTGCTCAGTATGCAGGATCGCATCGCCAACAAAGCGCAGGATATCTCAGGCATTATGCTTGGCCGCCACATGTCTATTCCCGCCACTTTACAGCAACAATTTGTCGAGTTTGTCGACTCGGCGCAAAAAACCGCTGAGCAAGCGCTTACGGCTATTAATGAGCTGGACGAACTGCTGGAAACCGGTTTTAGCGGCCGCGAGCTGGATATCGTTGAAAATATGATCGAAAAGCTGGATCAGTACGAGCGCAGCAACGACGCCCTTCAGGTAGAGATTCGCGCCAAGCTCTTTGCGCTAGAAGCTGACTTACCGCCAGTGGATGTGATGTTCCTGTACCAGGTCATTGACTGGATTGGCGAGCTGGCCGACAGGGCCCAAGCCGTCGGTAGCCGCCTGCAACTATTGCTGGCCCGCTAATCAATCAGAACTCTATTATCGAATTAACACTGGGGAACACCACATGACCGTGATCGCGGAATACGGCCAAATACTGCTGATACTCGCTTGTGTATTTGGCTTCTTTATGGCTTGGGGCGTAGGTGCCAACGATGTTGCCAACGCCATGGGTACATCGGTAGGCTCCAAGGCCCTCACCGTAAAACAGGCGATTGTTGTCGCCATGATCTTTGAATTTTTGGGTGCCTATCTGGCCGGCGGGGCTGTTACTTCGACGATCCGCAAAGGCATCGTCGACCCGGCAATTATGGCCGGCACACCCGAGCTTTTGGTGTACGGCATGCTCTCGGCGCTGCTAGCGGCGGGCACCTGGCTGCTTATTGCGAGCATTTTGGGCTGGCCGGTATCCACCACCCACTCCATTGTCGGGGCCATTGTCGGCTTCGCTGCGGTAGGCATCTCCCCAGAGGCCGTGGCCTGGGGCAAGGTACTGTCGATTGTAGCGAGTTGGGTAGTCTCGCCCATGCTGGCCGGAACCATCGCCTTCTTTATTTTCCGGTCAGTGCAAAAGCTTATTCTGAATACCGAAAATCCCATGTTGCAAGCGCGGCGCTATATTCCGTTTTATATGTTTGCAGTGGGCTTTTTAATCGCCATGGTCACCCTGCTCAAGGGGCTTAAGCACGTGTTTAAAGACAGCGGTTTTTCTCTGAACTTTGTGGAAAGCGCCATGGTCGCCGCGATTGTGGGCGCCATTGTGTGCGCTATTGGTATTGTGATGCTGCGCCGGGTCAAGCCAGAGGAAACCGATACCGGCAACCGCTTTGCCAATGTGGAAAAGATGTTCGCCGTTTTGATGATCTTTACGGCCTGTGCTATGGCTTTTGCTCACGGCTCGAACGACGTCGCCAACGCTGTCGGCCCGCTGGCAGCCATTATCAATGTCATTAAAACCGGCAGCGTAACGGCCAAGTCCATGATGCCCAGCTGGGTGCTATTAATCGGCGGCCTAGGTATTGTTATTGGCCTTGCTACCTACGGCTTTAAGGTAATGGCCACCATCGGTAAAAAAATTACCGAGCTGACTCCCAGCCGCGGTTTTGCAGCGGAGCTCGCTGCAGCTGCCACCGTGGTGCTGGCCTCGGGCACGGGCCTGCCCATTTCAACCACCCACACCTTGGTAGGTGCTGTCCTCGGGGTTGGCCTCGCCCGCGGTATTGGCGCGCTCAACTTAGGCGTGGTTGGCTCTATCTTTATGTCGTGGGTGGTCACTTTACCCGCTGGCGCCGGTTTAGCTATTTTGTTCTTCTTCTTTTTCAAAGGTATATTTGGCTAGCCCCTCCGGGATAGGCTTACCGGGAGGGCACCCGCCCTCCCGTCACTCGCTCCAAGTTCCCCCATACCCGTAACGCGCCAGCTGTATTACACTAACAGGCTGTTTTACGGAGTTTAACCCATGCCCTTTGATTTACAGCGATACACCCAACAACTGCAACAGCTGGTAGCCGAACCGTCGGTCAGCTGCGCCGTGCCGAGTTGGGATATGAGCAACCAGCGTGTGATTGAACTGCTTGCCAACTGGCTCGACGATTACGGGTTCAATACCGAGATCATGCCGGTGCAGGGGCATGCGGGGAAATACAACTTATTAGCCACGCTTGGCAGTGGTGATGGCGGGCTGGTATTTGCCGGCCACAGCGACACTGTGCCCTACGATGAAGACCGCTGGCAGAGCAACCCTTTCCAATTGAGCGAGCGCGACGGGCGATTGTACGGTTTGGGCGCCACGGATATGAAAGGGTTTTTCCCTGCGGTGCTAGAAGCGGTGCGTCAAATCGACAGCTCGAAACTACAGCAGCCGATTATGGTGCTCGCCACTGCCGATGAAGAGAGCAGCATGAGCGGTGCACGGCAGCTCGCTGCCAGCGGCGGGCTTAAAGCGCGCTACGCCGTGGTCGGCGAGCCCACCAGCCTGCAACCGATCCATATGCACAAGGGTATTATGATGGAGTCGATACGGGTTGTGGGGGCTGCGGGCCATTCCTCCAACCCAGCGCTCGGTAACAATGCACTGGAGGCCATGCACGAGGTAATGACCGAGCTTATGGCTTACCGGGGCGAACTGCAGGAGCGCTATCGCAACCCGGGATTTGCCGTCGAAATTCCCACGTTGAACCTCGGTTGCATTCACGGCGGAGACGGCGCCAACCGCATTTGCGGGGAGTGCGAGTTGCACTTTGATTTACGCTCCACCCCCGGCATGCACAACGATGAACTGCGCCAGCAAATCAGCCAGCGGCTGACACCTTTGGCCGAGCGCCGTAAACTTGATATAGTTTTCTCAACTTTATTTGAAGGGGTTGATCCATTTTATCAATCGGCCGACGCCGAGCTGATTAAAACCTGCGAGAGTCTGACCGGGCAAAGTCCCGCCAGTGTTGGCTTTGCCACCGAGGCGCCGTTTTATCGAAAAATGGGCATGCAGACCGTGGTAATGGGGCCGGGCTCAATTGATCAGGCCCATCAAAGCAACGAATTTATTGCCCTTGAACAAATCGAACCGGCCGTGAACAGTTTTAAGGGGTTGATAGAAACCCTATGCATGGCAGACATCCCCAGCGACAAAAGGCCCAATCATGAGTGATGATACGCAAAAGGACTATGTAAAGTGGTTTCGCCACTCGTCGCCCTATATCAACGCCCACCGGGGTAAAACTTTTGTCGTCATGCTGCCGGGCGAGGCTCTCGGGCACGCCAATTTCAGCCACATTATTCAAGACTTGGCACTGCTGGCCAGCTTAGGGGTACGCTTGGTATTAGTGCACGGCGCGCGCCCGCAAATTGATGCCCGCCTCAATGCCGGCCAGCTCGCCACCCAATTCCATCAATCGCTTCGCATCACCGACGATAAGAGCTTAAGCGCCGTACTACAGGCCATCGGCGAGGCGCGAATCACTATGGAGGCTGCGCTTTCAACCGGCTTGCCCAACTCCCCCATGCACGGCTCACGAATCGAAGTGGTCAGCGGCAATTTTGTCTCAGCCATGCCCCACGGGGTTATTGATGGTGTGGACTTACAACACACCGGCAAAGTGCGCAGGGTAAACACGCAACAACTGGTGCGCTCGCTCGACGCCGGAGCCATTGCGCTGTTATCGCCTTTGGGCTACTCGGCCACCGGAGAGGTGTTTAATTTAACCTATGCTGATGTCGCGACCCATGTCGCCTCTGCTTTGCAGGCTGACAAACTACTGGCCTTTTGCGATGCCGATGGTGTCTATGATCAGGATGGCACACTGATACGCCAGTTCACCCTCACTCAGTGCCAACAGCACATTGAACACAAGGGTAGCCAATTATCGGACCTAGTGGGCCTGGCACTGCAAAGCGCCTACTTAAGCTGCCAGCAAGGGGTAAGGCGCGCCCAGCTGGTTAACTTTACTCAGGATGGCGCACTACTGGGCGAACTGTTCACCCGTGACGGTCAGGGCACCATGGTCTACTCGGGTCACTACGAACAATTGCGACCGGCGACGATTGATGATGTGGGCGGGATTTTAGAGCTTATCGCCCCGCTTGAGGACAAAGGCATTTTGGTGCGCCGCTCGCGCGAGCGGCTGGAGACAGAAATAAACCAGTTTAACGTCATGGAAAAAGACGGCACGATCATCGCCTGCGCCTCACTGCATCCGTATAGCGAGATCGCTGAGCTGGCCTGCGTTGCCACCCATCCGGATTATCGCAAAGGTGGACGAGCTCAAGCTTTACTTGAGCAATTGGAACAGGGCGCTGGCAAACAAGGCATACGCCGTTTATTTGTTTTAACCACCCAGACCGCCCATTGGTTTTTGGAACAGGGCTTTGTGCCCGGCCAAATCGATGATCTGCCCATTGAAAAACAGTCACTGTATAACCTACAGCGCGGCTCAAAGATCTTTTTTAAAGATATTTAACAGCGTCCGTAATATACCGGTACCCCGGTGCCTGACAGTTCTCGTCCTGCCGGTAAATCTGGTATCCTTGCCGGTTATTCATTCGGGCCCCTGCGGGGCTGCAGCCATTAATCCGGGGAAATTATGCCTACTTATCGCTCCAGAACCACCACCGCCGGCCGCAATATGGCCGGTGCCCGCGCATTATGGCGCGCAACCGGCATGAAAGACGACGACTTTCAAAAGCCAATTATCGCCATTGCCAACTCTTTTACTCAGTTTGTGCCCGGCCATGTGCACTTGAAAGACATGGGTCAGCTGGTGGCACGCGAAGTTGAAAAGGCCGGTGGTGTTGCCAAAGAATTCAACACGATTGCGGTCGATGACGGTATCGCCATGGGCCACGACGGCATGCTTTATTCGCTGCCCTCGCGCGATATTATCGCCGACTCCGTGGAGTATATGGTCAATGCTCACTGTGCCGACGCGCTGGTGTGCATTTCCAACTGTGACAAAATCACCCCCGGAATGCTCATGGCCGCCATGCGCCTTAATGTCCCGGTAATTTTTGTCTCCGGCGGCCCTATGGAAGCCGGCAAAACCAAATTGCTCGATCATGGTCTGGACTTAATCGACGCCATGGTCATGGCAGCCGACGACAGCGTTGACGATGAAACACTAACTGAAATTGAACGCAGCGCTTGCCCCACCTGCGGTAGCTGCTCGGGCATGTTCACCGCTAACTCAATGAACTGCCTGACCGAAGCCCTTGGACTTTCGCTACCTGGCAATGGCACAATTGTGGCCACCCACGCCGACCGCGAACAATTATTTAAACGCGCCGGACACCGTATTGTCGAAATTGCCAAACGTTATTACGAGGGCGATGAAGAACACCTTCTACCCCGCGCTATTGGCAATAAAAAAGCCTTTGGCAATGCGATGGCACTGGATATCGCCATGGGCGGCTCAACCAATACCATTTTGCACTTATTGGCTGCGGCGCAAGAAGCTGAATTGGATTTTGGCATGGCCGATATCGACCGCATCTCACGTGAAGTACCTCAGCTTTGTAAGGTTGCCCCCAACACACAAAAATATCATATTGAAGATGTGCATCGTGCTGGTGGCATTATGGGCATACTCGGCGAATTGGATCGCGCAGGCGTATTGGATACCACTGTGCCTACCGTCCACAGTGACACATTAAAAGAAGCGCTCGACACATGGGACATCATGCGTGACCCGAGCCCAGAGGTAGTCGAGTTCTTTAAAGCCGGCCCCGGCGGCGTTCCCACGCAAGTCGCCTTTAGCCAAGCCGCGCGCTGGCCCAGCCTGGACGGGGATCGTCAAACGGGCTGTATTCGCCATATCGATCATGCCTTTTCCACCGAAGGTGGTCTGGCCGTTCTCTACGGCAATATTGCTGAAAATGGCTGTGTGGTAAAGACCGCCGGCGTAGACGATTCCATTTTAGTCTTCGAAGGCCCAGCCCATGTCGTTGAAAGCCAAGAAGCTGCCGTAGAAGATGTTTTGGAAGGCAGGGTAAAGGCGGGAGATGTCGTTATTATCCGCTACGAAGGCCCGCGTGGCGGCCCAGGCATGCAAGAGATGCTCTACCCTACAAGCTACCTTAAATCTAAAGGTCTCGGCAAAGACTGTGCCCTGCTGACCGACGGTCGCTTTTCAGGTGGAACCTCGGGCCTTTCCATTGGCCACGCCTCACCCGAAGCCGCAGCTGGGGGCGCTATTGGATTGGTCGAAAGTGGTGACACTATTCGTATCGACATCCCCAATCGCACGATCGATGTTCAAATTTCCACTCGCGAGCTACACGACCGACGCGAAAAAATGGATGCTAGCGACAACCCCTGGAAACCCGTTGAAGTCAGGCCGCGCCGTGTCAGCGCTTCGCTCAAAGCTTATGCCATGCTTGCCACCAGTGCCGATAAAGGTGCCGTGCGTGATTTAAACCTGCTGGATTAACCTTGATTCAAGCGCATTAAAGAACCCGCTACGGCGGGTTTTTTAATGCCTAAGAAAAAATCCTCGATACTTAAAACAAAAAAACCGGCCATAAGGCCGGTTTTTTGTAGAAGATCTAAGCGAACTAGCCTTCTTTCAATGCTTCCTGACGCTTGCGCTCACCTTCAGTAAACTTAATCCACTGGTTGGCAAACTGACGACTGCGCTTATCACGTGACGCTTTGGTAAACGCCTCAATCGCCTCTTCAAAGTTACCCAACTCAAGCTCGGTTTGACCAATGGTCATATGAACTTGATCAGGTCGCTTCAAACCGCCTTTACTCAGCGCATTTTTAGCCGCTGAAGACGCTGCGCTAAACTCATCGCGAGAGAACAACAAACGCGCCAGATTAAAATAAAGGTCACCGTCATCAGACTTGGCGGCGGCACGCTTCATTTCTACCAGAGCTTTATCGGTCTCTTGCGCTAAGCGCCATGAATTCGCCAACAACTCGAGATTCGCTGATGTTGGATCCACCAACTTATCGTTATTGATGGCTTTATCCAGCACTTTAGCCGCTTTATATGGCGCTTCATTCTCGATGAAGTAACCGGCTAAACCTTTCAGTTCATTTTCTTTTTTCAGTCCACCCATAACATACATGGAGTCCTGAGCGCGACTGAAATTCTCCATTTGCCCCAGCTCATAATACAAGCTCGACAACTGAGTCCAGTAGTTCATCTTCGGATAGTGACGAACCAGTGTCTTTACAATACTCAAAGTCGACTGAAAGTCTTCTTTGAAATAATAAAGTGCGCGCAAAAAGCTCAACCAATCTTCACGAGGGACTTTGCCTTCGGCTTCATACACTTGAACTGCATGCAGCATGTTAGCCAAAGCCTTCTCTGGCTGATCGGCACCATAGTATATCTGAGCGAGGGTCGCATATTGGCTAGGCGAGATCATCGCCACCATTTTTGACCACTTTTCCAAATACTCTACAGCTTTCTGTTCATTTTCTTCTTGTGCGTAAAGCTGACCCAAGAAGTAGTAGAACTGAGCCTCGGTACCAACAGGCAAATTAGGGGATTGGCCTACGACCTTTTCGAAATAACGAATGGTATTCGCTGTATCTTCACGTTCGTAGTAAATCTGCCCTAATACCTGAAACAACATCGCCTTGGCGTATGGATTCAGGTCGTCGGCATCTTCTTCCATTTCTTTGGCCATCTCAAAAGCTTTTGCTGGGTTCGGCTTGGCGCCGTCAGCAATTTGCTCATCATTTGGCTCTAGGGTCGATGTGACTTCGCTATAGTCTTCCAGAAAAGACTGAGGCAAGCCCGGCAATCGACGTGGATCAGGACGCTTTTCAGCAGGTTGCAGCGCTTTTGCGCCAGCCGGCGCCACATCCAGTGCTGACACATCGGCAGCACTCAATAAGGCAAACGGAGCCGCAGCAACAACCGACACTGCAACTGACTTACGCAAGGTGTTGGTAATTACGGATTTCAACTTCTTCATTTTCACCACCCCTACTTCGCCAGTTCGAAGGTAAAGCGGTTGCGAACACCTGGAACTTCAATCGCAGTACCGTCGATTACCCGTGGCTTGTATTTAAATTTCTCGGCAGCACGAATCGCAGCTCGGTTAAACATAGTAGTTTCACTACCATCTTTTTTGATCGCCTCAATCACCACCACATCGCGAGTTGCCCCGGTAGTGGTTACTGTGTATTCGACGGTCACGAACCCTTCAACACCACGCTGAGCGGCGCGTCGTGGGTACTGAGGTGCAACTTTTACGATAGGCAAATACTCACCATCGCCACCCAAGCCACTAGTGCTGATGTTGATATCGGCACCGAGACTAGGCGCATCCATATTTAAACCTTGTGGGTTCATATCTGGTGCCTTGAAGTCGGGCTCTGGAATATCCGGCGGAGGTGTCTCCGGCGTTTCCGGCTTGTCCGGCTTCGCTGCTTCGTAGCGAGTCTCAATCGTGGTATCCGGCATTTGAATATTTTCGATCCGAGTAGTCTCAGGTTTATCTTCGGCTTTCAGATCAGTGTTAATCAATGCCTGCATCAGAAATAGAAGGCCAAACGTGGTGCCTACCGCTAATGCAATCGAAATTATTACTCTTCCAAAATTCATAGCGGCCTAATTCTTCACAGTTGAAACGGCTATGTTACTCACACTCAGCTGACGAGCGGTATCGGCCACCTCAGCAAGCAGTTTTACACTCGCTTCAGCGTCGGCCTGAATAACAACACTGCCGTTTGGATTATCTGCAAGCAGACGCTCTATTTGCGCCCGCACCCCACGAGGATCCACCTCTTGCTTGTCGATCCAGATCTCATCGCCATCGGTAATCGCAATCAAGATACTGGCGTCTTTCTTCTCTTCCGCCGTAGTCGCATCAGGACGATCAACCTCTACCCCGGTCTCTTTAATGAACGTGGCAGTTACGATAAAGAAGATCAGCATGATGAAGACAACGTCCAGCATAGGAGTGAGGTCAATCGCTCCGCTCTGCTCGTCTTCAGCTTCGTTTCTACTGCTCATGGCAATTCTCTTTTAACTGGTTGCTAGTCTTGCCAGCCTCAGTGATCCATCGTCAGATGGTCAGCAAGCAACTGATTTTCACGGTTGGCTATGCGAGTCAGATAGGTGTTGGCAAACAGGCCAGACAGTGCTGCAACCATACCCGCCATTGTCGGGATAGTCGCTTTCGAGACACCACCTGCCATCTCTTTGGCATCACCACCACCGGTTACAGACAACACATTGAACACTTCAATCATGCCGGTAACAGTACCCAACAGACCGAGGAGCGGACACAAACTTACCATAGTGGCAATCATGTCCATATTAGTGTTGACCTTATCCTCAACTCGAGAGATCAGCGCATAACGAATCTGGTGTGCATTCCAGGACTTGCGCTCGGAGCGTGCTTCCCAAGCATCCAAGGCCTTCTGTACATCGCCCTTCAAACCACCTTTGAAGTACCACATCCGCTCGAAAGCGAGTGTCCACATTACGAAGGTTAGGGCGGCGATCCCAATCAAGATGGGGCCGCCCTGGTCTAGAAAGGCTTTAATGGCGGCTACTGCTTCCATTAAACCCATATCTTTTACTCCTACTTGCGCTCGGCGTTTTCGGCGATGATACCTGCAGCCTGCTCTTCAAGTACGTGCAGAACACGCTTGGCACGGCCATTCACAACGGTGTGGATCAGTACGGTTGGAATAGCAACCAACAGCCCCCAAACGGTGGTGATCAAGGCAGAGGAAATACCGCTGGCCATGTTTTTCGGATCACCGGCACCGAAGATGGTAATAGCCTGGAAGGTCAGAATCATACCGGTAACGGTACCCAACAGACCCATCAGAGGCGCGACAGCTGCGATGATTTTCAGAATAGACAAGCCACTCTCAATAGCAGGACGCTCTTTCAATACAGCTTCTTCAAGTTTCAGCTCAAGTGTCTCGCCGTCAACGGTTGGGTTGTCTTCGGCTACTTTCAACACACGACCCAGTGGGTTATTGGTGTTGGCTTTGCTAGATTTCAGCTGCGAGCTTACCTTGGCACTGACAGTGAACAGGTACAAGAAGCGCCACACACCGATCAGCAGTGCAACAGCACCAACGATCATAATGGCGTAACCAACTTCACCGCCCTGACTCCACAGACGCTCACCCCACGTTGGGCTGTCGATCAATGCAGTTAACAGAGAACCACCGGTAGGACCTGTAGGGTCAATACCTATGCCCACCAGACCGCCACCGGCGTTTTGCAGTTCATCAGCCGCGCTCAGATAGTTACCGGTAGGCTGACGGGTCAGCTCTTCCATTTTGTAACCGTCGGAGATGTAGTTCAGGTACTTGCCGTTAGACAGCAGGTTGTAAGAACCAACACGTACAACCTCTTGGCTTACTTGCTCGCCATTTGGTTTGATAACAGTGCCGTTAAACTTAACAATCTTGCCGCTCTCAACCATTTGACGCTGCTGTTCGTACCACAGACGCTCGATCTCTTGGATCGAAGGCAGACGAGAGTTGCTGTTCATTTTATCGATCAAGGTGGTTAAGAACTCACCGCGATTGGGGTACTGAGCCGAAATCAGCGAGGTGCTCAAAGTAGAGCGTAAATCACCGGCCGTTGAGGTCAGATGACCGAACAGTTCTTTCAGTGAACCCAGCTCTTCGTTGAACTGCTTGGTTTTGGCATCAACATCCAGCTCTTGCTTGGCGTAAGTGTCTTCCAAACGAGCAGAGCGAGCTTCTTCAGCGGCCAGGGTGTCCTGCGCCTGCTTAAGCAAACCCGCTTGGTTGTTTTTCTCACGCTGGAACTGCTGCTCACGCTTCTTGTGTTCGGCAGATTCATTAATGCGCGACTCTTTCACCATGTTCAACAGTTCATCAAGGCTAGCAGCCTTGTCGTCACTTTGAGCCATTGCGATATTGGTGGCGAACAGGCCGGCAGCCAAGGCTACCAGGCAGCTTTTAGCAAACTTCATTTTCATTGCGCCGCCTCCGGAGTTTGGACTGGTACAAACATAATGTCTTTAGCGGCCTGATTGCGGGCGATGCGCAGGCCTTTAAGGATCTGACCGCGGTAGGAGTCATCCAGGGCAACCCATTCACCCTGAACTGGGTCATAGGCACCTGATTGCTCAGTGTCAGTTGTTTGATACATCAAAGAGACACGACCGATACGCAAAATATTGACTTCGCGATCCTGACCATCGATATTCAAAGTGTCACGGTAGGCTTCGATGAAGCGGCCGTATTCACTCTCGATACGGTAAGCTTCAAGCACCTGACGGAACTTCTCAGCAACCGAAATATCGGCACGGTCTTGGTTGTCACGCAGCATAGCGATACGGTCAAGACGCTCTTCCAGCTTAAATGGCTTGTCCAACTCTACAAAGTTTTCCAGCGCATCCAACATACGAATCACCAGCGGCTGAATGCGACGCTGAATAACAGTAACGTTTTCAATGGAATCGTTGAGGTCTTCAATAACCGTAAGCTGAGCGGCAATTTGCTTCTCGAGCTGGCTGTTGTATAGACGCATATCTTCGATTGACTTGTTGACTTGCTTAAATTGAACCAGCAAGTCGTCAGTTTCCTGAGCAAGACGATCGATACGGACTTGGGAGTCCTTGGCCAAGGTTGTTTTTGTCTGGCTAACCTGGAGAACTTGCTCCAAGGTTTCATCTGCCATGACAGCGCTACCCATTAGCGCACTGGCAGAAAGCACAGTGGTCAGAGCCACGGCTTTCATTCGCTGCTTTTTCATATATCCCCCAACTCGGGTGCTTCATCAGGTTTGTGCGACAGACTGCTGTCACAGACGCATATCCACTGAGCCTCTTACGAGGTCGTTAAGAACGCAGCATTGTAATAAGAGGCTTCCTCTACATTCAATGCCTAATCCAAATGCCTTTACAACTGTGTATATTGGTATCATACAGGTAACACTTTACCGCACCATCACAAGGCACAGGTAACGCTTGCCCAATATTTAACCACACATTAATTATAAAAGATGCCAAATAGGTCGATAAACGTTTTAAGCAATCGCCCGGGCGTTACGCTCCAATACCAAAAAACAGTGAGGCAGCGGAGCATCCGCCTCACCCGCTTGGCGAGATATCTCTCGCCAGTCGCTCTCGGGTAGCTCGGGAAAAAAGGCATCAGCCTCCTCCACAGCCACATCAATCTCTGTCATATAGATTCGGTCGGCCCGCGCCAAAGCTGCGCGATATATTTGCTCGCCACCGATAACCATGATCTCCCCCACCCCGGCAGGCACATGATCCCGCGCCAGGTCAATCGCCCGATCAACACTGGTTGCACTGGCCACTCCTTCGGGGGCAGGCCAGTGCTCGTCACGAGAAATGACAATATTAAGACGCCCCGGCAGCGGTCGACCAATCGACTCAAAAGTCTTTCGGCCCATAATAATCGGCTTGCCGAGGGTCACCCGCTTAAAATACTTCAGGTCAGCCGGCAAATGCCAAGGCATGGTATTGCCTTTGCCTATGGCGTTTTCGGCGCCGCAGGCGACTATCATGGCTAATTTCAAGGGGCTCCTCCTAACTATCCAGGTTAAACCGAAATCGGCGCTTTTATGCGCGGATAGGGATCATAGCCCTCAAATTGAAAATCATCTACCTCATAGTCAAAAATAGACGCCGGTTTTCGCGCAATCACTAGCTTGGGCAAGGTGCGCGGTGCGCGCTCCAACTGGGCGAAGACTATGTCGTCGGTCAGGTGGTCATTGTAAAGGTGGCAGTCGCCAAAAGTATGGACAAAATCGCCCACTTCGAGTTCACACTGCTCGGCAATCATATGGGTCAAGAGTGCGTAACTGGCAATATTGAAGGGCACTCCCAAAAACAAATCGGCACTACGCTGATACAACTGGCACGACAACTTGCCATCGGCCACATAAAACTGAAACAAGGTGTGGCACGCCGCCAGGGCCATTCTACCCGCCGCGACATTGTCCTGGGGCGACACCCCCTCATCGGGCAAGTCAGCAGGGTTCCACGCACTGACAATTAACCGGCGCGAATTGGGCTTGGTGCGAATTTGTTCGATCACTTGGGTAATCTGATCAATAGTGGAGCCATCTGGGCAGGCCCAGCTGCGCCATTGCTTGCCGTACACCGGCCCCAGGTCACCGTCCGCGGTGGCCCACTCGTTCCAAATGCGACAGCCGCGCTCTTGCAACCATTGCACATCAGTACGGCCTTGCAAAAACCACAAAAGCTCAACAATCACACTCTTTAGATGCACCGTTTTAGTGGTCACTAGCGGGAAGCCCTGAGCCAAATCGAACCGCAACTGCCGACCAAACACTGAGCGGGTACCTGTACCGGTGCGATCTCCCCGGTCAAGGCCGTTATCCACCACATCGCGCATTAAATCCAAATATTGTTTCACTTGTCTCCCCCCTGAGCGGCCTTACCCATCAACTTATGACTGCCATAGGCTGCCACCAACAAACCCACACCTAATACAAGAAGCGGTAACGACAGCAGCTGTCCACGAGTCACCCAACCGAACAGGTCGAACTGTATGTGCTGATCCGGCTCCCGAGCGAATTCGACCAAGATCCTAAACAGCGCATAACCAATCAAGAAAACACCGCTAACCGCACCCGCCGGGCGAGGCTTTTTGGAAAACCAAAAAACAATAATGAAGAGCAGAATGCCCTCCAGAGCCATCTGATAAAGCTGCGATGGGTGACGCGCCAGCTGCTCCGGGTCTTTAGGAAACACCATCGCCCAAGGCAGGTCGGTAGCTCGGCCCCAGAGTTCTTGACCAATAAAATTGCCCAATCGACCAAAAGCCAGTCCCAAAGGCACAATCGGCGCTACGAAGTCGGTTAATCGCAAATAAGGAATATGCAGGCGATGGGCGTAAAACAACATCGCCAATACGACGCCGATAAAGCCACCATGGAAAGACATGCCGCCCTCCCAGATACGGAACAACCACAAAGGGTCGTTCATCCATGCGTCAAAATTATAAAACACCACATAACCAAAACGGCCGCCCAGCACCACGCCGAAGGCTCCGTAGGTAATTAGGTTTTCTACCTGGGGACGGGTAATGGGAGAGCCTGCCCGGCCGGCCCTATGCATAGCTACACCCCAGGCCGCCGCGAACGCCAGTAAATACATAATGCCGTACCAGTGCACATCCAGCGGGCCAACAGAGATTGCTACAGGATCAAAATTCGGGTGGGTCAGCATAGTATTTGGTATCACTCTGGCGGCAAACGAAAAGGATGGCATCATACCATCGCGATTGTGACAGGGGGAAGCGCCGCCCAGCGAGAAGCCAGCGGACGGCTCAAGGGCGAGCGAGCCGTGTTAATTCAGCTGGCGAGTTTCGTCTTCTTCTAGCGGGCGAACCACACGGCTGACTCCCGCCTCACGCAAGGTTTGTGCAATGCGGGCACGAATCTGCTCCGCATCGATCAACTGCATGACATCCGAGTACAGGGCCTCGGCCTGATCCATATTAATGGAGCGAATGACCGATTTTACTTTAGGCAAGTTAGAGGCGTTCATCGACAATACGTCGTAACCCATCGCCATTAAAATAATGGCTGCACCGGGGTCGCCGGCAAGCTCACCACAAATCCCAACACTCACCCCCTGCGAGTGGCCGGCCTGCACCACTTGCTCCAGGGCTCGCAACACTGCGGGGTGGAAGGCTTGGTATAAATCTGCCACTCGGGCATTATTGCGATCCACCGCCAATAGATATTGAGTTAAGTCGTTGCTGCCCACCGACAAGAAGTCTACACGCTCGGCCAGCTCACGCGCCTGATAGACCGCCGCCGGCACTTCAATCATAACCCCAATAGGTGGCAAATTGACCTCGAAACCCTCTTCCAACAGTTCGTGGTAGGCTCGGTAAATCAGCGTTTTAGCCTGTTCGAGCTCGGTAATACCGGATATCATCGGCAACAGGATACGCAAGTTATCAAGCCCAACGCTGGCCTTCAACATGGCCCTTATCTGCGCAAGGAAAATTTCCGGATGATCGAGGGTAACCCGAATGCCGCGCCACCCCAAAAATGGGTTGTCTTCAGAAATCGGAAAATACGGCAGCGCCTTATCGCCCCCAATATCCAGGGTACGCACCGTCACCGTGTGTGGGGCGAAAGCTTCGAGCTGCTCGCGGTAAATGATCCGCTGCTCTTCTTCGGAGGGGAAGCGGTCGCGCAATAAGAATGGCACCTCGGTGCGGTACAAGCCCACGCCCTCGGCGCCGCGCTCTAGTGACCTCAACACATCGGTCATCAGACCCGTATTCACCCACAGAGGCAATCGGTGCTTATCCAGAGTCTCACAAGGGAGGTCACTAAGTGCCTCCAGCCCCTTAACCAGCTCATGCTCCTCAAGGGCAATGGCTTCGTAATGCTTTAACAGCTGCGCACCTGGGTCACTGTAAACCGCCCCTTTGTAACCATCGACAATCAAGGGCCGACCGTCCATGCGGGTGTAGGGTAAGTCCTGCGCCCCCATAATCGTGGGGATTCCCATGGCGCGAGCCAAAATAGCCACGTGAGAGTTACTGGAACCCTGCACAGACACAAGCCCCACCAACTTATCCGCCGGCACTTCGCCCAACATAGAGGCGGTTAAGTCATCGCCAATAAGAATGGTTTTATCGGGGTAAATTTTGCAGTGCTGATTGGACTCTTGCAGGTACGCCAGCACCCGGCGCCCAAGATCGCGCACATCGGTCGCCCGCTCGCGCAGATAGTCATCACTCATGCCGGCAAAGGCATTCTCATGTTCGAGAATAACCTCGCTCCAGGCATAGGGGGCACAGGTGCCCTCTTTGATCTTGGCAATGACCTCGCCCCCCAATGAGGCGTCATCCAGCATGGCGAGGTAGGCATCGAACAAGGCGCGCTCTTCGCGGTTAAGCCGCTCTTCGAGCTGCTGCCCAAGCCCTTTGATATCTTCACGCACTGCCATTAAACACTGCTGAAAAAAATCAATTTCAGCGCTTATGTCTTGGCAGGCTTGAAACGGGA
This sequence comes from Gilvimarinus sp. 2_MG-2023, assembly GCF_030547685.1. Taxonomy (GTDB): domain Bacteria; phylum Pseudomonadota; class Gammaproteobacteria; order Pseudomonadales; family Cellvibrionaceae; genus Gilvimarinus. The sequence continues at coordinate 116,933 of NZ_JAUOQM010000044.1, read as the reverse complement.
CCGACTTTAAATCCGCCAAAGGTGCAATAACCACCCCTTGGCCAATGGCAATCCCTGGCGCACCGGACACCCCGGCAAACTTCGCCTGAGCTGGCGCCTGTCCCACAGACAACATGGTGCCAGTTGCCTCCGCGTGGGCGATGACTCCGGCCAGCTGGGCTGACATGGTTACCAAGAAGGCTTCATCGCCCTCATCGAAACGGCGTCTTTCACTTTGCTGGACCACCAGCACACCCAGCACTTGGCGGTGGTGAACAATCGGCACACCGAGAAAGGAGCTGTAACGCTCTTCACCGGTTTCGGGGAAATATTGATAGCTGGGGTGAGATTCGGCATCTTCAAGGTTGACCGGCTCTTCGCGGACCACTACCCGACCCACCAAACCTTCACCACGAGCAAGACGCACCTGCCCCACCGCCTCTGCCTGCAAACCCTCGGTGGCCATTAATACGTAGTCACCGACGTGATCGCGCAAATAAACCGAACACACCTGGGTCTGCATGGCCTGCTTAACACGTGCGACAATAATACCCAGTACCTTATTCAGGTCCCGGGCGGTATTAACTTCCTGTACGATCCTGCGCAGTGAATTAAGCATAGTTGCCATTAGTGTTCACTCAAGATGTTATTCCGTCGGTCTCAACCACTGTGATGAGCCCTACGATGTTAGAAACTGCATACGCTCCATTTGACTATGAGCCGCCGCCAGCTCTTTAAGAGCCCTGCGGTACACATCACGCTTAAAAGCCACCACTTTCCCCAAGGGATACCAATAGGACACCCAGCGCCAATCGTCAAATTCTGCGTGACCGTCATTATCTACCGTAATGCGCTGCTCGTCGCCTTTAAGCTTGAGCAAAAACCATTTTTGTTTCTGTCCCACGCACAGCGGCTGAGCATTGTGTCGAACCAATCGATGCGGCAGCCGATAACGCAGCCAGCCGCGGGTGCAGGCGATAATATCCACATCGGCCTCAGTCAACCCTATTTCTTCACCTAACTCACGGTATAAAGCCTGCTCGGGAGTCTCGTGGTGATTAATCCCCCCCTGCGGGAACTGCCAGGCGTCTTGCCCACCCACACGGCGAGCCCAAAGGACTTGTCCTTGCTCGTTTGTTAGAATTATCCCTACATTGGGGCGAAACCCATCGGAATCTATCACTGCACCTTCCCAACTATATAATTATTGTGGCTATGGACCCAATTCATTAGCTCAGGCCCTAGCCACTGCGGCCTTTGCCCCGCGGATGCGTCTGTCGCTATTTTGAGGCTTTTTAAGGGTTTAGCGAGCATTTTTCCACAAAACATCACGTCTAATCAATTGAGGTTACACAAACTGGCAAGGAATACCAAATGCTTATTCCTCAAGTGTAAGATCTAGTATGCTATGCACTTTATAGGATCTGGGAGGCAAACCCGTGGCGCTGGCCATATTTGATTTAGATAACACACTGATAGGCGGTGACAGTGATCACCTGTGGGGCGAGTACATTATTGCGCAAGGTTTGGTCGATGAAAAAGCCTACCGCCGCCAAAACGACGAGTTTTATTTGGCCTACCAGCGGGCCGAACTGGATATCGATGCCTATTTAAAGTTTGCCCTGTCACCGCTACCAGAGCGTTCGGAAGCCCAGTGGCAGCGCATTCATCAAGGTTTTTTGCGCGAAGCCATTACCCCCATTATGCTACCCAAGGCCCTGCAGTTACTCGATAAACACCGCCAACAGGGTGATTATTTATTAATTATTACCGCCACCAACGGGTTTATTACCCGCCCGATTGCCGAAGCTCTGGCGGTCGACCACATCCTTGCCACCGACCCTGAGCTGATCGATGGGCAATACACCGGCGGCTATCTCGGCACACCCTGTTTTGCCGAAGGTAAGGTTGAGAACCTCCACCACTGGCTGCAAGATCACCCCTTCGATCTGCGCGACAGTTACTTTTACAGCGACTCAATCAACGACCTACCCTTACTACTAGAAGTAGGTCACCCGGTGGTGGTTAACCCAGACCCAGCGCTGGAGCAAACCGCATGTGATAAACAATGGCCCATACTCGATTTGCGAGAGCCTGCATGAACACCTGGGCCAGCCTACTGGCGGTGAGCCTATGCTGCACCCTGCTACTTGGGTGCGAGCGACAAACAGCACCAGTGCCGATGGATACACCGCCCGCGCCAGAGTCAGAACACCGGCAGGCGCCAACGACCGCCGCTCAATTAAATCAACTCTCTGAGCAATTGCGGCAGCACACCTTAACTGCCACCACCGACTTAAGTCAGGCCTGCCAAACCTTGCAACAGCGAGTGGAGGCCTTTTTAGAAAGCCCTAAAGACTCAGAGCTTGCCGCCGCCCAAGCGCAATGGCACACCCTACACGCGGCGGTGCATTTGACAAACCTCACCTTGGGCATGGCCGAAAGCAACCCCAATTTATTTGCGCAGTTGGTTCGGGATATTAAATACATTCACCAGACGCCTATTGCACCGGGTTTTCTCGACAGTGTTGAGGGCTACCCCGTCAGCGGCTTAGCACACGATGTGACCCTGCCGATTCATCGCGACACCTTACTCACCCAGCATGGTTTAACCGACGACAGTGAAGCCACCATCGGCCTGCATGTGGTGGAGTTTTTATTGTACGCAGATGACGGGAAGCGAACGGCCCAAGAATACCAACAGAAGCACCAAAGCGACGGGCAGCTCAAAGTGTCAGAGCTGCCGCAAAACAGGCGGCGAACACTCTTAGAATTAACCACTCGCCTAACCTGTGACAGCATCGAGAAACTCGCCAGCCACTGGCAACCGGCCAGCGTTACTGTATCAACCTACCAGCGTTTGCCAGCACGTAGCCAATTAGCGTTGTGGCGCAATGCCTTATCGGCCACCATTGACGCAGCACTCGATATCGATCATTGCGAGTTTGCACCCGATGGATGCCAATTAACCTCAGACTCGGTAAAACAACTACTTAGCTTTAGCAGCGAGCACGATTTGTTACCCGAACTGAACACTCTAGCGCTTGAAAATCAGCTAAATTCATTGCAAAACGACCCTAGCTTATCCGCTACAGAGCGCCAGCAACACCTGAAGCTGGCACTGCAAAAAACTAGCTTGGCCGAGTCGTCACCCGCGCAAAAATAGCCTTTAAATAATTGGTCTCAACAATGGCAGGGTGAGTTGGGTGATCCGCCCCCTGCCCCATACGCTGAATAATGCGGGCATCGCGCCCGCGCTTCCAGGCACTGGCATGCACAATTTCAATCAGGGTCTGTTCGGCCAGATGCATCGAGCAGGAGGCCGACACCAGCAGCCCTCCGTCGGCCAACAACTGCAAACCCAGCTCATTGATATGACGGTAGGCGGCCTCGCCGGCCTGTTGATCTTTGCGCCGCTTAATAAACGCCGGTGGGTCGAGCACCACCACATCAAACTGCCGCCCCTGTGCTATCAACTGCTTTAGAGCATCAATCGCTTTACCGGCAATGGCCTCGACCCGATCCTCTACTGAGTTTAAGGCCGCGTTGGCGTACACCGCATCCACCGCCGATTGCGACGCATCGACACACACCAGCGACTCAGCACCGGCTACCAGCGCCTCAATCCCCCAACCGCCAATATAGGAAAATACATCGAGCACCCGGGCACCCTTGGCCCAGGATTGCAGTTGGGCGCGAGCCATGCGGTGATCGTAGAACCAACCGGTTTTTTGCCCAGTTCGTACCGGCGCTAAAAAGTGCGCGCCGTTTTCGATTAAGGGCACCTGCTCCGGCACCTCGCCATAGGCGACCTCGGTGTACAGCGGCAATCCCTCCAGCGAGCGAGCGCTGTGTTCATTGGCCAAGAGTACGCCCTTAGGAGACAGCAGAGTCACTAAAGCCTCGACAATCTCGGCACGCAGGTTTTCCATTCCCGCCGAGGCAATCTGCACTACCAGGTAATCACCAAAGCGGTCCACCACCAAGCCGGGCAGAAAGTCACTGTCACCAAATATTAAACGGTAATATGGCTCGGAGAAGGCAGCATCGCGCACACCCAGCGCACTTTGCAGACGCTGAGGCAGCAAATTGGCCGCAAAGTCGGCGGCACTAAACGGCGCATCTTGTCGGCTAATTAAACGCGCGCAAATTAAACTGGCAGGGTTTACCAGAGCCACCCCGATAAACTGATCGCGCGCATTCACCACGCGCATGGCCGCACCGGGCTCAATTCCCTTGAGGGGCGAGCGTTTGGTATCGACTTCATTGCTGTAAATCCAAAGGTGGCCGCGTTTTACTCGGCGATCTTTTTGCGGGTTTAGATAGAGAGTGGCTAGTGACATGATAAAGGCTCCGGTTAGAGCCGCGCATTATAGACAAGTTTGCCGGTAAAAGCGGGGATTAGCTCCTCTTGATACAAACGCCAAGAGAAAGCTCTACTTAGCGACATGGCTCATTAAGGGCAATACGGTAGTGTTTTATTCCAGTGCATCCAGGGGCAATTGTTGGCGTTCGGCAAAGTTGCGCTCATCCTCAGCGCTCGCGCCCTCACGGCACTCACCGCGAATCCACTGCACCTGATTTCCCAACCGGTAATCCAATTCAAAATAGCCAGACCGACAATAGCCCGTCTGGGTGACAACATACAGTGTTCGGTTTTGCAGTTTGCGATAGTCGCGCTCGCCTGGCGGGCGACCGGGCCGGGCGCGGGGGTTTAAGCGAGCCTCGACCTCAGGCGGTAAGCCCACCCGATACACAAACTGCTTGCTGCCATTAGGCAAAACATCAATGCCGAGCGATTCGGGCGTCGAACCATACGAAGGCACAGAAGAACAAGCAATCAGCTGTACCATAGCCAAAACGGCCACCCCCAAAACTCGCCACATCACCCGTGCCCCTAAATTCTGAATGTATAGTGCGCCCAGTCTAGTGAATATCGCGGGTTTTAGGAACCCAACATTGGCAAGGCACGTTTTCGCCAGCGCAGAACCGGGCCACCGGTTGCCAGGAAGGAGAGAAGGCATTACATTGAGCCGGCCGTCATAAGCCGTTGACTTGGCAAATTTATGACGGGCTCTGCACACCACACACGGATTGGAATAAGGGAATAGAAATGAGACCGACACATTATCTGGCCATCGCGATACGGATATTTTCCATACTGTTACTTTTATACAGCGTACCGCAATTTTCATTATTGGTCGGTGTTGCCACAGGCGGCAGCAATCACATTGACCTGCCTTTAGCCTTTGTTTTTACAACCACAGCAGCGCCGCTTTTGGCTGCTTTGTGCTTTTGGTTCTTTCCCTTAAAGCTTGCCAAACTTATTGTAAAGCCGGAGATTGATCAGCCGATTGAAGCCATGGACGTTCTATCAATACTAACAACCGTACTGTTAGCCATGGCCGTTTATTTTCTCTATTACGCGATCGTCGATGCCGTTTACTGGGCCACTTTATGGCTCATTGCGGAGCGTAGCCTCGACCCTTTTTATCTAGATGCAGACAACAAAGCCAATATGGTGGCAACGGCTCTGGAGCTATTATTCTCGGGCTTACTACTGCTAAAAGCAAAAACACTGGCCAGAAAAGTTCTGCGCATTGCACAGTGACTTAACAAGCCGCCCAACCGAACAAAAACTCGGCCTTAAAAGGTACTGAGGTAAGAGGCAGTATCGCACTTATGTGCGTTCTGCGTTCTGCGTTCTGCGTTCTGCGTTCTGCGTTCTGCGTTCTGCGTTCTGCGTTCTGCGTTCTGCGGTACAGTATCTGGCTCAGGTATACGGAGAGCAACCAACTGTTAGTCGCTCTCCGCACACCGGCAACCTATACCACTACTTCACCCAAATCTGCTTGGCATTGACGAACTCTTTAATGCCGTGCGGACCGAGTTCCCGGCCAAAACCAGATCGCTTGATACCGCCACTGGGAAGGCGCGGGTCGGTTTTGACAATTCCGTTAATGGCTACCTGACCTGCGTCAATTTGCTGCGCCCACTGCTCGGCTTGTTTGACATCCGCCGTCCAGATAGCGGCGCCCAAGCCGTAATCGCTGTCATTGGCAAGCTCTATCGCCTCCTCAATGCCAGACACCGATGTGACAGCCATTACGGGGCCAAAAGTTTCCTCCCGAAACGCCGTCATTTGCGCAGTCACTTCCGTCAATAAAGTCACTGGATAGAAGTAACCTGCACTGTCTGGTAACTCACCACCCAGCAAACATTTTGCCCCGGCCTCGACCGTCTCGCTAACCTGGCGATGCAAATTTAGCTGCAAATCGCGCCGGGCAATGGGGCCGACTTGTGTTTGCTCATCTTTAGGATCACCCATTTTTAAAGCTTGCAGGCGCGACTTCAGCATAGGGACAAATTTATCCATTGCTGACTCCTCAACCAGTATGCGTTTGGCGGCGATACAGGACTGACCGGCGTTAATAATGCGAGATAAAACCGCAACATCCGCTGCAGCCTCTAAATCGGCATCGGCCAGGACAATACAGGGATCGGAACCACCGAGTTCCAGCACACAGGGTTTGATTTCACTACCGGCCACCGCGGCCACCTTACTGCCGGCACCGGCCGAGCCGGTAAAAGACACCGCGGCAATGCGAGGATCGCGAATGGCTTTTTCCACCAAACTCGTTTCCACCGGCAAATTCACCATAATATTTTCCGGCGCACCGGCGGCGACAAAAGCATCGGCGATAGACTGAGCGCTGGCCGGCACATTGGGGTCGTGCTTCATAACACAGGTATTACCCGCCATTAACGCCGGCGCCAAATAACGAAAGGCCAGCCACAAAGGCGCGTTCCAGGGCAAAATCCCCAAGAGCGTGCCCAGCGGTTGATAGCAGACATAACTGTGGCTGGCATCGGAAGGCAGTGACTCCGACGTTAAGTATTCCTCAGCATGCTCTGCATAGTACTCGGCACACCAGGCTGCTTTTTCCACCTCAGGCTCACCTTCGCGTACCGGCTTACCCATTTCATCGGCCATATACTGCGCTATTGTGCTTTTGCGTTTACGCAACTCAGCAGCCACAGCGGTTAGCACTTTGGCGCGCTCGGCAAAAGAGGTGTGTCGCCAGGTCGCAAAGGCTTCGCTCGCCTGACCAATACGAGCGCTCACTTGCTCGGCATCCAGCGATTCGTATTCAGCGATTTTTTCTCCGGTGAACGGATTGTTGGCTGTTAACATACCACCTCCTAGGATTCCTGGGTTTTGTCATCGTCCGCAGGCGCGGGGGACTTGTCCGATTTCTTTTGCTTGGCGCGCTGTGTACTTAATTGCGCGACACTGACACCTTCATCACTTTTAACGGTGAAGTCACGATCCATTTTGAAAAATGACTCACAACCTTCATCGGTAATGTGAATGGAATCTGAGATGCCACAGGTTTTGTCGCCATCCACGCCCCACATCCAGGGAATAATATGGAAAGTCATCCCCTCTTTAAGCACCGCCGACTCGCCTTGCTTAAGACTGACAATATAACCTTCGTCCCAACTGGGCGGGAAAGCGATACCAATGGAATAACCGGAGCGGGTAATTAAGCGCGCGCCGACATCATTGTCAGAAATGATATTGCGAATTAAATTATCCGCATCTGACACCGTCATACCCGGTTGAAAATAATCGTGCATAGCTGACAGCGCGTGTTTCATTTTCTCTTGCGCTTTATACATAGAGTCAGTTAAATCACCCAGCACAACCGTACGCATCATGGCGGTGTGGTAGCGCCGATAGCAACCGCCCACCTCCAAAAACACATGTTCACCGGGCTGTACGGTGCGACCTTCCCAGGTGGCGTGACCTATCATGCTGCGCGGCCCAGATGTGACATAGGGCATTACCGCGGGGGGCTCGCCGCCGGCGCGGAACATTCCATCACTGATGGCGGCCGCAATTTCATTCTCGGTGGCACCGGCTTTACACGCCAAAATACCAGCTGACATACCGGCCTCGGTAGCCAGTGCCGCTTTGCGCATCACAGCAATTTCCACCGGTGATTTACATACGCGTCCCTCTTCGACAATACCAAAACAATCAAGCAGCTTCGCCTCAGTTAACGTGGTATGGATTGTGTCTTGCTGATACGCGGGGAAGAAGTAGCTGTTGCGCTCGTAGCCGATGCGTTTTTTGGACAAACCAAATTCACGCAACGCATCTACCAACATTTGAATGGCGTCCCCAGTATCGGGGTAGGGACGAGTGCGCTCGACCCAAGTGCGCGCAATAATGTTGGACTCCTCCATGGCGCGGGTAATCATAAAAGGCTCATCTTCTAACGGTACTACCAACGCCTGAAAAAAGGAGTAACCGGTGGTTTGATAGTCCGTTAAATACATGATGTTTTCGGGGTCGGTAATTACTACGGCATCTAAATGCCGCTCTTCAATGCGCGCCCGCAGTGCCGTTAAACGCCGCTCGTATTCTTCGAACGGGAATGTCATATCATCGCGCTGAATCATGCACCACCCCCTAACACTTTTTCGGCATGCTTAAGCAGCGTTGCCAAACCGGTTTCCATCTGATCTTGCGGAATTGTCAAAGGCGGAATAAGTTTAATCACTCGCCCACCGCTACCACAGGCCGACACGAGCAAGCCATCGTCAAAACAAGCACTGATAATTGCCTTGGCGGTTGCACCATCGCCCACATCCACGCCGTAAACCATACCCCGGCCGCGGATGTGTACCGACTCGTACTTTTCTTCTAACGGGGCAACGGCGTCATACATAGCCTTGCCTTTGACTTTGACCTCATCCATTAAGTCTGGCGTCTCGAAATAACCGAGCGCTTCGGCTCCAGCAATAAAACTGAGCCCTTGACCTCGGAAGGTGCCGGTGTGTTCACCCGGGTTCCAATGCTTGTCCACTTCGGGCTTAATTAAATTCATCGCCATGGGTGTACCCCAACCGCCGATACCTTTTGCCAGACAGATAATATCTGGATCAATGTCCATTTCATCGAAACTAAAGTACGAACCAGTTCGACCACAGCCCATTTGAATATCATCAATAATCAACAACGAACCTAGCTCTTTCGCAAGCGCAGCCAAACTCTGCAGCCATTCTTTACTGGCTACATTAACGCCACCTTCAGCCTGAATGGTTTCTACCAAAAAAGCCGCCGGCGGGGTCATGCCGGATGAGCCCTCTGTGTATAGCCAGCGCATCTGTTCAATCACATCTGCGCCGCCGCCGGGAATAGCGTTAGCCTCGGTGCAATCGAAAGGAAAGTGGGACACGTGCTCCAGTGGTACGCCTGACGCCGCACGGAAAGCCTGATTGGCAGTACACGCCAGAGCGCCCAATGTCATACCATGAAAGCCGTGAGTAAAAGCAACTATCTGCGTACGCCCTGTTGCTCGGCGCGCAATCTTAAGGGCAGCTTCCACCGCATTGGTGCCAGTGGGCCCCATAAATTGCATTTTATGCGGCATGGAGCGCGGCTCCAGAATGGTAGAGGTAAAACGCTCCATAAACTTTTGCTTGGCCGTGCTGTGCATATCCAAGCTGTGCGTTACACCATCGGACTCGATGTAATTAATTACCGCGCGTTTCATTCGCTCGTTGTTGTGGCCAAAGTTCAACACTCCGGCACCGGCAAAGAAGTCAATATACTCTTTGCCTTGATCATCCACCTGAATCGCATTACTCGCCGTATCAAACACAACAGGATAGACACGACAGTAACCTCGGATTTCAGATTCACGCGCTGTAAAAATACTCATAACTTTCTCCTAACCTTGACACGGCTAAACAGCCTTCGATGTGGTACTTACTGTGGCATGGGTGCTCCCACTAACTGACTAAATAATTTCACCACTGGGTCGATCAATCGATCATTAAAATCGTAATTTGGGTTGTGACAGGCATAGTGATGATTATCACCATCATCGGCGCCAATAAGGGCAAACGCCCCCGGGACTTGTTTAAGGTAGTAGCTAAAATCCTCCGACGCCATGATCGGAATAGCAATATTCTCATCCAAAACCTGACCTGTGTTATTGCGGCACCACAAGCGACGCATATTTTGCGCATACTCGGCATGATTAATGGTGGCGTCATAGCGCGGATAAATATTCACCTCGGCGGTGACACCGTAGGCAACGGCAATTTGCTCAGAAATTTCAGTAATTAATTGATTAACTTGATCGCGTGCTGCTCGATCTGACACGCGAATGCTACCGCCAATTTTCGCAGTTTCGGGAATAACGGTGGGACCACTGGGCGCCTCAATTGAGGTGACACTAAGCACTGTGGCTTGCTGAGGGGGTAAGCGCCGGCTGACAATTTGCTGTAGTGCCTGTACCAATGCCCCCACCGCCAGCACAGGGTCTCGACACAGTTCAGGCTGACTGGCATGACCACCTTGACCGTGAAGAATAATGTCAAATGTGCCGTTACCACACATCACAATACCATCGGGGCAAACAAGCTTTCCAAACTCGATTGCAGGCCAATTGTGCCAACCGTAAATGCAGTCAACATTTTCAAGGGCACCATCTTTAATCATCTCGCGAGCGCCGTGCCCACCCTCTTCGGCCGGTTGAAACAATAACGTCACAGGGCCCGGTAATTGCGCTTCATGCTGTTTTAGCCACATCGCCGATGCCATTAGAGTGGCGGTGTGCCCGTCGTGACCGCAAGCGTGCATGCAACCCGCGCGAGTGGACGACCACGGTTGGCCAGTGCTCTCATTGATGGGAAGCGCATCTATATCTCCACGCAATGCGATGTGTTGACCTGGGGCCTTGGGAGCTAATGTAGCGACCGTACCGGTTTCGGCACAAATTCGCCAACTAATACCGAGCAGATCCAATTCCTGACGAATACGCTGTGCTGTATTAAATTCCTGCCAACCCAATTCAGGCTCACTGTGAAGTTGTCTACGCAGTGCCTGAGCTTGGCTGATAATCTCTTGCCACTGTGGTGTCATACAGCTCCTTAGAATCGATGGCAAAAACAAATAGAGGTTTCAGCCCTGATACTAGTCTCTAGGCAAGGGTTGTTCCAATCGTTGACTGCATAAGTTTAATGCGAAAAAAACCACCAATAGCGACCCGTGACGGCGCACAGAGAATTTATGCGCCCCGAAACAGCGCAAGGAATTGTAAATTTTTCCGTTTTTATACGTTGCAGCCGACACCCCGCCCTCATTCAAACCAAGCGGGTATCTATAAGGACCAGGAGAAATGAAATGTAAGCACGAGCAATTCCATTTATGAATCACACACAGCTTTGTTTAAACTCTGCTTAATGGCACAAGAAATTGCAAACAAGACAATGCTTCCTCTAGCTCGTCTGCTAACACTTTGACGGCAGCGTTGGCAAAATCAACAGCGAGGCCTGAGCGACAGCCTCAGAACCCCAAAACCATCAATATTATCAATCACTTAGTCAGGCTCAGCTCTCGCTCCTGGAGCACCCCGCAACGCCTTTGAATTAATCTCCACACTTTTACAGTGTTACACGCAGCGGCTACTGCGAAATGACAGCGTCTTGGTATACTCTTTATGGTAAGAAATAACAGACCAACATGGATACTTATAATGAAAACGACTCTAATTACCTTAGCCATACTGTTCGGCCTTTCCAGCGCCCAAGCGGTTGAAACTTACCCCTGGCCTGCAGGACAAAAAACCGCTATCAGCCTTTCTTACGATGACTCATTAAACAGTCAGCTCGACAACGCCATACCCGCGCTTAACCAATACAACTTCAAAGGCTCGTTTTACTTAAACCTATCAGCATCTGTTACCTATGATCGTTTGACCGAGTGGCGCCAGGCGGCAGCAGATGGACACGAGTTAGGCAACCACACCATTTATCACGCATGCAGCAAGTCGCAGCCGGGAACAGATTGGGTAAAGGCGTATAACGATATAGATAAGCGCACGGTCGAGCAGATGCGTGATGAAATCTTAGTGGCCAATGCCTTTCTTCATGCGATTGACGGCAAACAAGGGCGCACCTTTACCCCGCCGTGTGGCCACACCGAAACCGCCAACGGTAACTATTTACCCGCGGTAAGCGATCTTTTTGTCTCGATTAAAGGATCGGAACAACCGCAACCGAAAAACTTTACTCAAGTTTTTCTTCCCCATGGCCAAAGTGGCGCAGAGTTGATCGGCATGGTTGAAGCCGCTAGCGCCGAATACGCATTAGTACAATTGATTTTTCACGGCATTGGCGGGGACCACCTATCCGTTAGCGATCAAACTCACCGAGAATTATTAGCGTATTTTGATAAAAACAAACAAGACTACTGGGTAGATACTTACATCAACATTATGCAACACGTTCAGAAAAACCTGCCTTAAACATTTTTCAATTCCACAAAAAAAGGCCCTGACATTGCTGTCAGGGCCTTTTTAATAACCGCTATTTTTTTACGCCTGCTTTGCTGCACTCTGTGCAGTTTTTTTACCACCCCAGCATGTGAGTTTGTGGCCTTTGAGCGCATAAAACAAGATGTATAAGTAAGCCGGCAACGACACCGCATACGCCAGCTGACCATCACCACTGTCGGCAAAGTGACCGTAAATGGGAGGCAGTACCGCACCACCGGCAATACCCATAATCAGCAGCGCTGCGCCTTTGGAGGTATAGCGACCCAAACCTTGTAGCGACAGCGGCCAGATTGTCGGCCAGCACATGGCATTGGCAAAACCAAGCAGAGCGACAAAATACACTGCATTGGGAATTTCGGGCATACCAAAAAGACTCAAGGTTGTGGCAGACATCAGCTGATTTTCCATTGAGCCGGTCATAACACAAAAGGTAAAAATAATTCCGAGAATCGCCGATCCGGTCAACGCGACTTGCTGACTAATAAAGCGCGGTATCGCCACCACACCGATGGCGTAGCCAATAACCATAAAGATCATCGTGTACGAGGTCAGCAAAGATGTCACGGAACTGTCTAGACCAGCCTGCTTACCCAACAGCCCAATGGCGTCACCAGCGATAACCTCCACCCCCACATAGGAGAACAACGCCAACGCGCCCAACACCAAATGTGGAAATTGGAACACACCCGACAGACGGATATCACCGTCTTCTTGCCCCTCAATGACTTCGTCTTCAAGATCGGGGATCGGAGCAAAGATCATACCCACCCCCAACACGGCCAGCGCGATAGCCATGCCGATATATGGGCTAACTAATTGACCGGCCAAATCATTTAACTTGGCATCGCGTGCAACTTCCGGCAATAGAGCTAGCTCAGCCTCCGATACGCCGGTAATACCCGACAACACCAAGGCGGTAAATACCACCGGCGCCACGACGCCCGCACCCTTGTTTAACAGCCCCATAATGCAGATGCGCACCGCCGCTGACTCAGGCGGCCCCAGTTTCACCACATAAGGGTTAGAGGCGGTTTGCAAAATGGTTAAACCAGAACCCACAATAAATTGTGCCAACAAAAAGATCGTAAAGTCGCGCCCATAAGCGGCCGGAATAAAAACCAAAGCACCGGCGGCAACAATAAACAAACCCAATGCCATACCGTTTTTATAACCTGTGCGCTCAATGATGTACGCCATTGGCAAGGCCATAAAGGTATAAGCGGCATAAAACGCCGAGGCGACCAACATGGCCTGGAACGCACTCAAATCACAAATAGTTTGCAAAAACGGAATTAGGGCCCCGTTTAGCCATGTCACAAAACCGAAAATGAAAAACAGCCCGGCGATAATCGCCATAGGAACAACCACACTACCCGTGGCCTGCGTTGTTTTTTGATCAGTCATAAACCTTACCCTTTCCAGCGTCGCCGAGGCCCAAGGCCAATGCGATCTTTATTGTTGTGTAGCTAATGCCAGCCACAGGCTAGCCGTTTCGATTTTGCTCATATATTCGTCTGATATACTGACATTAACCCCTAAAGACAACGTTGTCAATAATTCTTAGGCTTAACTTATTTCCGCCCGCCCAGCTCTCGGTACTCCATTTGCGTTTTAATGTGCTCACGCATTTGGCAAGCCTGCGCAACAAAAGATTCAACGGTCGGCCGCACGGGATAATGAGCATAGTGAAGTTCCAACTCAATGGCTGGTAGCGCCGGCTGTAGTGCAATAAACACACACCCCTCACTTTGCAGAAATCGGATACAGGCGGGCGCAATAGCGACGCCTATACCACTTGCCACCTGACTGAGCAGGGTTTGCATGTGCGCAGCCTGCCTGACCACACGAGGTGAAAAGCCCGCCGCGCCGCAAGCGCCGATGATTCGGTCAAACAAACCGCTGGCCTGAGCACGCTCAAATAGCACAAAATTCTCTTGTGCCAAGACCTCAAGTGACAGCCGCCGGCGATTGGCCAACGAGTGTGACAACGGCACCACCGCTACGAGTGGGTCGCTATACAACGGCAAACTTGCCAGTTCGACGCGCTCCGGCAGAGGTCTCGAAAACCCCAGGTCAATCTCCTCGCGGGCAAAGGCCTCCAACTGCTGCTGTGCTGTCATTTCAAACAACTCCAGATGTACATCGGGGTGAGCGCGACCGAACCGCTGGAGCAAAGCGGGCAGAAAACGTGCGGTAGCCGAACTCATATAACCGATGCGCAATTGGCCGATTTGTCCGCTCCCGGCTCGCAGCACTCGCTCACGAGCTTCCACCTCGAGCGCCAGTAAGCGGCGGGCGTCCTCTAACAATACCTCGCCGGCCGCGGTCATTCTCACTTCGCGAGTGCTGCGCCAAAGCAGTGAGGTGCCAAGCTCGGCTTCTAAGTCGGCAATTTGCCGGCTCACTGCGGGCTGAACTGTATGCAACTTGCGCGCGGCGGCCGAGAAGTTGCGCAACTCTGCCACCGCGACAAATGTTCTGAGAGTTTTCAGCTCCACTTACCGCCCCGATTTATACAATTTTGCTATAGGTTGAATACCATATCATCATTTCTATTATTAAATAATAGCCGCTAGAGTCTGGCCTAACCCGTTTTTGGGACAGTTATGCAGAGACCTACTTATGCCAACCACACAAATTACCGAGTCACCGGTAGATTCCCCTCGGCCAACAGCTCCTTCCACACCGCTTTTGCTAATAATGGCAGCGGCAGTGGCTTTTACGGCCGCCAATTTGTATTACTATCAGCCACTCTTACCAGCTCTGCGCGACGGTTTGGCACTAAGCGATAATCTGCTCAGCCTAGTGCCTTTTGCAACTCAAGTGGGCTACGCCGTCGCCATTTTGTTTATTTCGCCACTGGGCGATATCATTCCTCGGCGCACGCTAATAGCCGCCCTATCATTACTGCTTACCTGCGCGTTGGCAATGCAGGCGAGCGCCGGTTGCGCCTTACTGCTGATAGCGGGTACGTTTTTGATGGGGTTGGGGGCTAATATCACACAGCAACTCATTCCTCTGGCCGCATCCCTGTCCAGCCCACAACAACGGGGGCGGGTACTGGGCACCTTAATGAGTGGGCTGACACTGGGAATCTTACTGTCGCGAGTATTGAGCGGCAGCATCGCCGAGCATTTAGGTTGGCGTGCGGTTTATTGGGCGGCGGCCGCCGCTGCACTCGGCTGGGGTTTGTTGCTTTGGCGTGTACTACCCTCAGAAAGCACACGAACAACGACCATGCGCTACCCTGCTCTGATCACCTCCATGCTGACACTTTTTCGCCAGCATGCGCTGCTAAGAGTGTCGGCCATGACCGGAGCCCTCTGGTTTGCCGCGTTCAATGCCGTTTGGGCTAGCCTGTCACTGCACCTTACAAGCGCGCCACTCAATCTTGATTTGCAGCAAGCCGGCCTGTTTGGCTTCGCAGGCATGGCTGGTATTATCGGCGCCAAGGCCTCCGGCCGCTGGGTAACCTCACTGGGCACGTGGCGGACAATATGTCTGGCACTAATGGTTCTGCTGGCAGGCACGGCTGTACTCTGGAGTTTTCAGTACTCGCTCGCCGGCCTCCTGCTGGGCATCGTACTGATTGATTTAGGCGTGTTTGCCGCTCAAGTCCCCAACCAAGTGCGAGTATTTGCCATTGACCCCTCGGCCCAAAGCCGATTAAACGCCGTATATATGCTGTTCTATTACCTAGGTGCCTCGGCAGGAGCCATCGCCGGCGTACACCTTATGACCACCTATGGCTGGCAGGGAATTATGGCCCTGACGGCCGCACTCTGTTCAGGTGCAATACTCTTGCATGTCGCCATGCGCAATACCGACCCCAGTGTCAAACCGACATCCACATAAACAGCCAAGTCAACGGTAAAAAATATCGTCAACACTAAGCGAGATAAACCTCGCAACACAAAACAGACTTAAATCAAAAGAGGGATCCAACTAGCGCAATCCCCCTCGGCGCTCATGGCTTAGACACACTCAGTATCGAATGCAGCACACTCGGCCAAACCGCCATAAAAAGCTGGTTCGATTTCGCCCGCACAAAACCTACAGATACAAAAAAGGCCCGATCCGAGGACCGAGCCTTTTTTGACGACAATGGCACACTGCACCCGGCGGAAAGCGCGGCAGGACGCCGCGATTCACAGCTTCGCTGCCCGCAGAGCGAGGTTTTATTTATGGTGCCCAGAGGCGGACAACGCGGCAGGACGCCGCGTTGGACAGCTTCGCTGCCCGAAGGGCGAGGGGCAGGACGCCCCGAGTCAATCGAACCGCCATAAAAAGCTGGTTCGATTTCGCCCGCACAAAACCTGCAGATACAAAAAAGGCCCGATCCGAGGACCGAGCCTTTTTTTCTGTATGGTGCCCGGAGGCGGAATCGAACCACCGACACGAGGATTTTCAATCCACTGCTCTACCGACTGAGCTATCCGGGCTTTGTGTTAGCGGCTATTTAATAAAGCAGCTGTCACAAGAGGCGCGTATTAAACCTGTTGGGGCGCTTGGAGTCAAGCCCTGTGGCTGGAAAAAATTGCCCCTACCTTGCCACTGTATAAAGACTAATCAAATGCGATTAATCCTTGTTCTGTTCCGGGGGCACATAGCCTTCAGCGGCATCGTATTCTTCACCGGAGAGAAACTTGGTCATTTGTTCGCCCAGGTAAACTCGCGTGCCGGTGTCCATTAGGTTGAGCTGTTTTTCGTTGATCAGCATCGTTTGATGGGCCATCCACTCCTGCCACGCTTTAGCGCTGATGTTGTCCAGAATGTCCTGCCCCTTGGCTCCGGGGAAAGGCGCCTGCGTCAGCCCGGGCAACTCCTGTTGGTATTTGCGACAAAAGACTGTGCGGCTCATAGGTAGACCTCGTTGGTGATTTAGGTGGACAGCGGATCGAGCTGGGCTAGCTTTTCCAGCAAGCGTTTTACCGGTGCGGCCAGTCCGACGGACTCGGGCTGGTGCACGTTATACCAAAGTGAGGGCCCGGCTTCCATCACCTTGTCGGGCAAACTCAACAGCGGTATATAAGCCGGAGTAATGTCGAGGTGATAATGGCTGAAGGTGTGGCGGTAGGTGTCCCACAGTTCAATAGCGCCTGGCTCACCGAAGTGCTGACGGCACTCGGCGGCGAGGTCGGCCTGTAAGGGGTACTCGGGAAAGCTCCACAAACCGCCCCAGATTCCGGTGGCGGGCCGCTGTTGCAGCAAGAGCCCGCCCGTGGGCGCGCGCAGCATTAACAGATACGTCGATTTTACCGGCTTGTCTTTTTTCGGCTTTTTACCCGGGTAGTCTAACTGGCGGCCGGTGGCGCGGGCGGTGCAACCATCGCCCAAGGGGCAGTGTTCGCAGGCGGGTTTGCTGCGCGTGCAGACGGTCGCCCCCAAGTCCATCATGGCTTGGGTGTAGTGGTTACAACGAGACTCCGGCGTGTGCAAACGCGCCTTTTCCCACAGTGCTTTTAACGGCCCACTCTGCCCGGGCCAGCCGTCAATGGCGTGGTAGCGGGCCAGTACGCGCTTTACGTTGCCATCGAGAATGGTCGCGTACTTACCGAACGCAATGCTGACAATGGCGCCAGCGGTGGACTCACCAATGCCGGGCAGCGCGGCCAATTGCTCGACTGTGCCCGGAAAGTCGCCATCGTAATTTTCAACGACCTGTTGCGCGCACTTGTGTAAGTTGCGGGCCCGAGCGTAGTAGCCGAGGCCGGTCCACAGGTGCAGCACGTCATCCAGCGGTGCGGCAGCGAGCGCCTGCACACTCGGGTAGCGCTGGGTAAAGCGCTCAAAGTAGGGAATAACGGTGGTGACTTGGGTTTGCTGCAACATAATTTCTGACAGCCACACCCGATACGGGGTAATGTTTTGTTGCCAGGGTAAATGCTTACGGCCGTGCTCATCAAACCAGATGAGCACGGCGCGGGAAAAAGTATCTGTCATTCGTTGTTTTTAAATAAACCTTTCAATAAACCTTCGACCGCTTTTTCGGTGTCGCTCTGTTCTTTATTACCATCGCCATCGCCGTCTTCATCGTCACCGGCCAATTGGCGAATCAACTCTTTTTGCAAGCGATGTTTGGCGTAATCCCCCACCAGAGACTCCAGCGCTTTAGAGTCGAGGCCACAGTCTTTTAGCGGCGAAACATTGGCCAGCGAGCCTTTGCAGCGCAGCAGCGATAAACTGCGGTTGAGCCAATAGTTGCTTTTGACGGTGCAACCCATCTCGCTGGTGGACTCTTCCAGCAGGGTCATGGGCAAACTAAAGTCGTATTGCTGCTTGCCCAGGTTGAGGCTGCCGAGGGTGGATACAATCAGGTGCTGAACGCCGGCAGAGAAGTTTTCCACCTGGACGATCTGATCGCGAATGGTCACTTTACCTTCCAGCGCCCGCATGAGCGTTTTGTCCGGCCACTGACGCTCTTCACCGGTTTGACCGTCCTCACTTTCTTTTTCATCGTTGGCCAGTGCGACGGCTTTACAGAAGTACTCTTCCACATTAATCGGGGCAAACACTACATCGTCCCCGGCGAAGTTCGCATCGGCACTCAAACGCTCAACCAGCTCGGAGGCATATACCCCTTGTGTGCTACCCGAGGCATCGAAGTTTAACGCACCGGTTAATTGTACGCTCTCATCCAACTGTAAATCGCGCAACAGCGGGGCCATCTCTACCCCAGCCAGGTCCGCGTCAAAGTTTACCCGGGCTTGCTCACCGCGTGCATCCAAGGTGGCTGTTGATTCTAATCGGCCTTGATAGGTGTTTAAGCTGGCATCTTGCAGCTCCAGCAAACCATCTTTAGCCCTTGCAGTTAACTGCACATTGGTCATGGTGAGCTGATTGACGATAACCTCTTGCAAACTTAAGTCGGCCATTACGTTTAAGTTGCGCAAGGTCTCCAGTGGCAGGGGCTCCTCGGGTACCGACGCCGTTTGATTCCCTGTTGCGGTCGCATCTGAGTCGGCCGCGGGCTCGCCTGAATCGGCCGTTGACGCCTCGGATTCGTTGGGCGACTCCTCGCTCACGGGCGGCAGATAGTGGTCCACATTAATTTTGTCGCCAGCCAGGGCCAGCTCAATAGCTTGACTAGGAATATCAGTAATCGCCAAAGTACCGGTGAATGTAGTGTCATCCAGCGTAATCATCACGTTATTGAGGGCCGCGCTTTGCAAGCCGCCGGCCACTTCTGCGGTAAAACCGACGGCGCTCATTGCATCGGGATTGGCAGTGCTGGGCACCGTTTGGCCTAAACTTGCCAATACCGCCTTAACATCCAGAGGCTTAACGGTAAGCTTACCCTGATAGGTTAAATCGCCCTGCAGATCTTGCGCGGTCATATCAAAGTTAACCGTCAAATCGGCATTGCCGGCACCGCTGGTAATATCCGCATTAAGCTCGGAGGAAGTCAGCTCAAATTGATTCATGGCTTGATCGACCGTCATACTCGCTTGTAAGTTCAGTGCGAGCTGCACCGGCCCCCGCGGAAAACTGACCGGATCGGTAAGCGCTACTACGGATTGCAGATTCAGCTCAAAGGGGCGGTTTTCGAAATTAAAGCCCAGCAGGCTTAAGGCGTCGATACCCAGGGCCAGCTCGGTGCCTGTTCGCGCATCTTGATAATTGAGTTGAGCGTTAGAGACTTCAATCACGTCGATGGCGAGCTTGATTCTACCCGCCTCACCCGCCTCTGCCGGCGCGGCCGGTGTTGAGTCAGCTTCAGCGGCTTGGCGCTGCAACACTTCTTGGGCGGCAGCGGAATCTTGGATCGCTGCTTTTTCACGCGCAGTAAGCGCTTGCCAGTTACCCGCCCCGGCCTCATTGACGG
Source organism: Gilvimarinus sp. 2_MG-2023 (assembly GCF_030547685.1). Classification (GTDB taxonomy): domain Bacteria; phylum Pseudomonadota; class Gammaproteobacteria; order Pseudomonadales; family Cellvibrionaceae; genus Gilvimarinus. The sequence continues at coordinate 96,773 of NZ_JAUOQM010000044.1, read as the reverse complement.
TTAAGTCCAGTTCGGCACCGTTTATTAGCAAACTCTCTACCACTAGCTCGCCCGAGAAGAGCGGTGCAGTCGCCACCATTAGACTGGCGCTTTGCAGCTTTGCCACGGGCTCATCGGGGTTATTAATAGAAGCTACCGCAATTTTGTTCAGCTCTATACCGACACTGGGCCAAAAACGCCAACTGAGGTCGCCCTCCATACTCAGGTGTACGCCTTGCTTTTCGGCCAGTGCTTGAATACGGGGCTTAAAGACATTGGGGTCCAGCCAAAATAACAGTGCCACTGCCATCAAAATTAGCAAGGCAACAATGCCCACAATGATTTTCAATAGGCGTTTCATTGGAGAGCCTCCTGATAATTCGCGATGGATCGAGCATAGCAGGCTCGCTCGTTAGCTGCCATCGACTACCACTGACTTCGTACTGGGGGTAGTTATAAGACCACCCCTCGCGCTAAAATAGACCTTTCGTTACTAACTTTGCCCCGCAGGACTTCAGAATGGGAAACCGCACCGCCCTTTATCAAAGCCATGTTGATGCCGGCGCTAAAATCGTCGACTTTGGCGGCTGGGATATGCCAATCAATTACGGCTCACAAATCGAAGAACACCATACGGTGCGCCAAAATGCCGGAATGTTTGATGTATCCCACATGACCGTGGTGGATGTAACCGGCCCCGATGCCCGCGCTTATTTGCGCACATTGCTCGCCAACGACATTGCCAAATTGGACGATTTTATCGGCAAAGCCCTCTACTCGGGCATGCTAAACGAAGCTGGTGGAGTCATCGATGACTTGATTGTCTACCACCTGGACGGCTGGTACCGCGTCGTGGTCAACTGCGCCACCCGCGATAAAGACCTGGCTTGGATGACCCGGCAGAGCGAAGGGTTTGCGGTCACACTGCAAGAGCGCGCCGATTTCGCCATGATTGCCGTGCAGGGCCCCAAAGCCTTGGCACAAGCCAAACAAGCACTGCCCGAACAAAACGATCTTATTGACGGCTTAAAGGTCTTTCACGGCGCAGCCGCTGGCGACTGGTTTATCGCCCGCACCGGGTACACCGGCGAAGATGGGCTGGAAATTATGCTACCAGAGGCCGATGCCCCCGCGCTGTGGCAAACACTAATCGACAATGCCGTAGCCCCATGCGGTCTGGGCGCACGCGACACTCTGCGTTTAGAGGCCGGCATGAACCTCTACGGCCACGAAATGGATGAGACCGTCTCCCCCTGGCAAGCCAATATGGGCTGGACCATTGACTTAAAAGACGCCGAGCGAGATTTTATTGGCCGCGCCCCACTAGAAGCGCAGCAAGCCGAAGGCGTACCCGCTAAACTGGTCGGGTTGGTTTTACGCGAACGCGGGGTATTGCGCGCGGAACAGACTATTATTGTCGATGGCGTAGAGGCGACCGGTGTGATCACCAGCGGTAGCTTTTCTCCTACCTTGGGATTCTCCATAGCCTTGGCACGGGTACCGGCCGAAGCCGAGGTAGAGGCCGTTGTAGAGGTGCGCAACAAGCGCTTGCCAGTTACTATAGTCAAACCTAATTTTGTCCGTCACGGACAGTCACTCGTTTAAACAGACACAGGAAAACACCATGAGCGAGATTCGCAGCGAACTGAAATACCTACCCAGTCACGAGTGGGCCCGGGTGGAAGAAGACGGCACCGTGACCATCGGTATTACCGAGCACGCCCAAGACAGCCTGGGCGACGTGGTCTACGTTGAGACGCCCGAAGTGGGCGCGAACGTTGCCGCCGGCGAAGAGGCCGGTGTTGTAGAGTCGGTAAAAGCGGCCTCCGACATCTACTCTCCCGTGACAGGTGAAGTGATTGCGGTCAATGAATCACTGGAAGACGAGCCCGAGCAGGTGAACAGCTCACCCTACGACGACGGCTGGTTTTTCAAAGTTAAACCGAGTGACTTGTCTGAACTGGACGACGCCCTAGATGCTGACGGCTACAAGGCTGCTATCGAAGACGAGTAACTGTGTAGTTTAGAGGGCCGACACCCCGCCCCAGTGGCGAGGAGTCGGCCTTGCTGCAATAGCTGATTTCACATTAGCTTGCGCTAATACTCAATACCCAGTGTAGAGATAATTTCGTAATAACCAAACAACACAAAAATAAAGAACAAAAACAAAACAATCTCGTGTTTAAATTGGTGACTCAGGTAGAAGGCTCTATCCTTATGGTGCAATACATCCATAAGCTCATCGCCAAAGCGAATTGAGAGAAAAGTTCCCGCCGCAGACAATGCAATAACACTCCAATACGGCCACGGATTTTTCAAAATAGCGTGCATCGTTTTGGTGATAAATGTAACTTCATAAAAATGGCTAAAAGAAGTCATTGCAACAACATTGATCCCAATGGCAACCATCCACACCACGATTTCGGACCAAATCATCCGCACCCCGAACAAAACCCTGATCGGAAAGTCCAGCAAAAAACCGGCATCGGCCACCGGCGTACACAAAACAAAAAAACTCCAGGTAATCAGTGCCGCCACACCTCCTGTCAGCAGGTCATATTGGTAGGTTAAGTAGCCAAAATACAACACCAAAATAAGAAGCAAAGCTGAAAACTTCACAAACACCTGACGATTTGGGTTACGCATCGAGAAAACTCCCCTGATTATCGAACGCAAAAGATGACCTAACACCTCCCTCCAATAGCAACTCAGTATAGCAGCGCCCGAGGTAGCCCAAGGTTTTGAGTTTACTTTGATTATGAGGTATGGCATTGTCAAAGAGTAAACGCGTGCACTGGAACGGCTCAATAGTGGGCCTTTGATCGCAAAAGAGCACGCCGACAAACACTGCAACCTCTAACAGAGAACATTCGTGAAAACCTCACTACGCAAAGTTTTCAAGCCCCTGCTGGCACCGCTTGAAGCGGGCACAGAACCTTATCACTACAAACCCTTGAGCCGAAAAGTGCTGTTTTTCTTTGGCGCGGTTTTTACCTTTCTGGGCTTACTCGCCGCTTGGCTTATCCCTCAAGGCGCCGACCTCGGTTATTACTTTCCGGTTTTAGTCTTTACATTGGCTGGCCTGTACGGACTAATTGTTGGCGCACTGGGGGAAGACCGGGCGGTGGCGAGGATTTGGGGGAATAAGTAGGACGCTGGATGCTGGATGCTGGA
>NZ_JAUOQM010000044.1:0-93490 GCF_030547685.1 Gilvimarinus sp. 2_MG-2023 | reverse complement strand
CTGGATGCTGGATGCTGGATAAGATTCTATGACGCAGATATATCATCATGCGGTTTTTGAAGGAACAAACTTATGCATGTATTAGTCGTTGAGGACGATCCGGCTATGCAAGAATTGCTGGCCACTTTGCTCAAAGGAATCGACAGCCAGGTACACATCTACCGCGCCGATACTGTCGCCGCAGGCATCAACTTTTGGCGCAAGCATCCTATCGGCCTGGTGCTTTGCGACCTAAACCTTCCCAACCAGGAAAGTGGTCTGACACTGGTTAAAACTATTCGTGAAAAAAATGCCAAACTGCCCATTGTAATGATTACCGGTAGCGGCGACCGGGCCACGGTAAAAAGCAGTTTACAGCACCGGGTAAATGAATTTATCGTCAAACCGTTTGAACCGGCTTCAGTTATGGAGCGTTTGCAGCGCTATTTCGACAACGATAAAACCACACCCGATCACGCCCCCAAGAGCGGCAAGAGCCTGGAGAGCTTTATTAGCGACGTTGACGCTGTTCTCGCACGCCTCACCTTGTTGCCGGGCGCTGAGGCAGCGCTGCAGACTCTCAATCGCGACGACAAACCCTCCGCTCTGGACCTGGCCCAGCAGTGGCAGAACGATAGCGCTATTACCACACGCTTAATATGGCTCGCCAATAGCAGTTTGATGCGCCGCTCCGGCCACGCCCTAACCACACTGCGCGAAGCCATCTCTGCGGTCGGTGTTGATATGGCACTGTCACAGGTGCTGGCCCTATCACTCGCCAACAAAAACCAGCTGCGGCAAACAAAACTGCAAGCCCTGAGCGAAATTTATGCCAAACAAACACAAAAGCTAGCCGAAAGTGCCGCCCTACTCGCCAAGCAATTAAAGGTCAGCGTGGCCAACTGTTACACCGCGGGATTAATGGTAAGACTGGGCGAGTTGGCCACACTGGAAGCCATTCAACTTTATCTGGACTCGGGCGGGGAGGCGACTGACGAAGAAATTGAATCAGCCGTACAGAAGCACGCGGCTCACTACGGCAACCGTTTAAAAATCAAGTGGCGACTGCCTATCGAATTGCGCGAGCGAATTGGTGCCACTTTTTCTACCTCAGCCGGGCAGGTGCAACCGGAGTTGTTAGTAATGCGACTGGCCGCCTGCCTAACTATGACGCAAGAGCACAACAGTGAAGTGGAAACTCTCTGCCGCCGGCTGGGCATACAGCCTACCGATTTACCCAGCAGATAGCACCTACAATGCTAAACTTAGCAACACAAGCAAGGCCATTGAACATCCTTCAAAAAATATTCATCCCACAGACATTGTGTTAAACGTTTTTCGATCCATCGACTAGAGGCATCACCTATGGTACAGCTTCCCCATCAATACGTTGCCACTGTAACAGGCAAACCCACACAGCAACTGACATCCAGTGCAGATAACTTGCCCGACTTATCCGTTGCCCCTCCGGCGCAGTTCGACGGCCCCGGAGATCAATGGTCGCCGGAAGCGCTGCTAATGGCCTCCGTGGCCAGTTGTCTTATTCTGTCTTTCAGAGCCATTGCCAAAGCGGCCCAGCTCCATTGGTGTGATATCTGTTGCGAATCCGAAGGTGTACTGGACAAGGTAGAGCGCAAAATTCAATTCACTCAGGTGTTAAGCAAAGTCACCCTCACCATCGCGGCAGACGAAAACAAAGAAAAAGCCGCAACACTGATTGAAAAAGCCGAGCGGTCTTGCTTTATCAGCAACTCACTGTCGAGCCAGACACAAGTGATGTACGACATCAAACAAACCGACGCCGAATAATCAACCCTCAAGCCTCAAGCCTCAAGCCTCAGTATTAATCCAGAGCAATAGATTGCGACACCTGCAACGACTCGGGAAAAATATGCGTTGCCACAATCAGCAAACGCTCTTGCCCCGCTCGATTTAATACCGAGGCCACCTTCTTTTTCGCAACGGAGTCAAGCGCCTCAAAAGGTTCATCGAGCAGGTATACGGATTTGTTGGACAACAGCAGCCGCGCCAGTGCAATACGCTTTTGTTCACCGCCAGACAACTGCCGGCCACCAATACCCAACCATTCATTGAGATCGGTCAGATAACCCAACCCCAAATCAGCCAGTATTTGCCGCATTTTTTGATCGGGAATCTGGTCATCGGCCAGGGCTAAATTAGCGCGCAAGGTCGCCTGCAAAACAATAGGCGATTGCTCGCAATACCCCCACTGCCTCACCAAGCCGGCAGGCAGGGCGACGCCGTCGACAAGGCGCTCGCCCCGAGCGGGAATATGCCCCGCCAAGGCTTGCAGCAAACTGCTTTTACCGCTGCCAGAGCTGCCAGACAATTGCACTATGCCGCGCGCAGGTAAGGTCACCGACAGCGACAAGTGCGCATCCTCACGCGGTGAAAGCTGCTCCAACCTGAGGCTCCTGCGAATATCCGGTGCGTCGATCGGCGGGCAGTCGATTAAATGCAACTGCCTCACTGTTTGGCTGCTGTAGTAGTAGCGATTGTAGGCGGGCAAACTGGTTAACGCCCGCCCCAACCACTCCGGAGCCGACAATAATAAAAGGGGAATAATCAGAGCCGGCGGCTGTGCCAAAACCGAATCACCGGCTCGCGCTAACACCAGCCAAACAGCCAAAAAACTGGCCCCGACCAACAGCCATACCGCCCGTTCCGCAACCTGCTGCTGGGACCGCTTTGTCTGCCACAGCCGCTGTGCACTGGGGGCGCCAAGCAGGCGATACTTGCCACCTTCACGGCTCAGAAGAATATGCCACAAACTACTGGCCGCCAAAAAGTGTTCGCTCGCAAAGCGGAACTCGCGCTCACCGCTTGCTTCGATTGCAGCCAATTGAATACCGCGATACAAGGTGTAAACCGTCAGAGCAAACCATACCGCCGCCAGTACATACAAACCGTAAGCCCCCTGCAAACCCAACCACACAGAGCAGATTATTCCGACCGCCAACATGGCGATGGCACTGGCTTGCTGCGCCACCCAGGCGACCCAAACCGAGGCGATGGTTTCCGTGTGATTGGCCAGCGCTTCAATTAACCAAGTGCGCTCGGCCATGCGCTTGTTTTGCAAACGCTGGAATAACTGCAGGCGCAGCTGGCCAGTACGCGCCAACAGATCACTGTGCCCTAGCCACATGTGTCCATAACCGGAGGCAATGCGCAGCAAAGCCAAGGCGCGTATCACCACGGCGGGCAACATATAATTAAAATTCACCGAAGCTATAGCACAGGCGGCAATAAACCATGACGACACAATCAGCACGGCAACACCCGCCAAGGCGTGCACTATCGCCAGCAACAAACTCATCCAGGGCCAGTTTTTCATCCGCGAATTAAGCCCCCCTGTATGCGCCAGTTCTGATTAAACCAGTGCTCGGGAAGGGATTTATGAGACGCCCAAATAACGGTTTTGGCGGCGCAGCAACGGCGCAGTAGATCGGCGATAACTAGGTGCTGCGACTCCGATAAATGTGCAGTGGGTTCATCCAGCAGCCAAACATCGGCCTCCTGCAGCAGCAATCGGGCGATAGTCAAACGCTGCGCCTCGCCGCCAGACAAGGGCGGATACTCTCCCATAAGCGTATTCAGTTGCTGTGGCAACGCCCGCGCCCAGTCGGCCAGCCCCACTTGGTCCAGCACTTGCCACAGGGCATCATCCTCAAAAGGTTGATGACAAGCCAGGTTGTCGCGCAAGCTATAAGGCAAAACAACCGCCTGCTGAGAAAGCAAAACAAAATTGGCATTTAAGCGACAAGACGCTTCGCGCAGCCCACCGAGCGCTTCCAGAAAAGCGGTTTTTCCCGCCCCCGAGACGCCATCTAAACGCACCCAGTCGCCCACCTTGAGCGATAAGTTGTCGGCGTTTAACGTCGGCTTTTGCATCGAAAAACCGGTGAGGTCTACCCCATTAAAAGTCTGCCATTTGGCCCGCGGCGGCTCTTCAGTTGCCGGCACCAGCCAAGATTTCACCTCCTGTTGCGCGGCCTCGGCCTGTGCTTTCTGGTGATAAAACTGTCCCAGCAGTTTCATTTCCGACAACAACATAGGTACTGTCAGCAACACCCACAGTCCCTCGTGCAGCGACACCTCGGCACCAATGTTAATTTCACCAAGTAAACTAAAACCGATCAATACCGCGACTAACGCCACCGCCAAGGTAGAAAAAAAATCCAACACCGTGGACGATAAAAAAGCGACGCCGACCACCTTCATGGTACGCTGACTTAATTGATCGCTGGCCTGCTGCAACAGCGCCTGCTGCTTGTCGTAGGCCTGAAAGCTTGCCAGTAGCGGTAGCGCTTTTAGCCTGTCACCAAATAAACTGCCAAGGCGCTCCAGGGCGACAAAATGTTTGCGATGAAGACGGGCCGCCCCTTTGCCCACCACAATCATAAACAGGGGCACTACGGGCAGACTCAACACCAAAGCGGCGCCAATAATCGGATGAATAACCGCCACGGCGATTAGAGTGAATACCGGCATCAAGGCCGCTACCCGCTGCTGCACTAGATAGTCATAACGCCAGTCCACCAGTGCAGGCAGGTGCTTCAGCCACACACTTTGCCAGTAATAGTGGCTGTGTTGTCGAATTAACGCATGTTGACGGCTGACGAACTGATCCATCAGCCGCTGCTCCAGCTGACCCAATAAAATAGCTTTAGCCCGGTGGGTAATTTGCCCGTGTGCACCTTGCAACAACCAGGCAAACAACAAACCGAAAAAAATACAGGTCAACGCAGTTGATGAACCGAGTACAGGTGCAGTAATCCAGCTGGCAAGGATATCGGCGATAAACCAAAACGCCAGAATTAACGCCAGTGCGCGCGCGCATTTGATCGCCGTTAATAACAACAGGGTGTTGCGCGGCGCAACACCCTGTTGGGCGACCTGATCGTTAAACCACGCTAGCAGTGCAGGTTTTTGCTGCAAATCAATCCTTATTCTTCTATATCGGGGCGATCAAGATCTTCGGTCGCCTCCAACCACAGAGCATTGATAATGCCAAATGAACAAGCCAGTAAAACGCCCAGTATCCAAGTAAAATACCACATACAGCCTCCTAGTAGATAACGTGTGACTGATTGAGATCTTTGCTCTTAATGCGCCCGCGCATGACATAAAAGCTATAGGCTGTATAAAGCAGCACAATGGGTACAAAAATGCAGGCGACAACAAACATAATGTTTAAGGTTTTTAGACTAGAGGTGGAGTCCCACACCGTCAGGCTGGCCTCAGGCATAATGGTGCTCGGCAATAAAAATGGGAACATGGAAAAGCCCGCTGTCAGAATAACACCGGCAATGATCAAGGCACTGCTAACAAACGCCCAACCGGCACGCCCCGCTCGTGAAAACCAAGCGCAAGCCAGCCCAGCGGCAATTCCCAATGCCGGCGCAAGTATCATCCAGGGATAGGCACTGTAGTTATTTAACCAGGCGCCAGATTCCATCACCACGGTTTTATGTAAAGGGTTAGATGCCGCCATGGTATCAACGGTGGAAGTAATCACAAATCCATCGACACCCATAGCAATCCAGACTCCCGCCAGAATAAATAACCCCACCGTCGCAAGAGACAGAATCACCGAGACCCTGCGTGCTCGCTCTGCAATAAACCCATCGGTTTTCATTTGCAGCCAAGCAGCACCATGGTTAAGCAGCATGGCCACGGAAACCAACCCGGTTAACAGTGCAAAGGGTGTTAACAAGCCGAAAAAACTGCCGTGATAAGTCGCCTTTAATGTGTCATCGAGTTCAAATGGAACACCGAGTAACAGGTTGCCAAAAGCCACACCAAAAATCAGAGCCGGCACTAAGCCACCTACAAACAACGCCCAATCCCAACTCTTTCGCCATTGTTGATTTGGCAATTTGCTGCGGTAGTCAAAACCTAACGGACGCATCCACAGCGCGATCAAAGTCAACGCCAGAGCCAGATAAAACCCTGAAAATGCTGTGGCGTAAATCATAGGCCAGGCGGCGAAAATGGCCCCACCGGCGGTAATAAACCAAACTTGGTTACCGTCCCAGTGGGGGCCAATGGTATTGATCATTACCCGTCGTTCTTCATCGGTTTTGCCAATTAATGTTAACAAAGAGCCAACACCGAGGTCGAAACCATCGCTCACAGCAAAGCCAATCAGCAGTATGCCAATCAGCACCCACCAGATTATGCGCAACACTTCATAATCAATCATGCGTCTGCTCCTTGAGAAGTTAAGCCTATTTCAGCATCCACTGTTTTGGGGTCTTCGGGCGGAACCGGCCCTTTTTGGGCAAATTTCTTCATCAGATAAAAAGCAATGATAAACATCACCGAATAGAAAGCGGTATAAGCAATTAAGGTAATCACAACATCAGTAACACTCAGATTAGACACGGCAGCGTGAACCGGCAAGACTTCAGCAATAGCCCAGGGCTGACGTCCAAATTCAGCGACAAACCACCCTGCCTCAGAGGCAATCCAGGGCAGCGGCAGACTGAATACAGCGGCCTTAAGCAACCAGCGCGGCTGAGTGATCCGGTGCCTAGCGCTGTAATAAAACGCTGCAGCAAACAACGCCAACATCAAAAAGCCCGACACCACCATCAGCCGGAAGCTGTAAAACAAAGGGGCAACGGGGGGGATGCTGTAATCTACCGCACGCTGCAAAGCCTCATCGGAGGGTTGCGTAATATCCTCGGCAAAAGGCTGAAGCAGCATGGCATAACCCATATTTTTTTTGTTTTCCTCATAGGTGTTTATCTGTTCTTCAGTGGCGGTTCCGTCACGCACAAACCCAAGATTTTTGTACGCCTGTATACCCGACACTATTCGTTCCCGGTGTTCCTCTTTCAAATCATTTATACCACTTACCTCTTCATCCAGAGATCGAGTGGCTATAAGTCCCATCACCCAGGGTATGTGAATAGCGTAATCGGTTGTACCCGTTTCATCATTGGGGAAGCCAAACAGCGTAAATGCCGCCGGAGCCGGTTGAGTTTCATACTCCGCCTCAATCGCCGCCAGCTTTACCTTTTGCACATCACCTAATTCATAGCCGCTTTCATCACCTAAGATAATCACAGACAAAACTGAAGCCAAGCCAAAGCTTGCCGCAATCGCAAAAGAGCGTCGAGCAAAAGCAGTATGCTTATGATTAAGTAGATAGTAACTGGAGATGGCCAGCACAAATATTGCGCCGGTTGTGTAGCCAGCGGACACTGTGTGTACAAATTTCACCTGCGCAACCGGATTAAAAAGTAATTCGGTAAAACTTGTCATTTCCATGCGCATGGTTTCAATATTAAAATCGGAGCCTACTGGGTACTGCATCCAGCCGTTGGCAATCAAAATCCATAACGCCGAGAAGTTCGATCCTAAGGCCACCAGCCAGGTTGTCATTAAGTGCTTCACTTTGGATAATTTGTCCCAACCAAAGAAAAACAGCCCGACAAAGGTTGACTCAAGAAAGAAGGCCATCAGTCCCTCAATAGCCAAAGGTGCACCAAAAATATCGCCAACATAATGGGAGTAGTAAGACCAGTTCATACCGAACTGGAATTCCATGGTCAACCCAGTGGCCACCCCTATAGCAAAGTTAATACCAAACAGCTTGCCCCAAAACTGAGTCATTTGCTTGTAGATCTCTTTGCCCGTCATTACATAGACGGACTCCATAATGGCAAGCAAAAAACTCAACCCCAAAGTAAGAGGTACAAAAATAAAGTGGAACATTGCCGTCAATGCAAATTGCCATCGAGACAACTCTACTAAGGTATCGTTCATAAAATGCCTCCTTCGTGCATAGTTATGTCCATCGCCAACTCGCGGGTATCAAATAGGCCAATGGCCAGTATAGTTGTCGTGCAAAAAAAGAAATTGTTTTGCATCAATTTTTCTGTGGATTAAAGCGAGACTACCCCTTAACAACAGGGCGGCTTGCAACCAGTTGTACCACCGCACTCTCGCCCTGATGACAGCGGCCCTCACTGATATTGCGCTCTTGCTCAACGGCGAGACAAAACTCCAACCCCTGAAGCTCTTTCATCAGCTCATCGCGAGACATAAACATCTCCGGCTGTGAAGCTGGCGGACCACCCACACCGCTCATGTCGAGCTGACGCCGGGTATAGGCCTCCAGAATAAACACACCGCCTTTTTTCAACGCGTGAACCACTTGTCGATGCAATTGTTGGCGCAGCACAGGGGGCACATGTGCCCAAATCGAGATAATGCCATCCCAGCACTCAAAACCCAGATCGTAATCGGCTAAATCCGCCACTTTTGTGGTCAGACTAGTACCTTTCTCTTCCGCTAGGCGCTGCGCCTTCTCTAAGCCGACAGCGGACTGATCAACGGCGGTTACCACAAACCCCTGTTGCGCTAAATACACGGCATTTCGTCCCTCGCCCTCGGCTAGGCAAAGCACTCGTCCACCGCTGGGAATTTGATCACACTGCGTACGCAAAAAGTCATTCGGCACTGTGCCATACGCAAAGCCTTCCTCCTGGTAACGCTGATCCCACATAAGGCGACACTTTCCTATGGTTGTTCTTAACAAAAAAAAATCCGGGGTCATCTAGCGATGCCCCGAACACTCAAAGCCTAGCTCAATAAGTTAAACTTTGCCGCCGAATAGAAAGTCACAGGTCTTTTCGGGAGAAATACCAATCTACAGTTTCATAACCTTCGCTGGCGCGTTTGTCTGCCTCGGCAGAGGTCTTCGGCGGAGGCACGATGACCTGGCAGCCAGGCGCCCAGCCTTCCGGAGTGGCAACACCATTAGCGTCAGAGGTTTGCATGGCTTGCAGCAAGCGCACAAATTCTTCGATGCTGCGACCGTTCGACATGGGGTAGTACACCATGGCCCGCAATACACCTTCCGGATCGATCAGAAAAGTAGCACGAACAGCTTGAGTATCGGCCGCCCCTGGGTGGATCATGCCGTAAGCGGTGGCCACCTCCATTTTGATGTCTTCAATGATTGGAAAAGGGATTTCCACACCAAATTTTTCTTTAATATTGCGCACCCAAGCCAAATGCGAGAAAAGGCTGTCAATGGATAGCCCTAACAGCTCGCAGTTCATCTCAGCAAAGCGATCGGCGGCCTTGGCAAAAGCGATAAACTCGGTGGTACACACTGGGGTAAAATCCGCCGGGTGAGAAAATAAAATCAACCATTTGCCTTTGTAATCGGCCAAACTGCGCTGACCAAAGGTGGTTTTCGCGGAAAAGTCGGGGGCGGGTTCGTTGATGCGGGGCAGACCCGCTACTGGCACAGATTCCATAACAATACTCCTGATTAATAGCTTAAAAGAGGCCGTCCAAGCACCAATCGCGCACAAGTTCAACCGTTACCAGAGCTATATCACAGACTGTGCCAACACCCAAAAAACCTTATAAGCCTATGATTTATCAGTTTTTTATTTATTAAGACGGCAATTAGCCCACCCCTGCCCAATGACAATACAGACAACTTTGTCGCGCACCCTGCCATTTTTGACACGCCACATATCGCGTATCTGTTGAAGTAAACACCTTCCTTTAACCGCGATCAATGTCAGACTATGGCCCGCGGCCCCTGCCTATGATTTATTGACCTGCCCTACCTCTCGCCAGCGCTGCAACACAAACAGCAAACTCTGACAAAAGCGGCAAAATACTTTGTCAATCGTGACAAGATACTTGGATATAGAAAACTAAAAAACGAGAACCCTCTAAAAAAGCATTTACTATTCAATGAGTTAGAAAACGCCATCAACTTTGGCCCACGCCTTGCTCACTCCCAATTAAAGATACAACCTTTTACTTGCAAAGTGAGGCTAAGCTTATGAACACTTCCGCTGTAAAAACACAACAATCACCGGCACCGGAGGTGTTGGCATTTTTCGATAAAGAGACCAACACCTTTTCCTACGTTGTTAAAGACCCTAGCAGCGCCAGCTGTGCCGTTATCGACCCGGTACTGAATTTCGACTACGCCTCGGGAAGCGTCAGCTTTGAAGGTGCCAATGCCATTATTGATTACGTTCAAAAAAACAATTTAAAACTGGAGTGGCTGATTGAAACCCACGTCCATGCCGATCACTTATCCTCCGCGCCTTATATACAGGAGAAGCTGGGAGGCAAGCTGGCCGTTGGCGAACACATTCGCACCGTGCAGGAAACTTTCGGCAAAATTTTTAATGCCGGAACCGAATTCGAGCGCGACGGCTCGCAGTTTGATCACCTGTTTAAAGACGGCGAGGAATATCAAATCGGCCAGCTGCAGTGCCATTCTATCCACACCCCAGGCCACACACCCGCATGTATGGCACATATTATTGGCGACGCCATCTTTGTCGGCGATACTATCTTTATGCCCGATGCCGGCACTGCCCGCGCAGACTTCCCCGGAGGCGATGCCGCCACACTCTACGACTCAGTGCAAAAACTTTTGTCCTATCCAGATCGTTACCGCATGTTTATGTGCCACGATTACTGCCCCAATGATCGCAAACTGGAATATCAAACCACCGTTGGCGAGCAGCGGCGACACAACATCCACACCGGCGAAGGACAAAGCAAATCCACCTTTATCGAGATGCGCGAAAAACGTGATCGCACACTGGGTATGCCCCATTTAATATTGCCATCTCTGCAGGTTAATATGCGCGCAGGCCAGTTCCCACCGCCGGAGGATAACAACCGAGTTTATTTAAAAGTGCCAATTAACGCCTTTAAATAAACAGCGTGAACGGATGATCAATCACCGCCGGCAGTTAGGCAATACAAGGAGGTATCCCTTAACCACGGCAAAGCTCAACACACATTTAAATGGAGATTTCACTATGCTTAACGCAACAATCAAACTGACCGGCACCGCCATCGCCCTACTGTTGGCTGCGCAACTGGCCGCGACAGAAAGTGAAAATACCGCGGCGATGGAAAGTGCCCGCCAGGCGACTTACGCACTGCAAAAACAACTGGGCAGCCGCCTGCAACAAGCCATAGCCGAAGGTGGTCTGGAGCAAGGTGTCCAAGTTTGCGCACAACAAGCACCCCGCATTGCCGAGCAGATCTCAGCCGAATTTGGCAAAAGTGTCGGCCGAACAGCACTGCGTGTACGCAACAGCGCCAATCAACCGGACCAAAAACAGCAAGAAGTTCTGCAACTTTTTGCCGAACAAATAAACCGGAAAAAAGACCCAGCACAGCTGGAGAGCTTGGTCCAACTGGAAAATGGCACACATCTTTATATGCGCCCGATTGTTATGCAAGGCCAGTGTTTGGCTTGTCACGGCAATATCAACGACGACCTCCGTGCTCAAATTTATCGCCACTACCCCGCAGATCAAGCCACAGGCTTTCAAGCCGGTGAGCTGCGCGGTGCCTTTGTAGTCACTTGGTAACGCCGCCTACAATCACAGCAGCCTTACAGACCGCTGTGGATTTTCAGCAAACCAGGAAACTTCTTTTATTCAACCGCCCTTTCCTGATCGTCTCTCTTGCCCTTTTAATCAATTGATTATACCCTAATCAATTGATTAAACTCCCGCCGGAGGCCTCCGTGAAATTATCCGCCAAATACTGGCAATCGCTCGTCTTATTGATGACAGCTACCGCTTTATTAAACGCCTGTGGCAATGAGACAGCCCCCCCTGAACCACCCGCACCACGCTTTGTCGATGCCACTGAGGTGCAGGCCACCAATGCTGCGAGCCAAGTGAGCTTGAGCGGGCGGGTTCGCGCGGTTGAACGCACGGTACTAAGTTTCGAGGTCAGTGGTGAGATCGCCGAGATTCACGTCGATGTTGGCGACGCGATTGAACAGGGGCAGGTACTGGCCAGCCTGGACGCCGAGCGCTACCGATTGGTACTCAACCAAGCGCAGGCGTCAGCCACTGAAGCGCAAGCGGCGCTCACGGAAAAGCAACTGGACTACAACCGCCTGCAGGAGCTCAAAGGTAAGGGTTTTGTGAGCGAAGCCAACCTGGACTCTGCACGGGCTGCACTCGAAACCGCCCGCTCGCGTTTAAACTCGGCGCTGGCATCGGTCAGCATTGCCGAGCGCGACGTCGCTTTAACCCAAATCAAAGCTCCCTTCGCCGGCTCGGTCAGCGATCGCCGGGCAGAGCCGGCGCAGCGAGTCAGCCCGAATCAGCCTGTGTTAGAGGCGATCTCTGAGCGCGGCGGGTTTGAGGTGTACACCCATGTCCCTGAGGCATTAGTCAGCAAATTTAAACGCGGCAGCCAACAAGAAGTGATTATTCCTGCTCTGAGTAACCAGCGACTGGAGGCCGCCATCGAACACATCGGCACACGGCCAGAGTCGTCCAACAATTACCCTTTGGTGCTCGCACTTAACAACGCTAACGTTGAGCTCCGCTCAGGTATGACAGCCCAGGCGCTGCTCTCACCCCAGTCGACTCAATCAACACAAGCCAATACCGTGTTAGTGCCATTGACATCATTGCTGCACGGAGAAGAGCAAACCGTCTCAGTTATGCGAATCAATAGTGATTACACATTAGAGCCGGTAGCAATTGAGGTCATAGAAGCCCGGGCGAAAAAAGCCGAAGTTAAAGGTCCGCTAAAAGTGGGCGACCGAATCGTAGCGCGCGGTGTTGAATTTGTTGCCCCCGGAGAACAGGTTGCCATTTTAGGCGAAGGGCCTGAACGCTTTAACTGACCCTTGCGCTCACGTATGGAGCGCAGCCCCATCAAAAACGTTGATTTATTTTATACATAGCCCGGGTCGTTAATTAACGGCAATGAGGGCACTTACGTTGAAGTTTACTCTATATGAATATTTCGCAACTGGCCTATCGTTATCGTCCGGTATTGCTACTCTGCCTAGCACTGTCAGTACTTTACGGTATTAGCAATTATTTTGCATTGCCTGCCCGTGAAGACCCCAAAATTGTTATACGCGAAGCACTGGCAAGCACGTCTTACCCCGGACTGTCGGCCGAGCAAGTCGAAGAAAAAATCACCAAACCGCTAGAAGCCAGTATTCGCGAAGTAGGAGAAGTGGAATCCATTAGCTCCACCTCAATGCGCGGCCGCTCACTGATTCATATTGAGGTGCGCGATGAGTTTTTCGATCTCGACCAAATTTGGGACGAGGTTCGGCAAAAAATACTCAACGCCTATTCCAGGCTACCAAGCGGAACGCAAAAAACCGTATTAAATGACGACTTTGGCGATGTCGCGGTGGTCACCGCTGCGCTAATGTCCGATGTGTATAGTCATGCCGAGCAGCTGGAGATGGCAGAACATATTCGCGCCGAGCTCTACTTACTCGACGGCACAAAGCGCGTTGAATTACTCGGAGTACAAGAAGAAAAAATATATATCGATTTACCGGAGGCTCGCTTGGCAGAGCTAGGATTGTCACCCGGGCAGCTCACCTCCCAATTACAACAGCGCAATATTCTACCGCCGGCGGCACAAATAGAAGCGGGCGAGCAACGCTTTGCCGTTCAGGTGAGCGGCTCATACAACAACCTGGAAGATCTCGCCAACGCCGAGATTCAATTACCCAATAACGACGGTTCCATGCGCTTAGGCGACCTAGGCACAATTGAGCGTGGCTACCAAGAACCCGCCAGCCAAACGGCGTACTTTAATGGCAAACGCGCGATTGTATTGGCAATCTCTATGCTCGATGGCCGCAGCGTATTGGATTACGGCCACAAGGTTAAAGACGTTATTACCCGGCTGCAGAGTGAACTTCCGGCGGGCTACCAGTTACAGACCATGACCTTTCAAGCCGAGCAGGTCGCAAATGCCGTGTACGGGGTAACCTCCAGCGTACTGCAAACCTTGGCCATCGTGCTCGCCGTTGTTATTTTATTTTTAGGTATGCGCACAGGCTTAATTGTCGGCTCGTTAATCCCAGCGGTTATGCTGGTCACCTTAGCGATTATGGGTTTTATGGACATGTCACTGCAGCGCATGAGCCTCGCAACGCTGGTGATTTCTCTGGGGCTTTTGGTGGACAATGCCATTGTTGTGGCGGAGGATTTTAAAACCCGGCTGGAGAGCGGCGACTCGCGCGATGAAGCGCTACGCACTACCGGTGCAGAACTCGCCTTACCGCTGCTGTCTTCCACGCTGACCACCATCCTCGTCTTTTTACCGCTCATGCTGGCCAACCATGTAGCCGGCGAGTACACGCGCTCTATTTCTATCGTCATCGCCATTACACTGAGCACCTCGTGGTTTTTATCTCTGACCGTCACACCCGTGTTGTGCCACCGTTTTTTAACCATCCCCCCCAAGCCCCAAACACGCGATGAAGCTAAAGCCACTCTATCAGATCAATTATTCCAGGTAATGAGCAGCCGCTACGACCGTTTAATTCGACACATACTCGCCCATCGCATCATTTTTTTATGTGGCATGGCCATTTTATTAATAGTGGGTGTAGGCTTAATGCAGCTGGTCCCCAAAAAGTTTTTCCCGGATTCGGACCGCAATCAAGTCTTAGTTTACCTCGACTTCCCCGTTAATATATCGCCCACCCTAGCTGACGAATCTATTCAATTTCTCAGCGCCGATATTCTTAACACCCCAGAACTTGCCGACGGCGTTGATAGCGTAGCAGGCTACGCAGGCTTTGGCGGGCCTCGCTTTGTTCTCTCACTTACCCCAATTGACCCGGCGGTTAACAAAGGGTTTTTAGTTATTAACGTCAGCCAGCGCGATCAGGTTGACACGATCATTGACCGAATCAAAACCTACATGCGTGAGCGCCACCCGGAAGTACGCGCACAAGTCGTCAAAATGTTTTTAGGCCCTTCCGATAGCAATTTACTGGAAGTACAAATCAAAGGGCCTGATCGCGAAGTGTTATTCAATGCCGCCAGCCAAGCCAAAGCCATTTTGGCCCGTCAAGCAGGTGCAGAAGACATTAAGCACAGCTGGGAAGCACGGGTATCAGCTATTGATGTGGATGTAAATCAGGCTCAGGCGCGAGCCGCTGGGGTTACCTCCGAAGACATTGCCCATTCGCTGCAGGGAGCCATCGACGGCTATCAGCTGTCACGCTACCGCGAAGGCGACAAGCTAATACCTATTGTGCTGCGCAACGACAAAGAAGAGCGCAACAACCTGGAGCGCTTGCGCTCACTGACCGTTTACCCGCTGGAATCCAATGGTCGCGGTGTTCCCCTCAACCAAGTGGCGGAAATTAAACTCACCAGTGGCTACGGTCGCATTGACCGGGAAGACTTGGTTCGAACCATCACGGTACAAGCGCGCAGCTCTGAGTTTACCGCCGAACAACTACAGCCTATTGTGGCAAACGACTTTAAAACACTGGAGGCCTCACTACCAAGCGGCCACTGGATAGAATACGACGGTGTGGTCAAAATGTCGGCGGAAGGGCAGTCCGCCCTACAGAAAAATTTACCTATGTGTATTGGTTTAATTTTTATTTTACTGGTGGCTCAGTTCAACTCCTTTAAACGCCCCATGCTTATTGTGTTAACTATTCCTCTGGTGATTGTCGGTGTTGCTACCGGTTTATTAATTATGCGGGCCGATTTTGGCTTTATGGTGTTGCTGGGTCTGTACAGCTTAGCGGGTATTATTATTAACAACGCCATTGTATTAATCGACCGCATCGATATTGACCGGCAAGACGCCAACCTTAAGGCGGCCGAAGCTATTGTCCGGGCATCTGTGCGCAGGCTGCGCCCGATTATTATGTCTACCGTCACCACAGTATTAGGCTTTTTGCCACTGATACTCAGCCACGACCCATTGTTTTACGGCATGGCAAGCGCCATGGCGTTTGGGCTCGCCGTTGGCACGGTAATGTCCCTATTGGTTGTACCGGTGCTATACAGCTACGCATTTAACATTCCTGTCGACACTATTAAAAACAAACCGGCACGGGGAGATGTTCATGCCTGAACGTGAACTGACCGCACAAAAACTGCTTATCGCCGGCATGCACTTGTTTGGCGATCTGGGTTTTAAAGGCACCACTACACGTATGATTGCCGATAAAGCCGGCGCCAACATAGGCTCCATTGCCTACTACTTCGGTAACAAACAAGGGCTGTATATCGCGATCGCTCGGGAAATTAATACCCGGCTGACGGAGAAGTTAAAACTCGACCACATGCCATCGCCTGACGCCCTAAGCCCCGACCAAATTCAAAAAGAAATCACCCACTTTCTCCATCGCCTCGTGGATCTATTTGCAGCAGACAAAGAAGCGGAACAGTGGCTTATGTTTGTGCAACGTGAGCAAATATCTCCATCGGAGGCTTTTGATGAACTCTACCAAAACGCTTTTCATTCGGCTCATTCGTTTTTAAGTCAACTTATTGCACGTTTTTGCCAATTACCCAATGACAACCGCAAAGCAATTTTGCAAACACACCTACTAATAGGTCAGGTGATATTTTTACTGACTGGCCGAACACCTTTATTGCGACGTCTGAATTTACAACAAAAGCAGCTAAGCCAAGATACTATTGACGATGTTAAGATAATACTCGAAAGTCACATCAGAACATTACCTTTAAAATCCGCTTAACCGTTAGCCTCAACACTTGCAGAAGCTGTAGCTCGGCAAATATTCATATAAACTATGCTGCTGGTATCGCCCCATCATAGATAAGGTTAAAAACCGAGCTGGGCACTATACTAAACAGCGCTCAATCATTGAGGCCTAGCACCGGTCTGCCTTATCTTAACGATATCGTCAAGACCTTCTGAGTTTTACATAGCAGAAAAAATTATGATTAAATCAATAAGAAATATTTTTGTTCGGACTTTTTACGTCCAAATGTGGGAGAACCGGCTGAGAGTTCAACCATTTGGCGCCTGCGAAGCATTTGACGAGAAACCATTTATCGCCCTCAACATACACGCCAAAAAACCTAAGATCGTCGCTATAGGCAACGCCGCTTACGACCTTCGCGCCAGCACCAGCCTTCGGGTTTTGAATCCATTCTCACACCCGCGATTATTGGTGGCCCACTTTATTGAGGCGGAGCAGGTTTTGAGCCACGCACTGCGTAGCCACACTCAGTTCAAACCAATGCTTACCAGTCCTATTGTGGTTATGCATCCACGAGAAAAACTCGAGGGCGGCGTCACCGGTATTGAGACCCGGCTATACCAAGAACTAGCACTGGGAGCAGGCGCTTGGCAGGTACACTTGCATACTGGTGATGAGTTGCCGATCGAAACATTTAACCCCAACTTAATAAATCATTGATAATCGCGCGTTTAATGCCATAACGTATTACCAGATAAGCAGTAAATAACAAAGGAAACCGCATTCATATGAACCATATTATTTGGCAAGGACGCTGCTCGGTATTGGTGTATTTATACCCCTATTTTTTTATTGCCCTGTGTACTCTGGCCCTATTTCCCATCCACCCTCTGTTAAGTGCTGCGGGGTTCGCCATTATGGTGGGTTTTATGATGGACGCCTACACGACGCGCTATACATTAACAGATGAAGAGATGGTAGTGGCCGGTGGCCTGCTGGGTGCTGAACCAACGGCATTAGCATTAAAAGATATCACTAACATTTACATCATTGACGATGTGCCCTGGCATGTATTCTCGCTGGGCTGGGTTTTACTGGTGTTAAACGAAGAAGACGACATTCATCCCTGCATTCGCTGCGTACGCAAACCGTTAAAGGTGGGGGCTTTGATAGAGAGCGCCGCCATTAAAGCCGGCGCCAAGATAAAAAACCACGAAGAAGAGCAGCCACCTTCGAGCTAAATTGCTAATACTATTTTGGCGGTGACAGTCGCGTCCACACCTGCCAAGTACCTATGGCATAGCACAACCCGTACAGCAGGCATATCGCGGAGGAAACCAGTAAAAACATCTGACTGTGCCCTAAGCCTTGAATAAACGGCGTATTGAAAAACAATACAGCATAAACACCAAACAACCCACGCAGCAGAAATACAAAGCTAATCAACCCCAAGGCGGCGCGCATAAAGGGCAACCTTGGTATGGCTCCAGCCCCCGAGAACCCATACAGCGCCCAACTAAACAATACCAACGCAATCACCCCTGTGAGTTGTGCAGGGTAAGCCAAACCTTGCTCCGCCATTTGAGCCATTTTTTCACCTGCGCCAAAAAAACGATACCATTCAGCGCCCCCAAAGATAATCGCGACATGCATTAATGCGGCTCCGGCCGTCAATACACCTGCGGCCATTAACCATCCATTTTTCTTCATTATTTTACGCCCTTTTATTGATTGTTTCGGCCATTATAAGCCGAAATGAACCACCCCCTACAAATTGGCAACAAAAAAAAGGCGCCTAAATATAGGCGCCTTTTTTATCTCGCTGTACCAAATATTATTCAAACATTTGATCGATTTGATACACCACAGTGGTACCACTAACCTCAAAACCGACAACCAGCAAAGCCTCGTCGGTTGGTGAGTCTTCGGCAGAAATAAACACCAGACCTTCGGGACCCAAATCACCAATGGTATCGAGTACGCTTTCAGCGTCTTCGGTCATCCAGTCATCGCGGGTGTTAAAGTAATCCATAAACGCAGGTACTTCTGGATCGGTGATATCGAACACCATAATACCGCCCATACGCTCCAACCCGATAAAGGCAAAGGTTTTGTCACCGATAGTGCCGAGTGCAACGCCTTCTGGCTCTGGGCCCTTGGCATCGGAACGACTATCGAGCTGGTCGCCTTCGTCGTGGGCACTGTTGAAGAAATCTTTACAGGGAATATCGCGCGCCGAACCCAGCATACAATCATCACCAGCGAGATATTGCTCCATCATATCGCCAGAATCCCAAATCAGACCGCCGTCTTCATCCCAGATAGAGAAAGAACGCGCACCGTAGCTGTACAGATTGTCGTACATGATGCGGTCACCCGCAGCATCTTCGTTACCGTCCGCGTCGAACATAACTGGCGTGCCGTCGGCATTTTGACGATAGCCCATGGTCCAGGTAATACCCAATCGACCCAACACCTCATCATCGCGGCAATCACCGGCATCACCTGCCTCTGCGCCGCAGTATGCGAAGGTGTCGTGATTGAGTAAGCCACCGGCAGCCAGCTCGCGCAGCTGCGGCGGTAAGTCGTCGTCGGCGCGGCGATCAAAACCATCGCTGTGCACTAGGTGTTTAACGCGAAACTCTTCGACAAAGCCTTTGCTGGCATCGCCGGCCCAGTAATCATCATCGTCTTCACCCCAGGCACGGGCATCACCTTCATTGGCGGTCACCAAGTAAGTTGTGCCTTCAACTTCATACGAGGCCATCGCATCGGGTAGGTATAAGCCGCGTACACCAGGCCAAGCCTTCACCTCTACGGTACCTTCGTCACTGACATCCATTAAGTTGCCTGAACCAAAGTTATTCGCCTCTACCCCATGATCTTTGTAACCGAGCGATGCGATTGACTCAACGGTTGCCGAGGCGATGTCGATGCGGGCAATAGCGTTATTTTCTTGCAATACAGCCCAAGCCGTAGCGCTGTCAGAAGATACGGCAATGTATTCAGGTTCCAGATCTTGCGCAACACTGGCACCGGGGCCGAAGATGCGAACACCATCGGCAACAAGAGACGCCTTGTCACCATTGAATGCGTTAAAGTCGGCGGTAGCAACAACGGGGTTAGCGTTGTCACTTACATCGATAACAGCAATAGAGCCTTCAGGATCGACCTGGTAGTCATCGCTCGGCTCACCTTCATTGGCCGCCAATACATAGTTACCGTCGGGGGTAAAAGTCACCATATCGGGTTGGGCGCCGACAGCAACGCTCGAAATAAGGCTCAAGTCTGCCGCGTTAAACAAGGCTATAGCGCCATTATCGGTTTTGGTATCGGCCTCGATGGCAAGTGCCACCAGCCCGTCGTGCACGGCGACGGAGTTTACCTCGCCATCGGTAACGACACTGCCACCATCGAGTGTATCAATAAAGACGGGGGCGGCTGGGTCAGACATATCCAGCACATCGATCATGCCTTTTTCGGCATTGACAACAAACAGGCGTTGGCTCGCGGCATCGTAAGCGGGAATTTCGGCGGCCGACTCGTCGAACTGACCAGTGCTGTAGCGCCCCACCAGGCTTAGCGCTATAGACGAAGGGGTTTCGACCACTGGCGTGCCGGGATCGGGGTTGCCATTATTGTTATTGTCATCGTCGCTATCGCTGCCACAACCGACTAAAGCCAAAGCCGAGCATGCGGCTAGTATGTACGGAAAACTCTTTTTCATTGTTAGCTCCTGTTATCGAATGAACGGGTCGGCCAGAGCCTAACGAGCGATTGTTACAGGTTTGTGGCGAGGTTTCGTTCGGCTGTATGTTTTCTGCAGCATGATCTAACTTGGGGCATTTTTAACGCTGTTTTGCTCCTTTTCCCTCTTTTAGAGCCTTAAATCGACAAAAGATTGAAAAGCCCTTCGCCTTTCGGTAACTTGCGCGTTTTATCGCTAATCGACCGCAATTCACAGCTCCCTGCGGCAGGCACGAGGCACAGACAAATGGCACAGTACGTATACACCATGAATCGCGTCGGCAAGGTAGTACCGCCCAAGCGCGAAATCTTAAAAGACATCTCCCTGTCCTTTTTCCCCGGCGCCAAAATCGGCGTATTGGGTTTGAACGGCTCCGGTAAATCCACCCTGCTGCGTATCATGGCGGGCGTCGACACCGAATATAACGGTGAAGCCCGCCCCATGCCCGATATCAAAATTGGCTATTTACCACAGGAACCCGCACTGGACCCGGAAAAAGATGTTCGCGGCAATGTTGAAGACGGTGTTCGCGAAGCGGTAGACGCCCTGGCCGCGCTGGAACAAATTTACGTCGATTACGCCGAGCCCGATGCCGACTTTGATGAATTGGCAAAAAAACAGGCGCGCTGTGAAGATATTATCCAGGCCTGGGATGCACACAACTTAGATAACACGTTGGAAATAGCCGCCGATGCACTGCGTCTGCCGCCCTGGGATGCCGATGTCACTAAGCTGTCCGGTGGTGAACGCCGCCGCGTTGCACTTTGCCGGTTGCTGTTATCGCGCCCCGACATGCTGTTGCTGGACGAGCCAACCAACCACCTGGATGCCGAAAGCGTGCACTGGCTAGAGCAATTCCTGCAAAGCTTTACCGGTACTGTGGTCGCCATCACCCACGACCGCTACTTCCTCGATAACGCAGCGGGCTGGATTTTAGAGCTAGATCGCGGCCACGGTATTCCCTATGAAGGCAACTATTCCACTTGGCTGGAGCAAAAAGAAGCCCGCTTAGCGCAAGAAGAGCGTGGTGAAGCGGCCCGTCAAAAAGCGTTAAAAGCCGAATTGGAATGGGTACGTCAAAACCCGAAGGGGCGCCAGGCTAAAAGCAAGGCACGTCTGGCCCGTTTTGATGAACTGCAAAGCCAGGAATTCCAAACCCGCAACGAAACCAATGAAATTTATATTCCACCGGGCGAGCGCCTGGGCGATAAAGTCATAGAACTAGAGCACGTCAGCAAAGGTTATGGCGACCGCTTATTGATTGACGACGTCACCATGAGCATTCCTAAGGGCGCCGTGGTGGGTATTGTCGGTGGCAACGGCGCGGGTAAATCGACCCTGTTCCGTATGATTGCCGGCACCGAACAGCCCGACAGTGGCACCGTCACCTTAGGTGATACAGTACAAGTTGCCTATGTCGAGCAGAGCCGCGAAAACCTCGACGACAAACAAACCGTGTGGGAGGCAATTTCTGACGGGCAGGATATTCTGCGCATCGGCACTTACGAAGTTAGCTCTCGCTCCTACGTGGGCCGTTTTAACTTTAAAGGCTCCGACCAGCAAAAACGCGTGGGCGAGTTATCCGGTGGTGAGCGCGGCCGCTTGCATCTGGCCAACACCCTCAAACAAGGCGCTAACGTACTGCTGCTGGATGAACCCTCCAACGACCTGGACGTGGAAACCCTGCGCGCACTGGAAGATGCTATTCTCGCCTTCCCCGGCTGTGTCATGGTGATCTCGCACGATCGCTGGTTCCTCGACCGTATCGCCACGCATATTATTGCCTATGAAGGCGAGTCCGAGGTGGTGTTCTTTGAAGGTAACTACACCGATTACCACGAAGACTTCGTCAAGCGTAAAGGGCAAGACGCGCAGCCCAAGCGCGTTAAGTACAAGCCTTTAAAAAATACTTAATACGCTAACAGCCACTGTGCGCGTGCGATGCGCGCACAGTGGCCTACTCTAAAAAATAATACCCCCTCTTCTTAGCCGACTCATTACGTCACCATCCCCGGCTCAGCTCCGCTGTTGATTAACCTAGGCTTTGCTCATGCTTGGGCAAGGTAGCCACCATCGCGCGAATTGCATGCTTGTCCAGCGATAGCGCTTGCTTTAACTCTTGTAAATTAAGCTGATTCACCCGCGCGCTGTGATTTTGGGGGCGAACTCCCATACCTTCAAAGACCGACTGCCAACTACTAGGCCGAAATAATTCATCGCGGGTTTGCCCCACATTACCCGATGCACGAAACAATTCTAATCGCTCGGCCAATGAATCAGGCATCGGTAATTGTCGGCAGTAACGCCAAAATGGCGTGTCTTGCCGATCTGTTGCACAGTAGTGCAACATAAGGAAGTCGCGCACCTCTTCATAATCGGCACTGATTTTTCGGTTGTACTCACGCACCAACGCGCGATGGCAATCGGCATTAGGGAAATAGCGCAGAAATAACTCTACACCGCGGGTAATTAAATGAATTGATGTTGCCTCGAGTGGCTCTAAAAAGCCCGACGCCAACCCAAGCGCAAGACAATTGTGCTTCCACATTTCACGCCGATGACCACTGACAAAGGGAATGGTTTTAAAGTCATTCACAGGCTCAGAGGCCAGCGACTTTAGTAATTGCCCCCGAGCTTCACGCTCTGAGCTAAACTCACTGGCATACACCAAACCATTGCCGGTGCTATCGCGCAGCGGAATTTTCCAGCGCCAACCAACTTTTTCTGCAGCAGCCAAAGTATAAGGTGCGATGGTTTCCGTGGCCGCCGTTTTGACCGCAATCGCACGATCGCAAGGCAGGTAACGACGCCAGTCAATAAATTCGCTGCCCAAGGTCTTACCAATTATTAAGGCATTAAAGCCGCTGCAATCGAGAAAGAAATCACCCGCAATGCTCTGACCGGATTGCAGTTGAACACGACTGATAAAACCCGAGTCGTGACGATGCACTTGTTCTACCAAACCCTGTGTACGTTTAACTCCGCGCGCCTCGGCATAGCGGCGCAAATAGCGAGCCACACGGACCGCATCAACGTGTAAGGCATAGTTAGCCCCACCAATTGGCGTGTGCCGTGCCTGTTCGGGAAAGAAAAAACGCCCCTGCTCTGCCATCACACTGCAAGGTGAGAAATCTTGCAGTCCCAGGGGTTCACCAGCAGCGCGCGCACGCAATAGGCACTGATAAAAATCGTAACTGCCCACCGGCCGCCCCAACCGGCCAAATGGATGAAAATATTGTGTGTGGCGCTGCTGCCAGTGAGAGAACTTAATACCCAGCTTATAGGTTGCCTGAGTTTCGCGTACAAACTCGGCCTCATCGATCCCCAAGCGACGCAACATTCCCACAAAAGGCGGTAGCGTGGACTCGCCAATGCCAATGGTTCCCAGCGCTTGCGATTCAACCAGCTCAATACTGCATTGGGTAGAATCAAACTGAGCGGACAACATTGCTGCTGCCATCCAGCCCGCGGTGCCACCACCGACAATTACTATTTTCTGAATGGGTTTATTTTGCATAAACTTATTTACCAATCGTTATTATCCACCAACAAACCCATCGAGCGAGTTGCTGGCCCCCCCGCCCAACCTGATCCATTACAAGCGGTTAAGGCTTGCTTTAACAGCTCAATCGCCCCGTGTCTGGGAAAGCTCACCCGCCACGCCAACACCAAGCTACGCATCGCCGTGGGGTCGGCCAATGGTCGACTGGCAACCAACGAGGGTGAATAAAAGCTATTTTGCGCAGCCATTTGCGGCAACACGCTGATACCCAGGCCCGAAGCCACCATATGGCGCAAGCTCTCCAGTGTACTCCCTTGCACCCGAGCTCGCACATGCTCTCCGGCCGCAGAGGTTTGCAGGTGTGGGAAAATAGCCAGTAGCGATTCGCGCAACTCATCGCCCTCGGCCATCAGTAGCATTTGTGTGGGATCTAGATCTGGCGTATCAATACAGGCCTTTTTAGCCAGCGGATGATGAGCTGGTAACAGGGCCAATAAGGGCTCGTCAAACAGCGGCTGGCAGACAATATCGGCCATGGTAAAAGGCGCCACTGTGATTACGGCGTCCAGCTCGCCGCTGCGTAGGCGTCGCGCCAACTCCGAAGACGGCCCTTCATACACTGACAGCGGCATAGCTGGCGCCGTTTTTTGCAATAGAGGAATGCACTGCGGTAACACATAGGGGCCAACACTAGGCAGTGCACCGATTGCCAGCGGCCCGTGGGGGGCCTCGCGCGCGCTTTGAACTAAATCATTAATACCCACTGCCTGCGCCAACAACTCGCGCGCGCGCGCGGCAACCTGCTGGCCGAGCGGCGTCAACCCCACGCCACGCCGTGTGCGCTCAAATAGAGACACGCCGAGGGATTGCTCCAATTTTTTAACGGCAATACTCAAGGTCGGCTGGCTGACATAACACGCGGCGGCGGCGCGGCCAAAGTGCAGCTCGTCGGCCAGCGCCGCCACATATTTCAATTCTGTTAGCGTCATAGTCCACTCTTCTTGTAAGTTGAAACAATATACGATAGCCATAAACAATGAGCAAATGCTTGTACCTCCGACGTAAACCCTTAAAAATGTGCCACTTCTATAACAAAACAAAGAATGATTGGTTTATGTCTATTACCCCTGCAAAAAAACAACACTTATGGGTTTGGTTCTTATGGCTGGCGCTTTTTTATCTAATATGGGTGCTACTGTTGCAAACAGAGGGGGCAATACAACAGGCCATTAGCCACTGGCCGATGGCACTGGCTATGGCGGTGGGCAGCTATGCAGCAGGCTCCACCCCCATGGGGGGCGGAACAGTGGGCTTTCCCGTTCTGGTCTTATTATTTGAAATGCCCGCCACCTTAGGGCGAGACTTTAGCTTTGCGGTGCAGTCCATCGGTATGGTGAGTGCGTCTATTTTTATTTTGGCTCGCCGACAACCACTGGCCTGGGCTATGCTCAAGGGCGCCTTAATCGGTGGTTTACTCGGTCTGCCTCCCGGTATTTTATTTTTCGCGCCACTAGTGCCTGACCTGTGGATTAAGATTATATTCGCCGTGCTTTGGGGTAGCTTTGGCATCCTTCACCTGTACCGTATTAATGAGATCTCATCCAATATCGGGATGACGGAGTTTGACGAGCGTTGGGATTTAAAAGTGGGCCTGACACTGGGGTTTTGTTCCAGCCTCTTGGCCGTCTCAGTAACCGGGGTCGGTATCGATATGGTGCTCTACGCGGCACTGGTACTGCTGTGCCGCGCTGACCTCAAAATCGCGATTCCGACCTCGGTGGTCATTATGGCGGCAGGATCGGTGTATGGCGTAATCATTAAGAGTATCACCCACAGCTGGCAACCCGGGGTGTATGAAAACTGGCTGGCGGCGGCCCCAGTGGTGGCACTGGGCGCACCGCTGGGGGTTTTTATCGTCGAGCGTGTGGGGCGCAAACCCATCTTGTTGGTGGTCGCCGCGCTGTGCGTCGGTCAGTTTATCTGGACCTGTTTTGCCGAGTTTGGCGCGCTTGGCTGGCTCGGGGTTATTATCTCTTTGATTGCACTGGGCGGCTGTCTACTGGTGTTTGAAAAGTTGCGTGCTACCGGACACCGATTAATTGCCAAAACCGAGGAAGCTTTAAAACATAAACCGGCCCACGCTCAGGCACCCCCGACCGAATAACTCGCCAACACAACACACAGCCCCGCCTCAAAAGCAGCAACCCCAAAAGGGGTTGCTGTGGTTTAAGCACGTTTTATTGTAGACTGGCAAGCACACGCACTGCTCAGTAATGACAATTATTAAATGTTACGCATTTCAAACTCGATAATTCTAGCCGACTGGGAAATTGACTTATCCTATGTGCGCTCGCAAGGAGCCGGTGGCCAGAATGTTAATAAAGTCGCGAGCGCGGCTC
Source organism: Gilvimarinus sp. 2_MG-2023 (assembly GCF_030547685.1). Classification (GTDB taxonomy): domain Bacteria; phylum Pseudomonadota; class Gammaproteobacteria; order Pseudomonadales; family Cellvibrionaceae; genus Gilvimarinus. The sequence goes on along the minus strand of NZ_JAUOQM010000044.1, from coordinate 67,349 downwards.
ACCTGCGCTTTGATATACAGCATTCAACTCTGCCTGCTTTTTACAAAGATAAACTGCTGAAGATGAACGATCAGCGCATCACTAAAGACGGTGTCGTGGTCATTAAGGCGCAGCAATTTCGCACCCAAGAAAAAAACCGCGAAGATGCGCTTGAACGCTTAAAAACTCTCATCGTGCAGGCGGGTGTGCGGCAAAAAATCCGGCGCCCAACAAAACCCAGCAAGAATTCGCAACGCAAGCGTATGGACCAGAAAACCCAGCGCGGACGGGTTAAGCAAATGCGAGGCAAGGTCGATCCGTGACGAACCCACAACATGCACCCAATATTTGGGTTGATGCCGACGCCTGCCCGGTAGCGATGAAACAGATGCTGTTTCGCGCCGCGACGCGCGCCCACATCTCAGTTACGCTCGTGGCTAATCATACACTGAGCATCCCCAACTCTCCTTTCTTAAAATTCATTCAGGTAGAACAAGGGTTTGATGTGGCAGACCATTTTATTAGCCAGCGTGTTGCCACCAACGATCTCGTTATTACCGGCGATATTCCACTGGCTGCCGAGGTTATAGACAAAGGTGCCGTGGCGCTAAACCCACGCGGTGAGCTCTATACGCGAGAGAATATTCGAGCGCGTCTAAACATGAGAGACTTTATGGAAACTTTGCGCTCCAGCGGCGTCGACACCGGTGGAGAGGCCGCTCTATCGCAAACGGATAAACAGCGCTTTGCCAATCGCTTAGACAGTTGGATTACCAAAGCGCAGTAAGGCTGAGCGCCACTAAGCCCGCCTAATGATAGTGACGACAAGCGGTGACCACCCGGCGGCCAATATCGTCATCATTACAAGCCGTGGCAATATCGCCAAGAGTTACCACCCCCACAAAGTCCTTATTTTTTTCGTTGTTAAGCACCACCAACCTCTGAATTTTTTGATCGTGCATATTTTGTAATACATCGCGCACATCATCTTCGGCATAACAATACAAAACCTGGGCCGTAGCAATCGAGCCGACTTTATCATTTGGGCTCATGCCTTGCGCGGTGGCGCGAATAGCGATATCACGATCGGTAATAATACCAACCAGCTTTTCACTGTCGGCTACCGGGGTAAAACCGCGCCCAGTGTCCTTCATGCGCTCGGCGGCTTCGCGAATGGTTGCCTCCGAATCGAGATATTCCGGTTTTTTGGTCATCAAATCTTGCACTTGCATATATCCTCCTTCGGGATGGAATAATCATGTTTGGCAGTCAGAATTCTGCAAAGTCAGGGCCAAGCCACCAAACGCGCTTAATAGGCAGGTTATTGGCTGTAAACTCTCAATTTTTGTAAGCTTTGCGTCTGCCCGGCGAAAAAATTGCAAAACTGGCAAGCCGCTATACCGCCCCCATTGCCAATAGGTGGGCAAGCGAGCTGGAACACTCTATGCTTTAGCAAACTCATTGATTTTGCGCCATACTTGATCATCATGGCTGCTCGGTTCATTGAGGCCGAGCCTGCTGTTCGACCAACTGCCGATAGGACTATAGGAATGACCATGAGCCCAACAACTAAGGCTGCAGAACGTGCGCGCCCCGTCTATCTGGTAGACGGGGCGCGCACGCCTTTTATCAAAGCACGCGGTAAACCGGGCCCCTTTAGCCCGGTCGATCTCGCGGTGCAATCCGGCCGAGCTCTATTGCAGCGTCACGCACTACCGAGCAATGCTTTTGATCAGGTCATCTTAGGCTGTGTCAATGTCATCGCCAGCGAGATGAATCCGGCACGTATCGCAGCACTTAGGCTGGGACTAAGTGAAACCACACCCGCATTTACCATGCAAATTAATTGCGGCTCGGGTATGCAATCCATTGATACCGCTTATCGCTATATCCGCGAAGGGCGACAGGACTTGGTGCTCGCCGGCGGTACCGAAGCGCTCAGCCACGCCCCGCTTATGTTGACGCCACACGCCACCCAATGGCTTGCCGAGCTGGGCCTAGCGCGCAGCTTGCCGGCCAAATTAAAACAGCTATCCAGCTTTAAGCTCAATTATCTTAAGCCCGTGCTCAGCCTCAAATTGGGGCTGACCGACCCAGTGGTAGAGCTTAATATGGGGCAAACCGCAGAAGTCGTGGCCAATCTTTTCAATATCAGTCGGCAAGAGGCCGATGAATACGCTGTCGCCAGCCATTTGCGTTTACACCGGGCGCAAGAGGAAGGCTGGCTAAACAATGAAGTCGTGCCACTGTTTGCCCCCGATGGGAGTGTCTTTAGTGAGGATGATGGTGTGCGACCCGACAGTGCAGTCGAGAAGCTCGCCAAGCTGCGCCCAGTATTTGAACGCCCTTACGGCAAAGTCACCGCGGGCAACAGTTCACAAATTACCGATGGCGCCAGTTGGCTAATGCTGGCCTCTGAAGAGGCACTGGAAAAACACCAGCTAACGCCTATCGCGCAAATCAAAGACAGCGAGTGGTCCGGGCTGGAACCCGAGATTATGGGCCTGGGGCCGGCCGTCAGCGCAGGGCGATTGGCTCTACGTAATAAAATGACGCTAGATGATATTGATTTGCTGGAATTAAACGAGGCATTTGCCGCTCAAGTTCTGGGCTGTTTAAAAGCGTGGAATGACCCTGACTTTTGCCAGGCGGTATTCAACAGTGATCAGGTGCTGGGGCAATTCGACACCGACAAACTAAATATCGACGGCGGCGCTATCAGTATGGGGCACCCCGTAGGCACCAGCGGTAACCGTATTGTGCTGCATTTAATGAATGCTCTAAAGCGCAACAATCTCAAACGCGGCATCGCCACGCAATGCATCGGTGGCGGCCAAGCTGGCGCCATGCTAATTGAACTGGTTTAAGGGCCTGGAGGATTTATGAACGGTATCATACTTAACAGCTTGGCCGGGCGCGAAAAATTACTCGGTCCCTTTCGTGAGCACAATGAACAACTGACCTCAGCTTGGAAACACTGGCAACTCAAACTGGATGAGCACAAAATCGCTTGGCTGTTGTTTGACTGTGAAGACTCAGATGTCAATGTCCTATCACAAGCCGTACTGGAAGAACTGGATGAAATAGTGATGACGCTGCAAGTGGATAAACCCGCTGCATTAGTCATTCGATCCGCCAAGCAGAGCAATTTTTGCGTGGGCGCGGATATCAAAGAGTTTGGTCAACTCGACTCGGTTGAGGCCGCACACGAAAAATTAGAAGCGGCGCACGGCATTGCCAATCGATTAGCAGACCTCCCTTTTACCACCGTTGCAATTGTACACGGGCATTGCTTTGGCGGCGGACTTGAACTGGCATTATGCTGCGATTACCGTATTGGGGTCACCGGATCGCGCTACGGATTTCCCGAAATACTGTTGGGACTGCACCCTGGCCTTGGTGGTACCGCACGCAGTTTAGCATTGCTAAACCCCGTCGATGCCATGACACTTATGCTTACCGGTAAAAACTTGCGCGACAAACAAGCCAAGCGACAAGGGTTAATTGATGCATTGGTTCCTGAACGACATCTGGAAAATGCCCTGGCAGCCGCCATTGAGGGGAAACTGTCGCACAAAAAACACGGACTTACATTCAAACTTTTAAACAGCGCCCCGGCACGCAAACTGCTAGCTAAGAAAATGCGCCAACAAGCGCAAAAGAAAGCGCCACCGCAGCACTACCCTGCGCCCAATCAGCTCATTGATTTATGGCTTACCCACGGCAGTGATACCCAAGCCATGCTACATGCGGAAATTGACTCTTTCTGCCAGTTACTGGTCAGCGATACATCGCGCAACTTGGTACGCGTGTTTTTTCTACAAGAGAACTTAAAAAAACAGGCGAAAACCGGAACTTCCATCACACCCGCTCAACACGTACATGTTATCGGTGCCGGCGCCATGGGTGGTGACATCGCTGGCTGGTGCGCACTGCAAGGGTTAACCGTCACACTGTTTGACATGAAGGCCGAGATCATCGGTAAAGCCGTGGCTCGAACTGCCAAACTGTGCGATAAAAAACACTTAAGCCCCGCCGAAAAACGCGCGGTACTCGACCGATTGATTCCCGACTTAACTCACAGTGGCGCTCGTCACGCGGACATTGTGATTGAAGCGGTACCCGAGAAAATTGAGATTAAGCGGCAGGTGTATAGCCAGGTTGAGCCACTGTTAAAAGACGGTGCTATTTTGGCTACCAACACCTCCAGTATTCCACTGGATGATTTACAACAAGAGCTGCAAGACCCGAGTCGTTTAGTGGGCCTACACTTTTTTAATCCAGTATCGCAAATGCAACTATTGGAGATTGTGCGCCACAGTAAGCTTAGCGACATCACCTATCACACAGCACTGGCATTTGCCGGGCAGATCAAACGATTACCCACCCCAGTGACCGGCACGCCGGGTTTTCTGGTTAACCGTGCGTTAACCCCTTATTTGCTGGAGGCCATGGTTTTGATGGACGAAGGCGTTGCCCCCGAAACCATCGACCGCGCCGCCGAGAAATTTGGCATGCCAATGGGGCCAGTCGAACTGGCGGATATCGTCGGCCTGGATATTTGCATGGGCGTCGCCGAGATGCTTAATGCCGGGCTAGAACAACCCATGCCTGCAGTACCGCAGTGGTTAACCGATAAAGTTGAAAAAGGCGATGTCGGTAAAAAGTCGGGGAAAGGTTTGTACGTGTGGGAAAAAGGTAAAGCCAAAAAATCGGCCAATGTCGCCAGCGGGCCGGACAACCTTACCGACCGCTTGTTACTGCCCATGCTCAACACCTGCATGGCTTGCTTGCGTGAAGGCGTGATTGACGACGCCGACTTGCTCGACGGCGCCATGATTTTTGGCACCGGCTTTGCGCCCTTCCGAGGTGGCCCCATGCACTACAGCCAAAGTCGGGGTTACATGGCCATTAAAGCTGAGCTGGAAACACTGGCCGAACAACACGGTGAACGTTATACACCCGACGCCGGCTGGTCTACCGAGGTGCAATGAAGCCTTGCAGCAGCCCCGATACAGTCGTTGATGAAATAATCGAGCGGGTAGGTAAGCACATTGTGCTTGGCCTACCGCTCGGTTTGGGTAAAGCCAACCACCTAGTCAACGCGCTTTACCAGCGGGCCTGTATAGATACCAGCCTAACCCTCAATATTTATACTGCCCTAACACTAGAGCCGCCTACCGCACCCAACGAGTTAGGCCGCCGCTTTTTAGAGCCACTCCAAGAACGATTTTTTGCCGGCTACCCGCGACTTGAATACGCTCAAGCGCTAAAAGATAATTCTCTGCCCAGCAATATCTCTGTAACCGAATTCTTCTTGCAACCTGCCGCTTGGATAGGCTGCAATTCAGTGCAACAAAATTACACCTCGGTTAACTATACCCACGCGTTGGATTACTTAATAAGCGCAGGGGTTAACGTGATTACCCAGCAAGTCGCGCCCGAGCACTCGCACGGCGCACTGGGCGAGCATTACAGCTTAAGCTCTAACCCAGACATTAGTGTGGATTTACTCGATAAACGCAGCCGCGGCAAAATCGACTTTGTTATGGCCGCGCAAGTAAACCGCCAGCTGCCATTTTTAGGCGGCGCAGCCGTACGCGACAGCTCCGAGCTCGATTTGGTGTTGGACGACCCAGCCTATGATTTTGCACTCTTTATGCCGCCACACCAACCGGTAAGCAACGCCGATCACGCTATTGCTCTGCACTGCACGCGTTTGATAGCGGACGGCGGCACCCTGCAGATTGGCATTGGCTCCATCGGCGATGCTATTGCCGCAGCACTCGTGCTGCGACACAACTCGCCCCAAGCCTTTAAACAGTTAACCGATCAGCTGCAGTGTTCGGCCAGCTGGCCAAACGGCGAGAGCGAACCCTTTAAACAAGGCCTATACGGCTTAAGTGAAATGCTGGTGGAAGGATTTATCGAATTATTGGAGGCGGGGATTCTTAAACGCACCGTCAACGGCTACTGCTTGCACGCAGGTTTTTTTATGGGTAGCCCGCTGTTTTATCGTCAGCTTCAGGCGCTCCCCCAAAACAAGCGCGATCAGATCGCGATGATGCCGGTCAACTATATTAACGATGTGCATGATCACGCCCACGGCAGCGAACAGGACAAACGTCAAGCGCGCCAACACGCTCGATTTATAAACTGTGCTATGAAAGCCACCACCGACGGCGCAGTCACATCCGATGGCTTAGAAAATGGCCAAGTAATCAGTGGTGTGGGTGGCCAGTACGACTTTGTGGCGCAAGCTCATACCTTACAAAACGCACGCTCTATTATTACGGTGCGAGCGACACGTAAGCGCGCTGGCAAAGTTTCATCCAATATTGTAAGCCAGTACGGTCACACAACGATTCCGCGCCACCTGCGCGATATCGTGGCTACCGAATATGGCGTGGCTGATTTACGCGGTAAGAGCGATGCCGAAGTTATTGCCGCTATGATTGAGATTGCCGATTCGCGTTTTCAGGAGCAACTGGTAAGCGAGGCCAAAGCGTGGGGTAAGCTGCCCCAGAGCTATCAAGTGCCGGCCGCCTTTTGCCGCAATACGCCCGAGCATTTAAATGGGCTGTTAGCGGGAGCATTTAAAGAGAACACACTTAAGCACTTTCCTTTAGGGAGCGATTTTACAGATACCGAGCAACGATTAAGCCGTGCATTAAACTTACTATCTGAGACAGTTGGCACCAATAAAGCTACCGTTAATTTGTTGCGCCTTGGCTTAACCACTCATTCGAAAAATCACCTCGATGAACTCACCCGAATGGAGCTTGCCGCACCCAGTAAGCCGACTGAAAAGCTGTACCAACTATTATTACTAGGTGCCCTGCGTTCGCTGTAGGACACGCCATAGCCATTAACCACCGAAAAACTTTTCTCTCTGTAACAAATTACTCCAATCGCCGTACTCACCCTTTACTGACAGTGGTACTAAGGCCAAGGCAATAAGTGTTAGAGCACAAACCCCAGAACTTATATACGCGACTAGGCTTGCACCGGCAAAGAATGGCGCGGGCAATAGCATAAGGGCTAACACAATTAACCCATAACGCAAAGGTCGGGCAACCTCAGCGAAAGCGCAAACACTCACAGTTAAGACTAATGCCCCGATCAAATGCTCCCAATTGGCAAGCTCACCATCGTGGCCTAAGGTTAAACGAGTAAACATTAACCACAGGCCAACAAGTATTGCGGCGAATAAACTTAAGGGTACGGTAACACCGCCGCCCACCATGTCTTTGATTATTGTGAGCGGTGATCGGGTAAAATCATCCGGCTCTTGGGTGGTTTTTCCTTCGTCGGTATCACCCACAAAGAATATTTTTAGTACCGGCTTGCCGGCTTTTTTGCAGCGTTTTAAAAATTGCCCCGTGGCGATAAGCTCATCCAAGGAGTAAGGGATTTGCACTAGCATGGCCAACGCACCAATTAGACACAAGGTACACCAAGTGCCAATGACTATCGGCTGAATAATAATAAAAGTAATGGAGACGATACCGAGCGGCACAATCATAAAACCAAATAACACCACCAGCCACGGCATAGTACGCCAGCGCCTGGTAGAGCCGAGCAAACCAGTAAGAATTTCTAACATGTAGGTAAGCGCACCGAGCCCCGCATCAGGTACTGGCCACGCCTCGGAGACACTAGAGGTAATGATTTCTTCGGTACCATTTTTGTCGGCCGAGTTAGGCCCGCTAAAAAATGGCTCCCATACGCCATCTATATGTCCCAGCTGATACGCGGTTAAATAGCGTGAAATAAGAAACCCGACTAAGGCCAATACAATAATAGGCGCGCGCTGAAACCAGCTAGAGGGGTTAACACGCCAACCGGGTGGAGTCGTCGGGCCGCTCATTTCGGCGGCAGGTGACACTCCGACAATTGGGGGGACAAGAGCCGCAAAACCGATTGCCAACATCCCCATGACGGTGCCGTTTAAATACGCCCCGGCGCTGGGTGTCCAAAACACAAGTGGTGCGAACATTAACCATAGCCCGACCAGTACACTAGCCCAGCGTACGGCTCGCAAGCGCCAGCTAATCGCCATGGTACCAAACAAGGCTAACAAAACGCCGCAGATTCGATCGCTAATGGCCAGCGGTGCGTCGCCGTAACCCATTGCTTCGGGCGAGGCGATCAGCCAAAGCCCGAGAGCAATGGTTAAAAACGGTGCCCACAAGTTGCGATAGTGGGCGCACGCAATATAGTCGTGATACTTATTTAATAGGTTATCGGGGTTTTGCTTTTTTTGCGCCGCTGATGTCATCCAGTCTGGTGGCGTAATGCCGTTAGTTTTGTACCACTTGAGCGGGTCATCATGTAAACTGTTAATCAGCGCTTTTAACTCGTCGTACACGTTTTTTTGAGCCGTCCAGTCGAGCTCTTGTTTCGCGTTAGAGCAGTCCAGCTCGTAGTGATCGGAGGCCATATCGATCATAAAGGCGCGAATAAAAGGCTTCTCGCCTTTATCAAAATCGTCAGGCACCGCCGGCTCTGCACGCGCCTCTAGCCATGCCCCTGCTTTTGCCAAACCCTCGGGCACTGTGCGGGTCTCCCAACTTTCCTCACCATGCAAAAGCGCACCGATCCGATTCTGCAATGCTTCATAGCTAATGGCTTGCTCTTCACCGGCGAGTAAGACGTGCTCGCGAGGTAGATCGTTGCGCTTTTCCACCACGCGAGAAAACAGCGCCATTAGGTCATCGCGATGAATAAACGCCTGCCCCGCCCCAACGTTGCCCGCGTACACATGGCTTTTTAAGCTGTCTTCATAAATGCGCGCGATCTGGTGCGACAGCGTCGGCACCGCCATTTGCTCGTCATACAGCCCCGCTAAATGCAGCAAACTATAGGGCATACTGGCATATTCGGTAATGACCGATTCGGTTTCAGCTTTGGATTCTGGGTAGGCCCAACTGGGGTCAATAGGCGTTTGCTCGGTGATTTTTTGCCCCGGCACACCAGGTTTATGAACGAGCATTGTACCCGAGTAAACAAAGCGCTCGACTTCAAAACCTTCGAGCGCCTGTAGTAAGTTTTTAGTTCCCTGCACGTTTACTGCATCGTACAGCGGAGACTTCTCACCAGTGAAATCAAAATAAGCCGCCAAGTGGATAACCGCTGCAACGGTGCGACCGTGATCGTGTGCGAAGCGCTCGAGTGCGAGCTTAACCGAGTCAGCAGAGGTTAAATCAAGTGGGTAGCTGGCATCAGCTAGGGGAGCTTCGTTCCGATCGAGGCCAACAACCGTATATTGCTGCTGTAACTTGGTGACCAAACTGCTGCCTAGATTGCCAGCACAGCCGGTGATGATAACAATGGGTTTTTGCGTCGCGTCTGCCATAACTTACTCTATTGTCGGTGGTTGGGATCCCTCGTTGCCACCACAACAAAGTGCAAAATTAAGACCGATTTACCACTGTATTGTAAGCCATGCCACACGGCAGCTTAGCGACAATACCAATAAAGCCTGTGCAAGTTTTACAATAATCAATCGGTTATATGTAAGTAAAACATTGGCAAAAGCTACCCGTCTTATTATCGATCTATAGCCGAACCATATTCACAGCGCTTAGAATTCAAGGCCCTCTAGGGCTTTTTCGATATCGATACCGATTGTTATAACGCCAAGCCGTTCATCGTCAATGTCGATTGGCAAGCTAAGTTGACTTTGAAATCGGCGGGTAGATTGGTCGTAGACCACATCGTCAAACCACCACTGCCCTACATTCAGCGCCATGCCTTTAATATGTTTGGTTTCGTCACCTTGCCAGTAATCTGATGTGTAAGGTGCCACCGCTACGTTCACGCCCTGGCGATTAGTGATAATAAGCTCGGTAATATACGCCTCTTGGTTTTGCCAAAGTGAGACAAACCCTGCGAGCTTACTGTCTTGCATTGCCAGCATCGGCTCAAAATCACCCTCGGCAAAGGCTTTACGCCATGTATGATCGCGGCTATGAATCTCTGCTTTACTAAGAGGTTCCTGTTTTTTATGCCATAGCAGCCTTTCCTGTAACAGCTGATGCCCCAGCCAATGGTTAACGACCATACTGAGGCGGTCGTAAATCAGTGACTTTTCTTGTTTAGATAAGGCAAAACCTTTTGGCACACAACGTGGGATTTGCTGGTTAAACTGCTTAAAAAAACGTGGATTTTGCTCTAAGAAGTGATGCCCAAAATAGACGCCGAGCGGCACATAGCGGAAGAATTGGGATTGATAGACATCCGGCGACAACTCTAGCGAAGCCGCCGCCTGTTGAAAGTGGTTGAAGTCTGCCAAAATGACATTTATTCGGCCCGCCATTAATAACTTGATCAATTGCGGCAAATCTTGCGCGGCCAAATAGTCGGTTACCCCGTTAAACTCCAACCACTGCTGCTGGTGACTTCCTAGAATGGCCCCGGTGCGAATGTTTTTCAGGTCGGCCACTGACGAGGTACCAGTGCGTGAGAACCAATACCATTTCTCCAAAACCAAGGGATTCGATAGACGAGCAAACTGATCAAAAACCGGACTGGGCATGGCAGTAAAAAAGCCCGCCACTGCACCCTTGCGCACTTCTTGCTGAACCCGTCGCCAAGGTTGAAATTGCATTTTTAACCGATAGGGGAGTCGGTTAAAAATGCAATCGACATAGACGAGTGCGCCTTGCTGGCCTTTCGACACTGACTCCGCTGAATAAGCTGAAGCCTCGTTGGTGCCCATCAGCACCTGCTGATCTGCGCTTTGTTCACTATTCGCTTGAAGCGCAAATGCCATTAATGCCACGATGGCAGCATTCGCTCTAAATACAGACCCAATATTCATCCGAGAATTGCACCTTTCGGTTTCCTTTTCGGAAGTATAGCAGCCCCACGGATGAGAGAAGTTTAGTCGCCCACTAGCGCTTAATTTGGGGTTGAAAGTGCCACTCTTCGAGACCGAGAGGGATGTCTGTCGGCAAGTTGACCAAATACAATCCCATATCTTTCACACGACCGGACACCACAACCTCAATGCTGCCATTGAGCAATACACTTTTGTAAGAACCCGGCTTGCAGATATCGACCATAACGGTATGTTCACCGCGCTGATCCGTATAACGAAGCGCCAAATGTAAAGGCACTGGGCACCCTTGAGGTAGACGCATCCAAGCGGCTAAATCAAACCGTCCCTGCCACGAGCCGGCAGGTTTCCAGCTCGCGTGCGCACTTACCAATGAGGTGGGCACATCGGTAATGCGCTTGTCTTGAACCTCATCTTTGATAAAAGGGTTACCGGTGGTGACTCTCGTCGCGCCATTTGTTGCGCTTTTCATTGCGCCCAGTCCCGCGTGTTGAATGGCTTCGGTAGCCGCTTGAGGTGTTTTGCGATTAAACATCATGGCAAACTCCAGTGCTCAATGAATCGTGTTGCAAGCACCTTAGCACCGGGGTTTTGGTCAAACTGTGAACTTACCGACACTGCGAGCCAATTTTTCTGACAATTTTCGGCAATGCCTGACAGATCTCAACAGGGGCGTGACTGGTAGCGCTACCATTCCCCCCTAAAATCAATCGCTTTGCACTTATTTACCCAACCCCAAAATATGATAAAATCCGCCTTCCTAGATATTAGTCGGCACCTGGGCAGCCCAAGCCCTTTGCAACACCTAATGATTCGACCGGCCCACACTACATAGCACTGGACACTTATCATGTTGACACTGACCCATCGCGTCTTGGGGATTCTTGGCGCGTGCCTACTCGTCATTTCTCCGCAAACTTACGCCGCAACTGGCGCGCTCGACTTAACCACCTCACCTATTGGCTATTTTGCACTGATTTTATTTGCCGTAGCCTACATAGTGGTCATGCTGGAAGAGAAGCTGCACTTACGCAAATCCAAACCGGTGCTGATCGCCGCCGGTATCATCTGGATGTGTATTGGCTGGATGTACTCTCAAGCCGGCTTGCCACACGATGCAGAGCATGCATTCCGCCACACTCTGCTGGAATTTGCCGAGCTAATGCTGTTCCTATTGGTCGCCATGACCTACATCAACGCTTTGGAAGAGCGCCGCCTGTTCGATGTTTTACGCGCATGGATGGTACGTAAAGGCTTTAACTATAAAACACTGTTCTGGCTCACAGGATTTCTGTCGTTTTTTATCTCCCCTATCGCCGACAACCTCACCACGGCACTGTTGATGTGCGCCGTGATCGTTAAGGTTGCCGGTGACGACACTCGCTTTATCAATCTGTGCTGTATCAATGTGGTCGTTGCCGCTAACGCCGGTGGTGCTTTCAGCCCTTTCGGCGATATCACCACTTTGATGGTATGGCAGGCGGGTATTGTCGACTTCCACGAGTTCCTGGCCCTGTTCATTCCTTCACTGGCCAATTTTTTAATTCCTGCGGCCATCATGAGCTTTTTCGTGGAAAACCGAAAACCTGTCGCGGTTGAAGAAGAAGTTGAACTTAAGCGCGGTGCTTTGCGCATTATGAGCTTATTTTTATTAACTATCCTAACCGCCGTTTTGTGTCACCTATTACTACACTTGCCACCGGTACTCGGCATGATGACCGGCCTCGGCTACCTGCAGTTTTTTGGCTATTTTCTACGCCGCACGCTGCCGGGCTCCTTGGCGCGCAAACGTGCTATGGCCGAACGCTCAGGCGACCAACAGGCACTGGAGCGCCTGGGTAGCGTGGTGCCGTTTGACGTCTTCGGCAGGGTCGCTCGCGCAGAGTGGGATACGCTATTGTTCTTTTACGGCGTAGTGATGTGTGTCGGTGGCTTGGGGTATATGGGCTATCTGGCCTATATGTCGGAGCTTTTGTATTCAGGCTTTGGCGCGACCAATACCAATATTATTTTAGGTATTGCCTCGGCGGTCATTGATAACATCCCCGTTATGTTTGCGGTACTGACCATGGAGCCTGAAATGTCTCACGGTCACTGGCTACTCATTACATTAACGGCCGGCACTGGAGGTAGCTTATTATCAATTGGCTCCGCTGCAGGTGTGGCATTGATGGGGCAGGCGCGTGGCGCCTACACCTTTTTTGGCCACCTCAAGTGGTCTCCAGTCATCGCCTTAGGCTACGCCGCCAGTGTGGCTCTGCATCTGTGGCTGAACGCGGGCATGTTTGAACATTAACATTGCACTGTAGCCATTCAGCGGGGGCGCCCCATTAGCTCCCGCTAATATTTTATCTCAACGCCACATTTTAGTGGCGCTGCTTTATCAGGCGGCCACGCCGCCAAGCCCCCGGCAGAAAACCGGCCAATATTCGGCTACACTATCGCTTATACCCATTACCATCGTTCCGAGTATCGCGATCAAGGTAACTTTACCCCAATAAGCACCACGTCTTTTCGCACTCAGCCCAATGCCAGATCAGCAGGTATAGCCCATGTCAGAACAAGAGCGCCGCCGCTTTCACAGAGTAGAGTTTGATGTCAAAGTAGAGCTGTCTCAGCACGGCCTACACTGGCAATCGGAGTTAGTCGATATCTCCATAAAGGGTGCACTACTGGCAGCGCAACTGCCCGATGCTTGCGAACAAGATGACCCTATTGAAATAAAAGTGGTTCTCTCCAATCAGACCACGATCACCATGCAAACTGTTGTGGCACATCAATCGGAGCGCGGGGTGGGGCTCGCCTGCAAATCTATCGATGTAGAAAGTATTCGCCACTTGCGCCGCCTGTTAGAATTAAATTTGGGCAGCGCCGAGCAGGCGGAAAGAGAATTAACCGAGTTACTGCAACAATGACCCAAGACATTTCAACCCAAGACACGCTTACAGCCTCAGAGCGTCGCGATTACGATCGGTTGCCACTACGCGCCTACGCCGAGCTTTCCCACGCCACGGAACGTTACGAAGCACACTTGATCGACATATCCCAATTTGGGGCAAAGATCGCTTTGCTGGTCGATCACGCAATCAACCCAGGCGATGACTTTACCCTAACCTTAGAACCTGAAAATTTACCCGATGCCCTCAGCCAACAATTACCCTTGTCACTGCAAGCCAAGGCGGTGCATATAAAGCAGCATATTTTAGGGATTCGATGTCAGCCCGCCGATGAAGCGGATGTTGAGCGCTTTAACCGCTTGCTTTCGCTGCTATAGCCTTCTGGTTATTCAATCGCCGCCAAGGCATCGGCCAATTTATTCACCGCGACAATCTCGATGCCCTCTATGCTCTTGGGGGCATTGCCAGCGGGCACTATCGCCCGCTTAAAGCCATGTTTGGCCGCTTCGCGCAGTCGCTCTTGCCCACTGGGAACGGGGCGGATCTCCCCCGCCAAGCCTATTTCGCCAAACACCATTAAGTCGCGCGGTAACGGACGATCACGAAAGCTGGACACAATGGCCAGTAGTAAAGCCAAATCGGCACTGGTTTCATTGACACGCACGCCACCCACTACATTGACAAATACATCCTGATCGCCCACCAGCACCCCTCCATGGCGATGTAGCACGGCAAGCAGCATTGAGAGCCGGTTTTGGTCCAACCCCACTGCCACCCGGCGTGGATTGCCCAAATGACTGTCATCCACCAGCGCCTGGATCTCCACTAACAGCGGGCGCGTCCCCTCCCACATCACCATTACCACCGAGCCCGACGATACGTCGTCGCTACGCTGCAAAAAAATGGCCGAAGGGTTACTTACTTCTTTCATGCCTTGCTCGGTCATGGCAAAAACGCCGAGCTCATTAACCGCCCCAAAACGATTTTTACTGCCCCGCAGTGTACGAAAACGTGAATCGTGAGAGCCCTCTAGCAAAATGGAGCAATCAATCATATGCTCCAACACCTTAGGCCCTGCGAGGCTGCCATCTTTGGTGACATGCCCCACCAAAATAACTACCGTTCCCGTTTGCTTGGCGAAGCGGGTTAAAAAGGCCGCGGCCTCCCTAACCTGTGATACCGAACCAGGTGCAGATTGTATCTCCGCCAGATGCACCACCTGAACCGAATCCACCACCATAACACGGGGCTGCAGCTGCTCCGCCGCCTGGCCTATTAGCTCAACGCTGGTTTCCGACAGCATTTGAAGCTTATCAGTTGGCAGCGATAAACGTTTCGCCCGCATAGCCACCTGCTGTAAGGACTCCTCACCGGTCACATACAGACAGGTCATCCGCTCTGCCAGCTTGCACAGCGTCTGCAATAAAACTGTACTTTTACCAGCACCAGGGTGGCCGCCAATTAACACCACTGAGCCCGGCACAAAACCGCCCCCCAGCACTCGGTCAAACTCGCCAGTACCCGAACATAGACGCGGAACATCCTGCAAACTGATTTCTGCCAACGGCTGCACCTTGGCAGTGGTATTGCCGGCATAACCGGAAAACTGAGCGCCACGTGCGCCCGCCTTAGTGGCCGGCCCAAGCTTCATTTCAACGACACTGTTCCAACTGCCGCATTCGGCGCACTGCCCCTGCCACTTGGTGTAGTCGGCACCGCACTCATTGCAGACAAAGGCTATTTTTTGCTTAACCACTCAGCCTCCTTAGGCTATCGCGTAACAATTTCGGACGGTCCAAACCCATGACTCAGCTCTCAACCTCGGTTAAGGCCGGGCCCCGAACATACATAGTGCCGCCCTCAGTCATCAAAAAACTCACCTCCAGCGAGGTTACCGAAACATCCTCAGCCGGCGGCACAGTAAACTCGACCTGATACCGCTGCCAGTGCGCACTATTGTCGTCGGTCAGTATTGGCTCTTTTAGACTGCTCAGTACTGACGAGCCACCCAACAATGGAGAATTCATGTTTCTACCTTTCAATAATACAGCTAGAGCTGCCGGCTCCATTGCCTGCCCCCACTCGCTGGTAAAGTCAGCCTTTACTTCGGCCGAAAACACTAAGGTTTTCCCTTGTAAAGACTCTAGCACTTGCCCACGAAAAAGTTGTCCGACCTTCCCCCAAGGCTCTTCACCTGTACGAGTGATATTCAGCTCCCCTTCATAAACCGTAATACTGTAAGAGGTATTACTCGAATGCTGGGAAAAACTCCACCCCTCCAGACGCCCCTGTTCATTAACAGGAAAATTGGCAAACTCTATAAACCCAGGAGCAGGCGCCACATAACCAACTGGAACATCATCTGCGGAAGAGGAGGAGCTAGAACTAGAGCTCGCGGCATCAGGAAGCTGACTAGAGCCTCCACACCCAACTACGGCACTCAGAACCAACACACATATTGCGGTAGATTTAAGTTGAACAATGTCCATATGCCACCTTACATAACCATTTTCAGAGATTCGGCAGTTTATGGGATTTTAGTGACGTTGGTAAGCACAACCACGACCTAATCCACAAAGGCGAGAAGCGCAGCTCACTCATCACATTCCCCCAGCGCACTTACGCGTAAGCCTCTATCGTCTCCGCCACGTTTTGACTCGTAACTATCCATACCATTTTCATATTGGTCTACCAATTTTAACGCCACCCATTACCCCCAAAAAGTCTGCCAACCCGCCCTAAATCTTTAATCCTATCCTCTTTAAAACACCCCAAAACAAGGGGTTATTCGTGTTTAATATGCCTAATAAATTGGCACAATCAACTATCATCCACTAATTATAGAAATTAGCTGATCTAATTGAACCTTTTTCGACCAAAACACTTGCCTTATGTAGGCACTTTGGTCGACAATATTATCTGCCACGAAAGACTAAATTGGGCGCCAAAGAGCGCTTATCGTACAATAATCAATAGCGGCATCCTTGGAGGAATTCATGCAAGATAAAAATAGACACCCTTTGACGGCTCAAAATCGAGGCCAATTTAAGCGCACAGCTCTGGCTACCACGCTAGCCGCTCTTACCTGTATTCATGCAGCCCAGGCACAGGAAACCAGCGAAGACAACACTTCTGAAATAGTAGAAGAAGTATTTGTTACCGGTTCTCGCGCCACCATTCAAACCACCATTGATATCAAGCGCAACTCAACCACTATTGTCGACGGTATGTCCGCCAACGACATCGGTGATATGCCCGCACTGTCTATCGGTGAAGCCTTGGAAAATATCACAGGCGCTTCGTCTCACCGTGAAAATGGCGGCGCCACCGAAATCTCTATTCGCGGCCTTGGCCCTTACCTAAGCGCTACAACGTTCAATGGACGTACCGCTTCTAACGGCAGTGGTGACCGCTCGGTTAACTTCTCTCAGTTCCCCTCGGAGTTGATCAACAAGCTCGCCATTTACAAAACCCAAGACGCCAGCCTGATTGAAGGCGGTGTTGCCGGCTTAATCGCTCTAGAGACCGTTAAGCCACTGGATTACGGTAAGCGTCGCTTTCAGGTGGAAGTGAAAGGCGGCATACAACCCAACCAGCAAAATATTGATAACTCCATGTCGGGCGATATTGATGTGCGCGGCAGTGCCAGCTACGTCGACCAGTTTGAGTTCGACAACGGTGCCGCACTGGGTATTTCTCTCGGTTACGAGCAGAGCGATATCTCTCAGCCAGAATCTGAAATGCGCATGTCTAGCCCCAGCGGCACATCCCAGTTTGCCTGTATCAATGACCCCAATGCGCCAGATCGCGGTTATTACCTAGCTAATGCGAATGATTGTGAAGGTCCTGGCGACGACGACGACTACAACACCGTGGTAGACCCAGAAACAGGCAAAGCTTACGATGACGGCTTAAACTATGCGTTCGCCCCAAGCTCTAACGGCTATCGCCAGAATGACACGTCGGACGAGCGTGAAGCCATTTTTGCTGCGATACAATTCCAGCCCACCGACAAGCTGGATATTAACGTTGACTATCAAGTCTCAGAGCGTATTCGCGCTGAAAAACGTCAAGACTTAAACTTCGCCAACATGAAGCGCACCACCCCCGGTGTCACGCCAGAGAACTTAGTAGTAAGCGATACTGGTGCCATATCCAACTGGCAGGGTGAAACCGCAATTGAGTCCAATAGTGAACTATTCTATCAAGATGAAGAGTACACAGGTTACGGTTTAAACGTCGCCTATGACTTCACCGATAACCTGACGGTTTCTGCTGATTACTCTTTCTCTGAGACCACTCGTGAATCACAGCTTTATAAGCTTCGGTTACGTTCGGACAATTTCGACACCTCGTTAGAGCCTGGCACTTCGACCTATCGCCCCATGGTTCAGTGGGATACCGACTCGGGTATTCGTCAGTACACTATCGTTGATTTCGATGTTACCGACCCCACCTTGTTCTCTAGCAACTACCGCCTTCGTCTCGACAATGACCTGGACCGCACCAATACTATTGAAGCTGGTCGCTTAGACTTTGACTTAAGCTTAAACGGTGTTATCACCGGAGTTAAAGGTGGTGTTCGTCAGTCTGAGCTTCAATATATTGACATGGGCCCAGAAAACCGCAGAGAAATTTTACTAGACACCAGCGATCATCGTATTGTTCAGAGCATTAACGAAAGCTGTTATATCGACTTCCCGGAAGACGACTTTTTGGGTGCCGAGCGCGACGGTGCTTTAATCACAATCGTTGACCCACAAGGCAATGTTGTTAAAGAAACCAACAGCTGGGCAACGTTTGATACAGCCTGTGTTGCCGAGCGATTGGCAGAAGAAAATGACACAGATTTAGCCTTTGGCGAACTGCCCCTCAACAAAGCCAACATCACCGATGTTAGCGAGTCGACTACTGCCGCTTACATTATGGCCGACTTTGACAGCGAGCTGATGAACAAGACTGTACGTGGTAACTTTGGCGTGCGCGTTGTGCAAACCGAAGTTGAATCTGTTGGCTTCCGTACCGACTACACCATTCAAGACTCGGCCAGTGAAACTGGGCTTGCTCTAGTCCCCGTTGATGGCGCAGACCTTGAACGCGTTGTAGCCGGCAACGACTACACCGAAGTATTGCCCAGCGTAAACGTGATCGTCGATCTGCGTGAAGACCTGATGTTGCGCGGTGCCATTTACCGCGGCTTGTCTCGCCCAGAGCCTGCCGACATGAGCTACCAACGTAGCTTTACCCCCAATGATGAAGAAAATATCACATCATTGGACCAGCTGCTTAATAACGTGAGTGGCGACGGCAACCCTTACTTGGCACCGCTGACCTCGTGGAGCTTCGACGCCGCTATCGAGTGGTATCCCAATGAAGACACGATGCTCACCTTTGGCCTGTATCATAAGAAGTTCCAAGGTGGTTTCGAGACCAATCACGTCACCGAGGAATTCAACATTGACGGGCAAATCCTGCCTGCCTCTTTCGATCTGACCGAAACCAATGAAGACTCCAGCAACCTGACCGGCTTTGAAGTAACCGCAACGCACAACTTCTCTTACCTGCCAGGCTTCCTGAGCGGCTTTGGTTTCAAAACCAGCTACAACTACGCCGACTCAGATTTTGAGTTTGAAGACAGCCTGTACGGTGACATCACTGTTCGCAATGAAGCAGGTGAAGTGACCTCACAGAAAATTGGCATTGTAGAACCGGGCAACGTACCGGGCTTCTCTGAGCACGTCTTCTCAGGTCAGCTGTACTACTCGGTAGGCGACTTTGACGCCAGCTTGATCTACAAATACCGCAGCGAATACTTCCAGCCCTACACCAGCAATGGCACTCGCCTACGCTTTGTGGGCGATACCGGAGTCTGGGAAACTCGCCTGTCTTACTACATTACCGACAACGTACGCCTAAGCCTGGAAGGCATTAACTTGCTGGATGAGCCTAAGGTTCAATACCACTTTAGCAATGACAACTTGGGTGAGGTTAACAGCTACGGACCTCGTATTTACTTTGGCGTAAAAGCTAAGTTTCAGTAAATAGCCCGCAACAATTACCGCCCTACGGGGCGGCTTTTAAATGGCCCGCCTTGCGGGCCATTTTTTTACCTATTCACTTTAGACCTTTGATATTTTCTCGCCCACACAAAAGACCCAACACCTAGCCTCAGGTAATGTCCTACAACATTTCAGGCAGTATCTTTTAAAACACCTTTTACTAACGCCTCTCAATAAGCAATCGCAGCTGAGCGGCACCCGCCAAACCCACCTACAAATACCCGCCCACCCTCTAATTTATGATTCCCTCAAGCAAAACAGAACACGTTAAACTAAATCTTTACGCAAACAGTCACACCCAATTAACCATTGCAATATGGGCACACTAATCACGCAAATGCCCTTCAGAACAATAAATAGCACACCTCAAACTCTTTTCCTGCAGCCAATTAAAAAGCCCACAATCAAACTGCAAGAAACCAATACGAAAAAGGCCTTTACCCCAACCACCTAAAATACGCATATCAATCGTGCGGGTGTGATGTGGATGTGGCGTGGCGTGAATCGTCTATGTTATATATTCACCCACATCCACGCGCAGAAAACACTAAGAAAGGACTAAGGACTGTCGTTGATGTAAAAACCCCAAACAAAAAAAACCCAGCTAATGCTGGGTTTTTTTGTTATAGATGCCGCCATAGGCGACACCTAATCCTTTAGAGCAAAGCTATAGATTAAAATCTGTAGCTACCACCAAAGGTGATACGACGATCAGGATAACCTGAGAAACAAACCGGACCAGATTCAGAAACACAACGCTGGGTCACGCCTTCCTCTGTCAGGTTCACAGCCTCAACACCAACGGTGATTTGGTCATTGATGTCATACGATACACTTGCATTCAGCTGTCCACGATCTTCGTTTACAACAGGGAAGCTCAGCGTACTGTTAGTACTTGAACCACCTGCGAAATCTTCTGAACGGAACGCTTCACGCCAGGTGTAACGCAAGCGAGCAGATAAGCCGTACTTCTCATAGTATGCAGTGATGTTATAAGCATTTTCAGAGAACTCAAGCAGGCCTTCTTTCAGCTCAAGGCCTGAACCAAGTACTTGCTCACCACGGCCAGTGGTAATATCTACCGCAGAACCGCCGGAGAACTCTTGCATGGTGTAGTTAGTTAATACACCAAAGCCAGATGCCCAACCCAGAGTGTCTTCAAAGTTTGATAAGTCATACTGGAATGCAAACTCAAAACCTGACTGCGTGGTTGTTACAGGATCATTACCTGGAATAGAGAAATCAACACACATCCCAAGCTGACCAGGAGTTCCCAGAACATTTGGGTTCACAATTGGATTGTAGAAACCGCCACCAGGACAGTTGGGGTCAGTTTCACGCACAAAGCCATTGTTTACTGGGGTCAACTTAGCACCTTCCAAAGTTGTACCGAAGATATTGGTACGCTCTTTTTCAAAGTAGCCTAAGCTTACTACCGCAGATGGAGCAAAGTACCACTCAACACCGATGTCAAATGAATCTACTTCTTCTGGCTCAAGACCTGGGTTACCCAGCGCTACTGTGGTGTTTTCGTTATCACTTAAGGTATAACCTACAGCTAGCTGAGAAAAGCTTGGACGGCTGATATCCGAGCCGTAACCGATACGAACCAAGACATCTTCAGTAGGCTGAACTACTAAATTCAACCGTGGCAGAATAAAGTCATAGCCACCAGTAAAGGTCTCTAAACCTGATGGACCATACCCTGTAGAGGCTACATCTGTCTCAAGATAACGGAAACCAACATTACCGCGCACGATGCCATACTCAAAGTTTGCTTGTGCATAAAGCGCTGTAGTTTCTTCCTTCGCTTTACGGTAACCAGACTCTGCAAATGTAGGCACGAAGCTTGATGGGCTTGAATCGTGCGCCTGCGTCTCTTCTTCGAGCCTAGAGATTACATAATCTGAATTAGAGAAAGAGGCATCAGGATCAACCAACATGAAGTCTGAAATGTACAACGACCTGCCATCAGCATCACCAAAGTTATCCGGACCAACCACTAGCAAATCGTCAAAATTAGCAGCAAATGGACTATCATCTAAATAGGAATAACCTGATTTCGCTTGCGAACGACCATACTCATGCTCGGACTCATTATAACGAACACCAAAATCAACTGAGTTCACACCAAACATTTCGAGTTCATACGAGAAGTCTAAGCGGAACGCATCTTCCGAGTTTGTCGTTTCATCGAAAGTGATTTCATAACCGTCTAACACGTAGTTAGCTGCATCGGTCAATTCAGCAGCCGAAGGACTATACATGCCCCCCTCTGTAATACCAAAGGCTAAAGAACCACCGCTTAGGTCGTACTCGTATGGCAAGGCGTTATCATTATAAATCCGGATACTTGAAGGATCTACTTGAGTCCCTTCAGCGGCTAGATATGCAGCTGCAATTTCATTTTGAACACCTGCGATATTACCTCCAAAGTCGTCCATAACCAACGCACGTTGAGCATCACTAAGCGCGTAATAGTGGCTACCAACTGGCGCAATCAATGGCGTATTGGGGTTCAGGAAGTTCATGGTGTTACTTACTGTAGGACTAAAAGTGTCCGATGTAGTTGAAGCGAGTTCAAAACTTGCAGTAAGCTTGTCACCAGTCCATTCACCACCAATCGAGAAGATCTCACTATCAGTAACACGCGAGCCGGTCTCGCTTGATGTACGGAAGTTACCATCACTTGGGTTGACCGATTTATCAACAAACGTTCCATTAGCTGGAATAACTGGGTTTATATCGCCTGCAACTGCTACATCGTAAGTAGGGAATTGCTGACCTTCCAAATTGCCATAACTAATGGTTTCATAATCAGTTGGGGTATTGAAATTTAGCAGACCGCCAATACCTGATGCCTGCAAGCGATACTGATCTCGACTTCGCTCTTGCTCGGTTATAACCACATCAGTGTAGAACTTAAGGCTATCGCTAGGCGCCCACTCAAAAGTAGCGGCTATGTTTTTGGTTTCATAGTCGTCATTCTCTTGCTCTTGGACTAAGAAATTAACGCCCTGCCATTGTGCTGGAGCACCGGTAGTATCAACTCCGTTAGCCGCAACATTATCACGCTGAACTAGAACATCAACATCGACACGAGGACGGAAAGATACAGCTTCCTGCTCAGTGTAGCTACCGCTAATAACGAAACCAAAATCACCTGCATCGGTTGACCAGTTATCACCATAAGCGCCTGAGATACGAGGCTTAATACCTTCAGTGCTAAGACTGCTGTCTTCGCCTTGAATTCTGATTGAGCCCAAAGTCTCTTTCAGATCAAGCGGACGAATGGTACGCAAATTAACAGTACCACCTACAGAGCCTTCAATAGTTTTCGCTTCTGGAGATTTAATAACTTCAACTGCAGCAATCATTGCAGCATTAACATCTTCAAAATTGATACCATTACGGCCTGAGCCAGAACCTACTGTAGACACACCATTAACTTCTACACGGTTTGAAGTAGTACCACGAATTTGTACACCAGTACCTACACCCGCTGTACGAGTAATTTGAACACCAGTGATGTTCTCCATTACTTCAGCCAAGTTTTGGTCAGGTAGCTTACCAATGTCATCTGCGATGATTACTTCGACTAGCTTAGTTGACTCGCGTTTCTCCTCGAGGGCATTTGCCAGAGAGGCACGAATGCCTGTTACGACAACCTCTTCCAGCATAGCGTCGTCTTCTTGTGCAACCGCAACCTGGGCAAAGGTCAGGGCTGACGCCGTCATCATTGCGCCACTGATGGCCGCAACGGCTTTGGACAAATTAAATTTATTATCGTTGCTCACTTCTCATTCTCCATTTTATATGTTTTTTGGCAGAACAATTTTTTCTCTCGCCACAGGAACATTACCCAAACAGCTGCCTTATTGTCAACCATTTTGAATACAGCTGGTCACAAGCTTGATACACCATCAGACAACAATCCATTATATTCTTTAATTTCAATTAGTTACGCTATTTTCCCTCTCAATTGTTAGCGTTACAATTCTACCCACTTTCAACGCTACAAACCTGCCTAACTCGCCAGCTATATAGTCAGAAATACCATTACCGCCTGTAAACCAACAGTCACTCTGGTTAACCAATTTGACCACCCGAATCGCAAACCCAGAATAAATATATAAAATAAAAGTAGCACCCAAAGACATAAAAAAGCCCGCCACTGCATACACAGGGCGGGCAAGACAGTTATAAAAAATATGGAACGGTTACTCTACATCAATAACCACTTCTTCAGAGTTACTGTGGTAAATAGAACCCTCATTAACATCCGGATCCAATGAAATACCAATATCGTAGCTTTCGAAATCATCTTCAAACTCTAAAACAGTGCCTTCTTTATCAGAATAAAGTTTGAATTCATCCACTCGGTACTGCGCCGTTGGCAGCACTGAGCTGGTATCACCAAATCTAAAGGCGATTACTTCAACACCATTTTCTACCGCAGTGAGTATGCTCGAGGTCGACATGAAGGGCTCGTCAGTGACATCTTCACCATTGATGGTAATTGTCAACAACGGTGGAGTACTCGCATCAGCCTCAGAAGCATCCCAAGTGATTTCCACATAGTTCCATACCGCCGGCTCGTAAACTACAGGCACTTCGTAATCTTTATTGCGAATTACGTATTGATCAGCCTGAATACGCAAGTCAAGTAACGCTGGGTTGGTACTGGTACTGTTACCAAATAATCCAATATAGGCATCTTTAGCAACACCATCGGCAGTTTCAGCCATATCATCTTTGTTAAAGTAAGCGGTGATCTTACCCTCTACCATCGCCTCATCAAGCTTGTAACGCAATTCGGGGTTGTCGTTGGTCATGCTGTCAGTCATGCGGGCCACTTTGTTGCCAGCAGCACCAGGGCCTGACTCGGCACCTGTTCCACCACCACCAGTACCATTCACTGCAACCGCTGCCACTTCTACCTCGGCACTATTGCTATGGTAGACAGAGTCTGCATTCTCGTCTGGATCCAGCTTGGTGCCTGCCTCATAGCTTTCGAAGTCATCTTCAAAAGCGACTTCAGTACCGGCAATATCTGAGAACACTTTTACATTATCCACGTGATAGGCGGCATCCGGCAGCACCGAGCCATCATCACCTAACTTAAAGATGACAACCTCTACACCGGCTTCTACATTAGTCAGAACACTAGCAGCAGATGAGAAAGGATCGGTAGTAACGCTCTCACCATTAATGGTGATGGTTACCAAAGGCGGAGTGCTAGCATCGGCGGCAGAGGCATCCCAAGTCATTTCAACATCGGTCCACACGCCGGGCTCAAACGGAATTGACACCTCGATATCGTCTTGATCGCGAATTACAAATTGATCTTCCTGAATACGCAAATCAACTAAAGCCTGGCTGGTACTAGTACTTGTGCCGTACAGCCCGATATAGGCATCTTTAGCTGAACCATCGGCGGTTTCAGCATTGTCGTCCTTCATAAATGAAGCGGTCAGCTTACCCTGCTCCAAAGCTTCGCCAAACTTATAACGCAGCTCACCTGCATCGCTGGTCATGCTATCGGTAATGCGCGCAACCTGAGAGGTCTCAACCGCTTCACTGGCACCGGTAATAGTAATTTCTAAGGTTGCCGTAGTGCCATCTACTGATTCAAGCTCAATCGAGTCGACTACTGAATCATCAGCGTCGGCCAGACCTGCAACCGTGGTGTCGGATGCATCAACGGTGTAGCTCCACACGCCGCTGGCTTCGATCGAAAAGGTGCCGTACATAGTGCTCTCATTCGTTAACGGCACGACTGCATCTTCGCCTTCATCTAAATCGGTAACCGACACTAAACCTGCGACAGCGCCTGCAGTGCTATTGTTAGTAGTACCCGTCAAACCGGTGAACGTTGCTGGAACATTTTCTACTGGGCCTGCGCTTGAAGTATTGGCTGGCGCTTCAAACACATCCTCGCCATCACCCCCACAACCCGCTAAAGTTATGGCCAAAATTGACGCGGTTAAAATCTTCATTTTCATAAGCTTGCACCCTTATTTATAGCTAAGTTTTTATGCGAATCATTTAAACGTACTACGCACTTAAAATGTCACGAATAACAAATGCCTAGTTTTCACCTAAGACAAGGGCCCAGCGGGGAGCCCTACCTTAGGTTTTATTATTTCTAACTATCACCACCAACATGACTGACCAATCTAAAGCCATCAAAACTGGCTTCATCGTCAGACGATGGGGCCGCCTCATAAGTCAACTCAAAATTATCAACACGCAACTCATATATTTTTCGAGTATCGCTGTCCATTTGCTCCGTGCCGCCAGGGTTATTAGCGATAGACTCGGCATTGAATTGAGCAAAAATTCTCACTGAGGTATTGTCACCACTATTAAAGGTCATTGATGCTTGGTAGTACCCATCTTCTGACGATTCGGGTGCCCCGCTGCTTTCCAACTGATCGTAATCGGCTATTTTTTCCCCTAATGTCACGCTACCTGCTTCATTTTGTGCGCCAAAGGTTGCCGTGGAGTTTGAGGTAGACTTCACCAGCAAATACATGCTCAGTGTGTACTCGGTGTTGGGAAGAACACCATCGATTATCTGGTACAACGTAGGTGTACTGTTTTCATCTTCTGGGTAGCTATAACCCAATTGCACCGAACCTTTATCACCGAATGCCGAGTTATTCGAGCTACCAACATTACCTAAACCTTGCGAGCCTTGATCATCGCCAACGTTTTCGATGGTTTCCCAACCGGTGATATCAGAATCATCCGTGCCTTCTGGAAAATCGGGATTTTCAATATCAGCCTGCTTACTCAGCGTGGCAGGCATACGGCCAATAATATCGGCTGAGGTATTGTTTCCCGAGTTAAAGGTTACCGAACGGAATTCAAAATCACTTGAATCATCTGTTGCCATAAACTCATCGCCATTTGCCAGCTTGACACCGAATTCTCCCGGCCCTTTCACAAAGGCGGACAAGGTGTAGAGGGTATTAGCTTCTAGGTCGACACTCTGACTAAGCTGGCCGGCGCCCGACACAACGGCAGAGGCGCCGCGCGAAAATACCTTATCGCTATCGTTTGACACTTGCGCCGAACCACTGAATGACCAAGCTTGCCCACCGTCATCGAAGTCAACGTTCTCAAGTGATATACGCTTCACAAAACCAGCACTGAAGGAGGGTGTGTAGCTTTTAGGCCCCACTTGATCGGGCGTAATAGGGAACCAAGTCGCGCTACCCGAGGCCACGTGATCGGCCCCGACAATGGTATTAGAACCACGCGCCTGACCATCCATATCGATATCGACGCTGGCGAAGCTGCCCATATCAGCGGCTACAGCACTTAAGTTAGGGCTGTTATCACTCGGGCGCCAAAGGCCATCATTACCTTTTTCCAGCTTAGCGTCGACAAAGTTCATTCCAGACACGGCACTTGAACCATCGTCCGCTAAGCTTTGGCCATAAATAATGTTACCCGCTATTTCCGAGCCACTGGGCATACCATCACCCATCTGTGTTAACACCGGCCCGATGCCTTGGGCAATCAAGTTATTCACCAAGAACAAATCTTTAGGGTTCTTGGATTTTTTACCGCCGTCAACATTCAAGCTATTAATACTGTCCACAACCGTGTTGTAACCAATTAAAGAATCTTCCAGTTGTTGGTAACCGCTTGCGCTTGGGCTGGAATCTGCCCCCATCAGTACAATGCCGCCGTGGTGAGTCGTATTTTTATAGCGCGCACCCTCAATGTAATTATTAACCACACGGTGACCGCCATCAATCAGTCGCAGGCCGCCCGCAAATGGGTGACCGTCGCCAAACATAAAGTTGTGAGCGATAGTGGCATTGCCACCGTGGCGAGTAGTGATTGAGCCATAACTGTCGCGCACAGTGTTGTGAACGATGCTGTTATTGGTCGCCTTGTTAGAAATAACTTCGGCTTCGCCGTCAATACGCTCAAAATAGTTGTGTGCAACCACAGAGAAGGAGTCCCCCTCGTGTGTGGTACTCAAACCAATACGAACCGCCTCATATTCGTTGTCACCGCTGTCGGCGTAAGCTTTGCCCTCTGTGGGCGCTCTATCACCAAAATAGTTGTGATCGATTTTAGTGTAATCGACTTGTGCTGTACTCGGATCCTGGCCATCGGGAATCCAACGATCAACAACCAGCAGTGCGCCACGGGTTGTTTTACCTGCGAACCAGTTATGGTCAATTCGAGTAAACTCACCATAATCATAAACCCATTTGGTATTGCTATCGCGCCCTACGTCCATATCGATAATGGCGTTTTCGGTGATACGACAATGGCTACATAAGTCGCCGCTACCCAAACGGGTCGCAATCATATTACTACTGGCCGACTCACCATCTTTAAAGATAAAGCCCTGAAGTACGACGTAAGAACCACCCATCTCCACTTTCACTTCACCACCGATGGTTACCTGACCTGGGTTTTGCGCGGCCACAGTAATCGGCTGTTCTGGCGTACCAGCACCGCCGATGTCTATATCGAGATTTGAATACTGACCATCCGCCAGACATAAAGTGGTACCTGGCGCCATTGCGCCGCCAGCAGCATCTTCTAATGCTGAAATTGAGGTAACCACTTGGGTACAGCTGACCTCTGGCACTGAGTCTTCATAAGTGAAGTCGCCGGCAACGGGGGCGTCCCCGGTCTGCGTCGGTGTGCTCGACTGCGATGATGAATTACTACTTACACTACTGCTCTGCGAAGAAGACTGATCCGAAGTACTAGAGCTACTAGAACTAGTGGTGGACACAGAGGAGCTAGAAGATGAAACTGGCTCGGAAGAACTGCTTACCGACGAGCTCGGCGAAGAACTGCCACCGCCAGAACCACCACAAGCGGCAAGCACAGAAACTGAAAGTAACAAACAATACCGTAAAAAAATCATACACAACCTATTTTTATTCACTATTATTTTATAAATTGATGCCACAGCAAAAACGCAACTGACTGTGATACCACTACTTAATTTATAGAAAAGAGAAACTGCACCGAACGGTTAGCCTGCATATCTTGTCCTGTAGCCTCACCCACCACAGGAGCCACTTTTACTGTGGCAGCATTCTGTACCTATATTTATGCGCTGCGTTTACCCTCTGCTAAAAGCAATTTAGTTGTTGAGCGAGCCTATGTTTGATAAGAAATTAAGCTTAACTCCCTAGTTTATGCTTATTAGTAGGGATAATCTGCCTGTATAAGCTGACATTACCGAATTGGCTGCAGCATTGTCAACCGATTTGACATACATTTGGTTCAACCAAAGATAAAGCCGGTCACGCCCCAAAAAAAACCATCACAATATCAATAAGATAGCCTCGACAAATAGTAAATAATCATTAAAATCAGCCAATCAATAGAAGCTTTTATCGCCATGCGCTCAGCGGCAGGC
Source organism: Gilvimarinus sp. 2_MG-2023 (assembly GCF_030547685.1). Lineage (GTDB taxonomy): Bacteria > Pseudomonadota > Gammaproteobacteria > Pseudomonadales > Cellvibrionaceae > Gilvimarinus. Next base: position 38,162 of record NZ_JAUOQM010000044.1, on the reverse strand, counting down.
CAAAATACGAAATACTCACAAAGGTAGAGATTTAGTGCAAAAGAGAGGAGCTGAAGTGGCGATCATCACGACTCTCAGCCTAACTGGAGCCGTGATGGTCGAGCAGAACAACGCTAGTTTAAAGTAATTGAGCGGAAAGTGGCCTGAGCGTAATGACCTGCCTGAGAGTCTTTCTCCCAAAGCCCAGTACCGGCACAACCTGCGTACCACATACCCTCTTGATCCTTACTGCTGCACTGATTGTAAGCACCCGCTTTAAAGTAGAACCAGTCACCACTGTAACCTTTAGGATTGTCTAACTCATCCACCTTGCCATAGGGGTCGACATTATTTGACAAATCAACCGAATATTCTATGGTCTGCTTACCTTCACCCGTGAAAGTAAGGTTCATGACGCTACCATCGACATCTACGACATAGCTGAACGTTTCATCGAGCTTCAGGCCCGCTTCACCGGGATCCTCCGGGTTATCCCACACATTGCCCCACACGGGGAAAGCAATATCGGTACGGTTGGGATCATCCTGTTCAAGATTGCGCTCGTAAGTCCAGAAAACAGAACCGTACTCATGATCGGGCCACTTTTTGTAGTAAATCTTTAACGGCTCATTCCCATAACCGAAACCTTTGGCCATTTTGCTATCTTTACCCGCATGTATTTGACCGACTACGACTGAAAAGGCAGGCTTTTTATTTGGGTTTTTGGCCTCAACAGCAACATGATTAACAGCCAGGGTTGCTGACAGTTTGCCACCAATAGAGCCATAGCGCGAAGCTTTAGGGTGCGCTGCCAACGCAAAATTATTACCAGGCGCCTTTGTAGAGCCTTTAGCATCGATCATTTGACGCAGCTCACTGCGGGTATTGGTAGAGCCCGATGTCGTCACCGCTTTATTGGGGGCGGCAAACACTACACCAGCATCGGTGGCATAAAAGAAACGTGGCTCAAGCAAGCGGTCAATGTGCGGCGGGCCCACTTCATCAATTTTACCGTCTCGGTTACTATCCATGGGCAGGGTGATCTTCCATTGAGAAAGATCTATGACAGAGCCAGGAATACGTTTACCGGCAAGAGACGGCTGGCTAGCACTGCTCTGTTTTGTTTCGGTCTGCCCCTGACAAGCGGTCAACAGAGCCACAGAAGATACGACAGACAGCGCAATAATCGGCATAGCGCGAACGGTTTTTTTGACGTTTTTTATCATAATTTTCTCCCAAAAAATTTTCTTAAAGGGTGGTTTTGTTCAGTTATATTTCATTAAAGCTAAAACCAGCAGTCTCAGCATCAAGTTTGAATAATTGGGCACTCTGATCATTGGCAATTAACACCATGCCAGCGGCACCTGTGCGAGATCGATAAGCTTGAGAAAACCCCCCATCGATGCATAACAATTGATTATTAGCGTACCGCGGCGACTCTCCGGCTTTTAACTTTACCGGCACATGGCCATTGATAATAATACTGCCAGCATCTCCACTCAACTCTTCTGCCACCTTGGCGACAAAATTAGCATCGTTTCTGGCATCAAAATATGGGTTCTTACCCTCTTTATGGAAGTGCTTATTCGCAATAAAGTAGCGTTCAAACGTCGTCATTTGTTCTTTTCCGAACAAAGGCGAGTTGGGCCCACACCAAAGATACCAAGCAACATCCGATAGATACTTACAGCTGGTTGAGTGTCGACGTGAATAGGCTTTGCGCATTTGCAGCTCGAAGGCATCGAACATCGCCCGCCCAGTTACTTGGCGACCAGCAACTGGGGCCGGCAAAAACTCCAAGTCATCATCCACCGGCATGCAACCATGAAACAATAAATATTCACCATCGCTATCCACTAAGCTGCCATTAGCAAACAAAAAGTTAACGTGCCGCTGTAAGCGTTCAGAACCGACAAATTGTTGCTTTAATTTCTCAATGACCGACCACTCAGCATCGGTTAAGGATGTTGGAGAGTGCGGGTTAACCGTTGGCAACGACGAGTCAATTAAGTCAACTGTCTCGCCCTGCAGGCTGATTTGTCCATGCGTATAATCGATTTTATTCAACAAGAGCCTGGACTCCATTGAATAATCTGGATTCCTTTCAACTATATGATGCTCAAGCTTAAATTGAATCATCGCAACTGCTTTATGCATCGCAGCCAATTGCAACTGAGACCACTGCGCCGCGTCAGACAAAGGCATAAACTGCTCGCAAGAGTCGTCAGCGTAAGCCTGCTCAGCCAGAGTGGCCAAATCTGACAGGTCAATTGAATAGTCGTCCGTCAGCGTTTCAACATGCCCATACCGAATACAAAGACGAACAGCCGTGGCAATACACTCAAGCGAGCCTGAGGCGGCTCCCATCCACAAAACATCATGGTTGCCCCACTGAATACCAACCGCGGGCAGCTTTTCCAACTGATCAATAATATGGGGAGCACTTGCACCACGGTCAAAAATATCTCCCACCAGCTGTACTCGATAAGCAATCAGACTGTGGACTGACTCTGCGATTAGATTGCAAACTGATATTCGATCGAATGCATCAAGACGGGAAACTGCCTCAAGGTCAACTTCACTCACCTCAGCCTGTATGGCGCACTGATCAACAACAGGCAATAGCCAGCTACAGTTAACAAATGCATCAACGCATACAGGCCAAAAGCGACGTTCATTTTTAAATGTGAGCAACAGATCCATCATAATGACAACATCACTCACGGCACTATATTCAGCATCTACCGTTCGCTGTCGAGGCAATAAGTAATGCCTGAGCACACCTGCACGCGAGTCATCATGTTCCGATGCATCGATCACAATTTTCTCTACGATCCCGAATTTTTCTTGCACCAGATAATCAAATACATCCCCCTGACCATGTACATCAGAGAGAAATACCCGATAAGGGCTCGCGGCAAACTGACTGCTATTGGCACTCATCACATTTCTCGCCGATCAAAAAACGCTTTCGCAATTTAACTGCCGACAAATGTCGGTAAGTTTTGATGAAAAACCCTCTTCAGCTTTACGCATCCAAACACGCGGATCGTAAAACTTCTTATTGGGCACATCTTTACCTTCAGGATTACCTATTTGAGCCTGCAGGTAACCTTTACGGTCTTCATAAAATTGCCGTACGCCATTCCAGTAGGCCCACTGAAGATCGGTATCCACATTAACTTTAATAACACCGTAATCAATACCTAGAGCGATATCTTCAGCGGAAGAACCCGACCCACCATGAAACACAAAATCGACAGGGTTGTGACCCAGCTTATACTGCTTACTGAGATGATCTTGAGAGTTTTTCAAGATTTCAGGACGCAGAGAAACATTGCCCGGCGAATAAACACCGTGAACGTTACCAAATGAGGCCGCAATAGTGAATTTATCGCTGATAGCACTGAGCTTCTCGTAGGCATAAGCCACCTCTGAAGGCTGCGTATATAGGCGTGATGAATCAATACCAGTATTATCTACCCCATCTTCTTCGCCACCGGTAACACCTAGCTCAATTTCAAGGGTCATACCCATAGCACTCATACGTTTGAGATACTCACAGCAGGTGTCAATATTGTCTTCTAGCGGCTCTTCGGACAAATCAATCATGTGCGACGAGAACAAAGGCTTGCCGTACTGCTTAAAATACGCCTCACCGGCATCAAGTAAACCGTCAATCCAAGGCAATAATTTGCGCGCAGCGTGGTCTGTATGCAGCATGACAAAAGCCCCGTATGTGGACGCCATAGAATGTACATGCAAAGCCGCCGAAACCGCGCCTTTTATCGAGCCCTGATGATTGGTGTTTGAGACAGATTTACCACCATAAAATGCAGCGCCGCCGTGAGACAGCTGAATAATGATTGGAGCATTTAATTCAGAGGCAACCGCCATAACACTATTAACAGTGCTGGAGCTGGTGATATTCACAGCGGGCAACGCCATTCGATTCGCTTTGGCAAAGGCAAAAGTTTGGCTAACCGCATCACCGAGGATGACATTATCAGTTAAATTCAATTTGTTAATCATGGACAACTCACTTTTAGTCTGTGGGTATGTGGTGTCGAAAACTTAAAAGCTAGGCATATCGCTTTCAGCAATGATGGCACCTTTATACTGAATCACCGTAGAGGCCAACAGATGGCCTTTTTGTGCGGCAATTTCATGGCTTTCGCCCTGGGCGCGAAAATGTAAATACGCAGCATTAAATGAGTCACCCGCCGAAGTGGTATCGACGACCTCAACCCGGCGCCCACTCACCATTTGGCGAGACTCCCCTGTATCCACACAACAGCCTTCAGGGCCCATCTTCAGTACGACTTCTTGTGCGCCGCACTGGCGAATACGATTAATAACCGCATCTTTATCGGTTTCGCCGAACAACAGGGTTTCATCATCAATGGTGGGCAGAGCAATGTCGCTCAATGCGTAAGCGCGGCTAAAAGCCTTCTTGGCATCTTCTATGTTGGCCCAAAGTACAGGGCGATAGTTACCATCAAAAACGATCTTTTTACCCGCGGAACGCAACTGCTGCAACATCGCAAATAAACGATTCAATGAGGGCTCATCAACAATGGCCAAACTGATGCCGGACAGGTAAATGAAATCGAACTGAGATAACTCATCGGTTAATGCCTGCTGCTTTTCATCGCTATCAAACAAGAATTTCGCGGCCGAATCATTGCGCCAATAAATAAAATGGCGTTCACCTTCAGCATCGTTACTGATATGGTAAACACCTGGGCGCTTAGCAGGGTCAACTTTTACCAAACTGGTGTCGACACCATTGCCTTCCCACTGGGCCATCATCCAACGGCTCGCTTGATCATCCCCCATGCCAGTCACAAAACTTGCATGGGTACCAAGGCGGGCCAGATAGACGGATGTATTCAGTGTGTCACCACCGTAGCCAATCACCGCTGGAATTTTTGCTTGATCCGGAGATAAGCTACCACTGGACATTTCCAGCATACATTCGCCAATCGCTGCAATCTTCACTCTCTACCTCTTCAATGTATTGTCTCTCGAGCTTCAGTCGAGATCAAAAGCTTACACTCAGGAAAACAGCAGGCCGCCGTTAACATCTAAATTCAAGCCAGTTAAAAACGATGCTTCATCTGAGGCCAAATAAACCACCACATCACCCACTTCATCGGGTGCCCCTTCACGTCGTAAAGGTGTTGCCGCCGCAATGTTTTGACGCACTTCATCTTTGGTAAATGTATCGTGAAATGTGGTGCTGATGACACCTGGACACAAAGCGTTGACCCGAATACCTTTAGGGCCCAGCTCTTTTGCCATGGCACGGGTGAACGTCATAACCGCCCCCTTGGCCGTGGCATAAGCTGATGCACCCGGACCGCCTCCATCGCGCCCCGCTTGTGAAGCAATATTTACCACCGAGCCGCCCTTACTCATATGAGGGGTTACATACTTGGTCAACATAAAGGTGCTGGTAAGATTTAAGCGCATTACCAAATCGAAAAATTCGGGGGTCATCTCATCAATGGTTTTGCGTTGAACCAAACCGCCCGCCACATTCACCAACAGATCAATCTTTTGACCAAATGCTTCTTGCGCCTTAGCCACTAAATTTTGTACATCTTGCGCATCGGTCATATCGCCCTGGACTAGAATAGCATCCACGCCTAGCGCTTTAACTTCCTGCAGAGTAGATTGCGCCTGCTCGGCATTGCTGAAATAGTTAATAACAAGCTTTGCTCCTTCCTGGGCCAGCTTCAGCGATATTGACTTGCCGATATCGCGAACCCCACCGGTAATAATACAAACTCTATTTTCAAGCTTCATACTAAACACCACCTCAAGTTCAAAAAAGCGACTGTCCATCAGGTTTTAGGCGGTCACTCTACCAATAAATAACCGAGCAAAACGGGGCACTATCGCCCCGTTTACAACTACCAATTTCTTACTATTTAGGCTTTTAGATAGGTTGAGCTTATTTTCCACCCACCATATCAGCACGAATTGGGCTGAATATATCGATCAGAATACCGGCCTCTAAACAAACGGCACCGTGCTCTTCGTTCGGCGGAACATAAAAACAATCACCACCTTTCAGGATTTTCTTTTCACCATCAATCATAACTTCAAATTTGCCACGCTCAACGTAGGCAACCTGAGAATGGAAGTGACTGTGAACATAGCCTTCACTGCCCTCATCAAAGGTAACGCGAACAACCATGATTTGCTCGTTATAGCCCATGATGCGACGCTTAACCCCCGGCGCCACATCTTCTTCTTCGATGGTATCCATTTCAATAAATTTACTTGATTCGATCAGCATTCTCTTCACCTTTTACTATCACGGAATATTAAAAGTAACTGCCTATCGTTCCAATGAGAGGCAGTTCTAAACATCAATTCTACTGTTGTAAGACTTCAGCCTCAACTGGGGCAGATCCTTTCTTACCAGTGGTGAGCACCAGCGTATAGGTGCCTGCATCACCCATATTAACAATGAGCTCGGCGCCAGACTTAGTTGTATTGTAGTCCAAAGACTTAACACGGCTATAAGCGTTAGTAACAAACTCAGCCGTGCCATTGTATTCGCCGTGTGGCTCAACAATCGAGTACATGACCGCATTGCTCGCCTGCAATCGACGCACAGCACCTTGATCGCGACGCAAATTGTGGTTTGGATCGTTGGCGCCTAACTGGAAAAACAGTGTTTGCGCCGACTCGCCATCACTCGCCTCGCTGCCATAGGTATACGAATAGAACCGATCACCCAGAAGCCATGTCAAACGATTGCCCTCAGACGCCGAATCGCCCTGGCTACGCAGCAACATATGCTGATAACCATTATCATTACCCATCGCCGTCCAGGCATCGAGGGCCTCTGCATTTTTAAGATTATGGTCAATCACCTGGCCATTAAAATGCAACGGCAAGTCATACAGGTGCTTGTCATCAGATTGAATAGACACGACATCGATAACAAATGGCTCGATTGACTCAGGCTTAACCAATGCTTGTACGCGGGTAATTGCAACCCCGTCATAAGCGGTATTAATTCGACCAATGCTTACATCAGCTGCATCACCAGTACTAAAGAAAACTTGCTCGGCAGGCCTTGTATTGGCCACCGCCAAATCGGCATTGAACTGGCTCGTCTTATCGACAACCAATGCATTATGAGCGACCGTCTGTTTAGCCCAGGTGTTATTTTCGTGTAAATAATGGCCGCCGTATTTGGCTTCCACATTCAAATAGCGTGCAGCACCGTAATCGGTAACAACCTCTTTGCCGTTATCATAAAACTGCCAACCCAAACGATCGTAATGGCCGTGCCCCATACCTTGGCTTGTATTTTTTGCCACAATCAAGGAGCCCGATTCATTATCACCAGAGCGCATTAATGTTAAGCCACCCTGATCACCTTTAGCGCCATCGCTATACACTTTCGACTCATAGGGATATGGCTCGACGTTATTACTGGCAAGAATTTTAGACAAAGCGACGCCACCGGCACTTAGGCTAACGCGCCCTTGCTGACGGGCGATATCACTTAATGACTCATCTTCAGTAATATCGTAGGCAATCGCCAACGCCTGCACCAATTCTTCGGTCTTAATGCCTTTGTCTTTGATGGCATCGTTAATTGGGATAAACAAGCCGTTATAGCTCAACTCGATAGTTGTTTTAATTGCCTTGAGCAGAATACCGTCGCGATGCTCAAAAATGCCGATTTCAGGCTGATTGGTTTCGATAGCCTTGGCAAACCAAACGAAAGGCATTAACGCATAACGCTGATAATAAGGCCCTTCGGTGTAGTAACCATCAGGAGAGAAAAGCTCATCCAACTGCTTTAGAAAGCCAGAGTTGCCGCTTTTATCCAAACCCTTAAGCGCCTTTTCCACATAATCATCTCGGCCGGTGGCATAACCCACCATCCCGACAGCGGCCACAGCCCAAGTGCCGTGATTATGGATCTTATCGAAAGTTTGCGGCTGACCTTCAGACAGATAATCAGCAACCGGGAACAGCAAGTTGTTCAAAATCTTGTCTTTTTGCTCGCCGTTTAACGTTTCCGAAACCATGTCGTACGCCTGACTGGTGTAAACCAACCAAACCGCTTCGTTTAGACTCTGCCAAAATAATTTGCCCGGCGTTTGCTCTTTCTTCTCAGGGTGTAAGCCCAGCTGTGGGTACATTTCAGCGTAGGTATTTAGCATTTCAACAACATAGTCACTGTAACGACTGTCACCACTAAGCTGGAACTGCAAACCAGCAGCGTGCATGGCCTTATAGTTGCGCTTATGCTGCTCGTGGGTATAACCACCACCAGCATCTTTAGGCCAAGGCACTACAATACCTTCGGCAATGGCGGCATCAGCCACACCCTTGTTGCTTTGCAATGATTGCTCTAACAGGCCACCCGAGGCGGACTGCAAGGCAACAATATCATTCTCACTAATAACCAGTGACGGCGATTCTGCAGCAGTGGCATTTACACCACCCATTAGCAGGCAGGCAACGCCACCGGCTTTAACGATAAAAGAGGGCATTTTCATAAAATTTACTCAGAAAAGTTATTATTGTCAGCGTTAAAGGTAGATTCCATGCCTGGCACGACACTTTCTACTTTGTACAATGGTTTTTGATTATAAGTGTTATTGTCGATACGAATCACAGGCCCACCAACGGTGTGCTGAACTAGGATTGGAGCACTGTCTTCGAAATGACTATTTTCAATTAATCCACGCTGAACACCGTGCAGCACAATACTGCTACCGGACTTATCAGCAGCCGGGGATGCAGTAACGGTCACGCCATCTACGTGCACGTGTGGGCCAAATGTACTTTCGTCGGTTCCGCCACGATAAACTGTCATCAGGCCACCGGTGGCGTTATTTACCTGGCTATTTTTAACCGTAATATACTCGGCGTTATACATGCCGTAATCGTCTTTTTCCGAATCCAGCTTTAAAACTGTACCTTTAATATTATTAAAGCTGGAATCTTTGACAATCACATGGTCAGCGAATGTGCTTTGGCGCAACTTGATTACATCAAAGTCTTTATTGATATCCAAGTCCTTCACCTCAACACCCAACAGCTCCAACCGAGAGTTTTTCCCCATAGGCTTACTGTCAGAGCGAATCACCGCATTGGCCTTATCATCAGGAGCGCGCACGCCACTGATCGACAAATCTTGCAAGCGCAGCGCGCTACCATTCAGTAAATCCACCAGAGACTTTCGGCCAAACGTTAAGCGAGTCTCACCTTTACCTGCACCGCGAATTACCAGCGCTTCATTTAGCAGTAACGTTTTTGACAGGTGAAAATCACCCGCAGCCAGCACCAGCTCGCCCGCACCATCCAAGGAGGCGTAAGCGTCTAGAATTGTGTCAGTTCCGGGGTTCACGTTGACACTTTGCTCTGTGTTAAAGCGATCGGATTTTTCAAATTTTGGATACCATGAAACACCCACCTCAGTTTTCTGCACAGGCAGCACTGGTGCGGACACATCGAGCCCGGCAACTTTCTTAAACCCACCTTCTAACTCGTCACCAGTTTCGAAGTTCGATTTGTTACCGCTAAAATCAATACCTTTTACACTATCGTGCAGCTCAAAGGGCGACTCTTTAGAATCGTTAATGACAGTGTTGTTAACAAAGCGGCTGTTTGAAGGAGCGGCGCTGCGCTCTTCATCGCTACCAGCACCGAAAATAATACGCTCAACATTCACCAAGGTGTTACCTGTGATCAGTGCGTTATCCACTTGATGATAGCGGTTAATCGGAGAGTTGGGCACGCCATTCATAACAACCAAACCGCCGCCAAAACGCGAGCCAGCCAAACCAGAGAGGTAGTTGTTTTTAATAACTTGGTCAGCATTGATCACGCGAATACCACCGGTATGATCAACCCCATTACCGATAAACGCATTGCCTTCAACCAGATTACCGTTGCCGTGACGCAACGTCAGGGTGCCACGCGATTCAAAGAACACATTATTTTTTAAGACGTTTTTACCTGACTTATTGGAAACAATCTCAACTTCACCATCGCAGTGCTCAAAGTAATTGTGAGCCACGGTTGTTAAAGAGTCGCTTAGCGAGTAATGACTGGTGCCGATACGTAAGGTTTCGCCACCGTTTGAGCCCAACACAGGGCGCGGGCCAAAATAATTGTACTCAATGATATGACGGTTTTCGCGACTGTGCTCCGTGTCGAGCTTAACCGCCATGGTGACGCCCTTATTACGCTTAAAGCTGAAATGGTTATGATCGATGCGGTTATTTTTACCGTAGACGCTCACCCAGTAATCAGTTTCGTAACGATCGGGGTTACTAAAGTCATCGATCACCACTTCTGTCAGGCGAGTGTCAACCGCTATCGTCGAGTAATCTGATTCATCTTTTGGCTTGGCCGTACGAAAGGAAATAACGGAATCGGTTGGCGTATAGCCGTCTTTAAACACCAGCCCGCGCACCACTAGGTGCTCACCGGCCAGCTGGAGATTTGAGCGTCCGCTGATAATCGCTTTACCCGGATTAGCTGCCGCTAGGGTAATGGGCTCTTGCTCGGTACCTTTGGCAGAAAAAACGAATTCCACATCACGCCAAACACCATCTTCTAGCAACACTCGATCACCAGGCTCTAAGTCGCCTGCGACTTTTTGATACTCAGAGAAGTCAGCAACGGAGTAATCTTTTGCCGCACATAATGCCGGAACAAGAGTAAGGGCAACAACACCAGAAAGGGTAGAAAGCTTATTATTCATATTTATCACACCACAATTACGCTCAAAAATCGGCCGCAACCGTTAAAGCCATGCTCAGCGACAACTTAGAATGGAAGACCTGCGACCGCTATAACAGCTGGTACACACAGGGGAAAGACGCCCCCAGAATCAAGCACATAAGGAGTCAAGCAGCCCACTTCTAAGCCAGCCGCCAAGGCCACATCTTACGCTTACAGCCCCACTGGAACTTATACACCGAAAGGCTATCACCGAAGGAATAAAAGTGTCAACCAATCTATCTTACAATTCTGGTCAACAGCCTAACCCCTAGGGCTCGCAAGCCCCGCCAACAAACCCTCGCACCACCAAAACCACCTCAATTGTCCCTCTTACGCCACCCTTGCCAACTGCTGTACATACATCAATTTATGCAGACAAAAAAACTTAACAAATCGTCTACCAATATGTATTACCAATTAATACGATTCATGGTAGGATTTACCTTGCAGCCTCAACTAAGAAATGGCCTGTGCATAAGTCGGAGTGGCGTCTCACCCAACCAGGTATTACGCCAAGCCCAATCCGTCCAGCACCTGACCATCGCGGCTGCTATAGCTCCGAAAGGTCGTCAGCACCTTAATGGTAGTCTCCACATTGGAACTCTGCCGTTAAGGTCTCAGAGCTAACGATGACACAACAATAAAGAGGTTGCCGCTATGCTAAAACCACCCTGACTCACGAGGTCTTTATAAAGTGGCGATAGCTGCGTAGCATACCCAAAGGCTCCCCCTCTCACCCAGAGGCCGCCAACAGCTCCGGCACCGGCTCACCGAAGCCGGCAAAATCGCAAGCAGTTCGAGTACACTCGAGTTAATAACGATCCACAAAAATAGATAAGACGAAAATTAGCCCTGAGGGAGTAAACAATGAAAATCAAAAACTTACGATGGTGGGTGATCTCTCTGATCGCACTTGCCACCATTATTAACTATATCGACCGCCAAACGATGAACGTCCTCTGGGCAACCAGTATGGGTGAAGAGCTATACCCAGACCTAGACGCCGATGGCCGCAAAGCCATATACGGCACCATCTCCGGCTTCTTTATTCTCGCCTACGCCCTCGGCCAAGCAATTTTCGGGAAAATTTTCGACTGGGTCGGCACTCGTATAGGCTTCGCCCTATCTATTGGTGTTTGGTCAATCGCTACCGCCCTGCACGCGTTCGGGCAAGGTGTGGTTTCTTTAAGTATTTTCCGCAGCCTACTCGGTGTAGCAGAGGCCGGTAACTGGCCTGGCGCTGCCAAAGGTAACGCCGAATGGTTCCCGTCCAAAGAGCGCGCACTGGCGCAGGGCATCTTCAACTCCGGCGCGGCTATTGGCGGCCTGGTATCGATTCCAATCATTGCCTTCTTGGCCATTCACTTCAGCTGGCAAGCCATCTTCGTTATCGTCGGTCTGCTTGGCCTGCTATGGCTCGTGCCTTGGCTCGTTCTGGTCAAGTCTCCGCCTGGCACACACCCCTGGATCACCGCCGAAGAGCGCGAATATATTCTTACCGGCCAGAAAACCACCCCGGCCACCGACGACAACAACGTCGAAACAGAATACGCCCCCAATACCAAAGAAATGCTATCGCGCAAGCAAAGCTGGGGGGTTATTATTGCCTCGGCGGCTATCGACCCCATCTGGTGGCTGTTTGTTTTTTGGATTCCCACCTACCTTGCCGAAGTTTACAATATGGATGTTAAAGGCATCGCCCTATACGGCTGGGTACCTTACGTGGGCGCAATGTTCGGCGCTTGGTTTGGCGGCCTTCTCTCGCAAAACCGTATTGGCGCTGGCTGGACCATCAACAAAACCCGCAAATTCGTCATCACCCTTGGCTGCCTGCTGATGCTGCCTTGCCTGCTGGCCATGGCCAGCCCTGGCGGCCCAGTTACCGCGGTACTGCTGATGGGTGTGATCCTGTTTGGCTTCCAAACTGCTATCAGCAGCGTGCAAACACTGCCTGCAGATATGCTGAGCCAAAAATCAGTGGGCACGCTATCGGGCTTTGCCGGTATGGCTGCCAAGTTCTCAGCCTGGGGCCTAACCATTTTCGTTCCTTGGTTAACCTCTGGTGGCAACTACGCACCCGCCTTTATCATTGGTGCGTCACTAGCCGTTATCGCCCTAGCGGCAATCTGGATTCTTATCCCAACTGTTGAGCCTTTGAAAGCAAGAGACTAAGCCTCAACTGTGCCCCGCAAGCCCCTCGGCTTGCAGCACACCCAAGCCGCTCACCACTAATGCCCTGCATTATGTGAGCGGCTTTTTATTGCCTGAGCCTACCCCCTTACCGCCCAAGCTTATCCCAGCCGCCCCTGTGAACACGCCCCCTCCCCCACAATGCCCACTGTTAACACAGGCGAGCGAGCAAACCGCCCACCACTCAACTCAAACTCTCTTTTGCAGCACCACCATCCACCTACAGGCAGCGACTATGCGCGATACACAGTGACCTTACCTATCTTCAAGCCTCACGAGCCAAGTGCATGGACCGCCATACAGGCAGCGAATTAAGGGGGATAAGAGCCAAACAAATCAAAGGCCGGATAAGCGGGCAAGATTAAGCATTTTGAGACCGAGCAGGAACACGCCAGCGCCAACAGACGCTCCCTAAAAGGCAGGCCTAAAAAGCAGATCAGTGAAACGGGAGTTAAGCAGAGGGGACAGAGCAAAATACTCAACCTTTCCGGCCGAGCTCAATAAAACTATCTTAAGAGGTAAGCTATCAGAACGAAAAAAGCCGCGCTGAGCCGAGAGGCTCAAGCGCGGCTTTTTATTACCGCTCAAATTATTTTGCTAACTTGAGGTAGTAATCAAAGATCTCTGGAACATTGCCATTGCCCATATCGGCAGCAACAGCGTCCTGCAAGCCTTTAGAAGTACCTTCGGCGATTGGCGCCTGAGTACCCAGATCGTTGACCATCTCAAGGAAATAGCCCAGATCTTTATTAGCGTTAGCAATCGAGAATCCCAAATCACTCACACCATCAACAGCGTAATTCTTACAGAAGTTCATGAAAGGTGAGCTAGATGGGCCAGTAGACATAATATCGAACAACTGCTGACGATCAACACCCGCACGATCTGCAACTGCAAACGCTTGAGACATAGCACAAACGGTCGTCATACCCATAAAGTTGTTAATCAACTTAGTGGTGTGGCCGGCACCCAGCGCGCCCAGGTAGAAAACATTCTCACCTTGCTGCTCTAGTACTGGCTTAACTTTCTCAAAAGTCTCTTTGTCACCAGAGGCCATAATGTTAAGCAAGCCATCTTTCGCGTGAGCAGGTGTACGACCCAGAGGAGCGTCAACCATGCCGGCACCTTTCTTGGCCAAATCAGCGCCAATCTTGCGGGTTGAGGCAGGAATTGAAGTACCGAAGTCAACCAGTACCGCACCTTCTTTAATACCCGCTAAAATGCCGTCATCGCCGTATACCAGCTTTTCTACCACATTAGAGGTGGTCAGACACAACATAATAATGTCGCTAGCTTCAGCCAACTCTTTGGCTGAAGACGCCGCAGTTGCGCCGCGTGCTACAACGGCATCAACCGCTTCTTTATTAAGATCCATTACAACCGGCTCAAAACCTCGTTTTTGCAGGTTTTCAACCATGTTGCCGCCCATAAGGCCCAAACCGATAAATCCGATAACAGGTTTAGTCATATCTGACTCCTAAAATATACATTTGAAACTCGACGCATGAGCGCAGAATACTGAGTCCTCGCGGAGATTAAAGCAACCGCGAGCAACAAAATTAAACGAGCTGCCACCGCAAAAGCATAAAGCCCCGCGAAGAAAAATCGTTTTAAGGTAATTCTTACTGCCGCTGTGAAACACCAAAGGGCAAAGAAGCCTTGATTGAGAAAAAGCAGGCTTTTATGTGCCAAACTCTCAGCTTCACATTATCGCTCAAAAAATAGATCGGGCCTACCCAATAAAGGGAGGCCCGACCCAAGGAGAGCCACACACTAGAATTTAGCGGATCAGCCAACTTCTAGTCTGATCAGCGGGAAATGATCAACCGAGCCCTAAGCCCTTATTAGTACTGGCATACGCCACACACAGAACTAGGCTCAGCCACCACCTTCGACTGAACAGTTAGACTACCAACGATACACCCAAAGTGTCAACCAATTATTATTACCGGATTGTATCACCTCATAAAAGGTACAGACTCATCAAACCTTGCGGCGATATGCGCCAAATCACTATCTATTCGCATTAAGACTGTTACGTTTTAGAGCATGAGTTGAGCACCCCCCACTATAATTCCACACGTTTTTTGTGCCTTTTGTTACGTCGCTCTCAGCTTTTCATGGTTCCGTCAACCAACCTGTATTACCAATTAACGATTCTGTGCTATGATTGCAAGGTTAATAATTAGAGAACATTACAAGTCAGGAGTGGATTAAATGAGCGATAGCAGTAATAGCGGTAATAGACGCACCTATCGCAAGGTTGCGCAGAAAATGTTGGCGGCCCTCGATTCTGGGGAGTTTCCCGCCGGGGCTCGCTTGCCTCCCGAGCGCGAGCTTTCGGAGCGCTACGGTGTCAGCCGTCCAACTATTCGTGAAGCCATTATTGCTCTTGAGGTAATGGGTCGAGTCGAGGTTCAAACCGGCTCAGGTGTTTACGCCCTAAAATCCTTCAAGGCTAACAGCACTAATCCGCGCGAGTACAGTCCCTTTGAGGTAACTGAGGCGCGGGTACTGATCGAATCGGAAGCCGCAGCATTGGCTGCATCTACCATCACGGCTGAGCAACTCGAAGAGCTCAACACCGCGCTGGAAGAAATGAACAAAGAAAATAACGATGGCAACCTCACCTCAGAAATAGCCGATCGAAAATTTCATTTGGTCATCGCCAACTCCACCCAAAATCGCCCCCTAATCAGTATCATCCAACACCTTTGGGAGATTCAGGCCAACTTACCTGACTTAAAAGTTGCTCATCAGTCGGTGTGTAAAACCGACGGCGAGAGACGTATCAAAGAACACAGGGTAATATTGGAGGCACTCAAAGCACGCGATCCGCACGCCGCACGCCTATCCATGAGAAATCATTTTTCTCGCTCGCTCGATGCACTGCACGCCACGACTGAGCAGCGGGCGGTTGAAGAGATCCAAAGGCAGTTAAGTGAACGGCGCGAGCGATTTTCTCTCAACCGCATTCAGTATATGACTGAATAAGATTGTGCTCGGCCCTTATTCAACAGGCCGAGCATAACTCACAAACCTTATCAGACGGTCAGTCAAAGCCATTCACTATCGCTCATGAACTGCTCTACTTACTCAGACCAACCACATCCAACTGTATGGTAAGTCACATGATCACTGTTACTTCCCATGCATTGGAGTCTCGACGAGTAACGGTACGACCTGACCAAGCAAACAATAACTAACTCACTTATTCATACGAACAAACACTCGGTAACTGGCAGCCCACACAACTCGGCGCGCCATTACATCCACGAGCCACTGAGGTTTTAATCAAATGAAAAAACAAGCCCCTTTCGTCATTGCCAACTGGAAGCTCAACGGAGGGATAGATCTTACCTGCACTTCGGTCGCATCCATGCTGAACCGAAAATTCGAGGCTAGAATCGGCATCGCACCACCCTATGTCTACATCGGCGATATGGTGAGCTTTTTACGCAATTCTGACATTATGGTAGGAAGTCAAAATGTCAGTAAATTTGCCTCTGGCGCTTTTACTGGAGAAACCTCTGCACAAATGCTGAGCGAAGTGGGCTGCCAATTTTGTCTTATAGGCCATTCGGAGAGACGCCAAGTATTTTTGGAGAACGACAACTCTTGCCACACCAAAATGGAAAAGGCGCTCGATAATAACCTGATACCGGTTTTGTGTGTCGGTGAAAATTTACAGCAATACGAGCTCGGCCTAACCAACGACATACTCTATCGTCAACTACACCAATCGCTGCCCGACCTTAACCTTGAAGGGAAAGAGCTGTGCATCGCTTACGAACCCGTATGGGCTATAGGCACCGGCAAAGCGGCCACGGCCGATCAAGTTCAAAAAGTGCACAGTTTTATATATCAAGAGCTGGTAGAAATACTTGGCACAGAACGGGCCAATAAAGTACACATACTCTATGGTGGTAGCGTCAATAAAGACAACGTTGAAGAGCTCCTTTCCACACCACACGTCGATGGCGTGCTCGTTGGCGGTGCTAGCTTAGATCCCGAACACTTCGCTGAAATTTGTGCGCTGGCCAACAAATCGGCCCAATAACAAACAGCCAGTCGCCTTCGATTTTTTCGAAACAAAGGTAGAGGGCGGCGCCGTAGCCACAAGCTATCTCTAATGCCCTCGGGCATTAGAGATAGCAGCATAGAGATAAGTAAACAGGCTCCCTGGCCGTTGTTTCATACTGCAGAGATGCTCGCCCTGCTTAGGTGACACTCGTGATTTTCAACTACTGCCTAGGTAGGCACGCCAGCCACCGAATTGACTAATATCGATAGCCCCCTCAATACCCGACTGCTCACAAATAAACCCCGCGCACTGCGTACCGTCGACTAAACGCACTTTGCCGATTCCTAAAGGGGCGGCAATGCCGGCGACAAAACTGCCTAACTCCGCCACAGGCATTGACCATACCTCCACCTCAATAGCGCAACCTTGGCCCTCTTCTGCCAAGACCATAGCTGGGCGCAGTGGTGGCCCACCAGGCAGAGCATAAAGCTGATACTCCGGCGCCGACTGAGTACAACGCTGCAAGGTTGCCCCGCGCTCGCGCAGCTGCCAATTAAGCGGTTGCCCATTTAAGTGTGCTCCGCACACCACCAGATCGATGCGCTCGGCACCACCGGCAGGCTTATCGGATAACGCCTCAAAGGCGTTTTTATTCGCGCCCAGTGGCAACGCGAAACTTTGCTGAAGGCGGTTGCCAATGGATAACAGCTTGCGGTCACTAAAGGCTTCGGCCACGAGTGTCAGGCCAAAGGGGAAACCTTGTTCGGTGAAAGCCGTTGGCAACGCCAAACCGCAAAGATCAAACAAGTTCATGTAATTGGTGTAGTAACCGAGCTGGCTGTTTAACTCAATCGGGTTGGCCTCAAGTTCTGCAATAGAAAAAGGCCGTGGCGCGGTTGGCGTGAGCAAAGCATCCACCGAGTCGAGCACACGTTGTGCCTCTTTGCGCAGCGCTTTTAAGCGGTACTGCGCGGTAAAGCCATCTCGCGCAGACGGTGCGGCACCGGCACTGATAATCGCCTTGGTCACCGGCAATAAAGCGTTGGGGTGTTCCTCAATTAATGGGGAGCACGCGAGGTAGCGCTCGGCCACCCAAGGGCCTTCATACAATAGTTTAGCGGCCGATAAAAACGCCGACATATCCACTTCAATCAATTCTATATCAGCAAGCTTTTCTATCGCACTTAAACTGGATTGGTAGGCACTTTGATACCCCTCGTGGCCAAAAAACGCCAACTGCTCTGCGGACATAACCCCTAAACGCAGAGGGCCAGATTGGCGGCCGTAGTGACGAGCACTATTGGCAAAAGGGTTGACGCGACTGTAGGCATCGCTTTCGTCATCACCCTCGGCGACTGACAGCGCCGCATGGGCATCATCGGTATTGAGAGCAAATACGGTCATGCAATCCAGCGAACGGCAAGCGGGCACCATACCGGTGGCCGACAATAAACCAATGCTAGGCTTAAGTCCCACCAAATTATTAAAACAGGCGGGCACGCGCCCCGAGCCGGCGGTATCGGTACCGAGACTAAAGCAAGCCAGCCCCTTGGCCACGGCTACGGCGGAACCAGAGCTGGAACCGCCACTGATCATATTAGGGTCGGCGCTATTCTTACACGCGCCCCAGGGGGAGCGTGTACCGACCAAACCGGTGGCAAATTGATCGAGGTTGGTTTTCCCAACAGGAATGGCCCCGGCATCAATCAATGCCTGCACCACGGTGGCGGAGTGCGGCGGCGTATAAGTAAATGCCTCACAGGCAGCGCTGGTAGGTACACCCTTTAAATCAATATTATCCTTGATCGCAAAAGGTAAGCCATACAGTGGCAGGCTGTCGGGACTTTGCCCTTCTAGCGCCTGCAAATAGGGCTCAAGCTCGGCGGCGCTAAGGCGATAGATCCAAATATTATGGTCCGTTAAAGCCTCGCAGCGTTTGGTGATTTCTGCCAGTAGCGCTCTGGGAGTAAGACGACCATCGCGATACGCGAGGTGAAGACTATGACGCGTTAAGGTAGGCGTACTCATGACTCAAGCCCTCCGTCCAAAATTAATAACGGCTGGCCTGCACTCACCCGGCCCCCTTCTTTTACCACCACCGTTTTTACTGTGCCCGGTTGAGTGGCAACAACCGCCACTTCCATTTTCATCGATTCCAATAGCATCACACACTGGCCAGCTTCGACCTGATCGCCCTGTGCTACATTAAGCTGCCAAACGCTGCCCGCGACCGAGCTATCCACCACAATATCGTCATCGCCAATCACTAGACTATCGTCATTTAGCACCACCTCTGGCGCCTCGTAATGGAACTGGCCATCGGCGTGCCAACGGGCTAACTCATCGCTAAAGGCTTGCTCGCGACGCTGGGTATGCGCCTCAATTTCTGCGCTGTGCTGCTCAATATGCGCTTGATACCCCGCCAATGAAAACTCCCCCGGCTCAGTGCGAAGCGGGTAATCGCCCAAAGGAAAATCACGACGGATTTGACTGAGTTCATCGTGACCTACTTCGTAAAATCGAATTTGATCGAAAAAGCGCAGCAGGTAAGGCTCGGTAAAAGCCTCGGTACGCCGGTAACGATTCCACATTTGCATGGTGCGACCGACAAATTGATACCCCCCCGGCCCTTCCATACCGTAAACACAAAGATAAGAACCGCCAATACCCACTGAGTTTTCCGCCGTCCAGGTGCGGGCGGGATTGTATTTGGTGGTCACCAGTCGGTGGCGCGGGTCCACCGGTGTGGCCACGGGCGCACCGAGATACACATCGCCCAACCCCATGACCAAATAGGCGGCATCGAAGACGATACGTTTTACGTCATCGATACTATCGAGGCCGTTTATACGGCGAATAAACTCTAAGTTATCGGGGCACCAAGGTGCGTTTGCGCGCACCGATTGTTGATATTTATCCACCGCCAATTGGCAAGCTTCATCGTTCCAACTTAACGGTAACCATACCGTACGCGAGGGTACTGTTAGTGAGTCTAACCGTTGCGATAAATGGCGCTCACGTTCGGCCAACTCTGCCAACAGTTTATCGAGTGGCAACTGTTGTGAATCGTAATGCAGTTGCAAAGAGCGAATGCCTGGCGTTAATTCACGCAAACCCGGCAGCGGATTTTTCTGTAAGTCTTGCATTAAGGCGTGCGCGCGAAAACGCAAACGAATATCAAGCTCGAGCGGGCCGTACTCCACCAATAGAAAATGGTCGCCCGCCAAACGATACACTACCTCGTCACCTACCTCCGCAGCACTAAGACGCTGCACAATGGGAGAGGGTAATTCATTCAGATCAATGGGCGCCGGGTTGGTTGTGGCAACCTGAGCGCTATTATCGACAAACAATGCCTGCTGCTGTTGCTCAGCGACCACCGCATCGGCATAGCTCACCGGCACAAAACGCAAGGTGTCGCCCGCGCGCAGCTGGCCGAGCTTCCATAAATCGGCCGTGATTACGGTGGCAGGGCAAACAAAGCCGCCCAATGACGGGCCATCGGGGCCAAGAATAACTGGCATATCACCGGTAAAATCTACCGTACCAAAGGCGTAAGCGTTATCGTGAATATTAGACGGGTGCATACCGGCCTCACCGCCACTTTGACGTGCCCACTCGGGCTTAGGGCCAATCAAACGTACACCGGTGCGGCTGGAATTGTAATGCACCTCCCAATGTTCGCTAAAAAATGTTTGCACGTCGGCATCGGTAAAAAAATCCGGTGCGCCGTGCGGCCCGTAAATCACCCGCAATTCCCACGAAGAACCGATATCAACCAGAGGCGCCTGTTGCGCGGTGGGTTCACCGATCATTTGACCCAGCGCCAATACATCGCCGGTGCGCAGTGCGCGGCCGTTATGACCACCAAACTGGCCCAAGGTAAAAGTCGAACGCGACCCTAAATAAGTGGGGCAATCGATACCGCCGGCCACAGCCAAATAAGCGCGAGCACCCCGCTCGATGCGCCCCATTACCAGGGTTTGCCCCGCGGCGACATCCACCGGCGTCGACATGGCCACGGCCTCACCATCCAGTGTTAAAGGAATCTCGGCACCGGCGACTAAAATACGAGTAGCGGTACTAAATTGCAGTGTTGGCCCCTGCAGGGTGATCTCGAGTGCGGCGGCATCGGGCAAGTTACCTAACAGCGCATTGGCTAAGCGAAAGGAGTAATTGTCAAATGGGCCCGAAGGCGGAACGCCTACATCCCAATAACCACCGCGCGCGGGGTAATCTTGAATGGTGGTCTGAGTGCCGCCTTGTAGAATATCGATGCGAGCCGGGCACCAGTCAACCGAAGCCAAATAGCGCGTGGTGACTTCGCCGCGAGTAATGACGCTGTCGTCCAGCAAATGGCGCAAGTAGGCGCAGTTGCTTTCAATACCGTAGAGCTGGGTTTTATCCAGCGTGCTACGCAAACCTTGAATCGCCTCAGCGCGATCGTCACCACAGTAAATAATTTTGGCAAGCATGGGGTCAAAAAACGGGGATACTTCAATACCACTATCCAACCAATGTTCAATGCGCAGCCCCGGCAGCTCATCGCTAGGGGTAGGAAGTTCAACATGACTCAACAAGCCCGCGCAAGGCTGAAAATCGCGGTAGGGGTCTTCGGCATACACTCGCAATTGAATGGCGTGACCACTGGGTGTTAAGCCTTCGCGCAATTGCTCTAGTGGCGGCAATTCACCCGCTGCTTGCTGTAACATCCATTGAACTAAGTCCACCGACCAAACCATTTCGGTTACACCGTGCTCGACCTGTAGGCGCGTGTTCACTTCCAGAAAATAACACTGCTCGGTATCGGCATCGTATATATATTCCACTGTCGCCGCATTGCGATAGCGAACGCTGGACAGCAACGTTTCGGCCAGTCGATACAAACGCTGGCGCACGGGTTCTGGTAGATTGGGAGCGGGACACTCTTCAATGACTTTTTGATTGCGACGCTGAGCACTGCAATCACGCTCACCAATGGCCAACACACCGCCCTTGCCGTCACCAAAAGCTTGCACTTCAATGTGCCGGGCGCGGGCGATGTACTTTTCTAGAAAGACGCCATCGTCAGCGAAATTATTTTTACCCAGCTGTTTTACTTTATTAAAGGCTTCGCGCAGTACAGATTCAGACTCGCAAACCTGCATACCAATGCCCCCGCCGCCAGCGGTACTTTTCAGCATAACGGGATAGCCAATGTCGGCCGCCGTCTGGCAGGCCGACTCAATATTCGCTAATAAGCCTGAACCTGGCGGCAAGGGTACATCCGCGTTTGCGGCTATTTCACGGGCCCGGTGCTTAAGACCAAAGCTTTGCATTTGTTCCGGTGTAGGACCAATAAAAGCAATGTCAGCGGCTTCGCAATCGGTAACAAACGCGGAATTTTCACTGAGAAAACCGTACCCCGGGTGAATGGCCTCGGCGCCACAGGCGCGGGCAATTTCCAGTACCTTTTCGCTATTTAGATAGGTGTCTGCGGCACCACCTTCCCCCAAGCTGTAAGCTTCATCCGCTTGACGAACGTGCAAGCTCTGGGCATCCACTTCGGCGTAAACCGCCACTGAAGTCACGCCCATTTTTCGCAGAGTACGAATAATTCGAGTGGCAATAGCGCCTCGGTTAGCTATCAAAACTTTTTTAAACATACTGGTCCGTTACGGGTCGTCCCGCTTTGTTATACGACAGTGGCCGTCCACTGAAGTCGTTGATTCACTGTTGATCTATTCGGCTGTACATTTTCAATTACGAGTCCCAAGTCAAGCATTCAACCGGTGTTGGGTTATATGCATTGCAAGGGTTGTTCAATTGCGGGCAATTTGAAATTAAAACGATGGTATCTACCAGCGCTTTAAACTCTACGTACTTGCCTGCACCAGAGATACCATCGGCAAAGGTCAGCTCACCTTGCTCGGTAACGGGGACATTCATAAAAAAATTGATATTATGGCCAATGTCGCGTTTATTCAGGCCGGTTTCCGGGTGCTCGGCAATGGCCAGCATCCAACTGTCTCGGCACGCGTGCATACAGCGTTTTTCCAAATCGTAACGCACGGTATTGCTTTCGGTCGCGCAGGCGCCACCAAGCGTGTCATGTCGGCCGCAAGTATCGGCAACGATCTCTAACATTGGGCGGTTACGGGTCGTGCGCAATATTGACCCCGCGGTGAGGTACACGTTGCCCTGCTCGCGAATGGTGTCGGTTGCACTGTAGCGCTCAGCTGGGTCATCGGCACAAAAAAACAAAGTATCGGCAGCTTGATTACCCTCTATATCGAGAATGCGCATCACCTGCCCGGCTTTTAACGTCTCTAAAAAGTAATCTCCAGCATCGACCTGCGCGCGGCTTTTGGCAGTGTCGGCTACACGTTCGCTGTGTTTAATCATAATATTCTCCTCAAGCGCCTAAATGGTAGAGCGCATTGTTGGCAAAGCCGCGCCCATTTTCGTCACAATGATTGAGACACACATCCTCCTCAGTCATAGGCTCTGCCAAGCCTAGCGAGACGCCGATTCTGCAGCGCGGGTACTCGGGGGACTGGTTTAACGGATGGGGACAGGCGTGAATCAGAACCAGACAATCCATTTCAATGCGCAAAGCAATTTCACTGCCGGCTGGGCTGTGATTGTCCACTAAACTCATATTGCCTTCGCTGTCGGTGACCACTTTACTAAATACATTAATATTGGCAGCCAAGTCGGCAGCGTTCAGCCCGTACTTTGCCTGTTCGACTAAAAATGCATCGTAACCATTCTGGCGCCAATCGTTGCGATCGGTTTGATAATCGCGTGCGCCCCAACGATCTTCAATATGACTGGCGTGGCTATTGCCGCACACGGTATCGTGCCAACCTAAATCATCTTCAATGATTGAGGCAAAAATCCGCCCCATATCAGAATACAAACAATTGCCCCGCGTTAACTTAAAGGTGTGCTGACACTTAAGCGTATCCGGCGCGTTGTAGCGCTCAAGTAAATTACGCGAGTTGTAAAACAGTACACCGGCATTGCCATTGCCATCGAGATCTTGCAATCGCAACACAGTGCCACGGCGCAACTCCAAGGACCAATGGCCACCCGGTGCTATTGTGGTTTGGTAATGATTCATTCGCTTAACTCCTGGCCCGTACTATTCAGGCCACTATCAATTTTTTCCAGTAACTCCGGCTCACAGGCCCCCACGGGCAAGTCATAAGTAATGCCGGCGCCATAACTGTTGGGCGCTTGCGGATCAACACGCAGCTTGTCGAAAACCCACAAACGCGTACCAAGGTGAAAGCCTTCAGCCAAATCGTGCGTCACCATAAATACGGTGAGTTTGTGCTTGCGCCACAAGGACAACACCAATTTGTGCATATCCGCACGGATGCCTGGGTCAAGTGCACCAAAGGGTTCGTCGAGCAGTAAAATACGAGGTTTCAGGATAAGCGCCTGGGCGATCGCTAAGCGCTGGCGCATACCGCCAGACAATTCATCGGGGTAGCGATCCGCCATGTGCGCCAAGCCTACCGTTTCAAGCATGGTCATTGCTTCTTCACGGGCGGCGCGTTTGCGAGCGCCCCACAAAAACCCTAAAACGGAGCCCTCAAAAGCGCGAGCAATAGTGACATTTTCCAGTACACTCATGTGGGGAAATACCGAATACTGCTGAAAAACCACACCGCGCTCAGAGTCGGGCTCATCAAGTATGGGCTTACCATCCAGTAGTATTTCCCCTTTACTGGGAATATCAGTACCCAACAACATACGCAAGAAAGTGCTTTTGCCGCAGCCGGAGGCCCCCACTAAAGTGACGAACTCGCCTTCTTTGACCGAGGCATTAATGTCTTCCAAAATAACGCTGTCACCGTAACGCTTCCAAACATTTTGAATGTCAATCATGAGCGACTCTCCTGCCAAGGGAAGGCCCATAAGCTGACTTTTCGCAGTACAAAGTCAATAACAAAAGCCAGCAGTGCAATCCAAGCCACGTAAGGCAAGATCACATCCATAGATAAGTAGCGGCGCACCAAGAATACCCGGTAACCTAGGCCATCGGTGGAGGCAATAGCCTCGGCGGCAATTAAAAATAGCCAGGCACTGCCGAGCGATAGACGCACGGCATCAATCAAACGCGGCATTAACTGCGGCAGCAAAACTCGCAATAATATTTGGCCACTATTAGCCCCTAATGTCTGAGCTTTAACGAGTTGTTCCCGGGGGATTTCTAAGCAACGCTTTTGAATATCACGAGCAATAAACGGGGTGATGCCGATAGCAATCAGGGCTACTTTGGAAACTTCACCCAGACCAAATACAATAAAAAGTATCGGCAGTATTGCCATGGGCGGAATCAGCGAAGCAACGGTGACCAAAGGCGCAACGCCTGAGTAAACCATAGGAAAAGCGCCGGTGCTTAAACCAAACACAAGCCCCAGCGATGCGGCAATTAACATCCCTAAGCCTAAGCGCGTCAAGCTACTGAGCGTATCTTGCCAAAATAAGTATTCCCCTGTGCGCCGGCTTGGCTCAAAAGCCAGCCGATAAATAGCATCGCCCATTTGCTCAAAGCTTGGCAGCAGTTTGTCTTGTGGGTTTTCTGCCAATCGGGCATCAGAGGCCAACACATACATCAGCAGTAAAATTGCAAAGGGCAGCAGCGATAATGCAACGCCCCACACTCTTGATGGTTGTTGGTTGATTAATCGTTTCATGTAAGTATCCCAACTATAGAGGAGTTTGGGCGGTGTAAAACACCGCTCATCGCACCGGTTTACAGCTTGCCGTCAGCAGCCATTTGCATATAAGTAGGATTAAAACGAAGCTTAATATTGTTTTGGTTACCGTAAAGACCGGCGGGAGTTTCGATACCGATAAATCCAGCATCCGCAGCCCCTTCACCCAAGAGTCCATGCTCAAAGGAGAATTCCGCTACGTTCTGCATGGTGGCTTTTAGATCGTCACTATGAGTAAAGCTCACGGCATCGGTAGGCTGATAAAACATTTGGGTACTGGCCAGTTGCGACTCGTAACCGGCCAGATCGGTGCCTGATGCACTCGCCATAGCGGTGCGGGCGGCGGTACCTTTTGCGCCAGAATCACTCATGGTCGCCATGATTTCATACCAAGCGCCGGTAAGGGCTTTACCCAGAGCAGGGTTTTGCTCCAACACCTCAGTATTGACAACCATTAGGTCAATAATCTCACCCGGTATCTTTGATGAATCAAACACCTTGCTAGCACCGGGCATACCCACAATTTCGCTCAACAGTGGGTTCCAGGTGACGACCGAGGACACACCATTGGTTGGATAAACAGCAACTAGATCGGCATCGGAAGTATTGACCACAGTCACGTCTGACTCACTCATACCCACGCTATCCAGAGCACGAGCAAGCAAATAATGTGACACGCTTAGCTCAACCAAGTTAACTCGCTGGCCTTTAATATCTGCCAGTGAATCACTGCCTTTTAATACAACTCCGTCATTACCATTGGAGAAATCCCCTACAATTAAAGCGGTGCTATCTACACCGCCCGCCGCGGGAATGGTTAAGGCATCCATATTGGTCATAGCGCAGGCATCAAAAGCGCCGGTGGTATATTGATTGATGGATTCGACGTAGTCATTGATCTGTACGACATCAATGTCGATATCGTATTTCTCAGCCCACTTGTCGACGATTTTTTGCTCGTCACCGTAACCCCAGGGCATCCAGCCTACGTAAATAGACCAACAAACCTTAAAGCTATCTGCGGCTGAGCTATAAGAAGAAAAAGAGAGTAACAGTAATAGCGTGGCTATTTTTTTCATCGCCTGCCTCCGGCATAAATTACGCGGTAAAATAGAGCACTCCTGGCAAATTCTGCCGATCGTCTCCCGGGCTTTTGTCCCGCCGTGTAACCTGCTCCGTGGCGACTTAAATCGCTATAGAAAAAGGTCGAAAGCTCTCGGACCAGTCGTTGCGTTGGTGCAACCGGAACCCTAGCTTTCCATTGCCAAATTGTGATGCCTACTAGGCATGTCCTAACTTACCAAGAGTGCGGACACAAAACTTGTTACAGTTTTCGTGCCAACCGTCTACACACCGCAACCTACCGCTCTGGCCCGCAACCACTCAAGCCTTTTCCCTAAAATACGCCCAAGGATGGAGCACGCAAAATCCCGACGCACCAAAAACGCACATAGGTTTGTAAGCTGGAATGGAAGACTTCGGGAGGATCTCAGCGGAAGATACTGGGTTTACTTAGGATTGCGAGGCAATAAGATGACAAATACCGCACCCCTGCCTTCTCCTTCACTGAAGGCCTGAATAGTGCCACCATGCAACTGCACAATATGCTTGCACAGATGTAGACCAATCCCCAACCCACCCAATTGACCGCAGGCGTTGGGCGCCTGCACAAAAGAGTCGAAGATACGCTCTAAAAACTCAGAGGAAATACCACAACCATTATCAGTGACTCTCACTTCAATATAATCATCAGCGATGGCTTTCGTTTCTATTTGCACATGGCCATTTGTAGGTGTGTATCTAACAGCATTAGCAAGTAAGTTGGTGACTAATTGAGTTAGGCGTACCTGATCCCCGGAAAGGGTTAACGTGTTCTCTGGTACGGTTAAGGAAAACTGTTGATTTTTTTGTAACAGAGCCTTTTGATTCGCAGCCACACTGTCGTCAATAATAGTCGTTATATCACACAGCGTTCGCTGTAAGGAGATGTTACCGGTCGCAATTCGCGATGTGTCGAGCAGATCATCCACTAACCGCACTAGTAGCTTTGTTTGACGCCCCATCGACTCAATGGAGTCAATAACATCTTGATCGAAATTTTTGCCTTTTAAACCAAGAAAATCCAACCCCATGGTGAGCGACGACAAAGGATTGCGCAACTCATGAGAGATCATCGCCAAAAATTGATCGTTGCTTCGCTCGCGCCCCTGGAGACGATGGTTAAGCCGTGCGAGCTCAACTCGCGCTTTTTCAGATTCC
Organism: Gilvimarinus sp. 2_MG-2023; assembly: GCF_030547685.1. Classification (GTDB taxonomy): domain Bacteria; phylum Pseudomonadota; class Gammaproteobacteria; order Pseudomonadales; family Cellvibrionaceae; genus Gilvimarinus. The sequence goes on along the minus strand of NZ_JAUOQM010000044.1, from coordinate 10,226 downwards.
AGAAACAGCCGCCGCTGCTCCAGCTGAGACATCACTTGATTGGCGAGCACTCGTAAAGTCTGACGCTCACACTCGGTAAAATCGCGCGCCTGATAATCCAAAATACATAGGGTTCCCAGCGCGTGTCCCGTAACACCTCGCAACAAAGCCCCCGCGTAAAAGCGTAGGTGTGGCTCGCCGGTTACCAGAGGATTATTCTTAAAACGGCTATCACAACGGGTATCCGGGACTACCAGTAAGTCTTGCTCAAGTAAGGCATGAGCGCAAAACGAAGTCTCCAGTGGCGTTTCGCGAACGCCTAAGCCAACTTCCGATTTGAACCACTGGCGGTTGCGATCAATGAAGTTAACCACCGCAATCGGGGCGTTAAACAAGTTCGCAGCCAACGAGGCAAGCTCATCGAAGGCATGATCGGTGGGAGTATCGAGAATGTCGTACTGGTACAAGGCGTTTAAACGCTCTTCCTCACTACAAACAGGTGTGGGCTGCATCGATTCTCCGGGGAAACGACTTAATAACGTTATATAGGCGATCGAGTGCTGCAAATATGCGCCAGGCGCTGCAAACAAGCAAGATCTAGCCAAGAGTTGGTTATAATAATGTTCGTCTGTGGCGAAAGCAACAATGTCGGCAATTTGTCACTAAAGCCTATAAAAAGGCTACGAACCTATCCTCTGATAAGACACCCCAACACTAGAGAGCAAATAGCCTCGAATGTTAGCTGGCTCACAGACACCAACCCACCACTTTGCCTAGATGCTCACTATTCAGTAGGCTAGTAAGCCGCTGACGAACCTCTCTCGTGCCTAGCAAGTTAGTGCGAGAACACAGGGTCCAATTTTCAAAGAGGGGGACGAGTAACAAATATGCCTTGGCTATTAGCTTTCCATATTGCGGCGCTTTTGTGCTGGTGCGGAGCTCTTCTCTACCTGCCGGGGCTGGTTATGACACAACAGCGCACAGCAATTAACACCGAACTAGATCTGCAACCACCGCGCTTCGTATATAGCCTGATTGCCACACCCGCCGCGCTCGCCGCTATTATCGCTGGCACGTTAGTCTTTAGCTTTTATCGTATTTGGGATATTTGGCTGATCGCAAAACTGCTGTTAGTCGCGGCACTGGTGCTTGTGCATCTATTACTTGGCTGGCTGGTCGCGCGCGCTGAGCGGCAGCCACCCAATCACTTACCGCTTTGGTGCTACAGCACAGTGCTGCTGGCCGGTGTCATTATGACCGCTATTATTTGGCTGGTACTGGCCAAGCCCTTACGTGGCACCTAATATGGCACTTATCACGAATGGCTCAGGAGTCGGTATCAACCCCCACACCATGCTCGTAGACAAGCTGGCCACCCAATATTCCAGCCAGCGAAATCAGTCCAGCCGTCACGACAGACAGGGTAACGCCCCATGGACTGACCCACGCCAACATATCCTGGCAGCGCAACAGCCAGTTAAGCGTCACAATAGAGAGCGACATAACCGCTACCAGAGCGTGACTCCAGGCAGTTATCAAACGCCTAATTTGCACCACCGATACCAGGTCAATCAAACCAATCAACCCCGCCGCCCAGCCGCCCACCGCTCCGACGCCCGCCAGCCACAAACTGGCTCGCGCCCAAAACTCATCGCCAGTAAATATATAGGCAAAGTCGGTCGCCACCAATCCCACCAAAGCGGCAACGGGAAAGTGAATCAGCATCGGGTGGATGGGGTGACCTGCCACAGCCGTGCGGCTAGGAATAGACGATCGAGCCATAAATTATTTCCCACAATTAAGTACAACCAAGCGCAAGCAACTAAATGGTTGGCCACTACCTTACCGTTTTTTTGTACCGGTTGCAGCGGACCACAATCAATGCTGGAACCAGCTGGCCCCGCGGCCGATATTATCACTTGGCTGTGGTGGGGCATGTTTGCGTTCTTTACACTGGTATTATTGGTGGTATCAGGCTTGTGGCTCTATGCCATGCAGCGTCACCCGCAAGACGTTAGCCCCCGCGATGCAGCCATAACAACAAAACGCTGGATTATCGGCGGCGGTATTGCTCTGCCACTGGTGAGCATCATTATTCTACTCGGGGTCGGCATACCTGCCGGCCAGCAAATATTAACCTTGCCGGACGAGCGCGCTGCGCTGCGCGTTGATGTGCACGCACATCGTTGGTGGTGGTCGTTTCATCAGCCCGATGGCGATATCACCACGGCCAACCAGCTCACCATTCCAGTGGACACCCCCATTGAATTTTATGTGCATAGCGACAATGTTATCCATTCGTTTTGGGTGCCCAAGTTAGGCGGTAAAATTGATGTAGTCCCAGGGCGTGTAAATACCATACGCTTGCGCGCCTCTCAAACGGGCCTCTTTCGCGGTCAGTGTGCGGAGTTTTGCGGCACAGGGCATGCCCACATGGTGTTTCAGGTAAAAGTGCTAAGCCAAAACGATTTTGCCCTTTGGCAAGAGCGTCAACGGCAGCCCGCGAGCGTACCTAGCAAGCACCAAAAGGCCGCCGAAGCATTTACTGAGCACTGCGGTCAATGTCATACCATCAAAGGTGTAAGTCAAGGTAATAAAGCGCCCGACCTTAGCAATATTGGCGCGCGCCGCCTGATGAATGTAGGTGCACGCCTCAAGCAAGATATTAGTATCGAGCAGTGGATGAAGACGCATCCTACCTGGCTGCGCGGCGGCCAAACTCCACATCATAAAACAATAGCCCCGAACCGAATGGCGGACATCGTCACCTGGCTGGAGACTTTGGATTAATGGATAACGACCCGCAGGCAGCGAGTGATTTTCACCATCAGTTTGATAAAGTGTGGGGCAACCCGCGCGGCTGGCGCGCGTTTACCATCGTTAATCACACCACCATTGGCCTGCGCTTTTTAATTACCGGCGGCGTATTCTTTTTAATCGGCGGGCTACTGGCTATGCTGATTCGCACCCAACTCGCGCTGCCTGGGCACGACCTGCTAACGCCAGAAATTTACAACCAAGTATTTACCATGCACGGCACCATTATGATGTTTTTATTCGCGGTGCCAGTGATGGAAGGTTTTGCGATTTATTTAATTCCCAAAATGATTGGCGCACGCGATTTGGTGTTTCCGCGTTTAAGCGCTTTTGGGTATTGGTGTTACTTATTTGGCGGCATCATTCTTACCTCCAGTTTAATTATGGAGATCGCCCCCGCTTCCGGCTGGTTTATGTACACCCCACTCAGTAGTGCCGTTTATGCGCCGGGGCCCGGCTCTGACTTTTGGTTGCTAGGCATTACCTTTGTGGAAATTTCTGCGGTATCGGCTGGGGTTGAGTTGGTGGTGTCGATTATGCGCACGCGCACCAAAGGCATGAGCTTACAAAGAATGCCGCTGTTTGCTTGGTATATTCTGGCCATGGCTTTAATGATTGTGTTTGGGTTTCCGCCGCTGATTTTAGGCAGTATTTTACTTGAGCTTGAGCGCGCCGCCGGTATGCCATTTTTTGATGTAGCCCGCGGTGGCGATCCTATTTTATGGCAGCATTTATTTTGGTTGTTTGGTCACCCCGAGGTGTATATTTTATTTTTACCAGCAGCGGGAATGGTATCCACCATACTGCCGGTGTTTGCCCAGCGCCCTATTGCTGGTTATCGCTGGGTCGTGCTGTCTATTATCACCACGGGTTTTATCAGCTTCGGCTTATGGGTACACCATATGTTTACCGTGGGTATACCGCAGTTGGCTCAGGCATTTTTCTCGGCCGCCAGCATGATGGTGGCAATACCCACGGCCATTCAGGTATTCGTCTGGCTGGCGACTCTGTGGAATGGACGCCCGGTGTATGCGCCACCAATGTTATGGATACTGGGGTTTTTAATTATTTTTGTCGCGGGCGGTTTAACCGGCGTTATGCTAGCGTTGGTACCGTTTGACTGGCAAGTACACGACACCCACTTTGTGGTAGCGCACTTTCACTACGTCTTGATGGGGGGCATGTTCTTCCCGTTAATGGCGGGAATTTACTATTGGCTACCGCACTTCTCCGGCCGCATGCCCAACCGCCAGCTCGCCCGCTGGGGGTTTTGGCTGGTATTTATCGGCTTTAACCTCACGTTTTTAGTCATGCACTTCACAGGCTTATTAGGTATGCCGCGACGTATTTACACCTATGATGCCAACCTCGGCTGGGATATTCCCAATATGATCTCATCTGTGGGCAGCTTTATTATGGCCACGGGAATTGCCACCTGCCTACTGGATATCGCGCTGCATTTTCGGTTTGGTGAAAAAGCCAAGGCCAATCCGTGGAATGCCGACACCTTAGAGTGGTGCACGTCGCTACCGCCAAGCGCCTACAACTTTGCCACTCTGCCCGAAGTAACTAGCCGGCATCCATTGTGGGAAAACCCCGATCTGCAGCGTACTATTGAGCAAGGCCATCACGATCTCGCCACCATTGATCACGGTCGCCGGGAGACCTGGGGCTCGGACCCACTCACCGCCAAAACGCGGGAGATTATTCATTTACCAGGCAATAGCTGGCTGCCATTTTTTGCCGCCCTGACCACGGCGGCACTGTGTATGAGTTTATTAACCAAGCACTATATGGTGGCAATCGTGGCTGCATTGTGTAGCGTAGCATTGCTACTGCGTTGGTCGTGGGAGAACGGCGCACACCCGCAGGCAGCGCCCAATCAAAGGCGAGTTGAAAATGATCCGCCGCTACACTCTCGCACCCACGATGGACCGGGGCTGTGGGGCATGGCAGTCACCCTACTGACCAACGGCTCCTTGTATTTATCATTACTATTTGGCTGGCTTTACCTATGGACGGTCGCACCGAACTGGCAGCTACCGACCAAACCACCCGTTGATGGGTTAGCCTTGTTATTGTCGGGCGTTTGCCTGTCTGTTGCATTGTGGTGGTTCAAAGTCGTGATCAAACGGTTGCGTAACAAAGTCACTGCACACTTACAGCCGCATCTATGGGGTATTAGCGGCCTGGGGTTTATCCACCTCGCTACACTTATAGTCACTTGGCAAACAGCCGCGCTAAAACCGCAAGTAACTTCGCACGATGCGGTCATTACCGTTATGTTGGTGTATCAAGTGTTACATAGCGGTTTAGCCGTCATTATCACTGCGCTGCAAGCGCTTAGAGTGGGCAAAGGTTATGTCGGCCACAAGGCGCCCTACGAGCCTGTGGTGGTAGAGCGTTGGTGGGTGTACACCGCCGCCGTATTCTGGATTAGCTACGCGGCCATTATTGTGCTGCCAATGATGTGGGTGGTGCCTTAATGTTATCGCCTTTTCATCCCCTTCAGCTCGCCTTGGGCCTTATCGCCTGGAGTGTGTATTTCGTTGTGGTTTACGCAAGCACTTCCATCGCTTGCACACATTTCACTCCTGGCAACGGGCCTCTTACCTGGCTCAATGCTGCCTTGCTAGCCTTTACTCTACTCGTTGCTCTAGGCTTAATGTATCAAGTATGGCGCGGCTGGCTCGCACTTAAGCGTGCGCCCCGCTCGCTGCCCCCAGCCAAACGATTTATCGCTGGCCTCGGTTGTGCTGTGTATCTCGTCGCCGCTTTGGCAACCATACTGGTCGGCGCTCCGACAATGATATTAACCCCATGCGTTTAATCTGTTCGACTCTCACACTTCGTTCGTTTTTGTTATGTGTGGTGGCTTTTTGCCCGACTCAGGCTTTTGCTCACAACCCAATAACCGACCCGACACAAAGTGCTACGGTGGCCGGCGCCTTAATGTTGTTAGCGCTTTGGTTAGCTTACGGGTGGGGCTGTTTAAAGCTTCGGCCTGCGCGTCATCGTTGTTGGTTGTTTAACGCCGCCGCCATACTGAGCGTCTTTACGTTATTTGGCCCGCTGGACGAGTGGGCCGAGACCAATGCCGCTGCCCACATGGTGCAGCATATGATTATGATGGTGGTCATTGCCCCCATGTGGGTAGTTGCCAGGCCCCTACCTCAGCTCTACGCACTGAATGCACCGATTGCCTCCGCCCTGTGTGCGCCATTACTACTGTTGGCACGCCACTCAATGGCCGCTGCGGTTATTCACGGCGCCTTTATCTGGCTTTGGCACACGCCTAAACTCTACATACTGGCACTGGACAATCTTTGGTGGCATTTGTTTGAGCACCTATGCTTTTTAGTCAGCGCTGGCGCCTTTTGGTGGGCGGTGTTACGAAGCCAGCAGCGCAATACACCGGCCGCCCTATTGGCCTTATTATTTACGTTAATGCACACCGGTTTTTTAGGCGCACTACTCACCTTTTCGCAAACATCCTGGTATGGAGCCGCGCGACCCTTAGAGTACCAGCAGCTAGCTGGGTTACTAATGTGGGTACTGGGCGGCCTGCCATATTTTACCGCGGCTCTTTGGTTAGGTTGGCGTTGGTTTAACCGTGTCGGTGACAAGTCGTAAAAAAAGCAGCGCGATTTAAACCAGGCTACCAACCATCGTAGAGACAAGTTGTGACCAACACGCGCCGAACGCTGGAGAATTCTTGCCAGGTGAACAACTCTGATTCCACTTTCTCTATGGACGAATAAACCCGATAGCGCTCATGCTGATCGGACTCACCATCAGCGTGGTCATCGACAATATGCTGTAAACTTTCAGCGTAGGAGACCATAAGATTTTTAAGGGCTATCACAGTACTCGCCGATGGTCTTAGCTCTTTATTGGGGTGATTAGCAAGGTAAAACAATAGATCGGAAGCCTTTAAATAGGCCAGTGAAAATGCACTATCTGAGCTTGATGTATGAAAATACGCGACAACCGGATAGGCACTGTATTTATTAGCAAACTTTGTCCCGTCGAGCTGAATTTCAAATAGCTTTTGCCAAATAAATTCTACATTGTCTTGATCATCAATCCGCTTTAGCAGTTGCTCAGAGTCGCCTGCAACAATATTGATTTGGCGAGCCAGTTGACGCTTCTCGAGTGCCACAGGAACGACGGCAATAATATAAGACAAACCCACCGAGGTCAGTAGTGTTCCGGTGGCCACCGCCAACGTACTATAGATTGTCCAGGGAAAGTGCTCGGCGGTATAATCACCATAACCCAAACCGCTGAGTGTTACGCCCGTAAAATATAAGGTTTCGAGCCCTGTGGCCGCCGTGTAGGTACTGCCATTAATGACATTGCCCTGAACCGACTGGAAAACTAAAAACCAGCCCAGGTATAAAAGTAGGTACCAAAACATCACCACCAGAATCATCAACACCGGGCCACTGGCCGACAACAGTCTATGTGAGGTTTTATACTGGTGAAAGCGCAGCGCAAGCCGCCATAGCTTTTGTGAGATAAACGAGGTTGCTGGACCACCACCTCGCAAGCTAAGTATGGTGACAAAGGCATCAAACAGTGTAAAACCGATTAAAGCCACTCCAAACATCATCTGAAAAAGCGCGAGACTTGTCATCAATTCACTCGGTTTTTGTAGTGGATTAGCGTGCTCTATACCTACTTACCCTAAAGCGTAGGCACAGCGCGTGCAAACCAAAAACATTAAGGATGTGACAGTGTGCAGCCCAAGCTTAAAAAATCCATATTGAATGCCGGTAAGAGAGTAGCTCACTTTCTCGATCAATTGCTGCCTTGATCGTACTCGCGTTCCAATTGCTCTAACGTCAGGTAACCCGACCAAAGTCTGGAGCCTGTTGTCACCCAGCATAAAACGGCAAACACCCCTGCAAGTATTGGAAAATACTGTGGCAATAGGTAAAACAATATGGTCTCGGAGCCTTCCGCTAAGCCGCCCTACTTTGCTGCAGGGCCTACGTTAAACTAAACTCCATTCGTGTTGGCATGGCGAATACGCCAAAGACTTCTGAATACATCAATATTCAACACAAACGACCGATGCAGCAAAGCAGAAAACTCCGCACACACTGGCTTAACTAATGTCCTTTTCCGAAAGAGGATAACAACATTAATCTGCCACGCACACTCCCATCCAACTAAGCGACTATCTGGACTGGCCGACTGGACAGGCCGCACCATTCGCAAAGACAAACAAATCTCAATCGAGCACCAATCATCCAATTTTTTGCAAAGAATTAATGCATGCTGGAGTCAATTTTAGCTAGAGAAACAGTAAAAATAAGGTCCAACCTGAACGTCAATAAAAAGTTATAGATCTTTTTATTACTCAACCTCAATTAATGCTGGCCCGCGGATAGACATAGTACCGCCTTCGGTCATAAGAAAACCCAACTCCAGAACCGTCACTTTGGCCTCTTTACTTGATGGCACTGAAAACTTAAGCTGATACCGAGTCCAAACTAGACCTGCCGACAAATCAGTTACAGGCTCTTTTATACTTTTCAACAAACTAGCACCCAATAAGGCTGGGGCGCCCTTTGGAAGTCCTTTTATCGAAACGAACACTGCGGGAGGCTCCATCGCCAGCCCCCACTCACCAGTAAAATCAGACTTAATATCAGCAGAAAATACCAAGGTTTTACCTAAAAGTGGTTTCAAAGAGTTTCCTTTGATTATCTGATCCACTTTTCCCCATGGCTCCGCCCCTGTGCGCGCAATACTCAGCACTCCATTTGTAACCGATGTGCGGTAAGATGTGTTGCTTGAGTGCTGAGAAAACTTCCAATCTATCAACCTCCCCTGTTCGTTCACCTGAAAACCGGGTGATTTTATAAATCCTGGTTCTGGAGCAACATACACAGCTTTTGATGAATGGCTCGCGGTTGTGGCAGAAGCATCCTCCTCTCCTTTACTAGAGCCCTTACACCCTAGCATCAGCAATGCGAACAAACCCCAAACAGTTGCCTTAACAGCAGTTTTTGCCACATTCATAACAAATTACTCTGATCAATCGGAATTAGGAGTGGCAGTGTAATAGATTTCCACAAATTTAGTAAGCGTGAAACTGTTGTTCTGAAAGGTGCTGAACTTAGCTGTAACCTTTTTAGTAAAGCTCTGCACTGTGCGACTGACCGTTGCGTAACTGAACCCAATCGCACCACTAGCTTTTGTTAACATTTTGTAGCCTCTGCAATAGCCGCTCGCATACCTTCCAACAAAAACCGATGCCAAAGCCTCGATTTATATAAAATACCTGACCGTGAAAATCAATATAAGTGCGCTCAATAGATTAAACAGGACTCCTGATCTTGCCCCGATAAAATGGACACCTCATGCTCTCAATCTTCCATGAGCTCATATTCTATCGGCGAGCAATACCCAATCCCTGAGTGCAACCTCACCGTGTTGTAAAAATTGTTTATATATCGTTTTAATGCTCGGTGCAAATCACGAAAACACTGAAACCGACTCTTCCGTATAAGCTCGCCTTTCAGTGAGTGATAAAATGATTCCATAAATGCATTGTCCGTACAGTATCCAGGACGATTTACACTGTGCTCTATGCCAGCACTCGCTAAGTGTGACTGAAAGCCTGAACCCGTAAACTCCACTCCTCGATCCGTATGTAATATCACGCCTTGAGCACTCGCTCTCTTTCGTAATGCGTGCTTCAAGGCAGCGGTAGTGAGTGCCGTTGTTCTAGTGTGGTCGAGCGACCAACCCAGTATACGACGCGAATGTCTATCCATAATCGTGGCCAAGTAGCACCATCGTCCTTTTAACTTAAGGTACGTGACATCAGCCACCCATATTTGATTGCATGCCGTCGTGTCACCAAAAGTTAGAGTCTTATTTTCCCCTTTAGACAAAAACCGTCTTAACCCAGGCATGCGCCGAGTAACACAAGCAACACGGGCTTTTAGACCGGCTTCTCTCATTAGCCGAGCAACGCGCTTACGAGAGACCCAAACACCTTTTCTTCGTAGCGCCTTCTGGACTCGTGGGCTGCCATAGCGACCAGCACTAGCCTCAAATACTTTGACGACTTGCTCAAGTAACCGCTGGTCAGACATCTCTCGATTTGAAGGCTCACGGTCTCTCCAGGCATAATAGCCGCTTCTAGAAACACCCAGCCAGCGACACAATGCTGCTACTCCGAATTCTTGTCCGTATCTGTGGATAAATCCAAATCGTTCTGATGTGACTCCGCCAGATACTGTTGCCACTTTTTTAGAAGATCGTTCTCCCTTTTAAGGCGCTCGACTTCCTTCTTTAAAATCGCTGTCTCAGTGACATTCTTTTCTGATTTAGATCTCTTTTTATTAGTCAAACCAACTCGCTTCTTCCCGTCGCCCTGGAGCAAACCTTCTCTATATTCTTTTCTCCAG
>NZ_JAUOQM010000043.1 GCF_030547685.1 Gilvimarinus sp. 2_MG-2023 | reverse complement strand
TATTTTTTGCATACAGCACCTAGTGTTCGGCCGGAGCGCACAGCGCTCCTATTACTCCGCTGCCAAATACCCCCGATACCGGTTGCGAATATTGCGCACGTATTGCACGGGTTCGGCGCCGCGCACGTAGCCAAAGCGAGCGTTACGGTAGTATTCTTTTTTTGCCAATAACAGCATGGCGCGTTCGACATTGCCAAACCAGACATCCGGGTTCCAACCCTTTTGCCGCGCCAGGCGGCGGGCATCCTGCACGTGGCCAAAGCCCGCGTTGTAGGCGGCCAGCGCAAACCACAGGCGCTCTTCCAGCGGCAGATAATTTTCAAAACGATCGCGCGTCCAGTCCAAATACGCCACTCCCGCCTCTATGCCCGTGCGCTCATCAAAGGGCGTGCTAAACCCGAGCTCTTGCGCCGTGCGCGGCATAACTTGCAATAACCCACTGGCCCCCACATGGGAGCGGGCGTCGGGCAGAAAGCGGCTTTCTTGGTACATCTGCGCGATGATTAAACGCCAGTCAAAATGATAATCGGCCCCCAGCGGCTTCACAATATCGTCGTAGGGTGACAAGCTATCGGCAAACGTTAATCGCTCGCCTTGGTATTTGCCAATGCGCTGCTCGTTTTTAAAGTATTTGTTGTAGGTAACATTAAAAAACAAACCGCGGTAATGCTTATTTAGAAACGCGTTAAACGCGGCAAGCAATTCGGGGTTAGATTGTCGCACGGCCCAGGCGTGTTCTTTTTCTGCAAAGGTGAGGCCTGGCATTAAGTTGGTAGCAAAACGTTGCTCGATAGCCACCAAGTGACTATCGGCAATAGTGGCATCAAAGGTGCCGTCGGCCACGGCCATTAGAATTTCGGTGGTAGCGGCGTCTTGCGCGACCAACTCAAACTCAGCCCCCTCGGCCTTGAGTTGCTGCGCGCGCTGCCAATACGCCGTCTGCGGGTCAATGACCAAGGTGCGGCCCGCCAGCGCCTCTGTGCTGTCCAGCAGTGGTCGTTCGGCTCGGGTCACTAACTGCTCCGCCACTTTATTGTAATAGCGGGTAAACGCGACCCTGGCGGCTCTTTCGGGAGTGACTGTCATGGCGGCGGCAACCACATCGCCGCGGCCTTCATTCAGCCAGTCAATGGGGTCCACCCCCGGCGGCGCCACTTCCACCTCTAGGCGCAGGCCTTGCTCTTGAGCAAACTGTTTCAGCAGGTCGTACTCAAACCCCATCAACTCACCACGCCACATAAAATAGCTGGCCGGGTTGTTGCGGGTAATCATCCGCAGTACCTGACGTTCTTTTATGCCGGTTAAGTCGTCTTTGATGTACTGAATAGAAGAGGCGTAAATCGTGTGGCTGGTTAAATACTGATTAAGCTCAATCAACAGTTGCTTGGCATCGGGGCGTGCCGCCCAAGCCACCGGCCGGGTGGCCGACACAGCCACCCCCTGTTTAAAGTCCTCGCGGTACTGTTTTAGGGTTTGAGCCAAAGTATCATCCAGTACCGTGGCGTCATACTCGCCACTGATGACACTGTCGACCAGTACATCGGGATTACCCGATAATGTCTCAGCCACCAGCTCAAATTCAAGCTCGGGCCGCTGCGCTTGCAGCTGCTCTAAACTGACTTGGTAGGAAGACCCAGCGGGCACCAAGACTTTTTTACCCGCCAGCGCCTCAATACTCTCAATCGCTTGGCCCACCGGGCTGATCAGCGTCTCTGTGGCATTCGACAGAGGCAGCGAAAACGCAACGCGCGCCTCGCGCTCGGGAGTTTGAGTCATGTGGTTGACGATTAAATCGCCCTCACCAGCCAGCAAGGCAGGAATTAAGGCGTCCAGTGACTCTTTAACGACCCACACCGGCTCCAGTTTATGTTCCTGGGCAAATCGCTCGGCCAAGGCCCGAAACCCCTCTGAGGGCATACCCGAGCGAGGCAAACCCTGATACTCACGCCGCGGTACCAGCAGCCGTATTTTGCCGCGCTGCTGTAGCGCGGCATAATCGCCGGTCTCAGTGTAATTCTCTGAGCTGGCAGCCGCCTCAGACCCGGCAGCCCCACCCGACACCTGTGGCGACTCCTCCGGCGCTCCGCGGCCACAACCGGCCAACACGCAAACCAGTAGCAACCAACCGATTCCTACCCCCCAAACACGACACAACTCTAAAGACTTTTTCATACCACGAATATAACACGGTGCAAGAAATAGCCAATGGCAAAGCCTTCACGATTTAAATACAAATAACCCTTGACAATACCCCGCCCGATAGAGAAAATACGCGCCCTCAGATATGGCTAGGTAGCTCAGCTGGTTAGAGCACAGCACTCATAATGCTGGGGTCGGCGGTTCAAGTCCGCCTCTAGCTACCATATAAAAAAACAAAACCCCCGCAGGCCCTGCCTGCGGGGGTTTTGTTTTTTATATGGGGGTAAAATGGTGAGCCGCAGAACTGCCCCCCGGCTCACACATTGCGAACAAGCGATGGCCACTGCGCTTCGCGGGCCACACTGTGCCCGAAGGGTTGTAAACACCCTAGTGTTTTACAATTCACCCGCCCCTGACTTAATCCGTGTTCTCATCCTACATCTCCCAACCACTCACCCGCTTACGGTTGATTGAAGCCGAGTACACCGACAGAACGTCGACCCTAGCGATAATGGCGCAGCCTTGGCTGCCCTAAGCACCAAAGACAAGTAAATACCGAAATCACAGGAGCAGTTTTTAGCTTCATCCGTTACAGTTCACACGCTTTGCACTGTTGACTGAACCGCTATTATCACGATGTTGCGTTAACTCGATAAATACCATACATTGCAGAATAATTGGGACTGAGCCGCAGATTTACCAGACAGGGAGCTGTTACATATTGATCTCGTTTTTAGCACTTGCAAACCCTTCCTGTATAAATTTCAAACTGTAGCGGTCAATACTAGCTTGGCGTGAAGTTTGTGATATGACCAAGCAAGTTCACTATTATTTTTAGAGGCCATAGAATGTTAAAGAAATTTTTATCAGGTATCGTTTTTGGGGCAGGATTTTCAATTGCGGCTCTTGGTATTTATACCGCTTGGATGCTTTATGTATTCCCGCCGTTAGTTTACAAGAGCTTCACATCTGAGCCCGTTGTTACAGAAGGCTCCGCCCAGTTTCAACCTATCATTGACACACCCAATTTTCATGAATTATCAGTCGATGAGAAAATCGATCTGGCTACGGCGATTATTGTCGTGAAATTCGAAGACGGTGATAACGATCATTACAAAAGTGTGGTGGAGGATATTCTAAAAAAAGAAGAGGGAGTTGAGCTCTACTATAACCTAGGTGAAGTGTACGAAGAAAATACACATTATAAAATGTCTGACGAGTTTGTTCCTACAAGAGCTATTGTCTTTCTGCAAGGAAACCCTGCAACCATGCGATTTTCAACCACTTTCAATGGCGATAGAATTAGAGGATTAGGAGGTATTTCACTGGCCTTGCTAAAAGAGAAATGCAATAACAACTAAATAATTAATCTAGCCCCTTCTGCTCGCGTCACTGCGAGGGTAGTTACAGGTCATTCAAGTCACGACTGCCCCCTCCCTAAAACGATTGCTACATTCACAGCAATCGGCTTTATAACAACCTCGGTTATTTTGGCACCAAAATATACATTACACCTAAAACCCCCTCAGTCTCCCCAAAAATCTTTTGAATCAAATACTCCTTAAAAACAGCCATTCCATTAATTTTCGCTATTAAGCGGTCATTTTCCTATGCAATATTTAGAAAAATGCGCCACCAGGCTACCTTTGATAGTAATTTAATAATGTCTCGATATTTTTTGTATAACGGCATATTATTTATTAAATTGACAAACTGTTGAAGCCCACTAAAATTATTCTAGCTAGGCTAGTACTTAGCCCCACGGAATACTTCCAAATGGATTGGAGGAAATATGAAAAATTCTCACCTTCATTTTTTTGTCAGTTTAGCGATATTAACTTTCTCACCTCTGGCGCTGTCTGATACAGAAACAGGTAACTTTGACGTTACTATTACCATCACTGCCTCCTGTACAATTGATACGGCTAGCGATGGCAATATCAACTTCGGCACACAGGCTTCGACAGCGACTAATATTCAGATCAGTACTGCCTCAATAGATGTCAGCTGCACCCAAGGCACTCCCTATACAATCGCCTTAAACGATGGCACCAATTCCGATGGCACCTCCCGACGCATGAAAGGGCAAACTGTTGCAACTGACTATATTCCCTATGAACTCTACTCCGATGCGTACACCACACCGTGGGGCGATGGTGTCACATTAGGCTCGGTTAAAAGTGGGCTTACGGGCAACGGCGGCACTCAGAACCATGTAATTTATGCTCAGGTTCCCAGCGCCAACGCTTCGGCACAAGATTACCAGGATTCGGTAACAGCGACGATCACCTGGTAGAACTCAGAGCCTACAGCCATGAAGCAAACGTATAGTGTGGCGTTAAAACGAACGCTGCAGTGGATATGTCTTGGGTTGTTATTTCTCGCCAGTTCCGCAAGCCAGGCTAGCCTGCAAGTTTCGCCGACGCATTTGTTTATTGCTGCCGAACGCAATGCAGACGGTATTACTCTAGTGAATACGGGCCAAGAGCTTTTATACGCTCAGGTTCGCGTTTATCAGTGGCTACAACTGGACGGCAAAGATCAACTGCAACCCACACAGGAAATCATAGCCAGCCCGCCTGTGATAGAGCTTGGGCCCGGTGTAAACCAGCTCGTTCGGATTGTGCGCACAGGCTCCCCTCCCGACATGGCCGAACGCAGCTTTCGCATTATTATTGATGAACTTCCCGTCAGCTACGATAAAAACATTACATCTGCCAACCAGCCCACGGGAGGGTTAACCTTTCGGTTGCGCTACTCTATTCCTGTTTTTATCCAGCCGCCTCAAGCCGTCAATCTGCAGCCGGTGCTAAACAGCTCACTCATTAGCCACGAGGGCGAGCACTTTATCCGGTTAAGTAACGAAGGCAATAGCCATGCTCATATTGCCGACCTTACATGGATTCAAAGTGACGACCGGACCACAATCGCACCGGGGCTTGCAGGCTATGTACTTCCCGGAGAACAGCGGGAGTGGTTATTACCCAAAAATATAAATCCAAAAAACGGGGGCGACTTTTCCGCAAAAATAAATGGCGAGCTACGCGAACGCACTCTTGTCACTATTACGCCGACACCTTGACATAATGACTGTGTTATTGCTTGTACCGTTAGCAGCCATGTCGTACGGGAAGCAACCACATAAAGGCGATCTTAGCCAAAGACCGCCCCAAGCTATAACCGCAGCGATGAACCTCGACGATATCACCCTCTACCTTGAGGTTTTTGTTAATCAGGTTCGCTACCCCTCACTCGTCCCTATAACACTGAGAAAACAAGAGCTTTTTGCCAAAGCAAGAGAGTTGAAAAAATTAGGTATTGCAATGCAAACCGCGAGCGACAACGATAATATCGCATTAAGCTCTCTGAGCGGCATTGAGGTTAACTACCGTGTCAACACTCAACAGTTAATTCTGACCGCACCACTATCGTTAATGTCATTGCCAATGACCAAACTCTGGGCCAGTGATTCATTACAACCACCGCAAGCGGTATCGTCTCCGGGCAGCTTACTTAATTATGATCTGTACGCTAACCACACGGGCGACCATCAGTTTGTCTCAGCGGCGGCTGAGGTTCGCGCGTTTGGATTCGGCAAGGGTGTGTTTAGCCACACCAGCAGCAGCCACACTCAACGCAGTGGTAATGGCGACTGGAGTAGCGATTCAGTAGCACTGGATACCTTTGCCGAGTGGTCATTTCCGGGCAATGCCACCCGCTTAACCATTGGTGATTCGGTCAGTGGCGGGCTTAACTGGTCGCGCTCACTGCGCCTTAGCGGGATACAATACGGCCGCAACTTCAGGCTACAGCCCTATCGCACTGTTTCGCCGCTAGCGTCTTTTATCGGTAAAGCCACTCTGCCTTCAACAGTTGAACTCTACATTGATGGGGTGCGTCGCTATCAATCAAATGTTCCGCCCGGCCCTTTTGAGATCAATGCAGTCCCAAGTATCACCGGTGTGGGGCAGGCACAGGTCATTACCACCGATAGCTTGGGCCGCTCCACCACAATTAATATTCCGTTTTACAACACACAACAACTCTTAGAAAAGGGGCTGTCGGACTGGACGCTAGCCGCCGGGTTCGTACGCGAAGATTACGGTATTAAATCATTTTCGTACGGTAACAAATTAAGCGGTAAAGGAAACTTTCGCTACGGCATCAACAACCAACTTACTATTGAAAGCCAAGCGGAGCTGGACGACCGTCTTATCAATACGGGTATCGGCGCCGTTTGGCAGCCGGGCCTGGTCGGCGTGGTAAGCCTGGCGTACAGCCGTAGTCACGATCAAGGTGCATCCGGCTACCAAACAGCATGGCGCTACAGCTGGAATAACAGCCGTTTTAACTTCTCCGTTGCCAGCCAGCGTACTTTTGGTCAGTATCGCGATCTAGCCAGCCATTACAGCACATTGCCGGCAAAACGCAGTGAACAGCTTCTGGCCAGTGCACAGACTAAACAAATGGGGAATATAGGGGTCAATGCGATACGTTTTGACAATGCTGATCTCGATGAGCCCGCCGCGCGATATGCGGGCATTTACTGGAATAACAGAATCAGTAATGGTGTTTCTGTTAACTTATCTTACAACCAAAACCTAGACGACAGTAACGATCGAACTTTTCAGTTTGGATTCAGTATCGTCTTCGGCCAAGACCTCCAGCTTCACAGCTCCATCCAGCGTAACAATGACAGAAATCTTTATCAGGCAAGCTTGCAGCGCACATTGCCTAGTGATGGCGGATTCGGCTGGCGCCTACAGAGCAGCGAGAATGGGGCAACCTCTAACACCCTCGCCCGAGGCAGTTGGCAAGGAAATTATGGCCGCATCGACTCAGGTATAGCCCACGCGAATTCTGATCAAAGCGGTTTTGTTCAAGCCAGCGGAAGCTTGGTGTGGATGAACCAACAAGGCTTTGCATCGCGCCGAATAAACGACAGCTTCGCAGTGGTGTCCACCAGCGGCATTGCCAATATACCGGTTAAGTTGGAAAATCGCGTGATCGGCTATACTAACAAAAACGGTAATTTATTAGTCACCCGCTTAAATACTTGGCAACACAACAATTTATCCATTGACCCAATGGATCTACCTGCCGACAACAAAGTTACCGATATTTATCAAAGCGCTACGCCCAGCGATAGAGCTGGAACTTTAGTCGAATTTACAGTTGAAAAAGTTCGAGCCGCTATTGTCGTACTCACTGACCAAACAGATATACCACTGCCTGTGGCCAGCCGGGTTCTCACTGAGCAGAGCAACAACACGCCTATTTTCGTTGGATTTGACGGTCAAACTTATATAGAAAATTTACAAGATTATAATTATTTGCGTGTTATCACACCTGAAGGTACCTGCCATGTTGAATTTTCAATCCCTCCGGGCCAAATACCCAACCACTACCTAGGCCCTTACCAATGCAAAAAAGCGAAGTATTAGGCTGATGAAAATTTTTTACACTGCATGTATCTTCTCTTACCTGATCAGTCTAAACCCTGTGGCTGTTGCCGCAACATCTTGCTATGCCACAGCCAGCGATCTGGTGTTTGGTAACATCAGCATGGGGTCTGCCGCAAACTCCTCGGCAAGTGTTAGCATTGAATGCAACACCTTCGACCTGTCATTACTAGCCACAGCACGGGTGCGTATGTGCCTAAATTTAGGTGCAGGTTTAGCCAGTGGCAGCACCATTAACTTACGCTCCATGAACACACTGGCGTTGGTGCCATTGCAGTTTCAAATTTATCGTGATGCAGCCCTAACCCAAGTATTAGGTGATACACCTGTTGATGATATCGATATTGATCTGGAATATTCTGTACCCATTTTGGGTGGCTCAGGCACAAAAAATCTAAGTATATATGGCTATGTTCCCCCTCAATTAAATTTAGCGGCTGCCAGCTACCTCAGTGTCTTTTCCGGCGGGCATACGCGTTTAGATTACCGTTATGCAGAACGTTTATTAGGCACTCCAAGCTGGCCGGCAAGCTGCACATCGGGCGGCAATGGCGGCGGCAGCATTATCTTTCCTTTTAATGCCACGGCTACCGTTGCCGCCAGCTGCGTGATTGACATAGCAAATAATCTTAATTTTGGCTCTATCTCTGGCCTAATCAATAGCCATCACGATCACACCACGGACGTTAGCTTCACCTGCACTAAAAACACACCCTGGAGTCTCTCGCTCGATCACGGTTTGCATTACACCAGTGAACGACGTATGCGCAACAACGCAACCGGGCAGTTTGTTAGCTATCAACTCTACCGCGATAGTGGGCGCACTTTACCTTGGGGCGACACCCCTGGTATTGATACAGTCAACGGTTCGGGAAGCGGCAGCAGTCAAACACAGACTGTTTACGGACGCGTCCCCGCCCCACAGTCAGTAGCGAGTGGCAACTACAGTGATACGATTACGGTAACTATAACTTATTAATGTAACTGACCTTCGTTAATTAATTTCCTTAGTTTATATAAATTCACCACAAATAAAATTTTCACCATAATCAGGTGTGAACATTTCGTGACTTATAGCCACCTAAGTTCATATAGCCCTAAGCTTATCGAACACTACGATTAGCAGAAAAGACCACTGCAAGACTGATAACCGACTCAAAACGCTGAATTTACCACCACCAAAACGACTCTGTTCATTTTTTCATCGCCTTTCTACGAGTGATCTACCATTAACTACAAAGCCCCTTTCGACCATTATAGTTGTAATCGGCGACTCAATGATTTTAGTAAATACGCCTCTATACTTAACCCAAACAACTCCGTAAAAACGTTATCGTTAACAATTATTAAGCTAACCAAAGCAGATAATGATTAACGACACCTCGGTTACAACTTTTAACAATTTAGTCCTACGGCCAATATAAAGTGCATGCTATACCATGCACCTGCCGATTCTGATGTTTGATACACAGTCAATAGAATAAGGGATAAGGGAATGCCGTACAGTAAACTGATTGGCAAAGGCCACTCAGTGGGCGGGCTATCGAAAGATTTTATTCGAGTTCAGTTAGCCAAAGCTCATTTCTTTCAGTTTGTTTGCCAACTTTTAGGGGATGAGCTTTCGTACGACGAAGCTCTTACTTACTTTTTACCAGACTCTGCTACACTGGAAAGGAATGAACGCGATAATGAGCCTATGTGTTCGAATAGATTGCAAGTCTATGGCTATGCATTGCGTTTGTTTAACGGCGTAGCCGCCGGTCAGTGGGCCTCGGTAAGCGCTGCGATTGATAATTACAATTTACCCCTCACACTGAAAAAAACCAAAAATGCCTACAAAGCCGCGCATAAAGCAACCCGGCTCGACGATCAACGGCTACCCGAAAACGTGGAGTAATAGCTTCTCTCGAACTTTGCTGGCTTCTGATGACAATGCCCTGTATAAAAGCATTATCCACTCATAAGCCATCAAGGACGCTTTATGAAACACTGTATATTCGCTCTGACCCTAGTATTTTCCTGCCTATTACTCAGTGGCTGTGGTGACCCCACGCTGGATGCCACCAACCAGGCCTCCATTGAGGAGTCTGTCAATGCCATGATGGAGGAGATGGACGAACAAGAGCAGCAAAAATTTCAACAAGCCCTGGCCAGCATCGCGCTGGAAGCCACTACCGCTAATATCCAAAAAGCCATGTCTGGCGCCACCATCGACGCCGAACAAATGCAAAATGATTTTTACGCCAGCCTGGACGGCAAAACCGCCCAGGAAGTGATCGATTACGCAGCCCAGCAAAACGACTAAGCTGGCACGAAATTAATCATTTTTAAAACATCGTGACGGGTAAGCGGCGAAAGCTGCACCCGTCACGGTCACAGGCCTCGGCAAACAGATACATGGCTTGCGGAACCTCAACAAAAATATCGTAGATATCCACCGCCGGTTGATCGGCACACCCCAATGTGAAATCGGCACTGTACTGACAGATGGCGCCACCGGTAAAGCCGCAATATTGACCCGGACCGCAGGACTCTGAGTATACAGTGAGGCTATCGTTAATATTGGCTGTGGGGCCAACACTGAGGTAAAAGTCGTATTGGCTGCCCCGCTCTACCCCCCAATAGATTTCAAAAACACCATCGTAATAATAGGGGTCAATTTCAAGCGGTGTATGGCTCGATACCTCACTATCCACCCCGAAGGAATCAACTAACACGAAAGAGTCCAGTGTTTGTAATGGTGGTGGCGCAGTTATGCTCGCGCTGCGGTGTGACTCATTACAGCCTACGAGCCCCGCCAGTGCTATACATAAAATAAAGCCTTTAGTTGCGTTCATATTCGACTCCTGTTCCAACTAACTCCTAGACTATCACCATTTGGCTGAATTCAAACTGAACCGATTTCAGCCGATTAACGTACTTGACTGTGAATTGGACATTTGAGTTTTGCAAGAGAACCAAGTATTTTGTCGCTTCAATAAGGATTAATCATCTTCCTATGGGAAAAGCCCCCAGCGCCACAACGACTGCTTGCCAAGAGTGCGACTTGCTGATTCAGCGCCCCGCTCCCACCAAGTCCAACGAAGCTCGCTGCCCACGCTGTGGTCATCGCGATAGCGCGAGCCGTTATTATTCAGCCCAGTCCAGTATTGCGGTGTCGTTAACGGCACTTATCATCGCTATTCCGGCGCACCTCTATCCGCAAATTGCTTTTACTTTGCTGGGCCGACCCGCCAGCTATACCTTATTTGAAGGTGCATTAACTCTGTTTAATTCAGGTTTTTGGTGGGTAGGATGCATGATTTTGCTCTGCACTGTCATAGCGCCCCTACTGGTTTTAATGTGTATATTTTTGATTTCCCTGAGCTGGATCTTGCGCCGTGTTAACGAGACAACCGCGCGTTTACTCAAACTATTACACTACACCACTAATTGGGCTATGCTCGATGTGTATTTGCTGTCCATGATCGTATCTCTGGTTAAGCTGCAAGATATGGGTAAGTTTGAGCTCTCCACTGGCTTTTTTTGTTTGATTGCCCTGCTCGTTCTTACCACCGCTGCGACCTTGCTATTTAACAGCGAGGCGTGCTGGGATGCCGTAGAGAGGCAGCGCAATGCTCGCCATTAATGCTCAATTAGCCCACTGCCGTGTTTGCGGTAAACTTGCTTCGCGACCGAGCGAAGGCGCTTACGCCTGCCCGCGCTGCCATACCCCGCTACACTTTAGAACGCCACGCGCCATCTCGCGCAGCTGGGCGTTTACGATTTCCGCGGCCATTGGATTTGTGCCCGCTAACCTCTACCCCATTATGAATGTGCAAAGCATCGATAAGAGCTTTACCAGCACAATTATGTCGGGTGTGATCGATTTGGCCCAAAACGACATGTTGCCCATCGCCATTGTGGTTTTTGTGGCCAGTATTGCCGTACCTTTATTTAAACTTCTGGGTATTGCAGTGCTGCTGATTATCGTGCAACGTGGCAAACCCATTAAGCGTCAGCAAGCCATGCGCATGTACCGTTTTATCGACTTTATTGGCCGCTGGTCCATGCTGGATTTATTTGTGATATCCATACTGGCCTCTCTGGTCAGTTTTGGCCAACTGGCGAGCATAGAAGCGAATATTGGTGCCACAGCGTTTGCCGCTGTGGTAATACTGACACTGTTTGCAGCCGAGAGCTTTGACCCTCGCCTAATATGGGATCTACAGGATCTAGAGCATGAACGAACCGACCTTTGACAAGGCGATACCCGCCGCCGAAACTACCCAGCGCCGGGGCATTTCCGCCGTCTGGCTGCTGCCGTTACTGGCCGTTTTACTGGGGGGCTGGCTAGCTTACAAGCACCTGAATGAGGTAGGTGTCAGTATCGTTGTGACTTTCGCCACCGGCGAAGGAGTGGTAGCGGGAACCACTGAGGTGCGTTACAAAGGCATTAAAGTCGGCACCGTTAACGAACTGGTCGTTCAGCCGGATTTACAAAGCGTTGCCGCCCACATCACTCTCAGTCGACAGGCCGAATCTGCCTTGAAACAAGACACTCAATTTTGGCTGGTAAAACCCGAGCTATCTTTGGCCGGGGTACAAGGCCTGGATACGTTAGTTTCAGGTAATTACATTGCGATACGCCCAGGCAGCAGCCAAAAAACCAAACACGTGTTTAAAGCACTGGACCAGCCGCCACCGCCCAAACCTGCCCGTGGCGATTTAGAAATTCAATTGCTCGCCTCTGACGTGGGCTCGCTACACTCGGGCTCACCTATTCACTACCGCAAGCTTCGCGTGGGAGAAATCGTCGACTACCAACTAAGTGACAACCGCAACAAAGTCATCTTTAAAGCCCATATCGATGCGGAATATGTCGATTTAGTGAACGAAAATAGCCGCTTTTGGAACAGCAGTGGCGTTACTGTATCCGGTGATTTAAACAGCATAGAACTCAAAACAGACTCATTAGCGTCCATCATTCTGGGAGGATTATCTTTCGATACACCACCTGGCACTGCCCCCGGTCAGCCTGCGCAAAACGACGATGCGTTTACTATCTACCCCAGTTACGCCGAAGCCAATACCGGCATTGAAATTGAAATTGAATTTAAAACCGCCGAGGGAATAAAAGCCAACCATACCGAAATTCGCTACAAAGGGCTGACCGCAGGCAAACTGATCAAGCTCGATATGAAACCCGACTACTCGGCGATAACAGCGACGGCGAGTATTAACCCGCTGGCCCCTATACTGCTCAATGACAGCACGCAATTCTGGCTAGCCACTCCCGAGATCTCCCTGTCGCAAATCTCGGGACTTTCAACCCTGCTGACCGGCTCGCATATCGAAATGGATTTTTCTGGCAGTACAGATTCTGACAAACGCGCTTTTGTCGCCTTAAAAGAAGCACCCGCTCCCAAGCGCGACGAAGACGGCCTCTACCTCACGCTCACCGCCAAAAAGCTCGATGGCTTAACCCGCAACAGTAAAATTTATTATCGCGGCATCGCCATTGGTAAAGTGGTGGATTACACCCTCGAAAAGCAACAAGACAACATCGCCATTGATGTATTAATACATCCCAAACACCAAGCCTTGATTACTTTTGATGCGCGGTTTTATCAAAGCAGCGGTTTAGATGTCTCGGCCAGTTTGCAAGGCGTGGAACTTAACGTTGACTCCCTTGCCAGTATTGTCAGCGGCGGCATTAACCTCTATTTACCCAACAGGGCGACTCAGGCCGACCCAGTAAAAGCCAATACCCGGTTTACATTGTTAGGCTCGCGTAAAGAGGCTTTAGACCGAGGCCCGACAATTGATATTCACTTTGCCAATGGCGACGGTTTAAAAGCCGGGGCCGCTCTTAAATACCTAGGGGTAGAAGTCGGAAAAATTGAAGACGTACAGCTCAACCATCCGGAAGAAGGCGTTACCGCCCAGGTCAGTGTAAACCCCGAAGCGCGCGAGCTCATTGTGCAAGACAGCCAATTCTGGCGAGTAAAACCTAACATCAGTCTAGAAAAAATCGCCAACTTGGGTACGTTAATTTTTGGCGAGTACATTGCCTTTGAACCCGGCAACAGCACAGAGCTTGGCTATTCATTTACCGGGATGAATGCTCCGCCGGAGGATTACTTAAGTAATAGCGGGCTCACCCTCACCTTAAAAGCCCCGTCTCTGGCCTCCATCAAAAAGGGCCGCTCGGTGTTTTATCGGGAAATACCTATCGGCCAGGTCACCGGCTTTGAATTGGACACACACGCTCGACACGTCAATATTTATGTTCATATTGACCCCTACTACGCCCCACTGGTGAAATCCAACAGTGTGTTCTGGAACGCGACCGGTATTGCTTTTGATTTTGGTTGGCTCTCGGGAGCTAAGTTGCGCACCGGCTCCGCCCAAAGCTTACTGGCTGGCGGTATCGCTCTCGCCACCCCCGACCTGCCCGGCGAAACTGTCAGTGACGGTGCGACATTTACCCTGCACGATGCTCCCTTGGATAGCTGGCAACAATGGCAACCAGAGATACCGCTGCGCAAGACTACTATGCATGCGAATCAATAAAACACTGATTGCCATCTGGTTATTGGATTACGAAACTGCCGGCGCCCACTGCACTGGCAGCATCGCCACTTTATAACCTAACCCGAACATTCAGCAACGAGCCCAGCACCTAAGCGCTTGCATCTCAGCTAAAACGCCTCGATTAAATATACGCTAATCTTGATGGCTGGAGATCGCACGATCGTAGATTTAAAAAACTACTGCCCCGGCGGCAATTATTAGCTGTTCTTACGCCGCCGCTTGCGCCGCTCGGCCTTAATTTGCGCCTGGCGCTCAGCTTTTTGTTCGGCCAGTAGTTTAGCCTCGGCTACTTCTTTTTCCACTACATCGGGCAGCTCTAGGCTGATACGGCCCAATGTGCCAGAGCGAAAATCGTTGACAAAAATTGGGGCAACCTTGTTTAAATCGGCTCGCCCTCCGGCCCTTAGACAACCGCGGCGGGCAGCGATTAGCTCTAACACTTCCACATCGGTTTCGGGCAACTGCTCGATTTGATAGCGCTCTTTTAATCGTTCTGGATAGTGGGCCAGCAAATGCTCAGCACCGAATAGAGCGACATCCAGGTAATCAAGCGCAGTATCTTTAATCGCCCCGGTAAAGGCTAAGCGGTAACTGCAATTTTTAACTTCTTGTTTGGGCCAGAGAATGCCGGGGGTGTCGAGCAAAACGAAGTCGTCTTCGATATGAATGGTTTGCTGACGTTTGGTAACGGCGGGTTCATTACCGGTTTTGGCCACGGCCCTACCCGCTAAAGTGTTGATTAGAGTCGATTTACCCACATTAGGAATACCGACAATCATCGCTTTAAGCTTTTTTAGGCCACGGGTTTTTTCCGGTGTGAGCTTGCGACACAATTCAGGCAAAGTGTGAATTCTGGCAGGCTCTTGGGTGCTAACCGCTAGGGTTTTAGTCTGTCTTTGGGCGTCCAGATAGGATTGCCAGAGCGCAATATTATCTGGATCGGCCAAATCGGATTTGGTCAGTACTTTCACCACGGGTTTTTCCCCGCGAATACTGGCAATTAAAGGATTTTCACTGCTAAAAGGAATGCGTGCATCGAGCACCTCAATCACCAAATCAACCGATGGCAAAACCTCGCGCATTTCTTTTTGCGCTTTGTGCATATGCCCGGGATACCACTGCAAGGTCATGCGCTACTCCACAACAACAATGGTATTGCCGTTAAACGCCACTTCCCGCCCCGGGGTCAATTTACAGCGCTTGCGGGTTTCTATGGCGCCGTCCACGCTCACCATACCGGCGTCAATGACTTGCTTGGCGACGGCGCCGCTTTCTACCCAGCCTTCAACCTTTAAAAGATTGTTAAGGGTAATAAACTCGGTGCCGTCCAGGGAAAATTCTTCTGTCATGGTGACTCTTCTGTAGGCGACTGAAAAAAGTCGCGTTTAAATTGTGCCAATACTCGCGGCCATAAATCGCGCCAGGAGTCCCAGGTGTGACCACCTGGGGTGGTAAACACTTGGTCTTCCGGCAATAGGTCCGCGAATGTGCGATTGGCCTGATAAAATTCGTCTTGCTCTGCCAGCCCTAGATACCAGTGCTGTCGTTGTTCGGGTGGCAATTGCTCCAGCCACGGCCAGATATTTTTATCCTCCGACACAAGCTGGGGTGACAACTGCGGGTTTAACCGGTGCGCGTAGTATTCAGGCTCCCCCAAATAAGGGGTTAGCAGCATAGCACTAGCCACGGGCAAACCCTCTGTGGGTTGATCAAGGTTGTACTGCCAGTATAACAGACTGCCAAATCCCCCCAGTGATATTCCGGCTAAATGCACCCGCTGATAGCCCGCTTCCCGGGCCGGCAGCAAAACGTCTTGCTGCAATCGCGGTAGAAAGTTGCGCGCCCGGTAGTAGGCAAAATGGGCATCGACCATTACCGCATCGACCGGAATCTGGGCTTGGGCCAACTGCTCAAGTACGCCCGCTTGCTCAAAGCTGTCGATTCTATTGCCCATACCGGGCAGTAAAATCAGCAGGTCCGAACTGCGTACTAGGGGCAGTTCCTCACTTGCCTGATAGCCGTTATGGTGAGGGTAATAAAGTACATCCATAGGTGCATCAGCGGATTGTAAATGGTAACAACCCGATAAAAATGCACACAACGCTATTAAAGTCCCGCCCAACCGGGCCAATCGCTTATCCATAAATCACCTTTGCCCGCCGCATTTGTTTAGCCGCCAACCAAAGCCCCAACAAGGTGACTGGCAGCGCACTTAGGATAAAAGCCACAAAAGCTATGGGCGTTACCCCCTGCCCTAATAATAGCTCACGCAATACCGTTTGGTGGCCCAACATCGGCACCCACAGGTGCCAGGGCTGATAAATACCCGGGTTGGTAATAACCAGAAAAAACGGCACCATCGGCAATACGATTAATATGCTCATGTAAGTTTGCGCGTCTTTAAACGAGCGCGAAAAAATACCCAGCAACAGCTGCAGTGAGGCGGCAATTGCAGCAATAGGGATTAAAGACACAAAAATTCCCAACATTGCCCCCGCACTCACCGAAACGCGCAAACCCATTTTATCGAAGGGTAAAAAATATAAGGCAATACTCATTAGCAGCAAACACAGGAGCACTACCGCCAATGTTAATGCCACAGCCGCCAGCCATTTACCCAGCATTAAGGTCAGTGATGGCACAGGATTAATTAGCAGTGGCTCCAGTGATTGACGCTCGCGCTCACCGGCGGTCATATCCGCGGAAAAACCCACGCTGCCCATCATGGCGCACATTAGCAATAACAAGGGCACGCCCCCCAAAATTAATCCGCCCATTTGTTGCTCGCTGGCGACATTGGCTTCACGCACACGAATTGGGTTAATCAGTTTGGGACTAAGGCCCCGCGCCAGTATATTAATACCCGCCTCCATACTGTTGTATTGATACAACAATTGGCGCACCTGCCCTACCGGGCCATGCACACGCTGGTTGGAGGCGTTGTAAACCAAGGTGGCCGAGCGTGGCTCTTTACTGCCCGGCGTTGCCACCTCGCGCTCCAGCACCAATACGTAGTCCACCTCGCCTTGTTCGACCGCTGCGTATGGATCGTCCGGCGACGGCTTTAAGTGGATGTTTTTTTCTGTCAGCCAGGCGGTTAGTGCTGCATCCTGACCGGCAACGTGCAGTTGTGTGTCTTGCTCTTCATTGTTTTGAAAGTGAATGGCAAGCCCTATACCCAGAGCAAAAAACACCACCATGTAGATCGGCGGTAAAAAGGCGACTTTCATGGCGCGTTTATCGCGCAGGGCATCGCGCAACTCTTTATTCCAAACCGCGTTCAGCTGTTTAAAAAACATGCTCTGACTCCCCTTGCGATAGGGTCACAAAAGCAT
This sequence comes from Gilvimarinus sp. 2_MG-2023, assembly GCF_030547685.1. Classification (GTDB taxonomy): domain Bacteria; phylum Pseudomonadota; class Gammaproteobacteria; order Pseudomonadales; family Cellvibrionaceae; genus Gilvimarinus. The sequence continues at coordinate 5,998 of NZ_JAUOQM010000043.1, read as the reverse complement.
CTTCTAAGCTGCTACAACCCGCAGCTTGTAAAACATCTTCTATGCGGCCACCGGCAACTAGCTGACCGCCGGCAATGATCAACACCCGATCACATAAATTTTCCACTTCATACATTAAGTGACTGGAGAAAAGCACCGAGCGACCTTCGCTCTTTAATTGTCGCAGCAACGCCCTAACCGCTCGGGTGGTGATAACGTCCAGGCCGTTGGTGGGTTCATCCAACAACACATGCTGCGGGTGATGAATAATGGCGCGAGCCAGCGCCGTTTTCATACGCTCCCCCAATGAAAAGCCATCGCTGTACCGATCGGCAATATTTTCCATGCGCAGTATCTCGATAAGCCGATCAGACGATTGGCGGATGTCGTTTTCACTCATGCCTTGTAAGCGGGCAAAGTAGGCTATGTTTTCACGCGCTGTTAAGCGTTTGTATAAACCTGCCCCGTCCGGCAGCACGCCGAGTTTTTGCCGAACTTTTTCGGCCTCCATAGTCGCATCGACCCCATCCACCCGGATATGGCCACTGCTAGGTGCAATCAAACCATAAATCATACGCATTAATGTGGTTTTACCCGCACCGTTCAGCCCCAACAGACCCACAATTTCGCCGTCGCCAATAGTCATACTGACATTGTTTAACGCCTGAACCCGACCAAAGGATTTACTCACTTGTTCAATTTCAATCACGGCGTCTCTCCTGCTTCTTGCGCTTTTTCAGCACTCAAATAAGGCGCAAACGGCTGAATGTTCTCGGCGCAGGCTTGCTCTTTTTCGGTCAGTGTCAGGTTGCGAATAAACTGTGTCACCAATTGGCTGCCACAACCCTGTGAGGTCACCCCGTGATGACCACCCGGAGCGATAATATGAGTGGATTGGCTCAGCTGATCTGCTACTGACTGTCCCCAGGCCGGTGGCGTTACCGGGTCGCGCTGACCGGATAATATTAACGCTGGCACATCGGCCTCGAACGACTGATAGTAATCAGCCGGCAATTGACCTTTGGGCCAAAACTCGCATACTTGCAGCATTAATTCGGATAAATCTACTTGCAAAAAAGCCTTGGGCTCGGACGGATGCGGGTATTGAGCGTCTTCAGTGCAGATCACACTAAAATGCATTCCCATCGCCAATTGTGAGAAGTCGCCGCTGGATAACAGCTGGCTAACCACCTTTGCCAGCAACCGGAAATCGTTCTCGGCAGCACTGGCCAGTAAATGCGGTAGTACCTTGCTCGCCAGTCGGTCGTAGAGAGCCATGCGAATTAAGGCGGCGAATTTATCCGCATCCAGCACCACCGTTTGCGACAACCCGGTTAACGGGTGGGCGATATCAACGGTCACAGGGGCCACCGACAACTGGCGGGCAATAGCCTCGGCGTTATGAACCGGGTTGCCGTAGCGAGAAAAGCACGCTTCGCTGTCCATGCATTGCCCTGCTACAGCCTGCAAGGCCTGCCCGGCACTTTCCCCCATGGTAAACGGCAAAGCGATGGCAACCGGCGCAGCCCCATCCAGTACCACCGAGCGCACAACTTGCCGGTGGCGTCTGGCGTACTCCAGAGCCACTCGCGTCCCATAGGAGCCGCCCCACAGGTTGATACGATCGTAACCCAATGCCTGGCGCACGGCTTCTAAATCGGCTACCGCATAAGGGGTTGTCACATAAGGGGCAAGAGTCTGGTGAGTTTGCGCACACTGGCGCAAGTCATCCAGCAATTGTGCCTGTCGGTCTTGGTGCAGTACAGTTAGTGGGTCTTGCGAATAATCGTCGCAATGCATGGGAGCACTGTCACCTGTGCCCCGCTGATCGACAAAAATAATATCCCGTTTTTTGCGCAGGTTAAAAAACGCTTGGGATAAACTGTCGGAGACATAAGTTGCCGACTGACCGGGGCCCCCGGCAATCACAAATACCGGGTCGGCGTCTTTCACGGCGCTGATGGCGGGCCAGCGTTTGAGATAGACCTCAATCTCGCCCAATGCCGGGTTGCCGGCATCTACCGGCACTGTGAGTGAACCACACTGCGCGCCATTGACCGCCGGCGGCGGAGCGTCCAAATCGCGCTCACACTGAGTAAGTAAAGCATCGGCATCGGGACTTTGTGGCTGATTTTCCCAACAGGCGCTGCACATCGCAGCCATCAATAACCAAGCCAATCGGTGATAAAACCGTTTTGTTCTAAGCAATTCACATCTCCTTGCTAAAGGCTGTGGACCATCGCGATTACTGTCAATAACGCTAAGAGTACCGATTGGGCTTGAGGCTTAAGGGTAGTGCTCAATCAAATGGCACCGGAATCTTGTAGCAATTGATACACCGCCTCGGCAATAATTTGATACCCCGCGCCATTGGGGTGAACACGATCGGAACGCAGCTCACTGTCGCCCAACACATCGGCCACGACACTTGCCTGCAAAGGCAGCGAGTTGGTATCGGCTAGCTGCTGGTACACCGGCTCGGCGCGCAATAACAGTGAGCGCTTGGGCACCGCCACCAGCACCACAGGGGTATGACTGTCGCGCGCGATGTCAATCATCGCCTGCAGGTTATTGAGCATGGTGGCTTTGTCCAGGCTGCGCAAAATATCGTTACCGCCGTGACACAATACAATTAAGTCGGGCTGCGCTTGCTGCAAAACCTCCGGGAGCCGAGCTAAACCTTCCGCCGACACCTCACCCGGCACACCGGCATTAATCACTTCAAAGCCAGTTAAACGAGCCAAATGTGCCGGATAACTTTGCTCTGGTGGCGCGCCAGTGCCGCGGGTTAAGCTGTCACCAAAAGCCAAAATCGTGGCGCCCTGCGGCAATGGCGCCAACGGTGGGCTGTCGCTGCAGGCGACCAAAAGAAAACATAAACACAGTACAGCCGAGCGCAATATTGACAGCGACATTATGCGGGCACCGTTCGGTCTTGCGCCCAGCGGCGCAGACTGGCGATTTGCTCGGCCATAACCACCGACAATGGGCTGGTGGCCGTGCACTGCTGTAATAAAAGCTCAGTAGTGAGGCGGTGAGCACCATTTTGCGCCTGATACACCGCGCCTACCACGGCCTGTTCAATTTCCGCACCGTTAAACCCTTGACTGGCCGCGCTGAGCGCTGCCAAGTCGTACTGCTCTGGCGACAAATCGCGTTTCTTCAGGTGAATTTCGAAAATTTCCCGGCGCACTTCTTCGTTGGGTAAATCGACAAAAAAGATTTCGTCCAGCCGGCCTTTACGAATTAACTCGGGGGGAAGCTTACTAATATCGTTACTGGTGGCGACGATAAATACTCGGCTGGGGCGCTCGGCCATCCAGGTCAGCAAAGTGCCCAGCAAACGCTGCGAGGTGCCGTTGTCGGACCCGCCGCCTTGGCTCATGGCCTTTTCTATTTCATCCAGCCACAACACACAGGGCGACATGGCATCGGCCAGCTGAAGGGCCTCGCGCAGATTGCGCTCGGTTTCGCCAATGTATTTATTGTACAGAGCGCCCATGTCCAATTTGAGCAATGCTAAGCCCCACATACCCGCAACGGCTTTGGCGGCCAGCGACTTACCACCGCCCTGCACACCCAACAGCAAAATGCCTTTAGGGCGATCGAGAGTACTGGCATGGTCGACAAAAGCTTCGCGACGCTGGCTCAACCATTGCTTCATATTATGCAGCCCGCCGACATTGGCAAAATTGTCCACTTCGCTTTCAAAACTGACAATACCTTCCAAATCCATTAACTGGAATTTACTGCGATTAACACGTGGTAAATCCTCGGCCGACAGTGCGCCGTCATCCCAAATGGCGGAGCGAACTAAACGGCGCACATCACTGCTTGACAACCCTTGCAGGGTAGCCACCGTTTTTTGTAGGGTGACATTGTCGGTTTTAATGCGGGTATCGCCGTGCTTTTGTGACCAGGCCTTGGCCTCTTCTCGAATAATATCCAAAATACGCTCATCGGTAGGCAATGGCATAGAAAAACCGGTCGCGTAACGTGTTAGCTCTTTGGGTAGGCTCAAGCGGTGGCTAATAAATATTAACGTATTGGGTACCGTTAAATGATTTAGAGCAATGTCTTTAATTAAGCGAACAACCTCGGGCTGCTCTTGCAAATAAGGGTGAAAATCACACAACAAATAGATACTGGGTTCGTTACTCGCCTTTATATGGCGCAATAGCTCGACAGGCTCATTGAATTTGGTTTCTTTTGCCACCAATTGTGGGCCGAAAGTTAAGGTGGATAGGCCATCGGTAATGCTCCAGCGGGCTAGCTTAGCAAAACGCTGCCTGGCAACCCCCAAGAGCATATCCTCCGCCTTTTTTTCTTCGAAGGTTTCCATCACCACCAACGGGATGCTGGCGTCCATAATTTGATTGATATTTTGCGTATCTTGCACGGTGGGCTTCCTGTGTTGTATGGGACAATCCTGCCAGTGTTACACTCTGCACGCAACCGATCTTGGTTTTGGTCAGCGGGCAATATACAATGGAGTCTCACCAGACCTAAAGGGAAAAATGTGATAACCAATATCACCAGAAGTCTGCTGCTTTTACTTTGTGCACTCCCCGCCTTGGCTCAGGAAAGCCTGCCGGCGCCAGGGAGCGTGATTCGCTTTACTTGCCCATTGCCACCCAACATTCCCGAGTACAGCCAACTCGTCAATTACTATCGCGAAGCTTTTACCCATATGGGCTATGAATTTGAGATGATTCATCGCCCCACTCGACGCTCTTTGGCTGAAACAATGAGCGGAGCCAGTCACGGTGACTGCGCACGAATAGTAGAGGCGCTAAAGCCTACAGAGCTCACATTAGTGACACCGATTGAGGTAACCATTGGTCACTCTCGCATGGCGATTTGGAGCTTATCGAAAAAAAACCTGACAGTGGATCAACTCAGTCAACCGGAACACTCGGTATGCTATGTTGAGGGGAGTTACTCATCGCGCCACTGGGTCGAAAAAATTAAAACGCGCTACCCGAACCATCACCCCAAGTTCACTCAAGTGCCCGACTACGCAACCGCCCTTCGCATGCTTTTACATAAACGCATCACCCATTGCCTTGGTGTTGAAATGCTCTATAACGCAGTCATTCAAAAAAGTGACTTAGGTTCAAAAATTTTCCATAACGGCAACCTTGGTGACCTCGACGCAAAGCCCATTCTAAGCAATCGCTACCGCGCTCTGCTGCCTGATTTCACAAAAAGTCTGCAAGAGGTCATCGATAAGCACGGTGTAATAAACCCGCAATAGTGACGCTTTCTATCTCGTGTCTGGCGGGCCATGTATAATAGCAACAGACTTCTGGAGGCCCCATGCACTCGTCCAACTTCTCTCTACTCGATCAACTCGTTATCAAAGCCGATAATGCACTTAAAGCAATGGCCGGCGGGCGTACTGAGCACCGGCGCCCCTCACCGGCCGACATTCAACCCGAAAACGACCTAAGTCAGCAGGAGAAGCGCCGCAGCGCTGGACTTATGCGCGTAAACCACACCGGAGAAGTTTGCGCACAGGGGCTTTATGAAGGGCAAGCACTAACCGCAAAACTACCCGAAGTGCGAGACCAAATGCGCGAGGCTGCCAGCGAAGAGGAAGACCACTTACACTGGTGTCAAAAAAGACTGGGCGAGCTAGAAAGCCGTACCAGCTATCTCAACCCTCTTTGGTATAGCGCATCTTTTGCTATAGGGGCTACCGCCGGCTTAATCAGCGACCGCATAAGCCTAGGCTTTGTCGCCGCCACTGAGGATCAAGTGTGCAAGCACCTAGAGGCACATCTGTCGCAACTGCCCGACACCGACAGCAAATCACGCATTATTGTCGAGCAAATGCTAGAGGACGAAGCCCGCCACGCCCATTTAGCGATAGAGGCCGGCGGCGTACGCTTTCCGGCCCCCGTTAAAGCCGCCATGACTCTAACCTCTAAAGCCATGACCGTGGCGAGTTATTACCTATAGCTGGACGCTGGACGCTGGACGCTGGACGCTGGACGCTGGACGCTGGACGCTGGAC
>NZ_JAUOQM010000042.1 GCF_030547685.1 Gilvimarinus sp. 2_MG-2023 | reverse complement strand
GGGCCAAGGACAAGGTGAATTGCGAAGCAAGAGAATGTGCCCTGGGGTACGGCCTATCGATACGGCCCACTAAAATCAACCGGAGCGAGGGGTGAGGCCTAGCGTTTGCAAAGCACAGCTTTGCGCGTAGTCGAACGACAGTAAGCTGTGCTTGCTGGCCGGACGCTTAGCGACGCAGGGCCAGTTGCCGGGGGCGGCTTTTGGGTACTTTTTGCAGTAAAAAGTACCTCGCCTGCCGGGCGAAAACCGGCAAATGGTTAAAATACAGTCAGATGCCTGACGTTAGACGTAAAACCATGTATAGGCACAAGACTGGTGGAGCTGAACATCTGACAACTTAATCAGCAGTGGCGCTCTACTGGTGGAGCGGAGAGGGAGGGATGAGCCTAAGCGCAGTCCATGCGCTTTGCCCTGCGGGCTCCCTTCGGTCGGCTCAAAACGCTCCCGACGTTTTGTAACCAGGGAACGTCCTTGTGCCCCGCCCTTCGGGCTCGCTGGCACTCGGTTCAAAACGCTCCCGGCGTTTTGTCGAACCCGGCGAGGGTTCTCACCCTCCCACACCGCATATAAAAAAACCCAGCGCAAGGCTGGGTTTTTTTATATGGCGGAGAGGGAGGGATTCGAACCCTCGATACCGATCAAGGTATACTCCCTTAGCAGGGGAGCGCCTTCGGCCACTCGGCCACCTCTCCGTAGTTTCCGCTGAGCAAGTGCGTTAAAAGCATCTCGTCAACTGGGGCGGCATAATACCATATTTGACAGAAATTCAAAGGCTTGTGAGACTTTTCGGGAATTTTTTTTAAGCTGTGGTGGTTCGGCAATCAATGCGCATAAAAAAACGGCAACCTGCTGGCTGCCGTTTTTTAACAGTGCTCTGGTTAACCCAGATCCTGGTTTTCCTTTTCGCGTTGGATACGCTGGTAAATCTCTTCACGGTGTACGGCGATATCTTTGGGTGCGTTAACGCCAATACGAACCTGATTACCTTTTACACCGAGTACAGTAACGGTGACTTCATCACCAACCATCAAGGTTTCGCCAATGCGGCGGGTTAAAATCAACATAACAATCTCCTTAATTCCATCCTGTAGTCGCGACCGGACTCCTACTATCCCACGCCGCTCATATTAACCCCCTTTGCGGAACAACTGCCCTTATGTTGGGCATCCTTGTTTATAGTATTGTCCATAATCCGCAAAAAGGGGAGTTGCCCCCTAAAAAAAGATGGGTGTATTTCAACCCTAGACATCCCGTCTATACCTACTGTGCAAGTCAGTGCCTAATAAATAGACATTTAAGACGTCTTAAGCGGCAGGTTCGGCATCCAGGCCAAACGCGCTGTGCAAGGTGCGCACAGCCAGTTCTAAGTATTTTTCACTAATAATCACCGAGATTTTAATCTCTGAGGTGGTGATCATTTGTATATTGATGCCTTCAGCAGCCAGTGCGCTGAACATGGTTGAGGCCACACCGGCGTGCGAACGCATGCCCACACCCACGATAGACACCTTGGCGATGGCATCGTCACCAGTCACCTCGCGGGCGCCGATTTCTTTGGCGACAGCACTCAGCACATCCACTGTTTTGTTCATATCGCCGCGATTAACGGTGAAGGTCAGGTCAGTGGTGTTGTCGGCGCCAACGTTTTGCACGATAACGTCTACCTCAATGTTGGCTTCGCCCACCGGCGCCAAAATTTTAGAGGCAATGCCGGGCAGATCGGGAATACCGGCTAAGGTAATTTTGGCTTCGTCGCGGTTAAACGCGATCCCGGAAACAACGGGTTGTTCCATAGTGTTTTCTTCCTCATCGAGGGTAATCAAAGTGCCGGGGCCTTCTTTAAAACTGGATAAAACCCGCAGCGGTACATTGTATTTACCCGCAAATTCAACAGCGCGAATTTGCAGCACCTTGGAGCCCAAGCTGGCCATTTCCAGCATTTCTTCGAAGGTGATCTTCTCTAGCCGGCGCGCGCGATCCACAACCCGTGGGTCAGTGGTGTATACGCCGTCGACGTCCGTATAAATCTGGCATTCATCGGCTTTTAGTGCCGCTGCCAGTGCCACGCCGGTGGTATCTGAGCCGCCGCGGCCTAAGGTGGTGATGTTGCCTTGCGCATCCACCCCTTGGAAACCTGCAACCACCACCACTCTGCCGGCATCGAGATCGGCGCGCATATTGGCTTCATCGATCTCTTGAATACGGGCCTTGGTGTGCGAGTCGTCGGTTAGGATGCGAACTTGCCCACCCGTATATGAACGTGCGTCCCAGCCGCGCTTTTTCAAGGCCATGCACAATAATGCGATAGTGACTTGCTCGCCGGTCGATACCAGTACGTCCATTTCCCGTGGGTCGGGCGTTTCTTGAATATCTTTAGCCAGTGCAATTAAGCGGTTGGTTTCGCCACTCATGGCGGAAACCACTATCACCATATCGTGGCCCTGCTGGCGAAAGCCGGCGACTTTATCTGCCACCGCTTCGATGCGTTCTGTGGTACCGACCGAGGTACCACCATATTTCTGTACCAATAAGCTCATTCTTGGCCTATTCCTCACACATTCCGTTTGATTGGCGCATTAAAATGCATTTTGGTGCAAATGGGCAGCAATTAAACACCATACTTAGACAAAAGTTAATCGCTTTGTGCCCTACATATACAATTATTTACGTCCCGCGGTATTAATAAGATCACAACTTGGATAAGTCTGGAGATTTGGCCGCCATACCCCGTCTAATCAGCTCTAGGGCGAGAGTAGACAGGGTATATCGGTTCAATAAAGCACCTAGACGTGCAGCAAGAAACTAAGCGTTGAGCTTAGCTTCTATCCAGGGGACGACCGAAGCCAGCGCACCGTCGATGGCCGCAACATCGGTACCACCCCCCTGAGCCATATCGGGCCGGCCGCCGCCTTTACCGCCAACTTGCTCGGCCACCATGCGCATTAAGTCGCCGGCTTTCACCCGGTCGGTGACATCTTTGGTCACACCGGCCACCAGCGCTACTTTGCCGTCATCATCGGCGGCCAGCAGCACAACACCTGAACCCAACTTGTTTTTCAATTGGTCGGCACTGTCGCGCAGTGATTTACCATCGGCGCCTTCGAGCTTAACCGCCAGCACTTTAATACCGGCAATCTCAACCGCCTCGGCGGTTAAGTCTCGACTGCCAGCGGTGGCCAGTTTGGTTTTCAGCTGGTTGACATCTTTTTCCAATTTGCGATTGGCGGCGGTTAGCTGCTCTAATTTTTCCAGCAGATTATCGGGGGTGGCTTTAATTAAACCCGCGGCCTGCGCTAAGCGCTGTTGTGCGGCATCGAATGCTGCCAGCGCGTTTTTACCGGTGATGGCTTCTATACGGCGCACACCAGAAGCAATGCCCGACTCGCTGACAATACGTATCTGGCCGATGTCACCGGTGCGCGCCACATGGGTGCCGCCACACAGCTCTACCGAAAAGTTGTCTTGCCCCATGCTCAATACGCGCACTTGCTCGCCGTATTTTTCGCCAAACAGCGCCATAGCGCCTTTTTGCTGGGCCGCTTCCATATCACACAGCTCGGTGGTGACCGCGGTGTTGGCGAGAATTTGATTATTCACCAAGGTTTCAATGGCTTGCAGCTCTTCGGGCTTAACCGCCTCGAAGTGAGAGAAGTCAAAACGCAGGCGTTCAGAATCTACCAGCGACCCCTTCTGACTGACATGCTCGCCCAGTACTTGGCGCAGAGCGGCATGTAAAAGGTGAGTGGCCGAGTGGTTAAGTGCGGTGGCTTGACGAACTTGGTTGTCCACGGTGGCGCTAACGCTGATACCAGACTGAGCGCTGCCGCTTAGTACACGGCCCACATGCAAAAAGTGCTTGCCTTGTTTAACGCAGTCGTGCACTTCAAAGTGCAAACCCTCGGCATCGATATAACCATTGTCACCGGCCTGACCACCCGACTCGGCGTAAAAAGGAGTTTGATCTAACACCAGAGCAACCTCGTCGCCCTCGCCCGCCTGTTCAATAACCGCACCCTCGCGCACCACGGCCAACACTTGGCTTTTGCCCGCAAGCTCGGTGTAACCGGTAAATTCAGTAGCGGCCACATCCAGCGTGAGCTGGGTGTAATCCACCTTAAAGGCACCGGCGGCGCGGGCGCGATTGCGCTGCTCTTCCATGGACGTTTTATACCCGGCCTCATCTACCGTTAAGGAGCGCTCGCGGGCAATATCGGCGGTAAGATCTAACGGAAAACCGTATGTATCGTATAAGGTGAAAACAACATCGCCGGGAATTTCAGTGCCTTTTAAAGCGGCCAGCGCGTCTTCGAGTACCGACATGCCTTTGTCGAGGGTTTTGGCAAACTGTTCTTCTTCGGCCAACAGGACTTTGGCAATTTGTGCTTGGCGCTCGACTAACTCGGGATAGGCTTCGCCCATCACTTCGGCCAGTGCGCCAACTAAGGTGTGGAAGAAGTTACCGGATTGGCCTAATTTGTGGCCGTGGCGAATCGCCCGGCGAATAATACGACGCAGCACATAACCGCGCCCTTCGTTGGAAGGCAACACACCGTCACTGACCAAAAAGGCGCTGGAGCGAATGTGATCGGCGATTACACGCAGGGACTTATGTTCCAAATCACTGGAACCTGTAGCCTTAGCGGCGGCTTTTAGTAAGTGCTGGAACAGGTCGATATCGTAGTTGTTATGCACGCCCTGCATAACAGCGGCAATGCGCTCAAGGCCCATGCCGGTGTCGATGGAGGGATTGGGCAATGGCTTCAGTTCGCCGTCGCTTTGGCGTTCAAACTGCATAAACACCAAGTTCCAGATTTCGATATAGCGATCCAGGTCGTCGTTTTCACTGCCCGGTGGGCCTCCGGGAATATCGGCGCCGTGATCGTAGAAGATTTCTGAGCTGGGGCCGCAGGGGCCGGTATCGCCCATTTGCCAGAAGTTATCTTCATCCAGCCGTGAAAAACGCTCGGGACTCACGCCGACTTCTTTTTGCCAGATATCCGCCGCTTCGTCATCCGAGATATGCACGGTAATCCACAAACGCTCTTCGGGCAGGCCCAGCACACCGGTTAAGAACTCCCAGGCAAAGCGGATGGCGTCGCGCTTAAAGTAATCACCAAAGCTAAAGTTACCCAACATTTCAAAAAAAGTGTGATGGCGCGCGGTGTAGCCAACGTTTTCTAGGTCGTTGTGTTTGCCACCGGCGCGCACACAGCGCTGAGAACTGGTGGCACGACTGTAAGAGCGTTTGTCGCCCCCCAAAAAAACATCTTTGAACTGGTTCATACCAGCGTTGGTAAACAGCAGTGTGGGGTCGTTACCTGGCACCAGTGAGCTGGAGGGGACAATAGTGTGGCCCTTGGACTCGTAGAAGTGCAAAAAGGCGTCGCGGATTTCAGCGCTTTTCATAGTGTTTCCGTAGGTCTAATCAATCGGTATTAGCGGTGCTTATGGGCTTGTTTTTCTTCGTCGGTCACAGAGCGGGCTTCGGTCTCGAGCATCACCGGGATGCCGTCGCGCACGGGGTAAGCCAAGCCACTGTCCCAGCAAACAAGTTCGGATTGTTGCGGAAGGTATTCCAACTCTCCTTTGCTGACTGGGCAGACAAGAATACTGAGCAATTTTTTATCGATCATGCCGTGTCCTGGTGAATAACCTGATAAACGATCGGCCGAGTACGGCCCAAAGCCCGTTAGTTTACACCGCCAAGGCCTTTGTGTCTTGCGGGTTGGGGGTAAGTTGATACTAATTGGCCGATTGCCTGTCGCTATGAATACTGGGTCGGAAAAGTAGCCCTAGCAGCGGCTGATTATTCGGCCAATAAATAAGCGCTTGAGAGTTACTGTGCCTGCCAATCGGGCATTGGGCCAACCAGAGTCGTTGGGTCTACCCGGCGGTCGCGCCAGTTCATGCGCCAGTCCAAATGTGGGCCGGTGGCACGACCACTGGCGCCCACCTCGCCGAGCAAGGCGCCCTGCTCGACCTCTTGCCCCACCTCGACGTGCAGCTTGGACAAATGCAAAAAGGTAGAGGACAGGCGATGGCCGTGATCGATAATCAAAGTGCCGCCGGAGTAAAACAAATCGGGCTCGGCCAGGGTCACCAAGCCCGCAGCGGGCGCCACCACTTTAGTGCCCGTGGGCCGGGCTATATCCACCCCGTAGTGTGGGCGCCGGGGTTCGCCATTGTAAAACCGTTGTGAGCCGTAGACGCCACTGATCGGACCCAGCAGAGGCCACTGAAACGTCTGCATATAATCCAAACTGGAGCGCTGTGTTTGACGTGCCAGCCATACCTTTTCGGCCTCTTTTTGTGTGCGTTTGCGCTGCGCCTCAGAGGGGTTCACGGTTTGCTGAGGAACGCCCTCGACGCGCTGTATATTGTATGTTTTGCGCGCCACTTCATAGGTTTTATGCCAATCCAGGCTTTGCCCAATCACAGCCAGCGTGACTGTTTCGGGTTCATCCCGCCCCAGGCCGAATACAAACTCGCCATCTGGCCCTACATCGATCACCTCATCATTGACCCGCACCTCGTGACCGGGGGCCACCTGCCCGCGCAGAATACCGCCCTGAATCCACTCGCCTTTTATGGATAGCGGCGGAGCATCGGCGGCGGTGGTGCAACCGGCCCAGATTAACCCAAAGGCGGCCAGTATTATTCGCAGTGGATACATAGGTAGAGTCCTTAAACAGCGGAGTTTATTGTTCACCAGACAAAAAAAACGGCAGCCGAAGCTGCCGTTTTTTTTGCTGCAAAATCGAGCGGCTTTAGGCGATCTTATCACCCACACGCAAGACTTTCATGGTGTTCGTGCCACCAAGTTGCGCGCTGTCACCAGCGGTCAACATCACCAGGTCACCATCGACCAAAATACCGTCTTGTTTCAACACATCGATCGCGCGGTTGTAATCTTCTTTGCACGGGATGTCTTGAGTGTCGAACGGTATGGGCTGTACACCGCGATACAAAGCAACGCGACGCTGGGTATCGATATGACGCGAGAAAGCAAAAATCGGCAGCGCCGAACCCACGCGAGACATCAAGCGCGGTGTCGCGCCAGATTCGGTCAGGGCGATAATCGCTTTAACACCACCTAAGTGGTTGGCGGTATACACGGTTGCCAAAGCAATCGCCTGATCAACTGAACCGAAATCCTGATCTACCCGGTAGTTGTAATAGTTGGTTTGCGGGTGCTTTTCCGCACCGACAATAACGCGGGCCATAGCCTCTACCGTTTCAACCGGGAAATTACCGGCAGCGGTTTCAGCCGACAGCATAACCGCATCGGTACCATCCAGTACGGCGTTCGCAACGTCAAACACCTCGGCGCGAGTGGGCAGAGGCGAGTTGATCATCGACTCCATCATTTGCGTCGCAGTAATCACGGTGCGGTTTTGCGCGCGCGAGAAGTTGATAATGCGCTTTTGCACACCGATCAGCTCTTCGTCACCAATTTCCACACCCAAGTCGCCACGGGCAACCATTACCGCATCACTGGCTTCGATGATAGAGATCAGAGTCTCGTCATCAGCCACCGCTTCAGCGCGTTCGATTTTAGATACCAAACCTGCTTTACCACCGGCTTCAGTCAGCAGTTTGCGAGCTTGGTTCATATCATCGGCACTGCGTGGGAAAGAAACCGCCAGATAATCCACATCGATTTCAGCCGCGGTTTTGATATCAGCCAAATCTTTTTCGGTCAGGGCCGGAGCCGATAAACCACCGCCTTGACGGTTGATGCCTTTGTTGTTCGACAGAGGGCCGGCAACACTGGTGGTGCAGAATACTTCTTGACCTTCGATTTTATCGATGTCGAGCACAACGCGGCCATCATCCAGCAACAGTTTGTCGCCTGGCTGACAGTCACCGGGAAGCTCTTTGTAATCGATTCCCACGCGCTCTTGGTTACCCGCATCGCGCTCAAGTGAGGCGTCGAGGATAAATTTGTCACCAACGGCTAAGGTGATTGGGCCATCGGCGAAGCGGGAAATACGAATTTTGGGGCCCTGTAGATCACCCAACACAGCCACATAGCGGTTGTGTTTGGCGGCCAGACGACGAACCGCCTCGGCACGACCTTTGTGATCTTCTGGTGAACCGTGAGAAAAATTCAAGCGCACGACGTTAACGCCGGCAAGAATAAGCTTCTCTAGGACTTCTTCGGACTCAGAAGCCGGGCCAAGTGTGCTGACGATTTTGGTACGACGAAACATAGCTCTCTCTCTTTAATTACTTGGCGTTCATCAGCGCGATGGTGTTGTCCAGCATGCGATTGGAGAAGCCCCATTCGTTGTCATACCAAGACATAATTTTAACCCAGCGAGTGCCCATGACTTTGGTTTGCTTAGAGTCAAAGTTGGACGATCCTGGATGATGATTAAAGTCGATAGAAACCAGCGGCTCATCGTTGTAAATCAAAACGCCAGGCATTTCGTTGTCGGCCGCTTCTTTCATGGCAGCGTTAACTTGTTCGGCGGTAACGTCGGTTTTCACTTGTACATTCAAGTCAACCAAAGAGACGTTAATGGTCGGTACACGTACAGACATACCATCCAGCTTGCCTTGCAGCTCTGGCAACACCAAACCAACTGCGCGCGCGGCGCCGGTAGAGGTAGGAATCATTGACTGAGTGGCACTGCGGGCACGATAGATGTCTTTGTGGAACACATCGCTCAGGTTTTGATCGTTGGTGTAGGCGTGAATGGTGGTCATTGAGCCCTGTTCGATACCGAACTTATCGTTCAGCACTTTTGCAACAGGTGCCAAGCAGTTAGTGGTACAAGACGCGTTAGAAATAATTTCGTCAGTCGCTTTCAAGATGTTGTGGTTAACACCATAAACAACGGTGGCATCTACATCGGTACCAGGTGCCGAGATAATCACTTTTTTAGCGCCGGCATCTAAGTGCAGCTTAGCTTTTTCGCGACTGGTAAATATACCGGTACACTCGTACACAACATCTACATCTAACTTGCCCCAAGGCAGGTCAGCTGGATTGCGCTCGGCGGTGATTTGAATCTCATCGCCATTGACAATCATTTTATCGCCATTAACTGAAACTTCACCAGGGAAGCGGCCGTGTACAGAATCGTACTTGGTTAAATGTGCGTTCAGGTCAGTATCACCCAGATCGTTTACGGCAACCACCTGAATACGGTCGCGATAACCTGATTCGTACAGAGCACGCAAAACATTGCGCCCAATACGTCCGTAACCATTAATAGCTACTTTAATTGTCATTTCTCTCTCCTGTCTATGTCTCTGCCCCAGCGGGCAGGATAAAAGCTAATCTCTGTTCAATTAACGCTCTAGGCTAGCGGCCTCGCGAGCAAGTGCTTCAATATCGTCCCATTTCTTTTCGGTGATGAGATTCTTTGGTGTCGTCCAAGTACCGCCTACACAAGCTACGTTAGGCAGTGCTAGGTAAGTCGGCGCTTTTTCTAAATTAATGCCGCCTGTTGGGCAGAAAGTGATTTGCGGTAATGGCCCACCGATGGATTTCACCATAGGGACACCGCCGGCGGCTTCGGCCGGGAAGAATTTCAAGTGCTTAAAGCCCTGAGTGTAGAGATTCATCGCCTCTGACGGTGAGGCAATGCCTGGCAACAATGGAATCGGACTCTTTTTGGCCGCTTCAATCAAAGCAGGCGTGGTGCCTGGGCTTACCATAAATTTACAACCGGCATCGATAGAAGCCTGTAAATCTTCTGGTGTTACAACGGTGCCTGAGCCAATCACGGCGTCTTCTGGCAGCGCTTTTACCATTGCTTTAATAGCATCCAAAGCAACTGGAGTACGCAGCGTGATTTCCAACACTTTCAGACCGCCGTCATACAGCGCTTGTGCCAGGGGTACGGCATCTTCAAGGTCTTCAATCACAATTACCGGTACAACCGGCGCCAATTTCAAAATTTCATCAATGGTCAGGCTCACTTGTAGGTCCTCACAGTCTCGTTAAGTTGGCTCTTATGGAGCCCAGTAAACAGTTACAGGTATTTGGTCTTGTTGTAGTACAGCACGCACGGGCATTCCCGATATATTGTCACCGGCTAGAGCTTCGCGATAAGTGGCAAGCTTCTCTTCACCAGAAATCAACAATAGCAAATGACGCGAATTGACAATGCCATTTAATGACAATGTCATTCGCTCTGTGCAATCACCAGTCACTTCACTTTTAATCGCGGTGATAGCACTGCACAAATTTTTGGTTTCCAACGACTCAGCCAAACCTTTGGCATGTGGAAACAGCGATGCGGTATGACCATCGGGGCCCATCCCTAATATGGTCACATCAAACGGTGCAGCCAGCTTTTGATAAGCCGCCTCACATTTTGCCACGCCATCGGCCGCGCTCACGGCCGAGTTTTTCATACCTACCAGCTCTACTTCGCTGGCATTGTTTTGCAGCAGTGTTTGTTGAATAAACGCTGCATTGCTTTTCTCGTGGTCAATATCAACCCAGCGCTCATCGACCAGAGCAACTTGGATTTTCTGCCAAGCTAAGTCCGCCTCAGATAAGCGCTTATAGATAGGCGCCGGTGAACTGCCACCAGACACCAGGAAGCTCGCCGCATCGCGCTGCGATGTCGCCTCTCGCAATGCACTGATGGTGTGCTCAAACACCGCATCTACCATTTGCTCGCGAGAGTCAAAAAAACGTTCTTCTACTGCCATGGCTATTAATTCCCTCGAATATTCTCGCCGACGTTAAACCAGCCGCAACCACCCTCGCTGAGCAGGTCTTCCGAGGCCTGAGGGCCCCAGCTACCTGCTGGGTAGGGTTTGGGTTTGTTTTCTGGTCGCTGCCAAGCTTCAATGATTGGATCGATCCATTTCCAAGCCGCTTCCACCTCATTGCGGTGAATAAACAACGCTGGATTATTGGCCGCTGCATCGAGCATTAAACGCTTGTAAGCGTCGGAGTAAAATTTTTCGTAATGATCGGTTAAATTCAGATTCAAGACACTGGGTACTAAAGCAGACTCGTGCTT
Source organism: Gilvimarinus sp. 2_MG-2023 (assembly GCF_030547685.1). Classification (GTDB taxonomy): domain Bacteria; phylum Pseudomonadota; class Gammaproteobacteria; order Pseudomonadales; family Cellvibrionaceae; genus Gilvimarinus. The sequence continues at coordinate 45,315 of NZ_JAUOQM010000042.1, read as the reverse complement.
CTCCAGATTATTGGAGGTCACGATCATCTGAATACGCTCATCAGGTTGCAACTGTATGACAAGACGATTAGGTACCATATTGCCGGCCGATTCGGGGTAGATATGATGCGTCGGCGTCTTATATTGAATAATAATTTCCGCACAGCGCTGCTTTAAGCGCTTGCCGGTGCGCAAATAGAACGGCACGTTTGACCAACGCCAGTTATCGATATGGGCGCGAATGGCCACGAATGTTTCGGTATTACTGTCTTTACCTAGTTCATCCAAATATCCCGGCACCTCTTTACCACCAGACACGCCTGCCACATATTGGCCGCGCACGGTGTTAGTGGCCACATCATCACCGACTAATGGGCGCAGAGCATCCAATACTTTGAGCTTTTCGGCGCGAATGCTATCGGCATTCAGTTTACTGGGGGGCTCCATGGCCACTAAACAGAGCAACTGCATTAAGTGGTTTTGCACCATGTCGCGCAGTGCACCGGCGTCGTCATAAAAGCTGGCGCGCCCTTCCAAGCCCACTGTTTCTGAAATGCTGATTTCCACATGATCAATTGATTTGGCATCCCACAGGTGCTCAAAAATACAATTGGTAAAGCGCAGGGCCAACAAGTTCTGAACCGTTTCTTTACCTAAGTAATGGTCAATACGGAAAATAGCGTTTTCATCGAAATATTGCGCAATTTCAGCATTAATAGCTTCGGCCGACTCGGTATCGTAACCCAGTGGCTTTTCAACCACCACGCGAGCGTGCTCACTGATCATGCCTGAGTCATGGATGTTTTTACAGCAGGCTGAGAAAACCGCCGGTGGCGTAGCCATATAAAACACCCGCTCCTCGGCACCTTGGTCGAGAGTCTTGGCCAGATTTTTCCAGTGATCATCAAATTCTGTGATATTGATGTACACACCGTGCACGCACTGCTCAAACTCGGCCCAACTTTCGTTGTCGATTTCATCGGCGCGCAGGAACTTAAAGGCGGCCTCGCGTACCATTTCACGATAACCGTCTACTTGGTCCTGCTTGCGTGAGGTGCCAAAAATCCGCGATCCTTTGGGCATCTGCCCTTCGCGATAAGCACGATACCAGGCCGGAATTAATTTGCGCAGAGCCAAGTCGCCCGCGCCGCCAAAAATCACAAAATCAAATGGTTTTTGCATTAATACATCCACTCGCTCTAATTGGGTTTAGGTAAGGCTTACCAGCGAAATACAGTTGCGCCTTCTTCGGCGGAACCCACTGTTTGACGCAGCGGTGCAAACAGCTCGCGTCCCATACCCTCGTGACTGGCCGTCAAATCAAACTCGGCGTGTTCACGGGCTTTCAATTCTTCATCACTGACGTGCAACTTAAGCACACCGGTTTCGGCATCCACCTCGACGATATCGCCATCGCGTACCAAGCCTATGGGGCCTTTATCCAGTGCCTCGGGCGTTAAGTGAATCGCCGCCGGGATTTTGCCCGACGCGCCAGACATACGTCCGTCTGTGACCAGCGCCACTTTGAATCCACGATCTTGCAGCACACCCAATGGCGGCGTCAGTTTGTGCAGCTCTGGCATGCCGCAGGCCTTAGGGCCCTGAAAGCGTACCACTGCCACAAAATCTTTATTCAGCTTGTCGGCTTTAAACGCTTCTTGCAGTGCGTTTTGGGTTTGAAAAACCACCGCCGGCGCCTTTACAACACGGTGCTCGGGTTTTACTGCCGAGACTTTAATCACACAGCGCCCCAAGTTGCCGGTAAGCAACTTCATGCCGCCTGTTGTACTAAACGCACGTTTGGCCGGGCGCAGTACGCCGTCATCCAAACTCTCTTGTGGCGCATCGCGCCATACCAGCTCGCCCTCTTCCAGGAACGGCTCTTTGGTGTAAGGCTCTAAACCGCCCTCACCCATCACGGTTTTTACATCGTCGTGCAAAATACCTTCGGCGCGCAGATCGCGCATTAAATAACCCATACCGCCCACGGCCTGAAAGCGGTTGATGTCCGCTAGCCCATTCGGATAGATACGGCACATCAAAGGGACCGCATCCGACAAATCTGACAAATCTTGCCAGTCGATGATCACGCCTGCGGCCCGCGCCATGGCCATTAAGTGGATGGCGTGATTGGTTGAGCCACCGGTGGCCAACAAACCCACCATGCCATTGACCACTGACTTTTCATCCACCACTTCAGCCATTGGCGTGTAATTGCCACGGGTGGTGATTGCAGCCAGCTGCTTCACAGCGGCGTGCGTCAGCGCGTCTCGCAGGGGCGTGCCTGGATTCACAAATGAACTTCCCGGCAAGTGCAGCCCCATGATCTCCATCAGCATTTGGTTCGAGTTCGCAGTGCCGTAAAACGTACAGGTTCCGGCACTGTGATAAGAGGCACTTTCGGCCTCTAATAATTCTTTTCGGCCCGCTTTGCCTTCGGCAAACAGCTGGCGTACCCGTACCTTTTCGGCATTAGGCAAACCCGGTGTCATTGGACCTGCGGGCACAAATATAACCGGCAACTGACCGAAAGACAGTGCGCCAATGGTCAGCCCGGGCACAATCTTGTCGCAAATACCTAGGCAAATTGCGCCATCGAACATATCGTGTGACAGAGCAATGGCGGTAGACATGGCAATCACATCGCGCGAAAACAGCGATAAGTCCATACCTTCGCGCCCCTGTGTGACGCCGTCACACATCGCCGGCACCCCACCGGCAAACTGGGCAGTCATGCCCGCCGCGTGAGCCGCTTGTTTAATCTGCTCCGGGTAGCTCGCATAGGGCTCATGGGCCGACAGCATTTCATTATAGGACGAAACGATACCCAAGTTTGGGGCATCGCCTTCGGCCAATGCTTGCTTGTCGGATGTGCCACAAGCGGCGAATCCATGGGCCAAATTGCCACAGGATAAACGCTTGCGAGCGGGCCCATTGGAACGCCCTTGTTCAATTTTTGCCAAATACGCTTCGCGTGTCGGTCGGCTGTTTTCAATAATTCGGTCGGTTATCGCAGCGATCTTACTATCGGTCATTTGGTTACCACTGATCCAGTATGCCTAAGAAATACGGGGCCCTAGGCAAGGATCGCTTACCGTTGGTCGCCGTAGGCGTGTAGTGCAGCTCTCTCAAAACCACGTATACCGTGGCTGGCCACTCGGCTTTATAGCTCTGTTGTGGCCTGGCGCCTTGGGCGCTCTAGTAGGTGTATAACGCTAATCATAAAGCAACTTATGGGCATCTCTATGACTAGAGATGCCCATTCCAACACCCCGGCGGTTTACGCCGATGGTATTGCGGCGGGGTCGCCCCCTGTATCACCCCACCAAATAGGGTGAAAACAGTCCTAAGACTGCGATTTCTTGTAGTATTCTATCAGATTGCGGGTCGACGAATCATGCTTGTCAGCCACTGACGCCTCTGGCGCCAATTCAGCTTGTATGCCTTTCGCCAACACCTTGCCCAGCTCTACACCCCACTGATCGAAGGAGTGAACCTCCCAAATAATGCCCTGCACAAATATTTTGTGCTCATATAAAGCAATCAGTGAACCCAACGAGCGAGCATCCACCTTTTGCAGCATTAGTGTATTGGTAGGTCGATTACCCTCGTGCACTTTGTGATCGACGATTTCTTCGATGCGCTCGGGCGCCATGCCCTGAGCCGTTAGCTCTGCACGCACTTGATCGGCACTGATACCGCGCATCATGGCCTCAGACTGAGCAAAGAAGTTAGCCATCAGCGCATCGTGATGCCCTTTAACCGGCACTGTTGGCTCAACCGAACCGATAAAGTCGGCAGGTACAATTTGCGTACCCTGGTGCAAACACTGATAGAAGGCGTGCTGGCCATTAATACCTACCTCACCCCAAATAAGCGGCACGCTGGCGTAATCAATCCGCTCACCACTCCAATTAACGCTCTTGCCGTTACTTTCCATTTCGGCCTGCTGCATATAAGCCGCTAAGCGGTGCAGGCACTGATCGTAAGGCAGTAAGGCGTGGGCGTGTCGCCCCAAAAAGTTGTTATTCCAAACCCCCATTAGAGCCAGCATTACCGGCGCATTTTTGGCCAAGGGTGCGGTTCGAAAGTGATCATCCATTTCGTGAGCGCCCGCTAGTAGCTCCTCGAACATTTCAAACCCGAGGTTAAGCGCGATAGGCAGACCAATTGCTGACCACAACGAAAAACGACCCCCGACCCAGTCCCACATATCGAAGATGTTTTCCTCGGCCACACCAAACTCCATAGCCTTGGTGCGATTAGAGGAAACAGCAATAAAATGACGGTTGATGTAGCTTTTGTCTTCGGCCTTATCCAAAAACCAAGCCACAGCCGAATTGGCGTTGGTCATGGTCTCCAAGGTGGTGAATGTTTTCGAGGCAATCACAAACAAAGTGGTTTCAGGGTCTAGATCGCGCAACGTCTCTGCGATCTGAAAACCATCCACATTAGATACATAGTGTACATTGAGAGTGCCATCTTGATAGGCCGCCAAGGCCTCGGTCACCATTAATGGGCCTAGGTTGGAGCCACCGATACCGACACTGACGATATCAGTGATCTCTTTACCTGTGTAACCGCGCCAATCGCCACCGCGCACTTGAGCCACCAGCGCTTTCATACGCGCCAACTCATGTTTTACTTGCGAGCGCACATCGTCCCCGTCTATTTCGAGCGGCTCATCCGACGGATCACGCAGTGCAACGTGCAATACAGCGCGATCTTCGGTGCGATTGATTTTCTCACCGGCAAACATTTTATCGCGGAAAGACTCCACCTCGCAGACCTTTGCCAGGTCAAGTAGCTTGGTGCGGGTTTCTTCGGTGATCAGGTTTTTGGAGTAATCGAGCAGAATATTAGGGGACTGGAGGGAGAATTTTGCAAATCGCAGATCGTCTTCATCAAACAGGTCACTCATGTGACGTGTACTTATCTCATTGGCATGAGCCTGAAGGGCCTGCCAGGCAGTCAGTTCAGTACGGCTGGGCATGTTTACTCCACATCCTCAGTTACATTTCGGTTGTACGACAACACCAAACACTGCCTTAACCAATAAAACGCGCCACAACAGTGCGTCAGACGTTTTGATTTACCTTGGTTAAACAGGGTTTTAGCCCTATTGGGCCAAATCATTAACAGTGCGGTGCGAAAAGGCCGCTATGATAGTGATACCACCCCTTGATGTCAATCTGACTATTCTGAACCATCCCGTCACACTAACGTCATATCCGTAGCGCAGGTTGTTGAATTTACGGCAAAAACTGAGTAAATATCGCAATAATTGCCAGCGGTGGCGGCAACACTAACGCAATCTCGGCAACTGCTATAAGATAGGGCTTATGAATACCAGCAACCCAATTCCGGCCGGCGTCATTGAAGGTTTTTTTGGTCGCTCGTGGCAGTGGCCGCAGCGGCGTCAATTGGCCTCTTTTCTGAGCGAGCATCAGCTCGACTTCTATCTTTACGCGCCCAAATCTGACCCCTTTTTGCGGCGACACTGGCGCGCATCACACCCCGCCGAGCAATGGCGCGAGTTGGCCGCCACCCGCGAGACCTACCGAGACTGTCAGATTGATTTTGGCGTAGGCCTAAGCCCGCTGGACTTATGTACCGATCAGGGCATTGCCGATACCGCCGCGCTCGACGCTAAAATTAAACACTTGAACACTCTTGAGCTGGATTACCTCGCCCTATTATTTGACGATATGCGTGGCGACATCCCCCAGCTCGCCCAGCGCCAGAGCGAGCTCGCCGAGCGCGCCGCCAACCTAAGCAACGCCAAACGAGTCATTCTTTGCCCTACATACTACTCCAACGATCCGGTGCTGGAAAAAGTATTCGGCCCTGCACCAGAGCACTATTTAGAAACCCTGGGACAAACTCTTGATCGGGCTATTGATGTTTTCTGGACGGGGCCTTCGGTGTGCAGTGATCACTACCCAACCAAGCATTTGCTTGAGGTGAACGAGCGCCTGGGGCGCAAGCCCTTTTTGTGGGACAACTATCCGGTCAATGACGGCGCCGTACGCTCACAGCACTTGTATTTATCGCCCACCAAGAGCGACCGGAGCACCGCCAAACCCTATATAGCAGGCATTGCGGCTAACCCGATGAATCAATTCTATGCATCGTGGCCTGCCCTGGCCGGCTTAAGTCAAGTGTTAACAAGTCAGCAAGCACCGCAGTGCCAAACAATTCTACAAAACCTGTACAGCGAACAAACCGCGCACTACCTTAAGCAAGATTTACCCACTTTTGAGCAGGGCGGATTAAACGCATTAAGCGATCACGACAAACAAATACTGATTGAGCGCTACACACCACTCGGCATCATCGACCCCATAGCAGCAGAAATCTGTGATTGGCTAGCCGGCGGCTACACCTTCGACCCCAGTTGCCTAACCGAGTAGCATATTCGAATACACCCTCTCAGCAAAAGATCGTATTCGACACTTTTAAAAATTTGACGCCCACACACCCTTAAGTATTTAGCGCTCCTGCTCAAACAAAAAATTTCTCAGTAAATCTTTACCGCCCTCGGTGGCAAAAGATTCGGGGTGAAACTGTATGCCCTCAATCGGGTAGTCTTTATGGCGCACACCCATAATTTCCATAGGCGCACCACTGGCAGCGGCATCGCTAAAGCTTTTAATACCCACCTCAGCTACTACTGCGGTCAACTCCAAGCACTCGGGCAAGCTTAATGGGTCAGCTACCAGCGAGTGGTAGCGCATGATCTCAAGCGATTGCGGCACACGGGCAAAGACACCTTGCGCGTTGTGATAAATTGGGCTGGTTTTGCCGTGCACCGGCAAGCCGGCTTTAACCACCTTACCACCAAAAACATGAGTAATACCTTGCATGCCCAAACACACACCCAGTAGCGGGATGGTTTTTCCGGCTTCGGCAATAACCTCGGCGCAAATACCAAAATAGGCTTTGTCATCGGGCGACCCCGGGCCTGGCGAGATAATAATACGATCCGGCGCCATAGCAATAACATCGTTTAAACTGATGTCATTATTGCGCTCCACTACAATAGAAAAATCGCCCACAGCGCCCTTGGCCTTTTCTGCGGTTAGAATTTCACCTATATATTGATACAAGTTGTAGGTGAAGGAGTCGTAGTTGTCGATAATTAAAATTTTCACGGTCAGACTCCTTAGGCCGGCTTAAATCGATCCAACACTTTTTTAGTGCCGGCGAATTTACGTTGAATTTCTTGGTATTCATCAGCGGCATTAGAATCGTACACATTGCCACCGCAAGTTTGCACATAACCGTGTTCGCCGTTAACAAACACCGTTCGGATAGGAATGGCAAAGGTGCAGTCGCCATTAAAAGAGAAGTGCCCTACTGCGCCACCGTATGGGCCACGGCCATCAGCCTCCAGCTCATCAATAATTTTCATGGCTTCAATTTTAGGGGCGCCGGTTAATGTACCCGCCGGGAAGTTACTCGCCAGAGCGGAAAACATATCTTCAGAATCCGACATAATCCCGACAATCTCACTGGAAATATGCTGCACATGACTAAAGCGCTTAATATCCATCAAACTGCGTACCTTCACCGTACCAAATTGCGCTACGCGGCCAATATCATTGCGGTGTAAGTCCACGATCATATTGTGTTCGGCAATTTCTTTCGGATCATTTAACAGGGTGCGTGCCAGGGCTTTATCCTCGGCTTCTGTGGCGCCACGTTTCGTCGTACCGGCCAAAGGATAGGTTTCCATTTCGCCCTGCCGCAGGCGGAATAAGAGCTCGGGGCTAGCGCCAATGACTTTTTCATCGCCAAATTTAAGGTAGTACATTTGCGGTGAAGGGTTCACCTCGCGCATAGATTCATACACACGAATGGTATCACCCTCAATTTTAAATTGAGTTTTAAACCCCACTTCGCACTGGAAGATTTTTCCCTCAACAATGTCTTGCTTAACCTTTTCTACCGCCTGTTCATGGGCGGCGCGATCCATGGTGTCGCCTTGCGGGGTTATGCACAAATCGCCATCGCCTTGATACGTTTCATTCAACAGGTCATGCACCAAAGCTTCGCGGCTTTCATCGTAAAAGAAGTAGAAAACCTCATTGGTCATTTTGTCCAAAATCAAGCCATCTTTGTACAACCCGAATTTAAAGGCATCGAAGTAATCACTGGCTTGCAAGTTCATACTCGGCTCAAAGTAGTTCATGCAGTCGTAGCCAATATAGCCGGTTAAGCCGCCGGCGTATCCGCGAGAAATAATATTTTGTGGCACAATATCGCGCAGTAAATAGTAGGGGTTTTCACTGGGATATTGCTCAGCACTGCCATCGCGCTCAGTAATGGTCAAGGTTTTACCTTGGGCCGAGAGAATTTTTTCCGGATCGAAGCCGATCAGAGAGTAGCGAGATATATGGCTTTCTTCACCCAGTGATTCGAGGAAAAAACAATGGTCATAGCGTTTCTCGATTTTTTTGAAGACTCCAAAAAAATCACAATCGGTTGTAAGTGTGACATAACTCGGCTTGCGAGGAATGCTAATAGGGTCTGGCTTATTCATAATCGGGCCTATAACAGCTAGGTTTGGGCAGCGGCTTACATATCATCCAGCTTGCCAGCCTGAAGAGCGCGTGAACCTCGGGTTACCGTGGCAATGCCTACCCCCAGCTGCCGGGCCACTTCTCGTTGAGACACACCGGCTTTTAACAACCGTGTGATCTGCAAACGCTGAGAAATAGCGTGCAGCTCCGCCGGCGTTAACAAACCTTCAAGCACGCGACGCATACTTTCGGGAGTGTCAAATTGCAGCAGATACTGAACCAGCTCTTGAAGGTGTTGCTCTTCCGTATTCATGTACTAGTACACTACCATCATTGATGCTAAACAACAACCGGTATTAATCAATAATATATGCCAATCACCGACTGGAACCGTGCGGCCCGGCATATTCCATGGCAAAATAGCGACCTAGCTCAACAGGACTCAGTATGCGACCGGTTATTCTTCACTATCATTTGTTTAAAAATGCAGGCACCTCTATCGATTCCTGCCTTGAGAAATCGTTTGGAAAAAACTGGCTGAATTACGACAGCCCTGTCGGCCATACCATTTGCGCCAATCAAATTGTTGAGCTGCTAGAGCAACACCCCGAATTGCGAGCACTGTCTTCACACGATACAGCCCCACCGCTACCCAGTGGTGATTTTCGAGTTTTGCCTATTGTTTTTTTACGTCACCCGCTACTCAGGGCCAAATCTGCGTATTTATTCGAAGAGAGCAAACAAAAAGGGCTGGAGGCCAGCACTCAGGGGTTCAGAGACTATGTAGCCAAACACATTAACGACTTAAACGGCGGAGTTATCACTAACTTTCAGGCATGTCGCCTCGCCAACCAAAGCCCCGACGGGCCAGATGCAGTGACACCGACTAGTGAAGACGAGTATGCAGCCAGGTCTTGTGCATTTATTGATTCACTCGCGTTCTTCGGCCTTGTTGAGCAATTTTACGAATCTTTTGTGCGCTTAAAATATTATTTGATAGATCAATTTCCAGACATACAAATACAGTACACTTGGAAAAACTCCACTACACACACAGAGGCCAGTACAGGTGAGCGCCTAGAAACCATTGCCAAAGAACTTGGTCCAGAACTCTATCAGCAACTATGTCAGCGCAATCGACAAGATCTCAAACTGTACCAACATGCAGCCGAGCGTTTTAACGCCCCACTGTCTTAATCGATCAGAATAAAAGCAATAAAACGGCCCGCCCAAACCGTATAATCAAGCGACTCTCTGCCTACCCCATTACTATTCAATCATTTTGCAATCCTTACACTTACCGCTTGTAAGTTTCTCCACCTAAGGCCGGTTTAGCAGCACACACCGACACCAAAAACTCCATATGTGATTGTTTTATATGAATATTTGATTGTTGGCATAAGTATCGCTATTCACTTATTAACAAATGGTAAACAACACACGCAATACTGCGAACACTATTGAACCGCTGCGAGACAATTGACATGGTTAATACCAATCCAGCCCAGCAATCAGACGCCAACTTGAGCACCTCTCAAGTAGTGACTGGTGCGGTTCAGAGTGTAAACATGTTTTCACCCCCCGACTTGGGCCGCTTTTTTAACCGATTGACGGCCCTTTTTTATTCGCCCGAGCCGGTGAACCACTCACCCTCGTTAGGCCACCACCCTCACCGGTGGGCGGCCTTTTTTTATTCCCATCGATGAGCGCGGCGTCCGCCGCGGCATCACCCTCCCCCTTGAGCCGCTCTTCGCGGCTCTTTTTTTGGCTTAAAAAAAGGCCCCGAAGGGCCAATGTGAGTTGAAAGATAAATACTAGGCCGCCGATTTTTTCTCAACCTCTGGCTGCGCAACCTCACGGCGAATTAAATAGTCGAAAGCACCCAGTGCTGCCGTGGCTCCTGCGCCCATAGAGATCACTATCTGTTTGTAGGGCACGGTCGTGGCGTCACCCGCAGCGAATATGCCGGGTACACTTGTCGCACCGCGCTCGTCAATTTCAATTTCTCCGCGCACGGTGAGTGCCACCTCTGACTCCTGCAGCCATTCGGTATTGGGCACCAAACCAATCTGCACAAACACACCCGCTAGGCTCGGTGTGTGCTCTTGCTCGGTTACCCGGTCGCGGTAACGTAAGCCCGTCACTTTTTGGCCATCACCGATTATTTCGGTGGTCTGAGCGCTGGCGATAATTTCGATATTGGCCATCGACCTTGCCTTGTTTTGCAGGACCTGGTCAGCACACAAGGTGTCGGCAAACTCCAACACGGTTACATGATCGACAATTCCGGCCAGATCAATCGCCGCCTCAATACCGGAGTTGCCACCGCCAATGACCGCTACGGATTTACCTTTAAAGAATGGGCCATCACAATGCGGACAATAAGCCACGCCCTTGGTACGATACTCAGCTTCGCCGGGCACACCCAGCTCGCGCCAGCGGGCACCGGTTGCCAAAATAACGCTTTTGCTGGCCAAACTGGCTCCGCTTTGCAGCTCCAGGTTTATTTTTTCATCGCGGTAAATTCGGTTGGCGCGCTCGGCGGTGATAATATCTACGCCGTAGTCTTTTACGTGTTGCTCCAGCCCTGCTGCCAGTTTAGGCCCTTCGGTGTAGGGCACTGAAATAAAATTCTCGATCCCCACGGTGTCCATCACCTGGCCACCAAAACGCTCGGCCAGAAGCGCCGTACGAATACCCTTGCGCGCCGCGTAAATGGCCGCCGCTGCGCCGGCTGGCCCACCGCCGACTACAAGCACATCGTATTCTTCGCGGGCGTTTAGCTCGGCGACTTTTTCCTCGCCGCTGTTTTCATCGAGCTTGCCGACAATTTCATCCAGGGTCATGCGCCCCTGCCCAAAGGGTTCACCATTTAAATACACCGCGGGAACGGCCATAATATTACGCCGCTCAACTTCCTCTTGAAATAAAGCACCATCGACCATCTGGTGGGTAATATTCGGATTAATCGTCGCCATCACGTTCAGAGCCTGAACTACCTCCGGGCAGTTTTGGCAGGAGAGCGACACAAAGGTTTCAAAATGGTATTCGCCCTTGAGGTTGCGAATTTTTGCCACTAAAGATTCATCTTCTTTTATCGGGTGACCACCGGTCTGTAATACGGCCAACACCAACGAGGTAAATTCGTGCCCCAGAGCAATACCAGCAAAGCTCACCCGAGGCGTCTCCCCCGCTCTGGCAATGCCCATACTGGGCGAGCGATTGGCAGACTGAAATTTGAGTTGAATTTTGTCAGACAAACTCGCGATTTCACTCGCTAAAGCACTCAATTCGCGCGCTTTTTCACCGTCGTTCATGGACACACTGAGCTCAATGGGCTCCGCCAACTTTTGCAGATAGGTGTCCAATTGTTGTTTGATTGTTGCATCTAACATAAGTGTGTCCCGATGTTGTTCATAAATGGTTAAAAAAAATGCCGACCGAAGCCGGCACAAAGGGGCTAGAGTTAAATTTTGCCGACAAGATCCAGCGATGGTGCCAGTGTCTGTTCACCTTCTTTCCATTTAGCCGGGCAAACCTCACCTGGATTGTTAGCGACATATTGAGCTGCTTTAATTTTGCGTATCAGCTCATTGGCATCGCGCCCTACACCACCGGCGGTGATTTCAACAATTTGCACCCGGCCTTCGGGGTCGATCACAAAGGTGCCGCGATCGGCAATGCCTTCTTCTTCGATCATCACGCCAAAGCTGCGGGTAATCGCCCCTGTTGGATCGCCAATCATCGGGAACTGAATCTTGCCAATAGTCTCTGATGAGTCGTGCCAGGCTTTGTGAGTGAAGTGGGTATCCGTCGATACGGAGTACACCTCAACGCCCAGGCGCTTAAACTCTTCGTAGTTATCCGCTAAATCGCCCAACTCTGTCGGGCAAACGAAGGTAAAGTCCGCAGGATAAAAGAAAACAACCGCCCACTTACCTTTAAGATCGGCTTCGGAAACATCCACAAACTCACCCTTCAGATAAGCTTTGGCTTGAAAGGCTTGCAGTTCACTATTGATATATCGAGACATGGTTTACTCCTGAGTTAGTGTTTAAAAAGCGACATCTAATCAACGGAATAAATACTATCAACCATAAAGAAACAATTTAAATTAACTATCATTATTCTACTGATAGCTATTTCCTATCGGGCGGGCTGGGTCGATATTTTTATGGCGGGTGATTGTAGGAGGAGATACAACAATATGAGTTAGTCGGCAGGCTGACTATCGGTACAGGTTTCTTGACACTGGTGTTCACTCAGGGCAAGGGAAAGCGTTCCAGCTAAGGCTAACAGGGAAGGCAGAGAGTGGGAGCTGTCTCTATCTGGGAAAAACCCTATATTGGCAGTCAAATACGGGTATAGTATTCTGGCACGCAGACCAAAAAGTAGGATCGGCCGTTGAAACTGATTTTGGGATCTCTATTCGCGCTATTTCTGGCCTTGTCTATTGGCTCACAGCCTGTACACGCCCTCCAGCTACAGGCATCACTCGCCAACGAAGACTACCCCCCGTTTTATTACTACGACGATATTAACCGGCAGTTTACGGGCGTCTCTATTGAGATATGCCGAGAAGTAGTGGCCTCGCTCGGTCACACCCTCAGCTTTAAGCGCTCACCTTTTATACGCCTGCTGCACGAACTCAGAGAAGGTAAATCTGATATCGCCTGCACCTTATTTAACACTAGCGAACGCTCGCCGGGCATAGTATTCACCCAAGTACCCCATATTTTTGAAACTATCTCCGTTTTTTCTCGCCTGGAGACAGCAGTAACCACGCCTCGGCCACTTAACAGTGACTACCTTAAGCAACACAAAGTGGGAGGCGTGCGGGGTTATTTTTATGGTGAGGCACTGCAAGACCAAAATGATTTTACCAAGCGACAGGTAAACACCGAGTCGCAGCTGGTTAAGATATTATTGGCAGGGAGAATAGATTATGCTCTGGGCAACCGGGCCAGTATTACCCATCATGCGCGCACGTTAGGGGTTGAGAGTCAAATCCGTTTTTTCGACCAGGCCGTTTATAGCGGACCTATTTATATAGGGGTTTCACAAACCAGAGCCGACGCCCAGCAATTAGTCGCCGACTTGACCCAAGCGGTGGCAGAATTTCGGAAAACCGATCAATACCAGACAATACTGCAACGCTATAACATTGAAGTGACAGATTTTTATTGAGCCTCTGGCACCACGCGAACCCAATGACCATTGCGTTTTTGCACTTGGCAGCGTACCCATTGGCGAAACTCCCCAACTCGGCAAAGTGTGGTTTGCTCTGACTCGACACCAACCACATTGCGATAAATTAATTTGGCATCATTACGACTTAGGTCGTCATCGCAATCAAAAATTTGTCTAACACACCACTGTGCACCCACCTCGCCATTGCTGTAGTAAGCCCCTTTGTGTAGCTCAAGCTTATGGCTATCGTGCTGGCGTGCATGTTCCCAGGCACGAGCAAATATATCCGACAGTTCATCCGGCGCCACATCCACAAAAGTGTTTAAATCGTGCATTGCCGCGGCAAAGTCTTCATGGGTCAACGTTGGCAGAGACTTATTAACCACATGCCCGCTGCTAGCCAAGGTTCTTGGGTATCGCCGCCATGCAAACACACTGTTAAACAACACCGCAGCGGCCAAGATAACGGCGACATTAATGCCTATCGGAATCAACAAATAACCATAACCCAACTGATGAATAGCGGGCCCACCGATAACCGCAGCTAAAGCGGTAGCCCCACCGGGTGGGTGTATGCAACGCAAATAACACATGAGCAATACGGCAAGGCCAACCGCAAGAGCAGGCGCAAAAGGCTGCCCAGGTAAGCATTGCTGAACCGACACCCCGACCAAAGCTGAGATTAGATGCCCGCCGACGAGCGCCCACGGCTGCGATAGTGGCCCGTGGGGCACAGCAAATAGCAGTACCGCTGAAGCCCCCATAGACGCCAAGATCCAAGCCGTAGCGTCCGGTACAAACCATTGTGTTAAGCCGTAAACCAAGCCAATCCCTACAGCAGCACCTAAACCGGATATCAGTTTTTCCGGATGGTTTGTTACATTTTCCTCTATCCCCAGTAAACCTTTGAGAAATAACACGCGACTCTACCTTTACAGTGCACCAAGGTGGGGCATCATAAAGAAGGACACTTCGGTTAACAAGTTGAATTTATCGACCGAAATGTGATCATAGGCGTTGATGCGTATGCCCAAACCATGCACTCTATGTTTACTTACACTCACTCGTTGTCATCGGAGTTATATTTTTATGTCCCTGACGTTCCGCTCGGGAATCTTTAAATCGAGCTTTTTCCTCGCTCTGTTAATCACCTCAAATACCGCCATTAGCGAGACTTACGCTCTTCAATATCATGCGACCATAAGCGATGATACCGAGCACGCTCAGATGAGCATAACCATTCCTCAAGCCCAGCTGATTAAGAGTATTAATTTTAACCTCGACCCCGACTTTCATAGTGATATAGAGGGCAACGGTCAACTAGAGGTCAACGATGGGCGCGCGATTTGGCACCCACCGGAAGAAAACGCCAAACTAGAGTATAAAGTGGCGCTTAATCACGAGCGCGATCCAGGGGAGTTCGACTCTATCCGGCAAAAAAACTTCACCATATTTAGGGGCGACGATCTAGTCCCACCGGCCAAAGTACGCACTAAAGCCGGAGTTGAAAGCCAAGCCACCTTAACTTTTACCCTGCCCGAGCACTGGAACAGCGTGAACAGCGGCTGGCTCAAACAAGAAGATGGCAGCTTTGCCATTGACGACCCCGACCGACGCTTTGACCGCCCCACCGGTTGGTTTATAGCCGGTAAACTCGGCACCCGGCGCGAGCGCTTAAGCGATACACACATTGCCGTCAGTGCGCCGCAAAATCTGGGCGTAAAACGGATGGACTTAGTCAGCTTTATTCTTATGAACTGGCCTCAATTTCGTCAGCTGTTGGACGAGCTGCCACCCAAGGTATTAATCGTTACCGCGCCAGACCCCATGTGGCGTGGTGGCTTGTCAGGCCCCAACTCGCTGTTCTTCCATGCCGACCGGCCTATGGTGAGCGAAAATGGCACCAGCACCCTGCTCCATGAGCTATTTCATACCTTGACCGGCATTACCGATAAAGGCAACGACGACTGGTTAGTCGAGGGCCTGGCCGAGTACTATGCCATTGAAATTCTCTACCGCAGTGGGGGTTTAAGCGACGATAGGCTCGAGCGTATTTACCAATGGCTTGCCGATTGGAGTGAAGACATCACCCAGCTGCGCGGTAGCGCCTCAAGCGGGGAAACAACCGCGCGTGCGGTATTATTAATTAAAGCGCTGGCCGAGGAAATTGACCAAAAGACTGATGGGGAAAAATCGCTAGACGACATCACCCGTATACTTGTCCAAGAAAAGCGGGTTGACCTCACCATGCTTAAAGAGATTGTAGAAAATTTAATCGGAACACCGGCTGACGTATTAGATTCAAAATTATTGAAATAACCCTCGACTAGGGCTAAGTTAAGCCGGCCACACACCAAACGGAGCAGAACAATGAAGTACAACAATATTCTAGAGACCATTGGCAACACCCCGTGCATTAAAATTAACCACCTATTTCGACCCGACATCGAAGTATGGATGAAAGCCGAACGTTTTAACCCCGGCGCCAGCATCAAAGACCGTATTGCTCTGGCCATGATTGATGACGCCGAAGCCCAAGATTTGCTGCAGAAAGACACCGTTATCATCGAGCCGACCAGCGGCAATACCGGCATTGGTTTGGCCATGGTAGCGGCCGCGCGCGGTTACCGACTTATACTGACCATGCCAGAGTCTATGTCTGTCGAACGGCGAAAAATCATGAAAGCCCTCGGTGCCGAGCTGGTATTAACCCCGAAAGAGCAAGGCATGGGCGGAGCCATCAACAAAGCCACCGAGTTACGCGACGATTACCCCAACAGCTGGATGCCGCAACAATTCACCAACAAAGCCAATGTAGAAGCGCACCGCAAAACCACCGCCCAGGAGATTTTAGCCGACTTTCCGGAAGGTTTAGATTACTTAATTACCGGCGTGGGCACCGGCGGCCATATCACCGGCTGCAGCGAAGCGTTGAAGGCCGAATTCCCCAATATGAAAACCTATGCGGTAGAGCCAGAAAAATCTCAAGTAATCGCGGGCAAAGAAAAAGGCCTGCATCGCCTGCAGGGTATAGGCGCCGGCTTTGTGCCGGAGATTCTCAATACCGACACACTGGACGGCACCATTGCCGTTAGCGAAGAAGCAAGTTTTGAAATGACCCGCCAGTGCGCCAGCAAAGAGGCGATATTTGTCGGCATTTCATCTGGCGCTAGTCTCGCGGCGGTTAAAGAGCGCGAAGCGGAATTCGCACCAGGCAGTCGTATTTTGGTGTTCAGCTACGACACCGGCGAGCGCTACCTATCCATTGACGATTTGTTTGCCAGCGAATAACACCAACTCGGCAAACGAAAACTCTGTTAAGAATCGTCAGAGCCGACCCCCAAAGGTCGGCTTTTTCGTAGAATAGGTATAATCCAACAATAAGCCCGACCCGCATACGGGCACCGTTAGCCACACAACACACTATAAGAGACAGCCAATGATTACCCACGAAGTCAATCCGCGCTATGTCGCCAGCGCACAACGCTACCAAACCATGCCCTATCAGCGCTGTGGTAAAAGCGGCTTGCGCCTGCCACGCCTATCTCTCGGACTGTGGCAAAATTTTGGGGCGGTAGACTCCCTGGCCAATGCCCGCGCCATGGTTCAAGGCGCGTTTAACCTCGGCATTACGCATTTCGATTTAGCCAACAACTATGGCCCCAACTACGGCTCGGCAGAATCCACCTTTGGCCAGCTTATGGCCGAAGGTCTAGACCACTACCGCGATGAAATGATCATTTCCAGTAAAGCCGGATACGACATGTGGCCCGGCCCTTACGGTATGGGCGGCTCACGCAAATACTTAGTAGCCAGTTGCGACCAAAGCCTCAAGCGTTGCGGTGTGGAGTACTTTGATATTTTTTACTCCCACTGCTTTGATCCAGAAACCCCACTGGAAGAAACCATGCAAGCGTTGGACTACATTGTTCGCTCAGGCCGTGCACTGTACGCCGGCATTTCCAGCTATAGCGCAGAACAAACTCGGCAAGCCGCCGCTATTTTGCAAGACCTAGGTACCCCGCTGCTAATACACCAGCCCCGCTACAACCTCATGGATCGCTGGATTGAAGACGGCCTGACCGACGTGCTGGACAACGAAGGTGTAGGCGCCATTGTTTTCTCGCCACTGAATCAAGGCATCCTCACCAACAAATACCTAGGCGGCATTCCCAATAATTCACGCGCTGGCCGGGGCGATCAAATTTACCTAAAAGAAAGTGACCTAAGCGAAGAAGTCATAGGTAAAGTAAACGCCCTAAACGACATAGCCCAAAGCCGCGACCAGAGCCTCGCCCAAATGGCCATTGCCTGGACGCTCAATAACCCAACCGTCACCAGTGCCATCATCGGCGCCAGCCGTGTCGAACAAATCAACGATTCGGTTGCGGCTTTAGATAATATGAACTTTAGTGCAGACGAGCTGGCAGCGATTGACGCTATTGTTAAGCCTTAACCATACCAAAGCTCAGGGCTATTCAATCCTCTCTTTAATCAACAATTAAAGGTAAAGGATTATTTAGACCGCAGAGCTGGATATTAATAGAAGTGGGGGATGCTTAACACCCGAATATGGGCTGCGAATCGCAAGTGTAGCGGACGCAGCCGCATAACTTTGCAGCGACATAATATTATCATTATATGATTTTTAATGAGGTATATTTAAAAATTACTTTTCAAGCAGCAAAGTAAATGAACGAATAACCCCCACCATAGAGACATTGGGAACGATTGATTGAACCTTCCAACCATCTTTATTCAATGACTGGATTTTTTGATTCAACTTCAACATATCCGGCTGACTTGTCCAAAATGACATTTTTCTAAATACGATAACCTTTTGCATATTGCACTCCCTCGATACACACATATAACAGCAAATTCATTTGCCAAAATCACACTCCCCGCGACAATCTATCTCCGACAGAGATCGGCTTTAAAGCTGGCAAGGTGTTTTTCGGTCACAAAGAACAACTACATACACTGGCAGCTCCTTGCCCGATGCGAAGCGCTTAACCTAGATTATTACGACGTCACAATAAACACGACCGCCCACTAAAACCCGCGCCGATGGCCCGCTTTTGTCCCCTGAGGCCAGCCGATTACCGAGCGTTTTTTGCCATGAACGACCTTGTTTCCAAAAGTAGAACCTGTGCTCTTGTGTAACATCTTTTAATTCCCGCAATAACCGCCTTGTGCTAAGGTATCGCGCATAATCAATTGGTGACGGGAAGCACTCGTATGAAAAAAATCATCCTCTTTCTCGTAGCTACAGCGCTGCTGTTATCTACCCTTCCTGGCCACGCTGCCTACGACCCCTCCGCTACGCCTAAGCCGCTGGCCGAATGGGCCGATTGGATACGGGCCGAGCGCCCTGATGCGGCCTGTGTTTTGGCCTCGAACAGCGCACACCATTGTGTCTGGCCCAAGTCACTGCAATTAAACGTCAATGATAGCGGCGGTAAATTTACTCTTGAGGTTGATCTGTACCGTCGCACTCAGGTTATTTTACCGGGGGATGACAATCATTGGCCTCTGGCTGTCACCGACCAAACCGGAACCAGCCTTAATCTATTTCGCTACAACAATGCCCCCGCGGTTGTGCTCGATGCGGGCAACCACACCATAAACGGGCGGTTTGAATGGGGGGCTCTACCCAAGCTGTTAAGCATACCCCGCCAAACTGGGCTGCTGAGCCTTACCCGCCATCAACAAGTCGTACCTCGAATAGAGGTAGACCGCGATACGCTCAGGCTACAGGGTCAGGTTCAAGAGATAGCCGACAGTGAAGCTGACGATGTAAATGTACGCGTTTACCGCTTACTGCAAGACGGCATACCCATGGCACTCACCACACGCATTCACCTTGACGTCAGTGGCACCTCAAGAGAAATACAGCTCGAACAAGTACTCCCCCAACATTTTAAAGCGCAGTCGGTGCAAAGCAATTTGGCCGCGCGAATTAATGCCGACAATACGCTTACCGCTCTGGTTAAACCCGGCCGCTGGCACATCGATATTCAAGCCTACAGCCTGCAGAACTTACCGCCGCTATCGGCCAATATAAATGAAGCGCTTTGGCCCGAACAGGAAATCTGGAGCTTTGCCGCAGACACTCAGTATCGCAATGCCAACATCAGTGGCGCACCCACGGTGGACCCAGCCCAAGCGCAAGTCCCCGCCCAATGGGTCAATCATCCCGCCTACCTGTTAAACCATGAACACCCGGCAACGCTCGAGGAAATATCCCGTATCAGCGGCGAGCGCAAGAACAAGTTAACGCTTAATAAAAAACTTTGGCTCGATTTTAATGGTGCAGGTTTTACCATTGAAGATACGTTAACCGGTGAGCTGGGCCCCAACGCCCGCCTTAATGTGGTGGAGGCCTATCAACTAGGCAGTGCCTCAACCCCCAATCAGCCCTTAGTGGTATCGCAACTAAACGATCAGCTCGGGGTAGAGGTACGTCAGCAATCGGTCAACCTATCAGCCGTAGGCCGTATGCCAAGACAGAGCAGTATTCCCGTTAGCGGTTGGGATGAAAGTTTTGAGTCCGTCTCCAGCCAACTATTTTTACCACCGGGCTGGTCTATTTTAGCCACTTCGGGCGCCGACAATGTAAGCGGCGTATGGATAGATCGCTTTAACCTGTGGGATATCTTTTTAATTTTAATCATTGCGGTTGCGGTTAAACGCGTGGGTGGATGGCGCGCCGCTGCGTTGGCGCTGTTTGTGGTTGTGTTAACGTATCAACGCCAGGGAGCACCGCTGATTATTTGGCTTAACTTTGCCATTTGCATTGCTTTGGCTCAGCACGTTAAAGACAAATGGCACCAGCGCTTGAGTTATTACACACTGGCAAGCTTTGCACTCTTTGCGGTTATTATGCTGCCCTTTGCCATTAATCAAGCCCGAATGGTGGCTTATCCACAACTCGAACACTCGCAAATCAATACCCTGCAAGCACCACACGCAGAAAAGGCTCAATCGGCCGATAAAGTGAG
This sequence comes from Gilvimarinus sp. 2_MG-2023, assembly GCF_030547685.1. Taxonomy (GTDB): domain Bacteria; phylum Pseudomonadota; class Gammaproteobacteria; order Pseudomonadales; family Cellvibrionaceae; genus Gilvimarinus. The sequence continues at coordinate 24,617 of NZ_JAUOQM010000042.1, read as the reverse complement.
CGTTGTAGCTCGAACGCTAGAAGAGAAAGTCGTTGATCAAAGCAGCAACATACTGAGCAGCATTCGATACGCCGAGGCCCCCGCGCCACAAAAAGAAATACTCAGCACCGAGTACGATGCACAACAACAAGTGCAGGCTGGACCACCGCGAATGAAATGGCAGTGGAATTCCGCCCGCTTAAACTGGACCGGTCCGGTGACCCATACCCAAACACTGACCTTACTGATGGTACCGCCTATACTGGATAAACTCGGTCACCTACTGGCTCTGCTTTCGCCGTTGTTGTTAGCGTGGTTGTTGTGGCTTAAAAGCCCCAGGCCTAGCCTCCCCCAACTGCCCCGCTCTAGTGTAGCTGCAGTACTGGCTTTGATTGTTGGCAGCGGCTGGACACCCGCCCCAGAGGCGAGTGTGGTGATTGATAATGAGCTGCTTGATGACTTGCGTGAACGTTTGTTTGCAACGCCCGACTGCCATCCAAGTTGCGCTGTCATTAATTCAACGCTGGTACAGGCGCACGATCAACAGGTTACCGTTCAACTGGAAGTCAGCGCACAAGCCTTAACGACTCTCAGTCTACCCGAGCTAGGTTATAACTGGCCGCAGCAGGTGACACTGAATAACAAAGCCGCCACCCTACAGCGTGCCGACCTTGGGTTTATGCTCGCAGTTCCCAAAGGGCGCCACCAAGTGGTGCTTTCCGGTCAGGTGCCATCACGCCAAACCTTGGATTTAAATTTTTCCACGGTGGTACATAATGTCACTACCGAGCTGGACGGCTGGAGCGTCAACCTCAGCCAAAAACCTGGTCGCCATCTGCAACTGAACCCAGTGCAAACACAAACCAATGATCAGGTAGAGCTGCAACCCAACGACATTGCTCCGTTTATTCGGGTAGAACGTCACATTCAGCTTGAACACGATTGGATGGTACACACTCGCGTCTACCGTATGGCGCCTAGCCAGGGAGGCATTAACGCTTCAGTTCCTCTGCTACCAGGCGAACAACCCCTGAGCGATAGTGAGCTGATTGATGGCGCTATGCCGGTACAACTAGCCCCCACCCAGCGCAGCGTTGAGTGGCGCTCTCGCTTGGAGCCAAACACAAGCTTAGAACTTACCGCCGCGGATGCTAACAGTCAACGCTATGAAGTGTGGCAATTAAGTGCAGCGCCTAAGTGGCACGTTAAGACCACCTCCGAAGCAACTAAGCTTTTACAGGGTGATCAAGTAAAATGGTTGCCCCGCCCCGGCGACAACTTAACGTTAGAGGTATCGCGCCCCACCCCAGTTGAAGGGGCCACACTGGCATTGAGTGAATTAACTCTGGGGCAAACGCTGGGCAAAGGGCTGCAAACCAACACATTGAATGTGAGTGTGCAAACCTATCAAGCGGGTAAATTTGAATTTCAATTACCCAGCGGTGCCGAGCTGACCCGACTTCATGTTAACGGGCGTGAACAACCCAGCGCGCAGCAAAGTGGCAAGCTTGCGATACCGGTAAGCGCCGACACCCAAAACGTTGAGCTGCAATGGCAAAGCCCCAGTGAATTATCGCTACTGACCAAACCAAAACCGATTCGGCTCGATTACCCCTTTGCCAACGCCGAGATTTCAATAACCTTGCCCAGTGATCGGTGGGTGCTGTGGGTTTCCGGGCCACAAATTGGGCCGGCTGTTTTATTGTGGAGCATAGTGGCGGTGGTGTTGTTACTGGCTATCGCTTTGGCCAAAACCAAATTGACGCCACTGCGTACGTGGGAATGGATACTGCTAAGCCTGGGCATCGTCACCATGAACGCCTTGCTACTGTTAATCATTGCCGCCTGCTTTATTGCTTTAACGGTGCGCGGACGCACAGCCTGCGCAAGCTTGGGTAATAACTTTAATGTTATGCAGGTGTTTTTAATTATTTTTAGTGTTGTTTCGTTATTGTTGTTACTGGTCACTATTCCCTACGGGCTTTTGGCGCAACCGCAAATGTTGGTTCAGGGCAATGGCTCAAGTAACCATCTACTGCACTGGTTTATTGATCAGGGTGCGGGCAGCACACCCCAGGTTACCATTATCAGCTTGCCACTGTGGGCTTATCGTTTGGTTATGCTACTGTGGTCTTTATGGCTCGCCTTTGCCCTAACCGGCTGGTTACGTTGGGGTTGGCAACAGCTTAGCAATGGCGGCATTTGGCACTCACAAAGCCCACCCGCCAAGGCGCCAGTAGCGCCAAGTGCTTCACAGGACAAAACAAGCCTGGAGTTAGATTTACCGGAAGACAAATAAAAAAATGGCCCCATAATATTGGGGCCATTTTTTGACAGACTGAAAAATATATATTTGTCTGTGTTGCGTTAATACACGACTACAATAATGACTTAAAAGGTCGCGTTTAGCATAACCCACAGCTTTTGCGTGTTCGAACCAAAATCATCGGCTTGATAATCGGCGTACTTAACCAGCAGTGTTACGGGTCCGATTTTTTTCGCTGCAGAGATGTCGATCTCCTGACCATAATCGGTACTGCCATACTCCGCGCTTAAATCGTGGTAGGTAGCTGCTAACTTCACCCCACCCAGGGCGCCGGACACACCCACATAAAGATCTTCAACCCCCGCCGCTGGCGTGCCTAAGAACCGATCCGTCCAACCCTGAAATTTGTGCAAGGTTGCCAATGGTGTACTGAATGCAACCACGCCATCGTCTGAGCCGAGGACTTCGTAGCCGCCTTTTATGCTAACGCCACTGAATTTTACTGAAGCTTCTGCCAAAAGATAATTGGCATCATAAGAAACAGGATTATCGCCAGCATCTGACTGGATGGCGTATTCCAGTGTGTAGCCTACAGACTCACCCGCCTTACCTGCCCATCGCACCCCAACACTGTCGCTTGACAAGGCCGCAGCGGTTTCGTTATCCAACAAATAGGCATAAAGCGACAGCTTGCCAGCATCCCAGCCGGCGTAATTAAAATTGATTAAATGTGCTTCGTGTTTGTGATCCCCAATGGGGTTATCTTCACCAAAAATGCGATTAACATTGTGCACATAGGCATAGAAAAAGGTGCCGTCTTCAAGTGCTTTATTACTGAGAGAGAAGGCATCGTAAGTCTGCTCGTTTTGACGCCAGCCTACGCCGCCAATAAACCGCTGATTATCCAACAGTATTCGCTGACGGCCATATTTAATCGTGGTTTTAGCGGGAGCCTGATAAGATAGAAAGGTTTGGTTAACTTCTGTACCTGCGGGGTCGGCAATAATCGCCGTACCTGGGTTTAGGGCATCATTGCCAGCGGTGCGATAATCGGCATCCAGCAGCTCTTGGACATCGTCCATCTCCAGCGTTAAGCCAAAGCCTTGGTAGCTTTGCGAGGTGAAGCTTAATCGGGTACGTAGTGTTAATGCATCCGAGTCGGTCAGTCCATCCCAATTGACATCCTCATAACGCAGACGAAAATTTAACTTCACATCTCCCTGTGTCAGTGCTTCTTTAATACTGGCAGCCTCTTGTGCTTGTGCTGCAAACGCGCTCATTAATCCTGCGGCCCCCAAGGCCAAAACCAATTGCTTTTTCATTGCCTATCTCCTAGCTCGTTGTTTAGGTTTTGTTTTCTTCCCGCCGCGCTATTTTGGTTCTAAGTTTTTGAAACTTATCTGTGAGCTTTTACTGTGCGCTGGATTTCTGTTTTTTTGTGTCACCCACATCGGCGCAAGGGGTAGAGCAAGGCATATGCCAGCCAGCTTTAACATTGCACAAAAAACTTTATTATTATTATTTTTCAACAACTTAGAACTGTAGAAAAAAACCTAGAACTTAAAAAACAGACAGTGGCTTGGGTTTACATTTAGTCCCGCCCATGCACTGTTTTGCCCACACATTTAGATATTTGCCCCAGACGAAGGCGCAACGCTCGCACCAGAGACGAGCATTTGTGGCAGTGCATAAAATTAGAGGCGCACTCAGAGTGTGCAAGTGGGATTTTTGACCGATATCATGAGGCAAAAAAAAAGGCGCTCTGCGATAGAGCGCCTTTCTTCTAGAGCAAATTGAGATAAACTAGTCGTCAGTGGTTGGTTAGTCTATGGTGACTACTCGTCCACGCATGGCAACACCGGCCATGATTTTACCGGCATGACACTCGTACTGAGTTTCGCTGCTCATTTCGTTTTTCTTGTAGTAGCTAACGATATCAACCACAGCATTACCACCTTCACGCACAGCCCGCTCTTGCAGTGCAATCAACGCCGATAGCATAGCCCAAGAACACGCTTCCTCATCAGACTTAAAAACGGCCTTGGTTTTTTTGTTACTGGTGAAGCTGCCCAATTTTTTACTGGGTGCGGGGTAAGCTTGCTCGCCAAAATACAACTTAATATCGCTATCGAGCTTGTCTGTGTATTCAGTCAAGACATCCTGAATCGGCAACATTAGGCCTTCATCGCGCGCCTGGGCATTTACCGCACCGAAAGTCAGTGCCGCCGCTGCGATTAAAGACAGTGTTTTATTCAATCGAATAGCCATTATTGAACTCCTTTCTATTGTCGTTAGTCTTCGAAAACTTAAATATACCAAAACTTTATGACGCTACGAATTGTTTGTTTACCTTAGTGCCCACGGGGTCAAGAGATACCCCCTACTTGGTAACCGGCTCGCGCAGGGTCACAAACTCTTCCGCTACTGTTGGGTGGATACCTATGGTGCGGTCAAAATCAGCCTTGGTGGCCCCAGCCGTCATGGCCACTGCTAGGCCTTGAATGATTTCACCAGCCTCAGCCCCCACCATATGGCAGCCTATGACTTTATCACTCGCTCGCTCGACCAATAATTTTACCATAACTTTCTCAGAACTCTGTGACAGGGTCAGAGGTAATGGTGTAAAGCTTGCTCGATAAACATCGTACTCTACGCTGTTTTGTTGGGCCTGATTCTCGGTTAAACCCACGGTGGCAATGTTGGGTTGGGTAAACACAGCAGTGGGCACCAGTGGGTAATCGACAGCTCCCGGGCCTTGGCCGGTTTTCCCGTATAATCGATGTGCTAAGTCCATACCCTCTGCCAGAGCCACAGGCGTCAGAGCCAGCCGGTCTATAGCATCACCGATGGCGTAGAGATTGGGCTCTGCGGTTTGATAGTCATCCCCGACGGTAAGGGCACCACTTTTACTTGTGGTGGCCTGGGTATTTTCTAACCCTAGGTTATCCAGTAATGGCTTGCGACCTGTGGCGTAGATCACCGCACCGGCTTGCATCTCGCTGTCATTATTTAACGCCAAATTCAGCTGCCCGGTCGAGGTTTTCTCTATGGCATCGATATCCGTTTGCAAATGAACCTGCACGCCTTTATGGCGCATTTGTTCGAGCATTAACTGACGAATGTCATCGTCAAAGCCGCGCAGTATTAAATCGCCGCGATAGATAAGGTGTGTATCTACCCCCAAGCCATTAAGAAAGCCGGCAAATTCACAGGCGATATAGCCGCCGCCGACGACTACAACTCGCTCTGGCAGCTCTGGCAGAGTAAAAATCTCATTTGAGGTAATTGCGTGTTCGCGACCGGGAAGATCGGGGATAAACGGCCAGCCACCAACGGCCAAAATAATACGCTTAGCCCGATAAACGGTATCTTCTACCTGTACCTGGCCATCACCCAAAAGCCGGGCGTGACCGCGCAGTAAGGTGACGCCGGCATTGTCCAGGATTCGACCGTAAACACCGTTTAACCGTTGGATTTCCTGCTGTGTGTTATCGCGCAAGATTGGCCAGTTAAAGTGAATATCATTCGCTTGCCACCCGTAAGCCTTACCGCGCTCAAACTGCTCGTTAAATTGGCTGGCGTATACGAATAACTTTTTGGGAATACAACCGACATTAACACAGGTGCCCCCTAGTGCTCGCTCTTCAATCACGGCCACTTTTGCGCCCAAACTCGCGGCCACCCGGCTGGCGCGAACACCGCCGGAACCTGCGCCGATTACTAATAAATCATAGGTTTCTGTCGCTATTGTAGTGCCCATTTGATCTGTCCAACAAAGAGGTGAATTCACTCATTAGAGTGCTTAAGAGTACGGCTGTTACACTTCGAGATCAATATTAGGCGCATTTTCACGACGTCGATCCTGACCGGCGCGCGAATCGAGAACAGATGTTCTTTGTTTTTTGCGCCGATCACCCCGTCGCCGCTCTAGCTTGGGGGGGCTAGAATCGGGCAAGCGCTTATCAATTAGCAAGTCTTTATCGGGCTCATAGCCGGTGGCAGGCTTGGGCTTGGTTAGCGGGGATAATCTTGTAATGGGTCCTAAGTAAACCATAAATACACTTATCAGTTGAGTATGATGGCTATCGGCCAAATATCAAAAACTGTATGTATTTTATCCAAAAACGCGTTTTAATTCACAATTTTAGCGGTTTGTGCCAAACCAATCTAACTGTTCGCGTAAAGAGACCACTTCGCCAACGATAATCAGTGTTGGCCCATTGGCACCCAAATCTTCCACTTTGGCATTGATGGTGTCTAAAGTAGCGACGATCACACGTTGTTCATCTGTGGTGCCTTTTTCAATCAGCGCTACTGGGGTAGAGGCCGATCGGCCATTGTGCATAAGCTGCTGGGCAATTTCTTTTAGACCCAACAAGCCCATATAAAACACCAAAGTTTGCCCCGGTTGTGCCAGCTCGGGCCAGCTTAAATTTGGGTTATTGTTTTTTAGATGGCCGGTAATAAAACGCACGGATTGTGCGTGATCGCGGTGGGTTAACGGTATACCCGCATAAGCGGCACAGCCAGAGGCCGCGGTAATACCCGGCACAACTTGAAAGGGAATGTGGTTGGCGGCCAAAAGCTCTATTTCTTCACCGCCGCGACCAAAAATAAAGGGATCGCCGCCTTTTAGACGCAGCACTCGCTTACCCTGCTGAGCCAAGTCTACCAATAGCTGATTGATATCGGGCTGAGGCACGGCGTGTTCACTGCGTTTTTTACCCACGTAGATGCGATCGGCATCGCGCCGCACTAACTCCATCACCTCATCGGAGACCAAGCGATCGTACAGAACCACTTCGGCCTGCTGCATTAAACGCAAGGCTTTTAAGGTGAGCAGCTCGGGATCCCCTGGCCCGCCGCCGACTAAATACACCTCGCCGCCGACCGTGTCATTTTGCTGCGCCAATTGCTCGCGCAGCATACGATCGGCTTGCTCGTCTTTACCGGCGTAGACCTGTTCAGCGATTGGGCCGCTAAGCACTTGTTCCCAAAAGCGCCGGCGCTGATCGCCATCGCTAAATTTATCTTTTACCGCCTGACGGAAACGACTGGCAAGACCGGCTAAACGTCCGTAACTGGTGGGCAGCCACTGTTCTAGCTGGGCGCGTACCCGGCGCGCCAATACCGGTGCCTCACCCCCGCTGGAGATGGCAATCATCAGTGGCGAACGATCGACAATAGCGGGGGTAATCACGGTGCATAGCTCGGGGCTATCTACAACGTTAACAGGTAATTGACGGGCTTGAGCGTGCTCGGAAATGTTGCGGTTAACTTCGGCATTATCGGTGGCGGCCAGCACTAACACCACGGCGTTGAGGTCATCGGGGGTAAACTCCCCCACTCGGATACTGCCGCCGCCGTCACGCACTATAGCTTCGAGCTCAGGGGCAACCTCGCGGCTGACCACCTGTAACCGCGCGCCCGCTTTGTTCAGCAAACGAGCCTTGCGGATGGCAATATCCCCCCCTCCCACCAGTAGCACGGGGCGACCGCGCAGATGCATAAAGAAAGGGAAATACTCCACCACTTAACTCCTTACGCTAACTTACACTTAGGCTTGAATACGAGTGGCACCGGCCATATAAGGCTGTAGCGCTTCGGGTACCAGTATGCTGCCATCGGCCTGCTGATAATTTTCCATGACCGCCAACAAGGTGCGGCCAATGGCTAAACCAGAGCCGTTTAAAGTGTGCAACAAGGCAGGTTTTCCGGTTTCCGGATCGCGGTAGCGTGCTTTTAAGCGGCGTGCCTGAAAGTCGCGGAAACTCGAGCAAGATGAAATCTCGCGGTATTTGTCTTGCGAGGGAACCCAGACTTCAATGTCGTACGTTTTAGCCGCCGAGAAACCAATATCGCCACCACATAAAATGACGGTGCGATATGGCAGGCCCAACTTTTGCAAAATAGCTTCAGCGTGGCCGGTAAGCGTTTCCAGTGCGGCATCGGAATCTTCGGGGCGAACAAATTGTACCAACTCGACTTTTTCAAACTGATGCTGACGAATCATGCCGCGGGTGTCGCGCCCGTGGCTGCCCGCCTCTGAGCGAAAGCATGGTGTGTGCGCGACAAACTTTAACGGCAGCTCGGCGCCCTTATCCAGCAAGGTATCGCGCAGCAGATTGGTAACCGGCACCTCGGCGGTAGGAATTAGATAAAAACCGCGCTCGTCATTGAGCTTAAATAGATCTTCTTCGAATTTGGGCAGTTGGCCTGTGCCGTACAATGACTCGGCGTTAACGATGTAGGGTACGTTCACTTCTTCGTAGCCGTGCTCATTTTCATGAGTGTCGAGCATTAGCTGTATTAACGCGCGATGCAATTTAGCAATACCACCGCGCATCACAGCAAAGCGAGCGCCGGTAATTTTGCTGGCAGTGTCGAAGTCAAGACCATCGATACTGGCGCCGAGATCAACGTGGTCTTTCACCTCGAAGTCGAACTGGCGCGGCGTGCCCCAGCGACGCACCTCGACATTGTCGTCTTCACTGGCGCCCTCTGGCACCTCGGTAGCGGGAATATTAGGCACGGTGGATAAATACTCATCCAACTTATTCTGCACCTCGTGCAGTTCAGTCTCAGCACTGGCTAGATCTTGCTTGAGCTGATCCACTTCTTTAAGCAGTGGTGCGATATCTTCACCGGCAGCTTTGGCTTTGCCGATATTTTTCGAACGGCTGTTGCGCTCGGATTGTAAGTTCTCGGTTTTAACCTGAATTTCTTTGCGCTCCCGTTCCAGCGAACGCAATAGATTGACATTGAGCTCGAAGCCGCGTTTGGCAAGCCCCTGAGCCACTTCATCAAGGTTGGCGCGAATCAGTTTTGGATCTAGCATAAGATTGACTGTTGTTAACGGTTGGAAGGTAATTTTTAGGGCGGTTAAGATAACATAAAGTTGGCCAAATACCACGAACCGGTTACCACCAGCAGGCATCCGAGCACATTGGCCAGAACATAGAGCACGGCCACCATGTGTAAACCGTTCTGCCACAACAATAAAGCGTCGAGCGAAAACGTAGAAAAAGTGGTCAGCGCGCCTAAAAAGCCGCCGATGGCCAAGTGCCGCCAATAAGGGGGTAAAAGGCCTTTTTCCACAATGGCCACATAGCAAACAGCGACCAGCGCGCAACCGAGCAGGTTGACTGTTAAGGTGCCCAGCGGAAATTTATTACCAGTCACGGGAAATAACTGCGCGGTAATATAAAACCGCAACATAGCGCCCAGCGCCCCGCCACAACCAATAAACAACCACTGCATGGTTAATCCTCGTGTAAGTAGCGCCTTATTGGGCTGCTGTCATCCAACTGACGCAAATACTCCAGCTTATCGCTGATTTTACCTTCCAACCCGCGATCGGTGGGCTGATAGTAGCGGCGCGAGGCTATTTCCTCTGGCAGATAAACCTCGCCGGCGGCATAGGCACCCGGCTCGGTATGGGCGTAGCGGTATTCTTGACCGTAAGCCATATCTTTCATCAGTGCCGTCGGGGCATTGCGCAAATGCATGGGAACATCGTAAGCCGGGTCACTGCGTACATCGGCCATGACTTGATTAAACGCATTATACACCGCGTTGCTTTTCGGCGCGCAGGCGAGGTAACTAATCGCCTGGGCGATGGCCAGTTCACCTTCCGGGCTGCCGAGCCGCTCCTGGGTATCCCAAGCCGCCAGTGCCAGCGATAGACCGCGCGGGTCGGCATTGCCAATGTCTTCACTGGCCATACGCACTACCCGTCTTGCGATATACAGCGGGTCACAGCCACCATCAAGCATACGCGCCATCCAGTACAGAGCGCCGTCCGGTGAGGAGCCGCGCACGGCTTTGTGCATAGCGGAGATTTGCTCGTAAAAAAGATCGCCGCCTTTGTCGAAGCGGCGTACATCCCCCCCCACCACTTCGGCCAACACTTGGCCATCAACAATATTGCGGCCGTTCTCATCCCGAGCCAAATCCGCCGCCACCTGCAGCAGGTTGAGTGCCCGGCGGGCATCGCCATCGGCGGCGGCCGCTAAACGCTCGCGGGTTTCGGTGTCCACCTCTATATCGGCCGCAAAGCCGCGCTCATCGGCAATTGCCTGTTCAATTACTCGCAGCAGTGACTCTTGGGGCAAAGAGCGCAACACATAGACCCGGCAACGGGACAAGAGCGCGTTGTTGAGCTCAAAGGAGGGATTCTCGGTGGTGGCGCCGATAAAAATAAAGGTGCCGTCTTCCACATAGGGTAAAAAAGCATCTTGCTGCGATTTGTTAAACCGGTGCACCTCATCGACAAACAAAATGGTTTGACGGCCGCGCATTTGCCGCTCTTGCTGGGCCAATTCAACCGCGCGCCGAATATCTTTTACCCCGGCCAATACCGCGGAGATGGTTTCAAAGCGCGCATCGGCTCGCTCGGCAAACAGCTTGGCCAAGGAGGTTTTCCCCACACCCGGTGGTCCCCACAAAATCATCGAATGCAGCTGGCCTTTGTCCACCGCTTCGCGCAGGGGTTTGCCCCTACCGAGTATATGCTCCTGGCCAATGTATTCATCGAGCGTGCGCGGTCGCATTCGCGCCGCTAAGGGTTGTGCTGGCCCCTCTTGGGCAAACAAATCGTTCATATTAATCGACTAACACATCGACATCTTGCGGCACGACAAATTGAAACTGTGACGCGTCAACCGGTTGATTCAGTTGCGTATCCGCAAGCGTAATCACGGTGCTTTGACCCAAGGCATCATTGAGTCGGATAAGACCCACGCTATTATCGTCAAAACCGATGACCAGGGTATCGAACAGAGCCTGCGGCTCTTTCGGTGTCAGGGTGAATTCATTTTGGCTCTGACGCTCAACTTGATAGGTTTTTGACAAAGTGGCGGCATTCGCGCTGAGTAAGTGAGCCGGTGATTTGTCCATGGCTTCGCTCACCTCGCGCACAGTGACTTGAAATAAATCTGGATCGTAGAGCCAGATGGTTTCGCCATCACTGATTAACTCTTGCTCAAACGGCTCGGTAGTCAGCCAGTAAAAACGACCGGGCTTTTGCAATACAAACTGACCCCGACTGGACTCAATCGTCTCACCGGTTTCATCCAACAGCACCTGCTCAAACTGACCACTCATGCTGGTAATTTGGGCTAATTTACCCACCAAAACCTCGACATCTGTCGCGGCCCGCACCTGAACATTAACAGCCAACAAAAACGCGGCTACAAAGGTGACACACAATCGAATATTTGACATAACTTCCTCAATTTTCAAGCGGTTGCCCAGTTAAGTCTGGGCGGCCACAAGCACAACCAATGCCCGTTAACCTTTGGGGGCTAATACTTCACGATTGCCGTTGTGTCCGGCCCCCGATACCACTCCGGCGGCCTCCATGGTTTCAATCAGGCGTGCCGCACGGTTATAACCAATGCGCAATTTGCGCTGGACGCCCGAGATAGAGGCTTTGCGCGAGTCAATCACAAAAGCGACGGCTTCATCGTAGAGGGCATCGCCTTCATCGTTACTGCCCTCTTCACCGCCAGGTAAGCCCGGCACCGGAATACTGTTGGTGCTGTCGTCCACGACTTCCTCGAGATAATTCGGCTGGCCGCGTTTTTTCCAATCCGATACCACATTATGCACCTCGTGGTCGTCCACAAAGGCGCCGTGCACCCGCTCGGGCACACTGGTGCCGGGCGGTAAATAGAGCATGTCACCGTGGCCCAAGAGTTGCTCTGCCCCGCCCTGATCCAGAATCGTTCGCGAGTCAATTTTACTGGACACCTGAAAGGCCATACGGGTGGGCACGTTGGCTTTAATCAAACCGGTAATCACATCCACCGACGGCCTTTGGGTGGCCAAAATTAAGTGAATTCCTGCCGCCCGTGCTTTTTGGGCAATACGGGCGATTAATTGTTCCACTTTTTTGCCGACTATCATCATCATGTCGGCGAATTCGTCGATCACCACCACAATAGCCGGCAGTGTTTCTAAGTTAGGGGGCGTGGCTTCGGCGCTGCCCGCTTCAAAATTCTCATCGGGCTTAAACAAAGGATCAGCGATTGGCGTACCGGCTTTTTCTGCCTCACTGACTTTGCGGTTAAAGCCCGCCAGGTTGCGTACGCCCATAGCCGCCATCAACTTATAGCGCCGCTCCATTTCGCCCACACACCAACGCAGACCGTTAGAGGCGTCGTTCATATCGGTGATCACTGGGGTCAGCAAGTGAGGAATTCCCTCGTAAACCGACAGCTCCAACATTTTCGGATCCACCAAAATAAGGCGCACATCCTTGGGGGAAGATTTGTACAGCAGCGAGAGCAACATAACGTTAACCCCTACCGACTTACCCGAACCGGTGGTACCGGCCACCAACAGGTGAGGCATTTTGGCCAAATCGGCAATGACCGGCTCGCCGGCTATATTGTGGCCAAGCGCCATGGTCAGGCGCGACTTGGAGCGATCGTAAGGCTCGGAGGCGATCACCTCACTGAGTCTTACCATTTCGCGGTGTTCGTTGGGGATCTCAATACCCATTACCGATTTACCGGGAATCACCTCCACCACACGCACACTAATAACCGCCAGCGAGCGGGCTAAATCTTTGGCGAGATTGGTAATGCGGCTGGCCTTCACACCAGGAGCGGGCTTAATTTCAAAGCGAGTCACCACAGGCCCTGGTTGCACCGATGTGACTTCAATTTCAATACCGAAATCTTTGAGCTTAAGCTCCAATAACTTCGACATAGCCTCTAGCGACTCTTTTGAGAAAGCTTTGTCGCTGTGCTTGTCGGCCGGATCGAGCAGCTCAATGGCGGGCATTTCCCCCACGGGTGCATCGGTTTTTTCAAACAGTGAAGCCTGTTTGGCCGGTGGTGGACGTTTGACCGGTGCCGGTTTGCGTGCAGGCTCGGTAATCTTGGGGGGGACGCGCTTAGCCTCTTCTTTTTTACGAGTCACAATGGCCGCTTTGCGTTCGCGCTGTTGCTTATTGGCCTCGTATTGCTCCGCACGGTGCTGACGCCAATGAGTCCACTTTTCAGCCAACTTGCGACTGCCGGTAAGCACCCAAAGACCGATGCGATCCATCAGCCCCAACCAAGATAAGTCGGTAAAAATAGTGACCCCAAAAAAGAACACCGCAAACAGCAATAAGGTGCCACCGGTGTGACTGAATGCTCCTGCCACCGCTTCGGCCACGGACAAGCCTAAATAACCGCCATCGGAGAAGGGCAAAGCGCCACCATTTCCGCCCACATGCAGTACCGCCAGCCCAGTGCCGGCCACCATCACCAACACTAAGCCAACCGTGCGCAGGCCGATTAAAACCGGGTCAAACTGCGGAGGATGGGAGCGATCGCGAAAAACCAACCAAGCGCGGTAACCCAGCATTAACGGAAACAAAAAGGCCAGATACCCGAACAGGGTAAAGCAAACATCGGCAAACCAAGCCCCAGCTGGGCCACCGGCATTTTGCACATGAAGATTTTCCCCGGTGCGCGACCACCCTGGGTCGCCGGTATCGTAGGTCACCAGGGTAATCAGCATTAAGACACAAGCGCACACCAAGCCGATTAATGCGCCTTCGCGAAGAATGCGCCCGGTTAGGTTGTTGGTCTCTGGGCTGTTGTTCTTTGCCTGCTTGGCACTGGCTTTACTCAAACGTTTCCTACTCCAATTATCGTTGTTCTGTATTCTAATTATTTCATTCTGCCCTGGGGCTTAATACTCTAAACTAGCCCATTGTAAATCATTGCCAGCGGGCTGTGACGCCCCAATACGTAAACTGTGGACACAAGCATCTCTAATAATGCAGGATCGGCGCTATAGTATTTACCAATCTAACGCATTAAAGACTACAATTTTGCCTGATGAGTTTGATTCCCTTATGATTGTCGCCACTTTAGGGGCTGTTCTACACCAATGACAACCGCTAGATACCGCCCTCACCGATCAAACACTTTGAACAAGGATACTGCAAATGAGCGACGCTAAGCACCACCGCTTAATTATTCTGGGCTCCGGCCCCGCCGGTTACACCGCGGCTATTTACGCGGCTCGCGCCAATTTAAAACCAGTGGTTATTACCGGTATGCAGCAAGGCGGCCAGCTCACCACCACCACTGAGGTAGAAAACTGGCCGGGTGGTGTGGCCGATTTGCAGGGCCCCGATTTGATGGTGCAAATGCAGCAGCACGCAGAGCGTTTCGACACTGAAATCATTTTTGATCATATCAACGAAACCGACTTATCCAAGCGCCCTTTCACCTTAAAAGGTACTGAAACCTACACCTGCGATGCGTTGATTATTGCCACCGGCGCTTCGGCACAATACTTGGGACTTCCCTCCGAGGAAGCGTTTATGGGTCGTGGTGTTAGCGCCTGTGCTACCTGTGATGGCTTTTTCTACCGCGACCAGAAAGTGGCCGTCATCGGCGGTGGCAATACCGCGGTTGAAGAGGCGCTTTACCTGTCCAATATCGCCAGTGAAGTGACCCTAATTCACCGCCGCGACAGCCTGCGCTCAGAGAAAATTCTTCAAGATAAGTTGTTCGCCAAAGACAATATTAAGATTCTCTGGAATCACACTCTAGAGGAAGTTTTGGGGGACGACAGTGGTGTTAACGGCTTGCGCCTGAACGACCTGGATGCCAATACCCAGAAAGAAATCGACGTTGCCGGGGTATTTATTGCCATTGGCCACAAACCCAATACCGATATTTTTGCCGGTCAGCTGGATATGAAAGACGGCTACATCAAAATCAAAAGCGGTTTAGATGGCAATGCCACCTGCACCAGCGTAGAGGGCGTATACGCCGCCGGTGATGTCTCTGACCACATCTACCGTCAGGCGATTACCTCAGCCGGCTTTGGCTGTATGGCCGCTCTGGACGCCGAGAAGTTTCTCGACGATTAACGCCCCACTGTACGATAAGTTACAATGAAAGCGGGCTTCGGCCCGTTTTTTTGTTGTAACTAAAAAGGTCTCAATGATTCAACTTCCCTGGCTCGGCCCCAACCCATCTGTTTTTCCCGCGCTCGATCAGGCACTAAACGAGCCCGATGGTCTGCTGGCCGCCGGCGGCGACCTCAGCCCCACCCGATTGGTGAACGCTTATGCTCAGGGCATTTTCCCTTGGTATGAAGAAGATCAGCCCATTCTGTGGTGGAGCCCTAACCCGCGCACGGTGGTCACGCCAAGCGCTATCCACTTGTCGCGATCATTGCGCAAAACCTTGCGAAAACAGCTGTTTAGCGTCACGGCTGACCGCGCCTTTGCCGAGGTCATTGATGCCTGTGCTGAGCCGCGCAACGGCCAGCCCGGCACATGGATCACAGGTGAGATGCGAGAAGCGTATATAGAACTGCACCGCCTGGGAGTCGCCCACTCGATTGAAGTGTACTTGGAAGAGCAACTGGTGGGCGGGCTTTACGGAGTGGCACTGGGGAAGGTGTTTTTTGGCGAATCCATGTTCAGCCGGGTCAGCGATGCCTCCAAAGTGGCCTTCGCCACCTTGGCCTACAACCTTAATGACTGGGGCTTTGAGTTAATTGATTGTCAGGTGCACAGCTCACACCTCGCCTCACTGGGGGCAGACGAAATCCCACGCGAAGCATTTGCCGAGCAGTTAAACCG
Source organism: Gilvimarinus sp. 2_MG-2023 (assembly GCF_030547685.1). Taxonomy (GTDB): domain Bacteria; phylum Pseudomonadota; class Gammaproteobacteria; order Pseudomonadales; family Cellvibrionaceae; genus Gilvimarinus. The sequence goes on along the minus strand of NZ_JAUOQM010000042.1, from coordinate 8,766 downwards.
CCACATTGGCGCTACCAGCGCCTCGCACTGGCGCAACCAGACCCCACTACTCATTCCGCAATAACACTAGACCTAGCAGGCAGACAAAAGCGTGTAAATACTCTAGAGTTAGGGGCAGATAGCAGCCATTCAGCGGCTCATACTGCAGACACAAACGGCCGCTGAACAGACATTACATTATTAGCCGTATTGGATGAACTAGCCATGAGCGACCTATCGACACTAAAACTCTTTGCCACGGCCCCTCACCCGTGCAGCTACCTGGACGGCGAAGAAGCCACCACGGTCTTTATCGACCCGGCTGCCGATGTCGACTCAGCGCTTTACACCGAACTCTCTCAATTGGGGTTTCGTCGCAGTGGCTCACACCTTTATCGCCCCCACTGCGCCCAGTGTCAGGCTTGCCTCTCTTGCCGTATTCCGGTTCGGCTGTTTCGCCCTAATCGCAATCAACGGCGCTGCTTAAAGCGCAACAGCGATTTGAACGTCAGCTGGATAGACAACATCGACACCGATGAGCACTATCAGCTCTATGAACAATATATCAATACCCGTCATCGCGATGGTGATATGTATCCGCCAACCCGCGAACAGTACAAGGCCTTTTTAAGCTCCGAGTGGGGCAGCACCCAGTATATTGAGTACCGATTGGGCGATAAGCTGGCGGGACTTGCCGTGTGCGACCGCCTTCTGGATGGTTTATCCGCAGTCTATACTTTTTTTGACCCTGAATTAGAAAAGCGCAGCCTCGGTGCTTTCGTTATTTTGCAACAAATTGCCAAGGCTCAAGAGCTGTCTTTGCCCTATGTCTATTTGGGCTATTGGATTAAAGAATGCCCGAAGATGAACTACAAAACTCAGTATCGACCACTGGAATTATTGGTTAATAAACGCTGGGTTCGGCTAAATTAAGCTTTTTATGACGTAAACTTTGCCTATTTAACGTCTTTTGCCCAATATTTGGCCGCTCAGGCTTGGCTAATGGGGTCTTTTCAGGCACAATTCACGCCGTTTTAGACAACACCCGCAGAAGCACAGCCAAGTAGAGGACTCTGCCGAATGGCGAAAGAAGACAATATTGAATTTGAAGGCGAAGTGATCGATACACTCCCCAACACCACTTTCCGCGTTAAGCTGGAAAATGGTCACGTGGTCACCGCCCACATTTCCGGCAAAATGCGCAAGAACTACATCCGTATTCTTACCGGCGATAAAGTTAAGGTGGAGATGACACCTTACGACTTAAGCAAAGGTCGTATCACCTACCGCGCGCGCTAATCTCAGCCGCAAGCGTTTTACACTTAAACGCCCGCTAAAGCCCCTTTATTGGGGCTTTTTCGTATGCGTTGATTGACCAATATCAAATACCGACTGACTGTATTGGAGTAAAGTGCCGCCACTTATCCTACAGACACTATAGAAGGCGACAGTTATGGGGCAACTCGATTCGGATATTGTTTTCCAAAGCTATGGACGGTGCTGTAATAACGATGCATTTTTCGTTGAATTTTATGATCGATTTATGAGCAAGTCCGATGAAATTCGCCAGCTATTTCGCGATACCGACATGTCAGCTCAACGGCACTTATTGCGCAACGGCATCATGCAGCTAGTACTCCACGCCCGAGGCATGCCCTCTACCAAGTTACAATCTCTGGGGCAGAGTCACTCTCGCACTGGGTACGATATTCAACCACGCTGGTATTCTTTGTGGTTTGATGCTCTGCTAGAGACGCTTGCACAATTTGACCCGCAGTTTTCACCGAGCATAGAGCGCAGTTGGCAAGCAGCTCTTACGCCAGGCATTAATATTATTCGCGACGCCTATTAAGTTAAACGCACAACTTAAAGAACCACATAAAAAAACCGGCCAATGCCGGTTTTTTTATGCAGGGGCACGGTTAAATACTAAGCGGGCTCAAGCTCTTTAGTTTCGTAGCCAAGCGCCAACTCATCGCGCGCTTCATCCACATCCACCTCAACCACACCGCCGTTGGCTAAGTCGCCAAACAGTACCGCCTCGGCCAATGGCTTTTTCACCTTCTCCTGAATCAATCGCGCCATAGGTCTTGCACCCATTTTCTCGTCATAGCCGTTAACCGCCAACCATTTACGCGCTCGCTCAGAAACTTCGAGAGTCACTTTTTTGTCGTCCAGTTGGGATTGCAGCTCGGTCAAGAATTTGTCTACAACCGTTTCCACTACACTCAGTGGCAGCGAACCAAACTGTACAACGGCATCCAAGCGATTGCGAAACTCTGGGGTAAACATCCGCTTCAGTGCTTCCATGGCGTCGGTGGAGTGATCTTGCTTGGTGAAGCCAATCGAAGCTCGACTAGCGTCTTCAGCACCCGCATTAGTGGTCATAATCAAAATCACATTGCGAAAATCTGCTTTGCGACCATTGTTATCCGTTAGGGTACCGTGATCCATTACCTGCAGTAATAAATTAAAGACGTCCGGGTGAGCTTTCTCAATTTCATCCAACAGCACCACACAGTGTGGGTTTTTTGTCACCGCATCGGTGAGCAAACCACCTTGGTCAAAGCCGACATACCCCGGAGGCGCACCTATTAAGCGAGACACGGTGTGTCGCTCCATATATTCCGACATATCGAAGCGCTGCAACTCGACCCCTAAACTGCGGGACAATTGTTTACTCACCTCGGTTTTCCCCACACCAGTGGGACCCGCAAAGAGGAAGGAGCCGATAGGCTGATCACCCGTGCGCAAACCTGCCCGAGCCAGTTTAATCGCTGTTGCCAGTGTTTCAATCGCTTCATTTTGACCAAACACAGTCAACTTAAGATTGTCTTCCAACTTGCGCAGCTGCTCTAGGTCGTTAGCCGATACACTTTTCGGTGGAATACGGGCAATTTTTGCCACAACGGCTTCCACGTCGGTGACGCCCACCGTTTTTTTCCGTTTACTCGGTGGTTGCAACTGTTGATAAGCTCCGGCCTCGTCGATAACGTCAATGGCTTTATCGGGTAAAAACCGATCATTAATATAGCGTTCGGCCATTTCGGCAGCGGCTTTTAACGCCGGATCGGTAAAGCGCAGGCCGTGGTGCTCTTCGAAATGCTTTTTCAGACCTTTAAGAATTTGATAAGTCTCATCGACCGTGGGCTCATCCACATCAACTTTTTGGAAGCGACGCGATAGGGCGCGATCTTTTTCAAAAATACCGCGGTATTCCTGATAAGTGGTAGAACCCATGCAGCGTAGCTGACCAGAACTCAACAGTGGCTTAAGTAAATTAGAGGCATCCATTACGCCCCCAGAAGCGGCACCAGCACCAATAATGGTGTGAATTTCATCGATAAACAGAATTGAGTCGTCCTGTTTTTTCAGCTCGTGCAACAGGCCTTTAAATCGTTTTTCAAAATCGCCGCGGTATTTGGTGCCAGCCAATAGTGCGCCCATATCCAAAGAGTAAACCACACTGGCGGCCAATGCCTCGGGTACCTCACCGTCGACAATCCGCTTGGCCAAACCCTCTGCGATGGCCGTTTTACCCACACCGGACTCACCTACCAGCAGCGGGTTGTTTTTGCGACGGCGGGTTAATATCTGCGCGACTCGCTCCAACTCGAAGCTGCGGCCAATCAGTGGGTCAATTTTGCCGTTGGCGGCAAGCTCATTAAGGTTGGTCGCATAGTTTTCCAATGGGCTTTGCGAGGGCTGCTCTACCCCTAGCGACTCGTCATCGGTTTGTTCTTGCGAACCCTCTTCGGCGCCGTGCTCGTTTCCGGCCACCTTTTGAATACCGTGCGTGATGTAATTGACCACATCGATGCGGGCAATACTCTGCTGTTTTAAGTAGTACACCGCTTGGCTCTCTTGCTCGCTAAAGATCGCTACCAAAACATTGGCGCCGGTGACCTCTTGCTTACCAGAGGACTGCACATGAAAGACTGCACGCTGGAGCACACGTTGAAAACCTAAGGTGGGCTGCGTTTCACGCTCATCATCGTTTTCAGGCAGTAATGGGGTTGTGGAATCGACAAATTCGATCAGCTCGCGCCTTAGAACCACAAGGTCTGCCCCACAGGCACGCAACACACCGGCAGCCGACTCATTGTCAATCAGAGCCAACAGCAAGTGCTCAACGGTCATAAACTCGTGCCGTTTGCTTCGCGCGCCCTTAAAAGCCATATTTAAGGTTACTTCAAGGTCTTTACTTAACATCTACGGTACCTCTCTAGGGAGCCCAATTCACCGGTTATATAAATACCGAATGACACCTTAATTGTCTTCGTCCCCTTCTACTGCTTCGATCTCACACAACAATGGATGCTCGTTATCTTTGGCACACTGGTTAACCTGAGCGGCTTTGGTTTCGGCGATATCACGGGTGTAAGTGCCGCAAACCGCCTTGCCCTTAGTGTGCACGGTGAGCATTACCTGTGTGGCCTGCTCTCGGTTCATGCTGAAAAATGTTTCCAACGCATAAACCACAAACTCCATTGGCGTGTAATCATCATTGTGCATAACCACTTGATACTTGGCGGGCTTTTTAAGCTCCGGCGGAGCCTCTTGCACTGCCGCCCCACCCTCATGGTTATAGTCGTCGTCACCGTCACTGTGACCACTCACCTGATTTAATGTTAGTCGATAGTTTTCAAACTTTCCCATAGTCGTACACAAGAACCGATTCTTTTCTGCAAATTGTAGGTTTAAGCATTGTAACCCATTCCCCTCGGGCATCACGAACTCCTACGGCTTGACAAGACCTCTCCTGTCAGATAAAAAGTCACCCGGTGGTCGTTTTTTCGCCACTCAACTTGACCGTCACTCTATTGACGCACTGCAATCGCTGTGGCATTTGTGAGGGCAAGTACTAATAATAATCGTGCGTAACCTAAGAGTAGCGCGCCTATAATAAGAAGGATTAATAATATGCCTACCGGTACTGTCAAATGGTTCAACAATGCCAAAGGCTACGGGTTCATCCTCCCGGATGAAGGAAACGAAGATTTATTCGCCCATTATTCCGCCATCAGTATGGACGGTTACAAAACCTTGAAAGCTGGCCAAGCCGTAAGTTTTGACATTTCTAAAGGTGATAAGGGCTTACATGCTGTCAATATCACTCTACCAGAACCAGCAACGCCCCACACCTAACGGCCGAACGGTTCGCCAAAACGCGGCTAACTAAGCTACACTGGCCGCGTTTTCACTCCAACTTACCTATATCTATGGCCAAATTAGTGCTTTTCAATAAGCCCTATGGGGTTTTGTGCCAATTTACCGACCCCGAAGGGCGTCCGACTCTGGCGGACTATGTTACTCAAAGCAATGTCTATGCCGCGGGTAGACTGGACCTCGACTCCGAAGGCCTACTGGTACTGACCGACGACGGCGCTTTGCAACAGCGTATTACTCACCCGAGTAACAAACTACCCAAAACCTACTGGGTGCAAGTGGAAGGGGACGCAGGCCCAGAAGCCTTAGAGCAATTGCGCCGAGGCGTAACACTGAAAGATGGCCTCACCCGCCCCGCCAAAGTGCAGACTATTGAACCACCCACACTTTGGCCTCGCCACCCACCGGTGCGCGAGCGCCGTCACATCCCCACCACTTGGCTGGCCATTACCATTACGGAGGGCCGCAATCGTCAAGTTCGACGCATGACGGCCGCCGTCAATCTACCCACCTTGCGATTGATAAGAGTGAGTATCGGTCAGTGGCAACTGGGTGATCTCGACAGTGGACAGTGGCATATGGAGACCGTTCACCTCCCACAGCCACCCGCCGCTAAGCGACCCATTAATAAAAAACGACCTGGCAGCAAGGGGCCCGCCTTTAAAGGGCCGAAACCCGGTGGCAAACGCCCCCGATAAACCCGTTCACCCCATCAGGACCCCGTATGAGCTTTCAACCCCATGTGACTGTCGCCACCATCGTCGAGCAAGAAGGTCAGTTTTTACTGGTACGCGAGTGGATCGACGGCCAAGAGCGGCTCAATCAACCGGCTGGGCACCTTGAGGCCGGTGAGACACTGGCACAAGCGGCTGGGCGTGAAACTATGGAAGAAACCGGCTGGGAGGTAGAAGTAACCGGCGTGGTGGGCGTTGATCTTTACAAAGCACCGGCCAACCAAATCACCTATGTGCGCACGACTTTTATTGCTCGGGCCGTTCAACATAATGCAGAGGCCCCCTTGGATACCGGGATCATTGGCCCCATATGGCTAAGCGTAGAGCAAATTCGCAGCCGCGCGGCACAATTGCGCAGCCCAATGGTGCTAAAAGTCATTGAAGACTATTTAAGTGGCCGCCGTTTCCCCTTGGAGGTAACCGGCGGGCAAGGTTAGAATAGCGCCCAATCTCGCTCAGCAAAGACACACGTTGTATGAATCAAGCCCCCAAAAAAGTCATTGTCGGCATGTCCGGTGGTGTCGACTCTTCCGTTTCTGCCCTACTCTTGCAACAGCAAGGTTATCAGGTAGAAGGCCTGTTTATGAAAAACTGGGAGGAGGACGACGGCACAGATTACTGCACGGCCAAAGAAGATTTAGCCGACGCACAAAAAGTGTGTGAAACCCTGGGCATTAAATTACACACCGCCAATTTTGCCGCCGAATACTGGGATAATGTTTTTGAGCATTTCCTGGCCGAATACAAAGCCGGGCGCACGCCCAATCCAGATATTCTGTGCAACCGTGAAATCAAATTTAAGGTTTTTCTCGAGTACGCGCAGATGCTCGGAGCGCAATATATTGCCACCGGCCACTATGTGCGTCGCGCCGAGCGCGATGGACACACCTACCTATTGCGCGGCCTAGACAACAATAAAGATCAGAGCTATTTTCTGCACGCTGTCAGTGAAGCCGAGTTCGCCCAGACTCTATTTCCAGTCGGGGAACTGGACAAGCCCGAAGTGCGTAGCATTGCTGAGGCTCACGGTTTAATCACCCACAGCAAAAAAGACAGCACCGGTATTTGTTTTATTGGCGAGCGTCGATTTAAAGATTTTTTAGAGCAGTACTTACCCGCCCAGCCTGGGGCTATTGAAGACGACACAGGTCGTGTCATCGGCCAGCACAGCGGTTTGATGTACCACACAATTGGCCAGCGTCAGGGGCTTGGCATTGGCGGCGTGAAAGGCGCCAGCGACGATCCGTGGTTTGTGGTAGAAAAAGATTTAACCCGCAATATATTAAAAGTCGCCCAAGGCACAGAAAACCCACGGCTTTTCACCAACCATTTAAGTGCCGCCCAACCCCACTGGATCAATCATGACGCACCACAAACCCCCTTTCGCTGCACCGCCAAAACTCGCTATCGGCAAGCCGACCAAGCCTGTACAGTGACCATTACCGATAAGGGTTTGAAGGTTCTTTTCGACCAGCCACAACGAGCGGTTACCCCTGGCCAGTCGGTTGTCTTTTACGATGGCGAGATCTGCTTAGGCGGTGCGGTTATCGAATTTGCCGACAATCAATAGCTCCTCAACTGCAAGCTTCACCATTTACTTGATGTAGGAATTACCCTTGGCTCAATCGAACAAATGGCAAGACATCACCCTGGCCGCAGCCGGAACATTGCAGGCCACTGCACTTGTGGATCAGTTAGCACGCACCGGCTTTATTCCCAGTGATGCCTACCATTGCAGTATTAATAGCCTGTTCCAAACCTCACCGACCGACACATTGAGCGTCTACGGCGAGCTGGCCAATTTGCGCTTAGGGCTAGAAACCTGGCGCGATCTTTTACAGTCGAACCGCCAATTGCAAAACCACACCGTACGCTATAGCGCCGGAGTACTGCACCTACAAGGTCGCCTGCGCAAACGCAAAGATATGCTGCAAGTGATTTCCAGTCGTATTGATACCGCGAAACATCAAGCCGGGCACTTTGGCAGCACTCATGACAATGTCATTGCCAATTTAGCCGATATCTACAGCGATACACTCAGTCGTTTTCGCTTTCGGATTCAAGTAGCCGGAGAGCCGACCTACTTACAGCAAAAACGCGTGGCTAATCAGGTTAGAGCACTGCTCTTGGCTTCCGTGCGCTCGGCCATGTTGTGGCGGCAGGTGGGTGGCTCCAGGCTGCAAATATTGCTGCAGCGCAAACGATTACTGGCCGAGGCCGAGCGCTTACTGCAACAAATCCCACTCTAGCAGTCCGCAAAGCCTGCCGCGCGCGATAATGCCTGAAAAATGGCCACTGATAAGGTATCATAGCGCCCCTAATTGACGGGGCTGTCAGTGGCAGCCTAACCCAATAGCAACTTGTTTAACCTGCGAGACCGCCCATGGACCTTTCTTCTCTGAGCGCCGTTTCTCCTATCGACGGACGTTACGGCAGTAAAACTGAATCTCTTCGCCCTATTTTTAGCGAATTCGGCCTTATCCACTGCCGCGTGGAAGTCGAAGTACGCTGGCTGCAGCAGCTAAGCCGTTTAGAGGGCGTGGTCGAAGTACCCGTCTTCACTGACGCTACCAATCGCCAACTGGATGAAGTGATCAGCCAATTCAGCGAAGCTGATGCCCTGGCCATAAAAAACATTGAGCGCACCACCAACCACGATGTGAAAGCAGTAGAGTATTTCCTCAAGGAAAAATTCAGTGGCAACAGCGAACTTGAAGCGGTGCTTGAGTTTGTACACTTTGCCTGTACCAGTGAAGACATTAACAACCTCTCTCACGCCCTTATGCTGCAACGTGGCCGCACTGTACTGCTGAGCGATGCTCAAACCATCACCGATGCTATCGCCAAGCTCTCACACGATTACGCTGCCGACCCAATCTTATCG
>NZ_JAUOQM010000041.1 GCF_030547685.1 Gilvimarinus sp. 2_MG-2023 | reverse complement strand
TGGTTGGTTTGGCGCTTACGCCTGATGCCCAGCTTTTTTTAGTGCCAAAGAAAAATCAAATTATGCGTAAAACTAATTAGGGAAGGTTTACAGGGGAAAGCTACTCAACTGAATTTACAGTGTACGCTACGGGCGACTGGGCAGGATTTTAAGCTTCGTGACGCTCTCAATTTACCTATATAACCTATCGAAACCGAAAAATTAGTGTCCATACCTTTAGAGGAACTGGAAGTTTGCATCTATGATCCGATTGTAAATTTCATTTTGACGAATATGTAAGCCAATCCGTTAATCTTGATAACGTTATGTACCTTGCTCCGGTTCCTCGATATAAAGTCTCAAATTCTGTGAAATTTTCTTTGATGAGCCTCTCTGCTCGCTTTGCTGCGGTAATTGTTTGAAATCTTAACCCCAATACGCAGTCGGATAAGTGAATCTCAGAGGGCAGCGATATCGCTTTTATCAACTTTTCTTGTGGTGTGCCAACTCTCGGAAGTAGAATAACAGGGCCGGAAATTTTCCCCTTTTTATTTGAATCAACTCTAAGCACTCCATCCAATTGGTCTTCCAGGAGATCCGCTAGGTCTGTAGTGTGTATATATGGAACCCCCTCTTTATCCTTTTCATCAAGCGATGCGTAAACTGGCAGAGCTCCCCGAACAACTTCATATGGATCGTTTAATTTAACGCCTACTCTTTGTTCAGATAAGAAAAAACTTGCACTAGACGCTGGGTTACGCTTCGGTGATATTTTAACGACAGAGGATCGTGCTCTTGCTCCCAAAAACGTATTGCTTGAAAGCTCCGTTACAAGTTCAATATTGTTGGCCTCTAATAATAACTGACGCGCATGGGCGTCAGTATCTGAAAAAAGAACTGATTCAGGAACAATGGCAAGCCCTCCCCTCCTAGGAGAGAATAATTCAAAGCTTCGAAGAATATATGTCATAGCCACACTAGCTTTAAGGTGAATGCCGTTATAGTAAGCATTTACAGATTTGTTATTTTTGTGACTAAAAGGGGGATTGAGTAAAAGCAGCCCCTCCTCTAGATTATGCATTCTTGTTGCCGTAGCGTTCCTACAGCTTACTTTGCACAGCAGATCTGCTGCGGAGAGAGTCCATTCAGGATTGCATCGCCTAAGTTTACGTATAGTCACAGTGTCTTTATCAAGACCAACACATTTGACCTTTTGAAAAACATTACAGGCAGCGGAAAGTAGATTTCCCGCACCACAGGTTGGATCAATTACAACACAGCTATCGTATTTGTAAGAGTGGCGAATTACCTCTTCAGCGAGATCTGGAGGGGTAAAGTACTGATCAAGATCTATATTCATCAAAACCACCAAAGTCGTAGATGTGCACTAACCCCTGCCCTGCAGTTCTGCCATCTTTTTTAATGGGGTGGTCGAACATGATTTCAGTATCGTCTGGGTTTGCTATTGAATAGAGGACGGCACCTATACCATGTGGTTTTGTTCCAACAGGTGCGATATACATATAGTGATCAGAGTAGTATCTTTTTATGCTTTTCAGCGTTGCGTATGCTTCATAGGGGCACGAGGCTCTAGCAAAATGGATATCACTAAAGGCCTGAAATTCTTCTAGTAAGTCTCGATTGCAAACGAGTGTGTAAGTTGGATATTCGATTTGAAACCCTGGTAGCCCTACAATAGGTATAACCTTCTTGGGTTCTGGGTCTATTTGGTAAGCCAAGCTTCGGGGCCTATTTCCCTCAAAACCCAAAAGTGGTACAAATAAACACCTGTTTTCATCTTCGGGGCCCAATAATTGCGCCATTCCAGGCAACGGGGAAAGCCCCAAAAATTCTTTACTGAGATCGAAAAGGCTGTCGGAAGCTGGGCTTTTATGTGGTTTATATTCGTTAGGCTCTACATATACAACGCGTGTTAAAGTATTGGTGCAATATAGAGCTTTAAGAATCGGTGTCCATACGTGATATGGAAGCCCCGAGACATCTAACAGTACTCGCCTTCCATTGAATATAGACGCTACAGCAACGCTATCACTCAGATAAATCGTTTCGTTGTTGTGGCCGTTCCCTCTTACAGAGATTGAATCAGAGGTTATATTCACCACTTCAACGACATCTCTTAATCTATTGCTACGAATCTCAGCCCAAACGTCAAGGTTGGCTCGAGACTCTTCAGCAAAGCTCGGAAGAATTATAAGTTCATCCTCTAGCAGATCGTGCAGGCTCAGTGAGTTATAACGATTAGTGCTGGTTGGAGGCATACTAAATTCAGGCATTACTCCTGTCCCTTCTCATCGCCCGCAAAAAAGTTAGTAAAAAAAGCTAGCTGTTCAGATAAATCTGAACTATCGGTAATGATATGTTCATCACCTATGAGTCCTGCGATGGCACTTGACGGACTTCCCTCAGCAGCCTCAATTAAATCATGCGCTTGAAATGTCGTCCTCCTCTTTTTTCGATAGGAAATTTCGAAGAACCCGCTGTAAATTCTATGAAGCCTAAACTCGTCATCTCGAACCTCAAGCTGGGTGGTGTTCTTAGTTCTAGGGTTGACTTCAAAGGCGAGGTGGCCAACTCCCTCTTTCAGCAAAGAGGAGATTTTTTTAATCTGATCTTGTTTTCCCGCTATTACAAAAGAATTCACTTCCGGTGCTCGTTCAGTCGGGTTTCGGGCCATTTCAAAAAAGGCTTTACCTATAGCTAGGACTAAACGTTTCAGCTTTACTCCACTGTCGGCCAGCCCCTCGAGTTGATCTAGGCGGCGCCTTCCTACGTCTCTTAGTGCGAAAGTCTGTGATTCGGGCGAAATTGTCAGAGGGTAAGTTACACCTGATTTATTTCTATCATATTCGTGAAATATAGAGAGATCGAGAAGCTGAAGGAAATATCGAATATTTCCGCCGGCGAGAGCTAGAAAAGCATTAGCGCCACTGTAATATTTCTTAATTCTGAGGCCCTTCTGACCCTTAGATAACCAGAATAGACTTGCATAGCCATGATTTCCAAGACGCTGCTTCCATTCTTTGGAGTTTTCCAGGTAGCTTTCAGCGATAGTTGTCAACTCTTTCTTAGTCTTCTCCCTCCAATAATCTAGGAAATAAACCTCTTCAATCGGACGCTCTTCCAGGGCTTTTGCAAGAGTTTCGCTAGTTTTCTTGATCTCAGAAATAATCCGCTGAGTTGCTTTTTCAGCACCAAGCTTTCTTGCTTCCTCTGAAAATGATAGGTCTACCAAAAATTCCTTTAGGGAGGGGGCTATACTAATTCCTGACTTTTCAGCAAAGGCGATACGACTATTCGCGACTGCCGTGGCAAAATAATCAAACCCTTCGTCAATGATGTGAATTTCTGTAAAGTCATCCGAGTTACTTAACAGGTCATTTTTATCAATTGTCTTCCAGTTTCGAACACCGAATTTACGAACGCCTATCTTGTAAGAAAGTGGTGGAACAGCATGTTTAATAAACGTATTGACGATACCTTGTTGGTAATCAAGTAAATTTTCATATTCATCTATACAGCAAAAAACCACCCGGTCACCTAGAAGTCCAGACTCCTTCAAGAGCTCAACAAAGGTTCTGAGTGGTGATTCTGGCATGGAAAAAATAACTTCTGTAGACTCACTTGGATTGTTTACATAAAGCTGTAGCTTTGAAATTGAGATTTTTATCTGTCTGATCAACTGAGTAAGAGTAGATACCTCAGACATCCCTAGATCTAATGAGATTCTAAGTATTTCATTAGAAGGAATAGCGATACCGCACTTTCCTTGAAGCCATTCGGCCATGATGGCTATTTCGTGACAGACTATAAGATTAAAGTAATGAGAGAATGCTTTTGACCACCCGTCCTCTGAAACACGTTGACCCTTGAATGCATGAACGCGATTTTTATTCATGCGAACAAGAATGCCAAGATACTGCTGATCCTCAAAGGTGAGCCCTTGACTCTCCAGTCTCTCGAGCGCCTCTTCATAGCCAAGCGATTGAAGTGAGGTTGTTTTTCCTGTTCCTCGCCCGCCAACTAGCATGGATGGTTTCAACGACTCTAACTTATTAAAGTAAGTCGGGACAACAAATAGATCTTGAAAGCTTTCAGGTGGCCATTCAGCGCGATTTTCGCCAAAGAGTTTACGAAGCTGTGTTTGTTCGTCTTGCGCCATATTATGATCTCTCAATCAGAGGCTCCCAGCCATCGTCTCCCGGGGACCAAAAAATAGGAAGTGTGGCATCGGGTATCGAATGCTCAAAACCAAGCATCAACCCCCGATTTTTATAACCCCATTTGCGATATGAAAGGTTTTGAGCAATATAATCCTCTTCGGGCCTTAACCTCGAAGTGTACTTTGTTAAGAAGTTATTTAGCTCTTCTTCCTCGAAAATGTTTTCACGAATCAACCCTTGAATGGTAGATTTCTCAGTCAAAATGTGGGTAGAGCAAAGCGCCACATTTGGTGCAGCCAATTTAATGGCCTCAAGACCGTAATCCGTAGTTACGAGATTTAAGTAAATGCAGGGGAATGGCGTATTGTGATAGACATCCATGAACGCCATGCCTTCGTCTCCAATAGCGCGCTGCCAGGTTTCAATAAACTGATCGCCACTGCCAACAAAATCATCTAGAAATACGACAGGTACACCTTGCTTGGCACCCTCAAGTGCCTCTTCTGGTGAGCTAAATCTACATTCAGGAATGCCCAGAATTTGTCTAGCTTTTCTGCAGAAAAGATAACCCGAGTCTGTTGGGTTAGGGGCTTCACCATGTACAGGGACGAAATTGGCATATTTCAAAGCTGCAAGTAACTGACTTCTCCCCGGCGCGCTAGGACCTTTCGGAAGGCCATCTGCGATCGATCTCCATGAGGCTTTTAAGAGCATGTCGGTAGCGTCGGAATTATAAAAAACAAACCGGTCTAAAAGAGTTGCAGCGAGTTTTTGATCAGCCTTTTCGAAGTTCCTTAACCATGCAGCTGGCTTCATTCTTGGCTGTCCCAGCCATAGGTTGGCCTTCTTCAATAAATCGCACTTCTGGTCTACGAACTCTACTAATTTATCGTCCCTCAATGGACACCAAACCTATTCGAATTAAAAGGTTAAAAGATAGTCTACTGGAACCGACCATGTTACATATTACAGTGCTGCATTGCATAAAAAATAGACTGGATTGAAGTCGTGTTGAAACAAAGAAGCTGCAGTCATAACAATTTACATCAAAATCATGATAGATAGAAGATTTCGAGTAGGTTTCTACCTTAGCATCTGAGCACTAAATAGTACCTGAAATCTCAGTGTTGCTAATGAAAATCTACCCTGTCCAAAAAATGTACCCCATCGAAGGTCAGCACGTTGGTGTAGACCTCGGTGGACTCGACGTTACGGTGCCTGAGCAGCTGGCTCACGACCTTAAGCGGCCGCCCGTGCAACAAAAGGCGAATCGCAAAGGAGTGCCGGAAGGTGTGGGCCCCGGTGGTCCACATCAGATCCAGGATCAGCCGATCGCGCGGGTGCGTCTCGGCGGTGAGCAGTCGCAGCACCTCGGGCTTGAGCAGGTACGACGGCATGGCGTCGAGGGTCTCAAGTAAGACAGGCCGTTTAGCGATGAGCCGTTCCCAGTCGATTTGAACCGACTGGATGGGGAACGGGGCGGTGGTCGGTTCGACAGACTGGAACAGCCGTTCACGGCGCAGCGCGACGGCGGCGAAAAAAGCCGATTCTGCGGGGGTGTGATGCACCATTTGCCCAGTTCCTTTGGTACGGGTGAGCCCAGATTATCGTGGGTCGTTTGGCACAAATCTACACCTAAACACGGCGCGGCGCAAATCCCAGCGGGCGGCCTGCCCGATTGCACCAAACTAGGTGGAAAGGGTGCATCGAGAATTTGCCGTCCGTGTTGGGGGCTTTGTATAGGAACAAAATGTCGCACTGCGGTGATGCGAATATTGAGAGTGTGTTACAAGCAGGGATTGCGGCCAACAGTGGCAATTTAGGGGGCGCGCACTACTGGTGTGCGAAGCACTGGCACCTACATTGCCGCTGAGGATATCGACTTTGCCACGTATGGCAAGCGGATTGCCGCCCACGGCAAGCGAAAACGAGAGGGGTTATCGCGGATTTCGCACGGATGGCTCAGTAAACTGAGGCGATCCTTATATTAGTTATATAATAATTATAATAGTTATAAATGTTATAATAGTTATAACACGGATTTCCTTTAAAATCAAAAGAAAAGCCTCGTTGCCCTCCCATTAGTATTAGCTTCAAAACTGCCATTAATTCATTCATGCAACCAAAAAATGCCGTACAAGACAGCAACCTTCCCTGTTCTACCGATGACGATTGATTTTCACACAAAAAAGTAACTCTCATCTGTAAAGGTAGAGTTGTGAGTGCCCAAGATCAGGTGTTGCGTTTGTCGATCTGGTGGAGCCACGACCTTATGTCTACGAGGTCTTAATTTTATCTGGGCCCACACTCGATATGCGTGGAGAAGACAGGGTTACGAACCCTAAGTTACACTCCCAGGGAGAAACACCTCCATGAGGGCGAAGACGACCGGTACTGGCTCAGTCGGCGCCACATTGTTGTTGGTTGGCAGCTGGTAATGGCCTAAATCCAGCACCCTGAGCATTTCCGCCGCTCCTGGCGTTTGAGCCACAAAAATTCGCCCGCACATGTAAAACCCCTTGACGCTGTCTGAGTTGCTGCCGATATGCTGTACATATTCACAGCATTGGTCACTATGAAGACTATACTGGTCAGAGAGCTGGTGGTTGAGGGTGTGGTGATAACGTCCATTAGGTTAACTGATATAGGAACTGATACAAAAATTGAGCTTTTATTGTCATTTGATATAGGCGCAAAAGATTATTTCCTTATAAATCAAAAGGAAGCGCGTCCCGCTAGCTCCTAACAAGTGATACTTAAACTGATACTGATACAAAATGAGCTTACTATGGCGCCTTCCTTTTATGAGAAGCCGATATTGGCCCGTAGAAACACCTTCATATGCGTGGTGAAGATAGGCTTACGACTCCTAAGTTACACCCCCATGAAGAAACACATCCACGTGCATGGAGAAGACGGGGTTATGAACCCTAAGTTACACCCCCATGGAGAATGTAGTGGTCAAGTATTTCCGGACAGTGAGTTAAGTAGTTTTTTGTTCTCAATAAGAAAATTCCTTAATACCCCTAAGCTAGTCATGTTCTTTGATATGTAAGTAGCGATATATTCCACTTTTATTCGACAAATCTGGACTTCCCAAGTGTTCTCTCTCCTAGGCTTACTCGTGTCAAATTTTTACGTGGGAGTGGTCTACTGGACGGGATGGCTTATGGATTATTTGTTATTGATGATTGTTGACAATTGACGGTATTTAGGAAAGTATGAGCCTTTGTTTGATTGTGGTGGCGTTCGTGTCCTAACAATCCATGCTTTAAAGCTATCGACTCAAAAGGTTCTGTATGTTTTATATCTACTTTCGCTCCTTACGACAGTTGCTCTTGCCGCTTCTCGCTATCCTTATGGGTACGGTGCTTTACGGTTGTGGTGGAGGTGGTTCTTCCAGCTCCAGTGAGGGGTCATCCTCAATTGCCCAATCTCAATCAAGTAGCAGTTCAAGCGTAGTTGTCAGTAGTGCGTCTTCGGCCAGTAGTGATGAAGTTGGCTCGTCTAGTCAGCAGTCTTCTAGTAGTGATGCCGCGGCAGGTGTGGACTGGAGCGATTTGCCTGTACCTGCAGACCCAGGCACAGGTAATACTTGGGAGTTGGTTGACGCTATGTCGGACGACTTCAGCTATACCGCCCCCGGCGATGCCAAAGGCCAGGACTTCTACGAACGTTGGTCTGAAGGTTTTATTAATAGCTGGCAGGGGCCTGGACTCACAGACTACCATGCTCCTAACTCTGCCGTGATGGATGGGAAGTTGATCATCGAGGCCAGCCGTAAACCTGGCTCTGACGAGGTGTACACGGGTGCAATCCACTCCAAGGGCAGTATTCAATATCCGGTTTACGTAGAGGCCAGCGTTAAAATCATGGACCAGGTGCTGGCTAATGCCGTTTGGATGTTAAGCGCCGATTCTACCGAAGAAATTGATATTGTCGAAGCTTACGGTAGCGGTCGCCCAGATCAAACTTGGTTTGCGGAGCGAATGCACTTGTCGCACCATGTATTTATTCGTGAGCCGTTTCAGGACTACCAACCCAAAGATTCTGGCTCTTGGTACACAGATGGCCGCTTATGGCGCGAGCAGTTTAACCGGGTTGGTATGTACTGGCGCGACCCTTGGCATTTGGAATATTACATTGATGGACAGCTGGTTCGCACTGTCTCGGGCGAAGATATTATAGACCCTAATGGTTATACCGGCGGTACCGGTCTGAGTAAGAAAATGCAAATCATTATTGATGCGGAGGACCAGGATTGGCGTTCAGATGACGGTATTAAGGCCACAGATGAAGAGCTTTTGGATCCGGATAAAAACCGTTTTTATGTGGATTGGATTAGGGTTTACAAACCCGTCTCAATGACGCCTGGCAGCGGTGATGAGGGTGCTTCCTCTTCGAGCGCTGGCGCCACGATTACCACCGACTTTAATACCTTTTTTGCCACTGGCAAGGAGGGCGAGCCAGTCGCCGATGATAGCATTGATGGATTCAACCCTGCCGCCGGGGGCAGCATCACTCATAACACCTTGGGTGATTGGGGTGAGTACAGTATTACTGTGCCGGAGGCGGGGACTTATCGATTAGAGGTCGATGTGGCGTCTCCGACTGAGTCTGGTTTAGCGGCAAATTTCATGATTGATGACATTGAAGTCGGTCAGATTGCGATTACCACTACCGGAAGCTGGGATACATACCAAACCTTTAGTCTCGACACTCCCGTTACACTCACCGCTGGCACTCATACACTTAGGGTTGAGAGTGCTGGAAGTGCCATTTGGCAGTGGAATGGTGGTGTGATTCGTCTTGTTCAGCTAGACGAATTGTAATCCCCCCAATAATCCAAGGCTGTTTAAAATGGGGGATTACAAACAATAACCACCCAAAATATATGCGTTCCCATCGACAAGGGATTGCCAAGTGTGTAAACGCCTATTACTTATCGTTTTGGAGTTATCCTTGCTGCTCGGGTTATAGGGTCACGATGGGAGGCGGCAATACTATCTAGGCCATCAAGCAGATTCATGATATCAAGTGCGGCGAGGTAGGAGCCTATGCTGGATTTAGGGTCGCCTTTCTCCACTGCGACCAAGGTCGTTTTACTCATCTGAAATCGCTCTGCAGCTTCTTTTTGGCTCCAGCCGCGCGCTTTACGCGCGATTGCAATGTTCTCTCCGAGTATTTCTAGGGAGTTTCTGGCGTTCTCGCTGAGAGAGGCTAGGTATTTTTTTTCGGCCATGGTATTTGTACCTTTGCTGCGATCTAGCGCTCTATTAAATTTGTCCAAGCGCTTGTCGCGCTTCTTTAATTCTCGTACCTATTAGCCTTTTAAGCTGGCGGATATCCGCGGCGGAAACGCCACAGGATTGGTAATGTTTCTCCCAGGTAGCCAAAATCTCAACCAGCCCACCTATTCGTTTAAGCGCGTCGTGCTGACTGAGTCCAAAGGCCTGCGCACAACTTAGTATGTTGGCTACCGAAGGCTCGTATCCGTCGGTTCCAATGGTCATGGCTTGCGGTTTCGCCATAGCAGAGAGTATGGGCACAACATCGAAAAGTGGTGCCAGGCCCCAATGGCCGTGATTTAGATCGTAGACAAAACCGTGATTGCGGGGGTGGTCATCGGAATTGCCCAGCAAAACATTGGCAACAATGCGATCAAACAGCTCGACGCAATCCTGGGTGGGGTTTTGACAATGACTACGGATTTTGCGGCTGAGGGCGATATATCCTCGATCATCGTGATGACCATCGGCGTATTTTTTGTGACGCTCTTTGTTGAAAAGAGCGTGGGCGGATAGGTAGTGACGCACCACTCTGCCGGCTTCTACATCGAACCGACGAATAAGATACGCAGTGCGGTCGGCACCGATATTCTGGATTCTAACCTCGGGGACGTTTAAACCCGCTTTGGCCAGTAAAGTCATAGTGGCGAATTCCACTCGAGGTAAATCCTGTAGTAGGTCGCCCTGCTTAGAGAATTTCACGATGTACTCGTTATCGCCATCGGCTACGACTGCTTTGGGCCTGGCGCCCCCCATGGAGGAGCCATGTTCTATCAGTTTAAATTCATCTGGACTTAGCTCATCGGCCTTTTCGATTGACTCAGTCGCAATCGCGAGCCTTTCCAGCAGGGCAATGTCTTGAGCCGGGGGGGGTGGTTTGGGGCGGGTACGGGACAAAGAGAAACGCAACGCACCCACGCCAGTACCACTGGTACGTAGTAGCCGTTCAATCTCATTGCGCGGTTGGCTTTCATGGCGCTGCAACATGACCCGGTTACCCCAGTCATCGGGACCCGCATCGGAAAAGACGGGAAACACTCCATTAGTGTTATCGCAATACTGCTTCTCGGGAACGAGAGGAAGGTTTTCTGGATCCAGTGCATAACGATCGGCGCGCGCCAGCCACGAGGCGCTATATTTGAAGCTACCGCCGGTGCGCATCATTTCTAACTCGCCAGCAAGGGCTACCTTGCCAGAAGGGTCCACCGCGAAAACGTAACAACGTGAGTAAGGTCTTCTCTGCATAAACAGCTCAAGATACGGATTAATTTAATAGGCCATTATACTGATTTATAGATATATATAAAGGCCAGTATATAAGTCTAATTGTTGAGGTGGGTGTTCGGCGAGGGTTAATTAGGACTCGGGACTAGAAACTCTATGCTGATAGGAATCAATACGAGGCTCTACATAACAACATCTTTACCTCACTTGAAAGTAGCACAGAGAGCCCACCCCCAAGCAGAACAGAGCAGACCCAAGGGTCTAATAAGATAGAGGTTTTTGTCCATGACAAGCATTATTGGCTAATACTAAATGATTTAGACCAACATGCAGGTAAGTTGAAATCAACCAACCAATCACTCCCTGTTAAACCTATAGACGAGATGATTTAGTTAAAAAGGTAATGAGGTTTGGCCGGTAAAAGCGTTGAATTTAATGAATTAATCAATAAGCAGGTTAAAAGTCATGGGCTTGACCTGCTTGGTCTGGTCAAGCCCCAAGCTTCTCCATGTGACTAAGTGCTCGGTGTGGTACGGCGAGAATACGGCCATTTGGTCGCGCGTGATATTGTGCCCTTCTGGCTTCAATTGATTGAACACTGCGGTCATCGCATTTACGTTGTAGAGCAAATGGTTGTATTTCACGATTTTGCGTTGTTCGTGTCTTAAGTTTGCAGGAAGTCCCCCCCCCCATCCCTTGTAAAACAAAAAAGAAATAACTTGGAGTCGTATTTAATAGAAGGCCGCTAGAAGATTGACCAGTTATTAGACCAATTTCGCTGATTGATTACTCTTTATTTTGTCGCTCTAGCTGCCAGATTATTTGCTGTATTTGAGGGTTGTTAGGCAGTAGGTCACTAAGCTTTTTAGCATAAAAAAGTGCAAGATCGAGCTGACCTTCGGCAGCATAAAAGCGCGATAAAGTATAGATTATATCGGAGTTTTTCGGCTCTAAATGGTAGGCTTTTAGAAGTTGTGAGATAGCAGCGATCATCTTTCCCTGATCCTGCAGTAACAACGCATAAGCATAGATTATGTTGGTATTTGTATCAGGTGCCTGAGCTGCAGCTTTTAATACAGGCAGGGCAATTTTTTTTTGTCCCTGGCGAATATAACTCATTGCCAACCCATAATGCACTGAAGATGCTTGGTCATTCACAGAAAGAGCCTTCTTAAGAACCTCCTGCACCATCGCTTCGTTCCCCTGGGCGCGATACAAATCAGCTAAATTTACATAAGCAGGAATAAAAATTGGTTCTACTTTAATAGCTGTCAATAAATGCTTTTCAGCAATTTTTAAATTTCCTAGCTCCAGTTCCAAGTTACCTAAGTTGGTATGGGAGAAGCCTCTGTCAGCTTGATAAGTTTGCTCTTTTCGGTATTCGATTAGGGCTTCACGCAGACGCGTACCATCATTTTTATCCAAAGGTTGAAGAAGCATTGGTGCTAAAGTTCGGGCAGCCTGAGTGCGTATTGGCCTGTGTTTATCACTCAGTAAAGTGTTTAGCATGTCCCACCGCTCATTCACGGGGAATGTGGTTGCAGCCTCAATTGCCGCCTGACGTCGTAACGGATCATTATCTTGTACCGCTTGCGCAATCGCTTTTACCGTATTTTGCCCCTGAGATTGACTCATGCGATACAGTGCAGATGCACGGATAATCTCTGGATAGTTTGAATCTTGGGCTATCTGTAGTAACGTCTTGCCTGTTATAGGTGTATTGGTGTCTGCATTGTGAAAAGTTTGCGCAAAGTGTACATGTCCCATGTATTGGCTATTCGGGTGCCAAGTGCGGATTGCATCTTCCGCCCATTTTGCGTTTTTATCTGTATGGCAGCTGTTACAGGCATTGGGTACTTTTAAGCTTTGAGTTAAATCAGGCCGTGGAACTTTAAATCCATGATCTCGCCTTGGATCTACTTGCATATAGGTGGTGGCTGGCATATGACAGTCAACACAAGCACTTCCAGCTTCTCCCACGTTGTGGCCATGGTGTTTAGTCTTATCGTAAACCTCTTGCGAATGGCATTGTGTGCATACTTGATTCTCGGCTAACTTCAATTCTCCAGAGTGGGGGTTGTGACAGTTGGTGCAAGTCACGCCGGCCTTAAACATCTTGCTCTGTAAAAATGACCCCCATACATAATCTTCATCCCAAATTTGACCGTCTGAGTGATACAGATCTGGCGAAATTAGGGCAGGCCGGAAAGTGTGATGAAAATTGTCTGGCCCAGAACTGTCTGATAGCGCGGCACGGCGTGAGTGGCAACTGGCACACACTTGGATTTGGCGACTTGGTTTGATATTGGCGATGGCTTTCATTAATCCTTGCTCATCTGCCCGAAATAAAGGTGTTTTGGGGCCAATATAGGTAGGGTAGCCTTTATTAGCTATAGATTTTTCTCCAGCAGCCCATTGTAAATGTTCTTTCGCTTCTCCATGGCAGGCAGCGCAGCTGACATTGATGGTTGAGTAGCTTGATTGGTAAGATAAGTTTTCTAGGTCAAAACCTTTTTTAAAATTTGTGGAATGGCAATCAGCGCACATTTGATTCCAATTTTGCCCCATATTAGACCAATGAAATTCGTCATTAGGAGATTGATCTGGATATAAAACGAACCAACGTTGTCCATCCTCTTCAGCGGGGCGGCTGTCCCAAGCAAAAGGAAAGAGTTGATACTTACCTTTACCCGCATTAAACATATATTGCTGCAAAGGCTTGTAACCAAAAGTGAACTCAACTTGGAATGATTGCATTTCTCCCTTTAAGTTCGGCATCGTAATATACAATTCGTTTTCTTGGGTGGAAAATTCAACCTGACTTCCTTGGTAGGCTAAAGTTTGATTGGAAAAATCACCCAAAACCGTTTTAGGTGTTGCGATCTCCATCGCGTGATAATGATGTGACTGTTGCCATTGTGCTACTTGCTCTGCATGACAAGTAGCACACTGATTCACATCACCAACCGCGTAATACGACAAGCTCAGGGGTGCAATAAATACAACCCAGACAAAGAACTGATAACGATACGCTTGCGATTTATGCTTAAGTAGCCCCAATTTTATTTAAACCTCTTGCCCTAGTTAGATTTCTTTTTTGCTCTCATTGCTTTTTCGCAACCAAACAGCTGAATGATAAAAAACTAGCCGATAAAATGATAATCGCTTATCTGAACGATATACTACAGCGGCTTGTCATGCTATTAAAATTAAGTGTGTAAGATGACGAGTTTGGTCTTTCGACTATGTTAACTTGACATGCTTTTGATGCTCCAAAAGCTTAAGCTGTTTTGTGAAAGCATTAATAGGAAAGTTCTAAATAACGCACTATGGTCTTGTTATCTCTAACGTGGCCTGCCAAATATTGATATCATGATTGACACGCCACCTTAGACCAACATGCGGAGCAGCGATCGTGTTTACTTTTATTATTTTTATTATGTGAATGGTAAAATAAAAGATAAAATTTATAAGTGTGGGCTTAAACACTTTGCATGTTGGTCTAATGATTTAACCTTAGGGCGCGTAGGCATGCCGATAGAATCCTTTGATCTAATTCCGTCATCTTCACCTAAAAATGAGATCTCTTCTCATCTCAGTGGGATTGATAAAGAACTCAACTTGCTTACCCGTCTTCTCAGGGACGTCAAACCTACTCATGCCTTTGTAACCAAAATCCCCGACATTATGAAGGGGCAGGAAGATCGTCCTGTTAATACAGTAGACGGTGAAGTTCTGGAAGGCCAGGTGGCCATTGATGAGGCCATTCGAAGCTACAATGATTTCTACATCAAAAAAGGCCTGTCGCAAAAAGTGGCCCGAAGATGTGTTGGGGTGATCTGGATACAGCCCAGCAATATATCTAACGAACAGCTTCAAGCTATTATCGATTGTGTAGCAAGTATAAACAATCACAAGATCGCACTGCGCCAGAAAGTGACGGCCCTACCCACTCGACAGGCTAGGTTCACTGCTTTGCGTGAGGCACGCCCTGGTATAATGACCGTTCATCTGTACCGAACAGTTAAGTGCTTAGTGAGTGAAAATATTCGCAGTGTGGGGCTCAGTTGGGAAAGAAAACAGCTACTAAGCAAGTTAAATATTAAAACCAAACAGCAGTTGTTGGAGAGAATCGAGGCTGAGGCCTCAACTTTGAATGGCATGGCAGCCTTACCCCTCCGGCAGCTTTTGGACAGCATTAGCCCTATAGTACCAAGTCAATTGAGACTTAGACGAGACGTGCGAGTTCAACCGGTAGCCAATATAATGGGTGATACTATCCAGACAATAACGGCAGTAATGCCCATTATTCTTCTACAGAACACGCCCCCCACATTAGCACCAATTAAAGTGTTTGATGCGAGCGTTCGCCGGAAAAAAAGATCTGATAGTGTGGAAACAGAAATATTGGGCACTTTTAACGGGTCTCAGATAGAGAGGCGTTACTAGACATAGCCAGCATCAAATGCCAAACGTCTCTTCTAGTAATTCAGACATGGTGATTCCTTGACTCTCGGCGTGAGATTTTAACCCTTCCCGCGCTTCGCGACTCACCTTAATACTTACCAGATAGCTCGGTTCAGACTGGCGAGCTCTTCGAGCAGATAGCGCTTTTTGAAGCTTTTTGCGCTGTTCCGGTAATAAGTTCTTGATTAGACGCTGAATATCCTCATCCGACTGTGCATGGGCAATGGCATCCAGTCCGTAATCCGACTCTCCATTGATGATGAGTTTGCGAAACCACTCCTTCACCCACCCACGCTCTTTTGTCGATCGCAACTTGAAAGGTTTCATAATATATCTATGCCGTGGAATTCTACGGCATAGAGTTGCACAGATTGACGATAAATACAACTAACAAATAATCAATGCCGACTCAAAGGCACCTTACTTTTTAACTGTAGACTTAATTTATGGCTAATCTTTTCTAAGATAGCTTCATTTTTAGGGATGTGACTATCAGAATCTTTGCACAGTGAACGTCACTGTGCGCACATGTTTATCCTATTTATATCTAGAATTTTCCACCCAAAGACAGAAAGAACGCTTTTGCTTCCAATATATTCAAGTCACGAGGCTACGCTTAGTACTTGATTTATATCGCATTATAAGAAAGCTAAAGCCATCCGCTTCAGGTCAGTTTCATATTCACCGCTTGATATTGCACACAATCCTATAATATATTGCATACAATAAACAATAAGGTGTGCAGATGAAAAATGCAAAACAGGCGCTAACCTATTTAATAGACCCCGAAGATAGCATCTACGCACAACTTCTGAGCGACATCGCTTTTGGCGAGTTCGTCAGCGGCGATCGCTTAGTTACCACCGCTCTGGCCGAGCGCTACGGCACGAGTGTTAATCCAGTGCGCGAAGCTTTAAAACAATTAGAGGGCGAAGGCTTTGTTACCTTTCAGCGCAACAGCGGTGCCCGGGTAGCTCGCTTCGAGTTCGAAACCATGCGCAATGTCTTTGAGATTCTCTCGGTTCTGGAGCCCTACCTATTGGATTGGTTTATTGAACATCACCGTCCCGAGAATCTGGCATTGCTGCAGCAGACAATTAACGACATGCAAGCGCTATCGCTTGATCAGGCCGCTCGGTTTCGCGAGTTAGATACTCTGTTTCATTGGGAGATGTACCGCCATCACTACAACTCCATGGCAGTGGATTTATGGCGTCGCAAAAAAATAATGTTGCAGGCGCTGCACGCCAAACTCCCCATCAGCAAAGCCAAGTTGCAAAGCACCATCATCGAGCATCAGCAGATGCTGGAGTCACTCCAACAAGACGACGGCGCAAAGCTGCAGCATCAACTGGCACAACACATTCAAACCAGCGGCGAGTATTGGTCGCGCTTATTCAGGCTCTGATATGAAAATTAGCCAAATCAAGAGTTACAGTTTTTGGGTCGGATTTCGCAATGTCTGCTTGGTCAAAGTAGAAACCGACGGGGGCCTTTACGGCTGGGGCGAAGCCGGTCTTTCCGGGCGTGAACAAGCGGTGATGGGCGCCGTTGCTCACTTCGAAGAATTTTTGAAAGGGCAAGATCCACTCAATATTAGCGCTCTGTGGCAACAGATGTATCGCGGCGCCTACTTTGAAGGCGGCCGTGTTTTAGCCGCCGCCATTGCCGCCATCGACATTGCCCTGCACGATATCAAAGGCAAGGCACTAAACGTGCCGGTATACCAGTTGTTGGGTGGCAAACAGCGTGATCGTATTCCGCTGTTTGCCACCAGCACCGTCGCCTACGACGAAGGTTTTGTAGACGACGTACTGCGTCTTAAAGATGAGGGCTGGAGCGTAATCCGCGCCACCACCGGCGAGCACGGTTGCCCCGATCAAAACACTGTATTTGATCCGCGCGCCTCGATTGCCAAAGGCGCTTACTGGCTTACCCGTGCCCGTGAAGCTCTGGGCACTGAGACAGTGCTCGGCGTCGACTATCACCATCGTCTTAATGTGGCTGAAACCGCCTCGTTTTGCGCGCGGATGCCTGCGGGCACACTGGATTTTTTAGAAGAACCCATTCGCGATGAGAGCCCCGCGGCTTACCAAAACCTGCGCCAGATGACCGACATCCCCTTCGCCATCGGCGAGGAGTTTACTAGCAAGTGGGATTTTGCTCCTTACGTCAACAGTGCTTTGACCAACTTTGGCCGGGTAGATATTTGTAACGCCGGCGGATTTACCGAAGCATTAAAAATTGCCTCCCAATGCGAAACCGCCTACATCGACATGATGCCACATAACCCGTTAAGCCCATTGTGCACAGCGGCGTCTATTCACTACTGCGCCGCCATCAGCAATTTAGCCTGGCTTGAGCTGGCTCCCTACGACGGCGACCTAAGCGATTACGATCGCTACTTTATCAACCGTCCCGAGGTGATCGACAACCACTTTAATCTTTCGGACGCCCCCGGCCTTGGCATCGATGTCAATGAAGACGCCCTGCAGGGAAAAACTTTTAAGTACTGGGAGCCACCGCGCTTGGTTAAACCCGACAACAGTTACACCAACTGGTAAAAGAGAGAACAATAATGAGCAAATCTGTTACCCCGACACGTCTGCGGGCCAAAGCGTCCGTTTTATCGCTGATTTTTATCAGTGTGGTCATCAACTATATGGATCGCACCAACATCTCGGTGGCCGCCAGCGCTATTGGCGATGACCTAGAATTATCTCGAGTGCAAATTGGCATTCTGTTTTCAGCGTTTGCCTGGACCTATTCCATCATGCAAATTCCCGGCGGCATGGTGGTCGATATTGTAAAGGTTCGTATTCTCTACCCGGTCATTCTTGTCGCTTGGTCACTCGCCACTTTAGTACAGGGCTTGGTCAGCTCGCTGGCGGCCATGGTGGGCTGTCGTATGGCGATTGGCGTGTTCGAGGCGCCCTCTTACCCGGCCAATAATAAAATTGTCACTCAGTGGTTTCCACCTGAAGAGCGCGCCAGTGCCATCGCTATTTATACCTCAGGACAATTTATTGGTTTGGCTTTTTTAATGCCGGTACTAGCGATTATTCAAGAGTATTTTACCTGGCGTGGCCTGTTTGTTATTTCGGGGTTGATTGGTATTGCCTGGGCGGGTATTTGGTATTGGTTGTACCGCGAACCTGACGACAGCAAAACCGATGAAGGTGAGATTAAAACACCCGAAGTACAACAGGCAAAAGTAAGCTGGCGCAACATAGGCATTGCATTTTCTAGCAGAAAACTGTGGGGCGTTTATATCGGTCAGTTCTGCCTGGGCGGCACCTTGATTTTCTTTCTTACCTGGTTTCCCACCTATCTTGAAGAAGAGCGTGGCCTCACCAGTTTAAACAGCGGGTTTTTAGCCTCTGTGCCTTTTTTGGCAGCATTCTGCGGTGTTTTGCTGTCGGGCTTTTTCTCAGACTTTTTAGTGCGCCGTGGTGTCTCCAACGAAGTAGCCCGAAAAACTCCCATCATTCTTGGTTTGTTGTTATCCAGCACGGTGATTGCGGCCAACTATGTCAGCAGCACCTTCTGGGTCACTGTTTGTTTATCAGTTACCTTTTTTGGCAACGGCCTGGCCTCCATTAACTGGGTATTTGTCTCGCTGCTCGCACCCAAACATATGGTGGGTTTGGTGGGCGGTTGCTTTAACTTTATTGGTGGGTTATCGGCGGTAAGTGTGCCTATTGCCATTGGCTATTTAACCGAGGGGGGGGATTTTCGCCCGGCCCTGGTTCTTATCGGCGCGCTGGCCATAACAGGTTTGTGCTCTTATTTATTCTTAGTCGGAAAGGTTGAAACCATCAAACTACCCCAGGGAGATACTGAGTCGTGACCATAGCGTGTTTTGGAGAACTAATGTTACGCCTTTCCCCGAGCCAACCTGGGGAAACACTGCGCCACACCCACCAGTTAAAAATGGAGTTTGCTGGCGCTGAAAGTAATGTCGCTACCGGGTTAAGCGCTCTGGGCAATTCAGTGCGCTTTCTCTCCAAGTTTCCCAATAATACTATTGGGGATGCGGCCATTGCCAGTTTGCAAGGCTACGGTATCGACTGTTCACATATTATCCGAGGCGGCGATCGGCTAGGTACTTATTTTATTGAGCTGGGTCACTCACTGCGTCCTTCTAAGGTTGTGTATGACCGGGCTCATTCCGCCATTAGTGAATCCAGTTGTAATGATTTTGACTGGCCTTACTTATTACAAGGTTGTCGCTATCTACACCTAAGCGGTATTACCCCGGCCCTATCCGATACTTGCGTCGACGTCACTCTGGACGCGGCAAAATCAGCCCAACGATTAGGGTTAACCGTTAGTTTTGATATGAATTTTCGACGCAGCCTGTGGCAAGACAGTACCCGCGCAGGGGAAATTTTTACCCAGTTGCTGAAAACAGCTGACATTGCTTTTGGAAATGCGGGCGTAATGGCTGATGTATTTAATCAAACCTACGATAACCTAGCCCCGGAGGCGGCCGCGGCGCAAGCGGCGCGCGACCTATCGGACACCTATGGGTTGATAGCCGCCACCACCTGCCGACAGTCACACAGCGCCAGTCAAAATACGTTAAGCGGATTTATTGCCAATCGCAACGAAACCTTCCGCAGCCAGACGATACGTGTCGATATTCTAGACCGGCTGGGCACAGGAGACGCCTTTGCCAGCGCTTGTTTGGATGGGATTATTAAAAACAAGCCTTTAAAGGATACTGTTAATTTCGCCAATGCCGCGTTTGCCTTAGCACATGCCGTCTATGGTGACCCACACTTAAGCAGCCGGGAAGATATCCAAGCCATTGCCGACGGCCAAACCGGCGGTTATATTCTGAGATAAAGTCATGAACCGACAAACTATTCTTCAAAAACTTTTGCGTGAAAAACTCGTCGTCATCATTCGCCTTAAGCAAGCCGATGATGCCAATGCCATCGTGGAAGCGCTAATGAACGGAGGGGTAAAGGCTATTGAACTTACCAGCAACACTCCTCAATACAAAGAAAAAATTACCGAGCTTCGCCACAAGTATCCAAACCTTTTGGTGGGAGCAGGTACGGTCACGTCATCAGATCTTGCGCGCGAGGCAATAGATGCCGGGGCACAGTTTCTGGTGACACCCAATACCTGTGCCAACATAGTCGCAGTTGCCCACGAGCGCGAAGTGCCCGTTATTATGGGCGCTATGACCCCCACCGATGTCGTGCAAGCCACAAACGTCCAGGCTGATATCATTAAACTTTTTCCTTCAGGAGAGCTTGGCCCAGGGTATCTGGCATCGCTGGCCCGCGGGCCTTTTTTACATACGCCCTTTTTCCCCGTGGGGGGTGTCAACGTCAACAACGTGCGCCAATGGATGGATGCCGGAGCCTGCGGGGTAGGAGTGGGAGGTGGATTGGCGGCGCCGGTACACAGCCCAGCTCAAGCAGAGGCATTAACCCAAAAAGCTGCCGGCATTATCAACGACCTAAATGACTACCCAACGTTTGAGGTGACCCAATGAAAATCAATTCCCTCGTCAGTGTCATTGGCATTGCGGTACTAAGCGCTTGCTCGCACCAACAAGTGAGCGATCATGATGAGTCGCTGACAACACTGTATCGACTGTACAATTTTGAACAACCCGTATTGCCGCAAGCACTAAAATCTGAAAACACAAACCTGACTCTTGTACCCGGCCCGAATGGCCAACAACTGCAAGTCAGCTTCCAGTCTAAACAGCATCACGAAGCCAGTTTAATTTTCACCCCCGAACAACCCTGGCAATGGGGGCAATATCCGGCATTTGGTTTTGCCATGGACATCGAGAACCCAGCCGATGAGTCGATACACTTTTACGCCAAAACCAAAGACGGCGACGGCAAACAACACAACCGCAGCTTTGCGGTGCCAGCAAATTCTCGTAACACCTACTATATGGAGTTGCGCGGCGCCGACTTAACCACCGACACGGGTCTGCGCGCCAACCCCAAAGCATGGATCACCGGCGCCGAGCCCATGATTTGGCGCCATAGCGACAAAGTCATTGATGTGGATAACGTCACCAGCATTTCGTTTACGGTGCGCGGTTTGCTGCAAGATAAATCCGTTAACATCGATAACGTCCGACTAGTGGCCCCAAAATCTCTCGACGCTGACTACTTAACCGGCCTTTTAGATGAGTTCGGCCAAAACGACAAAGTCGACACGCCCTACAAAGTAGAGTCCACCGAGCAAATGCGCCGTCAGGCAACAGCCGAGGCGAAGCAATTGTCTCAAGGGGCACCAACCGATCGATCGCGCTTTGGCGGCTGGCGAGAGGGCCCAAAACTTGAAGCCACCGGGCGCTTTCGCACCGCCAAATATAAAGGAAAATGGAGCCTGGTTGACCCGAACGGCTATCTGTTTTACTCCAATGGCATTGCCAATGTGCGCATGTCTAACACCAGCACGCTAACCGGCTACGATTTTGATCACACCCTGCTGGATGAGCGCAGCAGCAATGACTTAACCCCGGAAGATTCCAAAGGCCTAAACCGCGTCAGCGACAAAGCGCTGCCTACCCGGCACGTTGTGTCACCAGTACGCGCCGATATGTTTACCTGGCTACCCGAATACGATGAGCCGCTGGGGGCGCACTATGGCTACCGCCGCTCGGTACACTCAGGCCCGGTAGAGCGCGGCGAAACCTACAGCTTTTACCGCGCCAACCTAGAACGCAAATACAAAACCGACGATGCCCCCGATTACATGGCCACCTGGCGCGACGTTACCGTTGACCGTATGCTGCAGTGGGGCTTTACCTCGTTTGGTAACTGGATTGATCCGGCATTTTACCAGATGGATCGCATCCCCTACTTTGCCAACGGCTGGATTATCGGCGACTTTAAAACCGTCTCCAGCGGCAATGATTATTGGAGCCCGTTACCCGACCCCTTTGACCCACTGTTTGCCGAGCGGGCCGAGGCCACCATTAAACGCGTGGCCCAAGAGGTGGACAACAACCCTTGGTGCGTGGGTGTGTTTATCGACAACGAAAAAAGCTGGGGCGCCATGGGCTCAGTCGAATCCCAATACGGCATTGTGCTCAACACCCTCACCCGCCGCGATGCCGACAGCCCCACCAAAGCCGCCTTTAGCCGCTGGCTAATGCAGCGTTACGACTCGGTTGCGGCACTGAACCAAGCCTGGGGTACAGACTTTGCCAACTGGCAAAGTGTTAGTGAAGGCGTTTCCACCGAGGGCTACACAGAGGCGCAATTGGCCGACTTTGCCGAGCTGTTGCAGCTTTACGCCGAGAAATACTTTGAAGTGGTACACGATACTCTTGAGCAACATATGCCTGATTACCTGTATATGGGCGCGCGCTTTGCCGACTGGGGCATGACTCCCGAGATACGCCGCGCCGCCGCCAAATACGCCGATGTAGTGAGTTACAACTACTACAAAGAAGGCATAAACGAGCCCTTCTTTGGGTTTTTGGCCGAGCTGGATAAACCCTCAATTATCGGTGAGTTTCACAATGGCGCCACCGACTCGGGCGTGTTTAACCCGGGCTTGATTCATTCCGAATCTCAGGCCGATCGCGGTGAAATGTACGTCGACTATGTCACCAGCGCGGTGGAAAACCCCTACCTAGTAGGTACGCACTGGTTCCAGTATCTTGACTCACCCATCACAGGCAGGGCCTACGATGGCGAAAACTATAACGTTGGGTTTGTGTCAGTCGCGGATGTACCTTACAGCCCTCTGGTGAAAGCAGCCCAACGTATTAACAAAACCCTCTACCATCGTCGCTTTCAATAACAACCTTTCTAGCCGCCCTGACAGTTACATTATACAATTTATTGTATACAATACGGTCAGGGCAACTACCGCCCCCCCTCATAACAAAAATATATTTCTAGTAGACCTAATTCTAACTAAGAACCCTTATCAGCACTTAAAGGAGAGCTGTAGATGAGTACACCTATACACTTTAAACTGACGGCACTGTCAGCCGCACTTTTGTCACTGACAACAAGTACGAGCTGGGCACAAGAAGAAATGGCTCTAATCGACGAAGTAATCGTTATCGGTATCCGCCGCTCGCTAACGGACGCGATGGATATTAAACGCGATGCCAATGGCGTTGTCGAAGCGATCTCTGCCGAGGATATTGGTAAGTTTCCTGATACCAACTTAGCTGAATCTATGCAGCGATTAACTGGTGTATCCATCGACCGTTCAAATAACGAAGGTAATGAAATTACCGTGCGCGGTTTTGGCCCCACGTTTAACCTGGTAACACTTAACGGTCGGCAAATGCCCACCTCGGCAGCTCTTAATTCCGAAGGAGTGAACCGCAGCTTTAATTTTAAGGAAATCGCTGCCGAAAGTGTCTCTGGCGTCAAGGTTTACAAATCTAACCGCGCGGATCTTACCTCCGGCGGCATCGGAGCCACCATCGATATCCAAACTGCTCGCCCATTTGACAATGACGGTTTTACCGCCGCGGCCAGTGTGAAAGGTATAATGGACAACAGTAATAAAGAAGGTGATGACATAACCCCTGAAGCCTCGGGCATGATCAGCACCACTTTCTTTGACGACATGTTTGGCGTACTGGTAGCCGGCTCGTACTCTGAACGCGACAGCCAGAGTCAGCGGGTAGGTAGCCAAGGTTGGATTCAAGGCTTGGGTTCGGCCGATACCAGTGCGATTGACACCGAGCAAAATCCCGCCCGTTTTTACTGGGCCCCCAACACTTTTGAGGTAGAAGTGGCCAATCACTACCGCACCCGTGAAAACGGTCAGGTAGTGCTGCAATTTGCCCCTACCGACTCGCTCACCGCCTCGCTGGATTACGTGATGTCCAACTATGAAGAAGACATCGACATGAACCGCACCAGCTACTGGTTCGATAATCCCCAAAGCGTTACAGACAGCAACGGCACTGCCATCGAGATTCGTAATCCCGGCGATCAACTTAACTTCTGGGCTTGGGACTACCACTTCCGCACAGAGAATGAATCACTGGGTTTAAACATAGAATGGGACGTAAGCGACGCCTTAACGCTTAAATTTGATGCGCACGATTCCACATCTCACTCACAGCCAGACGGCCAACCCGCTGAAACCCTAACCAGCCTGAATACTCCCATCGACTGGTACGCCTTACCTCCAGTTGGTCTGGTAGACATTGGTGCCGACCTAAACGGTACCGAGCTGCCTAGCCTTATCTACGACGACTCCACTCTGCTTAGCCAAACCGGCGCTGATGCATTTGATAAAAGCAATGTATCTGCGGGTCTATACCAGCAACGCGGGTATGAAGTTGACAACAATATCGAGCAATTTCAACTAGCCGGAACTTGGAGTATCGACACTGAAAACGGCCATCGCAGTATCGAAGTGGGTGTTGAAAACACCCTATACGATGTCAACTCTTATCACACCGCCGACGTTAACAACGGCCTTCAGGTTGACATCAGCGATCTAGAAGTTAACTTTTACCCCCGTGGGGATTTTGGTGAGCATCTCGACGGGCCGGAAAACCTCTTTCCCGAATTGGTTGATTACAGTGCCGATGAGCTACTAGCCCTTATTGCTGATCAAGATCAGCTAATTCAATCACCCGCTCAGCACAGCCACATTGAGGAAGATACCTTTGCCGCCTATATTGCGTTAAATATCGACACCTTTCTTATGCAGCTGCCTGTGACGATCAATGCTGGCTTACGCTATGAAGACACCACAGTAATCGGCAATGCCACACAAGCTGGTATCGATGCCATACAGTACACCAACACAGGTGCACTCACTCCCGTTTACAGTGATGCCACCACCACCTACAACCAAGAGCACAGCTACACACATACACTACCCAACCTTGATGTGAAAATCGATTTATCGTCAGACTGGGTGGCACGGGTTTCCTACAGTGAAGCACTGGCTAGGGCGGATTTATCTGGTCTGTTTCCTTCGATCAACATATCCAGCGCCCGTCCCGGAGGCCCCTACTACGCCAATCAAGGCAACACTCAGCTGTCGCCCTATGAAGCGCAAACCTTCGATCTATCGCTAGAATGGTACTATGCCTCAGGTAGCTATTTATCGGCCGGTTATTTTGATAAAAAAGTGGATAACTTTCTTACCGCTTACCAAATACCCACTGAGATTCTCGATGTGAATGGCGAGCCGTTGCGCGATCCAAGTATCAACCCACGTCCAGGCTGCCCTGACACCACCAACACAGCCTGCTTATCGCAGCCGCAGGATCCCATCATCAATTGGGCCGCGATCACCCCAACCAATGCCGACAGCACCTCAGTCAATGGCCTCGAGCTAAACCTGCAACACATGTTTGGCAGTAGTGGTTTTGGCGTTATAGCCAATGCGACTATCGTAGATAGCGATGCTAAATACGACGTCAATTCATACAGCCAAAGTATTGTACTGCCCGGTCTAAGCGACTCGGCCAACCTGGTCGGCTTTTATGAAAATAATGGCCTACAGTTACGTATAACTTACAACTGGCGCGATGAATTCCTACTCAGTACCGGTCAGCATCAAAGTGGTACCGAGCCCACCTTCACCGAAGAATATGGTCAAGTTGACATTAACGCCAGTTATGACATCAATGATGCCATTACGGTATTTATTGAAGGACTCAACGTTGGTGAAGCAACTATTAGACGGCATGGACGCTATAGCGAACAGCTGATTGATGCCGAAGAGTATGGATCTCGCTACAGCCTTGGTATACGCGCCAAGTTCTAGTTTCAACCCTTATCCGCAGGGCAGTTATCACTGCCCTGCTCCCTTTCTGGCAAAGCAGTAAAATCTACATGAAAATGGCATATTGTTGACAATATTATGTTGACACTAAGCCTCTAGAGATAGATGATAACCATAGCTGTGAAACCGTATGTCCCAGCAACACACTCTTCACGAGAGCACGGGGCCGGCGGGAGCCCGACAGTTACAACTGCCGAGCTTTGCTACATTAATACAATAATTATCCAAAACAAGGGAGAGCTTTAATGGCTAAACTCGCACGATTTAACCTAAGCACACTATCGGCTGCAATATTGGCCGCATCAAGTTTCAACGTATCAGCTCAGGGCAACGACGCCGATCTGCTAGAAGAAGTGGTGGTTACCGGCATCCGTGGATCTTTGACCGAAGCGATGGACATCAAACGCGAAGCCAGCGGTGTCGTAGAGGCAATCTCTGCCGAAGATATCGGCAAATTCCCCGACACCAACCTCGCCGAATCGTTACAGCGCGTTACAGGTGTCTCTATTGATCGCTCAAACAACGAAGGAAACCAGGTTACCGTGCGCGGTTTCGGTCCTTCGTTTAACCTGGTCACCATGAATGGGCGCCAGATGCCCAACTCTACTGCCCTTGATTCTGACGGCGTTAACCGCAGCTTTAACTTTAAAGAAATTGCGGCTGAAAGCGTCTCTGGCGTTGAAGTTTACAAATCTGGCCAGGCTGACATCAGCTCTGGCGGCATTGGCGCCACCATCAACATTAAAACTGCCCGACCCTTTGACCACGACGGCTTTACCATGGCCGGCAGCGTAAAAGGGATGATGGATTCCAGTAACGAAGAAGGTGATGATGTAACACCTGAAGTATCAGCCATGGTTAGCACCACCTTCCTGGATGATATGTTCGGCTTATTGGTTTCTGGGTCGTACGCCGAACGCAACAGCCAAAGTCAACGCGTAGGCACTCAGGCTTGGGTTCGCAATTTGGGCAGCGCTGATACAGATGACAACTTTTGGGCACCATATACGTTTGATGCGGATGTAGCCAACCATTACCGCACACGCGAAAACGCCCAGGTTGTATTGCAATTTGCTCCGATGGATAGCCTGACGGCGACCCTTGATTACGTCATGTCGAACTACGAAGAAAATATCGACATGAACCGCACCAGTTACTGGTTTGATAACCCCGAAAGCATCACCGATGCCAATGGTACCGCCACCCAAATTCGCAACCCCAACGACGAACTAAACTTCTGGGCATGGGATTATCATTACCTGACCGAGAACGAATCCATTGGCCTAAATGTTGCCTGGGATGTGACCGACAACTTAACCTTGACATTTGATGCTCACGATTCAACTTCGCACTCCCAACCTGATGGGGAACAATCGGAAACCATCGCCAACCTGAAAAACCCGCGCCTTGATGGTGTTGGCATGGTAGACATAGGTGCCGACCTAAACGGTACTGGTCTTCCAACAATCATTTACGATGATTCGGATCTGGTAGCCGAAACTGGTGCAGACGCTTACGATCCAAACAATATTGTTACTGACCTGTTCCAAAAACGCGGCAACGAAGTTGAAAATAACATTAAGCAATATAAAATTGCCGGTGAATGGGATAACGCCAACAGTGGTGCCTTACGCACCATTCATTTTGGTGTAGAAAGCACCGAGTACAATGTCGATGCACTCAATACCGCCACTTTTGGTTTTGTTAATGCAGATATCTCGGGTCTCGACCTTGAATTTTACGAACTAGGTGATTTTGGTAGTGACCTTGGCGACACCAGTGGCTTGTTCCCTTACTTAGTCGATTACAACGCGGCAGAATTCATCGACATTATTGATGCACAAGGCGACTTTTTCGTTAATCCGCCCACAATCAATCGCGTTAAAGAAGAGACTGTTGCCGCCTATTTAGCGTTTGATTTAGAAACTGAATTTAACAACCTACCAATCACTATCAATGCCGGTGTTCGTTATGAAGACACCGACACCGAGGGTACCTCGGTTCAAAACGGTATTATCGCTCTCAATTACCGCAACACCGAAGAGCTACAGGTAATCTACGACAACAACCCATCGGATCAGACCCTAGAAGGCGGTTACACCCGATTCCTACCTAACCTGGACGTAAAAGTCGAGCTTAGCGAAGACTGGGTGGCTCGTGCCAGCTACAGCAAAACCTTGTCGCGTCCGGATATTTCGGCAATGTTCCCCGCCACGCAAATCAGCGTTGCACGCCCCAATGGCCCATTTAATGCCACACAGGGTAACCCTGGACTACTACCCTACGAGTCAGAAAATATCGACTTGTCGGTTGAGTGGTACTACGCCGAAGGTAGCTATGCCTCAGTGGGCTACTTCAAGAAATATGTGGATAACTTCATCGGCTCGACCGTCGAAAAACGCGAGATTTTGGATGTAAACGGTGAACCTCTGCGCGACTCAAGTGTCAATGCCCGCCCAGGTTGCCCCGATGCCGGAGCCACACCTAACCCTGCCTGCCTGTCACAATCAGGTGACCCCGTCGTAACTTGGGATGTCGGTACACCCGGAAACCTGGAGAGCACCGAAGTTGACGGCTGGGAGGTAAATCTGCAGCATATGTTTGGCGAAAGCGGCTTTGGTGCAATTGCTAATGCCACTTTGGTAAACGCTGACGTTGAATATGACATCACCTCTTTCGATCAAACTCTAGCACTGACCGGTTTGAGCGATTCGGCTAACCTGATCGGGTTCTATGAAAAAGGCGGTTTCCAGATTCGTCTGGCTTACAACTGGCGCGATGACTTCCTGTTGAGCACTGGACAGCCGCAGAACTTCAATGAACCGACATTTACCGAAGCCTATGGCCAATGGGATTTGAACGCCAGCTACGACATTAACGACAACGTCTCGGTATTTATCGAAGGTCTTAACATCACCGATGAAACCACCCGTCGCCACGGTCGCTACGCTGAGCAACTGTTAAGTGCTGAACAGTTTGGTTCGCGTTATACCATGGGCGTTCGCGCCAAGTTCTAAGCGAGTTTTTTCAACTCCATAGAACGACCCAAAAGGCCGGTACCCAGTACCGGCCTTTTGTTTTATGATTGATTCACAATAACTACCCTAGCGACTAGCAAATGCAACAACCTATCCAATCTATCGTTATCGTCGGAGGCGGCACAGCCGGTTGGCTATGTGCTGGTGTTATTGCCGCACGTGTTCAAGCGACGCAAGCAAACCCTATTGCCATAACCTTAATTGAATCTCCCAACATACCAACCGTAGGGGTGGGCGAAGGCACTTGGCCTACCATGCGCAACACCCTGAAGAAAATGGGCATTCGAGAAACTGATTTTATCCGCGAATGCCAGGTCTCTTTTAAACAGGGCGCTAAGTTTTCCCGTTGGCACACAGGAAAAACCGACGATGAGTATTATCATCCACTGATTCTCCCGCAAGGCTTCAATCGCATGAATTTAGCGCCTCATTGGCTAACACAACAAAATGGAGCAAGTTTCTCACAAACCGTATGTCCGCAGGATGTCTTGTGTGAGAATTCTCTGGCACCAAAATTAATTACTACTCCCGAGTATCAGGGGCTGGCGAATTACGCCTATCACCTGGATGCCGGCGCTTTCGCCGATTTTCTGAAACGTCACTGTACTCAAACACTGGGGGTCCGCCATATTCTCGATGATGTCGCCTCATTAAAAGACTCAGAAAATGGGGATATTTGCGCGCTACACACAGAAAACACCGGCGAAATTTCAGCCGATTTATTTATTGACTGCACTGGTTTTAAATCTAAATTGATTGGTGAGCACTACCAGGTACCATTCAAATCCTGCGAAGATGTACTTTTTGCCAATACCGCTCTCGCGGTTCATCTCCCTTACCACCACGCTGAAGATGAGATTGCCTCGCATACTATTTCTACCGCGCAAAGTGCCGGTTGGATTTGGGACATTGGCCTGCCCACCCGTCGAGGCGTTGGGCATGTATTCTCCAGCCGCTATACGAACCGGGATAACGCCTATCGGGAGCTGGAACGCTATGCCGCCCAAAGTGGACACAATCTAGACAGTTTAAACGTTCGTGAAATTCCTATTACCCCAGGACACCGCGAAAAATTTTGGGTAAATAACTGCGTGGCCGTGGGCTTATCGGCGGGCTTTCTTGAGCCTTTAGAGGCCTCGGCTCTGGTACTTGTGGAAATATCGGCAGAATTTATCGCCAGTCAACTGCCCGCTAATCGCGCGGCGATGAACTCTATTGCCAATCGCTTTAATCGCACTTTCCGTTATCGCTGGGATCGTATTATCGATTTTCTAAAGCTGCACTATATGCTCAACGAGCGCAATGACAGTGAGTTCTGGATCGACAATCGAGATAAAGCAAGCATTCCTGACAGCCTGCAAGAGCTTTTAGATCTATGGCGCTATCAACCACCTTGGGATAATGATTTCGACCACGCCACTGAAGTGTTCCCCGCCGCAAGCTATCAATATGTGTTATACGGCATGGGCTTTAAAACCGAACCTCATCCGGCCGGATTACATGAACAACAACAACGGATGGCTGCACAAGAATTTGCTAAAAATCAACAAATCACCCATAAGCTTTGTACTGCACTGCCCAGCAATCGTGAGTTGTTGAAAAAAATCCATCAATACGGCATGGCGCCGGTATAGTAATATCAAAGGAGGCTTTAATGGCCAACCTAGTACCCCTCGATAAAAGCCAACACAGCGACATTAAAATTATTACTGAACGCGGCGCAAAATATGGCGAAAATATTCACTTAGCACCGATTATTGCCACCGAGCTTAGAAGCTTAGTGCTCGATTACCCTTGCGCCCTGATGAAGGATGAACAAACCGGCCGCTTTGGCCTTTATTCTTTACTGGGGTTTAACAGCGGTGAAAATCTTTTTCTGCAAGGAAATCAATGGCGCGCCTCTTATATTCCTCTCCATATGCGCCGCCAGCCGTTTGTCTCGGTTCCCAATCAAGAGGATCAAAATCGTGGTCAGTTATTAATCGATATGGATAGCACCCGTATCAGTACTGACAGCGGTGAGTCCTTATTTAACAGTGACGGCTCCACTACCGAATATATGCAACACATTCAACAGCTGCTAGGCTCACTCATGTCCGGCATGCAGGCCTCGCATACCTTTATTGAAAACCTCTCCGAACAGGCACTATTAGAACCCATCAAATTCGATGTAGCGTTTGCCAATGGTGATAAACAAACCTATCAAGGCATGTACACCATCAATGAAGATAAACTAGCTAACCTTACTGGAAAGAATCTGCAGCTTTTCCATGAGCGTGGCTATTTAAATGCCGCCCATTACTTACTGGCCTCTCTGGGTCATATCCGTAAATTGGTCGACTGGAAAAACACCCTGGAGGCAAGCCAATGAAACGTCTATTGATAGTGGCACTCGCCGGGCTACTCACAGCCTGCAGTACCACCCCTAAACAAACAGCACCCGTTACTATCGAGAAATACACCGATATCAGTATCTACGATAGCCAGGCGCTGGAGTTCATCAACCCAAAGGCTCAAGTTGAAGTGCTGGCTACCGGTTACGCCTGGACAGAGGGCCCGCTCTGGATCGATGAAGGATTCTTGCTGTTTTCTGATATCCCCAACAATACCATTGAGAAATACACGCCCGGAGAAGGTGTCGAGCTCTATTTGCAACCCTCTGGCGGTACAGGCTTATACCCCGACGATGACCAGGGCGGTTCTAATGGCCTGCTTTTATCCGAAAAAGGAGAGCTTATCGCCCTACAGCAGGGTGACAGACGCATCGCGGCAATGGACGCCCCTTTGCAGGCACCAACGCCCGATTTCATTCCTTTAACCGATCATTACCAGGGTAAACGACTCAATAGCCCCAATGACGGGGTGATTGCGTCCGATGGACGTTTGTACTTTACCGATCCGCCCTACGGGCTTGCTAAAGGTGACGACGACCCTCGTCGTGAACTGGACTTTAATGGAGTATTTGCTCTGGAGCCTACCGGAGAATTGGTGCTGCTAGATGATCAGGTAAAAGCGCCCAACGGTATTGCTTTAAGTCGTGATGAAAAAACATTGTTTGTCGCCGTTTCGGACAAAGATAACCCCCAATGGCTGGCCTACGATATTACTGCCGAGGGCGAATTGGCCAATAAACGCGTCTTTTTTGATTCACGTCAAGTGGAAAACCCGGGGCCTGGAGTGCCAGACGGCATGGCCGTACATAGCGAAGGCATTATTTTTGCGACAGGGCCCGGCGGAGTTTGGATGTTTACGGAGAAAGCCAAACTACTTGCCATTATCCACACCGGACGCCTAACCGCTAATTGTACACTCGACACGAAACAGAAAAATCTCTACATCACCGCTCACGATGCATTGCTGAAAGTGAAACTTAAACCTTAAACAAGCGGGCCCCTGTACAAGGGGCCTCTATTTCACTTACACCAAGAAGCGATAACAAGTCGTTTCGCGATACTGTTCACCCGGCTGAACGACCACCGAGGGGAAGCCCGGCTGATTCACTGCATCAGGAAAGCCCTGGCACTCTAAGCACACCGCGCCATAGCGTGGGAATGACTGAAGTGATGCCGCAGCATCGTCTTGCAAGTAGTTAGCGGTATACACCTGCACCCCAGGTTGGGTAGAAAACACCTCCATAGCTCGGCCAGTATCGGGATCGCGCAATAAAGCCACCTTGGCCAAATCGTTTGGCGCCTCTCGGCGCACAACAAAGTTATGATCGACACCGCCTGCGGCCACAACCTCAGGTGCACCTGAGGTCACCACTTCTCCCAAAGAACGTGTGTAACTAAAGTCCAGCGAGCTACCGCCCATAGGCAATAACGTCCCGGTAGGAATTCCAGTTGAATTTATGGGGGTATAGCTGTCTGCAAAAAGCGTCAACTCATGGCCATTGATGTCGCCGCCCGAGACACCCTGTAAATTGAAATAGCTATGTTGGGTAAGATTCACCGGTGTTGCGGCCTTCTCGCACCCAGCACTATATTCGATTCGCAGCTCATTATCTTCTGTCAGGCTGTACACCACTTCTAGAGTCAACTCGCCGGGGTAACCTTGGTCACCATCTTCACTAACAAGGGTGAGACGCAACTGTTGAGAGCTCTCTTGCTCGCAGAACCGCCCCTGCCAAAGCTTTTTATCGTAACCGTCGTTGCCGCCGTGAAGATGATTGGGGCCATTATTTACATCGAGCTGATAGCGCTTCCCCCCAAGCTCAAACACTCCCGCATCGATACGGTTAGCAACACGCCCCACCACAGCGCCTAAATAGGAACTGCCTTTTAAATACCCCTCTAAGTTGTCATAACCAAGAACAAGGTTGATATTATTACCCTGCTCATCCGGTACATATATACCAGTGATAGTGGCGCCATAATCGATGATGGTAACGGCTATATTCTGTGAATTACGTAAAGTGTACTCATAGACAGCTGAACCACAGGGTAAATGGCCATAAAGTGTTTTTCTCATTTCGTGTCTCGTTGTTCAAAAGAGCATTTAACATTATAGCGACCACTGCCCAACATAAATACTGCCCATAAAAAAAGGCCACAGTTCGCTGCGAACTGTGGCCTAACGAAGTGTGCTCACGTAATAAGCAAAGCATCTGAGCTCAATCAATGACTGCCTATAATAGAGCCAATTACTCAGTCATTGACCGGTAGCAACAGAGCGCGTAAAAGCCAAGTGCCCAAAACTTTTGCACGCCGTTTAAGTAACTACCCCATTAGTGTGCAAAATTATGACTCGCGTGTCAACAGTATATTGTATACAATAAGATATATTTTATGGATTTTGAGATGGCGGTGACCCAGGCCACCGAAAACAACAAATGCGCACTGGAACTTCCAGCTCCAGCAATAACTAATTGCAACAAAGTTATGCTGTCGATGAGCACCGTGACGCTATTTATCTGGCACTCTTGGTAGCCA
The DNA here is from genome assembly GCF_030547685.1 of Gilvimarinus sp. 2_MG-2023. GTDB lineage: Bacteria > Pseudomonadota > Gammaproteobacteria > Pseudomonadales > Cellvibrionaceae > Gilvimarinus. The sequence goes on along the minus strand of NZ_JAUOQM010000041.1, from coordinate 56,755 downwards.
TCTACAAAGGAAAGTACCAAACACACAATTGCCTATGCCAGCAGGCATGCGCTCAGGAGCCATGGCACTTTAAGGCTATAATCCTAAATATGAATTTCGCGCACTATGCCGACGACAAGATAATTAGCAGGATTTATTATGACCAATACACAACCACAGTTAAGCAAAGCCAGTTTGCGCGCCATTGAGCGAGGCTACGACAACACCAACGCCGACTGGGTGTATGAGTTTGATATCGAGCCTTTAGGTGGCGACTTTGCCTACCAGGAGGGCGTCATCCGTCGCGACCCCAGCGCCGTGATTAAAGTCGGCGATACCCTGCATGTGTACTACACCAAAGGCGAGGGTGAAACCGTTGGCTTTGGCAGCGACAACCCCAACGATAAAGTCTTCCCCTGGGATAAAACTGAAGTCTGGCACGCCAGCTCAAAAGATGGTTACCACTGGACAGAAGAAGGCCCTGCAGTAGTGCCAGGCGAAGCCGGCCGCTACGACGATCGCGCCTGCTTTACCCCCGAGGTACTGGAGCACGAAGGCCGTTACTACCTAGTGTATCAAGTAGTGCAGGCGCCCTATCTAAACCGCAGCAAAGAGCATATTGCCATCGCCCACAGCGATTCGCCCTACGGCCCCTGGATCAAGTCTGATGCGCCCATCTTAAGCCCTGCCGACAACGGCGTGTGGGATGGCGACGAGGACAACCGCTTTCATGTTAAAGAGCGCGGCGACTTTGACAGCCACAAAGTACACGACCCTTGCCTGATGTTTTTTAAAGGCCAGTTCTACCTGTATTACAAAGGCGAGATCATGGGCGAAGGCATGAACTTTGGCGGCCGCGAAATCAAACACGGCGTTGCCATTGCCGACAACATTTTAGGCCCCTACACCAAGTCGCCGTTAAACCCGGTAACCAACAGCGGTCACGAGGTTGCCGTCTGGCACTACAACGACGGCATAGCCTGCATCCTGACCACCGACGGCCCCGAAAAAAACACCTGCCAGTGGGCCAACGACGGCGTCAACTTTGACATTATGTCGCACATTAAAGGGGCTCCCGAGGCCATGGGCATGTACCGCAAGCCCGGCTACGAAAAATCCGACGACGCTATGGCCGGTATCGAGTGGGGCCTGTGCCACAAGTACGATGCCAGCTGGAACTGGAACTTCATTTGTCAGTACAAAGCACGACGTCAAATATTGGATGCTGGCACCTTCCAGCAAACCGGTGGCTCGGGCGTATAAGCCCGAGCTAACCACACAAAAAAGCCAGCAAGTATGCTGGCTTTTTTGTGTCTGGCTTATAACGCAACGGCCTGCACCGCGTTGGCGGTGTAGGCTTAATTACGAGTAGAGCACCCGCGCGCCGTCTTTTGCTTTGCAGTGATACACGTTGGGCTCTTTGGCAAACTTCTCGGCGTATTTTGCTTTAACATCTGCCTCAATCGCCTGCGCTTTATCGTTGGGCACCAAAGCCACCACACAGCCACCAAAGCCGCCACCGGTCATGCGCACACCGCCATCGTTATCCAGCTGAGCGTCAACCGTCTCTACGATAAAATCGATCTCGGGGACGGTAATCTCAAAGTCGTCGCGCATAGAGATATGCGAATCGCGCATGGTTTGATACACCGTGGGCAAGTCGCCGGTTTTTAGGGCACTGGCGCAGCGCTGGGTACGATCATTTTCAGTTAATATGTGACGCGCACGGCGGTAGGCCAGCTCGTCCAGCTGCTCGCGCTTTTGCTCTAACATATCCAGGGTGGCATCCCGCAGGATGCTCACACCCAACGCTTGGGCGGCGCGTTCGCAGTCGGCGCGACGATCATTGTATTCACTGCCCACTAGGTTGCGCTCAACCCGCGAGTCGATAATCAGAATATCCAGCGCTTCAGGGATAGATACCAGATCAAACGACAGATCGCGGCAATCGAGTAGCAGCGCGTGACCTTCTTTGCCGCCAGCCGAGGCCAGCTGATCCATAATGCCGCAACTACAGCCGGCAAAATCATTCTCGGCCGACTGTGCCACCCGGGCTATATCACTCACGCTGAGGCCTAAGCCATTAATTTCACTCAACGCCTTGGCGAACGCCACCGACAGTGAGGCCGAGGAGCTAAGCCCAGCGCCACGAGGAACATTACCTTCAATGTAAACATCTAAGCCTTTTAAGCTATGCCCCTGCGCCAACAAAATAGCGCACACACCGCGCAAATAGTTAGACCACAAGCAATTTTCATCAGTCTCAATATCCGCGCTTAGAGTCCACTGGTTATACTCGTCTTCAAAGTTTCCAGCGCAAACACGCATTACATTGTCGTCGCGTACAGAGGTGGCAATATAAGTACCAAACTCCAGTGCACAGGGAAAAACAAAACCGTCGTTATAATCCGTGTGCTCGCCAATTAAGTTTACCCGGCCTGGGGCAAAGTAAACGCCTGAAGCGTTCTTACTATAAATCGATAAGAACCGATCGGATATCTGTTGCTGCATGCTATTGATTCTCTAAGTAATGCATCGTACTGCAGGCGCGTAAACGTTCGGCAGCCTGCTCGGGGGTGATGTCACGCTGGGCTTCAGCCAGCATTTCGTAACCCACCATAAATTTCTTTACACTGGCACTGCGCAGCAGTGGCGGGAAGAAACTGGCGTGCAACTGCCAGTGGTCGTTCGCCTCGCCATTAAACGGCTGGGCACGCCAGCCCATAGAGTACGGAAAACTGCACTGAAACAGGTTGTCGTAACGCGTAAGGGCCAGCTTTAAAATACTGGCAAGCGCCTGTTGCTGCCCGGGGTTTACATCGGTAAAGGTTTTGGCCGCAAAGCGCGGTAGTAAAATCACCTCAAACGGCCAGCAAGCCCAAAACGGCACCAGCACTGCCCAGTGCTCGTTTACCTCAACCACGCGCTCGCCTTTGGCAATTTCTTTTTCTACATAGTCCAGCAATAAGTTGCTACCGTGGCGCTGGTAGTAACTTTTTAAATTCCGATCGATTTTTTCCGCCTCGGTAGGCAGAGTATCCTGCGCCCAAATTTGGCCGTGCGGGTGAGGGTTAGAGCAACCCATCACCGCGCCTTTATTTTCAAATACCTGTACCCACTGGTAGCGCTCGCCCAGCTCGATCATTTGCTCGCGCCAGGTATCGATCACTCCACCGATCTCCGCCTCGCTCAGCTGCGGCAAGCTTTTACTGTGATCAGGTGAAAAACAAATAACCCGCGCCTCGCCTTTAGCGGCCTGATAACGGAACAGCTCATCGTCCGAGCTTTCGTCGTCGTTATCCGCCTGCAGCGCCGGAAAATCGTTTTGAAAAACAAACGTGCCTTTATAGTCTGGGTTCACATCACCGGTAATACGGGTATTGCCCGGACACAGGTAGCACTTTTCATCGTAGCTGACCGCACCGCTTGGCTGGGGCGCCTCTTGCTGGCCCTGCCAGGGGCGCTTGCCCCGGTGCGGAGATACTAAAATCCACTCGCCCAACAGCGGGTTAAAGCGGCGATGACTTTTATCGTTTAATACGCTCATGAGATCTCTCGTGTACAGGACTAGCTTTGACGGTAGCCGTTGGGGTTATTACTTTGCCAGCGCCAGGTATCGACCATCATGCGCTCGATATCGTATTGCGCTTTCCAGCCCAGCTCGCGCTCGGCCAGATCGGTTTTAGCGTAGCAGCGGGCAATATCGCCGGCACGGCGCGGCGCCATTTTGTAGGGGATTTCTTTACCGCAGGCCTTGGCAAACGCGTTCACCACCTCAAGCACCGAATAGCCATTGCCGGTACCCAGGTTGTAAACGCGGCAACCGGCGTCTTGCTGCTGTTGTTTTTGCAGCGCCGCCACATGGCCGCGAGCCAAATCCACCACGTGGATGTAATCGCGCACGCCGGTGCCATCGGGGGTGTCGTAATCGTCGCCAAATACTTGCAACGCGGACAACTTGCCAACCCCCACCTGAGCGATGTAGGGCACCAGGTTATTGGGAATACCCAGCGGGTCTTCACCAATCAGGCCCGACTCGTGGGCACCCACCGGGTTAAAGTAGCGCAGCAGGCTGGTGTTCCACCGGGCCTCGGGGGCACGCGACATATCTTGCAGAATCTCTTCGACCATTAACTTGGTGCGACCATAGGGGTTAGTGGCGCCGATGGGGAAATTCTCGTCGATGGGCACGCTGGCCGGATCGCCATACACGGTGGCGGAGGAGCTAAAGATCACCTTCCACACATCGTGCGCCGCCATCGACTCAAACAATGTCAGCGAGCCACTGACATTGTTTTGGTAGTACGACAGAGGGATGGTATTTGACTCACCCACGGCTTTAAGGCCGGCAAAGTGCATCACCGCATCAATATTATGGGCGGCAAAGATTTTATCCAGCGCGGCGCGATCACGGATATCCTCTACACACAGCACCGGGCGCACACCGGTAATCGTCTCGATGCGCTCCATCACCTCACGGTTGCTGTTGCATAGGTTATCGACCACAATCGGGGTAAATCCCGCGTGAATCAGCTCGACACAGACATGGCTGCCGATATAGCCGGCACCCCCGGTCACCAAAACCGAATTCTTGGCGCTACCCTCAGACATAACTCACCCCCCCCTTATTGTATATTGTATACAATATACCCAATTTGAAACAAGATTACAATCCCTCACAGATTACCCAAGCTTTCTTAATCGGTTATGGCAATAACCTGGTGAGGTGGTCAAAGGTCTCAACCAAAGATCGCGCCCGGCTGGCCAATTCAGATATATCAATATCTGGCTCATACAACGACGATCCAATACCAAAACCCACTGCGCCGGCCTGTAAATAAGGCGCCATGGTAGAACCTTCCTCTGAAATCCCACCTACCGGAAAACAGTGGGTCCCCGCAGGCAAAACCGACATTAGGGCTTTGAAGTTGACCGCCCCCATTTGCGTCACTGGAAAGAGTTTAAGCCCCTGAGCACCTTCTGCAAGAGCAGCAAACGCTTCAGTCGGAGTAATCACCCCCGGAAGACATATACAATCAGCGGCCACTGCTTTTTTTACCACTTTTGGGTTGAAATTCGGGGTAACTATCAACTTCGCACCCGTGGCAACAACCGCTTCTAATTCAACCTCGGTGGTGACAGTACCCGCCCCGACTAAATAAGAATCGCCGAAACATCCTACCAACCGTGATATACTAACAAGGGCATTAGGGCTATTTAACGGTACCTCAATAATACTAATACCTGCATCAATTAGTGTCTGAGCAACACTCACCACCGAGTCTTCGGTAACGCCGCGCAATATCGCAATTAAGGGTCGCTCGTTCGGTTTCAAAAAATCTGGGGTTTTCATAAACTTAAGACTCACTAATGGCTTTCATACCCGTTAAAAAACACTCGGCCCCTGAGTGCAGGGTCGCTCCAATACCTAGGTGTTCACAGGCTGTAAGGTAACGCTCACCAATGACATCATCACAAACAATGGCACAAGTGGAGACGGGAAAATCGCGCAGCTCATTGCCAATAAGTACTCCGCTAATGTAATCGAGAGTCTCCTCGTCAGTCAGCCTGCCACCCAAGCGATTAGTCCAAGCGCCAAATAAACTATTACCCAGCTTCGAACTCTGCGCGCCTTTATCCAAGCCGCGACAAAAAGCCTGCGGATACTTGCCTGCCGTTGAGCTGTTTAGCCCGTAACCCAACAACATATGCTGCGTAACAACAGCATATAGCTCTCCTGTGGGATGGGTAGAAAACCGACCAATGGCTCCATCATTAATTTCTACATGTTTATTATGGGTGCCGGGTAACATGGCATAGGCATTCGGCTTCGCTAATATCTGCATCAAACCAATCAATTGCACCTCTTCACCGCGCATAACATCGAAGTTATCGCTGCCGCTACAAGATACCCCGGGAATTATTCGAACCGAACGCGCCCAGTTCACGTCTAAGCTTTTGGAATGAGTTGCCAGCTGGTCACTGCGCGCAGGAGAGGGGACATACGCGACTTCATACCAACCACGGCGCGAGCCGACCATACCGGCAAGCCAAATATCACAATCGGCTAAGATCGCCCCCCACGGTGACAGTAATTCACGAAGCTTTGCCTCAAAAGCTCCCTGCTCCAATCTTAATACTCCCAGCTCTGCGTGTATATTGCCCTGCAGATGTCCGGATTCGTTTAACAAATAAGCGCGACAATTAGATGAACCCCAATCGACTAAGATTTTTGTCATACCAACCCCCAAAATAAAAAAACGCCGAACCGAGCCTATCGATTCGGCGAAAGAACACCGTAAGAGAGCCTACTGGTGAATCAAAATAGAAACGCGTTTTAAGGTTAAATACTCTTCTAAACTGTACTTAGAGCAATCTTTACCCACACCACTTTGCTTTAAGCCGCCATGGGGCAACTGCACACTGTAGTGAGCACTGTTGATACAAACACTACCTGCCTGAATCTCGTTAGCGGCGCGCATGGCGTTGTTTAGGTTTTGGGTATAAACATACGCTGCCAGACCAAACGGGTTATCGTTAGCCAAGGCAACCGGATCCTGACTGTCGTCATATTTCATAACTGGCAGCACCGGGCCGAAAATTTCATCACAGGCAATCGGCATGCTCGCGGTAACGTCGGCCAATACGGTAGGCTCCATATAATAGCCTTCGTTGTTGTCCGCAGGAATCTTGCCGCCAGTCATCAGACGGGCACCCTGCTCTTGCGCGCTCTTTACAGAGTCAAGAATGCGATCGCGCGCTTCAGCCGAAATGATTGGCCCCATCAATGGACCTTCACCTGAACCACTACCGAGCTTAAACGTTTGCACTCGATCGACAGCTTTGGTTAGAAACTCATCATAAACACTCACGTGCACATAGCAGCGGTTGGGGGATACACATACCTGACCACTATTACCCAGTTTTAGATCGACAATATCAGCAACGGCTTTATCGATATCTGCATCCGGGTAGACGACGACAGGCGCGTTGCCACCCAGCTCAACCGAAAACTTCTTCACACTGGTGCTGGCTGTGCGCATAGCATTCACCCCCGACTTGGTGGAGCCGATCATGGTGAACATCGAGGTCACATCGCTGGTCAGCAGCGGATCGGTCACATCAAAGCGGTCGCCAGTTATCACATTAACCACTCCGGCCGGAATACCAGCCTCTTGTGCCAACTCAGCACAACGCAAACTGGCAAGAGGGGTCAACTGAGATGGTTTAACAATTACCGAACAACCAGCAGCTAGCGCCGGACCTAACTTGTAACCCAAGTTCAGCAAGGGAAAGTTCCAAGCCAGATAACCCACGACTACGCCCAAAGGCTGGCGGGATACATAATGCAAAAATTCGCCGCTGGGGTCGGTAATGGTGGGCTGGTCGGTGCGCTTCGACTCTTCAACAAAAAAGCGCAGGCAGGTGGTCAACATACCAAAATCATAATCGGCATTGTCCGCTGGCTTACCGGTTTCTTCGATAAGCAGGTCTATAATCTCTGCTTTACTCGCTTCGAGTAAATCTGCAAATCGCAAGATGATTTCGCTGCGCTCAGCTAAGGATTTACCCGACCAGACGATGAAACCCTCGTGCGCCACCTTAAGTGACAAGGCAACTTGATCTGGTTCAATTTGCGGCACCTGACCGACAACCTTGCCAGTAGCAGGATTGTAAACGTCAATTTTATCAGCGGTATCGTGAAACTCGCCGCCAATCAACATACGCAGAGCTTTAGACATTACTGGTCTCCGTCATCGTAACGACATAATCAGAAAGTTTAGTGGTGTCAATTTCCACCCCAAGTCCCGGGGCGTCGGGCACGATAGCCGCGCCGTTTTCCACCCGAACCTGTTGTTTGTAAAGTTCATCGCGCAGCGGATTCTCGGTGCGATCGTACTCTAACCACAAACGCTTTTCTTCGGCCCGCCCCGGCTCTGGGTAGGCACTGGCCAGAAAGTGCGTGGCCGCCGCCAAGTTGAGCTGTGTACCCCACACATGGGGCAGGCAATTGATTCCGTGGGCCGAGGCCAATGTGCGGATTTTTAATGCCTCGCTGGGCCCCCCACAATAAGCGAGATCGGGCTGCACCAATTGCACTCCACCCGCCTCGATCAAACGTTGAAAACCGAAACGAGTCTGTTCACATTCGCCCGTCGCAATAGCGATGTCCAGTTTGTTGTGCAGCTGTCGGAACAGCCCCACGTGCTCGGGGGAAAGCGGCTCTTCAAACCAACGATAATCGTGTTCATCTAAGAGACGCCCAATTTCAATCGCCTCGGGCAAGTCAAAGCCGTGGTTGGAATCTGCCATTAATTCGGTATTAGGCAAGGCCTCACGTAGAGCAACGATAAACTTCTTATCAAAGGCGAGATTTTTCCCGACCTTAATTTTCATCGCCTCAAACCCCTGAGCGGCGTAGCCACGAGCTTCTTCCACCAAATCTGGCAGCAACTCCTCTTCAGGCATGTCAGTGTAATACATCCCCGTAGCGTAACAATGCACTTTATCGCGCAGACGCCCCCCCATAAGAGTGCTTACGCTCTGACCCAGCAGCTTGCCTTTCAGGTCCCACAGCGCCATATCAATACCACTCATAGCCGACATCATGACCCCACCACGGGCAAAATCCAGTGACGATCGCCACATATGTTGCCAAATGGCATCGGTTTCTATGGGGTTTCTTCCCAAAATCCGCGATGCGTAAAACTTCTCGACACACCCCTGGATCACATCGGCCGGCCCGTAACACTCGCCCCAGCCGCTGGCACCCGTGCTGTCTATGATCTCAACAACCAGTACGTTTCTCTGGTCGTAAAACCACTGTGAGAAGCCAAAGGGCTTATCCAGATGACAGCGCAGATGGTAGGTTTTGATGGCTTGAATTGACATATATAAATACTTCTTAATTGCGGCCTGATATGGCTATTTTTAATAGTACCTATTTAAACATAGTATGTTTAAATTTGCCACAAGTGATTGCAGACAATATCCAAACCCTAGTTCAGAGGGATAGTGCTAATGGTGTAAGGCTTTGTATGAGCACTATTGCGAACCCCCTCTCCTTTCATCAAATCAAAATTTGAAATCAACAACTGGTCGCCAAAAACCATTAGGTCAGCCGGCTGATCAATTGCACCATCTGCGCCCTGATTGTCCGGGTAGTCGGCAATTAAACTCACTTTTGCATCGGGGGAGATCCGGTAAACTTGATTCAGTAGAAAGCCCGCCACATAAAGATTACCCGCAGTGTCAATGCTGATACCGTCCAACCCCACTTCGGACGACAATTCAGCAAACACCGAGCTCTGCAATACCTCACCCGCTTCGGACAAGATCAAGCGGTAGACTTTGCCATCACCAAAATTTGTCAGGTACAAAGCCCCCTGATCGTCAAAGACCAGCCCATCTAAGCCAAACTGGCGCTTAGGATTGGCTGTAGTGTCGTAAAAAATAAGCTCTGAATCACTCAAATCACTGGCAATTTCTAAACCCCGAGCCTCAGTCGGAATACGATACAAGCCACTCACCATATCGCCAGAGGTGGCTTTAGGCATCTGCAGCTGAGTGACATATAAAAAGCCGTCGCGATAACGCAAACCGTTGGGGGAAGAAAAGCCTTTAGCAACTATCTGTGACCCTACTATCTGACCGTTTTGAAACTGCACTTTCAAAATATTGCCATTGCCGCCAGCTTCGTTGTTAGCAATATATAAATTTCCCGACTCGTCAAAAGCCATTCCCATAGGTTGTGCGGTCGTCACCAAGCCGGGCACCTGACCCAGATCTTCCACCTCGCCGTCTGATGACAATCGCAGCAGGGTGCCTGGCTGTGTTTTGCTGGCAAAGTTGGGGCAAGATAAAAGCACATCGCCCTGGGCCGTTGCCACCAAAGCATCGGGGGTAGGACAAGTATCTGGCAAGCTAGCGAACAAACGTCCAGGTGTCAGATTTTCTATATCAGGTAATGTGGCACACCCCAGCAGCAGAGTGGTCATAAATATTGAAGCTAAATACATTAACATTCTCATCGTCACATCCTTTTAATCAGCTTTTTGCCAAACACGAACGTATTCCACTTCAAAATCAACCACCCCATCGTGCTTTTTGTCGGCTGGACTATTGCGTTCAAGATCGTCTTTACTCGAGGGAACGCCATGCCAAGGGAAGGTTTCTTGATCTAACCATAATGCAATGGGCTTGGTGGCCACATAACCATGTTCAACACCGCGGTTTTCTTTAGCCCAGGCATCCACCGCCTCGGCTGGCACGTCGCTAAACAGCTTTCCATCGATATAATACTTTACCCCAGTTTCATCCCATTCAAAGCCGTAAACATGAAAATCATCCGCCACACGAAAACCTAAATCTTTGTGCTCAGTGTAGGTTGGTTTACCGCGCACAGGCTTATTCCAATCGCGAATAGACCACCACAACTGGCTATCTAGGTGCTCTTTCTCACCGACGGGATGTGCACCGAAAAGCTCAAAGAAATCCACTTCTAACCTCTCACCCATTGCCCAGAAAGCACTGGAGATTTGCGCATCGGCCGCTTTGCTTTTTATTTCAATGTAGCCGTATTTAAATTCACGTCGAGCAATAATACAGGCCGTGGTAATATTCTCGTAGGGTAATGCATCGCCAAACACCGGCTGGTGAACCTCTTGCTCAAATGGAAAATCTGGCTCCCAACGGGTTTCTAAAATAAGCTTGCCGTCTTCAAGGCGATAATTACGGCCAGAGAACTGCGATGGTGCCCGCCCCTTCCAAACCTTTTTTTCAGGTTTATCTGGATGTACGTATACGGGTTTTCCGTCTTTAAACTTACCCACTACATACCAGCGGTCTTCGTCCAAAACCGCCGCATCAAATTCGTCACTAACTGCCTCATTTAGGTGCCAGCCCGCCGAGTTTTCAGGGTCTGACAAAGGAAGCGGATTGGCAGCCGAAACAGTACTCGAACTCAATATCAACAAGCCAGCTATTGATAGTATTTGTTTCATTGATGCACCTTTACTTTTTAAGTATTTCCATAATTAAAAGTTAACGATATTAATGGCGTCTACATTCACATCTTTAATAACGGCCAAATCACCATTGGTTCGCGTCACTTTAACGCTATCTACCGTGCTGCAATCGCCTAAGCCAAAGTGCAGGTACCGATTGTAACTGCGAGAGTATGAAGCGCTGGTATCACCAGCTCGTGCGATTTGAGTGCGACCACAGGCGGTAACCTCAACTCGAGCATCTAACCACGTGACTCTTCCTGTTTCTTCCGTGCCAAAATCGAGCAAGACATAGTGATGCTGGTCGGCCTCTTGCAGTTCATTTTGAAACAAACTCCATTTTCCACGCTCATTGCCAAACATTAAATCTACTTTGCCATCGAGATTAACATCAGCTGACCCCAGTGCCATGCCAATAGCACCAGGCTCATGCATTGTTAAATTGGGAAAGCTAATTTTTTTAAATCCACTACCAGATTTATTGATAAGCACTTGCGGGGTTAACGGGTCGGCGAGATTGCCGCGAGGCATCACGACCAAATCTTGCCAGCCATCATTATTGAGATCGGAAGCCAATACAGCCATGTTATGTGATGGCTCATTGTCGATCACCTCTACTGAGGCTCGCTGATAACGACCACCCATGTTTTCCAGTAAAATATCCTGCGGCCCAGCCTTATACGGCTGAGCTTGACAACCTGACAAATTGGTAACCGCAACAGTGAGCGGGGACCAACTGGAACCGGCTAGACGCCAACCCTCGTTGCCAATATAACCTGCGTACAAGCCATTTTTTTCCAGTTTGTCAGGCCAGCCTAACGAATCGCTGCTAATTAGGTTAATATCGGCGCCACTGTAGGTTTCCCCAGTGAACTCATATTCATAAGCAGACTCACCAATCCATAATTTTTTATTGGGCCATGGAGATTGATAATTTTTTATACTAATAGTTTCACCGGCCAGAATAACACCAAAATCAAAGCGTCCTCGCTTACCATAGCCGGCCCATATAGAACCGTCGGAACTGCAAAAATTCTGGCCAGATTCAAACTCTTGACCACGGCTTAAATAAATATCCATATCACCATCGCCGTCGTAATCAAGCTGTGCAATACCAGTAACATTACCGATGGGTTGATCGAATATATTCGGCTGAGCCACGCTAAAGCCTAAGCTATCTTTACCGATAAACGCTCGCAGGGCTTTATGACCGTACATCAACAAATCCGATACACCATCGTTGTTAATATCGGTGACAAACGTTTTCTGACCGTCTCCGTAAGAGCGTGCCAGAGTACGACTCCCCGAAAAACCCGTTTCAGGCTTATTATCGTAGATATAATTTTCACTACCTTTCACATTTTTATCGGGAAACGCGAAGTTTAATAAATCCAAATCACCATCAGTATCGCCATCAAACAACACTAAAGTTCGCCCGCGCATACCGGCAAGTGATTCATCCTGCTCACGCATCTCGCTAAACTGTCGATCTTTATGAGCTTTAAAGACTCGAGCCGTACGCGCATTGCTGCCCGAGCCACCACCGCGCGAGAGTAACAATTCAAGCAAGCCATCATTGTCTATATCCCCCACTGTCACACCGTGAATATCACCCATTAGCAAATCCCAGGGTTCGGCAAACTCACCCTCATCATTCCATGCGACTTGAATGCCGTAACCGTGATTATTAAGCACTGCATCTACCCAACCGTCTTGATCTAAGTCAGCAAAAACAGGGGCGTCCCATTTACGCATATTACGATCATTATGGGACAAATTTTGAGCAAAGACAAATTCCCCCATTGCTTGAGTTGTAGCTTCTGTAGGATTTTTCGGTTGAGTTTGGCAGGCAACCAATGATGCGCCAATTAGACAAAAAGCAAGCTGTGGGGAGATTAGTTTCATAGTCGACTCAAGGTATATCTATGCAAAAAGAACACTGCCGTCAAATATAGGACGACGGCAGTGGTAAGGTTTAGTGTTCGATTGAAATTTCGTCAAGATAGGCGCGGGTATCAGCACCGGCCTCGTTTTGTACAAAGGTTATACTCATGGTTTCAGTGTTGCTAGTTTGCTCATCAAGCATAATTTTTTGCTCGATCGTATGCCACTGACCAGGTTTAAAAGTGGCTGTATCATCAAGCGAGATACCAAGCTTGGCTTTATTTAGCTGAATTGATATTCCATCTAGCTGACTGCCAGGCTCAAGCCATAACTTAGCCTTTAATGTATAGCTACCAGGCTCTAGTGCGAGCGTCCCTGCAGGGGTAGTGGCAATGGCGGTAGCTGCTCTATTACGTGATTCAAATCGCAGGCTGCGAGTGCCTGCCGAGTGATGCTCGTGTCGAACAACGGCCAAATGCTGTGACGAGTCATCGTGAATCTGCCAAAATTTTTGGTAAGCATTGTTAGTTGGATTTTCTGGGGTTAAATCCAGCGGCTTAGATTGACCTTCATACAAATAAGGTCCTTCAAAGCCGTAAAAGTGACGCGCCAGTAAATTAGCATGAGGCTTTTGCCAAACGCGAACATAATCAATCTCATAATCTACTGGCAACTCATCCTTGCGGGGTAAGCCCAACCAAACAAAAATCTCTGAGTCAAACCAGATCTCCAATGGATTGGTAAGAACCCAGTGGCGTCCAACCTCCTCTTGTGTAACTTCGTACTTGAGTTCGCCATCTAGATAGAGCTTTAAATAATCCTCGCCCCACTCCGCACCATACACATGAAACTCATCTGCAACGCGAAAACCTAGATCCTCTTTCATGCCAAATTTACGAGTGGGGCGCTTGGCGGGTGGGCGCCAATCGTGCACTGATGCCTTCCAGTTAGTAGCGGTAATATCATGCGCGATAGATGGCTTGCCCATTTGCTCATATATATCTAGCTCGGACTGATAGCCAATAGTCCAAAATGAGCTCGTCATGGCCGCATCGCCCGCTTTAGTACGTACCTCCATGTAACCGTTTAAAAAACGCTTGCGGCTAATCGCCGCGCCCGTTGTTACAGGAAAGGCTTCCCCTTCGTGGCGACCATAGGCATCGTTGCGTGAGCCATCAGCGTAATTTTCATTGGCAAAATCAAAATCTGGCTCCCACTGCGTGCGAATTTTTAGCTTACCATCCTCTACCAATACATTATGGGGAGCAAATTGCGATGGCGGGCGGCCTTTCCAAATGTAGTAATCGCCTTGCTCACCTTCAACAAACCACTTAGAAGTATCCAGCTCACCGGCGTTAAATTCGTCACTGATATCATTATTAAGCACCCATCCAGCGCCATTCTCCGGATCGGATAGGGGGAAGCCGACTTTGACAGAAGCAGTCGATTGAGACTCGTGAGCACTATGTGCGTTGAGTGAAAACATGCACGTTGCGGCCAAGACGCAAGTGAAAATAAGGTTATTATTCACGCGGGGGTTCTCCTACATCTGTACAAACTCATTATCGTTATAGACTGGGCCACAGTTAAGATAACCCAAATATATACCAATATAAACATATGATGTTTATATTGGCAAGTCAAAACGCTCTGCTCTTAGTGATACGCGCGTTTGTTAGGGAGTTTTTTGGAAGAACCTGACATAGTCTACCTGCATCTCACTCGGGAGCTGCGAATTATCTATCGCCGGGGTTGGCCCTAAAAATGTTCCAATTGAGGTAAGCCAGATGTTCACATCATTATGCTGGAATTGCTCAGCAGCAAACGCAGTTTCCGATACCAACGCCCCATCAAAGAAGTATCGTAAATGAGTGTCGGTAAATTCCATGCCAATCACATGAAAGTCGCTGAGCAAGGTGTCTTCTGCAAACCTTATTTGTCGAGTGCCAACTTTGTTTTGACGCCTGCCGGGGTCTTCTGTGCCAGGTTCGGGTTTCCACTGATGAGCATCTGTCTGATAATGTTGTAAATCGATAGAATCGTTTTCAAATGGATCCAACTCTATATGACTGACTAAGTCATCCTCAACCGTGACGCCTGAGCGCATCATCCAAAAGGAGCTATGCCAACCCGCACTAGGGGGTACACGCAAGCGAGCCTCGTAAAAACCATAGCGAAAGAACTTATTGGAGATGATGCCACCACCACTGTATTGAACCACCCCAGCAGGGTCGTCCCCCTCTTCTTGTCCGGGCTGCAAAGCGGTATTGTTAGGGCATTCACTGGCTTCCTGTCTTAGGTGTATACGATACAAGCCACCCGACACACTGTTGTTACGGGCTTTTTGCTGACTCCAATGCTTACAATCGAGCCGGTAATGCCATTTCGACTCATTGACATAATCACCATTAAACTCATCGGACCAACTCAGCGTATAGCCGGACACGGGAGTATCACCATAGGGGGCGACAACCGTTGAGCTATCCGAAACAGCCAATGAGGCATTGTAGCAACCGCTTAAGCCCAGCGCTAAATAACATACCAACCAGGTCGTATTTTTTGATTTTTTCATCGAGTGCTGTTAACGCCGCTATTATGCGGCTGCCTTGTTGTTGATTAAATTATGGCAGTCTTTTTTGCCATAATCTGAGTGATGGAAAAGTAACTCGCTGTACATGGCTTCGCTATAACTTTTCGGAAACCATTTTTTTGTATTGGGACTTTACAAACCACCACATGGCACCCCCCCAAAACAGCCCACCAACTGGAAATAAAACCAGAGATAAAACAACGGTATTTATAGTTTGAGTAGTACCCGTAAAATGCTGAATTATAGAAAATAGAATTGCAGTCGATACTCCCCAGCCCAACACCCCACTAACGAGAATGAATTTCAACATCCCTTTTTGTACTGTACGCTCTAACCTATCTTTCTTTCGACTATCCATCGATGACTTCTCTTTCCTATAACAACTCTATCCAGTATAGCCGCCGAAAATGTAAAAATGGTTACTCAAAAATATTCGGCGATGGTGCATCGCCGAAACATTTGAAGAAGGCTTTATACTTTAATCAATAGCTCTTACCTTCGAGCAAATCAAAGGTTTCATGAAACCGCGGCATAGACTCCTCGCGCCATAAAAAACCTTCTTTTTGAATATGAAACCAACGCGGTTGAACATGGGTCCAGCTCCATACGTTAGCGTCAGTGACCAAATCGTGGAGTAAGTTGGGCTTCTCTTCGCTCAAATCTTTACTCTCGGCAGGATCCGCTGCGACATCATACAGAGCCCAAGGCTCTTTACCGACACGAACTGCCTTCCACTGGTCACGAATAGCGGCAGTGTCACTATGATCACCGCGGTGGCGCATGGCAAAAAAAGTTTCGCCTTTTCGCGCACTTTCACCCGTCTGCAGCGCCGGCCATAGATTTTCCCCATCCAACTCTAACCCTTGAGGCAGCTCAGCCTCAGCCAAAGAGGCAAAAGTGGGGAACAAGTCCAACGCATTTACGGGGTGCTTATAATGGCTATTACTTTTAATTTTACCCGGCCAGTGTACAAACATAGGCACCCTAAAACCGCCTTCTAGAGCACTGCCTTTACCTGCACGTAAAGGGTCATTATTGGCTCCTTGGCTGAGTTTTCCGCCGTTATCGCTCAAGAATACAACCACTGTATTGTCATACTGTCCAGTTTCTTTAAGGGTATCAATTACTCGCTTTACACCGCGATCGAGCGCGTAAACCATTCCCGCGTAAGTTTTTCGTTTTTTATCTTTAATATGAGGAAACTTAGCCATGTCTTCAGGCTTAGCTTGGAGTGGTGTATGTGGCGCGTTATAGGCTAAATATAAAAACCAGGGCTGCTCTTTTTTACTGCCGTCAGTGACAAATTTAACCGCCTCGCGTGAAAGCGCATCAGTTATATATTCCGTCTCTCGCACCCTTTGACCATTGTGCTCAAGGGGCAGTAAATAATGTGGAATATCAGTACGACCAGCCGCTCTCAAGGCATCATAGCGCCGATTGAAATCTTCGGGGAAGTAATTATGGCCACCGTTTAAGAAGCCGTAAAACTCGTCAAAGCCACGATTGTTCGGATGGTATTTATCGGTCTCACCTAAATGCCACTTACCAATAGCACCGGTAAAGTAATTGCTATCCTGCAGTACATCACTAACAAAAACTTCCGACTCAGGGACCCCCACACCTCCCGACATATAGATGTCGGGTAAATTAAATTGTGAACCAAATTTGTGTGGGTACCGCCCTGTCATTAATCCCGCTCGGCTAGGACCACAAAAAGCATGGGCCACGTAAGCTTGCGAGAAAGTTACCCCCTCGTTAGCGAGCTCATCCAAGGAGGGGGTTGTGATGTCGGATGAACCGTTAAATCCAACATCGGCATAACCTAAATCGTCAGCCAATATTAATAAAATATTAGGTCGCTCATCAGCTGCACCAGCACTTGTAGAAAATAATATAACTGCACCTAGTAAATAACTAAGACTGCGTTGCAAAGCATTTAAAATCATAGCGTAGATACTCTTGTTACATCTGTTAAACGTTATTAATCATTTTCATATAGCGACGATATTTAGACAACAATGGATCATCAATTCGAATTAATTCTTGCTCTAATAATTGGATCATATAATCACGCTGTTTTTTGTAATCAGCACTATTAGCTAGATTATTAATTTCGCCAGGATCTTTTCGTAAATCGTAAAACTCGTCACGAGTTTCGCCCGGATTCCAAACAAATTTATATTCGGGTGTACGAATGGCGCGAATACCAAACCAACCACCGTTATACCACTCATAAGCGTACAGAGCTTTATCTACCTTACCCGCCTCGGCTTTATCACCCTGTTCAATTAGCGGTGCCAGCGAATGGCCATCCACGTCACCATCGGGTGACAAGCTCATCCACTCACTCAAGGTAGGGGCTATATCTAACATTGACACTTGTCGATTAACCTTTTTGGGAGACTCCCCCGGCACTCGGACAAACAGCGGCATACGCATTAGT
Source organism: Gilvimarinus sp. 2_MG-2023 (assembly GCF_030547685.1). GTDB lineage: Bacteria > Pseudomonadota > Gammaproteobacteria > Pseudomonadales > Cellvibrionaceae > Gilvimarinus. Next base: position 38,853 of record NZ_JAUOQM010000041.1, on the reverse strand, counting down.
TCGTCGTAAGCATAGGGACCCTTATCGTATAAACCGTGTTCACCTAGCATACTGCCCTGATCGCCTGCAAAAACAATGTATAAGTCATCGTATAAGCCTTCTTTTTTTGCGGTATCTAACAATTGCTCAACGGCGTGATCTAGCATGGCAACAGCGCCATAATAGAATGTTCGCATCTTTCTCCAATCAGTATCGGTCAGATGTTCAACATCGTGCCAGGGCCAGTAAGGCTCATCCTGCGACATGGGCTTGTTTTTACGCTGTGTACGATAGTTTTCTGGCAGCTCAACTGTTTCGGGGTCAAACATGCTGGCGTAAGGCTCAGGGACCCGGTACGGTGGATGTGGCTGATGGAAACTGACGACACCAAAGAATGGTTGCTCTTTTTCGGCGGCTTGCTGCATCATTTTTTGTCCGTGCTCTACAATACGGGCAGTTTCCGTATCGGCATAAGTGCCCGGTAAGGTTTGATAGTACATATGCTTTTCGCCATTAGCATCGAGCTTACCCTGCTTGTACTGTTCAACTTTTGCAGCAATTTCTCGTGGTGCCCAGCCTCGCTCGTGACGATCATGCTGTAAGTTGTCGGCATCGTACACATAATCAGCACCACGTAAGTTAGTGCCTTGGGCGCCAAGGTGCCACTTACCTGCATAGCCCACAAAATACCCTTCATCGGCGGCTCGTTTTATAAGACCACCTTGCTCTAAGGGGAGCTCTTCATAGCGCGAGTGAAACAGGTAAATATTATCTTCTAGACCATTTTTATGCCCCCACCGCCCAGTAAATAATGCGGCGCGCGAAGGAGAGCACAAGCCGGTACTCGTCATGGCTTGGTTAAACTGAATGCCTTGATTGGCCAATGCGTCAATATTAGGCGTACTGACCGGTCCATCACGATATGAAAAAGTATCAAATCGCATATCATCGAACAGCAACATCAATACATTGGGCCGTTTGATGGGAGCTTCAGCGTCTGCCTTATCGGCGTACACGTTAATCACACCAAAAGCTAAACTTGTCACGACTAAAGCCATCAACTTTTTAAACATAAATTACCTCTGCATCACATAATCATGTCACTAGACACGGGCTTATCATTACAATCGATTAGATGGACCGCCATTAAGATTGCGTGCATCTTCGTTAAATAAAATATCTTCATTACGCAGCGGATTAATGCTCTTAGTTACAGCTTCACTAAAATCTATAGCATAGTAACCAGCCTCGTCGACTGTGACATCGGAGCTAGTATTGCCTATTTCAGTTGCATTCCTCTGGGTCGCTATCACCATGGGTGACGTGGGCTGCATTAAATACCAGCGTCGTCCGGAGTCATTATGGGGTAAATCGGCCTGAGTAATCCGGTCATCGCCCGTCACGTCTGCCAGTGCATCACGCTCAGCAGGTGACATAAAATAGGTAAGGGCATTACCAACCTCGGCTACTGGGTTGTCGGTGGTTCGCTCTAGTGTAATGTCACCGATTATTTTAGTATTTTCAAAGCGGCCGTTAATGAAGTCTCGGGCAGCTTCATGCATACGGCTTTTATCGCTTAATATCGCAGTACCGCTATCAATTGCGGTTACCGTATCAACCAAAATGTTGGTATTGATTTTACTATGAGCTTTTAACCAGACACCCGTAAATGCATTCCATACCGTCACATTATGTACTTCGATGTTATTAATAGACGACAGGTACGGGCCGGCGCGATTAATATTGTCATTTGGCGCACCATTGCCTGATTCTAGCCGTACACCAACACCATTGACCGCCTCAATATTGCTAATATAAATCCAATCGGCTCCATAGGTTTGCACCGCACCGTACCCGGTATGTGCACCCTCGATACGAATATTATCAATAGTGCCTTTCCGCGGTGTGCGTCCGTAAGTGTTGTTACGGATAATCGCGTCCGAATCGCTCAAAACCGCGCCACTTTCATCGACAAAATGGCCTTGGTCATTGGTGGCAAGTGCCTCACCCGCTTCATTTAAAAATACATCATCCGATGGATTACCGTTGGTTCCTTTACGATCCGCTAACGCGCCATCCTGATAGTCGGTGTCTGGATACATTTGCACACCGACAGATTCCGTATGATTATCCAGTATCAACACATCGGAGATTGAAAAATTTTCGGCATAATAAATGCCCACAGGAATAGCACGAGTAAAATTCCTAGAGGTATCTTTGGTTTTATCACCGTGAGGGCCGTAACTAATGGGCATATTGGTGCGCGCATCAATGGTAAAACGCTCGCCTGGCTGAGTAGAGGTGATTTGTACATTTTTAACGCGCTCGGGCATTAACTGATTTATTCTCTGACTGCGGCCAATATTAAACAAAAACTGAGTAGGGCCATTGGTTTTTAACGCCCCAATCATTTCAATGGTAACGTTCGGATCAATTTCTAATCGTGTGTTTGAAGGCATATCGATACGATCCAGACGGTACCGCTTGTTCTGGCCGTCTTCGGCTGGCCGCAAGACAACAACACCACCGTTTTCCTCATTGCCCGCAGTCTTTAATGCACTAAGAACACGCTGGGTATCATCTGTCTCTTGATTTAAATTTTCTACTGCAAAAATAATATCGGGCTCTTCATCAAACACATGATCTTCAAAGTAAACGCTTTGATCATTATCCGAGCCTCCGTCGTCACTAGAAGCTGAAGACGCATCACTGGATGATGAACTAGAGTGTGTAGAACTGCTACTGCTTTTGTCGCTTGAGCTAACCTGTGAGCTCAACGAAGAAGACGCTACCGATGATGAGGAACTAATTAGACTTGAGCTGCTTGTAGAGCTGTTGCCGGCTTGATCTGAGCTGGATTTTTCCGAACTATTGTCGGACGACCCTGAACCACATGCGGTTAACAGTAGCATTATGGTCATTACAGAAATATTTTTTCTGGCTACAGAAAAGCGTAAGAATATCATTTGGATCTCCCACATATGGACATTATTATTATGAAAAAATATTGATATGGCTGGATATGAACAGGCAGGGAAAAGCCGCCCGACGGGCGGCTTATTATGGTTGAGAAATTAATCGTTTTCGATGACTAACGAGTATTCGTCAAAGGTTACACTATCACCTGCATTGAGCCCGTATACCGCAAATTGCGACATGACGGCTGCTTGAGCATTACCCGCACCATCCCAGCTAGTTGGTACTGTAAAGGTACGTTCCCCAGATTGAAGCTTAAACTCAACATATTGCCATTCAGCGGTGTTTACCAACTCAGCCTCAAACAAAGCGGCGTGCGGTGCATTACGGCGCTCAAGCCCTGCGTAAGTTGTATGATCTGTAAACTGCCAAGGGTGAATATACTGGCGTAGAGTAACAGGCCCGTCGACATCTGTATCAAGCTTAACCCATACATTCGTCGAGAACTCAACACCATGTGACTCTGGTACACGACCAAGAGTAGCACCAAAGAAGTTGTTAGCACCGGTACTCCACATTTGATACCACATGCCATTGGGCACGGTTTCAGGATCTGCGTTTACGGCATTTATCGTCATTTTAACGCCGTTACCTACAAGGCCATCAGGGGATGTGGTAATCGCTGAGTCACCTAACGCGTTCCAAAAAGCACCACCACTAAAAGCATCACTTTCCATTTGGTAATCAAAAGCCCATGGGGTAGCCCCATCGTTCACATTAATGGTTTCACAGGCTCGGTTCGGCACCACCGTGACATCAACCGATGCATCACTGACATCGCCAACATTAACACCGCCGGTTTCACCATTAGTCAAAGACGACACTACCGTAGTGCTTGCGCCTGCAAAGCTGTTATCAGCCCCACCATCCAGCATGGCTATTTCACCAAAAGCCATAGAAGTAGTACCTTGAATAGGCATCTGGTTGCTAGATGAACTCCAGTCGTATTCGAAAACACCAGACAGCTCACCGGCAACCATATTGGGTTCTACCCGCACGGCTGACATGGTACAAGCAGGAACCGACTTCTGACCCGGCTCATCTTCATTTAAACTTAAAAAGAATGACTCAATAACATTGATAGACACTGTTTTCTGCAAGCTAGGATCAGCCTGACTGCTAACAGTCATCGTGGTTTCACCAACCGCCAAACCTTCTATCATGCCATTTTCATCAACGGTTGCAATATTGGTATCTTCAATCTCATAATCGAGAGCTGTACTGCACGCGTAATAAGGAATAGTCCCAACGCCAGATTCAACTTCAAGCCCTTTTGGAACATCCAGAGTTGCGGGTACATTTAAATCTGTTACCAGATCACTTTCGGCGGAGACGGTTAATTTAATAGTACGCTTTGTACGGCCGGCTCCATTATCGAGATAGTAATCAATGCTGTAAGTGTGTTGTGCAGGGAAGTCTAAATAACCATCCCCCTGACTAACAATATCACTAGCACCAATGGCACCTTCGTAAATGGTAGGAATAAAGTCTGAGTCATCGCACGAACGCAGCGCCTCGTCGAACATAGTAGGTGTAACCACTAACGTGTTACCTTCTACAACAAACGGCGTTAATTTATCATCCCCAATTTGCGGAACCGGAAGCGCCGCGGGGAAAATTTCAATATCTCCAGCGTCGGCTAATGCTACTGGATCTTGACCATTCGCCCAGTTGTCACGAGGGTAGCGAGTTTCGGCACCATTAAATAGCCAGCCTACAGGATAAACCCCAGGAGTTTCACTATTAATGGCTTCGCCGCCCACCGTAGCGCCCTGAGTCAAATCGATTACGACAGTTCCTTCTTGGCGATCGGTAATGCTTACCTCTATAACCTCAGTTTCGAAAACGACTGGCTCATCAGCCCCATAGCCCAAATCAAACCCTTCGTCAGCGCCGCCACACGCCGTAAGTGCTGCACTGACTGCGATTGCAATACCGCACATTTTAAATGTCTTATTCATTATACCTTCTCCAATTATTCTCATTTCGGCGGGCGTTGAGCCTGCCGAGCTGGTGTTATTAGTGGATTAGAAGCTCATACGCAGAGCAACCCGGAAAGATCGGCCTAAACGATACTGCGCATCAGTGCGACCATCGTAGACATTTGAATCATCCATAGGGTTGCCTTCATCCCAATATTCTGCCCCCTCGAAATCGCCCAACTGACGGTTTCTTGCGGTGTAAAATTGGCGAGTCACTTCATCGGTAAGATTCAGCGCATGCAAAGTCACGCTCAACGTATTGTTAACATTGTAAGTAGCACTAAAGTCTAAGTTCTCAGTCGGATCTTGCCATACAGCACCGCCATACATACCACCGTCAATCAATTGAATCCCTGTGTATTGGTGAGCCAAACGTAATTCCCAATCGCCTTGTTCCCAAAAAACAGTGGTATTAGCTGTATGCTTTGGAGTGTTGGCTGCAGGCAACGGATTACTGTACTGATCGGTAGTACCCGGTATTAAGACTGCATCACGCTCGGACTCTTGGTAGGTATAATTCATACTTACCCCCAGACCCGAAAACGCTCCAGGCAGAGAATCAAACATTTGTGTATAACCCAGCTCCACACCGGAGATAGTTTGCCCGTCACCGTTCTGCACCTGAGAGATAATAGCTGTATGACAATCAATGAATACTGGCTCCAGAGACTGCGCCGCATGGGCACGATGTGGCATACAGGTGGCACCACTCTCATCTAGCACATCGCCAGGCTTAACCGTTTCATCGTAAGGAAGAAGAATGCTCAAATCATCTAAATCATACTCAGAACGCACATCTTTGTAGTAGTAGCGGGTATCAACATCTTCCTCAAAGTTATCCATGTCTTTGTGAAACAAAGCAACAGACACCATATCTCCTTCACCAAAATACCACTCATATGACAAATCAAGGTTTTTAGACTCTAGAGGTTGTAATGAGGTGTTACCGGAGGAGCCGTTTGCAAAGCTATCCCACTGGTTTTCATTAACCTGCAACCGAGGAGCCAAAGAGTCGAAACGTGGTCGGGCCATGGTTTTCGAGCTAGCAAAACGTAAAATCATATCGTCAGATATCATATAATTTAAGTTTAAGCTTGGCAGCCATGCCTCATATGAACCACTATCGGCAGTTGGCGCGTTGCGAAAGTTGGCAACTGGCGTGTTGCCAGCAGGGCCAGTAAACGCTGTGGAATAATCAACGTATGGCTGCAAGCCGCCACGGAAAGCCCGACCACGCAAGCGATCTTTATAGCCCGTTAGCTGTAACTCGCCATCCACCATCTCATAAATCTGGGAGGGCACTGCGCTGTTTTCTACGATGACAGGGTTGTTAGGGTCAGAATAGTCCACCCTCAACACTCGGTTAACATCGTAGTCAGGAACACCACCACTATCGATAAAGCGCCAATCAGGAGATGGCACACCTGTTTCCGGTGCCTGCACCACACCACCTTCTACAGGAATGGTGTTTTCATTGTCGTAGTCATAAGCGTGTGTAATTCTCCAGTCCCAGCAGTTACGTAAATCACCAACGTTCTCCCACGGGGAAGCGGGACCATCGAGGCTTTGCGATGGAACATCACACGCAGGTAAATTTTCATTTGCCAATTGACGCTCAACGATCAATTCATGCCAATCAACTGCGTGAGGCCCTCGATACCATTGGACGGAACCATAGGCGGTCGCATCCGTTTCATCTTTAACATAACGAACACCAACATTACCTGTCAGGCGCCCTTCCATAAACTCAAAATTACCTTTCAGATAGGCAGCTTGAGTTTCTGTTTCAATAACACGCGATTGAGATGGATCAGATCGCAGGCTGACGGTATCTGGATCAGTTCCTGTGAAGGCCGCTACGGCTTTATCTGGGTCAATACTCGGCCAGCCGTTAAAGAAATCATTGCTCCGGTCTTCAACTAGACCTTCAGCAAAGTTATCAACGGGGAAGGCACCAGTATCCAGCATATCAATCAAATGAATACTGTCCATGCCCTCACCACCGTAACTGATGTCGGGGTTTTCGTCATCCACTAAGGTTGACGAGTTTTGCGCTAATTGGCGGTCTGTAAATACATCTTTCTCACGATTGGCAACTTTTACCCCAAACTCAACGTCTGTCAGATAAAATGCATCTACATGCCAATCAAAATCCATATTAAAAGTAGCATTCGTATCTGATTGCTCGCGGAAGGTTTGAGCTAAATAGCCCAAGTGATTTGCGTACAAGTCATTCGGCACAAACCGAGAGTGAATATTATTCCACGTCCCATAAACCGGATCGTAGCTGGCTTGGCGCTCACCGGATAAGACCGAACAGTCTCCAGTCGCGCAATCATACCCGACAAAATCATACCAATCTTCTGGCAAATCATTTGCGAGATTGTTAGTAGTGCCCCAAATTGCCGTACCTGCACCTACCCAGTCATCTGTGTCATCTGTCGTTTTAGACCATCCAGCTTGGACCTGCATATCTAGCGAATCACCAAGCTCTTGATCCCATCGCAAAGAAACAACGCTTGATTCAATTTCATTCACACCTTTAGTGCGTGCCATCAATCCGGTTCTATCGGTTGACTTCATAGAGGCAATAGTGCGATTTTCTAGATCCACACCAATCATATCGGTAGTATCTGAGCCGAAGCCGGTATACGCAGTTGATGCTGCCCAGTTAAAACGAACCGTGTTGTAGTCAACATCTCGCTCCGTATTTGTGTATGAAACATCAAGCTGAATATCTGAGGTGTCCGTGGGTTGAAATTGAATGCCGAGGTTTGATGTCCAACGAGTACGCTCGTTCTGGCTCATCGAATAGTTGGTCATATCGCGCGCGATTACGTACAAATCCTGCATCCCTACTTGGGTTTCAGGATCATAACCCGGGAGTTTATCTAATGAATTGTAATCGGGGTTAAGCGAGCTGGCCACACGAATTGGCTGCCCTGTAGCGACATCAAAAGCGCGAGGACCTGAAGCATCCACCTCACTACTGGCATCCGCAATACGAATCGAATCTTGCTGGTAGTCGTGCTGCACTGCATCTTGGCGATATTGGTAGTTGTCAAATGAAGTGGTAAAAACTAGCCCAACACTATCATCAAAAAACTTATCAGCAAAAGTGCCGTTTAAGGCGTAATCATCATTACCAGAGAAGTCGTTATAGCGTGACTGTACCTGTACGTTCCGACGAGGCGCATTAAGGTCAAGCGGCTGGAGTGTACGCAAAATCACATTGGCACCCAGTGAGCCTTCGTTTTGGTCAGCCGAGGAAGTTTTTACTACGTCAATGGAGGCTAAGATATCGGAAGAGAATGCACTCAGATCCACACTCTGATCCGCAACGGAGATACCACTACCATTGGGGTCTAGGCCACCCGTAGAACCACTGGTAAGCTCCACGCCATTCATGGACACTTGGTTCATGTAGGAAGCTGCACCACGAACCGAGATTCGCGAACCCTCGCCACCTTCATCAGTAACCGTTACGCCGGTGACACGAGACAACGCATCAGCAATATTCTGATCCGTCGATTTACCGACATCTTCAGCATAAATTGAATCAGAAACCTGATCTGAATTACGTTTAGCGTCTACCGCCCGCTCAATACTTTGACGAAAGCCAGTAACAACAACTTCCTCAAGCAGAGCCATCTCATTTTCTTTATTATCATCGGTTTCGGGATCGACGCCTTGGGCATGTAGCTGACCGGCCGAAACACTGCTTAAAATGGCAAGCGACAAGGCACTCAGTTTAAAGTTATTTTTCATACTTCCTCTCCAGATCTATACGTTATAGTTTTGTTGGAAACAGGTGGCCCCTTTGTAGTTAACGCCCGAGCCTAAGGCTTGCACATCAGTTAGGACCCGGTAGGTCCACAGCTTATTATTAGCTTAATAGACCCTATCTAAACATATGATGTTTACACTTACAACAAGTTATTAGAACTTTTTAGACTAAACTTGACGCTATATATACCATCACCCCAGTACTGTCGTATTCATTGCTCTACACCAGTCAACCCCCCCTTAAAATGACTTGACCAAACCGAGCGAATTACGTGACTTAACTCATGTTTTTTCGCATTACAACATAGATTGCACCTTATTAAACATGATATGTTTGTAATAAAACAACTTTGCAGCTAGGCTCTTGACCGATGCTGTATTTCAGGCTATCGGCACCAAACCCCTCTGGGTTTATCACTTTCAACAAACAGCCTCCACTAACAATAAATATTATAGGTAATACGATGATTTTGAACCGCTTTACTTACGTAAGCTGCTTGCTGCTGGTGGCCTCAACGGCCGCCGCTCAAGGCATACGCCCTGATGGGGCTGAACCCGGCCAGTTGCGCTGGCAAGAGCTTGGAAACCGCACTGACACTTTCAACGGTAGCACCTTGGACACGAATAAGTGGGTGAATAACCCAAGTGACTTGGTGATTGGCGCCTGGAGCTTTGACGAAAATAACGCCTATGTGGCCGACGGAAAGTTAAACATTGCTGCCACGCAAGAAACCCACACTCGAGCTTTTGCCGATGCCTGCTGGGACGGTGTTGCTGGAGGCACTCCACGCACCGTTCAGAGAGAGCTTTACTATAAAAGTGGCGCTGTTAAATCCACCAATGATGGGATTTATGGTTACTACGAGGCCTCTATTAAGGGCGTGAAAGTGTTTCCTGGTCTCAGCCCCGCCTTTTGGCTGTACAGTGACGGGCACCCCTATAACGATGCCGGCACACCTGGCAGCGTGGATTACAGTGAAATTGATATCGTCGAATTACAACAGGCCGACTGGCACGGTCCTGGGCCTAATGATGCTGACCCGATTAACGTCAGCGATCATAATCTTCATGCACGTATATTCGACGACAACGGCAACAGAATTTGGTTGCGACCAAAACCCAACCCCGCCACGCAACTTTTAAACTTTGAGGCAGATCACGACCCATCGGATGATTTTCACACCTATGCAGTCGAAAACCGACGCGATCGAATTTTTTGGTATGTAGATGGCGAATTGATAGGCTCTAAGCCCAATACTTATTGGCACCGGCCTATGCATGTTATTTTCTCAATGGGGATGCGTCGCCAATTTATTTACTACAACGCTAGCTGCCAACGCGCCGACCCCAACCCAAACAATATCACTTCGCAAGGCTTCCCAGAAGACGCCACCATGCAAGTAGATTATGTCAAAACTTGGGAAGTGCAGCCTTCTGTATGGCTAGAAAATCGCGCAAGCTACGAGAATGGATCCTTCAGCAACCAACAATCACTTGATGTGGAAGTTAATTATCACGGCGGCTCAAACCATCACGTAGTGGCGGGAAATCACAACGGCCTGGTCGTAAATTTGGTTGAAAAGAACGCCGATGGATTTGTACGTATCGCCGCCTCGGGTCATGATAGTTCGGTTACTTCATCCAGCCAGCGTTATGGCGGCAAGGTGACGATATCACTTGACATTGATCAGGTGCCTCCTTCGGCCGACTTACCGGCAGGGCATTTCTATGCGTTAGCACCGGTATTCACATCATCAGCAGGACAGGACGTGTTTATCCAAACACCACTTGAACCTGTAACTATCACCGGCAACACTCCAACTGAGCCTAATCCAGACCCGCAGCCAGGGAATAACACTCCACAAAACGGCAGTTTTGAATCTGGCAACCTAAACGGCTGGACCGTGTTAAACGGTCAGCCACGAACCAACAATGATGCTCGACAAGGCAACCGTGCGTTAACGTTTGATGGGGCAGCACGCCTAGAGCAAACGATTGCCATCCAACCCAGCACGCAATACCAACTTAGTGCATGGGGCAAAGTCGCCACGGCGGGTGACAACTTTGTTGTGGGTATCAAAAACATCAGCGCTGGGCAGTCGAGCGTACAATTTAAAAACACTGGATACCAGCAAAAATCACTAAGCTTTACAACTGGCGCCAATGACAGTTCGGCTACTATTTACATTAATAATGGTCAGGAAGCACACAGCGCTACAGTGGACGGCATTAGTGTTTCCGGCGGTTCACAGGGGGAGGCAGATGTAGGGGTTACCGGCATTCAAGTAACACCCGAAAACTTAACCCTTGCGACAGGTCAAACTCAACACTTAAATGCCACTGTACAGCCCACCTCAGCCACAAATAAAAGGCTCACCTGGATGTCTGATTCACCTGGCATTGCCAGTGTTAGTGCGCAGGGAGTCGTCACTGCTCATGCTAGCGGTGGGCCGGTCACAATTACCGCAATTTCAGACAATGGTCTGTTCACCGATTCCTCACGGATTACGGTGAGCACGAACACCCCTCCAGACAATCAGTGCCCAAACTCTTGGGTCGCCGTTACAGGCGTTTCGCTGGGTCAAGAACAATTGAACTTGACTCGCAATCAGCAATATCAACTCAACGCGGTCGTAACACCCAGCTGCGCCACTAACCCTAATGTCGCTTATACCAGTTCCGACGCGAGCGTTGTCTCCGTTACCGGTGGGGGAAACATTCTCACTCGCCGCAGCGGTACGGCAACCATTACCGTGCGTACCAAAAACGGCGGTCATACCGACACCGTTGATGTTCGCGTAGATTAATTACAGCGATTTATTTAAAGCGGTCGCTTTGGCTAGGGCCGCTACAACAACTCGCTAGTTGGTAATTTTATAACAATAAAGGCAAAGAGAGATCAAACTATGAAACTATCAATCCCAGCTCTAATGCTGACTTTCGTAACCACTGCCGCTCTGGCTGAGCCCGAGCGACCCGCTATTGATCGCACGATCCATATGGCCGAAGGCCATGTAACAGATGGATCCAATCGTCACTGGCTTAACCCCTATGTACCTCCATTAACCACCAGTAAAGATGGGCGTATTGGGTTAACTCACCGACCTTACCGAGGTGTGTTCTTTCGTTTAATCAAGCCCGAAAATATCGACGTGCCTTTTTTAGAGTCTGCCCCTGGCATGCAGATTATGAGTCAGCACGAATACCTTGACGAAATGCGGCCTGATGAAGATATTCCAAGCCGCAATACCAACGGGCATATGACCCTATGCGACCCGTCTGGAGATATGAGCGACAACCCGTTGGCCGCTCCTAATCGAGCCAACGCGAACCCATACGCTTGCGGCACCAATGGTCAAGACGACTGTTACGACTTAACTGTAATTTCTCACTTAGAAAATCGTCATATTGGCGGCACCGACGTACATGTTCGAGTAAGCAATCCTAAAACCGTCGATGCTCAAATTGCCGAAATTACCGTAGGTGAAACCTCTGAGAGCGATGTTAGCTTCACTCAAGGCTCCTTTTTTGAGCCCAGTATCACCGGTGATGGCCACTTAATGGTATCTCGTACTGACAATGCCAATATCGCTTGGCGCCACCCGAGCGGTGGTAATCGCACCACAGAGTCCGATATCGTCTACTACGTCAACGACAACCCAGACAATTTTGCCGCATGTGATGTACGCCAATTTACTAATCGCTACCCCATCGGTCACGCCCCGTATGATGACACCATCAACGAGCGCTATGGTTTTGCAATGCACCCATTTGAAACCCTAGATAACCGCGGAAACCGCTTGGTACTGCCTGACGGATTTGGATTTGGCACCTACCCGTGGATCGATAAAGACGGCGCTAATATCACTTTCACCTCTATTGGCGGAAGACTCTCTAGCGCTGGATACCCAACTCGCTGCCCCCCCGAAGTGCAGGCAAATTATGGGGGCTGCTCTGGCGGCTCAGAAAATTCACCGCTGAATGGTCGGACGTTGTTGGGCCTTTGGACCCGAGGGAAAATGGTTTTACTAGACAATATGATTAATCACATGGACAACATGGAAGATGTTCGTGAAACCTCTCATCGCGATGTTTTATTGTACGAACCAGGCAACGGTGATGATGGCTACAAACGCGTCGGGGATACTCGCAGCCGCGATATTTATACAATGCCTAACGGTAACGTACCCAATAGTAGCTTCTTTGACTCGAACGAGCACCGCTTTAACTATCTACAAAACATGCGGCCCATCAGTCCAGCTGACGTCACCTGGTTAATGAGCACTGGCCGATCTACTGACGAAGTGGTGTTTGATGACTACCTAAATGCCAATGGCTTTATTGTCTCGCATATGGTTCAGCCATTACGCATTAATACACAATATAATGTTAAACGTGCACTTGATGGCCATATACAAAATTCAGCTACGTCACCCAACTGGAACAAGCCAAACGCTGGCGAGATCATAGGCGATGGTCGCGTTGAAATTGTCGCAAACGGTGGATTCACCGGTAAAGGTTATTGGCTGGACGGTGACAATATTGGAATTGAATACTCAATTCCAGCGCAACCTCAAGATGTATTAAGCTCACCGTGGTATTACAGCTTATTTGTCGACAGTCGCAACAACAGCGGCCAGCGTTCGCTTATACAATTTCCCGATGGATCTGAGATACGCCTGCAAGGCAGCAATCAAATTGTGTTTGTTGACAATAATGGGGGAGAGATCCACTCAGTAACAAGTGTAAGTAATATACCGTTAAATGGATGGACGCACCTCGGGTTTCAGTTAAGCGATAGCAATCGTCAGATTGAGACATATATTAACGGTTATAAGGTTGATACATTTAACACCTCAAATGCTCTGTTTGTATTGAGCCCTGGCACACTTAGCCTTGGTAGTAGCGGCAACGGAAACTCTTTTCGGGGCTGGATTGATGACTTCAAGGTTTTTGCCGAAACGGTAAATCCAGAAGTGGCCTGTAATCATGCTAAAGGCACTTTAGCTGGCCTTACCTCTGGGGCAGCCTCTTCATGGCAAAACATTGCCAATGGACACCCAAACACTAGCCACCAGGAGGTGTCTTCACTACTGTCCAGCAACGGCAAGAGCACCTTTAACAGGTACGTGTGTTATCACGATTACAGTGATGACTACGCGGCTCACCTACAGAATATTCCGCAAGGATTACGCAGCGTACGGGAAGACATTAATTTCCCAGAAGGACCATTGCGGCAAGATCGTCCGCGCCCCGAGTCTCGCCAAAATGCATTTTGCACAAGTTGCCATACAGCAGACGGCCGTAGCGGGTTAGATTTAGAGGCATTAGCATTGCGTGCTGGTATTAATGCACCAGATGACGAGCGCCGCCAACCATTACAACCTGACCCGTTCGTCTACGGCAACATACCGGCTAATTGGATTAGTCCGGGTGTACCAGCTACGCGACAAGTATCTAACCGCCAGCATGCATTAAACATTGATACTCTATTGTTAGGAAGGTCAGGTGGCAGCGGGACGGGCCAAAGCTCTAGTCAGGCTTCAAGCCAAAGCTCTAACCAGACGTCAAGTCAAAGCTCTAGCCAGGCCTCAAGTCAAAGCTCTAGTCAGGCCTCAAGCCAAAGCTCTAGCCAGGCCTCAAGCCAAAGCTCTAGTCAGGCCTCAAGCCAAAGCTCTAGCCAGACCTCAAGCCAAAGCTCAGAATCAACAGTAGATGAGGGCGTTTGCGGACCGAATCAACCGAACTGGGTTCAGGCAGAAGAAGTACACCTAGACCAGAGCGGCACTGTTCAGTTGCATGTCGGAGAAACTATGCTGCTAAATGCTACAGTTTTACCAACCTGCGTGAGTCAACCTAACGTCAACTTTCAGTCCAGTAATTGGCGTATCGTCCGGCCCAATAATTCTGGTTTGATGACGGCACGTGGTCCTGGACAGGCGGTAATCACCGTCGTATCCAAGGCAGATCCCACCGTAACCGATAGTATTAACATCTTGGTTTCACCTTAATTCACGTAAAGCCTAGGTAAACATTAAACCCCATGCATGATTATATTTTATGCATGGGGTTTCTTATTTCTAAGCCAAATGACCAGAGAGATGGAATGTCATTTTATTTATTCGAATAGTATAGACGTAGATGACAAGCAGAAAATTCTATAAATAGAATTTAGATAAACCCTACCTACATAAACATTCGTCGATCTAACTAAAACTAAAATTATTTAAAATCAAAAATCAGTGGAACGGAGCATACATGAAGATTAACCCCATTATAAAGTATACAGTAGCAGCCATTGGGATATCCTTTATTGCATCTTGCGGGGGAGGCGGAAATTCATCCAAACCTAATTCCTCTCCGCCCCCTTCTCCTACGCCAACACCAACACCAACACCAACACCAACAAGCCTAAACGAACTTGCTAAAAAGAAGATTATTGAGCTAGAAGAGTTAATGCTTAAAGCTTCAAATGAAAATCATGACATAACACGAGAGGAGTCCGTAATATGGTTCTCCAAAGAATTTTTAAAGTTTGCCAACTGGGATGAGGAGAACCCAAATATAATTGCCAACTTGTATTATCAGTTTTCACCATACCGTGCCACACATAACCAAATAGCCATGCAGCTGCCTGACTTCCAGCGGCAAGAGGTCATTGATATGCTAAATGCAGCCATCGTTGATCTTACTGAAGTAATAGAGAATCAGGTTATCAGACCTCCGGTTAATAAAATTGATTGGCATGGTGTAACAGTTGCTGATGATCAGTTTTTAAGCGACGAGAAACCAGTCTTTCTATATGACTATTTTTCTAAGGCAAATGGACAGCCAACTGACAACACGGATTTATATAATGATCACCTAGGTAATATTGACTTAATGCCTAGCATTAGTCTTGGCATGGCCAGAAGCGAAACGGAACTTTGGCCGGCACAAGCCGAAAAGCTTGAAAACCACCCTAGTGATAAAGTTGGTTACGCACTATTTTGGAATAGAAACATACCTAACTGGATTAGAGAAAGAGAGCCAAACGTTACTCAGGGAAGTTCATTGTTCACCGGATTTGATATTGACAACCCTCTTATTCGTGAAACATGGAAGACCATTGCAAGTGAATTCTCACGCATCACGCAGGGACACCAGTCTATTAAAGCGGGTGTGGTGCTATCAAATGAGCCTCACTGGTTTTCGGAGCAAGGGCACTGGACACAAAACTTTGGTGAAATGAATGAAATATCATCGCATACATTATCCAAATTTAGAACATGGCTTGATAATAAATATAATAATAATGTGATCGCATTAAATTCAAACTGGTCGAGTAACTTTTCGAGTTTTGAAGAGGTAACAATAACTATACCAATTGATCCTAATACCCGAGGCACACCCATTTGGTTTGACTGGTGTCGATTTAACATGGACCGTGTCACTGAATGGTTTACGATGTTACAAGAGGCAATGCAAGAGACCAATCCGAGTATTGATACCAGCATAAAACTTATTCCTGATAACTTTACCGAGAATTACCGATCTCACGGCCTTGATTTTGAAGCATTAACTGAATTAACCACTATGATCGGCAACGATGCTAAAACTCGTGGACGTAACCTGGGGCCTGGTACACAAACGACTGAATCGTGGGAGTCTCGTTATGCCTATTTCTGGGAGGAGTTGGCGGTGTCCTACGACTTTATGGAGTCGGTTTCCCCCAATAAAATCAACGTAAATTCTGAAGCTCATTTTCTATCCACCTCATGGTTCAGGGATAGAGAGATGAGCCCTGATTATGTAAGAAACACCTTCTGGTTAGCAACAATTCTCGGCATGGATGCAAGTTACAGTTGGTTCTGGGCTCGTGACCCAGACGGCTCCCCCGAAGATCGGCTTGAAAGTGAAAGTCTCGACTTCCCAGACCCCGCACTTGCTGGCTCGTGGGCAGATGCAGCTCACGTTCAACCACAAGTTGCCAACGAGTTGACCCAAGTAATGATGGACATGAACAGTGTCTCTGAAGAGATTATGCTGTTGCGTAAACAGCGTCGCCCCATTCGGATTTTCTACTCTGAGACATCTGCCATCAATAAATCTCACTATATGACAGAGCAGTTTGAACTCTACGAGTCTTTGTTTTTTGAGGGGTTTCCGGTCGGTTATGCGACAAAAAATATCATTCAAAAGCAAGCAAATGATCAGTGGGATGTAATCGTTGTCTATAATAACGAATATGTCACGGATTTAGAGTTTAGCGCCTTGCAATCATACCTCGACAATGGCGGAACACTTCTTCTAGGTGACAGCCAAAGCTTAACGATGAACGAATACGGTCAAACGAGATCCAGCACTCTAACTGCCAGTAATGGCGCCTTAATAAAAATGCCCGGCAATGCCAACATAATTGATATTCAGAAGCAAGCTGTAGAGCAGATAGAAAATAAAGGTGCCACCCCAGTTCTGATAGAAGGGGATGGTGTAGTACAAAAAACCAACACATGGCGTGTCGTCAAGAATCCCGATGGCGGCTTTTTAATGACTATCATGAATTTGGGTAATTATACGTCTGAACTGAAGGTGAAAATGGAAGATAAAAGCAACGTAACAATAGTTAATATGCTTACCCATGAAACACTAGAGTCTAACTTTAACCTTGAATCTCAAGGTGTGTTATTACTGAAAATTAATCCAACCCCATAACTAGAGGTTAATATTACTATGGCTCAGCCATATTTTTGGTTGGGCCATAGCCTAAAAATATTTCTTATTATTACTACCCTATCAATTTCTGGAGAAATGCTTCATGCGTAGGGGCCATTTTTGCGGATTCTTTTAGAGCAATAGAACCCCTTTTCATAGAGTCAATTATTTTATAATAATCTGATGAGTCTACATTTGGTAAATAATGTCTTGGACGCAACCCCATTCCCTCTAGTACAGCCCACCAGCTCTCTTCAGAAAACAAATCCATAGGGTTTTTATAGAGTTGCCCATTGGCCGAAAAAATATCGAGCTTTATACGCAGCGATTCTGGAATCTCTCTTTCCTTCCAAGATCTCCAGAATTCAGAATCTTGACGGTTTGAGAGACAATAATGAGCAACAATAAAATCCCTAATACAGTCATATTCTATATGCATTACCCGATTGTATTCGTCAATGAGGCTTTGCTCATAGAAAGCACTGGGAAAATTCTCCACAAGATTCAACATTGACCTCATCGCCAGATATATTCCCGTGGACTCGAGGGGCTCCAAGAAGCCTCCAGACAATCCAACAGCAACACAGTTTTTAACCCAGAAACTTTTCCGTTTTCCGGTTGAAAAATTCAATGTTCTGGCTTCTGATATTTCAGCACCGTCAAGCTTTCCTCGTAAAGCAGTTAATGCTTGATCGGCATCGCAATATTGACTTGAGTAGACATACCCATTACCCGCACGATTTCTCAAAGGAATCTTCCACATCCAACCATGCTCTAATGCGGTCGCTTGGGTATAAGGGGGAATTTCTGCAGCTTGCTCCGTATGAACCACAACAGCCTGATCTGCAGGTAGGTAGTTACTCCAATCAATATACTTAACGCGCAAATATTTATCGATAAGCAGTCCTGCCTGACCGGTACAATCAATAAATAAATCCGCCGATAAGTGTTCTCCAGATGACAAAAACAATCGTTCAATCATTCCGCCAGGAGATAACGTTGCATCTATAACATCAGCATAAACATGTCTGACTCGCTTTTTTTTGCAATAATTTTCTAGGTATTTAGCAGTCTTTGCAGAGTCAATATGTAATGCGTAAGTTGATTCAGATAAAATGCTATCGGATTTTCTGGCAGGGGCTAAAAATCGGTTAATTTTCGCCAAAGCAATAGATGGTGAAAAATCGACAAACTCTGACGGGCACCCATGAAACTTTGATTTAAGCCAATGATGATAAAATGGAACCCCGTCTATTTTACTTCCAACAGATCCAAATGGATGCCAATAAGAGTGTTTTTCATCCAACCAATCAACAAATTTAATACCCAGCTTAAAGGTCGCATCAGTTTTCTTAACAAAATCTTGCTTGGATATTTTCAAGTAATCCAAAAGATCTAAAAAGGTGGGGATAGTTGATTCACCCACACCAACTGTGGGTATATTCGGAGACTCTACAACAGTGATAGCACAAGCAAGATGTTCAGTTGACCTGGCTAAAATTGCGGCTGATATCCAACCTGCGGTTCCTCCGCCTACGACAATAATATTTTGGATTCTATTCTTATTAAGTTCACTCACGTTAAACCTCTTATATCCATAATCCACCGTCGACTTAATATATGATGGCGGATAGTAGTTGCTGCCTAACGGTTATACGTACAAAGGCACGACCAGTATCAACTGGCCGTGCCTTTATGAAAGATATTAGAAGTTCATTCTCAAACCCACTTTATACCGAGCACCCGTGTATTGCATTAACGAAAGTCTCTCTTTCACATCAACGTACTCGAGTGTTCGCTCATTGGTAAGGTTTATGGCTTCTGCAGTCAAAGTAAGATTATCAGTTACATCATACGATAAGCTAGCATCAAGCTGCCCATAAGCTTCAACATGTTCGGGTAGTCCACCAGATCTTTGACCAGTTCTGTATTGAAGAAAATCATCTCTCCAATTGTATGCAAATCTCACCTGATAACCATTCATGTCATAAAAAGCAATGATGTTAAAAGCATTCTCAGCAAAGCCTTCTAGTCCAGATCCAGGCTCTTGTACACCATCTAAGTTAATTGGGAGTGCATTTTTATCCTCAGAGTTGGCGTAAGTATAGTTAGCTTGAACCCCCAAGCCACTAAAAAGTCCTGGAAGATTATCAAAATAGTGAAGCGCCGATAACTCAAGACCCGTTATTTCACCGCCGTCTCTATTGTCTTTTTGAGTAATGGTTTCAACAATATCACCAAAGCCAGGCAATGAATAACTGCTATCGACATATTCTCCATCAACATAAATATCCGGAGTGTCGTCACGGCTTGTATTTGTGGATATAAAGGTTGTTATGTCTTTATGAAAAAGGTTAATTGCGTAGGTGCTTCCAGAATCACTATAGTACTCCAGTGCAATATCTAATTGATTAGCTTCATAGGGGCTTAAATATGGGTTGCCACCAGAAGTAGTGAAATTTACTGCTTGGACATCTACATAATTTTTGTTGACGCCAATATCTTCGATGGCCGGACGAGCCAATACCTTAGAGGCCGAAAATCGCATTTGCAGCTCATCACTTACCTCGTAGGTTAGGTTAAGGCTAGGAAGAATATCATCATAGCTGTTACTTCTGGTAATCTCTCCGGGTTCTGTATAGAACACATCTATAATCGCTTGATTACTGGTATCAATGCCAGGCTCTATCGCGATTCTTTCTTTCCCATAACCAGAAGATACTGTTTCGGTATCGATATAACGAAGACCAACGTTACCGCTCCAGTGGTTACCTAATATCTCACCTGATAAGTTTACTTGGATATACGAGGCGAAGTTATCTTCTGTTGTTTGGCTCGACTTGGTTTTATCAAAAACCTCATTGGGCCAATTCTCAACTCCGGACATCTCTGATATGGCGGCATGGTAGTCATTTATATCATTCACCATGATAAAATCGCGTGGGAAATTTCCAGCCACATCACTCAAGAAATCACTGTCAGAATTTACTGAGAATACAGAGTCGTCCATATCGCGAAATCTGCCGCATATTTCCTCTCTACCCTCACCTATGCCACAGTTATCAACGTGCTGTGTTTCAAATACATTCTTAATTTTTTCTCTTTCAGAGGCTGAGGCACCAACACTTACAGAATCAACTCGAATGGCATCACCAAACTCTAAATCCATTTGATATTCGGCGTCAATTTTTAACTCTGAAATCTCATCCTCAAGTTCATTATGAGTAATAAGATTCCAATGGGCACGTACACTCGCGGGATCCGCATAATCTATAGTTGAATTTAAATCTAATACTTCACCATTGATCGTCGAGTAGGTGAAATAATCATTATCAGGGTCAAGACCTTTAGGAAATTCGTCCGGATTTCGCGCATTATTCACATAGTTAGGAACTAATTGATCTTTTCTTGGATCAGAGTTTGCTGTGGAGTGTGAAAGATCAACAGCGACGATCAAATCATCCCACTGTTTAATACTGTTAAAGCCAATTGCCTGGGTTTCTGACTCTTCACCTCGCACTTGAAACAACCCGTCATGTGGTTGTACACCGTATTTTGTTGCCGATAGAGCCGTACCATGATCCGATGCAATAACATCCTTCCAGCCCGGAAATTGCAAGCCAACTTGCATCCCCTGACCTACGGCTACACGTGAAAAGTCTGTATAAAGAAAATCTAAAGTGTTTTCCCAGCTGTCATCGGGGGCCCACTGAAGGCTTACATTAATGCCGGTGCGCTCTCTTTCTTCCTCATCTAACGAAAATTCGAAGCGCCCGGGGTACCAAAGAGTATCTGGAGTGACGACATTTCCGTCAGTATCTTTAATATCTCCTGAAATCACATCAGGGTCGCTTGCATTGAGCGCAGCCCATCGGCTAGTAGAAGCGGAATCGATTCGGTTACTACTTTCTTGTCTAGAAAAACCAAACAGAACCCCTATGGTATCGTCAGCAAAGGTATTACTAAAGACACCTGAGAATTCGGGGTTAACCTCTTCGTTTAAGTCGTTATATTTTGCTCGGAGAGAACCTGCCAATTGCAGCCCAAAGTTGTCGAGCGGTTTAGCTGTTTTCACATCTACATAGGCGCCGACACTACCTTCTGGGGTTTTTGCCATTGGTGATTTTATAACATTGGCCCCCGAAATTAGCTCCGAAGCTAAAATTTGAAAATCAAATTCTCGACTGTTTTCGGTCGTGGCTAAAGTTCTTCCATTAAGTGTGACGAGGTTAAACGATGGACCAAAGCCCCTAACGGTAACTTTTGACCCCTCACCATTGGTTCGTGAGATACTTACACCTGATATTCGCTGTAATGATTCAGCTACGTTTTGATCGGGAAACTTTCCCATATCTTCAGCGACAATACTATCTTGCATGACAGCACTATCCCTTTTAATGTCTGAAGCTGCTTGCAAGCTTTGCCGAATTCCAGTTACGACCACTTCTTCTAATAGATCCTGCTCCTCTTGTGAAAATACATTATTGGCCGAACAAGCAGTTGAAAATGCAACAATTGCTACTGCAAGTTTTTTTTTGGTATACATGGCACTCTCCATTTTTAGAAAAATTAACGTTTGCTTTTTAATATTATGTGTGCAAGACGCGCACTATTACCTTAATTAACTCTGTAAACTTCCTTCTAATGATCCTTAAAACTTAACACTTACTGATTTAGTAGTATGACAACAAAGGTCATACCTTATGATTTGCTTCAATTTTTCTCATGCTAGGCTTTTAAGGCCAACTCTTTGCAAATAATACTTTTGAATGTCTTGTAGAGTATTTCTAATAACCTAGGTGAGAACTCAATCTCTAAAACAACATCAATGGTAATTGGCACATAAAGCACATAACTTTTGTACGCATAAAAAGTAGTTCGTTGGTTGCTATATTTAACTGATTATTAAAGCCCCCCGAAACGGGGGCGATTTATCATGCGATCCGACAATAGCTTTCGAGCTATTAAAATATCTACCTGTAAATATCCATACGCTCAATATCATAGGCTTCATATTTTTGTTGCAATAACCATAGTGGGCGCTCTAGAGTAAGCTCCCAATGGTATAGATCTTTAAACATTGCTTTCAAACGGTCTCGATCTTGCAGCGCCTTATCATCATGCTCGACAATATCTTCGGGCAGGTAAAATAACTCTGCAGGGCGATCACGATGACGAATAAGCTTCCAGTCGCCCTTACGTATAGCGGCACGGGCATCTTTTTTCCAATACATCATCTCATGCGGACGATCTTTATTATCACCGCTTAAATGCGGTAATAAATTTACGCCATCAATATCATTAAGGTTACTGTCATCCCCGCCAGCAGCTATAAAAAATGTAGGTAATAGATCTAAGGTCATTACAGGCTTGTCATAAGAGCCACCTCCTTTAATTTGTTCAGGCCAGCGCATAACAAAAGGCACCCGCACCCCCCCTTCCAAGTGGTTGGATTTCGTCCCTGAGAGAGGTTTATTATCTGAAGAGTTTTTATCTGTCGGACCACCATTATCGTTGGTAAATACCACCAAAGTATTGTCTTCAATACCTAATGACTTAAGCTCATCAAGAATCTTACCTGATGCGCGATCCATAGCCAGCATCATCGCAGCATACGTTTTTCGCTTACCGTGTAAGTTGGGGAATTTTGCTAAATCTTCCGGTGTCGCTTCCATGGGTGTATGAGGAGCATTAAACGATACAAATGCAAAGAATGGAGTTTCATTTTGTACTGACTCCTGCATAAATGAAACAACTTCGTCGGCAATTTTGTCGGTTAAATATTTTTCGGGTTCCTCATAATTGCCAAAGCCACGCTCAATGCGTTTATCGGCTAGCACTGGGTTAGTAGGGTCAATCGTTCCTTCTGGGTATGCAAAGTAGCTACGATCACCGCCACGAAACCCATAAAACTCATCAAAACCACGCCTTAGTGGGTGATATCGGTCAGCGGCCCCTAGATGCCATTTACCAAACATGCCATTGCGATAACCCTGCGGATGTAAGTAATCAGCGATAGTGCTTTGGTCCACCGGCAACCCCATATCTTCACCGGTCAACGCAGAGTTTGGACTCATAAAACCAGGGACATTAATTTCTTCGTAGCCAAATCTTTGCTGATATTTTCCTGTCATCAAGCCAGCTCGTGATGGTCCACAGGTGGCATCGCTTACATACCCTTCAGAAAAAACCACACCTTCGCGTGCAAGCTCATCTAAATTTGGGGTTCTAATTTCCTCACTGCCATGAAACCCAAAATCACCATAACCAGCATCATCTGTAAAAATAAGCAATATATTAGGCTGTTTACTGCCAATTTCAGCTGACCAAACAGGCAAAGTTGAAAATACAAAAAGAAGAATAGAAATACATATCTTATTCATGACTTTTCCTAAGGTTATTTTAATATCAATTAAAAAAACGCCTCTCGGTATTACCCGAGAGGCTAAGGCCCACATACAAGGAAAAATTATCGCCTCAATAGAGGAACAAATACTGACATTTCTGCCGTACCGCGATTACTCCATGAAAAATAAGGTACAAATTGTGATTTATGGTCAGAGAACTCCGTCGACTTTATTTTCCGATACATCCCTTCCGATTTATCTTTACGAAGCTTTAAATTTGTTTCAATTACCGTAATACCACCCAACATATCGGCTTTATAGACAGGCTGTAACTCGGCTCCTTCATCTAAATATACATCTAACACCTTTGTACCTTCCGGAAGATCAGGTGATTCCACTGCATAAACTACTGGTCCGCGGCGCAACGCCACCTGATTACGAACCTCTTCTATTCGAGGGTGCCCTTCTATCAAATCTACACTCATCGGCAACGATAATACAATATTATCACCAGGTTTAAACTGCCGATTAATAACAAAAAACTCACCCTCTTTTATTTCTGTACTTACCGCTTCGCCATTCACTTGAACCTCTGCCGACTCGACCCACCCGGGGATTCGGAGCATTAAATCGAAAGCGTCGCTCTTACAATCATCAATAGTGATACTGACAGAACCATCCCAAGGGTATTCAGTTTCCTGGGTTAGTTTAATATCCGATCCATCATTTAGCTGAGTATGCAACTTATTACTACCATAAAGGTTTACCGCAATGCCGTTTTCACTCAAACAGTAGGCCCAGCCGCTAACTTTAGCGATAGTGCGAACCAAATTGGGTGGACAACAGAAGCATTCAATATACGGCTCGCGATCGGCTGACTCAGTACAATCAGCGTGATCACTATATTCACGTTGACCATGATTAAATCGTAACGGGTTGGCGTAGAAGTAATGCTTACCATCATTACTAATACCAACCATTGCTGAGTTATACAGTACGGTTTCCATGATATCGCCGTATTTGGCCTCGCCTTTAATTGACATCATACGCCAGTTAAACATAGCGTTTGAAATGTTGGCGCAAGTCTCATTGTAGGCTGTGGAATTAGGCATCAGATAATCATCGATAAATCCTTCATGGATCATATTCTGATCATCGTAGGCACCGTGATGAACCTGACCAAGTGCGCCGGTCAAGTACATTTTGTGATTAATGGCTGAATCCCAAATACGATCCAAGGCATCGATAATTTCTTGATCGCCAGTTTCCGCATAGACATCGGCCGCACCCGCCCACAAGTACATACCGGTAACAGCGTGACCTACCGCTTCGACTTCTTCACGCAGTGGAGTTTTCATCTGACACTGATCACCGGTAAACCAATATGGAACCGTCTCGTGCAGATCCATAGGCACCGAGCCACGCATTGTTACGAAAATATCCGCAAGCTCTACATACTTTTTATTGCGAGTCGTCCGATACAACTCTACTAAGGACATAATTTGCGAAGGGTTAAACCCGAAACGGGCTAAACGTTCTTCACGCGGCCCAAATACCGCGTACAGGTAGTCCGCTGCTTTTACCGCCAAATCAAACCAGTTGGTCTTTCCGGTAATACGGTAATGGATCAACCCGCCTTGGATAAGATGCCCAAAATTATAAAGCTCATGATCAGTAACTACGCGCCAGCGACCGCTATTATTGATTTGAACATGTGTGTGCAAATAACCATCATCCTCTTGGGCCTTAGCGATAACGTCGATGATTTCATCCAGCTCTTTCAGAATGGCTTCATCTTTATTGTGGGCATAGATGTATATACACGCTTCCATCCACTTATAAAAATCGCCATCGTGCCATAACATGCCTTTGGCTTCGCCTTCCATCAAGCCAGCAGCAACTTTAAAGTTGTTGTAGGCATGCCCCACCTCACCTTTCAGTAAGGTTCCCATGTGAGGAGCCATAACCTCCTCACACAGTTGAAACTTATCCGCCCAGAAACCCTCTGTCCACTGACAGTCACCCATATTAATGCTGCGCAATTTAACATAGGGGCTTTCGCTGTTGCCGACAATGGCAGCATTTTTCTTGTGGTATTCGCTCATAACTTTACTCTCAGTCTGGTTAAGACGCCTTTACAAGGTCTTGTTCAATTTCTTCAATAGTTTTGCCTTTCGTTTCTGGAAGGAATATGGCCATTACCACCAAACCGGCAAAGGCGACAAAGGCATAGTTTAAAAAGGTACTCGCCGCGCCCATTACTTCCAGCTGCCAGGGGAATATTTGCTGAATAGAGAAGCTCGCTAACGTTTGCACCAATGCAGCAAACGGCAGGGCCACACTGCGCACATCGTTCGAAAATATCTCTGAAAAAATCACCCACATAATGGGGCCGATACTCATATTAAAAGCCGCCAGAAATGCAAACAGCCCCAAAAGCACAAACGTTGCATCAATAGTGATACTGGCATTGATCACCGGCCCACTAATAAGCGGTAACTGAGACTTATCAAAGTGCTCGGCAAGCGCGGCTTTTAGCTGTACATCTGTGTCATAAGTGATCCCCACCAATGGCTCAAGTGCCTCGGTTACTACATTTTGTTCGGCAATAGCGGTCAGGCTTTGCTCGTCTATGGTATAGCTCGCATTATTGAAGCCGTACCATATAGAGCAATGCGCTAGTACCACTAGGGTTAAGCCCAACAAAGTTAAATTGCGACGACCAAATTTTTCCACGCTAAAGATCGCCACCAATGTAAACACCACGGCCACAGCACCCAGCACTATGGTCTGCATAAAACTGCTCTCCACTGTCGCACCTATTTGCTCAAACACCGTAGGGGCGTAAAACAGCACGGCATTCATACCACTACCGCCCTGCACCACCGCATAGGCCACCGCAATCAGCAAAACAAAACGCATGGGGCCGCTAAATAGCTGACGCAACTGACGGGTAACCGGTACATCGCCTTCTTGATGAATACTGTGGCGAATTTCATCCATTGTGTGATCGACTTGTTCGGCGGGCAGAGTCATGGCGAGTACCGCACGAGCATCATCATCACGGCGCTTTTTCGCCAGCCAGCGCGGGCTTTCGGGGATGGTCACCAGCAACGCGATCCATACCACATTTACGAGCAATTCAGCGCCCAGCATAAAACGCCAAATATTAGTCTCGTTAAGCCAACCAATATTCGCCAACGATTTCACCAGAAAGTAATTGATGATAAATGCAATCAAGCTACCTAGAGTAATCAGCAACTGGTTGATAGAAACAAACCGCCCCCGGGTTTTAGGCGGCGCCATTTCGCCGATATACATTGCCGATACGGTGAGGGAAGCGAACGCCACACCACCGATAAAACGACCCACAATTAACATAGGGTAGTTGAGCGCCAGCGACGATAATAATGAGGATAAAGTGTAGGCACAGGCGATACCCAGCAATACACCTTTACGACCAAACCGCTCTACCAGCGAGCCGGTAAAAAACAGCGCGACGATCACCCCCAGTAAAGCGCAGCTAACCACCAGGCCCTGCTCAATGGAATCTAACTGGAATTGCGCACTGACGAAGCGCACCGCGCCACTGATATTGGCTGCATCCAAGCCAAATACAAAGCCGCCAAACGCAGCGATGAGAGAGAATTTTGTGACTTTATTATCGTAGCTTTTCATTTTTATAACCCACAGCACAAACTGGTATTGTGCGCACATCTAAACATATGATGTTTATGGAGTCAATACGTTAACTTTTGCTTACAAAAAAGCCCCGCAAGACGGCAATGCTGTTCACTTAAGCATTTGAAGTACAGCGTGACCTAGTAGAAAATCCGATTTCAGGCATCGAATCGGATTTTTTATGGCTTTTCAGCAAGACCTTCTCGACCTAAGTGATCTCTTTAACTTCTCCGACCTTAGTACCTTTACGCACCACATCCCCGTTGAGTGGGTTGAGTCTGCCTTGCGTTTAACACACTCAGCCAGTATCCGTAGGCGTCGATTGCCTGCCGATCAGGTACTATGGCTTGTCTTAGGTATGGCGGTCTTTCGTGATGAGCCCGTACATGAAGTGGCTAGGCGTCTGAACATTTGTGCGCAAGGATTGGCATCACAAGAACTTCTGGCTCGCAGCGGTATAACCGAGGCACCTAAACGCCTCGGCGCAGACCCGGTACAATGGCTGTTCCGTCAAACAGGACAGTGTTGGGGACATGAGCGTTATCCGGGAGATAGTGGCAAGGGCTCCAAGTCTTTGCCGTCGACGGGGCCTTGTTTCGAATACAGGACACAGCAGAGTTGCGTGAGCACTTTGGCTCGGGCAATACCTCCACTCAGCGCCAGACGCCGTTTCCGATGCTGCGGCTAGTCGCCCTGATGAATATCCGCTCGCATACGGTCGTGGACGCGCAGATTAGCCCCTACCGCTGGGGAGAAATTCCTCTGGCCACCTCGTTTCTCTCCCAGCTACCTGATCGCTCAATCACTTTGTTTGATAAGGGGTTTTGGAGCGCGGACCTACTGCTCACGCTTGCCACACAACGTGAAAGCCGTCACTGGCTGATCCCGGAGCGGAAAAATATTAAGCGAGAGACGCTCGCCATTTATGGGAAAAACGATGCGTTGGTGCGTATGCAGGTATCCCCTCAAGCGAGAAAGAAAAACCCGGCGCTACCCGAGTACTGGGACGCCAGGCAAGTCAGTTATCAAGTGAAAGGAGGCATGAAAACGGTGCCGACCTCATTGCCAGTAGAACGATACAGTGCCAGCGATATTGCCCAACTATACCAGGAGCGCTGGGAGATAGAGCTGGGGTTTAGGGATATAAAAAGCTCCATGCAACACAACGTGGTCACGCTGCGCAGCAAGAAGGTAGAGCTGGTCTATCAGGAGTTGTGGGGCTTGCTGTTGACGTACAATATTATCCGGCGAGAGGCGGCGCTGGCAGCCATAGCCTTTGAGCGTTCACCATCGGAGATACGCTTTAAGCCAGTCTGTCAGCAGCTGATTGTGATGGCGGGTTCCAGGACGGCGATTGTCGGAGCTTAGAGCCGGGGTCGGCAGCCTGTTTTTAGAAAGGCGTTCGAAACCAACAACGCCTCGAACGGTTAAGATATCAAAGACTCGCTATCCGGTGGATCGCAATGCTGCTCCTCTTAAGTGAACAGCATTGCCTCAGGACGGGGCTTTCTTGATGAGAATCATCGTGCCGCTTAATTAAACCCCCCCAGCTCCTTACCTAAGCGCTCACAGGCATCACTTAACAGCTTGATGGTTAAACGTTCAGCCTCGTCGCCATCCTGGCCAGCAATAGCTTCAAACACCCGGCGGTGATAAGGAACCGAGTTTTTATTACCAGCGATATCTTGGTTTGTTAAACGCACGCTCACTAAAATCGCGGAGTAAATGACACCCTCCATGGCCGAGATAAATTCGTTATGGGCCGCTTTTAGTATTGAGCGATGAAACTTAGCGTCAGCGATCACAAACCCCTCAACTGACCCGACCTCCAGCTCCATCCGCACAATCGCCTGGCGGATACCGTCGATATCCTCTTTGCTACCCCGCTCGGCCGCCCAGCGTGCCGCCTTGGGCTCAAAGGCCAGGCGGATATCCATCAACTGCTTTAAAAAATCGGGCGTAGGTGAACTGGTCAAGTGCCAAGCTAACACGTCATCATCCAGCATCACCCACTGGGTGCGCGGACGCACCTTGGTGCCAATACCGCGACGCACATCCAGCAACCCTTTACTGACCAGAATTTTAACCGCATCGCGCACCACCACACGGCTCACCTGGTAGCGCTCGGCCAAGGCGTTCTCGTCGTCAATCAGGCTGCCGGGCTCAAAGTGGCCCGCCACAATACGGCGCCCTAGCTCGCGCGCCACTTGCACAGGTAGGCTCGGCGACATAGACGCCGAGCCTTTTAAATCGTAATAAACCAGCTCACTCACGTGTATTCATCCCCTTTATGGGCAATATATTTAAACCGAAACATCGCATGTTAGCACTAACATCAGGTTTAAACATAATTTATCTAATAGTAAAACCGACGATCAGCCCCTAAGTGAACTTGCCCTTTCATCAACAGCCTTATACTAACCCCTGCTTGTGCAAAGGTAGCTCCCGACATCGCTTGCCGGTTACCGCAAAAATAGCGTTACAAACCGCTGGCGCCACAGGGGGCACTCCGGGCTCGCCAACACCACCGGGCAACGGGTCACCAACATCAATAATATCGGTGATGATTTCCGGAGTTTCATTCATCCTCAGAAGTCGGTAGCCATCAAAATTTTGTTGTTGCGCCACACCGTTTTTGTGGGTAATTTCACCGTAGTAGGCGAGACTTACACCAAAGATAGCGGCCCCTTCTAGCTGCGCTCTCACTCGGTCCGGGTTTACCAACATGCCGGCGTCGATCACCATCCAGATTTTTTTAATGCGCACACGTTCACCACTGGTCTCAGCCAGTGCAACACAGGCTACATTGCTGCAAAAACTTCGATGCACACTAATGCCCATACCCTGTCCCGCTGGTAAAGGCTCACCCCATCCGGCAATATCGGCCGCGCGGCGCAAGGTATTTTTAATGCGAGCCACATCAAAGGGGTAATCTTTACTGTTCTCACCGTAGTTAAAGTACTTGGTGCCCTGCTGAGAAAAATCGATATAACGATCTGACCCTAGTAAATCGAGCCAGTATTGAAACGGGTCTTGTTTTAGCTCGTGGGCCAGTTCATCCACGTACGAGCCAATTGCAAAGGCGTGTCCAATATTAGCCACCGAGCGCAGCCAACCGTAGCGCACATGGGCCTCGCCCGGGCCGCTGGTGCACAGAACATTGTCCACCGCAAAAGGCATATCACGCATACCCATATTAGATTCAAACTGAATACCGCTGAAGCCTGATTTAAAAATAGATTGAATACCGGGGCCGGCCTCCCGATGGCGCCAAGCGGTAATATTTTTGCCCTCGAGGGCGCAGGAAATTTCCTGCCGGGAGCAGGCGTGGTAATAATCAAACTGTAAATCGTCTTCTCGCGTCCAAACGACTTTAACCGGCCGTTTTAGCGACTTGCTTAAATAGGCCGCCTCGACCACAAAATCCTGTTTACTTTTTCGGCCAAAGCCGCCACCAAGCAAGGTGACATTTACCTTTACCTGAGTCTCATCAATAGCGAACTGGTCGGCAACAGCTTTTTGCGCCGCCTGAGGATTCTGCGTAGCCGCCCAGATCTCCACGATACCGTGATGCCACACAGCACTAGCTGCAGGTGGTTCCATCGGAGCGTGCGCAAGGCTGGGCACATAGTAGCGACGAGTAAAGGTCGCTTCTGCCTGCTCCAACGTGGTTTTTACATCGCCTTTTTCCCGGTGCGTAAGCATCTCCTTGGTTAGATAACCCTCGAGTTTTTCGGCGTACTGCTGCGAATCAAAACTGTCGTGCTCTGAGGCGGCCCACTGCACGTTAAGCTGACGGCTTCCTTTCATCGCCGCCCAGGTATTCTCGGCCACAACCGCAACACCGCCCAAGGGCTGAAATCGCACCGGGTAGGATAGCTCGGGCATCTCAATAACTTGAATAACACCCGGGACTTTTAACGCATCCTTCGCATCGTACTTAACAGGCTTGGCACCCATTGTTGGTGGGCGCACAACCACCGCTATCGCCAAATCCGCCTGCTCAACATCTATGCCATAAACAGCGCGACCGGTAAGCATATCCACAGCATCCAAGTTGCCAATTTCATGGTTGCCGATAAAGTTAAATTCTTTTTTGGTTTTCAGCGTTAATTGGCTTTTATCCGGCACTTTTTGGGTAGCGGCGAGCTCGGCCAGCTCACCAAAACTAAGTGAGCGCTCGCCGGCCTTCACCGCCCCGTTAGCGGCGCGACACAAATCCGGCTCGAGCTGCCAGCGCTGCGCGGCGGCATGTTCCAGCATGTGGCGGGCAGTAGCTCCCGCCTCACGCAATGCAGTATAAAAGCCTCTAATGGAGTTGGAACCATCGGTATTTTGGCTGCCGTATCTTTTGCCGCCAAGAGCCTGAACAAGTTCAACCTGAGACCAATCGGCATTTAACTCATCGGCCACCACCATCGCCAATGAGGTTCGGATACCTTGTCCCATCTCACTGCGATGGCATATTACCCGCACCCGATTATCACGCCCAATCTCTAAGTAGACACTGGGAGTAAACTCTTGCTCAGGCGGATTCTCCGTATCCTCGGCGCCCAGTACTCTAGGTACATATCCAACCGCGGGCAATGTGGCCCCAAGTAGCAATGATGTTTTAGCCACTCCCGTCAACCAACGTCTACGGCTAATGCATTTTACCTGTGACACGAACAGCCCCTCTAATTAACTTTTATGGCCAGATCGGCGGCAAGTTTGATTGCTTTTTTAATGCGCGGGTAGGTACCACAACGGCAAATGTTCCCACTCATCATATTGTTGATGTCCTCGTCACTAGGGGCTTTATTGGCTTGCAACAAGGCCACTGCTGACATCATCTGACCACTTTGGCAATAACCACACTGAGCTACATTCAGCGTTTGCCATGCCCGTTGTATCGAATGACCGGCATCATCGCTTAAACCTTCTACGGTGGTGACACTTTGTCCATCTAACACTTGCACAGGCAAAACACAGGAACGAACGGCCTGGCCGTTCAAGTGCACAGTGCAGGCTCCACACAAGCCTTTCCCACATCCGAACTTGGTTCCTTTTAAATCAGCAATATCGCGTAAAAACCACAGCAGCGGCATAGAAGTATCACCTCTGTAGCTGTGTGTTTCGCCATTCACTTGAAACTTAATCATGATTGAGCTAACTCCTGCACTTGCCTCGAAGACCCAGATTAGGTCATTAAACGTTTACAAATAATATTTTGTAATACTTGCCAAGGGCGTAGAACACAAAAGCTATTAGTACTCGTCAGAGGGAGCCTTTGCAGACTTGCCAACGCTTCATCCATTGGTTCCTGAAAGTGTAAATACTGCTGCAGCTGGTGATATAAAACCGAAAAGTAGCCAATATCCGAGCCCCGTAATAACTGACACATCAATTCAGCCGACTCACAACATATTTCACAACGAACTGGACTGCCGTCCAAGGCTTGGATAGCTTGCCTCTCCCACTGAACATCAAGCGACTGAGCCGAAAAGCAATGATTTTGTGCTCGAGAAACCGTGCCAGCTTGAGGAAAGAAAACTTCGCTTCCAGAAAACGAACTACTTTTCCCTTCAGGTATAACTTGGCGCAGCCCCATTTTTAATTCCTCATTTTGTTTTTATTATTCAGCCGTTTCGGTGATTTCAATGCTCACAAGATAGGCGAGGGCGATCAATATATTAATATTATATAAATATTCATATGATGTTTAAATATACGAGCAAAACAACTGCAAGTCAAACTAAGCTGTTCAGACTCACGTTTAATACATTGTAATAAGCTTGGATATATCCCTAAATCGGTCTATATCTAGGCAAACATCTCGAGTATCAACTGGCACGTGATTCACCCACTGGGCATTGCGCTGAAGGATGGTCGAACCTGTCTCACCCCCCTTTAACAAGACTAATTGAGGCCAAAAACACCGCCCAAACACTACAGGATGTCCAGGCTGCCCGTTGAGCACTGGGCGCACTATCGAACTTTTGCCCGATGCTTCAAATAAAGGCGCGCAAGTTGCCTGCTGAATAAATGGCATATCACCTAAAAACACCGCAGCACTATCGGCAAACTCAGCAAGCAATAATGCTCGAAAACCGTCCGCCATACTCGCACCCAGCCCTAAAGCAGCACACTCAGTACGAATAATCATCGTACTCTCATTTAAACCCAACTTATTCGCATCATCTTCTTCGCGCAACACTACCCACGAGCGTGGGCAAATTTGTGTTACAGCCTTACAGGTCTCTGCCAACAGAGTCGCACCTGAAGGTACCTTTAGAGCACGCTTATCCAAAGCTCCAAATCGATGAGAGAAACCCGCAGCCATTACCAAGCCTACAACAGAGTGCTCAGAGCTCATCTCGCCCCCTTGCCCGCTTCACTCGAACAATATCGGCCATAACTGCCAATGCAATCTCGGCAGGTGTTTTACTGCCAAGTGCCAAGCCGATGGGCATATGGATACGATGTATTTGATCATCCGTTAAATGGGCAATGCGCTGCAGACGTTCGGCTCGGGCTTGGGACGTTTTCCTTGAACCCATAACTCCAATATAAAAAGCATCGGTCTCTACCGCTTCAACCAATGCCAAATCGTCGATGCGCGGATCGTGGGTCAGAGCCACTATCGCACTAGCACCATGACACATCCCCGGAGTTGCAATATAAAGCGAGGGAAGTTGTTGTATAATCTTACAATCTGTAAACGAAAACTGACTCAACCGCTCTTCGCACGGGTCGCAAACTATCACCTCAAACCCTAAAGTTTTGGCAAAATTGGCGCAAACTTCCGACACACTGGATGCTCCGGCAATCACGAGCTTTGTGGCAGCGCCTACGCGAATAAAAATCCGCCTGCCCTGATGCTCCACCCTCTTACCCAAACAGATATCCTCTTCTAGCTCAACCTCGCCGGAATCAACGTTTACATTACGTCGTATGGTACTTTGCCCAGCAAGAGCGCTGCGCAGCAGACGAAAATGCCGTCGGGCTTGAGAGGAGGATTCGAATTTTTCCAACATCAAGCTTAAAGTACCACCGCAAGGTAACCGAACACCACTTTCGGGAGCGGCAGAACCATAAATCAGCTGGGTAACTTTTTGACTAAATTCCCCCGCGCGTATTCGCGCGAGAAAATCCTCCTCAACACAGCCACCTGAGAGAGAGCCAACATAATCGCCATTACCACGAACCACCAGCATGGAGCCCGGCTCCCGTGGCGATGAGCCATAGGTAGACAGCACGGTTGCCAACCACAAGGGCTCGCCGGCCTCCAACCATTGGCATGCGACATCGATAACCTGAACGTCCAACTGCTGCATTTGCTTAGCGTCAATCGTGTTATAGCCGTTACTTACTGACCAACCCTAACCTGCCACAAGACCACGCTTTTAGGTGCCAACACGGGCGTAACAGACACTGGCTTCTGAGTGAGCATATCTACCACGTTCAATTCACCGCCGCCCTCAACGTTGAGGGTAAGGGTTGCGTCATTTTTACCCAAGTTAATTGCGCTGATCAGATAACGGCCATCTTGCTGAGCAATGGCTTGCCAGCGAACACCTTTATGGCCGGTACCATTGCTTTCCCGAAGTTTAACTCTGGGCAGAGACTCTTTTACAGTATCTAGCGCCAATTCCCGTATATCCTCCAAAGTGGCGTCGCCAGAGAGCTGAACAAGACGCTCTTTGGGCCCTTTCAGCGCAACAGAATGTGGCAGGCCATATTCGTCCTTGCTTAAACTTTCTGGGCTGTCGACGATCACAGTACCGCCGTTATCCAGATACTGCTGTAAGGCCTCCAGCTCAGCACGGGTAACAAATTCGGTTTTGTACACCAGCACCGCATCCCATGAATTGTTATCCTGTTTCTGAATAATTTTCTGCGTGGCAAAGCCCATCGGAAAGCCCTCAAAAAATAGCTTTTCATAAACGTCAAACTGCTCAGACATATGGAAAGGTTTATTAATAGCTGAGGTTTCAGAATGGAACAAACGTAGAGGGCGGCGCTGCTTGCGCAACTGAATAATTTCCTGAGAGAAGCTATTCAAGTCGTACATAACCTGAGTAAAGGCATTGGCAATGTGTGGCTGCTGATTAACCGATCCGGCAAATGATCCAGCCAAAGCCGGATCGAAAAAGTTGAGCTCACCCTCCAGGCGATCCTCGAACGAACCGTCCGGATCACGCGCCCAGAACCACGCCATATTGGCATCCATACCTTGTAGGGTAGCCAACCAATAAATTGCATGAACATAGTCAACACTGGTGTCCAGATCACGCCACCAAGAGGCCGACAAGAAATGCGATTCAGAATTAACATGAATTTTTTCTGGTGACACCGACTCCATAAAGTCATATGACATACTCATCTCTTCCCAGAACAGAGAATAATGAGCCTCCCATTTTTCTGGATTTTTGTGATTGAGTAAACGAGACTCACGAGCCTTAGCGTCATCACCGATCATAGTGGTCAGCTCGGTCAGCGCCTCCACATCGATACCGTGAGACCGGTTATTCTCACTGTACATATTGGGCATAATTTTAATGTGCGTATCGGCGCTCGGGTTGCCCTCTTTGAGCTTGCTCTGCAAAAAGCTAAACCAGTTGATCGAGCGGTCCATATTAAAACGGCTCCAGTCGTACCAAATGGGTGTGCCACGAGTTTCTGGATTGATGGGGATATCAATGGATACCTCATCAAATGAGGCGAATTCTGTTTTCCAGTTAGTATTTAATGGCGCAATTTCGCCAGCATACTTCTCGTGTAACCATTCACGGAAATGAGTCAGTGTGTAGGAAGATATTTCGTTCATTTCCTGGAAATTTTGACTCCAGTGACCTGCTTCCGAGTACCAATGCGGCTCGTTGGCCAAAATATAACCCAGCTGTGTGACTTTTTTGTCGCGGGTTAAGGCCCCGGTTTCTTTCGCGATGGTGCCCCACACATCGCGCACCAACGGGTTATCAATATCGTAGCCTGTAAACAGCGAACGGCCTTTACGCACTTCGGGCTCGCGCGCTTCGACCCACTCGGGGATACCCATATTCCAGTAGATTAAAAAGCCCACGTTGCTGTTGTCGATCCCGGTGACTTCGCTCAGCAGCGCTTCATCGAAGGTGCCGTCTTCTTTTAGCAGAAAAGAGTTAATCGCGCGGTCGTGATCGACCGGATAAAGATTTTCGCCGCCGTGGTAAATAGCACCGAGGTGATCATTGTAAACCGCCGTATCGGTTAACGGTCGGCCCACCGACTTAGAAAAATAATCGTATAAAAATATCGGCTTGCCATCACTTAGCAACATGTTGTCGCCAACCTCAATATTCTGCCAATCCACTTTGGGCACCGGACGGCGTGTAATAGTGCCCGTTATTACTTGGTCCAATTCCGCCGTGGCAGCATCGAGAATCTCGATTACCTTTTGCCGCTGAAAATCCGGAATGTCGGCAGCCAGCTGCTCACTGCGCTCGGCGTAAGGGGCGTATTGGGCAAAAGCGTACGCCACTGCCTCTTGGTTAGCCTCATCCCAAGAGGCATACTTTAAAAACTCGTTAGCAAACCACAGTACGGTCTCTTCGCGGGTCACATCCAGGCTCTGCTTTCGTGCCTCTTGCATTTTGCGCTGAAGAGCTGTGATTTTCTGCTCGGCCGTGATCACATAGTGACTGCTGTCCTGGCTGGTGCCGCTCTCTAATGAGCGAGTAGTATTAATTTGTGGCACCGGGGATGAGGCGTCCTCGCTACAGGCACCAAGCACTAAACTGGCCACTGCGGCCATTAAAAGCTTTCTCGACATCGAACTCTCCGCTGGATTATTAGCATTTTCGCAAATCATACCACATATTCAAACATCATATGTTTAAATTGGTAAAGCTCCTCCATCTGCAACCCACTCAAGCGAAACACTGGTTAGCTCTTCACCACCACCTGATCGTGATACTTTTTAGGGGTAACGCCAAACTGCTTTTTAAACAGCGAGATAAAATGCGACGGGCTGGAAAAACCCAACTCGTAGGCAATATCGGTAATGCTGTGCTCGCTTTGCGCCAGCAACCTGGCGGCGCTGTACAGCCTGTGGCGAATGCTGTATTCACTGTAGCTGTAACGAAACACGCTTTTAAACAGGCGCGAAAAGTACGAGGGAGATAAATGACACAGCTCGGCCGCCTCGTTTAACGACAACTCCACGTAGCGCTGATGACGAAATAAATTAATCACCGGGGTTAACCGCTCAAAACCCGCAGCCCGCTGCAGCGGCTGAGTGTGAGGCGCCTGCACGGGGACGGCCCCCTCCACCACGCAGCTTAGCAGCAAGCCCAGCAGAAGTTGCGACTTCTCGCTAAAGGGATCCCGCTGGTAGGCCTCAAGCAGCCAGGCGGTGACTTGCGCAATCTGTGCTCGCGCCTCGGCCGAGGGCCTGAGGTGCATCCCGTAGCGAAAGAAATCCGCAGCGCCGCCGAGCTGGCTATCTTCCAGCACCGAGGGTAGAAACTGCACGATATACCAACTTTTGGGCCGCTCGGTTAGCTCAAAATCGTGAGTTTCCAGCGCTGGAGTAAACACCAGATCGTAATCGTGCAATTGCGATTGCCCCTGATTGTAGAAAAAGTTGCCCTCGATCTCTTGAAACACAATCAGCTCGTGCACCTCGTGAAAGTGCATAAAGCAGGAATAGGGATCATTGTGGTTGTACACCACATGGTGCACTTCAAAGTTCTGCCCCTGACGAATACAAAACGGCTCGCAGTAGATATTACTTTTTTTCATTTATTGGTCGCTCCCGCGGCACTTGGCCAGTACTGACGCACGCCCCCAGAACATCATAGATTTGATACTTTAGGGCCAGATCTTATAGTAAACCCCTTATTCTAATGGTCAAATACATCAAATTTCTGATAATTTGGGGATAACCATGCCACAGTCAAAAGCTCTTGTTTCCGATGGCCGCGGTCAGTTTGAACTGCGCACAATTACTGTGGGTGAGCCCGGCCCGCGAGAGGTACGCATCAAACTAAAAGCTGCCGGCATTTGTCATACCGACTGGGACTCTGTACAAAACTGGGACAAAACCTTTGTCATGGGCCACGAGGGTGCCGGTGTAGTCGACGCCGTAGGCCACGAAGTGAGCCACCTGACCCCCGGCGACCGGGTACTGCTGAATTGGGCCATCCCCTGCGGCTATTGTTTTCAGTGTTTAGAGGGCAACACCCATATCTGCGAAAATCACTCCCCAGTGTGTTCAAACACCTTATGCGGCCACGCCCATGAGGCGGCCAGCCAGCTCGATGGAAAGCCGGTAGAGCGCTCGTTTCATTTGGGCACCATGGCCGAGTACACCGTGGTGCGCCAGGAGGCAGTAACCAAGCTGGACGATCACGTGCCTTTTGGTGTGGGCGCCATTCTCGCCTGTGGCG
>NZ_JAUOQM010000004.1:5976-7650 GCF_030547685.1 Gilvimarinus sp. 2_MG-2023 | reverse complement strand
CTGTAATACTGGGCAAAGATTTTTACCCATAAGCCAGAATTAGATAGCTTCTGGCCCGGTTTCGCCGGTACGAATTCGGATAATCTCTTCCAGCGGGGTGATAAAGATTTTACCATCACCAATTTTGCCGGTTTGAGCTGCCTTGGTAATTGCCTCAACCGCCTGATCGACGAGAGCGTCGTCCACAGCCAGTTCAATTTTTACCTTAGGCAGAAAATCTACTACGTACTCAGCACCGCGATACAACTCGGTGTGACCCTTTTGACGACCAAAGCCCTTGACCTCGGTCACGGTCATCCCTTGTACGCCCACCTCAGACAGTCCAGTGCGGACATCATCGAGCTTAAAGGGTTTTACGACAGCAGTAATCAGTTTCATTTATGCGTTCCTTTTTGGTCTTAGTCTCTGCTCTGGCTTGGCCTCTTTGAGGAAACCCACCAGCCTAAATCTGTTGATGGGTTAAAGATAACACGCTGAGAGCGGGAAAATCATCCTTATCAGCACAAATACAAGCGAGAGGCTAAATCAAACGGCGGCCCGGGTAACCGAGCCGCCGCCAGCAAGACTTACTTAGCGGAAGTGAACTCTGGGTATGCTTCCATGCCACACTCGGCAAGGTCAACACCTTCGTACTCTTCTTCTTCGCTAACACGCAGTCCGATGATCACTTTGATGATGCTCCAAACGATCAGGCTACAGACGAAGACCCAAACAAAGATGGTCAATCCGCCCACGATCTGGCCGACAAAGGTAGAGCCGTCGTTGGTTAAAGGTACAACCAACAGACCAAACAGACCGACTACACCGTGTACAGAGATAGCACCGACTGGGTCATCGATTTTCATTTTATCCAAAGACAGGATAGAGAAGACTACGATGATACCGCCCACTGCACCGATGATGGTAGCACCCAAGGCGCTTGGGGTAGAAGGCTCAGCGGTAATCGCTACCAGGCCTGCCAACGCACCGTTAAGAGCCATGGTCAAGTCGGCTTTGCCGAACAGAATGCGAGCGACAATCAGTGCGGCAACCAAACCACCAGCGGCGGCGGCGTTGGTGTTCAGGAACACCATCGCGACGGAGTTAGCGTTGGCGATATCGCCCAATTTCAGTACCGAACCACCGTTGAAACCGAACCAACCCATCCACAGGATGAATGTACCTAAGGTAGCCATTGGCAAGTTAGCACCGGTAATGGCGTGAATTTCGCCGTTTTTACCATATTTACCTTTACGAGCACCCAGCAAGATCACACCAGCCAGCGCAGCTGCAGCACCTGCCATGTGTACGATGCCAGAGCCGGCAAAGTCAGAGAAGCCTAGGTCGCCAAGGTTATACATGCCAAATACGTCGGCACCATTCCAAGTCCAGCTGCCTTCCATTGGGTAAATGAAACCAGTCATTACCACAGCGAAGGTCAAGAATGCCCAAAGCTTCATGCGCTCAGCAACCGCACCAGAGACAATAGACATAGCGGTTGCTACGAATACTACCTGGAAGAAGAAGTCAGAGGCACCGGAGTAAACCGAACCACCTTCAAAGCCTTCTTCGGCAGAGGCTGCCAAAGCATCAGCAACTAGAGTTTCACCGCCGGCAATACCGGTTAGGAAAAAGTCGCCGCCGTACATAATGGCGTAACCGCACACTAAGTACATAATGCATGAAATGGCAAAC
>NZ_JAUOQM010000004.1:4453-5865 GCF_030547685.1 Gilvimarinus sp. 2_MG-2023 | reverse complement strand
ATTGTTTTAAAGCGCTTGATCACCGGTTTCGCTGGTGCGAATCCGGACAACCTGCTCAAGGCTTGAGACAAATATTTTTCCGTCACCAATTTTGCCGCTGTTGGCAGCTTTGGTGATGGCCTCGACCACAGAGTCAAGCTCCGACTCTTTTACGGCGATTTCCACCTTGGTTTTGGGCAAAAAATCGACGACGTATTCCGCGCCGCGGTATAGTTCTGAATGGCCCTTTTGCCGACCGAAGCCTTTCACTTCGGTGACAGTCATACCGTGAATGCCGATCTCTGATAGCGCTTCGCGCACGACATCGAGCTTAAACGGTTTGATAATCGCAGTTACCAATTTCATTTATTGTGCTCCTAAAAAAACCCGCACCCGAGAGTGCGGGAAACACTGGAAAGACGATCTGTCGTCCCGCCTAAGCGGTAAAACAGAAGAGCAGACCCT
The DNA here is from genome assembly GCF_030547685.1 of Gilvimarinus sp. 2_MG-2023. Classification (GTDB taxonomy): domain Bacteria; phylum Pseudomonadota; class Gammaproteobacteria; order Pseudomonadales; family Cellvibrionaceae; genus Gilvimarinus. Next base: position 5,421 of record NZ_JAUOQM010000004.1, on the reverse strand, counting down.
AAAAGAGGCTCCACGCCCTTTTTGTGTACTCGGGCAGGTCATTGCACAGAGCAGGCCAATTACAAATATCCTTTCTATTTCAATGAGATATAGCTTTCTACTAGCCTTACATTGGCCCCATTATCGACCTGCGGTAGTCTCGATGCACCAATATTGTGCCATCGGCGTTTAGCGGCGCACCAATAATGCGCTGATTCTGCTTGTCTGACGAAAGTCGCGACAGATGCCCGATTTTGACGCACATTTATGCGCCCACAGGACGCACAATTGCCACCGGTGTACAATGTGCCTTTATTCAGGAGCCTATGATGCAAACGTTAGCCGAGCAATTATTCAATGAATTAAAGCAGCGCATTCCCTCGCTGGATGAAGTGCCCACCCCCAACGTTAAAGCCGCCCTCAATCGCGCCATTAGCAAAATGGATTTGGTCAGCCGGGAAGAGTTCGATGCCCAAGCCGCGGTGCTGGCCCGTACCCGTGAAAGACTGGAAGCGCTAGAACGGCAGGTAGCACAGCTGGAACAGAACACCCCTTAAAGCGCACCATGGGCTGACTACTGGGCTGTAAAGATAAAACCGACACTGGAATTGACCTCAGCGGCTATGGCCACTAGATTGTGAACATAGGGCGGCAAAGCCCCACTCCGTATGCAAAGGATTGCCTATGTCACTCGCTATTGTTCACACCCGCGCTCAACTCGGAATCGACGCTCCGGCGGTAACGGTTGAGGTCCACCTCTCCAACGGCTTACCGAGCCTAGCCATCGTTGGCCTTCCCGAGGCCGCCGTAAAAGAAAGTAAAGACCGGGTGCGTAGCGCCATACTCAATAGCCACCTGGAATTTCCCGCTCGGCGCATCACCATCAACCTCGCCCCGGCCGATCTCCCCAAAGAGGGTGGTCGCTACGATTTGGCTATTGCCATCGGCATACTGGCCGCCTCGGGACAAGTACCAACTGACCCGCTGAC
>NZ_JAUOQM010000004.1:3483-4349 GCF_030547685.1 Gilvimarinus sp. 2_MG-2023 | reverse complement strand
TCACTGGAGTTTCTGGGCGAGCTGGCCCTTTCGGGCCACCTGCGTGAGGTGCATGGCGCCCTACCCGCTGCACTGGCCAGTGTCGCCAGCCGGCGGCATTTAATCACCGGTACAGACAACGGGCGCGAGGCATCGCTCGCAGGCGCCGAATACGTGCGCACCGCTGCCAATTTACTGAGTGTTTGCGCCCAACTGCACGGTCGGGCCGAGCTTCCCCACCCCGAACTTTACAGCCGACAACCGATTGCCTATCCGGAATTACAAGACGTGCGCGGTCAGGCTCAGGCTAAGCGCGCCCTCGAAATTGCCGCCGCCGGCGGGCATAACTTATTGATGTTCGGGCCGCCGGGGACCGGAAAAACGATGCTGGCCAGTCGCTTACCCGGCATTATGCCACCCATTGATTTGCGCGAATCGCTCGAGGTGGCCGCTATTTGCTCTGTGGTGGGCGAGTCGAATCCCGAAAGCTGGCAACAGCGGCCCTTTCGCAACCCTCACCATACGGCCTCTGCGGCGGCAATGGTGGGTGGTGGCACAGTGCCCCGGCCCGGCGAAATATCGCTGGCTCATGGCGGTGTTTTATTTTTGGATGAACTACCTGAATTTCAACGCCAAGTGCTGGAGGTGCTGCGCGAACCCTTAGAAAGTGGAGAAATTCGACTATCGCGAGCGCGGGCGCAAACGTGTTACCCGGCCCGATTCCAATTGATTGGAGCCATGAATCCCTGCCCCTGTGGCTATTATGGCCACGATGATCAGCGCTGCCGCTGCACACCGGATCAAGTACGCCGCTATCGGGGCCGAATTTCTGGCCCCTTGCTGGATCGAATTGACCTGCATGTACCGGTAACCGCCATTGTCCCTAC
>NZ_JAUOQM010000004.1:0-3280 GCF_030547685.1 Gilvimarinus sp. 2_MG-2023 | reverse complement strand
CGAATTGGGCAATGCACCCGCAGGCGAATCCAGCGCCGCAGTCCAGACACGCACTGTGGCGACACGCCAGCGCGCTCTCGACCGACAACAATGTGCCAACGCCCAGCTATCACCGCCACAAATCGAGACCGTGTGCCGGTTGGGCAAAGCAGAATATTTGTTTGTGGAATCGGCCGTCAGTAAGTTGGGGTTATCAACACGGGCTTATCACCGCGTATTAAAGGTGGCCCGAACACTTGCCGATATGGCGGGGGAAGAAATGATTGAGCGTACTCACCTGGCCGAGGCCATCAGTTTCCGCTCGCTTGATCGCGGCTTATAAATTGCAATGAAACTTATAAACACTGCCGCAGAGGGTGGTGTTTTGCGGCTTAGCTTTCTTCACCGTCGGGCGGCACTGCTGCCGAGACATCGGTCAGCGTTAAATCGGCGATGACTTTATGCAGACGGTCGTAGCTTTGCGGGGCCGACAAAAAGTACCCCTGCATTTGATCGCAGCCCTCTTCGATTAGCCATTTTTGCTGACTGGCATTTTCCACACCCTCGGCCACCACCGCTTTGCCCAGGTTGTGGGCGAGATTGATCATGGCTGACACCAGCCGTCGCTCGCTGCGCCGTCTAAGTAAATCCGTCATAAACTGCGAGTCGATTTTTAAGGCGGTGATGGGCAGGCGCTGCAGATGCAAAAATGACGAACTGCCAGTACCAAAATCATCCAGGGCAAATGTCACCCCAAAGTAAGACAATGGCCGCATACACAAACTAACCATATCGATATTTTCCATCAACGCGGTTTCGGTCAGTTCAAATTCAATTTTATTGGGATCTACCCCCGTATCATTAAAAATATTGGCCACATGCTGCACCATGGACTCATCGCGAAATTGGCGCGCCGACAGATTGACCGCCATTTTAAGTTCAATGCCGACATCGCGCTTTAAGCGCTGTAGGTCAGCACAGGCGCGCCGAATGGCCCAATAACCAATCGCAAAGATCAGCCCGGTATCTTCGGCAATACTGATAAAGTTATGGGCGCTTAATATCCCTTTTTGCGGGTGATTCCAGCGCAATAAAGCTTCCAGAGCAACCACCTTGCCGGTACTAATGGCAAAGCGAGGTTGATATTCCAAATACAGTTCGCGATTTTCCACCGCGCGCCGTAAGTCCTCTTCCAACCGCAGGCGATAGCGTACATCGCGGTTCATTTCTTCGGTAAAGAAACGAAAGTTACTGCCCTCCACCTGTTTAGCTTGATACATAGCCAAATCGGCCGATTTGAGCAAGGTATCGGCATCGTGCCCTGCCTCTGGGTAAGAGGCAATTCCCAAGCTACAGCCCACATTAATATGGTAGCCGCCAATTTCGTAGGGGGTGGTAATTTGCTCAATGATTTTGACCGCCAGATGCGCCAATCCCGACGAGCTCTCCACATTGAGCAATAGCAGCGTGAATTCATCCCCCCCCATTCGCGCCATGGAGTCACTGCGCCGCAGCAGTGACTGTAGGCGCTCGGCACATAGGCGGATTAAGCCGTCACCAATGTCATGACCATAGCGATCATTCACCACCTTAAAGTCATCCAAATCGATAAACATCAAGGCAAAGCGCGCTTTTTCACGCGAAGCAACTCGCAGAGCGTTTTCCAGGCGGTCGCGAAACAGCACCCGATTCGGAATATCAGTCAGAGGATCGTGATGGGCGAGACGAGCGAGGTGATGTTCGGTACGCTTGCGCTCAATAGCGTAGCGCAGTGCGCGCTCCAGCCAAAAGGCATTGACGGTATCCAAGGCCAGATAGTCCGCCGCCCCCGCAGGCACAGCTTCGCGATCGAGCACTTGATTCATACTGTTCGAAAGCACCAACACCGGAACCGGGCTAAAGTGGCTTTTCATTGAGTCGAGCAACTCGCGAGCGCTGGCGGGGTCGTCAGCAGCGTAAAACAAAGCCACCTGATAATCTTCCGATAGCAGGCAAATTAAACCGTCATCGTCCATATTCCCGAGCACAATGCTGTACTGATTGGGCGCTACCTCGTCCAACCAGGCTCCGATTTGGTCGGCAAGTGATTGCTCGCCATTAAGCAGCAAAATGCTGATGGTGGAAGCCATGACATTATTCCTTACAAAATCCATCTTATTATTGCTCATGCATGAGCTATAGCTACACGCTGACCATGTAAATCACAACGCTAGCGCTTACTACATCCTTGAATTTGTAACATCCCTCTCAAATGACCGCTGAATTGAATAAAATACCCAATTAAAATAGCTAAATAACATAAGTGATCAAGTAAGAGTTGCGCCCAAATCAACCTTGGGCTGTTGACTGTCAAACATACACCATTTAAGAAGATATGTGCACAAAAATAAAGCGATTTTGTCAACCCTACCAGCATTCGTTTCTTAAGGGGCAATGCATTGTTACAATGGCATATGACCCCTCAATAAACTCATCCGTAATATTCGAGGCTTTGTGACCCGACTCAATCCCCGCCAGCGTGAAGCGGTTCATTATGTCGACGGCCCCTGTTTGGTACTAGCAGGCGCGGGCTCTGGCAAAACATCCGTTATTACCCGAAAAATTGCCTATTTGATCGAGCAGTGCGATATTCCTGCTCGCCATATAGCCGCCCTGACATTTACCAACAAAGCCGCCCGCGAAATGAAAGAGCGAGTAGGTTCGCTGGTACGTGGCCAAGCGGCACGTGGCTTAACCGTTTCTACTTTTCATAACTTGGGGCTGAATATTATTCGCCGTGAGGCGAAAACCTTAGGGTTTAAGCCGGGCTTCTCTATCTTTGACGCCGAAGATGCCCGCTCCCTACTCAAAGAGTTAATGCTCAAAGACGGTGAGCTGGACAGCGACCACCTCAATTTAGTGCAAAGTCAAATCTCCAACTGGAAAAACGACCTAACCACCCCCGAGGCCGCCGAAGAGTTAGCGCAAAGCCCCGCCGAACTCACTATGGTGCGTGTGTACGAGCGCTACAACCAGGCGCTCAGAGCCTATAATGCCGTGGACTTTGACGATTTAATTCTGGTGCCGGTTAATGTGTTTATGACCCACCCAGAGGTTCTGGCGCGCTGGCAGCGCAAAATTCAGCACCTGCTTGTGGACGAGTACCAAGACACTAACTCCAGCCAATACTTACTGGTAAAGCAGCTGGTGGGCGGGCGAAATGCCCTAACCGTGGTAGGGGACGATGACCAATCCATTTACGCTTGGCGCGGGGCGCGGCCTGAGAACATGGTACTGCTCAAAGAAGACTTCCCCAATCTGC
>NZ_JAUOQM010000040.1:42964-66806 GCF_030547685.1 Gilvimarinus sp. 2_MG-2023 | reverse complement strand
AGCGGCCGAACAAGCCATTGCGCAGCTGGCGGCAGACTTAAAATTGCCCGCGCTGCAAACTGCCCTCGGGGTGATTCGCCTCGCCAACGAGCATATGGTAGCGGCGCTGCGCGTTATCTCGGTTCAGCGCGGACATAACCCGGCGGACTTTCGCCTGTGTTGTTTTGGTGGTGCCGGTGGCCTGCATGTCTGCGCTCTGGCCGAAGAACTGAACATGAGCCGCGCCATGGTGCCTATTCACGGCGGCGTACTCTCGGCCCTGGGGATGTTGGTGGCTCCGCGCGAGCGCCAGCTGTCGCGCAGCTGGCAAAAACCCAGCGCGGACTGTGATACCGCGGAGCTGCTAGACGCTTTGACTCAGCTGGCAGTACAAGGCCGCCAAGAGCTAGAGCGCGAAGGAGTCAGCCCCGAGGAGATCGAACAGGAAGATAGTTTAGATGTGCGCTATTTAGGCCAGAGCTTCGCCATTAATATTCCCTACGACGCCCGGATCGACATCAGTGAGGCCTTTCATCAAGCACACGAGCACCGCTACGGCCATCGTTTAGCCATTCCGGTCGAGGTGGTCAACCTGCGGGTTCGGGTCAAAACCCAAGCCCATGCGATCGAGCTGCCCACACTCAATACGGGCGCGGCCGAGCCAATCGATCAATGTGACCTGCCACAGTTGGGCAGTACCCAAATTTTTCAGCGCAACCAGCTTGGAGCAGGGCAAACCATTGCCGGGCCCGCACTGATTGTTGAGCAAGTCTCCACCACCTTGGTGGCGAAGGGGTGGACACTTAGGGTCGATCCGGTGGGTAACTTGTTGCTCGACCGCTAATTGCCTTATTCGACAGAAGCGATAATCTGTCCCAGCCAAGTATACATTTGGCTCAGCGTATCGCGGCGCACCGACTCTGTCGATAACATTAAATCGTGCATACCGCCTTCGACTTCCACCATACTCACCTTAGCCCCTAAACCTGGGCCATAGCGGCGCATATCTTCGACATCCAAGACCGCATCGGTGGACAACATATCGTCCTGCCACTGACCTAATCCGCGTATAGAGCGAGATGAGTGCATAACCAGCACCGGGCACTCAATCGCCAGTCCGGCCTGTAATTCGCGCTGGGCGATCACAATAGCCCGAATCCAGCCGAGGTATAAGGGAAAACCTTCGGCAGGCTTAATCGTCGTATTGTACTGCCACTGGCCGCGAAAGCTCTGGTGAATACTCTGAGCGTACAGTGAGGGTGTCTTGCGCGAATAAGACAGGTACGGCAACCAGCGGCCCAACCAGGCCAAAACTTTAATACCGAACAGCTCCACCCCATGGGCTGGGAACTCGAAAAAGGGACTGTTTAAACACAAGCCGTCGATCAGCTTGCGCTCGGCGCCGCGATGAGCGTACAAACTAGCAATTAAGCCACCCGTGGAGTGGGCGTTTACCACCAGCGGCCCCGTCGTTTCCGATTTTATTGTTTTTAACGCCAAATCGATTTCGGCAAAGTACTCGTCCACCCGGCTGCAATAGTTGGGGTGAGTGTCCCCATTGAGCGAGCGCCCGTAGCCGTGCAAGTCCAGTGCGTAAAAAGCAAATCCGGCCTCCACCAGAGCATGGGCCAAATGGGCCTGAAAAAAATAGTCGGTCATACCGTGCAGATACACGATGGTGCCCTTGGCCTTAACCGGGTTGTCGCAGGCGCGCACTAGAGTCGCCCGATACGCAGGCGCCTGCCCGGTACTCAAGGCTAAGACGTCAAAACCCGCTAGCTCTTTATCCGCACTCCATTGCTCTTTTTCACTTGCTTGCACACTAAGCTCCTTTGTCTATCGCTCGAATTTGAGTATAGTAATTACTAAAGGTTTTCAATTTAAAGAATCATCAGGTGGTGCTATGTCGAATTCTCGTCCCGCCCTAATCCTTGGGGCTCTACTACTGACCGCCTTTGGGCTTGTGGGTTACTTGGGAAAAAGTGCTGCCCTAGCCGTTAAAGAGTACGAGCGCAGTGTGACGGCAAAAGGTTTGGCGGAACGGGAATTGCCCGCCGACATCGTTATTTGGCCGATTAGTTTTACTCTGGCCAGCAATGAGCTGACCGAGCTCTATGCTCACCTGGAACAAAACACCACCGATATACGCACTTTTTTACAAGCACAAGGCATTGCCAATACCGATATTACCACCAATGCCCCGGTGATAACCGACAAGTCGGCCCAGTCCTACGGCAACGCCAGCGCGCCTTTTCGCTACGTGGCAACCGCCGTGGTGACCGTCTACAGCGAAGACTTAGCCGGCGTGCGCCAAGCCATGGCCAACACCAGCGAGCTGGGCAAAAAGGGTATCGTCTTAACCGCTGGAAACTATGACGCCCGAACCGAGTATTTGTTCACCGGCCTCAATGACATTAAACCCAGCATGATCGAAGAGGCCACCCTCAAAGCCCGTGAAGTCGCCAATAAATTTGCCGCCGACTCGGGCAGTCGCCTGGGGAAAATTAAACGCGCCTCACAGGGTCAATTTAGTATCAGTGCCCGCGATGCCAACAACCCGCACATTAAAAAAATTCGGGTTGTCTCTACCGTTGAATACTATTTAATTGACTGATGAACTTTGAGCTAAATCCGCAAGAGATTCTAGAGCACCTGCTCCAGATGGGCATCGCCTTAATACTGACGGCCCCCATGGCATTTAACCGCGAGTATTCTACTCCCGGTGCTGGGCTGCGAACTTTCCCATTGGTGGCACTCGCCTCATGCGCCTATATGTTAGTGGCAATGCAGGTGTTCGATACCAGCGAGGCCGAGGCCAAGGTTATGTATGGCATTATTACCGGTATTGGTTTTATCGGCGGCGGGGCAATCTTAAAAAATAATAACCACACCATGGGCACGGCAACCGCTGCCAGCATTTGGAATACTGGGGCGATCGGTGTTTCTGTTGCCTATAACCGATACGAAATTGCCTTAGTTTTGGCGCTAACCAATTTTCTTATTTTACAATTTTCTGCACCGCTTAAAAAAAACAACCGACAAAAAACCGCGGAAAACACTTCCGATTAAACTTACTCTTGCAGCGTTTTCAATCGACTTTTTACCTCAATCCAGCGCGACATAAACTCAGTGCTGCGGGCACTGTGGTACTGAAACATAGCCGCCAAAAAGTTATCTCGCCGATAAGATTCCAAATTAGACAATCGCTCGTTAATAAGCCTTAAAAAATCTGACGTATGCCCGGAAAAATCGTAGCGCGCCTGTAAGAGTGGCCGGCACAACCGAGCGGCATCGGCCCAATCAGACTCACTACCGTAAAGCGTGGCGGCCTCTTGGGAAAAGGCTTCAGCAGTATCGGCCCGTCTTCCCGGCCAAGGGTGGTCGCCTGGCATAGACTCCGCCGCAATGCTGGTCACAACGCTCGGGGTGGCGGTTTGCATTGCATCAATCAACTTGCCTTTGATACCCGCACCAAAACGCAAAGGCGCCAGTAGTACTCTGGAATTTTCCACCACCTGCTGAGCGTCATCAGCCCACCCCTTAACCAAAAAACGCTCGCGGGCATTGGTTAAGTCGGTGGCTTTTTTCGGTGGGTAGGCACCGTAAATATGCAGTTCGGCATCAGGGCACAGTTTGCGTAACAATGGCCAAATAGATTGTTTTAACCACAGTACCGCGTCCCAGTTCGGGGCATGGCGAAAATTACCGATTGAGACAAAGTTCTGCCGGGCGGCAAAGGACGGCTGCAAGCGGTTACTGGATTGCACCATAAAAGGCAGGTGATACAAAAGCGAGGCCGGAACGTGACAGTAGTCGGTTAACAACTGTATCTCATAGTCGGAAATCATAAGCGTCAAATCACAGCGGAAGATGGCCGCCACTTCACGCAAGATCATATCGCTGTCGCGCATGGCCGAAAAAATCACATCACTGCCGGCCAGTACCGGACCGACACTGGCCGAGGCCTGCAAAGATTGTTTTAGCAGGGCCTGGCGAGCGTAACGCAAACTGTGTAAGTCTTCGGTATCGAGCACCCGTAAAGCGTCCGGGCAGGATTGTGCCACACGCCAACCAAACTGCTCCTCAGTGACGAACCGATCAAACAAAACCACACGGGGCTGTAGTTGTTCAACAAACTCATCGAAACTGGAGCAATTCAAGGCCACCGTATGAGGTGTTACCTTGAGAGATGACAAATCAATTTGGTGATCGGTTGGCGTTGCCGCGCAGGCAAAGTGAACGTCAAAGCCGCCATCTTGCAGGGCTTGTACAAGCTGCACAATACGCGAGCCCGCTGCGGACGAGTTGGGCTCGGGCCAAACGTAACCAATAATAAGAGCGCAGTTATTCAAAGGGCGGTCGCTTTATACTAGAGGGCAGGGCGAATACATCAATCGCTTACTGGTTTTCATCATCCACTTTCATATAAACTTTATAGTTCTCTCGATAATCTTCGAGGTTATCCCGTACCGCATCGCGAAATTGATTAGTTAAAAACGAAGTGGCCGACTCCATTTCTTCGGTGAACTCTTTTCGATCGACCGATGCATTGGCCACCAAAAATGCGCTGTAACGTGCCAGAGCTTGCAGCATTGCTGCACTCACCATACTTGGCTCGGCATTATCCGTCAGCTCATTGGCTTGCTCAATAAAAGTATCCACCATATCCCAATATACAGTTTCATCGGCAGTTTCGGTCATAATATTACTCAGTAGAATGTGTGCATATCTATTAGAAGAAGTTCTTTGCTTCAATTTAAAAATGTCATGCGTCTGATGAGACCATTTTTAAATTCGTATATTTTCACCACCGGTATGGATTGACGATACCCCTTAACCACAAAGCTTGCCATTTCATGGGCAATCACTTTGTTATTAATTTCAATGGTATTGATAATTTCGGTCTTAGGTGATCGGTCAGCAAAGGTACTCTTGGTCGTTGCAATCAGTGAGCCGTGTCCGGTAGTAATGGGCGAGTCCGGATAGTTGTAAACCTCAATGTCTGCATGAAAATAACTGGCATATTCTTCCACATCATGAGCATTGTAGGCCTCGGCCTGAAAGGTAATGATCTGCCGCTGATCGGCCACCACCGCGGCCGGTAGCAGAACTACCAAGAAGCTTATTATTAATCCGAGCCGAAGCACTGGCGCCTCCCTAAAATAGCAGTTTCAATTTTACCGCTTATTCTAGCTTAAAACTCACGCCGCTTGTCGAGTATTACCAAAATCAAGGTCGCTATCGGCCCCAGTAAGATCGACAGTAAAAACCACGCTAAGCCACTGCGGTTTTTGCCCTGTGCAATGCCGGCATTAATTAAGGCCAATGTACCCCAACCGACCGCATATCCACCCGATTGAGCTAAAAAATCCACTTCATTCATTGCAATACCCTCTGTTGAACAGCAACTGTAGCAAACCTGTTTTTGGTTATATCTCAAAACGCCTATTGCGCAAGCGCACCGCTAGGAGTACACACGCGGCACTGACTATTAACCCAAGGTACAGCCCCGGTGAGACCAGTATGCGCCAAGCGTGCGCCAATGGCTCCTGCGGATTAACCGGCACAAAGCTTATCTGCCCCACAATCTCCAGACCACTGAAATACAATCGCAGGCTATCACCTAAGTAATGCGTCCCTAAAAACCATTTTTCCAACACCCAGATCACCAGCAATACTGCGCCCAAAAGGCCCAGCGGTGATTTTTTCGACCAAGCCGAGAAAAGCAAAAGCAGTGAGTAAAGCGGCAACGCCCATAATGCCGTCATTACAACGCCCAAGGCACCGCCCAATAAGGTTTTTATAACCGGCACCTGCTGCACGACATAACCAAACTCCACACCTAATGCATGGAACACAAATATGTCAGCCACCAAGGTATAGGCTGCCACGGCAACTAATGATAAACCCCAGTAAAATAAAGGTATAAGAAAAACTGACACCCCTAACTTCACAAGGACCACTTGCCACTCGGACAAAGGCAAAGACTTAAAAAATAAAACACTACGATCTTTGCGATCGGCAAGCAACGCGCTAAAGGCATAGCTCATACTGTTAAATAAACAAACCACCCCAAACAGGGCAAAAATTAAGTAGCGTCCGTAGGCAATTTTTTCGATGATAGGCTCGACAACCTGAGCACTTTGCGCAGAGGAGGCCGACTGCGAGTCCAGGCGCCACCGATCCGTCGAGGCGCCCAGTGTCCACTCACTGACATTGCTTTGATCTAATGAGTAAAAAGACATTAATGATAACAGCACAACCACTACCGCCAGCACGATAGGGGCCTTATAGAATAGACCGGGGCTCTCCCACACTTCGCGCATTACCTGTGTTTTTAATTTTTTCATCCCTGCGCCTCCGCGACCATTGATCGCGCCGTCACTTTGGCGATAAACACTTCCGCCAGGCTCGCCATACTCACGCTGCCAAGTGGCTCTAAATGTTCTGCCGCTATATCCTCAAAAATATACTCCTGACCACCCAAGGTGCGGTTTTGCAAAATAGGCTTAAACGCCTGAGCCTGGCTTTCTTTTTCCGGGGTAACAGTGACCTTTAAAAAGCGCCCCGCCATCGACTCCAGTGTTTGATCCAGTACAATTTCACCCCCGTTGATAAACAAAACATCCGTCAGCAAATGCTCAATCTCTTCCACTTGATGGGTGGTAATCACGATGGTTCGATCCTGATCGTAAAAGTCATTCAATAGTGCATCGTAAAATAAGCGGCGATACACTAAATCCAGCCCTAAGGTCGGTTCATCCAACACCAACAATTTGGCATCAATCGCCATCACCAGAGCCAGATGAAGCTGTGTGATCATGCCTTTTGAGAGCTGTCTGATCTTGCGCTGGGCTTGAATCTGGGTCTGGGCGAGAAACTGCTCGGCCCGCTTGCGATCGAATTTGGGGTGAATGCCTTCGGTGTAAGTCAGTACTTGTTGCACACTCATCCAGCGCGGAAGCGTTGCCGTATCGGCAATAAAACAAACATCTTCCAACATGGTGGAACGCTCTTGGCGCGGGTCCCGTCCCATAACGGCAATATCTCCACCGGCCATACTCAAGCCCAACAATACTTGCAACAAAGTCGTTTTGCCGGCGCCGTTGGGGCCAATCAAGCCGACAATTTTACCGGCAGGGATATTCAAATTGATGTTATTCAGAACCTGTTGCTGCCCATAGCGCTTATGGATATTCTGAGCGGAAATAATGGCTGTCATTTTGACTCTCCCTTGTTCAGCTGGCGCAGTGCCTGCACCAGTGTTTCCACATCCACCCCCACCGACGCACCGCGCTCAACCAACGCTGGCAAAGATTGCATAAACTGCTCACGCTCTCGCGTCATCAACGCCTCCCGGGCCCCACTTAATACATACATACCCATCCCGCGCCGCTTCTCTACCAGCCCTTCCTCTACTAACCCTTGATAGGCCTTGGCGACGGTTAGGTGATTGATTTTAAAATCGGCCGACACCTGGCGCACAGAGGGCAAAGCATCACCGGCGGCCAGCTGGCCACGCAAAATTAAGGTGATCATGCGATCGTATAACTGTCGATAAATGGGCTGATCATCTCGCCACTGCATGTTGTTTAGGCTCTCGCATCGATTACTGAATCAGTGATATACCTAACCATATCACCTATAGAAAATTTAACAAGCCCTAAGCGGCACTGAGAGCAGACACATAATGTCGACGATTTCAAGACTGTAATCGGCGGCGTAATTGCGCATAATGCTTCGACTTCAGCACCACACAAGCGGTTGGATAGACAAGAGATAACATCATGAGCAGTATTTATCAGCGCATTGCCGACGAGTTAAACATTCAGGGCCAGCAGGTTAGCGCGGCCGTCAACCTCCTCGATGAAGGAGCGACCGTTCCTTTTATTTCCCGCTATCGCAAAGAGGTCACCGGCGGGCTGGACGACACCCAAATGCGCAACCTAGAGGAACGCCTGCGCTACCTGCGCGAGCTGGAAGAGCGTCGCGACACCATCCTCAAAAGCATCGCCGAGCAGGATAAACTCACCCCCGAGCTGGAGGGTGAGATTAAATCCGCCGACACCAAAACCCGGCTGGAAGATCTTTATCTACCGTATAAGCCAAAGCGCCGTACAAAAGGCCAGATCGCCATCGAGGCCGGCCTTGAACCTCTGGCGCAAGCCCTGCTGCAAGACCCCACGCTCGCGCCTGACACCGAGGCCGCCAAATATCTAAACGCCGAACATAAAATCGACGACATTAAAGCGGCTCTGGATGGCGCCAAATATATTTTGATGGAAAAATTCAGCGAAGATGCCAATCTGTTGGCCAAACTTCGTGACTTTTTAGTCAAAGAGGCCGTTATTTCCAGCCGTGTTGCGGCCGGTAAAGACACCAATCAAGCACAAGAAGTGCAGAAGTTTCGCGACTATTTTGAGCACGATGAACCCCTGAAAAGCACGCCCTCACACCGGGCGCTGGCGATGTTCCGCGGCCGCAATGAGGGGGTATTAACCCTCGCTCTGATCCTCGACGGATTAGAGCCCGGCTCATCTCACCCCTGCGAGGCCATGGTGGCCGATCATTGGGACATCCACAATCGAGGCCGCGCCGCCGACACCTGGCTGGCCGAAGTAGTACGCTGGACCTGGCGGGTCAAACTGCTGACCCACTTGGAGACCGACTTGTTAGGCGAACTGCGCAATAGTGCGGAAGAGGACGCCATTAAAGTTTTCGCCTCTAACCTTAAAGATTTACTATTAGCCGCCCCCGCAGGGCAAAAAGCCACCATCGGTCTCGACCCCGGGCTGCGTACCGGCGTTAAGGTGGCGGTGCTGGATGCAACGGGTAAAGTGCTGGATCACGGCGCGATCTTCCCCAATCAGCCGCAGAATAAAATTGCCGAATCGGAAAAAATTCTGGCCAATATGTGCCGTAAGTACAACGCCAACTTAATTGCCATCGGCAATGGTACCGCGAGCCGCGAAACAGAAAAGTTCGTTAAAGATATGCTCAAGCGCCACGACGACTTGGACGCCAAGCCGGTGATCGTCAACGAATCTGGCGCCTCCGTGTACTCTGCCTCAGAGTTCGCTGCCAAAGAATTCCCCGATCTGGACGTTACCATCCGCGGCGCCATCTCGATCGCCCGCCGCCTGCAAGATCCCCTGGCAGAGCTGGTTAAAATTGACCCAAAATCCATCGGGGTGGGCCAATACCAACACGATGTCTCCCAGTCGCAGCTGGCCCGCTCACTGGACGCTGTGGTCGAAGACTGCGTAAACGCCGTCGGGGTCGAGGTCAACACCGCTTCGGCCGCTCTACTGGCGCGAGTTTCTGGCTTAAACACGACATTAGCCAACAATATTGTGGAATTTCGCGATAAAAACGGAGCATTTTCGTCTCGCAGCCAACTGAAAGACGTCACCCGTTTTGGCGCCAAAACCTTTGAACAAGCGGCGGGCTTTTTGCGTATTGCCGAAGGCAGCAACCCTCTGGACCGCTCGGCGGTGCACCCGGAAAGTTACACGCTGGTAGAATCCATTGCGCAAAAGAACGAGCGTCAGGTCAGCGATTTGCTGGGCGATTCGGCCTTTTTATCCAGCATTAAGCCGCAACAATATGTGACCGAGCAATTCGGTGTACCCACCATTACCGATATTCTGCGCGAGCTGGATAAACCCGGGCGCGACCCCCGCCCCGAGTTCCGCACCGCGGAATTCAAAGATGGCGTAGACACCATTAAGGACTTAGAGCCCGGTATGATTTTGGAAGGCACCATCACCAATGTCACCAACTTCGGGGCTTTTGTTGACATCGGCGTGCATCAGGACGGCTTAGTGCATATCTCGGCGCTGTCCAACACCTTCGTTAAAGACCCGCGCGAGGTGGTCAAAGCCGGCGATATCGTCAAAGCGAAAGTGATGGAAGTGGATGTCGATCGCAAGCGCATTGGCTTATCTATGCGCCTGGACGATACCCCCGGCGAGAAAACCGGCGGTGAGCCCCAGCGCTCGAGACGCGCGCCCTCGGCGCAGAAGCACAACCGCAAAGAACGCCAGCCCCAAGCCGCCGTAGGCAGCATGGGCGCACTGCTACAACAGGCGATTAAAAAAGGAAAGTAGCAACGATAAACGCCAGGGCGGGTTACCGGGAAAAGAAAACCTAAACTTATCCGCTCACTGGCCGACAGCTTAAATACTGAGCTCTCCGTGCTTCTTGCCCGCAAACTGCGGCACGGAGGGACTCAGTATTACCTTTCCTTTTCGCACACCGGCCTCACTTCACCCCTTTTATGAGCTTTATGGCGAATAATTCGAATAACGTGGTAATTTCTGATGCTGAGTGACGGGTTAGCCCTAGTAGGCGCCCCCGACTGACACTCGCCTTTACACCGTAAAGTGGGCGATCTGTTTGCCCAGTTTTTGCGCTGTTGCGTCTAACTCATTGGCCGTTGCCGTGGATTGCTGGGCACTGTTATGCGCGTTTTGCACCATGGTGACCACGTGGGTAACATTTTTATTAATTTCTTCCGAGGCGTAGCTCTGCTCTTCGGCCGCGGTTGCAATTTGCGTGTTCATGTCCAAAATACTGGAAATCGCCTCTGAGATAGCGCGAATGGCAGTGCCGGTCTCGTCCATTAAACCCACCGTTTGTTGGGTTTTATCACGGCTTATTTCCATCGCCTGAGCCGCACCGGAGGCACCACTTTGCACCGCCTCAATAATTTGTTGAATCTCCGCGGTCGACTCTTGCGTGCGCTGCGCCAAGGCGCGAACTTCATCGGCGACTACAGCAAAGCCTCGGCCCTGCTCACCGGCCCGGGCAGCTTCAATAGCGGCGTTAAGAGCGAGCAAGTTGGTTTGCTCGGCAATGCCTTTAATCACACCCAAAACATGCCCAATACGGTCGCTCTCGGCCTCCAGCTGCGCCATCGACTGGCTGACATCCTCCACCTGTGCGGCCAACTCATTGATGGAGGTGACAGTGTTTTCCATCACGCTTATACCGCTTTTAGCATTGTCATCGGCACTGCCAGCAGCCTCGGCCGCGCCGGCGGCATTGCTGGCCACTTCTTGCACGGTGGAAGACATTTCATTCACCGCGGCGGCCACCTGGTCGGTAGAGTGTTCCGTCTCACTGATATGACGGGCAATATCGCTGGCGGTTTGGTTAATATCGGCCGACGCCTCTCCCAACTGATGTGAGGTATCTTTAACCGAGGCAACAACTCCCCGAATTTCGCGTTGCATTTGCGCCAAATTATCCCCTAACTGGCCCAACTCGTCGGAGCGCCGTAGCTGAAAGTCTTGGGAAAAGTCGCCTCCCGACATAACACCGATATGCTGCATGACAGCCCGTAGGGGTTTAATCAAGCTGGAGGCTAACAGCCACCAGAGCACGGCCATGGCTATCAAGGCTACCGCAAAAGTCGCAATCTGCGCCCAAAAAGCGACCCGAGCACTTAACGCCTGAACCTGCTCGGCAGTAGCCTCTACATCGGCTTTAATAAGATCGGCGGCCTCCTGTAACAACCTGCTGGGCTCACGGTCTATACCGGAAACAGCCTGATCCCCCGCTTGATGGTTGTAGCCCGAGGCCACAAAAGCATCGAACCCACGTTCGTACTGGCCAAAAGCTTTTTCATGGGCGGAAAGAAATTCGCGCGTTAAACGCGCGCTCTGCCCCGCGTCTAGCTGGCGCAATAAGTTGGCTCCTTGGGTTTGAATCGCATGATGGTAGTCTGCAAATCGACCCCAGTATTTATCGAGCTGAGCTGAGTCAGAACCGCGGATAAGAACATTTTTCCACTCTTGTACCTGAACTTTAAACTGAAAATTCATGCTATTAATCTGACGCTCTTGCGCAATATTGACATCAACCAGCTGGTTGTAACTGTCAATTTGCTTATTTAGCATCGAAATAGCCACTTCGGCCGCCACCAACAACCCCATTAGACCAATCCCAACCACCACCATCAGGCGTGTTTGCACACTCTCGGTTATCCAGCGCATATTTTCTTCCTCTGCGATTCTTTACAAGTCCGGCTCGCTACCGGACCCAAATCCAATTATTTCAGTATAGGGGACTTTTGACGCCGCGGCGGGCCTTCTATGCTTAGCCGGGGTCAGGTGAATCGAGATCAATCGTCGCTGAGAAGATCCAACTCTTCTTGTATCTGCAACCACGCCTCTTCTGCGGAGGCCAGGTTCTGCTGGGCATCGGCTTGGGCTTGCAAAAGCGGCTGTAATCGTTCTTTTTGTGCGTCCTCGTAAAGCGATGTGTCGGCTAATTGCGCTTCAACTTTAGCCACCTCGGCGGTGAACTTATCCACCTGTGACTCTTGCTTTTTAAGGGACTTGATCAGGGTTTTTTTCTGTTCTCGCTGGGCGTTAGTCGCTTGGCTTTTAACCTTGTTTACCGGTTTGTCTGACCCTTTACTCGCCGGTGCTTGTTTGCGTTTGTAATCAATTAGCCAGTGGTGGTACTCCTCTAGCGTGCCATCAAATTCCTTTACCTTACCGTCTGCGACCAATAACCACTCATCAATTGTATTGCGCAGTAAATGTCGATCGTGCGACACCACAATGACCGCTCCCGGATAATCTTGCAGCGCCATGGTAAGCGCCTGGCGCATTTCTAAGTCCAAGTGGTTGGTCGGTTCGTCCAGTAAAAGCACATTCGGGGTTTGCCAGGCAATCAACGCCAGAGCCAAGCGGGCCTTCTCCCCGCCCGAGAAGTGATTGATAGTCTCAAAAGCGCGATCGCCCTGAAAATCGAAGCCACCCAAAAAGTTACGTATCTGCTGCTCGCTCGCCTTGGGACTTATTCTTTGAATATGCAAGGCCGCACTGGCCTGTAAGTCGAGTGCCTCCAGTTGGTGTTGGGCAAAATAACCCAGACGAAAATGCTCCCCGGTGACCCGATCACCTGTCATGGGCGACAACAAACCGGCAATGGTTTTAATTAAGCTCGATTTACCCGCCCCGTTCGGCCCTAATAAGCCCACGCGCTGGCCGGGGGCAATATTAATATTCACGTCTGCCAATATTTTTTTATCGGCATAACCGACATCCACTTTGTTCAGCACCAGTAACGGATCAGAAACTTTATCGTGAGCGGGAAAGGTAAAAGTAAAGGGCGAGTCGACATGAGCCGGGGCAATCGCCTCCATACGTTCTAACTGTTTGATCCGGCTCTGCGCCTGCTTGGCTTTGGTTGCTTTGGCCCGAAAGCGGCGAATATAGCTCTCTAAATGCTCAACTTTTTCCTGCTGTTTGACAAAAGCTGCCTGCTGTTGCGCCAGGCGCTCGGCGCGCTGCTTTTCATAGGCCGAATAGTTGCCGCTGTAGGCGACCAATTTTCCGGACTCAATACTGACAATGCGACCAACGACATTGTCGAGAAAGTCACGGTCGTGGGAGATAATCAAAAGGGTGCCGGAGTACGCCTGCAGCCACCCCTCCAGCCACAGCGTGGCATCTAAATCCAAGTGGTTGGTGGGCTCATCCAATAACAATAAATCCGATGGGCTCATCAGCGCTTGGGCCAAGTTAAGCCGAATACGCCAGCCACCCGAAAAATCCGTCACCGGCCGCGCATGATCACTATTAGCAAAGCCTAAACCGTCCAACAACTGAGCCGCGCGCGAAGCCGCGGTATAGCCATCTAAGTGTTCTAATTCGCCGTATAAGTGGGCCAGTTTCTCGCCGTCATCACCAGCGTTAGCGATGGCCTGCTCCAAGCTGCGCAGGGCTTTATCGCCGTCGAGAATATAGTCTAAAGCACTGCGCTCTACATCAGTCACCTCTTGCGCCATGTGCGACAGCCGCCACTGAACGGGAATATCCAACCGGCCGGCATCCACCTGCAATTGCTTTAACAACAGTTTAAAGAGCGACGATTTACCGCTGCCATTAGCGCCGATAATACCCAGTTTTTGCCCGGGAAAAATGGATAAATCGACCTCTTCCAGCAGAAATTTACTGCCCCGCTGTAAGCTCACGCCTTCTAATGCAATCATGGAATTTAAATGCCTGTTAAACTGATGGGCAAATCGCCCCCAACACCGCAGCCATAGGGCTCCGTGAAAATATGTGCGAACCTTACACAGATATTTGGCAATTTGCCACGACGCTCTACCGCCAGCCAGGTATAGAGCCCCTGTGTCTTGAGTTGCAGCAAACTTATGATGTGAATGTGCCGCTTTTACTGTGGCTGGTGTGGTGCGATGCCCAGAGCGGTATCGATGAGCAAACTCTGCAGGCGGGGCTAGAGCTGGCGACACACTGGCAAGAGCAAGTGATTACGCCGCTGCGCTCGGCCAGGGCCTGGATGAAAGCATCCCTTTGCTTAAGCGAGCCGGAAAAAACATTGCGCGCAGACATCAAAGACTGTGAACTGCGCACCGAACAACATCTATTGCGCCAATTGCAGGAGTTATCGCGTCAGGGGCCTCGCCCTTGCGACACCAAAGGTCAGGCCGCTATGGATTACCTTTTGCGGCTTAGCAGCCAACCGGACCTATGCCAGCGGGCACTACACGCCTTACACCAAGCGGCTAAACAGACATAAAAAAGCCCTGCAATACAGGGCTTTTTTTGTGCCAACGCGTGTTTATTCGTCAAATAAACTGCCACTTTTAGGCACGGCCGGGCTGTCGGGTACCGGCGTCGGTTTGGGCTTGTCGGCATCGGTGGGCTCTATCATATGAGCACCCATATGATTGGGCAATGGATTGGGCGCGATCACACCGGTTTCAACTTCAACCTTTTTCTTTGTCTCAGCCGGGGCAGATACGGTAGAGGGGCTGACCGGATCAGGTTGAGGCGCTGGTGTCACTGCCGGTTTTTTTACAGATTTTTTAACTGGCTTTTTAGCCGCTACCGATTTACTAGCGACTTTCTTTGGTGCGGCTTTTTTTGCGGGCGGAGCTTTAACCGCCGGCGCTGCTTTAGAAGCGGAGCCCGGAGAGGCTTTTTTCCGCGCAGTGCGTTTAGCCTTAGCTTTTTGCTCAGCTCGCTTTTGTTTGGCGGCTAACGCTTTTAGCTCTTTTGCTTCCAGTTTTGCCAGTTGCTGGGCATATTGTTGTGCCTGCTTTGCATCGGCAAGCGCCTGCTTAGCGGCGCTGAACTCAGCGGTAAGGGTCGTCACCAATTTTTGCTGCGCATTGAGAGCGGCAGTCGCCTTGGCCAGCCGTGTTTTGGCCGCTGCCGTGGGCTTTGCCTTGGCGGCAGCCGATTTTTTTGCTTTTAATGTGGCCAGCTTTTTCTTACCGGCATCGAGTTTTTTCTTGCTTGCCACCTGCGCTTTTTCCGCAGCGCTCAGCTGCTTACTACGCTCGCGAGCAATCTGATTTTGTACCGAGGCAATCTCTTTTTCCAATTGCGCAACCGACAAAGCAGTTTTCCTTTTGGCAGCCATTGTAAAAACCCTTCTAATTTGTGAGATGAAAGATAAATCGGTCAGAGTAGTTCGTGAGGTTTATTGTAAACTCATCACTGATAAAAGTGTACGCCTCAACCATGCTTTTCATGGTCAATAATACCTATTCGCCCAGCTTGATACTGTGACCACATCCAGATAGCCCCAAGCCTTGAAGTTAACCCAACCAGACCCATATAACCCTTTATCTCGAAGGCCGATGGTGGTGCTATTTATCAATCCCGGCCCAAGGTACCCAAACTGTTGCTCAGTTGCGTTACTATAGGCGCTGCACAACAGGCCGCCGGCTTATGCAATAACTCGCAACCGAGCGGTAATAACAAGGTCGGATATACCGATCGGCCATCATATGTGGATTTGGTGGTTCAATACACGACAACTATATGGGTTTTCTATGATGAACAAGCGTTTACTGATGACTGGCGTGCTGTGTTCCGCCGCGGTGTTGGCTGGTTGCAACCAGGGCGACTCTGAAGCCACTAAAGAGGTCACTCTCGACACCATCGAGCAAAAAGTTAACTACATTGCGGCTCTTAATATAGCCTCTAACTTTAAAAACCGCGACGTACCCATTGAAGTAGACGCTTTTAACAAAGCCTTAACCGATGTGCGCGATGACGTTGAGCCCATGCTCAGCCGCGAAGAGATGCAAGAGGTTATGCAGCAATTCCAGGAGCAACAAATGGAGCTGCAACAACAGCGTCAAAAAGAGCTGGCCGATAAGCACAAGCAAGAAGGCGAAACATTTTTATCTGACAACGCCTCCAAAGAAGGTGTTGAGCTAACCGAGAGTGGCTTACAGTATAAAGTACTGGAGCAGGGTGACGGCATCAAGCCCGGCCCTATGGACACCGTGACCGTTCACTACGAAGGCCGCCTGATTGATGGCACTGTTTTCGACAGTTCTTACGAGCGCGAAAAAACCACCTCTTTTGCTCTGAACCAAGTGATCCCAGGCTGGACCGAAGGTTTACAGTTGATGGAAACCGGTTCTAAGTACCAGTTTTATATCCCGTCCGACCTGGCCTATGGCCCCGGCGGTAACCCAGGTAGCATTCCACCCAACGCGACTCTGGTATTCGATGTTGAGCTGATTGAAGTGGAAGCGGCTGAAGCGCCAGAAGAAGCCGAAGAAACTGAAGCGGCCGCCGAGTAATTGGCCCACAAGCATTCGGCTGAACGCTGAATGCAATGTCCGCCCGGTTTCGACTGGGCGGACATTGCTCCCCAAAACCACCCCGCCCATTACATGCTCAGTAACTGAGTGTATACACAAATCCATTGCTGCCAATGGCCTTGTACTGATCACCGTGTTCGGTAAAGCTTAAATCCATCACCGCATTAGCGGTCGGCTGCCAAGCTTTACGTTTTGGCAATTGCCAGGTGTACACCTCTTCTTGCCCATCGATATCCCACAACTGCACACGGCCGTCGGGCCGGCCGGTCAATAAATATTGGCCGTCTTGCGAAAAGCGGGCGACGGTAACGCTTAATCCGCGCAGCATTTTCTCTTTGCTCAAAGGTAACTGCCAGAGAACCCTCTGGCTGGCCACATCTATGATTTCCACCCGGTCGTATTGGGCCGCCACAAAAGCTCGGCTGCCATCGGCCGTCAGCGCTACCCGCTGCACAGGTTCGCGGTAGATTTTTTCAAAAATAAGCTCCCCGGTTTGCGAATCCCACAGGCGGGCGGCGAAGTCTTCACCGCCGGTTAAAGCGAGCGATAAGTCGTCATTTACCGCCACCGAGTTGACTTCACCTTGATGCTCAAAGCTCTGATAAACACCACCGCCGCGCACGTTATAGAAAGCGGCGCGTCCATCCACCATACCCAACAGGGCCACATTGCCATGGCGGCCGAGGGCCAAATCGTTCACCCCGGCAGCCAGGCGCCAAAACCCTCGACTACTGCCGGTTTCGGTACTCCACAACACCAGCGATTGCTCATCCACCGTAGCGGCCCAACCGCCGTCGGGGGATATATCTGCAGCGAGCATTAAGGTGCCTAGGGCATCGGAGTGGTTCCAATTGAACAGGCGCTCGGCCCCAGGTAGGTGCCAATAACCGCCACCGTGGTACACCGAGCCGATGACCGCCCAGTTGCCATCGCGCGACAGAGCGCCACTTTGCACAGTGCGAGCGGCGACTTCTAGCGCATCGGACGGTTCGGGAACGGGAGAGCAAGCCGTGAGCAGCAGCGGGGGAATAAGAGTTAACGCAGTAAAGAATTTTTTCATGTCGCCCTTACACCTGTGTGTTTGACCACAAGTGTAGCACTTGCTGTAGACGCAGCACCCGACCTAGGGCCGGGTTTATTGGCTTTACACCATATCTTTATGAGCGTCGTGCAATACCGCAATCATCTGATCTTCAGAAGTAAACCGCGACTCCAGCACTTCGCCTAAACGGGAGAGGTCGGCATCCAGGGCAGTCAAATCATCGGTTTCCTGATACTTATCGTTAAAATCGAGGACTTCTTCGGTGGTAGCATCCACTTTTTTAAACAGTTCGGCACCTTGTTTTAGGGCCTGATCATCACCAAAGTCCTGACCTTCTTTTAACAATTGGTCATAGACTTCAAAGTGACCGGCGGAAACGTAGTCCACCATAATTTCACACATAGCACGCAGCTTGGGTCCACGGCTGTCGTCATCATTTTTTTGCGTATCAGATACAGCACAATACTTAACCAACATTTGTTGGCGTTCAGCGAGCCAGCGATCAATAATTTGACTGACGCCGCCCCAGCGTTGTTTGGCGTCTTGGCAGTTTTCCAGCATACGATGTCCCCTGGGGGTTATTAGAACTACATTGTCCGCTATATTAACACGGCGCAACGGTTAAGGCAGCGCTGTATTGGCCGATAGCGACTATGCGATAGGGTTTCGGCAGGTTATGCTGGCAGGCTTATTAGAACGGGAAAATATTATGACATTGAAGCACTGGCGCGCGCTAACCATCTTTTTGGCCCTTTTGTTCTGTCCCTTGGTATGGGCGCAAGAAGGCAGCGAAGAAGATGTCGTTGAGGGCTCCATTTATATCCCCATGGAACCACCTTTTGTCGTTAATTACGGCGGGGCGGGGCGCTTAAAGTATCTTAAAACTGAACTCTCGCTGCGGGTGCACGACGTTCATACCGCCTCAGCGGTGCGCCACCATATGCCGCTTATTCGCAATACAATCGTAATGTTGTTATCGCGTCAAAGTGAGGAATCCATCACCACCACCGATGGGGTGGAAAGGCTGCGCCAAACCGCCAAAAAGGAGATTATCGCCCTACTGGAGGCGGAGCAAAATGCCGCCGAAGTGCTGGAAGTTTACTTCAACAACCTGATTGTGCAGAAGTAGCCAGGGTTCCGTCACCGCCACACCCTTCGCAATCGCGGTATTGTCCGTAGTACGCGGCCAGATACGCTTCAAAAGTTTGATCATCGGCCGCTTCAGTCTGCGCCTGGCGCCGGAAAGAGTCACTTGCCATTTGGCTAAACGCTGCACTGTCCGTAGCGGTTAATGGCCTCTCCGCGTAGTACGTTTTGTGCCGCCCGGCCAACTCCAGCATTAAACCGTAGTAGGTTTTTTGTTCGGTTTGCATTTGTGCCAACATTTGAGCCGCTGGGGTTGGCTTTGACCCGCTTAACTTTTGCGCCTGATTTTCGTAGGCTTGTCGATAGCCTGTAGTGTCACAGGCTGCATCCAATAAGTCGGCACAGGCACCAATACCGGCTTGTAGCTCTTGCGCCCAATCCAGCAAGTCGCGCTCTTCGCCCCCCTGCTTCAATGTCAGTTCCGGGGTTCTGCCGGCGCCGACAATACGCTTTTGATTTTCCTGTAAATCTTTGTACTCGTCGATACCGGTCTCTGGGCTGTCTTGCAACAGACAGAACAATAAGAATGCATCCAAATAATGCAGCTGTTCACTGCTAACACCCAAAGGCTCGTAGGGGTTTAAATCGACACAGCGCACTTCAACATACTCGACTCCCCCTAGGCGCAGCGCCTGCAAGGCCGTCTCACCGGCGCCGGCGGTGCGCTTGGGGCGAATGGTACTGTAAAACTCATTTTCGATTTGCAGCAAGCTGGCATTCAACTGCTGGTACTGGTTTTGCGAATCGCGTACACCAATCGCCTGGTATTCGGGATGAGGTTGGGTAATCGCGCTGCACAAGGTCTGTAAATAGTTGTCGAGCTTGTTGTAGCAAACCACCAAAGAATGCTGCGCCGCACTCTGATACCCCAAATCCCCCATGCGTAGCGAGGTAGCATAAGGTAGGTGTAAAGTGTGGTCATCCCGGCCCAATGGTTCCAGCTGATGCTCCCGGTCGCGCACAAAACTTCGACACACCGCCGGTGCGGCACCAAACAAATAGAGCAGTAGCCAAAAGTAGCGTCGGAAATTGCGAATCAGGGCAAAATATTTATCGGTTTTAAAACTTTGCAGGGACTCGGTCGAGCCTTCCATTCGTGCCAACTCGCGCCAAAAGTCGTCAGGCATAGAGAAGTTGTAGTGCACCCCGGCAATGGTTTGCATGGCACGGCCGTAGCGGTGGCCTAGTCCCAGACGATAAACAGTTTTCATTTTGCCGCTATTAGATGTGCCGTAGCGGGCCACCGGAATGGAGTTATCGCCACCCAAGGCACAGGGCATACTGCCCGGCCACAACAACTCGTCTTTTATATGCGCATAAGTAAAGCGCTGCACGTCATCGAGTTCTTTTAACGCATCGGCAATGCGCGGGTGCGGCTGAGTAATAAACTCTAACAGCGCTTCGGAGTAGTCGGTGGTGATGTGCGGGTGGGCAAACGCCGCCCCCAAAGCCTCCGGGTGGCCGGTTTGCGCCAAGGTTCCCTCGGGGGTAACTCGCAAACTCTCTTTTTCCAGGCCGCGCAAAACGCCGCGCAAGGTGCTATTGGCAGCGGGTGCTGCAAAAGCAGCCAGGTGCGCGTCTAATTGTGACAAAGTGGTGATCCTCGTTAGCCAGCGTTGGCACTGGACGGAGCAGTTTGCTCCGGCGCAGTAGGGGTGCTATCGCTCGCGGGCAAATCAAGCGCCAGCGATTCATCTTCCTTTGGAATAGGTGCCGGCAGTATAGCGGGGTCAATCATAGGGACACCGCGATCGTTTAAGGTGCAGGTCACCAAGGTTACCCGCTGACTGTAATCTTTAGAATTGACTTCAAATTTTTCGTTAACCGCCTCATCGCGATGCGGTGTGCGGTATAAGCTTGCCGCTTCACGACCATCCACCCAGGCTCGCTGCTTGCTCAAAAACAGCTGATCCTGATTCTGAATTATATAAACCTCAGACATAATAACTCGCGTTTCGAAAAGGGGGAACATTGCTTATCAAGCCCCATAATGGGGGCTTGCGGTCAGGAGTCAAGCCCAGGTTCCGAGTCAATTAAGCCGTGTCGTAAAGTTCGACAAACGGCTGGGTAAAAAGCCCCAATTAAGCACGAAATTCCCCGAACTTACTGCTGGGGAATATCCAGTAAAAAATCCGTGGGGCCGATATCCACGCCCAATTGGCTCAATAGTGTGCTGACTTGACCGCGATGATGGGTTTGATGATTAAATAAATTGCAAATCAGTTCACCAAAATCTCGTGTCGCCGCTTCGCCCTTGGCGTTTTGATAAGACAGCAACTGACTGAGTTCGGCCGGTTTCAGCTCTTCGCTCACCCAGGTCAGAATTGCTTCATCGACAATCGATCGAGCGGCCCCTAAGGCGCCGAAGCGATCATAAATGACTGTATCCAGTGTGGTTGGCTGTGGTAGCTCTTTCAGCGCCTGCAGGCTGAGGTATGCCTCACTGTGGCGACGAAAGCGATGCAGCCACAATAGATCTCCCACCATAATGTGATTTAACGTACCGAGCACAGAGCCGAAATAGGCCCCGAGCGGCTTGTTCAGTTGCTCATCGCTCAGGCTGGCGGCACCGGCGTACACCTGACGATTCATTCTGAGATTGTAGCCTGCCATTAAACGCAGGTGTGTCAGTACTTCCATATTATCCTTCTTGTCTGCTGCGGCGGCGCCTGAACGTGGCGCTTCACGGTTAGTATTCCACAGCCGACCCTCACAATACCAGCCCAAACCGACCTCGATACTGGGTAAATTTACAGTAAAATGTTATGCTTTGTTACATCAGCCACTAGCCAGAAATAAACTATTCCATGCCAGCGTCAGAACTCGTCGATCAATTAAACCAAGCCCAACATCAAGCCGTTACGGCCGATCCCGGCAATCAGTTAATTCTCGCCGGTGCCGGCAGTGGTAAAACCCGGGTATTGGTACACCGCATCGCCTGGCTGGTGCAAACGCAGGGCGTATCGCCCTACAGCATTTTGGCGGTCACTTTTACCAATAAGGCCGCGCGGGAAATGCGTGGCCGTTTGGACGAGTTATTTCGCGACGCGGGTACCCCCATCAATACCCGCAGCATGTGGGTGGGCACCTTTCACGGCCTCGCCCACCGATTGCTCAAAGCCCACTGGAAAGACGCCAAGCTGCCGCAAAACTTTCAGATTCTCGACAGCGACGACCAACTACGCCTGATCAAACGCGTGTACCAAAACCTCGGGCTAGATGCCGAGCGCTGGCCACCGCGCCAGGCACAGTGGTTTATCAACGGCCAAAAAGACGAGGGCCTGCGCGCCAAACATATTCAGGAGTCGGCCGACCCGTTTGTCCGTACCATGGCGGCGGTATACCGCGCCTACGAGGCCGATTGCGAGCGCGGCGGCTTGGTCGATTTTGCCGAGCTACTGCTGCGCGCCCACGAGCTATGGCTCAACAACCCCTCACTGCTCAGCCACTATCAAGGCCGCTTTCCCTTTATTTTGGTGGACGAGTTTCAGGACACCAACTCGGTGCAGTACGCCTGGCTGCGCGTGTTGGCGGGCGAGGCTTGTTTTGTAACCGCGGTGGGCGACGACGACCAGTCCATTTATGGCTGGCGCGGCGCCAAAATCGAAAATATTCGCCGCTTTGAAGATGAATATCCACAAACACAGGTAATTCGACTCGAGCAAAACTACCGCTCTACCGGCCATATCCTTAACGCCGCTAACGCGGTGATTGCCAACAACCAAGGCCGCTTGGGCAAAACCCTCTGGACCGAGGGGGAAGACGGGGATCCTATCTCACTCTACGCGGCCTTTAACGAGCAAGACGAAGCCCGCTTTATTGTCGAGCGCATTAACGACTGGACGGCAAAAGGCAACAGCAAAAACAGCTGCGCCATTCTCTATCGCTCCAACGCGCAATCGCGCGTGCTGGAAGAAGCCCTGCTGCGCGAAGGTATCCCCTACCGTATATACGGCGGCCAGCGCTTCTACGACCGGCTGGAAATTAAAAATGCCCTGGCCTATATGCGCCTTGCCGCCAGCCATAACGACGACCCGGCCTTTGAGCGGGTAATCAACACTCCTACGCGCGGAATCGGCGCCAAAACACTGGACGATATACGCGCCTTTGCCCTCGAGCACGGCTGTTCTTTGTGGCAAGCCTCCGAGCAGATTCTGCACAACAAGATGCTCAGCGCGCGCGCCGCCAATGCTCTACAAGGTTTTATCAGCTTAGTCGAAACCTTAACCGACAAAAGCGACGACCTGACACTGGATCAGCTCGCCCAATCGGTGCTCGACACCACAGGCCTGTACGAATTTCACAAGAAAGAAAAAGGCGAAAAAGGCCAGGCCCGCGCGGAGAACTTGGAAGAGCTGGTCACGGCTTGCGCTGCGTTCGATGCCGAGGACGAAGACGAATCCGATCTGCAGCAATTTCTCGACACCGCCGCGCTGGATGCCGGCGAGGCACAGGCTGATGAGTTTGAAGACGCCGTACAACTGATGACGCTGCACTCGGCCAAAGGGCTGGAGTTTCCGCTGGTGTTTATGGCGGGCGCAGAGGAGAATTTATTCCCCCACAAAATGTCCATCGAAGACCCGGACCGATTGGAAGAAGAGCGCCGCCTGGCCTACGTGGGTATAACCCGCGCTATGCAAAAGCTGTATATCTGTTACGCCGAAACGCGCCGCTTGTACGGTGGTGAGACGTTTAACAGCGTATCGCGCTTTGTTAAAGAAATACCCAATGAACACCTCGATGAAGTTCGCATTAAAAGCACCATCAGCCGACCGGCACGTTTGCAGCCACAGGGGTCGCGCAACCCATCGCGCGGTGCCAAGGCGGGCCTGCGCTTAAGCGACTCGGGCTCAGATACCGGTTTTAAATTAGGTCAACGTGTGGAGCATAAAAAATTCGGCGAGGGCACCATTATCCACTTTGAAGGCTCTGGCCCCAGCACGCGGGTACAAATTAATTTTGATACCGAAGGCACTAAATGGCTGGTAATGCAGTACGCCAAATTAGAAGCTGTTTAGCGGGGTACGGGGCACCATCCATGGTCGCACCCGTTCTGCGTTCTGCGTTCT
>NZ_JAUOQM010000040.1:0-42640 GCF_030547685.1 Gilvimarinus sp. 2_MG-2023 | reverse complement strand
GTTCTGCGTTCTGCGTTCATCATGCTAACATTGCCTAAATAGCCACCCAGAACAATAAAACATGACTCAATCGCGCACATTTAATTACACACCTCTTATTATTCTCGGCTTAGTCGCCCTATCGGTACTGCTGTTCGCCGCACTGGTCATGAGCAAGTCAGGCTCGACGGTGGGCACCAACACTCAAGAGCAAAGCCAACACCAATCAAGCTACCGCTGGCGTATGGTCACAACTTGGCCCAAAAACTTTCCAGGCTTAGGCACAGGTGCTGAAACCTTTGCCCGCTTAGTCAATGAAATGAGTAACGGCCGCTTGACGATCCACGTTCACGGCGCGGGTGAAATTGTACCCGCCATGGGCGTGTTCGATGCGGTGTCATCGGGCAGTGTCGAGATGGGCCACTCCGGTGCCTATTATTGGCGCGGTAAATCCCCCGCCACGCAATTCTTTACCACCGTGCCCTTTGGTATGAACGCGCAAGAGATGAACGCCTGGCTCTACCACGGAGGCGGGATGGAGCTATGGCGCGAAGTGTATGCACCCTTTAACTTAATCCCCTTTCCCGCCGGCAGCACAGGCATTCAAATGGGTGGCTGGTTCAACAAAGAAATCAATACCCTTGACGATTTAAGCGGGTTAAAAATGCGCATTCCCGGGCTCGCCGGTGAGGTGTTTAACCGCGCTGGGGGTACCAGTGTCAATATTCCCGGTGGCGAACTTTACACCGCTCTGCAAACCGGTGTTATCGACGCCGCCGAATGGGTCGGCCCGGCCAACGACATGGCGTTTGGTTTTCACGAAATTGCACAGTATTACTATTACCCCGGCTGGCACGAGCCGGGGTCGATGATGGAGCTAATCATCAATAAAGACGCCTACAATTCTCTGCCTGCAGATTTACAGGCTATCGTCGCCAACGCCATTCGCGCCGCCAGCGCCGACATGCTCGATCATTACACCGCCACCAACAACGCCGCCTTGCAAAGCTTAATTAACAATCACGGCATAGAGTTAAAACGCTTCCCCGATGAGGTGTTACAAGAGTTGCGACAAATGACCGAAGAGGTCTTTCAGGAACAGGCCGCCGCCGACCCTATGTTTGCCAAGGTTTATCAATCCTACCAAGACTTTTTAACTAAGGCGGGGCAGTGGCATAAAGTCTCGGAAGAAACGTTTTATCAAGTGCGGCGCAATACTGCCCCCGAGTAACGGGCATTATTTATTTTTAGGCCGGTGTGAACACCCCGGCCAACAACAGGGCCGGCGTTTACCCGCCGCTAAATCACTCAATAAGCGGGCGATTCGCTTCTCGCGCGTCACCGATTTTTTAGCGTCTTCGACCCAGCATATCCACTCATTGCGCCCGAGCGGCGTCAGACTTTGCCACTGCTCGACACAAATCAAAGACTGCTTTAATGCACGACATACATCGTCAGGCAAGGCATGGACAACTCCTGGCAATAGAGCCTCTTTAAAGTCACTTTTCATTTTGATCACACACTCGAATATCGGCCTGCGCTAGGCGCCCCCGACAGCGGGCTCTGGCCGGATGAATAAATAAACGTTACCGTCAGTATAAGCGGCCAGCTCGTCAGTAGAGAATACCTCAGCTTACACTCTTCATCACTACTCCCACCTAAACACCTAAAACTTAAGGGTAACACCCTGACAATTGTCACTGCATCTTATGACAAGCCTCAATTACACTGAGGCGCGCCGTTAGAGATACTGATGACGTGCAGAGGCCAAAGCAATCTCGCAATGGTCAGCTCAATTAAGGAGACACCTATGCACTCATTCAGAAAAGTCACCCTAGCTCTTGTGACAGCCTGTGCCCTCAGCAGCGGCGTATGTCAGTCAGCACAAAGTGATATTGATGCCATCGAGCGCGCGTATATGAACGGTCAGACACAAAAGCTGACAGCACTGGCCAATCACCATCAAGATTATGAACAGTTTCTGGCGCAATTCCGATTAAGCGTAGCTTATAGTACTCACCAACAGGCCGATAAGGCCTTAGAGATAGTTCAGGGGTTGATTACCAAGTTGGAAGCCCATACGAAAAAACAGCCCGACGACGATGAAGCACTGACCTTACTGGCCTATGCATACAGTTATACGATTTCATTGGACCAAACGGTCGACGCGGCCGCCTACGCTCAACAATCTTACGCTGCGTTGACAAAGGCTGCGAGCCTGGCCCCTGACAACCCACGCGTACATCTTGTTCAAGGTATACTGCAATACCATACCCCCACCGCTTATGGCGGCAGTAAAGAAGCGGCAAAAAAATTCCTACAAGACGCTCTGGAAAATTATAACCATGATGTTAACTCTGGTGTTTATTGGGGCCACGGCGAAGCCCATATATGGCTGGGCCTAACGTATCTTGACTTAGGTAATCAGCGGCACGCTCTTGAGCACTTTCAGTCGGCGCTGGCACTGAACCCCGAAAATGGCTGGGCAAAATACCTAGTAAACATCAACTTTTAAAGCCACCGGCTTCGCTCCCAGCACCAGCGGGAGCTCCGCTAAGGATACCTATGAACCACTCACAACAAGATGATTTCAAATCTGTTTATACGATATCAAGCCCCTGGAGCTGGATATCGTATATGTTCAGTGCGTTTTATTTTTTCTCTTTTTTTAGCATACCGTTAACCACACAGTTTGTGTTAGCGTCTCTTTTATTTTACGGCTGTTTTACCGGCGCATATATTCGTTTAACCCGCTGCCCTAAGAATCAGGTTCTGATAATGCTTGTGTGTATGCTGGCACTCGGCATTATGGCCTCCGGCGTTAACCCATCGGCTGGCGTAATTTTTGGCTACACAACTTTTTTCGCGGGTTTTTATCTGTCCCGGGCAAAAGCAATAGTAGCGCTTTTATTAGTATGTGCCGGACTTTTCTTCTCTGCTTATATTTACGACCTATGGGTAGCCTATTATATTTTCCCAAGCTTGATTCCCAGCATTTCTCTAAGCTTTTTGGGGCTTTATGTACAATCCATTAATCAACAAGAATACCGCGAAGCGAAAAATACAGCCGAAAAGCAGCAATTAATACAAATAGCCGAGCGCGAACGCATTGCACGGGACTTACACGATACCTTGGGTCACACCTTATCAAGCATTGCGCTAAAATCTCAGCTTGCGAAAAAGCTGGGCGATAAAGGACAACTTAACCAAGCACTCAACGAAATTGATCAGGTGGCTAACATTGCTAGCGAAGCATTAAGCGAGGTTCGTCAGGTGATCACCGGCTACCGAACAAAAGGCCTGCCCTATCAACTCGACAATCTACAAGAAAAGCTAATCGCTGCAGGCTTTGATGTCAACATAGCCAATAAAGCTGCAAGCACAGACACCAAGATTGAGGCCGCCGTTATATTGATGATAACAGAGTGTGTTACTAATATTGTTCGCCACAGCTCCGGAAATAAAGTTAACATATCACTGACGAGTACTAAAAAATCACTCTCTGTAGTGGTACAAGATAACGGGCAACCTCAAGGCTCCATCCAAAAAGGTTATGGACTTACCGGCATGTCAGAGCGAGTACAGGCGTTAGGAGGTACAATGAAAATTATCACTACCGACGGCTTTACTATCCACACTAACCTACCGGTGTCGCCCCATGATTAACATTGTATTAGCGGAAGATCAGACTCTGGTACGCGGTGCGCTACGCGCCTTGCTGCAAATGGAAGGTGATATACGGGTAGTCTCTGAAGCCAGCAATGGCAAAGAGGCGCTCGCGCAATTACATAAGCACAGCGTAGACCTGCTACTAACCGATATTGAAATGCCGCAAATGAGCGGCATTGAACTTATTGAGCAGTGTCGACAGCTTCACCCGAGTCTAAAAACTGTCATCGTCACGACCTTTGGCCGTTCCGGCTATATAAAACGTGCCTTAGCGGCCGGTGTCGAAGGATTTTTACTGAAAGATTCCCCGTCCGAAGAATTGGCCGCGGCTATTCGAGCCGTTATGAAGGGTAAAAAAGTGATAGACCCGGAGCTTGCGATTGCCGCACTCGGGGATAATGATCCATTATCCAATAAAGAAAGAAAGGCCCTACAGCTGGCAGCCAAAGGTAAATCAACTGCCGACATAGCCACTGCACTTTTTTTATCTGAGGGCACTGTGCGCAACTATCTGTCCGAAGCTATTGCAAAATTAAATGCCACTAACCGTATCGACGCGGCACGTATTGCCAAACAAAAAGGCTGGCTCTAAAAAAAAACCGGCTAAAACGCCGGCTTTTTAGTTATCAGCCGTAAAAACGACTACTTTCGAATACCTTCAATATGCAGCTCAAGCTCGACTACCTGTGAGGCTGGCCCCAGGTCTTTTTCAATGCCAAAATCTTGCAGGCGAATTTCAGTTTCACCTTCAAAGCCGACCCGATAGCCACCCCAGGGGTCTTTACCTTCGCCGACCTTTTCCACCTCAATGGTGATTTCTTTGGTGACACCGCGCAGGGTTAAGTCGCCCACCAAATCGAACTCTTCATCGTCAACATCCACCACTTTAGTGCTGACAAAAGTCGCCTCGGGAAACTCTTCCACCGCCAGAAAATCATTGCTGCGCAAGTGCTTATCGCGCTCCGCATGATTACTGTCGATACTGGTGGTATCGATAGTGACCGAGATTTTACTCGCCGCCACATCTTCAGCATCGTAAGTAAAATCACCACTAAAATCGTTAAAGCGGCCCAGCAGTAAGCTGTAACCCAAATGAGGAATTTTAAAATTGATCGAGGCGTGGGCACCTTTGGTGTCAATTACATAATCGGCGGCAAACGCCTGTGTCGACAGCAAGGCGGTGGCAAGTGCAACTCCGGCCGCTGATCCTTTTAATACAGTATTGAGTGATTTCATTATCCTCTCCTTTGATTCATTGATTTTTTACCGGTCGGACAATACGCTTTAAAGTATCGTCCTTTAAAACAAAATGATGCCCCAATGCGGCCAGTGCATGTAAGCTGGCAAAGACAATAATCGCCCAAGCTAAAAGCCAGTGGACAGTGCCGGCCAAATCCACATTACCAGGCTCTAACTCCAGCAACACAGGAAAACTCACCCAGCCAAAGATCTCGGGGGCTGAACCTTCAGCCGTGGTAATTAAATAACCCGTCGCCATAACAGTAAACACCAAGGCATACAAAACCACTTTAACCGCGCTCGAAGCGAGCCGTATCAGGCGAGTATGCTCTGGTAATGGGTTAGGTGAGCGACTCAGTAATCGCCACAATAGTCGCACCGACATCAACACAAACAAAATTAAACCGACACTGACGTGTACATCAGGCCCCTTGTGATACCACTCGTCGTAGTAACCCAAGCTTGTCATGTACAACCCCAGTGCGAACAAAAAAATAATGCTGCCGGCGCTAACCCAGTGCAACACAATGGTTACTAAACCATATCCTTGGGGCTGGTCTTTTATCATTGCTATCTTCCTGTTGCCGTAAAGCCAAAAGTCACTCTACAAACCTATCCTTACATCGGGCATGTGCTGTTACTTAGACGGCCCTTACTCGATTCAGTTCTACCATAATGGTTAAGTTAACAAACTAAAATACAAAAGACGGGTTAAGAATTGTGAGGTGAGTCTAACGAATTGACCTAAAATGTCAGTAGGCGAGAGCGCCCAAGCTGAGAGGGCGCTAGCGAGTAACCACTTAAGGCTCTACCGACCGGGTGCGCCCGTTATCATCGATCGCCACATAGACATATTCACCTTCCGTGACCTTCGCCACCTCACCGTTGCGATGATCTTTAATCCACACCTCGATCATAATACGAATCGAGGAGCGACCCACCTCGACCTCTTCGGCGTAAACACTGACAGTGGCGCCCACCGGCACCGGGCGCAAAAACACCATGCTGCCCACCGCCACGGTGGTCACACGGCCCCGGGCAATATTTTGCGCGAGTATTGCACCGCCAATGTCCATTTGTGACATCAACCAACCACCGAAAATATCCCCATAAGGGTTGGTGTCAGCCGGCATTGAGAGGGTTTGCAGAGTCAGCACTCCGCGTGGCGTCGGGTCTTCATCCAGACTACCGTGCATAGACATGAGCTTTACCTTATTAAGTTTTGGCCCCGAACCTTACCGAGGCAGTTTACATTGATTGGACATCTCTCCGGACAAATTGTCAGTGTGCCAAGAGTACATTTAATTGTTTAAGCCCATGTGACCAGTTGCGGCCACAGCGCTAAAACAAGCAACAGCAGCAATTGCAAACCAATATAGGGCGCAACGCCCCGATAAATGGCAGAGGTTGGCACCGAATCGGGCGTAACCCCCCGCAAATAGAACAGCGCAAAGCCAAATGGCGGTGTCAGGAACGATGTCTGCAAATTGATGGCAATCATAATGCCAAGCCAGACCGGATCCACCCCCATTGCCAAAAGAACCGGCCCCACAATGGGCACAACGACAAAAGTAATTTCAATAAAATCGAGGATAAAGCCCAGTAAAAAAATCACCAGCATCACCACCACCATCGCGCCAAATACCCCTCCGGGTAATTGTTCGAAGAGATGGTGAACCAACTCCTCCCCGCCAAAGCCGCGAAACACCAGCGAAAACAAGGAGGCGCCAATCAGGATAGTAAAAATCATGGCGCTGACGCGGGTGGTGGCACGCATCACCTCGCGCAGACGCGGTAAGTCCAGCTGACGCTTGACCGCCGCCAGTATTAAAGCCCCCAGCGCCCCGACACCGGCAGCCTCCGTCGGGGTGGCAATACCGAGAATAATCGAGCCCAGCACCAGGGTAATAAGTACCAACACTGGCACCAACGACAATAACAGCCGCCCGCGGCTAATGTTTTCGGCGCCTTCCGGTTCGCGCACCGAGGGTGCGCTAGCGGGCCTTACTTTTGCCACAATCAACAAATAGACCATATACATGATCACCAGCAGCAGGCCCGGCACGATGGCACCCACAAACAAATCCCCCACCGAGACCGTCTGTAAATTTATCACCCCCAATTTCAGCTGGGCCTGTTGATAGGCACTGGACAGCACATCGCCCAAGAGTACCAGCGCAATGGAGGGCGGGATTATCTGCCCCAGAGTGCCGGTTGCGCAGATAGTCCCGGTTGCCAGTGCCGGCTGATAACCATGCTTTAACATGGTGGGCAGCGACATCAGGCCCATGGTGACCACCGTTGCCCCCACAATGCCGGTACTGGCCGCCAATAGGGCACCGACCACAATCACCGACAAGCCAAGACCGCCGGGCAATCCGCCGCACACCTTGGCCATATTGCTGAGCAGCTCCTGCGCTAAGCGCGATTTTTCCAGCATCACGCCCATAAATACAAACAGCGGCACCGCCACAAGCGTGTAATTACTCATAATGCCGAACAGGCGGCCGGGAAAGGTCAGCAGTAGCGCCGGGTCAAACACGCCGGCAATAATACCGCTGCCGGCAAATAACAGGGCAACACCGGCTAAGGTAAACGCTACCGGGTAGCCCAGCATTAGCGCCAGACAAACCACTAAAAACATAACCAGCGGTAAATACTCAATCATGGGTATGCGCCTGTAGCAGTACCAAAACGGCGCGAATAAGCTCAGCCAAGACGGCCAGGAACAAGCTGACCGCGAACAGTACAATTAAACTTTTCAGGCCATAGACCAAGGGCAAGCCGCCGGCATCAGTGGACACCTCAGCAATCAACCACGAGCTGCGCACATAGCGCCAACTGATGGCGGCGACAAACACACAAAGGGGCATTGAAAACACCAAGCTACCCAGGGCATCCACCCAGGCTCGGCCGCGCGCACTCATTTTGCGGTAGAAGATATCGACCCTGACCTGCTCGGCGTGCTTTAGGGCAAAGCCGGCACCCAACAAAAACACCGCGGCGTGCATATAAACCACCGACTCCTGTAGCCCGGCCGAGCCCAACCCCAAAAATCGGCGGACAATCACCACCAGACAGGTCACCACCACCATCACTAAGGTGAGCCAGGCAACGCCGCGCCCGGTCCACTCCGTAAACTGATCGAGCCATCGCAAATAAACGGGTATAAGGGCAGGTTTTTCTGCCGGAGAAGAAGACGCCATGAGTTGCCAATTTGTTATTGTAAGGCGCCCAGTATAGCGGGCGCCTTAGTGAGTATCTACTGAGTAGCTTGCTGCATTTGTTGCAGTCGCGATTGGGCTTTTTGCCCCAATTCACCACCGCCCTGGGCCGCCATTTGAAAATACTCTAACGCTTGCTGTTGTTGTCCATCCGCGAGGGCATACTCACCCAAATAGTAAGCCGCTATTTGGGTGGGCAGCAGCGCCATACTCTTTTCTAGGTCGCGGGCGGCATTGTCGGTCTTTTTCAGCTGATCAAAGGCTAGGGCGCGGTAAATATAAGGGCGGAAAAACTCCGGGTTGGCTGCAACCGCCCGATCGAGTGCGGCGGCTGACTGACTAAAGTCCTCATCGGCGGCGTGTAATCGCCCCTTAAGCTCCCAAAACAGCGTCTCATTCGGTTGCTGCTTAACGGCCTTATCCAGCAACTGATACGCCCGGGCTCGATCATCTCCGGCAGCTTGCAGTGCCTGCTGATAATTATCATAAGCCCCGGCATCTTCTTTAAGCTGAGCAATCGCGCGCTGGTAGGCGGCGCGATTGCGGTCCCCACCGGTGTATTGAGCGACCATTTCACGGTTGCGGTCCACCCGGGTTTGGGAGGGCGGGTGGCTGGCAAAGAAACTCTCCAACCAGCCGGACTGGCGCCCTTCGCTTAATTTAACAAAGGCTTGTTGCAGCTCCACGGCTCCCTGGGGGTCATAACCGGCCGCTACCATATATTTAATACCGTACTTATCCGACTCTAACTCCTGGCCCTGGCCGTACTGCGCCTGCCAGGCCTGCGCGCCAACACCCAATGCGCCCATAGCCAAACCTGCAGTTTGCTCCCCCTGGGATGACAGAGCGGCCCCGGCCGCCACCAGGCCGACATTGAGCAAGGTGCCGCGGGTTTGTTGCTGAGCACTGTGGCGGGCCGCCGCGTGGACGATCTCGTGGCCCAGCACAGCCGCCAGTTGCGCCTCATCTTCAAGCAGTACCAGCAATCCGCGGTTAATCGCTATTTTGCCGCCGGGCAGCGCCCAGGCATTGGGCACACCATTGTTGAGCACCACAAATTCGTAGGGCAGGTCGGGGCGATCACTGACCGCGGCCAATTTTTGGCCGACCCGGTTGATATACACGTTCAGGTCGGGGTCCACCACATAGCGTCCACCTTGCGACTGCTGGCTCGGGCCATATTGCTGCGCGCCAATGGCCACCTCTTGCGCAGGCGACATCAGTGACAGTTCTTGCTCACCCGTCACCGGGTTCACACTGCACGCAGTGGCCAGCCCGGCCAGTAATACTATGGATACTATTGATCGAACCAATTTCACAACTCTCTCCTTTGGTTGGTATAACCTGTGCCTGAGGCGCAAAGTCTTTATAATGCCGTATTTTACCGATACAGAGGTTACATGGAATCACTGCAAGCAATTGAGCTCTTCGCCGGTCTTAAACCCGACGGCCAGCCCATGGTAGAGCGCCTGCCCGTCAAAGCGTTGCCCGATAATACCCTACAGTTGGTGCGCTCACCGGCTTTCGTCAAGGGTTTGGCCAGCGGCGATGTCATCAAAGCCGACACCGGCAAGCGCGAATTTGAAATTGTAAAACACAGTGGCAATCTAAGTGTACGCGTGTTCACAAAAAACGATGCCAGCACCCTGGCCGACCGCCTCAACGGCCCGGTAGCCAAATTGGGGGGCGAATTGGATTTTGAAACCCCGCGCATGTTGATATACAGCATACACGTTAGCTGTGGTTTCAATAACATCGAGGAAGTCTTCAACCCGATTTCCGGCGATGACGCCATGTGGCAATACGGCAATGTCTACGACCCCGCCGATGGCGTAACACCGCTGAACTGGTGGCAGGCAATCTTACAACCGGAGTAACTACACGTGTTAATGGTCATTTCCCCAGCCAAAACGCTGGATTTTGAGACCCCTGCGGTCACCGATAAGTCCTCCACCCCGGACTTTCTGAAAGACTCGCGCGCCCTAATCAAGGAGCTGCGCGAATTATCACCGGCCGATATTTCCGGTCTGATGAGCATCAGCGACAAGCTCGGCCTGCTCAACTTCGACCGTTTTCAGGCCTTTAAGACACCGTTTACCGCGAAAAACGCCAAACAAGCCGTTTTGGCTTTTCAGGGCGACGTCTACACCGGCCTCAATGCCGAGGCGTTTAAGGCGCGCGATTTCGATTTTGCCCAAAAGCACCTGCGCATCTTGAGTGGCCTGTACGGACTGTTGCGCCCGCTCGATTTAATCCAACCCTACCGGCTGGAAATGGGCACCAAGTTTCGCAATGCGCGCGGTGACAACTTATACCAATTTTGGGGCGAGTCGCTCACCCAGGCCCTCAATCAACAGTTGGCAGAGCAAAACAGCCACACCTTGATTAATCTGGCCTCCAACGAGTACTTTAAGGCCGTTAAGCCCAAACAGCTGGACGCCGACATTATTACCCCGGTATTCAAAGACTGGAAAAACGGTCAGTACAAAATCATTAGCTTTTTTGCCAAAAAAGCCCGCGGCATGATGAGCGCTTATATCATCGCCAACCGCATTAAGGATGCCGAGCAAATAAAAGCCTTTGATATGGATGGTTACGCCTTTGACCCCGAGCTGTCCTCCCAGCGCGACTGGGTATTTACTCGCCGCCAGGACTAAACCCCCACCTTGGGCGCCAAAATCGGCTATCCTAGAAGGTAGTCGTTACTTACAGAGGGCCAGGCATGGCTTTACGCATTCTTGTGGCGGATGACGCCGGCTTCATCCGCGACATGGTGAAAAAAAACCTGCGCGAACGCATACCCGGCGTAGAAATTTTTGAGGCCGCCGACGGCAGCCGCGCCCTGGCTGCGGCCAAGGGTCAAACCATGGACCTGATACTGTCTGACTGGGAGATGCCCAACCTCAGCGGTGAAGAGCTACTGCGCAGCCTGCGCAACGACGAGCGCTATCAAGCCACCCCGTTTATTATGATCTCCAGCCGCGGTGACCGCGCCCACGTGGTCAAGGCCGTTGAGGCCGGAGTCAACGACTATATTTCCAAGCCGTTTACCCCCGATGAGCTTATCCGCAAAGTTTTTAAACAGCTGAAAAAAATCGGCAAACTACCCAAGTTACCCGGTAAAGGCGGCCAGGTGCAGGGCAACCAAGGGCACGCCTTCGGCTCGGTGGATGTACTCACCGGCGGCGGGGCAAGTGAAACACCCGAAAAAGCCAGCCCACGCAAAAAATTCAAAGCGCAGATTCGCTTCGATAATAACAAGCCAGCGGTCGCCTGCGTGATTCGCGATTTAAACCTGCAAACTCTCAGTGCCGCCCTCGCCCGCGATAACGGCCTGCCCAACTTATTTGATCAAGTTGTGGTCGACATCGGGCAAGAAGGGGTGGCCGAACACGTGCAGCTCAACGCTTATGTGCACAGCCTGCAAGCTGCCGAGTCCATCCCCACCAGCCGGGTGGTCAAAGCTGTACTGCGCTTTATTGATAACGATGCGGCCAAATCCGAACAACTGTCACGCCTTATCGGCTAATGTAAAAGCACTATGAACTGCCCCCACACCCAGTTTTTGCAAGAATGTCTACAGCTTGCCAGTGACTCCGCCGCCAGCGGCGGTGGCCCCTTTGCAGCGCTGGTAGTCAAAAACAATACCGTCATTGCCCGCGCTTGCAATACAGTGACCACAGGCCTAGACCCAACCGCCCACGCCGAGGTCAACGCCATTCGCGCCGCCTGCCAAACTTTGCAGAGCCACCAACTGACCGACTGCATTATTTACTCCAGCTGTGAGCCCTGCCCCATGTGCCTGGGTGCCATCTACTGGGCGCGCCCAACTGCGGTTTACTTTGCCGCCGATCACAAACAAGCGGCGGCGGCCGGGTTTGACGATTCGTTTATTTACCGGCAAATAAAAAAGGACGGCGCCGATCGCACCATCCCTTTTCACCACGTGGATCTCAGTCAATCCGAGCGGCCTTTTTCCCGCTGGCAACAAAATAGCCAGCGAACCGATTACTGAGTGGGTGCCGGCTGCAGTAAATCCTTAAACTGTGGCTCGGGTGCTTGCATAAAAGTCTCGCGATCGGCCTCGGTCGCCGCTTCATTACACTCGCCCCGAATGGCCAGCTGGCCTCGCTTGGCGGACTCTTCCAAGGTCATGTAGCCCTCGCGACAAAAACCTGTCTGCTCAAGCTGAACCAGCAGAGCCTCGTGTGCCTCGGCCAGCATTTTGCCCGACTCCTCGGCGCCCTTATCACCGCGTTTATCGCCCCGGTCGCCGCCGCGCCCACCGCCGCCACCCGGCGGCCCACCAGACCGACCGCCCGAGGGGCGGCCACCGGCACGGCTCGAATCACCACCCGAGGCGCGCACCATTTGGAACATAAACATCTTTGAGCCGTTCTCGGTAATACTGGTGTGAAGCCGCTGCTCTAACACCGGCGCTTTGCGCTCGGGACCACTGGAGCAACCTGCTGCACTCAACAAAGCCGCACCCACAGCCGCCGCTAATATCCGCTTAATCCACATAGCCCAACCTCAAAAAAGAAAACCCTATTGTAAGTTGCGTTATGTTGCCTGAAGTTGCGCTACGTAAACTAAGGTAAACCCTTATTGCCGGCTCTTACACTACTTAAGCGGGAAGTAAAATAATGTATAAATGCCCTCTCAGGCGCACATAACCGGCGGTTTGTCCTTACAATACGCGCAGTCTTACTCAGGTTAAACGACAAATGAAATTATTCAGAAATAAACGCACATTAGTGCAGGTATCAGTCGTCGTCGTTATCGCATTATTGACACTGTTACTTGTTCACTACTTTACCCGTAACAGCGACAACCCAGAATATATTTGGCACACGGTCGAGCGCGGTTCAATCGAAAACGTTATCGCCGCCAGCGGCTCATTGGAGCCAAAAGACTATGTTGAAGTCGGCGCGCAGGTGT
Source organism: Gilvimarinus sp. 2_MG-2023 (assembly GCF_030547685.1). Classification (GTDB taxonomy): domain Bacteria; phylum Pseudomonadota; class Gammaproteobacteria; order Pseudomonadales; family Cellvibrionaceae; genus Gilvimarinus. The sequence goes on along the minus strand of NZ_JAUOQM010000040.1, from coordinate 29,588 downwards.
CAGGCCAGCTCGAGAGTTTGGCGGTGGATGTGGGCGATGTGGTTAAGCGTGGCCAACTGCTGGCCGAGATTGACGCCACAGTCTTTGAAACTAATGTCATGAGCGCCGAAGCCAGCCTGGAAAATAAACGCGCGCAGTTAGAAAAACTCTACGCCGAACAACACTTGGCCGAAGAGCGCTTAGAGCGCAACCGCAACCTGTTTGCCCAAAACGCTATTAGCCAAGATACCTTAACCGCTAGCGAAACCGACGTAAAAGGATTAACGGCAGATATTCGCGCTATGCAGGCACAAATTAAAGCCGATAGCGCATCGCTTGATGGCGACAAAGCCACGCTTAACTACGCCAAAATTTACGCCCCCATGGACGGCACTGTTGTCTCTATTGCCGTGCGTGAAGGGCAAACACTCAACGCTAATCAAAGCGCACCACTGATCATGAAAATTGCCGACTTGTCGGTACTCACACTGCGCACTGAAGTGTCTGAAGCCGATGTCACTCAAATTTATGCGGGCATGCCCGTTTATTTTTCCACCCTGGGCGCACCCGATAAACGCTGGTACTCCACCGTGCGCCAGGTATTGCCCACGCCGGAAGTGGTTAACGATGTCGTGCTCTACCAAGTGTTAATCGATATCGAAAACAAAGGTTCGCGTTTAATGGATTCCATGACCGCGCAGGTATTCTTTATTGAAGCGCAAGCCGAGGATGTACTGACCATTCCCACCGGCGCACTGCGCCGCGGCCCCAAGGGACCGAGTGTGATCAAACAAACCGCCGAGGGCAGCGAACGGGTGGCCGTTAAACTGGGCATGCGCACACGCACCCAAGTCGCCGTAACCTCCGGGCTCAGTGAGGGCGACAAAGTGGTGGCCGGTATTCGCAACCCCGACTCAAGCGCAACGTCAAACATTGACCGTCGCGCCGGTAACACCATGGGTGGACCACCGCCCGGTGGTGGCGGTGGTGGTGGAGGTCGTCGCGGTGGCTTCTAATGCACTGATCAAGTTGTCGGGTATTGGCCGCTATTATCAATTGGGTGAAACCCGGGTAGACGCTCTAAAAGATGTATCGCTCACCATCGAGCGCGGTGAGTTTGTCGCCATTATGGGCCAGTCCGGCTCGGGTAAATCGACGCTGATGAATATTCTCGGCTGTCTGGATCAACCCTCAAGCGGCACTTACGAGGTAGACGGCATCAATGTGGCCGAACTCAATGCCGATGAACTCTCGGCACTGCGTTTAAACACTTTTGGTTTTGTTTTCCAACGCTATCAATTGTTGGCCAATATCACTGCCCTCGATAACGTTGCTATGCCGGGCATTTACAAAGGCCAAGACCGTGCGAGCCGCCGCGAACGCGCCGGACAACTTTTGCAAAAACTCGGCATGGGTGAGCGCGCCCATCACAAACCGAGCGAACTTTCCGGCGGGCAACAGCAACGCGTGTCTATCGCCCGGGCACTGATTAACGGTGCCGAGGTTATTCTGGCCGATGAGCCCACCGGCGCACTCGACAGCCAAAGTGGCGAGCAGGTACTGGATTTACTGCAAACGCTTAACCGCGAAGGCGTGACCATTATTCTGATTACCCACGACCGTCATATTGCCGAGCACGCCGAGCGCGTTGTGTCGTTTAAAGACGGGCAACTGATCGATGACACCGGTGCTAGCGCGCAATCCGCTGAGGTGCCAGCTGCGCCCAAAAAAGTGCGCGTATTTCCCAGCATTAGTCTGTTTGAATCGGCGCGAATTGCGCTCGGTTCTTTGCGGGTAAATTTATTTCGCACGCTCCTGACCCTACTGGGTATTATAATCGGCGTTGCCAGCGTGGTACTGATGATTGCCATTGGCGAAGGCGGTAAAGCCGAAGTGCTCGAGCGCATCGAATCCATTGGTACTAATCTAATTTCCGTGCGCCCCGGCGGCAGCAATCTGCGCCGCGACAGCGGCAACATTGCCACTCTAACCGTCGAAGATGCCGAGGCCATTGAAGCGCTGCCCGGGGTGAAAGCCGTTGCCCCCGAGCGCAACTCGCGCTCGACTTTGCGCTACGGCAATAAAGATTACTCCGGTCGTATTCGCGGCACCACACCAAGCTACTTTACCGTGCGCGATTGGGAGTTATCGCAGGGGGTGTTTTTCGAACAAGACGATATCGACAACTACGCCTCAGTGATGGTGGTGGGCGCTACGGTGGCGGAAAGTTTGTTTGATACAGGCGAAAACCCAATCGGACGTTTTGTTCTGGTCAACAGCGCGCCCTATCAAATTATCGGCTTGTTAAAAGCCAAAGGGTCCGACCCATCCGGGCAGGATATGGATGATGAAGTTTTAATTCCATTGACCACGGCCCGATTAAAAATGTTTGGTCGCGCTCACCTTAGCAGCATTACCATTCAGGCCACGGATACCCAATCCGCCGCCCGGCTGGAAACCGACATCGAAACATTATTGGTAGAGCGCCATCAAGCCGAAGATGTTCAGGTGCGTTCCACCGAATCATTGGTGCAAGCTGTCACCGCCGCGCAAGATACATTAACGCTTTTACTCGGCTCCATTGCCGCCATCTCTTTGTTTGTCGGTGGGATAGGGGTCATGAATATTATGCTAGTCAATGTTTCGGAGCGCCGCCGCGAGATTGGCCTGCGTATAGCCACCGGTGCCAAACCTTCCGATATTTTGCGCCAGTTTAATATTGAAGCGTTAGTAGTGTGTTTTTTTGGAGGCGTACTGGGTATTATCATCGGCTTTGCTGGCGCATTGGTGGTGCGCAGTTTTGACGTCGCCATTACCTTTACCCTATTGCCGGCGGCACTGGCCTTTGCCACATCCATCGCCGTAGGCTTGGTGTTTGGTTTTATTCCCGCACGCAAGGCGGCTCGCTTAAACCCCATTACCGCACTGGCCGAGGAATAAAAATGCAGTATCGAATTTGGCTTATCAGTTTTATATTAACCGCCTGTGCCTTCAACCCCGAGCCACAGCAAAGTACGACACAAGCGCACACCGCCTATCAAAATGCACTGACTGGTACCGAGATCGCGCCGCTTACCGAAAGCACCTGGCAAGACTTTTTACCGGCCGAGCTGCAACATTATTTGCAGCAATTGCAAACGGACAACCTGGATTTACACATGGCCGAGTTGCGCATAGAGCGGGCCCGACAAGTGCTCAGCGCCAGCCGGGCCGACAACTGGCCCAGCGCAAGTGCCGGGTTAAGCAACAGCGACAATTTTGATAACAGCGGCCGCACCGGCAGCAGCAACAGTTTTGACATCAGCGCCAGTTACACCCTGGATCTTTGGGGCGAGCGCGCCGCGGGCATCAAGCTGCGCGAGGCTCAACTGCAAGTGGCAAATTGGGAAGCCCGCGCCAGCTTAATTGCTCTGCAAGCGCAGTTTATTCGCACTTACTTCGACACACTCAGCACTCAGTCACTGCGCCAAGTTGCCCAGCAAAATCTGACCGCCAGTGAAAAGCTATTGGCGCTGTTTGAACTCACCTACAACGCCGGCGGCACCTCGGGCCTGGAGTTGCGCCAACAAAAAAATCTGGTGTTGAATGCGCGCACTAAATTAGTCGGCCTAGAGAGCGAGCTAAATATTAACCGGCGCGCTCTGGCGATTATGTTGGGGCGCTTAGACTTGCAAACACCTGAACTTAACACCGACTTCGATGAACTCACTCTGCCTCAAGTGGCCGCCGTGCAAAGCGCACAACTGCTGCAACAGCGTCCCGATATTCAAATTGCCACCTTAGCGCTGGCCGAAAACGAGGCTTTGATTCACCAGGCTAAAACGGCGCGCTGGCCGGATCTTAGCTTGAGTCTCAATTGGGGTATTGACGATATTCTGAATGGGGCCAGCGAATGGGCGGGCAGTATTCGCGAAGCCGCTTCGCTACTGTTGTTTGACGGCGGACAAACCCGTGCCCAAATACGCATCGCCGAGCTAGACGCCGATATCGATTACGCCAGCTACCAATACACCGTAGCCGACGCCTATCGCGACACCATCGACCAGCTTGAAACCCAGCGGTTAAGATCACAGCAATTAGACATTGCGCAGGATAAATTCGCTAACAATCAAAGTCTGTATGATATTGCCAAGGCCCGCTTTGACGCTGGCGATACGGATTTTTTAAACTTGCTCCTCGCCCAACAAAGCTGGTTTAGCGCCAAAGAAGAGTTAGTCGCGAGCAAATTGAATTACCTACAGGCACTGGTCAGCGTGTACGAGGCTATGGGATCGACCCCGGCACTGGCTGACAACACAGAAGTTTAAGCGTAAGCAGATAAACCTAAACGGGGGGCGGGACCCGATTGCACCTCGCGATACGCGGCAATGGGAGCGGGCAAGCTGGATGTATCTTCGCGCTCAGGGTTGAGCGACTCCCAGAAACTGAGCGCCGAACGCAAATCGCTAAAACCCAAAGTTGAAGCACCGCCAGAACCACTTGGCCCTGCGCCCACAGTTGTCGGTTCGGCGGCGGCAATAAAATCACCGGCTTGGTTATCACGCGATGCCTGTTCACGGTTTTGGCCGTTTTGGTCGGCGCGCTCAATAAACAGCTCAATTAAAGGGTCGAGCTGGCTGACTTCCCCGGTTTGAGTGCCTTCATCCAGCCGCTCGACCGAGCGCCGATTGTCGTTGTTGTCACGCCGGGGCGATTCGACCTGATTGACCGGCCGGCTCGAGCGCTCGGCCGGATTGACCCGCCCGGGCTCAGACACTGCCTCGGTCGGGCGCAGCGTTGCGCCTTGCAACGCATACAGATTGTAAGAAGAGGCGGACTGAATCACACAAATACCCGAGTTTTTCACGGTCGACAGGGTTTAAAAAATAGCCAATTTGGCAAATAAATACCAGCTTTTACGTGAAAAAATGCAATTTTTTCTGCCAAGGCTATAAATTGCCAAACGCGACCTTGCCACGAACCGCGTCTTTATTCACCATATCGGCTCGCTTTTATCTGTCGGATATCAACCTTGTTTACTCTCCCCACTCCCACCCAGTTCAGCGCTTTTAAAGCCGGTATTGGTCTGCTGACCTTACTTGTCGGCGCCTGTGTACAAGCCGCAACCTATCAACCTAGCGCAGCTGAGCAAGCCCGGGCCGATCAAGCCTACCGAGCCTTTAGCACCGCCATGCGCGACGCCGACTACGAGCGCGCCTACCAACAGCTGCACGCTCGCCTAAAAAAAGCCCAAAGCTTGACCGAATGGCGGGCCGGCGAAGAGCGTTTTGCGCGCGCGGCGGGCACTCTAGTGGGATTTTTTAACCCCCGCGCCAGCTGGCATTTCGATCCACCGAACGCCCTAGAGCCCGGTTTTTACGTAGAGTATCGCCATCAATGCCGCTACGCCCGGCTCGACCCCTGCTACGAAATACTGGTGCTATTTTCCCCTATGGGGGAGCACTTTTCCCTCATTCGTCACAGCCGCCACTATATAAACACCCAAACCGGTAAACGCTCCGGCGAGTTTATCCATATTCCAGGGCAGCACTCGCGAATACGGCAGTAAGGTCTAAGGTCTGAGGTCTGAGGTCTGAGGTCTGAGGTCTGAGGTCTGAGGTCTGAGGACAATAATCAGCTTTAATGAAAAAACCTTTAATGCAAAGGCGAGTAAGACAATTAATCGATGTGCACATCGGGGCGGTAACGATAGTGGCCGGTTATAGGGTAGGCAAACAACACATCCTCAAGGCGCGGCCCGGCACCGATATTATGCACAATGAGCGGGCGATTTGTCTGCGCGGACATTTGATTGGTAACAATACCAATATGGGGCAAGTTGCCCGGCAACATCCAACTGACAATATCACCGGCTTGGTAGTCGGCTGCGGTATTGCTTTGCGCAAGCTCGGTGCCGTGGCGGGCAAAAAAAGTTTGCAGATTGGGTACCCGGCGATGGTCAATATTCGTATCGGTTTTGCTCAGCCCCCACATTCGCTGCGACGGGTAAAGGTCAAAGTGCGCAAGCATATCCTCGTGCACTAATTGTTGTAAATCCACCCCCAGAGTGCGGTAAGCGCGAATCACAACATCGGTACAGACACCGATATGCTCTGGCACATCGCCATTGGGGTATCCAATCGCGCGGTAAGAGCCATCGTAGGTAATCTCGTGTTGTGTGCGCTCTTCAGCCGCACTCGCCAATTGCCGGTCAAATGTATCGGCACCGGCCAGCGGTGCAATCAGGAAAAAACCACAACACAGGGCCAACTTATCCATGGCGACACTCAATCCGAACGCATTGGCTTAATACCAAAACGAAAAATACAACCGAATAACATTGGCGTCGAAGTTATACATGGGCTCTTCGCCCACACTGGCCTGTTCCGTTAATACATTGCGAAAGTTTTGATAGTCGAACTGGAAGTGATCCCAATACAGATTCACTGTGCTCTTATCAAAAACCCAGAGCCACTTTTGCGGCACATTCCAAGTGACACCCAGACCGATGGTGTCGGAGGTGTATTCGCTCAGCTCTTTATCGCGGGCGAGGAAGTTTTGTGCATCGCGATAGGGGAATAAGTCCGCGTAGAAATCCGCTTGGGTTTGCTCATAGCTGCGGTATTTTAATTCAAACAACCAGCGCTCACCCACCGGGTGGGTGTAGCGCAGCGCCCAGTTGCTGGCGTCAATGCCCCAACTGTCCTGGTACCAGCGATAGTCGGCGCGCAAACTGGCGCGATAGGGCAAGTAGTAAATAGCGCGCAGGGCGGCGGCATCGGAATTTCGTGTTTCGGGGTAGAGCTCTTTTTGGTAACTAAAGCCCTGAGCCGCTGTGGTATCGAGATAGCGCACCTGGCGATAGGGATTATTTAAAAACCCTTCATCCACGGCGGACTCAACATTGATTGCAGCGATTAACGACTTGGTTAGAATTTGCGTTAAGTTCAGTTGGTAGCGGCGACGGGCCACATCTTCTTCGAAGGTGTCGTTGCCGTTTTGGCCGACCACATCCTCACCATAGCTCGCGCCCAGGGTTAATGTGGTCAGGTCACCAAAAAAACTTTGGCTGATATTAATGCTACCGGTTTGCGCACTGTAGTCGTTTTCTTCACTGCTGGTGTAACCGGCGCGAATAGTCGTGCGATCGTTTAGATACTCAGCGCCTACCGAATATTCGGTGCGCTCTTCGGTGTATTCACTGGCCGTAGCCAACACATCGATCGAGGCGCTGGAAACCATATCCACATAGTAGTTGGCTGACACGGCAAAACTGTTGCCGATATTTTTGCGCACCAGAACCGACGGCCCATCAATGGTGGCACCGCCGCCGTCGTAACTGTGGTACATCACATCCAAACGATCGGGGGCCAACACCTCGGCTTTAACCCAGCTGCAAGTCAGCAATAGTAGCGCTGCAACTAGAGCGGCCAGCGTTCTGCGTTCCGCGTTCTGCATTCCGCCCCACCTATTAATTACAGCCACAGCCACCTCCACTGGCACCATCGGCGCCGCGCGCCGCTTCGCGGGCCTCGTACACATGGTGCAAATAGCCATTGGCAATGGGGTCGCGATCGAAGCTCATAATCTCATCGGCCAGGTGTGCGCGCTCATAGGGTTTCACCCAAGGCGTGCAGGCGCCAACGAAAACCGTTAGCGCCACCAACAGCCCAACGCGACCCCAACGCATCATTCAGCCAACAGCTCGCGCACTTGGGTGCGATATTTTTCTTCGTACCCTTTGGGCAGGCCGCGGTGTTTGTAGCGAATATTGCCATCGCGGTCGATCAAAATAGTGGTTGGCATCGCATCAATCCCGTAGGCCTGGCTGGCTTTACTTTCCGGGTCAAACACAATGGGGAAGCTCACCCCCAAATCTTTAGCCATGGCGGCGGCCGCGGCGCTGTCTTGCTCCACATTTACCCCCCAGAGTACAAACCCCGCGGCGCTGTAGCGCTGATGTATTTGCTCCAGCACGGGCATCTCTTTGCGACAGGGTGCGCACCAGGTGGCCCAAAAGTTGAGCATAACCACATTGCCTCGCTGCTCTTCCAAGCGCAGGTTTTCACCACCGTTACTTTTTAAAGTAAAGTCGGGGGCGACATCATTCGCCGCCACCTGTGCGGTGCAAAACACACTGCAAATAAACGCTAAAGATCGTAATGTTTTAATCATTCCGTACTCCTAAAAATACACGGACAGGCCCAAGCGGCCTTCAAAATTATTCGTGTTGCGCGACTCGCCAAATAACTCGTGGCTAAACATATGATCGCGCATACCCACATCCAGCGCGAACCAATCGGTTAAATAGAGTTTGTAACCCGCCCCCAGGGTGTAGCTGGCGTAACGGTTGCCGGCAAACTCGGTATTGCCGCCCCCGGCGGTAATATAAAAGTGCGTATTAAACGCCGTATTCGCACCCAGGTATATTTGGCCCGGAAACATTTTATAACCCAGCGATAGAGCGTAATAGGTGAGTTCGCGCTCCTCATCGCTCAATAACTCCACCGCACCGCTCAATAATTCGTAGCTGGTTTTATTGGCGTCGCTACTGCCGTAAATCGCCTCGACAAAAAAATCTTCGGTAATGTGATAAGCGATATTGGCACCGGTCACGGCGCTGCTGCCAAAATCTTCAATGCCCAACACGCCACCGTATACGCCGATTTCAAAATTCTCGGTATCGAGCATATCCTCACTGATGGCGCGGCGTTCGATATCCGCCCCCACAATCGGCTCCAGCGGGTCGTCACTTTGCCCGCTCGCTGCCAGTGGTGCCAGGCAGCAACCGGCTAAAAGAAAACGTTGAATCCAACTCGCCATTCGTTTACCTCATCGTTGTTCTCACGGGTGGTGAGCAGGTAGTGGTTGGTGTAATCCAGGCGCATAAAAAAACGGCGCGACAAATACACATAAGTACCCAGGCTCGCTTGCAGTACGGAGTCTTCCCTATCGACGGTGTCCACCAAAGTGGCGCTGGGGTGAATTTTTATACGCCCGGCACCCAGACCAATATAAGGCGATACCCGCCAGTCCGGAAACGGTTGATGGGTCAGCCCGCCGGCGATAATTTCGCTGTCGGAAAACTTGCCCGCCTGCTGGGCATAACGCGCCTCAATGGTTAAGTGCTGAGTAAAGCGGTAGCCGAGCGTTAAGGTTGTGGAATCGGCGCCGCCAAAATCGCCAAAGCCCGCCCCCACTTCAAAGCTGCCCGCCACAGAGTCGGCGCGCGAAGCGTCGGAAAAATCGGGAGTCTGGCCGGTAGCGTCTAAGGTCGCCAGCATCGCTTCGCGTTTTACCCAACCCTCGGTGCCGTTTTCAGTTTGCACTTTAATCCACTGGGTGCGGCTTTTAAGCAGTGTGATTTGCTCGCCTTTTTCCAGCGCATGAAAAATGGGATAACCGCGCCCCGGGCCGGAGTAAACGTCGATATAAGCTCTGTCGACGGTCACCACTAAAGGCGCGGCCTGGTCAAACCAACCCGCCTGCACCGGCATCGCTAAACAGGCGCCGAGGGCCAGCACCAGGGCTGTTATTGTGTTGCCAGTTGTTTGCATTAATCGGGCACGTCAAATGGATCGTTATAGTATTGAGCACCGATATCCAACCACTCGGCAATCAGTTTTTGTTCGTGTGCATTGAGCAGGCCGCGATGGTCAAAGGTCGCGTCTTCTTGATCAAAGCGGTTCATGCGGTTAAAAAAGCCGCCGCTAAAGCGCGCCCCGGCCGATGACATTAAGCGGCTTACAGGCACACGCACCAAAATAGGAATTGGGTTGCCCTCGGCGTCGAGAATCAGCTCGTCTTCTTCGTCGCGCTCAAACTCTCCGCTTTCGATCAGCACGTCCTGCAATACCCCTTCGACCACCTCTTGCTCAAAGTGCGTTGCCAACAACTTGCGATACGAGGTGATATGCGGGGTGTTGTTCTCGCTGGCGGTTAAGTCTAACTGGCCCGCCGGAATCTGTACAAGGCCATCGGTATCGACGGTATTGTGACAACTGGTACAGGTGTTATCGGCCAACAGGCTGCCATCCTCGGCCAGTTCCAGTCGCGGCTCATCCCACAGGGGCTGAATATGTTGCGGATAGTGAATCACTGTGCGGCAGGCGGCACTCCAGCGTTGCTGGCACAGCTCGGTGGCGGGCAGCTTGGCGGGGTCCGGCGCAGCGTAGATATCCGCATAGCGATAGCTTATATCAGGGTCTTTGGCGCGCACGGAGGGGTCGGTCCAGTCATCGGTAAACTCGATATCCACACTGGGCGTGCGAACACCGGCAATGCGGGCGTAGACTTCGGCCATGGTTTCACCCATATCGGCAAACAGGGCGGGCTCGGTATTGGGGAAGGGCTGGCCGGTGGTTTCGGCCCCGGTATTGATGGACGCGGGCCCGGCATTAGCGCGGCCGTGTGGCACGGGCGAGCCATCTTCATGGCACCCTTTACACTGGAAAGTTTCGCCCGGGCGCACCTGCAACCAGTGCTCGTGCCGATCGGAGATACGCTGGCCGCTGGCATCCACCACCGACACGGTAAAGGCAACATCGGCCGGCACCAGCGTTTTGACCGAACCGTCCGGCTCAATGGGGACGTAGCCTAAAATTTCTTTAAACCGCTGCGCCCCGCTAAATCCAAAGGCGCTGCCGGGAAAGTTGAGAATGTCATCCGGCGGCAGAGACACCGCTTTGACCAGGCGCAAAAAACGCGCCGGGCGCTCGGCGGCAGTGGTTTGCGCCGGGTCGCGCAGCGCACTCAAGCCCTGAGCACTGCTGTCTTCACCATCGATGTCATACACACTGCGTATATGCAGCACCCCCAGGCCCTCTTCGGCCAAATCGGCATCCACCTCGGACGCCAGATATGGCGCCGGGGCGCGCGGCTCCAGGGTGATCAAATCGGTGTAGTAGACATCTTCGCGGGGCACAATGACCGGCTGTTGCAGGTTGTCGTCCAGGTTGTACAACCAAAGTCCATAAACCGGCGGCGCGGGCTCAAGGGCCGGCTCCACGGCTAAATTCTCCTCCGTACAAGGCAGGTAGCGCTCGGTGCTACCGGCTTCTTGCGGGTCGGCGGGCTCGGTTAACCGGCACTGGCTCCAGCTCACCAACAGGCGATTGGTGCCATCGTTCAGAGGCGCCAGCGCGGAAAACTCACCGTGGCGCGAAACACTGCCGTCAATCATTACCGGCAAGACCGTTAAGATATCCAGCGCGGCGGTATCGGCCTCGGTATCCTCTTCATTGAGTGAGTCCACCGAGCGGTTGTCTTCGACATAGTCGCTGTGGTTAATGGCGAGCATATCACCACCGAGCAAATTCTCGCGCGGTTTGTAAATACCCACCAACCGGCCATCAGGCATGAGTTCTGGGTTAAATAGCCAGGGCGTTTCATCCTCCAGGCGGGTGTTATAACCGTAGTGCAAGCGCAGATCGGTGCCGTCGGGGCGGGCGGTGTAGTAGCTGACGCGGTTATTGTTGTAGTTGTCGGCGCGGGTAAACAGCAGGCGGCCACTGTTCAGCAGCAGCGGGTCCCACTCGTGACTTTGGTTGTATGACAGCTGGCGAATGTCCGAACCGTCGTCATTCATAGAGTGCAGCACAAAAGCCGGGCCATCGCCGCTCTCGCTCTCGGCGGCGTATTGGGCTTTGTCGTCATCCAGTAAAATAGCGCGGCTGCGCACCTGGCGGGTAGAGGCAAAAACGATACGCCCATCGGGCAGGTAGCGCGGGTTTATATCGTCGGCTTGCTCGGCGACGATGTCGGAATCTATCACCCGGCGCAGTGTATCCAGCTCCAGGTTGTACTCCCAGATATTCCACTTGGGCTGTTCGTCCTCATCGAGGTCTTCAACCTCCGGCGCGCGCATGGCAAACAGCAGACGATCGCCGTCGGGGTGGGCGCTCAGATCTTTGACATCCACCTCACCCTCGGCAAACGCGCGCGCACTGATATTGGTGGTGAGCGCATCGTCGGTGGCCCGCTCTTTAATAAACAGCTGCGCCCCGGGGTTAAACTCATCGCGTCGAAAGGGGTCGGGCGGCAGCAACTCACCGGCGTCATCGCGCGGTAGCGGGCGCTCGATGTAGGCGATGGGCAAGTCCACCACGACCGGGTCGGGTGCCTGCCCGCCGCCGGACACGCCACCCCCGCCTCCGCCGCCACAAGCGGTTATGGTCAGCGCCGCCAATACCGAGGCAAAAATAGGCGCGGCTCGATCCGGCAGGCGACGAGCGCGGGGGCGATACAGTGGGAGCCTCGTCATGGGTGAGCCTTCTCCTGGCGGCGTAAAGTTATCAAACGTTCGCTATTCTAGCGCCACCGGAGCCAACAACTGCGGCTATTTGGCGGATTTGTGAATGGGTAGACACCCGCAGCAGGTTTGAACACTCAGGTTTCCCCGCTGCATCCGCCTATAATAGGGGCACCTCTGAACAATAGTGTGGTACCTCTGGCTTACAGCGCAACTCGCAATCTAGGCGCTACTTTGAGGGAATGTCTAGACCTTCCGAAAAGTAGCAACGACGAGTGCGGGTTAGGCTTGAGGTCTCGCAGAGGCATTACTCTATTATTCAGAGGTGCCCTAATACCTATTCTATACACCGTGGAGCCGGGGAATGTCCCTCACCCAACGATTTTTACAGCGGGCGCTGTGTCTGAGCCTGGCACTGTGCTGCCTGCAGGCAGTGGCCGGTGCGCGCGAACAAGCCCTGCAAATACACTCCCGGGTAGCCGGGGTGCCGCCGACCGAAGCCGTACTGCTGGAGATGACCAACCATATCGACAATAACGATGTGGCCGCCGCGGTGCGCCTGGCGATGGACAACGACGGCTTCTACCGCGCTACCTTAAAAGCCATGGCCACGCCCTGGACTAACCGCGACCTTACTCCGTTTGCACCTCTTAACGACTACACCGCCACCGTTATGGGGCTGGTGCGCGACGAGCGCGACTTCCGCACGCTGTTGTACGACGATGTCCTGTACACCGGCGCGGACAACCTCGGCCTGCCACCCTACAGCAGCGCCAATAACGAACACTACCAAGCGTTGGAAACCGCCGATGTCGCCTTGGTAGACGCTCTGAGCGCGAAAACCCAATCCAGCTTAACCGCGCTGCCCAGCGAAGCCACCGCCGGGGTCATAACCAGCCGCGCCGCCGCCAAGGCCTTTTTTGTTGCCGGCACCAACCGCGCGATGTTCCGCTTTACGCTGCTCAACCACCTGTGCCGCGACCTGGAACAAGTGCACGACACCACAGGCATACCCGACCGCATCCGCCAAGATGTCAGCCGCAGCCCCGGCGGCGACAGCCGGGTGTTCCTCAACAACTGCATAGGTTGCCACACCGGCATGGACCCCATGGCGCAAGCTTTTGCCTATTACGACTACGAATACGACCCGAACACAGACCCGGACGCCGAGTTTGGCGCTATCCACTACAACCTTGAGGGCGAAACCGACCCCGCCACCGGCACCCGGGTAGAGGCCAAATACCATATCAACGCCGGCACATTCGCCCCGGGCTACGTCACACCCAACGATGAGTGGGACAATTATTGGCGCCGCGGCCCCAACGCTATTTTGGCCTGGGACCCAACGCTGGCAGGTGAGGGGACAGGCGCAAAAAGCCTGGGGCAAGAGCTGGCCCACTCCGGTGCTTTTGCCAGCTGCCAGGTAGAAAAGGTATTCAATCAGGTGTGCCTGCGCCAGCCCGGCAACAGTGCCGACCGCGCCCTGGTAACCAATGCCACCGCCAATTTCGCGGCCAGTGGGTACAACTTAAAGCAGGTGTTTATCGACACCGCCGATTACTGCAAGGGTGAATAATATGGCGGCGATCAAATCACACCTGAACACAATAGCGAATTACCTCTCTCACTGGGCGGATAGCGGCGCCGGTTACCGCTCGCCCCACAATGCCATAAAGCGCGAAAAGCGCTGCACACCACTGAAAGTAACCGCTCTGTTGGTAGGCGCAGCCTTGCTAGCCGGCTGTGGCTCAGACAGTGGCGCACCCACCACCCCCAACGTCAACCCGGACACCGGCAGCGGCGGCAACACAGGCATTGAGTACGACGGCCCGCCGCCACAAACCGACGATATACAACTGTTTAAACTCAACGTGTGGGACAATCTGGCCGCGCCCGAGCGCTGCGGTGAGTGCCACGGCGCCGGCGGCCAGCAACCGAGCTTTGTGCGCAACGACGATATCAACGAAGCCTACCGCATTGCCGAGCCCCTGATAGACCTGGGCACACCGCAACTCTCGACTCTGGTGAGCAAAGTCGGCGGCGGCCACAACTGCTGGCTGGACAGCGCCACCGCCTGCGCCGATATTATCGAAGGCTATATCACCAGCTGGGCCAGTAGCGTCGGCACCCTGACCAACGAAATTGTTCTGCTCCCGCCCGAGGAGCGCGAGGTGGCCGACAGTAAAAACTTTACCAGTGACCCCGGCGCGTTTAGCACCACCGTCTACCCACTGCTGAGCCAATATTGCAGCGCTTGCCACGCCGAGAACGCCCCACTGCAACAGCAACCCTATTTAGGCAGTGCCGATATTCAGGTCGCCTATGAGGCCGCGCGCAGCCGTATCCGCCTCGACAGCCCGGCCGACTCGCGCCTGGTGCAGCGCCTAGCGCTGGAGAGCCACAACTGCTGGAGCGGCAACTGCACCAGTGACGCCAACGCCATGTCGCAGGCCATCACCGACTTTATCGCCACCTTACCGGTCACTGAGGTAGACCCCAACCTAGTCATCAGCAAAGCGCTGCAACTGGGCGACGGCATTATCGCCAGCTCCGGCGGCCGGGTAGAGAGCGACCTGATCGCCAAATACGAATTTAAAGCGGGCGATGGCAGCATCGCCTACGACACCAGCGGCGTAGAGCCGGCGGCGGATTTAACCCTATCGGGCGACGTGGAGTGGATGTCCAGCTGGGGGCTGCGCCTGACCGACGGCAAAGCCCAGGCCGCCACCGCCACCAGCCGCAAACTGTTCGATTTAATCACCGCCACGGGCGAATACAGCATTGAGACCTGGGTGATTCCCGACAATGTCACGCAGGAAGAGGCGCACATCGTCAGCTACTCCGGCAGCACACAGGTGCGCAACTTTACCCTGGGCCAAACCCTGTACAACTATGACTTCTTCCACCGCAGCTCCACCACCGATGGCAACGGCATGCCCGCCCACTCCACGGCGGATGCGGACGAGCGCTTACAAGCTAGCCTGCAGCACGCAGTGATCACCTTTGACCCGGTAAACGGCCGCCGCATTTATGTAAACGGCGAGTTTACCGGCGATGTGGATGCAACCGAGCCCGGCAACCTCAACGAGTGGGACTCAAGCTACGCGCTGGTGGTGGGCAATGAGGTCTCCTCCGACCGGCAGTGGCTGGGCAGCTTGCGCTTTTTAGCCATTCACAACCGCGCCCTCAGCCCCGAGGCCGTCGCCGCCAACTACGCCGTGGGTGTGGGCCAAAAGTACTTTTTGCTGTTTAACGTCAGCGAACAGGTGGGCCTCAGCCAGGCCTATGTGGTATTTCAAGTGCAGCAGTTTGACGACTACAGCTACCTGTTTAGCGACCCTTTCTTCGCCAGTCTGGGGGACGAAACCATCCCCACCGTGGCGCTGGAGGGCATTCGCATTGGGATTAACGGCCGCGAGGCCATCGTCGGCCAGGTATTCGCCGCGCTGGATACCGAAATAACCGCCGCCGCGTATGTGGATGGCAAGCAGGATTTATCCCGCCAGGGTGCGGTGATCGGCCTGGAGCAGGGCGCCGAGCTGGACACCTTCTTCTTAACCTTCGACCGCCTGGGCGAGCACGAATCCGTGCGGGTAGAGGCCGAACCGCCGGCGGCGCAACCCCCGGCCGATATCGCCGACCAGCCCAGTATTGGCATCAAAACCTTTGCCGCCATCAACCAGTCGCTCTCGGCCATGACCGGCGTCAGCCACAACACCGAAGCGGTATTGGCCACCTATCAAAAGGTCGAGCAGCAACTGCCCGTGGCCAGCCAACTGGACGGCTTTCTCGCCGCCCAGCAAATGGGGATTACCCAATTGGCCGTGTCTTACTGCAGCGCACTGGTGGACGACACCAGCCTGCGCGCCGCATTTTTCCCGGGCTTTAACTTCAGCGCCCAAGCCGCCAGCGCCTTTGACAGCAGCGGCCGCAACCAAGTGATAGAGCCCTTACTGGGCGCACTGGTCGCGGGCGAAATCACCGGCAGCACACTCGCCAACCAGCCCGACCCGGACACCATACGCGCCGAGCTAAACGGCCTAATCGACACCATGACCGCCTGCGGCGGCAGCTGCGACAACGCCCGCACCGCCACCACCGTAAAAGCCACCTGCGCCGCCGCACTCGGCAGCGCGATTATGTTGGTGCATTAAAAATGTTTTGACTTCGACGTGGAGAACGCGGAACTGCTTGGGTTTATCGCCCGTTTACAACTGAGCCGAGCGGAGGCTTATTTTAGTAGGTAAGCTAACAGGGACAAGGTGAATGCCAAAGGCAGAGAAGGCAGCCTGGGCTGCGTTTGCGCAAGCATAGCCAGGCCACGGACAAGGTGAATGCTGTGAAGCAGCAGAGAAGGTGCCCTGGGGCACGGCGCGTCTATGCGGCCCTCGAAAATTTGCCGGAGGGAGGACACCCCCGAAGGGGCCAGTTGTTGGGCACAGTTTTGACGTGAAGGGATTCACTAATGTCGCGAGCGCACGGACAAGGTGAATGCCGAAGGCAGAGAAGGCAGCCTGGGCTGTGCGCAGGAGCGACGCAGTTACTTTTTGCGTAAAAAGTAACACGCCAATTAAGGCGTAAATAATCAGGGATAGTAAGTAACTCGCAACGCTCGGCGACACGGGCATATATAAACAAAGGCAGGCTCAGGAGCCACGCTATGCGTAAAACCAAACACCCCCTGCATCCGGACGCGCCGCTAAAGCTCAACGACCACGGCCGCCCCATTACCCGGCGCGATATGATCTGCCAGGGTTTTTACACCGGCGCCGCCACAGTGGTGGGTGGCTCCGCGTTTAGCTTGTTTGCCAACCCGCGTCAGGCCGAGGCGGCGCTGTCGTCCGATTTGGCCGCCATGCGCGACGCCTGCGGTATCAGCACGCAGGGCGCGGGCAAAATTCCGTTTATCTGTTTCGATTTGGCCGGCGGCGCCAATATTGCCGGCTCCAACGTACTGGTGGGCGGTGCCGGCGGGCAAATGGATTTTCTCTCCACGGCCGGTTACAGCAAGCAGGGCCTGCCCGGCGATATGACGCCCCAGAGCGGCCAGGGCAACTTTATTAATCAGGATTTAGGCCTCGCCTTTCACTCCGACAGCCAAATGCTGCGCGGCATTTTAGAGCGCATAGGCGCCGACCGCGCCGCCAATATTAACGGTGCAGTCATTCCCGCTCGCTCCGAAAACGACACCGGTAACAATCCCCACAACCCCATGTACGGTATTAATCGCGCCGGGGCCGGTGGCTCGCTGCTGTCACTTATTGGCTCGCGCTCCAGCGACTCAGGTGGCAACTCAATGGCCCCGGAAGCACTGATTAACCCCGAGGCACGCCCCACCAAAGTGGACCGCCCCAGCGATGTGTCTGGCCTGGTGGACGTGGGTGATTTAGTCGGCCTGCTCGAGCAATCCGACACCGTCGCGGTGATGGAATCCATGGCCCGTATCAGCAACGCCAAGCTGGGTGCGGTCAATACCGGCAGCGTGCGCGATACGATGTTAAAAGACTTAATGCGCTGCGGCTATGTCAAAAGTGCGGACCTGGCCGACCGCTTCGGCGACCCGTCCGCCATTGACCCTGTGGCCGACCCGGACATTGTCGGCCCCGCCGGTATTTTTACCTTTGACGAGTTCGACTCCGACGGCGAATTTCGCAAGGCCGCCTCGGTCATGAAACTGGTGATGAACGGCTACGCCGGAGCGGGCACCATTACCATGGGCGGCTACGACTACCACACCGGCGACCGCGCCACCGGCGAAATTCGCGACCTGCGCGCCGGGCGCTGCATCGGCGCCTGTTTAGAGTACGCCGCCCGCATCGGCGTGCCGGTTATGATTTATGTATTCTCCGACGGCTCGGTGTTCTCCAACGGTATGTTGGACGAATCCGCAGAGGGGCGCGGCAAGGGCGTATGGACCGGCGACAATCAGCAAACCGCCGCCAGCTATTTTTTGGTGTACAACCCCAACGGCCGGCCCGGTATCGTTGGCGGCTCGCTGGAAGAGCAGGCCATCCACCAACAACTGGGCTACATGCGCCAAAGCGGCGACGTAGAAACCGCCTCCAGCCCGGCGGCCAACAATGTGAATTTGCTGGTGGAAACTTTGGTGCTGAATTATATGGCGCTGCATAACGAGCAGCATTTATTCCCCACGCTGTTTCCCCAGCATGGGTTGGGGACGTCCACTTTGATGGATCGGTTGACGGCGATGAATCCGATTGTGGATGGGGGGATTGGGAATCCGGTTTAGGTTTTTTGCCTGCGGCGGCTTGGCGTCTTTGACGCTTGGGATTCGCCTTTCGGCGGTAGGGTTTTGAATTTTAAACTGGGTGTTTAGCGAGCCTTTTAAGGTTTAGTACTTTTTTGGTTTTGCCCTCTGTCGCCGGGCGGGGCGAATACCTTCTTTTGACGTGAAAAGAAGGTATCAAGAAACACGCCCGCGTATCTCAGCCCTTACGGGTGCCCTCACTACGGTCTATTTGAGCGGTCGGAAAAGATCTCGTGTCCCCGAGGCTTTTCCTTTCGCGCACGTCCATGTGCGCTCAACCACTCAAATAGGCCTACGTTCGGCTGGATACGATGGGGACTGAGTGCTAACCCCAAGCCAATCAAGAATCACCTGTCTCGTTATATCGCACATTCGCCCTTCCAGTCACATCAATCTCTCTGGTCCCATTAATCAATGTCTGATCTCGATAATCTACATTTTTAGATGAAGATGCTCATAGCTGAAATCACTAAAGCCGTCATTGAAAGAGCTAAAGGAATAACAAACTTATAATAATTGCTATTCATGTCCGCCAAAATAGAAGCAAGTAACGGAAAGTTAATAACATGCTTGTCCTCGCCAAGTTTGGGATAAAAAAATGGAACAAGCGACCCGTCCTCTTTTTTGTAACCATGAACCCGATTTAAATGATAGTAAAGACGACCGAAAACAAGATCTTTATGAAGACCTGTTTTCTTGCCAATAAGTTTACAATCGATAGGCACGTAATTCACATGTTTACGATCCTTTTTACCCTCTCTGAAGCTACAAAATGAATCATAATAGGTGTTATAAATTGATAGAAGTAAATATCTATCTGTTACGTTCTTAGCCATAAGGAAACCTAAAAACTTACATTCGAGGCTATTCGGTTGTGTAAATTGTAAGGCCTGGTCTCAATATTTACTGTTTGCTTACCCCCTAAAATAGACTTCCGCTCGGCTTGATCTAAGGGGAGTTGAGAGCAGTGCTTCGTAGCGCAAAAAACCTAGCTTGAATTAAGTAAACTGTCCCCGGAATTTCCAATGTATCTGAGGCTTCCCTTATCAATTTCAATTGCCCAGGTATAACCCTCACCGGGAGTAAAATTGTGAATCAATACTCTGCAATGCATACCCTCTTGATATACCCGACCCATTTCAAAAACCGCAGAAGATTGGGCACAAACAAACAAATGAATGGTATTTGCCACCCTACTACATTCATCCAATAATTTTTGGAATTTTTTTGAAAAATCATGCAAATTATGAAGAGTAGATATAGCTTCTCTCTTGCACATTGGCGTCAATTTAATAGACATGCAATGATCTCGGATATCATCAGGCAACTGACCAGTAGAGATTTCATCGGTCAACGAAATAGCGATACCAATTTGACCACAACTAGACACCAATTCCTGGGGGCTCCCATCACATGCATATTTATTCTCAGCCCCCTTAAATAATTTTAGCCTTGCCCATTTATCAGGATTTCTGAATCGCTCAAGAGGCTCCACATCAACAGCCGAACTCCTGAACATCGTTCCTATTGCAAACAAACAAGGAACTCTGGCTAAACCAGCAAAAAAGACTTTTCCATTTTTCGAATCGTTGATAATCTGGTCATCGACAAGGTGACGACAATAGTTATTCAATTTACCAACCATCGCGACTGGGTCAAGCTTATTCAATGAAAAGTTATAGTGCCTAGGGTTATAAAGGCTATATGGCTTACCGACTGCCTTGTCTGGTACATTGGTAGAAACTCCAGGAATCCCCATGAGGGTGACAAGGGTAGACTTAGCTGACTGCGGCGGAATAAAAGCGCCAATTACCAGTAAAATAACACCTATAACACCAGCCACTAACGACAAAACTACGCTATTACCCGCCGACCACTCCACAGCCAGGGGAACCCCTTTCACAGCAGAAACTATAGCCAAAGCTCCGCTCCCACCAAAACCTAAAAAACACAATATTTGCCCGGCTTTGATACATTGATTAGTTGATTTTAGCTGTATCCAACGCTCAAAAAATGTAAGGAGATTATCCATCTTTCAAATCACTCACACAGTTCATTTTAGTCACTCCAAAATCCCCACACTCCCAAATCGCAATTTCTTTCATCCCAACGATTGGGTAAAAGAGCGACGAAACATTACTTCTATTAAGATTAAAGTTTTCCTTCCAACTCTCTATATCTAACCGTGAAGGGCAGGGAAATAACTCAGGATGAGTATGCCAAAAACCCAAGTAGAACCGAGCACCAGAAGAACGTTTCCATTCATTATCTACAGTTTTTTGGTGCCCTTTATCCCTTATTTTGAAATATGTTCGCCTACGAATATCCCTCAACATCGGTGTAGTGATTTTATTAAGATTATATATGCCTTTATCTATATCCCCCTCACCAATAAGAACTCCACACGCTTCAGTTTTTCCAACCGATCCCTGCCGATACTTCAGAAAGTCTCGACAAACGTCAGCGGAAATAGTAATTACAGAACGTGGAGACTCATAGATCATCTGAGCTCCCACAAGTTACACACTCGCTCCATACCAGAGGAATGGGATACCTATCTTGTTTAAACCTTTTCCAGCGACCCGTCATTTTCAATCCAGCCTCCTTGGCCTCCCGCCCATTTCCTTTCCAAGAAACTCTGACCGAAGTGCCAATCGAACCATTGTATATACCTTCTACAATTCTGGTGGTAAGCGTGGCTGTCTCTATAACATCAGTATATCCATAGGGGAGAAAGTGTGTTCCACATCCAGAGAGATCGACTGCAAAGTCTTGATTTATCGACAGAAAGTTTTGGATATTGGAAAGTGACTGTTCACCGGATTCAGAATCCCTAAACAAACAAGCAAGGCACCCTCTACCTTCAGGATTAACGAATACCGAGTGTCCACCTACGCCATACCCCTCCAGCCAAGCATATATTACCCAAGGCTTATTTTTCAGTTGACTAACCACTTCATTGAAATATCGTTCCTGCGTCACGTCACCAGTAGCAACAATTACCCCATCATATTGACTCAAAAAAGTCTCTAATTTCTCGACTCTCGAAATCTCCCTCAGATCTTTGAATTGATTTAGCGTCTCTACAACTAAATACGGAAACTGGTTTTCCAGATGTCTTTTTAACGCAAAACACTTGTCTATCCCAATGTAGGTCGATGGGAGTACGTGCCGATATATATTGTCCGCCTCGAATGAATCAAAATCTACAAGATCCAACTGGCCAACACCGGAATAACCAAGCTGCCTTGCAATCTCCCCCCCTAAAGATCCACAACCCACCACTAGTATTTTTTCGGTTGAAAGCTCACCTGAAACACCACCACGAGGTAGTAAATAGTCCTGGTTGTGCACTTGGACGGGGAAAGGCTTGACCGACCAACCAGAAAGAGATGCACCAGAGAACAGTGGAGGTTGGTTTTTACGGTTATAAGACATCCTTGACTTATAGGTTAAGTTAAAACCTACCCACGCCAGACGGCCTTTGCCAATAGTGACACTCAATATAACGCTAAAAATCTGATATTTGCTTGTATGCTTTTTGCACACATCAGCCAGAAACAATCGAACATCATCTGACAGGACAGGCAATACCGTATCATGCCACCAAGCCAGAATGCATTGCTGTGGTGCAGGGGGTAATATCGGTGTCTTTATCGGAATGTACAATCCTTTGTGATCAGGCTTATCTTTCTTGCCAGGCTGCAAGCCGTAACCTTCGTTGACAATAGGATCGCTAGTGGTATAGCTAAAGACGTTTGATCGTAATTTATAAACCGATAACTTGAGAGGTTTTTCTCCAGCGCCCATCGATGCAATATGGCGAACAGTATTTGTGGAGCAATGGAACCGCCAATGCCCCGCGAACTCAGATTTGACTTCAGCACGATTAATATCGTCAGAGGATAACACACGGGTTAATGTACGAATGGCAGACTCAAGCGCGTACTCAAATACCAATTCTGGAAACTCGTAATTAACACTTCGAGAGATTGTCACTCCTTCACAAATAGATCCAACATCATCCTCTGCTAGTTCTGGATTTCTGGTCCAACTGACATGGGCCAGTTGCCCATAACCCAAGCGGTTTATCAAATAAAAGCTTGGTAGCTCAAATGGAAAGCGTGTACTGAAAACACCTTTTATTCCAACCTTTACATCGTCTATATTGTACTGAATAGTTATATGCTCTTCGGTGACATCCAGCGTCTCAAAGCCCTTACTTCGCAAGTAATTCGCAATAGATTCTGTACGAAATAAGTCACGCACCCTGTGGCGATCCTACTGCACCAGCAGTCTTTGTCGCCGAACGGTTACTCGAACTATTACCGTCATGCCCGCCATCAGGAACAGGAAAATCACTACCAAACACATTGCCTTCAGAAAGAATTTTACTGGCAGCGACAACTGTAGATTTAGATTGAGCCGCCAGCAGTCGATTTTTCAATTGACCAAGCCGGTTGTACAATTTAGTCCCCATACCGTTCCCGTGATCCTTAAACACATCAACATAGGGAGAAGTAGGCAAGGAAACTACAAGGTCATATTTATTGTCACCCAAAGATACAAATGCACTGCACCCCATAATCCTGTCGATTGTGCTAATGAGGGCACTAAGATCATCCGCCTCTCCATCATCTGAAAAAGAATCTACGAAATTCTGTCTAATTAAGATAGTGAGGCCCACCGAATAGGGTTTCACCTCCGTTGACACATAGCGAAGATCCCGCCAACGCTTTAAGAAACGCACCATCCGTTTATATTGCCTTTTTTCGTCAACATCTAAAGTCGAATAATCGGTCCAATCAACCAGCCCTCTAGGGTCTCCGCTAGACCACTTTTTGTCCTTCTCAGCAGAAGTCGGCTTACCCCATGCCAACTCATAATGATTTCCAGTGCAACGGTAAATGGGATAATCAATATGAAATTTTGGTTTCCCGTCTGACAAATATTGAGCTGTCACACAGGGGCGCTTAATAGTTGCGTCAGACAGACCTCGATCCTGAAGTATCGATAACATCTCTTTTTTAAGAGTTATCGGGGAATCAGGTGCCGTGTCATACGGGATGACGACGGCCACATCAATATCGTAATCACCATCTAAAGGAACGATAGAAAGGTCAGTAGCATATGAGCCCTGTAAAAAAATTGAGACATCTCCCCAGCCATTTTCTTTGAATCTCGCCTTCACCACCGAATTGATTCGATCTCGCTTGCCTCTGACTTCTTCAAGACGAGAATCAGTTTTTTTTAGATAAATCTTATTATTGAACTGGATAAATTGTGCCTGCAGTCCCATTGATATCTCCCTTTCCGAGTTAAGAACCATCGGGGTCAAAGAACCATCGGGGTCAGGTCTTGAATTGTGAATTCATTACGCCCAACCCGTACCATAAGGGTTAGGTTTTTTAATCCACACAATGCAAAAACCACAAACACGATGGTTCGCTCATTAATATTTTGCGTTGTATTAGCTAGCTGGAAAGGTAGGGGAAGAGCTGCTGCGTAACATCTGGGCTTTGCCCTTTATTATTTCACCTTCCTAACTGGCTAAATCTGGGGTTGTGGTGCCTGCCTTCTGGCAGGTTGGGTGACCAACCATAACCCTACGCGCTATGTGGCTTACTGTGCCATGGCGGGGCGGGTTTGGCAACTGGTTGAGAATAAGCGGTGTCGGTTGGTACTTATTGCGCCATGATGGATTGGGGACGGCGACCTTGATGGATCGCATGACGGCGATGAATCCGATTGTAGATGGGGGGATTGGGAATCCGGTTTGATTTGCACCTGTCGGTGCGGGGGTGGCGTCTTTGACGCTTGGGGTTCGCCTTTCGGCGGTGGGGTTTTGTAACACTAAGCGAGCTCTGCATTAAAGCGAAAATTTTATATTTCTTTTTTGACAATCGCCCTCTATCGCCGGGCGGGGCGAATACCTTCTTTTGACGTGAAAAGAAGGTATCAGGCCGTTCCTGCGCGTCCTGCGCCCACGGCATTAGTGAATCCCTTCACGTCAAACACGCCCGCGTATCTCAGCCCTTACGGGTTCCCTCACTACGGCTTATTTTGCGGGTCGGAAAAAATCGCTGTCCTCGCGCTTTTCCTTAATCGCGCGTCCATGCGCGATTACCCGAAAAATAGGCCTACGTTCGACTGGATACGATGGGGAAGGGGTGCCATCCTCATACATCTAAAAAATAATCTGTCCCCGGAATTCTTAAAATAAATTTTCAGTGTGAAATGTAAGACCCCGATATCTTTCTGCCCCCTAAATAAATAGGGTCAGATGAAACTTATGGCGCAATAAACACCTTTCCTGAAACCACTAGCCTCCGGTTGATACTCATAATAGATGATTAAGCCGGTCGGAGGGGCGGGGGATTACCGAACCGGCTGTGTCTGAGATAACAGCGCTGCACTAAAGCACTAACCTACCGGTTATTTTAATAAGCCTGTCGCTAGGGCGCGGAAGGCTTCTATGGCTTTTGGCAGTACGTCTTTGGGGGATTCGCTGGCGGCGACCCAGAGCGCTGCATTTAGCGCCGTGCCGTTTAGCAGCCTGGCGGCCGCCTCAATGTCTACGGGCTTTAAGGTTTGTTCCTGAATCAGCTTTTCCACAATAGAGATAGTGGCCTGCAAGCAACTGCTCTGGCTGGGCCATTGCGAGGGGTCGCCTAGTACAGCGGGGCCATCCAGTAGCACAATGCGCTGCACTTCGGGGTCTAGCGCTTTTTCGATGTAGGCGGTTCCCTCGGCCAGCAAGCCTTCCCAATCGCCCGAGGCGCTATTGCCCACCGATTGCGCGTATTGGGCCATTTCCGAATCCAGCTGTTCTACCACCGCCGCGAACAAGCCGCGTTTGCTGCCAAAGCTGTGGTACAGCGCCCCCCGGGTAAGGCCCGCCGCGGCGGTTAGATCATCCATAGACGCTGCCGCGTAGCCATGCTGGGCAAATGCCTGGCGGGCTGCGGCAGTTAACTTGGCTCTGTTTTGGCGGGCGCTTTCATCACGTTTATTCATTGCGGCATTATCCCACAAAACAGTTGACATACGTCCTGTATGTGAAGCAATTTAACATACGCGGCGTATGTTAAGACCACCCTCGCACCAAAATCAAAACACATTCCGGACCCAGACGGCGAAACCCGCCGCGATATACCCATCTCAAAAGGTACACACATGCAAAATGAAGCAGTATTCCCAGCCAACCGACACGCCTTATACGAGGCCCACGGCTATTCCGCCGCCATAAAGTCTGGCGACTTGTTGTTTGTTTCGGGCCAGGTAGGCAGTCGCGAAGATGGCACCGCCGAGCCAAACTTTAAGCGGCAAGTAGAGCTAGCCTTTGAAAATTTAAAAGCCGTGCTGGCCGCCGCCGGCTGCACCCTAGCCGATATTATCGACGTGACAACTTTTCATACCGACCCGGAGAATCAGTTTGGGGAGATTATGGAAGTAAAGTCGCAAGAGTTCAGCACCAAACCTTACCCAAACTGGACAGCAGTGGGCGTAAATTGGCTGGCAGGCTTTGATTTTGAAATCAAAGTGGTTGCGAGAATAAAGCAAACGACGTCAGATCTTTAACTGTGAATCAAACCGTTCTGATCCCTTGAGTAATCGGATTTGTGGGTATTCACGAATTGCTCTTTGTTTACATTAGACTGCTAACTGGTAAGTACGCCCCGCCTTTAGCTGACACAGATTTTTGAACACCCTCCTAGCCTCTCGTCGACAAATAAGGCCTTTTGTCGTTATTGTCAGCTTGAATAATTAATGGGTTTATCGTTCTGCAGTATTGGGAACCATAATCAAATTGATGCTATTTGTATTTTGTAATCCGAATCTCTAAAGTTTAATCCGAAATTAACAAACGGTTTTCTGTTGAATTTTCCTGCCATGTTATTTTAATAAAGGATGATTTCACCCTGTATTAACACGATTTTTTAAGATACTGAATTGTAAGTGACATATAGTAAATTATTACCTTCTCCTTAAACTTAGCTTTATCCCCGACAATAAACGTAACTTAATGGATATTTTTAAAAAGAGAATTAAGGCGACACATTGAATCCGTCTGGTAGATTTCGGCGACAATCGTCTGGCAACGAACTCAATTGCTATATTTTATTAATACCTATATAAAACGTTTTTCCCATCATGTATTCACGATATATAGCTTGGTCTAGATATCGAAGTAATAAAGGCAAGCGAGAATGCTCGCATTACTCAACTTACATTATTTTTTGTTATTAAGCTGTCGTGTCTTAATAACATATATAGTTAGGTATTTTAAATCTACAGGAGAAAGGAATGTTTAAGTTAAAAGTGGGAATGCCACTGGTCGTGGCCTGGTTGTTTTTGAGTCTTACTGCGTGTGGCGGAGGAGGTAGCAGCTCTAGTGGTAATTCAAGCAGTAGCCAAAGCACAGGTAGTGGTGGCAGTAATTCATCTACACCAACGGTTAAGACTGGAATCTTTACTGGTGGCTCAGTTGAAAATTTACGATTTGAAACGGCAACTCAATCAGGATACACCAACAGTGACAGTGAATTCACGTATGTTGATGGAGAAACAATAGCGTTTTATGTAGGTGATATAGAAATTGGCAGTGCTGGTGTTGCCGAAACAATATCTCCGTTTGATCTTGCGGGAATAACGGCACCAACTTTAGCGCCAGATATTAATGCAACCCTGTCTGAATTAGGAAATGCTGGCAATTTCGATGTTGTTGTTAATATGACAGTATTCTTACAAACATTAGACGCCGACAACGATCTAAGTAATGGCATTCAAATACCAGAAGAACTCCATACAATAGCCGCTGGTAAATCTATTGATTTTCATCAGTCATCCTATGATTTTCCTGGCGTTTATGAATTCCGAGTATTGATAGCCGAAGGAAAATCCTCTGGAATTTGGGGTGGAGTAAAAAGAATTATCCATCAAGGCATTGCAATAGAAAGTTTGTATTCGGCATTAAATTTAACACCTGAAATATACATTATAAGCAATCTTAAGAGTTATACAGATATTGATGGTGACGCCGACAGTGTGGAGATAAGAACCTACAATTCTGACGATAATACGACGGTCTACGTACATGATAATGATAACAATGGTACTGAAGACTCCAAAACAATAATATCCTATAACGAATTTGGCAAACGAATTAGATATGAAGTTGAAACCAATGGCGATGGTATAATAGACGAAATAACCTTCTATACCTACAATGCCAGTGGTTACCTGATTGTTCGTGAAGAAGATGATAATGCTGACGGTATTATTGATTCTGTTTATCGTAACAATTACGATGCATTAGACAACCTAACGTCCTTAGAGGCGGATACCGATAATGATGGAATTCTGAATTATTATCATACTTATGAGTACAGCGATCGCGGTAATAGAATACTTTTGCAATCAAGACTCAGCATCGGTGGGGATGTCACTAGCCAGGTGACTTATACATATGATGACAATGATAATAAAATATTAGAAGAAAGAAGGATTGACCCAGAGGGCGAAGTATATTGGACGCTTGCTTATACGTGGGATGAAAATAAAAATTGGACCTCCATAGAAAGAGATGACGATGCCGATGGTACCGCAGAATATACGCGATATCGAAGCTATGATGCTAATGGGAATTTACTATTAGACGAAACAGATAATGAAAATGATGGGGCTGTAGATTATCGTATCGTTAACACCTATGACGGCAACAATAATCGTATCACGCAAGATGTTGATAACAATGGTGATGGGTTAAACATCCAGCATTATTGGTATAGCTACGATTCTTATGGATATTTAACAAAATCGGAACGAGATTCGGATTCTGATAACATTGTTGATTATATTCAAACCTACTCTCGCAATGAAAATCTATCGACAATTTTAAGGCAAATCGATACTGACGCCGATGGAACTCCAGAAGAGGAAATAGTCTATGAATATTCGACAGCCACCTGGAATATTTTTTGGCGATAATAATATTAGCCTGTAAAGAACAAGAAATAACTAGGGTCAGGTCTTTGACTTATTATCAATCAAGACTTATCCATATGCTTTGCGTTTGATTGGGCTGTTAGGAGGGGTGGCTAATAAGTTGCTGCGTAACACCTGGGCTTTGCCCTTTATTATCTCACCTTCCTAACTGGCTATTTCTGGGGTTATGGTGCCTGCCTTCTGGCAGGTTGGGTGATCTACCATAACCCTACGCGCTATGTGAGTTAGAAAGCCATACTGTCTCGGGATCGACAGCCAGGATCCACAGTCGAGCGAAGACCTTGCTACCTATTTAGAAATTAAAGTCTAACCTCACATTATAAATAAATCTTCCTCTTTTTTCTTTTAGCGCTTAGCTTGAAACCAGCATTTTATTAATGGCAGGTTTGTGGGTGTCCCGGATTTTTTGATAAGGGTAGTGGAGCCTGAAACGATATCATTAGCCTAGGAAGGCACCCTTCCATTTGATCGGCCGGAAAGTCTCACAGGCCAAGCTACTCTAAGCGCCAAGAATAGCGCGCATGCAGAAAATGCAGGCACAGTTCTCAGCCACTGAAACAACATTCGTTCAGCTGGATACAATGGGCAAGGGCTGCAATTATCGTAGATCTAAAAAATAATCTTGTCTCTGTTTCTGGCTCTTCAGATTTTCCATTTATTAAGCGACCTGAGTTTTATATTAACCTAATGCTATACCTCAGATCTCTTACTTTAAAAACGTGAAACATATCACACCTTAGGCAAGCAGACCTTTGGCTAAGTGGCAAGGGAGCGAGATCTACGCTAGAGCTAAAGTAGATTTAGCTCACCCTAATCATGATGCTATTGCAATCATTCAATCTGCACTTTTATAGGGGACTATCGCAAGGGAGAAGACCATTCAATTTATAACGTCATGGAGGACGCAATGTACAGACTCGCAATCTTTTGCATTCTACTACTAAACCCACTGTTTAATATCAAAGTACAGGCCACTGATTTTCATAACATTCAACAGTGGAATAATAGCCAAAGTTATCGACGCGGCGATGTTATCAGGCACGATTATGACATTTATATCAGCCTACTTCCCCATAAAAATAAACGTAAGCGCCAAACCAACCA
>NZ_JAUOQM010000039.1 GCF_030547685.1 Gilvimarinus sp. 2_MG-2023 | reverse complement strand
TACCCCCACCGCGATCACCATCGCCCACAAGACGGGCTGGCGGGCCACCGAGATGGCGAGCTCTTGCCATCGACCGCCACCGGCTACCATGGCAATCCCCGCAGTAAAGGTAAACATCATCATGACTAAAAAATAACCCAATGCCAGCGCCAACCCCTGTTCACCAAAGGCAAACAAGCAGACCGGCAGGCCCATATTGCCGTTATTAGGCAGCACCGTCGGGGGCAGATAGGTGCGAATCGACTGACCGCTGAGCTTTAGCAGTGACGCAAATCCGATACCTGTTATTAAAAACACACCGATTGCCGCCAGAGCCACGCGATAAATACTGGCTAACTGCACATCGGTTTGTGCCATAGAAGCTATTATCAGGCAGGGAGTGCCAATGTTAATCACCAGCCGACCAATAAAGTCAGAGGGGAAGTCTTTGCCCATTCGGGCCCAAATAAAACCAATACCCGTGGCAATAAACACCGGCGCCAATATAGGCAATAAGCTGAGAACAATCATGGGGGAGTAGACCGATTACCGCGATAGAGGCGAACTTTAGCTCGCTACATAAGCCAATATTGTACCATGTCAGCGCTTCTTCAATGGTGTTTATACCCACCTAATGCGGCACTCATGCCAGCGAATTATCGCCGGCTTAATAAGCAGCTACCTTGTCATAAAAATTTATTCTAAAACCAACTTTGAGTGGAAAAAAATCCCCCTCACCCGCCAGTCAAAGGGCCGAGAAGTTAGTGCATACCAACTTCCTACTATACCCACAATTTATCCACAGCTTTAGCGTGAACTTCTTCACTTGCATTCATCGGCAAACCGCATTATCTTGTATCCCGAAATTTGAAAACACCCATATATAGGGTTTGGGGCAAGTTTTCTAATAGGCTCTGCTGAGCAATAATCATCCCGACTCAGCCACCCAACGGCCTTAAATAGCTCCATTTGTTAGTACTTACTAACATGCAAAGCGCGCTATTACGCTCTGTGCATGATGTCCCCCCCAAAAGTATGGGCTGCGGATTTAACAATGTGGGGCGCATATTTATAAACAGGGATTGGTTTTTCACCCTCAAACAAAACACAACATATAGCGCTACAAGCTGGTGTATGACACAAGTGCAATTAGGCACTACGAGTCACCCTGCTCTTGGGCGGGACCGCCCCATTTGGCGATTGATTGATAAACCGTAACAGCGCTATACGAAGAGCGATTCTAATGTAAACGCAGCGCTCATGTAAAAACCCAGAAACAGTTAACGTAAGACCAGAGAATCCAACACCAACGCTAGAAAGACACAATATTTCCGAAGGGCATCGAACCGCAGGTTCGCTTACACACCATCGGGGAAACATTCGCGGAGACATTAATGTACACAGAAACCGATCAGCCACAGTCAACTAAGGCCCAACCCAGCACAACCCCCGAGGCCAATAATGACCTAGAGGCAACAGCACCAGGACAATTGCGAGTTATCAAGCGCAACGGTACCGTTGTACCTTTTGATGCGGGTAAAATCGCCGTGGCTATGACCAAAGCGTTTCTCGCTGTTGAAGGCGGCACGGCAGCGGCCTCTAGCCGCGTGCACGAAACGGTAGATAACCTGACTAAACAAATTACCGCAACTTTCAAGCGCCGCATGCCCTCCGGCGGCACCGTGCATATTGAAGACATCCAAGATCAAGTCGAACTGGTTTTGATGCGCTCAGGCGAGCAAAAAATTGCCCGCGACTACGTGCTCTACCGCGAAGAGCACGCCCGCATCCGCGCCGAGAAAACGCCGGAGAGCACTTCGATACAGGAAGACCCTGACTACCCTACTCTGCAAATTACTCTGGACGATGGCACCGCCGCGCCACTGGATATGATGCGAATTCGCACCATCGTGCGCGAAGCCTGTATGGGCCTTGACGATGTGGACGAAAAAGCCATCCTCGATGAAGCCATGCGCAACTTGTACAACGGTGTGTCGCTGGAAGATGTCAACACATCACTGGTGATTACAGCCCGCACTCTGGTGGAAAAGGAGCCCAACTACAGCTATGCCACTGCTCGGCTGCTGCTCGACAAACTACGCGCCGAAGCCTTAGGTTTTCTAGGCATCGCCAATGCAGCCACCCAAACGGATATGGAAACTCTGTACGCCCGCGCCCTACCCGCTTATATTCACAAAGGGGTAGAGCTGGAGCTGCTGGACCCTGAACTGTTGAATTTTGATCTGGATCAGCTGGGCAAAGCGCTGTTAGCCGAGCGCGATTTACAATTTACTTACCTGGGCCTGCAAACCCTGTACGATCGCTACTTTATTCACAGCGACGATGTGCGCATCGAATTACCCCAGGTATTTTTTATGCGGGTAGCCATGGGGCTCGCGGTGGAAGAAGACAACCGCGAAGCGCGCGCCATTGAGTTTTATCGCCTGCTCAGCTCTTTCGACTATATGAGCTCAACCCCAACTCTGTTTAACGCCGGTACACTGCGCCCGCAACTATCATCTTGCTATCTGACCAATATTCCGGACAATCTGCACGGTATTTACGGCGCCATGCAAGACAACGCCATGCTGTCTAAGTTTGCCGGCGGTTTAGGCAACGACTGGACACCTGTGCGCTCACTGGGCTCTTACATTAAGGGCACCAATGGTCGTTCACAGGGTGTTGTGCCTTTCCTAAAAGTAGCCAACGATACGGCCGTTGCCGTAAATCAGGGTGGCAAGCGCAAAGGCGCGGTCTGTGCCTATCTGGAAACTTGGCACTTGGATATCGAAGAATTCTTAGAGCTGCGTAAAAACACCGGTGATGATCGCCGCCGTACCCACGATATGAACACCGCGAACTGGGTACCCGATTTATTTATGAAGCGTGTATTCGAAGATAAAGAGTGGACGCTCTTTTCTCCTTGCGATGTACCCGATTTGCACGATTTGTACGGCCAAGCTTTCGAAGAGCGCTACGCCTACTACGAGCAACAAGCGGCCGAAGGCAAAATCAAACTGCACAAAAAGCTACGCGCACTAGACCTGTGGCGCAAAATGCTGGGCATGCTGTTTGAAACCGGCCACCCGTGGATCACCTTTAAAGACGCCTGTAACCTGAGAAGTCCTCAGCAACACGTTGGTGTCGTCCACTCGTCTAACCTGTGTACCGAGATCACTCTCAACACAAAAGCCGATGAAGAAATCGCCGTGTGTAACCTAGGTTCAATCAACCTGGTGCAACATGTTGTCGACGGTGCACTGGACCGGGAAAAACTGGCAGCCACCGTTAAAACCGCCATTCGTATGCTCGATAACGTCATCGACATTAACTACTATTCAGTGGAGAGCGCCCGCACCTCCAACCTGCGCCACCGCCCTATCGGTCTCGGCATTATGGGTTTCCAGGACGCTCTTTACGCGCAACACATCGCCTACGGATCAGCGCAAGCGGTGGAGTTTGCCGATGTGTCCATGGAAGCGATCAGCTACCACGCCATCGAAGAGTCATCTAACTTGGCAGCCGAGCGCGGTCGCTACGCGACCTTTGAAGGCTCACTGTGGAGCAAAGGCCAGCTGCCCATCGACTCAGTTGATATTCTCGCTCGCGAACGCGGCGCCGATTACATTCAGCAAGATCGCACCCAGCGTTTAGATTGGGGCACTCTGCGCGAGAAAGTGAAATCACAAGGTATGCGCAACTCCAATGTGATGGCCATAGCTCCTACCGCAACCATCGCCAACATTACCGGGGTGAGCCAATCCATTGAACCGACTTACCAAAACCTGTACGTAAAATCTAACCTGTCTGGCGAGTTTACCGTGGTCAACCCATCACTGGTACGCGACCTAAAAGCGCAGGGCCTGTGGGACAGTGTGATGGTCAATGACCTCAAATACTACGAGGGCTCACTGCAGAAAATTGACCGTATTCCAGCCGATATTAAGCAACTGTACGCCACCGCCTTTGAAGTAGAGCCACGCTGGATTGTGGAAGCGGCCAGCCGTCGCCAGAAGTGGATTGATCAGGCTCAGAGCCTCAACCTGTATATTTCAGGCGCCAATGGCAAAAAGCTGGACGTGACCTACCGCATGGCGTGGTACCAGGGTTTGAAAACCACCTATTATCTGCGCGCCTTAGCGGCCACCACCACCGAGAAATCTACCATTAACACTGGGTCTCTCAATGCGGTTTCTGCCGGTGATAGTGGTGCCAACCCAGCAGCGGCCAGTGCCCCTGAGCCCGCTGCCGGCGCCAGTGCTGCACCGGTTCCAGCGGCCTGCTCGCTGGACGACCCAGACTGCGAAGCCTGCCAGTAAACGTTAACTGTACAACGGCCCGGTGCACGCACCGGGCCTAGTAAACCCATTACCAAGCCACTCACCGAAAGGACCGTATCACCATGTTGAGTTGGGACGATTTTAATACCGAAGACAATATTCAGCCAAGCCAGCCTGCCCCCGCCGCCCCACCCAAGGTGGCAGAACCTGCGCCAGCGGCCCAGCAAACAAGCAGTGCCCCGACAGCATCGGAGGCCATTGAAGCTGCACGCGAATCGCTGGAGGAACTAGACGTAGCGCCAGGGCTGGAAGAACTCGAAATGGGCGCTCAGCGCATTGAGGTAGACGACAAGCGCATGATTAATTGCCGCGCCGACCTCAACCAGTTAGTGCCTTTTAAGTACGACTGGGCCTGGCAAAAGTATTTGGACGGTTGCGCCAACCACTGGATGCCACAAGAAGTGAACATGACTGCCGATATCGCGCTGTGGAAAAACCCAGAAGGTCTGACCGACGACGAACGCCGTATTGTGAAGCGCTCGCTGGGTTATTTTTCTACTGCCGACTCACTGGTTGCCAATAACCTGGTACTGGCCATCTATCGCCTGATCACCAACCCCGAGTGTCGCCAGTACATTTTACGTCAAGCGTTCGAGGAGGCCATCCACACCCACGCCTACCAATACTGCATTGAGTCGCTGGGCATGGACGAGGCGGAAATCTTTAACATGTACCGCGAGCTGCCCTCGGTCGCTGCCAAAGCGGCCTGGAGCCTCAAACACACGCAAACACTGGGTGATCCAACCTTTACTACCGGCACCACCGAAACCGATCAAGAGTTACTGCGTAACTTGGTGGCATTTTATGCCGTCACCGAAGGTATTTTCTTCTACTGCGGCTTCAGCCAGATTTTGTCCATGGGTCGACGCAATAAAATGACCGGTGTGGCCGAGCAGTTTCAATATATTCTGCGCGATGAATCCATGCATTTGAACTTCGGTATTGATGTTATCAACCAGATCAAACTGGAAAACCCACACCTGTGGACCGATGAATTCCAACAGGAAGTGACCCAGATGATTCTCGAGGGCGCCGAGCTGGAAATTCAATACGCGCGCGACTCTATGCCCCGCGGTGTACTGGGTATGAACGCCGCCAGTATGGAAGAGTACCTGCAATTCATTGCCAACCGCCGCTTAGCGCAGCTTGGCCTGAAAGAGCAGTACCCTGGAGCGCAAAACCCTTACCCATGGATGAGCGAAATCATGGATTTGCGCAAAGAGAAAAACTTCTTTGAAACCCGCGTCATTGAATACCAGACTGGCGGTGCGCTGAACTGGGATTAAACTGCAACTTACAGGTGCCCGCCGTCCGGCGGGCTCTGTCGAATCACAAAGGGTGATGGCAGATGAGTAGCAATACCAATAAAATCGACCCACAAGAGCTTTTATTTACTCTCGATCAACTCGAGCAAACCACAGAAATTATGGGTCGTGTTGTCTCGCGCCTTAAAAGACAGCTAACACTCGTACAGGAGGCAAGGCAAACCGCTGCAACGCCAGCTGCCGAACCCAAGCCTCCCCGCACCAAACCACGTCGTATCCTGCACTAACTCTCAGTGTAAGAGGCCTCTTAGCACTGGATAAGAAGCCCCGACTGCAATCCATTTAACTTATTGATTATGACCAACCTTTATCGGCTGGGTGAGCCTGCTATACTCGCAAAAGTCATTTGGAAAATGGAAGTCGCGTTTGCTCAAGTCGAGTCTCTGTCAACATCGCTACAATTGGCCTCGGCTCTGCGATCGAGTATGGCAGCGTGTATCTGGCTATCCGGTCTCTCGACTTCTTGTGTTGTTATTCCTGCTTTTTGCCGGTGGCGTACTGGCTTTACAAAAAGAGCGTTTGGAACAGGTGATGCTTGAACGATACGGTGACGACGGGGCACGCTACCTCAACGCATGGACCGATCTACTCCTGCAAACCGACCTCGACACCCAACAAAAATTGGTAAGCGTTAACAATTTTTTCAATCGAGGGCTCACTTACACCCTCGACTCACTGCTGTGGAAAAGTAAAGATTACTGGGCAACGCCCCTCCAAACCATGGGGATGCGTGGCGGCGACTGCGAAGACTACACCATCGCCAAGTATTTCACCCTATTAGAAATGGGCATTCCCGCCAAAGATCTGCGCCTAAT
Source organism: Gilvimarinus sp. 2_MG-2023 (assembly GCF_030547685.1). Taxonomy (GTDB): domain Bacteria; phylum Pseudomonadota; class Gammaproteobacteria; order Pseudomonadales; family Cellvibrionaceae; genus Gilvimarinus. Next base: position 7,949 of record NZ_JAUOQM010000039.1, on the reverse strand, counting down.
CTATGTACGTGCCACCACCGGTGGTGTGGTGCAAGCGCACATGGTACTCGGTTATTTTTCCGACTCCAATGCTATCCCATTAATTCTGGATAATTTAAACCCCAGTATCGTTTCGGCCACGCAACGACCTGATCTAACCCCGATTTTCAGCTTTAACAGTGAAGGTTTGTGGTTAGGGGGGAAAAAGTCCGATACAGACCCAACCGCGCGCCTGTCACGTTGGCGCGATCTATTACAACGTATGCAAGAAGAAGGTTTTACCCAATGAGCTTACACTCAGCCCAAGCAATTGCGGGAGTTAACCCAAGATGTCACTGATAAAACAGCTTTGGATTGGTATTTGTCTGATTCTTATATTGGCTCTGGGCGGCAGTTTTTTTATTTCCACCTTCGCCGCACGTCACTATTTAGAGCAGCAGCTGCAATTAAAAAACATTGATAACGCCACCTCTCTAGCTCTGTCCATCACCCAAATGGATAAAGACCCGGTGTCACTGGAGTTATTAGTAGCGGCCCAGTTTGACTCGGGTCACTACCAGAGCATTCGCTTACTTGACCCTAAAGGTGAGCCCATGGTGGAACGAAACTTTCAAGGCAATACCGTTCAGAGCATTCCACAGTGGTTTGACCAATTACTGGCCATTGAGGTGACCCCCGGTACCGCTCAGATTCAGGATGGCTGGCAACAATTCGCCACTATCGAAGTACAAAGCCATTCGCGCTACGCCAAAGAAGAACTGTGGAATTCAAGCAAACAGCTGCTGCAGTGGTTACTCCTAGCGGCCATCGTATTTGGTGGTATTGGCACCTTAATTTTAAAAATGATCACTCGCCCCTTGGGGCACGTGGTTAATCAAGCCGAATCGATCGGCCAGCGGCGCTTTGTCATGTCGCAGGAACCGCGCACCCGAGAATTCCGCCGGTTAGTGCGGGCAATGAACAAACTCTCCTCCAGTGTCAAAAACATGCTGGATAAAGAAACCGAAAAGTTGGAGAAGCTGCGCCAGGAATCACAGCAAGATGAGTTAACCAAGTTACCCAATCGCGAACATTTTCTCAATCTACTCGACAGCACGCTGACCCGTGAAGACAGCGAGCAAAATGCGGCCATCTACCTGTTTCGAATAATGGATCTTATCAGCTTAAACCAGCAACTGGGCCGAGAAAGAGTTGATGCATTAATCGTCAACATTGCGCAAACTTTACAACAAAAAACTCAAGAGTCTTCTCAGTATGCGGGGCGTTTGAATGGCACCGACTTCGCTTTTGTTAGCTTCCAGCAAGGGGCACTTGCCAACGCCAGCCGTGTCTTTGCACAAGAGCTATATGCCTGCGTAACCCCTTTTGAAACACAAGAAATGCCTATCGGCTTGGCCATAGGCGCAACAGATATCCACCAAGAAAGCCGAGGGCAGTTACTTTCTAGACTCGATGGCCTATTGGCCGGTGCCGAGCAAAAAGGCAACCGCGCGGTGGTTCTACACAATGTTAATCGCCCTGCTGGTCCGCAGCGCAACCTCAATGATTGGCGCTTGAGTTTAACTCAGGCGCTGGCCACCCCAGGCGTCGAACTGGGGCGCTTTGCAGTGCGTTCTGTCAGCGGCACGATCATCCATTGGGAGCGTCCAGTGCGCTTAACCTTAGACGGTCAATCACAAACCGCCGGTTATTTTGTCGCCTGGGCCAGACGCCTTGACCTACTAAAAGAAATTGACTGGCAGGTTGCCCGCAAAGCGATACAAGAAATTACTGACCACAAAGAAGCTACAGCCATTAATGTTTCAGAAACCGCTCTGCTCGACCCAACATTCAGAGCCAACTTGTTTGAGCTGGCCAAACAAAACTCTCTGGCAAGCCCAATGCTTTACATTGAGTTTCCGGAAAGCTGTGCCGTTCGACAAATGCCGCTATTAAAAGAGCTGAGCCGGGATTTGCGCGAATTCGGCTGTAAAATTGGGCTGGAACACGTGGGATTAGAGTTCACCCACATTAAAGAGCTGGAAGGTATTGGGCTTGATTACCTGAAAATTGATAACGCTATTATCCGCGAAGTTGATCTCAACACCACCAACCATGCATTCATTAAAAGTCTTTGCAATATTGGTCATTCACTGGGCATGGTAATGATTGCCGAAGGTGTTATGAACGATAGTGAAACTCAAGCATTAGCCGCTTTAGATATTGACGGTGTGACCGGGCCCGGCGTGCAATAAATCTTTTTATTCTTACCAATAAAAAAAGCCGCACCCAAACTGAGTGCGGCTTTTTAGTCTTTAGAGACCGTTAAAACATCTGCTTACAAGGTAATGTCATCATCATCGCTTCCCAACACAGAAATCGCCTGATGCTGACCACGCATTTCTTTGCGATGCATCAGTTTTTTCTGAGCCGCTTCAGGTAGGTCGGTAAAACGGATTATGGACTTGTCGATCAACACATTGACGACATCTTCCAACACACGTGCCATTTGTTGATCGGAAGCGACTAAAGACTGCCCTACATCAGGCTGAATTTGGCGCAAAAAAGCCGCAAGCTCGGGCGAATCTGACGCTATAGCTGCAAACCCCCCCGACTCAACTTTGCTTACGGCGCATATAGCGCCGCTGTCATCACGTTTTACAAACATAATATCCTTATACATTAATCAATATGTAACTGCCCATTAGTAATCAGCTGGTTAATAATGTCGTTATCATCACTGCCGGTCAAGCTGACCCCCTCAAGGGTTATCGTTTGATCCGTTTGAGCAGCATCGTAACCACTTGAATAACCGCCATTACTACTCACATGAACCACAGTGTCACCACCGGATGTCTCAAAATGCAAGTACTCGGATAAATCAGTACTTGCCTCTTCGCCTTGCAGCAAGTCTGACAAGTCCAACACATCATTTTGAGAGCCATTAAAGTCAAGTACAACATCTTGGGCTGGCGCTCCAACAGTACCTTGATCTGTTAGCTGCCAAGCGAAAGTATCGGCGCCAACACCACCAACCAATACATCATCACCGGCACCCCCTATGAGGGTATCGTCACCCGCACCGCCCATCACTGAGTCATTCAAAGAACCTGCGGTTAGAGTATCGTCACCACCTTTGCCACTAATTGCCACCGTTTGAGTCGTAGCCCAGCTATTATCAATCGTATCGTCACCGGAGTTACCCTCACTCCGATTATTCGTTACTCGAATAGTCGATGTCGCTACTGCACTTTGATCGTTGCCGTCATTGACACTTATTTCAACAACACGATCTCCCACCAAATTACTATTATCATTATCCAACTGCACGAGCTCTAATGCCGCCTCATATTCGGCAATCGTTGCAAAACCGGACAACAATCCGATACCACTACCAGCGTTATAACTAAAGCCTATAGAACTGGGCAATGAGCTTTCGTCAACAATTAATACATCACCGGCAAGAGGATTGGTGATTTGTATTTGAGCAGAGAACAAATTAGATCCGTCAATATCGGTAATCGATACATCCGAGTCGACAACATTGATAGGATTCCAAAGCGGATCGGCAGTGTAATAATCCGACCCATCTTTACCAGAACTGTCGTCACCATCTAAATCAATGTCTGCAGGATTATTTTCCGGACGCACTTCAACTGGCACCGTTACTGTATCAGTACCACCATTACCATCACTGATGGTATAGGTAAATGAGTCCAGCCCAAAAAATCCAGCATTTGGACTGTAGGTCACAGAATTCCCATTAGTGGTCACTGTTCCAAACGAGCCATCGGTTACACCAATGACGGTTAAGCTGTCACCTTCCGGATCCCAATCGTTTGCCAAGACATCAATATTAACCGACTCATCTTCATCTGTTGAGATTGGAACCCCGCGATAAGAGACATTAGCTGGCGTCCATAAATCACTGCCTGAGCTATCGTATAGACTGCCGTCAAAAACATACTCACCGCCTTGGTCCCAATAATAAATCTCTACATCATGAGTACCCGCCGTCAAGAAGGTCGTTTCTTCAAATTGACTAGGTGCGGTAATAAAATCAGCGGTAAAGGTTTCCACTCCATCAATAAAGACAATAAATCCGTCGTCGTGTCGAATATCTAGCGTGTAAGTACCATCAGACTCAACTTCAAATGCACCGGCAAATCGAACAATGGCATCGCCTGAGCTTTCGCTGGTATTCCTAATAACAGAACCGTCATCCCCACCATCTGCCAACCAGTTCTCTAGATGATCATCAGTACCTAAGTTTTGATTCTGGCTGTAGTTAGAATCGCCTCTGACCACACTATAATTGAACCCTGTTGAAATAAATGTCGCATCCGGGTCGGTGCTGCCAGAAAAACCAATAACTTGAGCAATCGAAGCCAAATTCGGACCATCAACCCCCTGATTGTAAACCCAGAATTCCGATGCAAACCCACCTGAGGTTAGACCCGAATCCACCACGGCGACGGGGCCATCATTCACACCCGAAATATTGACAGTGGCCGTCGAGGTATCCGTTACGCCCCCTACGGAAGACGTATAACCAATCTGCAACTGTGCCATATCACCTGGCGACATAAAGTCTAATAGATTTGTATAGCCATTTTCCCAGGTAACTTCACCATTTTCATAAACAACAAGTTCGGCACTGGCATACGTTGCATTATGCACAAAGGTATAGCGTGCCACCTCTCCAGAGCCTGTAGAGCCGCTGGTGACAGTGAAGTCTGAAGAGGCATCTGAACCGTTAATAAAGATTGACACATCTGATACAGACTCAACCGTGCTACCCGACTGTGGCGTGGCATTATCTAACAAATTAAAGTCACCAGCACTTACATCTTGGTCTTCATTGATATTGTGAGACTCATTGTAATCGCGTGGTGTATCAGCCAGATCGTCATGAATAACAATATTCAGGTTAGCACTATCACTAAAGCCTGCACCGTCACTCAAGGTGTACGTGAAGGTATCGGTTAGTTCGGTTGCGTGAACACTAAAGTTGTCCACAAATGCCCGCTCACTATTCGCCGTGGTGTTGGCGTTAAGCGCTAATGTTACCTGACCATTGGCATCCAAGGTCACGGGGACTGAAACCGCAACTGAACTACCCCCTGACGGTGAAATACTGTATACGGTAGTGCCGTTCGCTGTGATATTAAAGTAATCCTGTGAATTCCCTGAGGTATCCCAGCCGTTGCTGACCTCCAAATCAAACTCAACAACAACTTCCTGACCAGCCATGTCGGCATACGTGAAAGTTTGCGTAGCGGTGGCGTCTTGATTGAGTCGTAGACGGTCGCCTTGCTCACTAACTCCAGAACCGCTCCATCCTTCTGGACCGTTTGTAAAATCCTGCTCGGTCAAAACATGATCGAGAGGCTGCAACAACGTGTAGGTGTAATCACCGAAATTAGCCGAGCTGCTATCCGTATTAACCGTGAGCACATTGTTCTCGGCCGTCGTAATGACACTGAGACCTGCCGCAGAGTTATCAACAGTACCGCCGACAATATTGACATCCAAAGTCAACCCATTGGGTAAGCCTGCGTCGTCACCTAAGAGGTTACCCGTTGTTTCTTCATTCGGGCTCGATGGGTTACTTCCCAACAACATCGCCTCTTCATAAACCTCACCATAATTATCGTTTAACTCTGGAACACCAACCGTAACGGTACCGGTATCCGTTCCGCCATTACCGTCGGATACGGTGTAAGTAAATGTGTCTGTACCGGTAAATCCAGCTTCCGGCGTATAGCTGACTACACCACCAAGCAACGTCACTGTGCCATGGGTAGGCTGAGTAACAGCCGTGACAGTCAAGCTATCGGAATCCGCATCGGTATCGTTGCTTAACACATCGATAACCGTAGCACCTGAATCGGCAGCAATCGTAACGGTATCATCTAGTGCGACCGGCTGATTATTAACATCGTTGAGTGCAATATTAACAGTAGCAGTATCAACGCCACCCGCGTTATCCGTTACGCTGACTGTCAGACTATGACTACCAACATCGGTATCGGCCACGGTTCTTGTCACGCTGATTGCACCGGTTTGCGCATCGATCTCGAACAAGCCGCCCGTGTTACCACCCGTGATGCTATAAGTCAGATCATCTCCGTCGGCATCGATTGCCGTTACACTGCCAATGGTTGTATCGGCAGTCGTGCCCTCATCCGCTGACAAAGTATAAACATCAACATTGGCAGGCGTCGAAGCGGTATCAGTGCCTGACAAGAATTCAGGTGCATCATTCACAGGAGCTATGTTGATAGTCATGGTGGCGCTATCAGAACCTGTACTTGAGGCGTCATTAACCGTAAATTCAAACGCATCATAGCTATTGCCAAAATCATTGGCTTGAGGCTCAAACGTTAAGGCTCCGGCATCAAGTTGCGCTTGGGTAATGATATCGCCCACAGAAACGTCAACGCCATTCAAGCGTAAGGTACCTGTGGTCTCCAGTGACTGAACCGTAATCGAAGCCATTCCGTCGCCTTCGGGATCTGTGAAATTAAAATCACTGGATGAGAATACAACCGTTGTATCTTCAATACCGTTAACAACACTATCACCAGCTACAGGCGCTAAATCAGGTACCGATACGTTGAGCACTTGCGATACTTGTTGGAAATCACCATTTGCTTGCTCTTCAGCACGCGCAGTGACAGTGACATTAAAGTCAGCAGTATCCACAGGCACAGTCATGGTTAGACCACTTAACTCGCTTGGACTTAATGACCAAGTACCCGTTGCCACATCGTAACTGCCCGCCGACAACAACACGCCATCAGCTAAACCGGAAACAGTTACCGAATGAATTTCACTGTTATCTAAGTCAACAAAGGTCGCGTCGATATCCAGCGAATAGGTGAAAGACTGTGGCAAATCGTACTCAACCGTGGGCAGATCACCAACCCAAACAAGTTGTGAGCCATCCCATTCATACCGTCCATCGGTAAACCAATACTCTTCTATGTCATAAGCAAGGTTGTCATCACTACCGTCATTGGCATTTAGATATAAAGCGCGATCACCATTGTCACCTTGCTCGAGGCTGTTACTAGATTCAAACACCGTATAATCCCACGATGCCTGTGAAAAGATTGCAACATCGGTGGAGGTATCTTCGGTTCCTTGCGGGTCCGTATTGTAGGGGTCATAAAACGGATCGTGACCACCGTAGATCGAATCTATTGCGCTACTATCCAAACTGACAATAATGTCGCTGCCTTGCATTCCATAGAAATGATCAGCCTGATCGGAACCTACAATTACATCATCACCCTCACCACCCTGTGCCTGATCTGGCGGACCGAATGCGCCTTGACCATCCGGGTCGGCAAAAATAAGATCATTACCGCCATTACCAATAATGTTATCGGCGCCATCGGTTCCCCAAATCACCTCTCCATCATTTGTGCCTATCGGTGTGTATATCTCACTGGTAAGCCCCATGTCTTCCATAATTTGAGTAACATTTTCAGGAGAGTAATATTCATCACTCACCGCGGCTTCATAATTAGCAGTAGGGTTGCCCAGGCTCGCATTTAAGATGGGCGTATCAGCTACAGGGGTAACGTTAATTGTCGTAGTTTGTGAGCCACTATCTTCAACGCCATCGCTGACCGTGAAAGTAAAGTCCGCATAACCGGTACCATCATTAATCGGTGTACTTGGATCGGTATCATCCGTTGGCTCGTGCTCACCAGGTGTATACGTCAATAAACCAGAGGTAATATCAGACGCTGAAACGACTAAACCTCCACTTGGCAGAGGTCCGGTGATAGCCGTACCGTTGTAGGTCAAAACACCATTGCTTGGCAGCGAGGTAATCGTAACGTGATCCAACGCATCGCCCGTATCAGTATCGGTGAAAGGAAAATCAGACACAGTAAAGGTATAAGTTTCATCCTCATCAATAGCTAACGTCCAATCGGAACTAGCGGGTGCGGCGTTATCTTCCGCGCCGTTGATGG
>NZ_JAUOQM010000038.1 GCF_030547685.1 Gilvimarinus sp. 2_MG-2023 | reverse complement strand
CGTCCAGCGTCCAGCGTCCCTAAAGGTTTCCCACCACAGGCCGATAGCTATTAACGTCTACAATAAAGTGAGATAGATGGCATCAGGGACTTGATATAGTGAATAGACAAGGGCTAATGGATTAATATAGCAAATTACTTAGTTAAGAAGCGTCATTGAGCTCGATATTCGGGAATGGCGCATTATAATACATATACAGAACCCAAATCGGGTGTTGTGAATCAGTGATCTCTCCCCTATAACTTTTTAGTGGGGCCTGATAAACGCACCAAATAGCTATAAAAGAGGACGCTGTGAATAATTTATCTCTCAAGTGGAAAATCCTACTCAGTGTCACCCTAACCTGCATTGCTGCGGTCATTGTGACGACTTTCGTTACGGTTAATTCTGGTATCACACGGGTGGAAGAAACCATCGTCGAAGACTCGCGCTCTTTGGCCGAGGTGCTCGGTGAGGCCAGTGTTGGCGCCATTATGTTTGAAGACGATATGACTGTTACCGCCTCGCTGGGTGCACTAAAAGCGAGCGAGCGCGTGCTAGGTGCGGTAATTTACAGCGACGGTAAACCCTTCGCTTGGTACTCAGGCACCGGTGGCGACCAAATGCCCACTAGCCTGCCTTCGCGCCCTAATAGTCCGGGTATCGTTGAGCTGGACAACGCAATTATTGTCACCGAAGCCATTAAGTCCGATGGTAGCTCGGTGGGTACTATATCTTTCCATGTTGATTTAGCTGAACTGGATGAGGTTATTTCCGATTCGGTATTTGACGCTACCGTGGTGGTAATTGTTATCAGCATTATTGCGGCAGGTTTAGCGTTTTTACTACAGGCCAGCATTATCAAGCCAGTGAACAATGTTGTTCGTGCGCTGCGGGACATTTCTGAAGGGGAAGGTGATCTAACGCGCCGCTTGCCGGTAGAAGGCTCAGATGAAATCAGTGAGCTGGCTGTTTGCTTTAATAAGTTTGTCGAGCGACTGCACGATATTATCTCCAGCGTGGCTGAAACGGCCGAGGAAGTCGACGAAAGTGCCAATATACTGTCTAACTTGTCGCAAGAGAACGAGCGATCGATTACCTCTCAGCAGGCAGATATTCAGCAAATTGTAACTGCCATTAAAGAAATGGCCGGTGTGGTTGCCGATGTGACCCAACGCGTCGCTGAAACGGCAGAAAACTCTCATCAGGCCGATCAAGTGGCCATGAGTGGTAAGCAAACCGTAGAAAGCACCATGAACCAGATCCAAAGTCTCTCGGCGGATATTAAAACCGCCTCTGAGGTGATTGATCGGCTGCGGCAAGAAACCGTGGCCATTGGTACTGTTCTGGATGTTATTCGCGGCATTGCCGAGCAAACTAACCTGCTGGCACTTAACGCGGCTATTGAGGCGGCGCGCGCCGGTGAACAGGGCCGAGGCTTTGCCGTAGTCGCCGACGAGGTGCGAACCCTAGCTTCCCGTACCCAGAGCTCTACCACTGAAATTCAAGAGATGATCGAGCGTTTGCAAACCGGTTCCGCGGAAGCGGTAGAAATGATGACAGCGGGCACTACCCAGGCGGATGCCTCGGTGACTAAGGCCGGTGAGGCAACCGACGCACTGGAAGAAATTACCAACTACGTGGGTGAAATCCGCGACCGTACTAACCAAATAGCTGCGGCCTCAGAGCAGCAGTCTGCCGCTACACAGCAAATTGAGATGAACATTGACAGTGTATCGGGTGTTGCTCAAAGTACTGCAGAGAGCTCGGGTCGTATTACTTCAAACAGTGTAAACCTCGCCAAAATGGCAAAACAGATGTCAGAAATGGTTGGAAGGTTTAAGATATAAGTATAAACGCGAAAAATAGAGAGCGGAAAATGAAGAAAACACTAACTACTTGTTTACTGACGCTAGTAATGACTGCCCCAGCTGTTTCGTGGGCTTGTAGCGAGCCGGCAAAGCCAGGTGAATTTCCAGACCCGGCCACCGCCGTAACCGCACAAATGGTCAAAGCCAATAATGAGGTAAAGGCTTACGTAAAAGCCATGCAAGAGTATCTAGGCTGTTCGGGTATGTCGCGTAGTCAACAAAAGGCGGCGATCAAAGAGCTTGAAGATTACGCCGAAAGCTTCAATAAGCTAATACGTGAGTTTAAAGCGCGTTAAGCGATTGTGTTAAATCTGGCGAAGGAATGCCAGCGCTCCTATTTCGTGTATCCCTCGCTGCCCCCTGACAATTCAACTTCCCTTAAATCCGAGACATGTACCACCCGGCATGCCAATGTCATCGTCTTGTCATGCATTGCGGTTAAAGTTGAAGATCATGACAAATCCCTTGGGCCATTGGGGGCCACAATTAGCTCGTTTCATCATTACCGGTTCAGTGCTCAGCTGTGCTGATTTAACACTATTCTTTTCGTTAGTCGCGTTGGGTGCCGCTTATGAATGGGCAAACGTTGCCGGTTTGATGTTGGGCTATTCACTGGGTTTTGTTTTGCATCATTGCTTTACTTTTCAATGCAACCGTTCCATCGAGCGTCGCTCGGCCCAGAAATATCTGCTTATTTTTCTGTTCAGTTTGACCTTAGGTACGGGTGTTTTACAACTGGTGTTGGCAGTGTCCGCCATACCTTTACTGGCAAAAGTTGCATCCATGGCCACCGTAGGCTTGAGTAATTTTATCTTGAGCCGTCGATTTGTATTCAGTTCATAGTACCTTATTCAAACCGTCTTCCTTACTCCTGTATATAACGTATTAACCCGAGAAAATTCCCTCTTGTTACTGACCCCTGTTTACCTTTATTCTTAAAATCACTATATCAATAATAAGGTAAAAACATGAGCCACACCTCTACTAGTAATCGTAACAGTACCGGATTCATAGTCTTTATTAGCTGTATCGCCACCATAGGTGGGTTTTTGTTCGGCTACGATAGCGGCGTTATTAATGGCACAGTGAAAGGCTTACAGCTGGCCTTTGACTCAAATTCGGCAGGTACAGGCTTTAGTGTGTCGTCAATGCTGCTCGGTTGTGCGGCAGGCGCTCTGTTTGCTGGCCGCTTGGCGGACAAATACGGTCGCAAAGCTCTACTTATTGTGGCGGCTTTGCTGTTTATCGTCTCGGCTTGGGGCTCCGGCATCGCGACCACAAGCTTTGAATTTGTGATCTATCGAATTTTAGGTGGTATGGCTGTAGGTTCTGCGTCAGTGATGGCGCCGGCCTATATCAGCGAGGTAGCGCCGGCACGCTACCGAGGTATGCTGATATCAATTCAGCAAATTGCCATTATCTCGGGCTTAACGGCGTCCTTCTTCTCCAACTATTTTTTAGCGGAAAATGCCGGCGGTTCCACCGTTGAATTTTGGGGTGGTTATGAAACCTGGCGTTGGATGTTTTGGGTTGAGCTAATTCCAGCGGGAATCTTTTTTATCGCGCTATTGGCTATTCCAGAAAGCCCTCGCTTTTTGGTGGCGAAGGGAAAAGAGCAAAAAGCCAAGGCGGTATTATCACGCCTATACGGTACTACTGAAGGCAACGCTAAATACACGGAGATAGCCGAATCTCTATCTGCAGATCACAAGCCCAGTTTTTCTGATTTGATTGATAAGGGAAAAGTAAGACCGATAGTTTGGATCGGCATTGGTTTGGCCGTCTTACAGCAATTTGTCGGTATTAATGTGGTGTTTTATTACGGCGCTGTCTTGTGGGAAGCGGCGGGCTTTAGCGAAAGCGAAGCACTACAGACCAATATATTATCCGGTAGCATCAGTATCATCGCCTGTCTGATAACCTTCTTTTTAGTGGATAAAATCGGCCGCAAACCCTTACTTTGGTTTGGTTCTGCAGGGATGGCCATTAGTTTAGCCATTGTCGCGTACGCTTTTTGGGGTGCTCCGGTAGATGTGAATGGCAATTTAGCCTTATCCCAAGAATCTGGTTTATTGGCGCTGTACGGCGCTAACATTTATGTATTCTTGTTTAATATGTCGTGGGGCCCGGTTATGTGGGTTATGTTGGGTGAGATGTTTCCCAATCAAATACGTGGCTCAGGTCTTGCGGTTGCAGGGCTGGCGCAGTGGTTGGCTAACTTCTTAGTGACTTGGAGTTTCCCTATTATGCTGGCGGGTATTGGCTTGTCTGCGGCTTATGGTATTTACGCGTTTTTTGCAGCACTTTCGGTGCTTTTTGTACTGATCATGGTCAAGGAGACCAAGGGGTTAGAGTTGGAGCAGATGCAAGGCTAAATGGCTGAAACTAATGGAATATAGCCACCTTCGGGTGGCTTTTTTTTGCCTGTACCAACAGCGATTTCTAGGCTGCACTGAATAGTAGGCACTGATTCTGCATTAGTTACCGTTCTTACTAAAAAATAGGGGCTTGCCGTGAGTTTTCATCTATTTTTTACATATAGTGATGTAAAAACTGCAAGGGGGCGGATAGGTGACAGAACTAAAAGTACTGACCGTAAATATACACAAAGGGTTTTCCAGTTTTAACCAACGCTTTGTATTGCATGAGTTGCGCGAAGCGGCCCGTGAAGTGTCTGCCGACCTTGTTTTTTTACAAGAGGTTATCGGCCAACACGACAACTGGGCAAAACGACACAGTGGTAAGTGGCCAACTGAAACCCAATATGAATTTTTAGCGGATACGTTGTGGCCTAGTTATGCATACGGTCGTAATGCCGTGTATCAGCAAGGTCATCATGGCAATGCATTGTTGAGTAAATACTCGATTGTACATTGGGAAAACTACGATGCGACGGTAGGTAAGCTCGAAGAAAGAGGCTTGTTACACTGCCATATAGATTTACCGGATAATAAGCGTCTACACGCAATTTGTGTGCATTTAAGTCTGAGAGAAAATGACAGACAGATTCAACTGGCACAAATTAACGAACTGGTGAGTCGTATACCGAAAGAAGAGTCAGTAATTGTGGCTGGTGATTTTAACGATTGGCGTCAGAAATCTCAGAAAATACTGAGTACAGAAGCAGGATTTGAAGAGGTGTATATAAGTGGTTTAGGCGCGCCCCCGAAAACCTTTCCTGCTTTTTTCCCTATGCTTAGGCTGGACCGGATTTACGTACGTTCGGTACAGGAGCACCACCCTATTACAATGCCCAAAGCTCCCTGGAATAAGCTTTCAGATCATACGCCATTACTGGCAAATATTAAAATTTAAGGGGGCAATATGTTTGGTTATTTTAAAAGGCAGGGGGCTTTTGTAGAGGGTAACAGTATTCACCTTATGGAAAATGGTGAAAAGTTTTTCCCACAGCTTATTAGGCGTATAAAACACGCCAAGTGCGAAGTTTTTCTGGAAACGTTTATTTTGGAAAATGATCGTATCGGTCGAGCCATAAAACGTGCCATCTTACTGGCAAGAAAACGAGGTGCATGGGTAAGTTTAACGGTTGATAGTTGGGGTAGTCATTACCTTGATCCTGAATTTATTGAGGAATTAACAGCAGCCGGTGTGGTGTTTCAAATTTATGATCCACAGCCTAGTTGGTATAAAGGTCGGCCTAAATTATTTAGGCGTCTACATCGCAAGTTAGTTTGTGTGGATGGTAAGTATGCAATGATAGGCGGTATTAATTATTGCAACGATCATATGGTGACATCAGGCCCAGGAGCTAAACAAGACTATGCTGTAGAGCTGCAAGGGCCGATAATCGCGTCAATAAGACAGTTGTGTAAAAGCTATGTTCGAGATGCACGCGATGAACGATTGAAAGAAGTAGAAGTTTGGCCGCCTGAACGGCAAGATAGAGGGCATAAAATTAGCTTTATCTCACGAGATAATAGACATAATCGTCGTCGTATAGAAAAAGCATATTTAACCGCTATCGCACAAGCAAAAACTCGTATATGGATTGCTAACGCGTATTTTTTTCCAAGCTATCGATTTGTAAGAGCGTTAATAAAAGCTCAACAGCGAGGCGTGGATGTTCGGTTAGTTATTCAGGGTGATCCCGATATACCATTTTCACTTTCAGTCGCACGGGCGTTATATGATTTAATATTGCGCAATAAAATTAAACTCTATGAATTTCGCGAGAGACCTCTGCATGCAAAAATCGCGGTAGTTGATGATCATTGGTCCACAATCGGTTCCAGTAACCTTGATCCACTCAGTTTAGCTTTTAATCTTGAAGCAAACATATTAGTTAAAAGTAAAGAGTTCAATAAAGAATTAGCTAGAAAAATAGATAACCTAGTGTCGAGAAGTGTTCCAATTGAGCAATCTTGGGTTAAGCATAGACGCTGGTACTGGCTGGTTAAAGACTTCTTTACCTTTCATGTTTTGCGTTGGTTTCCCACTATATCGGGTTTGTTTCCGGCACATACACCATTAATAAGAGAGTTAAAACGAGATCACGATACGGGCAATGGTCGATCGAAAGATTCAGAGCTGGATCGAAAATTTCCTGAATCAAAAGGGGCAAAGCGCGTGGTGAATACTACGGAGTATTTAAGTAAAGAGGAAATTGAATTATGAGCATCGAACAACAAGTTACTAAACCTGTTAAAACGATAGCTTCCTCTTCAGGAGTAAAAAAATATTGGCCGATGATTAAAAAAGTCGTTACCTATAGTTTTTTTGTTCTTATAGCCTATTTGATCATTAAACAGGCCATGACGATTGAATGGGAAAAAGTACTTACTGCATTTCGGGAAACCCCCTTACATATATTTGCATTTGCGAGTGTTATCGCAATTGCTTGTTTTAGTGTTTATGCAAGTTATGACTTAATTGGTAGATATTTTACCAAAATTAAATTATCGATCTCTAAGACATGGCTTGTAGCAATATTAAGTTATGCATTTAATCTCAACTTAAGTTCTTTAGTTGGCGGTGTGGCATTTCGATATAGGTTGTACTCTCGTTTTGGTGTGGGCGCCAAAGATGTGACCAAAATAATTGGTATTAGCGTAGCAACTAACTGGTTTGGTTATATTTTTCTTGCTGGATTGTTATTTGTGTCAGGTCAGATTGATGTTCCCCAATCTTGGAAAGTGTCAAATTTAACCTTACAGTGGATTGGTGCAGGTTTTTTATGTGTTGTGGCGGGCTATTTTTTATTATGTGCTTATAAGCAAGGGCAAGAATATAAATTTAAATCTGTTAGTCTCACAATTCCTGGCTTTAAAGTGGCCACTTTTCAGCTGTTACTAGCCTGTTGTCACTGGTGTTTGATGGCCAGCGTTATCTATCTATTCTTTTATGAGCAGGTATCGTTCTTTCTGGTGTTTGCGGTGTTGTTGGTGAGTGCCGTGGCAGGCGCAGTTACTCATATTCCGGGTGGTTTGGGTGTTTTAGAGGCGGTATTTGTGGCGTTGCTGGCTGCAAAAATTGATAAGTCTCAAATTCTAGCAGGATTGTTTGCTTACAGGTGTGTCTTTTACTTATTACCACTTGCGCTGGCCACCCCTGTTTATCTGAGCTTAGAAGCAATGGTAAAAGGTAACGGAAACGAAACAGTAGCAACGGAAAATTAGTTAGTGTCAGTAAGTGTAAACACCCTTTAATCATGATGGTGGCCGGCTGTTATCTGTGCCAAAATACCGGCTCTCTATTAAAACAATAATTTATTCAACCGCCTGATAGTGATACCCAAACGGATAAACGATGCCATTGATCATCGAATAATATAAATATTGGGAATAACTATGCTGAAAAAAACTTTTGTTTGGGCTTTAAGCCTTATTTTTATACTCAATGCATCGACTGCAATTGCCGAAAACTCACAATCTAGTTTAATCGGTACATGGCAGTTAGTGGATGGCTGGGTAATAACTGACGATGGCGAGATACAGTACGATCTGCAAGCTATCACCTCACGCAAAATATTAAATCGCAATGATTTTGCGTTTGTATCGCGTAAAAACGGACAGTTTTGGGCCGCGAGCACTGGGCAATACCGTGTCGAGGGCAATCAGTACAGTGAGATTCCGCAACTGCTTTCGTACCCCATAGAAGACGGTACCATCTACGTTTTTACGTTCCGTTTGCAAGGGGATGACTGGTTTACCGAGCGTTATGCCAATGGCAAGCTGGTTGAACGCGAGCACTGGCGCCGTCTGCGTTAACGTCCGTGGTGAGCCTGTGCCAAAAGCTGATCGAGATCGCGCTCTAGCGCTTCGGCTAACTGAGGCAGTTTCTGAAGTCTTGCCAGCTCAGTCACAGTCTCTAACGTACAAAGCCCACCTGCTACCTGATTGCGTCGTAAGGTAAAGCGCGAAGGTGTGTCTGTGTTCAGTGAGTAGGCAGGCAGTGATTGTAAATATGGGCTGTGGTTAACCATCTTGCGCGCTTGTTGCCAGGTGCTATCAATCAATACAAGGTGCTCTGGTAATTCTAGAGCGCTGTGATTGGTAAGCGGTATGGCAGTAGGCGATGGATAGAGTAAGCCACTAGATAGAGCACCGAGGCGTTGCAAAAGCGCAGGGTCTGGTTGTTTTCGTTGCCAGATGACGCGATGGCACTGAGCCTCCGGGAAGTTCGACAGGCGCCGATGGGTAATAACGCCGGTATTGCTGGGTTTGTGTAGTTCGGTGGCGTGAGTAAGCAGGGTGATAATCATAAGAGCCGGTACTCGGCCTAGAGATAAGAGAATAAGGTGACTGCCATTATACACTGGTGGCGCTATACGCGGCTTAGCCTATGGCGCCGGGCAGATTTTTTCCAATTTTTATATACCTATTCGCTAATACTAAAATCGTAATACGACGACGCTTGTACAATGATCGAGGTCACCACCGAGGGGTGGCAGTTGGTATGTTCCTAATATCCATTCCAATTTTTGTTGTGGTCAACCAAAAGGTACTATTTATTGCATAAAATCAAAAGCATTTTAGCGCTTATTGATAGCCATCACCACAGGTAATGGCTATTGTGGTTGAGCGGGTAAGTTATAATCGCCATGCCAAGGTTAAAGCACCAAATTCATCCCGTGACGTATCGGCTTTATCCACCGAGTCGCCGGAGCGAAAAGATAGAGTCAAGCTGATATCCTCCCAACCATAACTGATACCCGCAGTGGCCATTAGCTGTTCATGTTTTAAGTCCCCATCCGGGCTATTTCGATACGTATTACCATCTACCAGGATGTTATTAAAGACATAATCCGCTTCGAATCCAGCGTAAACATACCAGCCTCCGTCAATAGAAGCCGGTGCACTAATTTCACCTCGGTGCAGGGCCGTTGACGGGAAGCTTTTGTCGAGTCGTGTACCTAAGCGCAATAATGCTCCGCCGCCGACGGCACTTTGCATGGTGCCAAGCTCTCCTTGAGCCATTATTACCGTGTCCATATAGTGGGCCAGTTCATAGCGCCATACGGCCGTTCGGCTAAAAGCAAAGATCGGCTCATTTTTTAATTGATAATCCCAGCCCTTGGGTTCGGTAGAGCCGGTAATTTTGTGTACGAACTTTTGTGATTCTTCAGCCATAGAGGCGGGACCAACCATACCTACCGTAACACTGACTAAATCGGCAAAGTTTTCTTCTACAATGGCATGACTTGCTCGGTAAAATAGCAGCCCGGCATAGGGCACGTCGTTGGGGTCGGGAACTTCTTGGCTAATATCCAAAGGCGTTACCATTGCCTGGCCAATGGTTTGTTCGCTAAAGTTGAGTGCATCTGAGTTTTGATCAAGCATCCAGCTTAACGATTTCGTTAGCCACGGCTGACGATAGCCCTCACCTTCAGTGGTTAAGTCGTACCATGATAAAAACAACCCATTGGTGTAGCCACCGCCATCAACATTTACAAATACATCGTTTTGCCATACCACCGATGCCCAATCAGCCTCTGCTTGTGTGTGTGGAGCTATTATTCCACTTGCGGTTATTAAGGCTGTTACTAATACGTGTTTCATCAATTGTTCCTGTTGCTGCAAATGTTTTGTAAGGTTTGCAAAAATTTAAGACAGATACTTAACGGTTAAGTGAGGTCGTTACTAATACAAAGAAGTGAGTAACGATGCTCGTTAATTGCTTATGGTTGACAGCACGAATAAAGAGTCGGATAATTTGCTTAGGGCTTATTGGGCGCCCACCTCGCAAAAGTGAACTCACCAATTCAACCACACATTCGACAAGCCTAGCTTGTATATCATCTCTGGCCTCAAGCGAGCGGGTCTACTTTGGAGGCGATATGCATATACCATCTCAACTGTCTGACACAAGCGCATCGATTATTGACTCCGTCTTGCGAGACGCTAAAAAGTTGCATCGCACGGCACAGTCAAAATCCTATTCAAGTTCCTTGCCAATACTGCGTCGATTGCTGCATCAAGAAGTTTTTAGGGGACTCAGTCTGCCAGCGCTGCGAAGCCAATCGCATTTGATACAGCGCAAACATATCTTGCAATTATTAGCCCTTGAAGCGAATTACACCAGTTGGGCTCAGTATCGTCAGGCGATCATTAACCAGCCCGACCAGATTCACGGTTTTGAACAGACCTCTTTTGCTCAGCTGGGTTATCCCAATCATTGGTTTTCATCCTTGACAGAAGCACAGGCTTTTGCCAAACAGCATGGTGGCCAGGTGTTCGCTTATGCCAATCAAGGTGTTGTTGTGCCGAGCTAAGATTGCAGGGCCGATCAAAATCCAAACATTTAATGTGGCTTACGCGCTATAAAGAAATGAGCGATAGCTTTGGGCGGCAACCAAGAGTACTCAATCGTAAACCCTGCTCGTGTTATAGCGGCTTCTAACTGAGTTGAGGTAAAAAAGTACACGCTGGGCCAAAAACCCAGCCATTTCATTGGTTTGGCAATGAGTTTAAGCCAGTTCATTTTGTTACCGAGACAGGCGGTACTGCTAACCAATACTCCACCGGGTTTAAGTGAGGCATACATAGCGCGTAAGTTTGCTTCTTTGTCTTCAATTAAATGCAACACGCTGTGTGCCATGGCCAGATCATATTCTTGCTCGGGTAACGCAATCGAATTGGCCTCTCCGCAATGAAAACTTACATTGGAAATATGTTGCTGCACTTGTTTGCGCCGGGCTATCTCCAGCATTTTGGGCGAGATATCCCAGGCATCGATGTGATTGGCGTAAGGCGCGTGGTTAAGTGCGGTTGTACCTGTGCCGCAACCGAGCTCTAGAACTTTACTGTGAGGGTTTAAATACTCTCGGGTTTTAACGAGTTTTTGTTCATAAACCTGCTCATTAGGGATTGGGGCCTTGGCATACTTAGCGGCGGAACGATCCCAAAAAGACGCGCTGTTCATAATGCTCTCCATACAACATTCACTAAGGTGGTCTCTGTCTAGGGTGCTTTAGGGCAAAAAGTGATGGGTTAGTATATAGATACAAAAATGAATAGGAATTGCGTATTATTGCCTAACAGATAAACAAATATGCATGGGTTGGTCTAAGTCGCCCACCCGCAAAAGCTCAGAAGCATTGAGGTTACATGGATTGGCGCAGTGTTAATTTTGACTGGAATCATGCTCGGGCGTTTTTAGTCACAGCTCAAGAGGGATCACTATCGGCCGCGGCAAGAGTCTTAGGGGTGGCTCAACCCACATTGGGTCGGCAAGTAGCCGCACTTGAGCGCGAGCTGGAGGTGGCTCTGTTTGAACGCTATGGGCGAGGATTGGAGCTAACCCCTACCGGGTCGAGTTTATTGGCACATGTGCGCAGTATGGCGGATGCCGCCAACCAGTTGTCGCTGCAGGCGGCAGGCCAGAGTGAAGCTGTTGAAGGGCGCGTTTGTGTGTCGGCCACCGACTCAATGGCAGCGTATTCACTGCCTCCTATTCTGTGTGATTTACGCCAGGCTTACCCCAAAATCACGGTAGAGCTGCTGGCCACTAATACACTCAGTGATTTGCGTCGTCGCGAAGCGGACATTGCGCTGCGAGTGGCTGAGCCCACTCAGCCTGATTTAATCGCCCGTCGTTTAAAAGATTTTGAGGCGTATTTATACGCAACACCCGATTATCTACATCGACATTGTGCCGGTAATCGTCTAACCGATTTAGCCAGTTGCGCTTTTATCGGCTTTGAAGATAATACTGAGCTTATTAAAGAGTTCAATTCACGTGGATTAAAAGTCAGTATCGACAACTTTTGTTTGATTACCGCCAATCATATTGTGCACTGGGAACTGGTTAAGGCCGGTATGGGTGTGGGTATTATGATGAGTGATATTGGTGATGCTGAGCCGAGCGTTGTCCGAGCTTGCGACGATTTTCAGCCCTATGTGGGCGCCGTGTGGTTGGTATCGCACCGAGAGTTAAGGCATACGCGCCGGGTTAAGTCGGTGTTTGATTTTTTGGCGGATCGATTTAAGCCTTAAATTTTAATCGTATGAGAAAGATAAAATCTCGCGCTTTCTGCCGGCAAACGTTGTAAACAAGGCGCGGTGGGCGCGATAAGAAAACACATCTGTTCGTTGGCTATAATTCTTTATCCAATCAATAAGCATGGCAAGGTTAGCATTTTGCGCAGCGGGGCTGCTGTATTTGTGAGGCTCCCAAGGGCGTTTTTTAGCATTGGCAATACACATTTCAGTGCCTGGGTTTAAGAAAATAATATCGTCGGCGGCTTGCATGGCAATATCCAGTAAATCCGAATAACAACCCTCGATCACCCAGTGTGTATAAGAACGGACAAAAGCGTGTATATCCTTGGCGCTCTGGTCAAGATCACGCCTTTGCGGGCTATCAGCATTCGGTTGCCATGCAATGGTATCAAGGTCCAGGTGAGCGCAACTCGATTGCATGGCAATTTTTTGCGCTAGGGTGGATTTACCTGAGCCCGAGTTACCAAAGATAACCGTACGCGGCATTACAACCTCCTATCAGGCCTTTTTAACAAATTTGGCGGTGATAAACATTTCGCCTGCGCCGTCCACCTTACAGTCCAGCTGATGATCTTTTGTATCTCGAATGCGTTTTATACGTGCTTTGGTACCGATTTTAATCGGCTGTGAACTGCCTTTTACTTTTAAATCTTTTACACACGTCACGCTATCGCCTTCGGTCAGTGCGTTGCCATTGGCATCTTGCACCGTAAAGACATCCAGATCATCAGGTGCCGTTGGGTTCCATTCAAAGCCACATTCTGGGCATATCATCATATGCTGATCTTGATAGCTGAATTGCGATTGACACTGAGGGCAAGCAGGCAGGTTCATAAATATACTGTCATTAAGAGTGAATCCATTCACCGCACTGGGTTAAGTGCAGCGAATAGTAGCGGAGATTTGAAGATCGCGCGAGTCTTGACCAAACAAAACGAAAAGCCCAATGGCAAGTACCATTGGGCTTTGGTCTATCACTGGCAAGTTAAAAGGCCTGCGGTTTTATAAACTGGTTGCCCATTCGGGCAGCCAAATCAGGGCCCAGGTTTCCAGCTGTTTATCTAATTCGGTTAACGTCAACACGCCTAATAAAACCAAAATAGCACCGAGCAAGATCTTGCCAAAGCCTGCACTACTGGCCATACCGCCGGTGATTTTTTTCAGTGCTTTGCCCGATAGCAACCCGGCTATCAGTAATACCAAAGCCGTGCCTACGCCGAAGGCGAGCATAATAATAAAAGCCGACAACATTTGTTGGCCCTGAGAGGCCAGTGCAATCGCCGCCCCCAGCGTTGGCCCTACGCAGGGCAGCCAGACAATACCGAGCAAAAAACCGACCCCAAACTGCCCGCCCCACTGATTATCCGCGAGGCTATTAAAACGG
Source organism: Gilvimarinus sp. 2_MG-2023 (assembly GCF_030547685.1). Lineage (GTDB taxonomy): Bacteria > Pseudomonadota > Gammaproteobacteria > Pseudomonadales > Cellvibrionaceae > Gilvimarinus. The sequence continues at coordinate 83,162 of NZ_JAUOQM010000038.1, read as the reverse complement.
CTGCTGAGCATGGATAAACGCAAGCTCAGCCAATCGTTTAGCGGTTTAATCAATAGTATTAAGCCCACTAACAGCAGTAGCACGGCGGCAAAGTAACGGAACAACTCCGGGTCTAGCCCAAGATTGACCAGCACAAAGCTCAGCAGGGTTCCTGCCAGCGCAAACGAGAGGCTTAGCCCCAAGGCCAAAGCATAGGGGCCAAAGCGATTATTGCTGGCCGCCGACCCCATCACAATTGGTACAAGCGGCCAAACACAGGGCGATAATACACCCAACACACCGGCTAAAAAGGCCAGCGGTAGTGCGGTTAATTCGAGAGTCATTCGGCCGTCTCGGTCACTTTGTTCAAAGCTGCATAGAGTTTTTCTTCGCGCGTCTCAGCCACGCTGAACCAGACTTGTTCGCCATTATTGAATAATACCAAGGTTGATTGGCGCGGCGCTTTAAAGTGTGTGACCCACTGTTTTTGATCATCGAAGTCGACTTCTAAAATCACCAAGTCAGTGTCTGGATTTTGCGTTTGATAGGCCTCTAATAACTTTCGCTGTTTGGCGCAGGTGGGGCACCAGGTCGCGTAGATATCGACCAAAATGGGTGTGCCCTCTGCTTGCAATGAATCAAAGCGCTCTTTGGTAAACGGCTCGGCATCAACCGCCAGAACCCCGGCACTAAACCATAGTAATAAGCTGGCACAGGCTAAACGGGTAAAACTCAACATATACGATCTCCAAAGGTTATTAGTTATTAATAGACTATTGTGAAAGCGCTATGTTACAGGTGGGAGTAAAAGGTTTATGTCGGTTTGTTGGCACAAAAAATAAAGAAATGTAATGCACAGTAAACAGCTGGCCACGACTACTGGAATCGTGCGTTAGTAATAAATAATTTTAGAGCGCTTTAAGGGCGGTATATCTTTTCAAATTTAGAGACACTCCAGCCGCGCATGGTGGTATCCCCAATACGCAGTACGGGCACCCCTTTCCCCTGTAATTTATCGTACTCGCGTTTGGCTTGTTCGGAGGTTTCGATATCGCGTTCAACATAATCGATATTGTTGTCTGCAAAATAGCGCCGCGCTTTTTTGCAGTAGCCGCACCAGCTGGTGGCATACATAACAATTTTTTTCGGCAGGTTTAATTTGATCTCTTGTTGCCCATAGACCGATTCAGGTACGGCTTGATGCTGGTAAGAGTTAACCTTAGGCGTGACGGATTCGGCTTGAATGTGGTCTGGTTTGCTATCGCTGTAATGGGTTTTACCCTGCTCATCCACCCACTTGTAAATTTCACCGTAAGCCGGCAGCGAGAGTAATAAAGCCAGTAGAAATCCGTTGAGTATTTGCATTATTCGATCCTTGAAGTTGCCCGTTAAAAAAATACCAGGTGTTCCGCATTAAGCTAAAACCGGAACACCTGATTATTGCTGTATTACGACATTTCGGCGTTGTGATAAACCCGTTGAACGTCGTCTACATCGTTGAGCATATCCAGAAATTTTTCCATCATTTCGGCTTCGTCACCGCTGATTTCGGTCATGGTTTGTGGCACAAACTGGATTTCATCCACATCGAAATCAACGCCTTCAAAGGCCTCGGTCAGGGCATTGCGCGCCTTGCCGTATTCGGTATTGGGGGCAAAGACGGTGATTTTGCCTTCATCTGCCTCGATATCGGTGACGTCTACATCCGCCATCATCAGCGCTTCCAGTACCTGCTCCTCGTCGTCGCCATCGAACACAAAAATAGCGCTGTGGTCGAACATATGGCTGACGGTGCCTGAGGTACCCAGCTTGCTTTTGGTTTTGTTAAAGCAGGTACGAACATCGCCGATGGTGCGGTTTGGGTTGTCGGTTAAACAGTCGACGATCACCATAACATTGCCAGGGCCGAAGCCTTCGTAACGGGCGGTGGAGAAGTCTTCACCGGCGCCACCATTGGCCTTGTCCAGCGCTTTTTCAATCACATGGCTAGGCACTTGGTCTTTTTTGGCCCGATCCATTAGGCTGCGCAATGTTAGGTTACCCGACGGGTCACTGCCGCCTTGTTTGGCGCACACGTAGATCTCGCGGCCGTACTTGCTGTAGACCTTGGTTTTCGCGGCGGCGGTTTTCGCCATGGATTCTTTACGGTTTTGGAAAGCTCTGCCCATGCCAGTCTCTTATCTGTCGTCAATTTTAGTAAAGGTGTGATTTTACTCTGATTACGCGGCCACGAAAACCCAGTTAAAAAGGCCACCAGATATCAGGTATGCCGGATTTGCGTCCTAGGGCGGCAAAATCCATCGCCAATGCAATGGTTACATGGACCGCAACACCGCCCCATATGGAGCGCGAGCGCAGCGCCAGTACCCCCAAGAACAGGCCAAACAAAATTGCGCCTGTGGCCTCTAACCAAAGCTTGGGAAAGTGGATCATTAAATAGGGTACACACATAACCCAAATAGCGTTGGCCCCCATGGCGGGGCGCAGCGCATTTAGGATAAAACCGCGAAAGAAAAACTCGAGAAATATAAATTGGGCGATATACAAGCACTCCCAAGCGATTAAATCCACCCAGCTGCGCGAGGCTTTATCGTAAAACGGGTAGTGGTGAACGAAGTCTTGCCCCAGGCTCACCATGTAGACAAAAAACAAAATGGGGCTGACCAATAGCACATAACCCAGCCAGTGAGTGTGGGTTTCTCCCCAGCGCCAACCCATGTCTAGCGCTCGTTGCTTGAGTACTACACGAATCACCAGAACGGGTATAAGTACATACCCTACGAGGTGTACGGCGCTCCACCAGGCGTAACCGGCCAGCTCAAACCAGCCGCTGGCGCGAAGTGCACCAATATAGTCTTGGTCTAGATTGCCCCCCAGCCAGTGTAGTATGAGCAGTAGATTGCGCGAGTATTTACCGTAGTGAACCAGCAGTAGGCAAACACAGACACAGGCCAATACCGCCATTACCCGGCGCAGCGCTGCCGGACGATCTAGGCTGTGGGAGGGCGGCTCGGCGTCGATACGATCGAGATGGGTCAGTATATTGACGGGGTTGAGGACTTTAAGCGGGTTCATGTTTAAACGGTAAATGCTCCTTGGCATCGTTATAGTAGCCTTGCACCATAGCAGTTTCCTGCTGCAAGAAATCATCCACCGCCGCCTGAAAACGCTGGTCGCGCAGCCAGTGGTGGGACACGGTCGCTATCGGTTCAAAGCCGCGCGCCAGCTTGTGCTCGCCCTGAGCTCCGCCGTCGAAGCGCTGCAAGCCCCCGGCAATGGCGTAATCGATGCCCTGGTAATAACAGGTTTCAAAGTGCAAAAAATCGAACTCCGCCAGACAGCCCCAGTAGCGGCCGTACAGCGTTTCACTGTCTTTTAACATCAGCGAAGCGGCCACTGGCTTGTCAGCTTGGCTGGCGATAACCATCACGCAATGTTCGGCCATATTGGTTCCGAGTTGGGTGAAAAATGCTTGCCCCAAATAGCCGGCGTGGCCACTGAGTTTTAGATAAGTACGTTGATACAACGGGTAGAAGAATCGCCAGTGCTCTTCGGTCAGGGCCTGTCCGCTTAGCACTTTAAAGGTAAAACCCTGCTCGGCTACCCGGCGGCGTTCTTTTAGAACGTTTTTACGTTTGCGAGAGGTAAACGTGGCGACAAAATCATCGAAAGAGCGGTAATGTCGGTTGTGCCAGTGAAACTGCGTGCCGGTGCGCCGCGCTAAATTCGCCGAATCGAGGGCGGTGCTTTGTTCAGAATCGGGGAAAAGGCAGTGCCAGCCAGATAATTCGCACCGCTCGCATTCGCGCTTCATGGTGGTAATGGCATAGTCCAGCACGTGCTGCTCCTGCCAGCGCCCTAGAATTCTCGGCCCATAACAAGGGGTGAAAGGTACCGCCGAAATAAGCTTGGGATAGTAATCTAAACCCTGATGCTGGTAGGCATCGGCCCAGGCCCAGTCGAAGACATATTCGCCGTAAGAATGCGCCTTAATAAACGAGGGAATTAACAGGGCCGGCGTGCCGCCCTCCTCCACCAACAAATGGTAGGGCTGCCAGCCAGTATTGGCCGTCGTTGCCCCCGAGTGCTCAAGGGCGGTTAGCCATGCGTGTCGATTAAATGGGTAGTCTGTGCCCGCTAGTGCATCCCACAGGTGGGCTGGGCACTGATCGATGGAGGTTAAAAAGTGATGGGTCAATTCAGTCATGATTTAATGGCACTGACTTTTTGTAAGGCGAACAGGTTACTTTAGTATTGGGGTCAAAAGCGGCCAACAAACTCTCGATACTGTCACTCTGGCGCGCGTTGTCGATTAATAGGGTGGCCGCCGAGTCTTCGCGGCTGCGCAACAGGCCTATTTGGGTAAACATAGCGTCGGTTTTATTGGCTCGGGTTTGCATGGTTTGGTTAAACACTTTGATGCCGTCGTGCCAGATAGTGACCCGGCCTAGATTGGGGGCGAGGGAAAAGTGGATATGCATCGCCAGATCGTGCCAAACGCCGGCACTGGCCCCGTCGGGTAAATGCCAATAGGCCGAATCGGCGCCACTGGCTTGAAAGCTAAGCGCAGTGCCGTGGATATTGAAGCGCATTTGTTGTTGCCATGAGTCTTGCGCTTCCCAATAGCCGAATTCATGCTTGGCGACTGATAACGGCTGAGGCAAGAAAAAGCTCCAGCCCAGAAACACATCCGCACCCTCGCGAGTATCGGCCGGCTTAAAGTGAAGCTCGCTACGATTGAGGTCGGGGTTGCCGTGCCAGAGAAACGATTCGGCGCCAGTAATGGTGATGTCGGCGGCGTAATTGCCCTCGTAGACACAATCAGACTGGACGCTGATCCCTTGCGGGTGTGTGAGATAGGGCCATTGGGACAAGTCGCCGGTTTCAAAATCACCGCGCCAAAGCTGCCCAGCCATTGTGTTCGAAGCCAGTAGAGATAAAAATAATAGTAGCGATTTCACGCTAGCCTCTCTTATCAAATGGGGTTGCATTAGCAGCTTAACGGTGAGTAATAAGCGCATTTTACGCATTTGGAGCTAAGTTAATGCAGTTTTTGCTCACCATTTCATGCAAACAGGGAATAAAAGCTGCAAAAAAACTGTCACAATCGCTGCGTAGCCTAGCCGCCAACGCTGCATCGCTTCGCTTTTACAGGGCGGTTCCAGTACAATCGGTCGGCTCAGGATATATGATGCATGAAATTTGAAGAACCTGAAGAGCTTAGCTCGGCACAACGAAAATCATAAAAATGCAGAACTTTTCCCTACAAGATACTGGCGCCGACAACTCCAAACGCCTCGGCAAGTTCGCTGGCCGCGTTGGTCACGCTTTGGGTAAAATCCCATTAAGGCGCTGGCAAGCCCTCGTTTTGCTGCTGATTGTTGTGTGGCTTGCACACAGTCTCGCCCAATTTTTCTGGGCCCTTGCGCCTCAGCCGGAGATCGCGCCGGCCCAGGTGGGAGCCAATACCGTAACCGCCGCGAGTGCTGGTGATAGTAAAAGTGCTGTTGATATTATCCGGTTGCGCGAGCTCTCGGTGTTTGGCAGCTCTAGCGGCGAAACCGAAGGCATTGAAGAGGACCCCGCGCTCACCAATGAGCCGCTTGAACCGCAAATTGAGGATCAAGCCGTAGACACTAAGCTTTCGCTGGTGCTGCAAGGGGTAATTAATTCCAGTGACAGCCGCGCCGCTCGCGCTATTATTGCCGACGCAAAAACCCAGCAAACCTACGGCCCAGGTGATGAAATTAAGAATATGCGCGGTGTAAAAGTCGCTAAAGTGCTCGATTTGCGCGTTATTCTCGACAACAAAGGTCAATACGAGTCGCTCTGGCTGTATAAAGACCAGCCCGGTGGCCAGACGGTAGCGCGTCGCTACACCCCCCCGGCCGATAGCCCCAGCCGTAGTCGAGCCGACGAGGAAGACAGCACCGCGGAAGACCAGAGCGAACAGGTCTCCGGACCCATGCGCCGGGATACGCCCGCGGCCAAAGACGAAGATACCAGTGTCTCGGTGGATCAATTAGGGCAAAATTTATCCGATGTTGTCGCTTTTAACATTCACCGTGGCAGTGATGGACAAATTCAAGGTTATAAAGTGCGGCCCGGCCGCAACCCCGCTGCATTCGAAGCGGTGGGTTTAGAGAACGGCGATATCGTCACAGCGGTGAATGGAACCACACTGGACAATCCCGGTCGCATTATGGAAATTTACCGCAACTTAGGTCAAACCACATCCGCCAGCCTCGAAGTCGAGCGCAATGGTGACATAGTGATCATTGACGTTGAGCTGGATTAAGTGAGGTTCTTAGTGAGAAGGTGTTATTCCCGCATTCAAGTCGTGTTGTTTACGATTGCTTTGGCCATAGTGCCCATGGCGCAGGCCGACGAGCAAACCTGGATGGTAAATTTTAAAGACTCCGATATTCAGGAAGTCATTAAGTTTATTGCCGAGGCCACCGAAAAAACCATCATTATTGACCCCAAAGTGCGCGGCCAGGTGAAGGTGATCTCGGATAAACCGGTCAATCGGCAAGAACTCTACGGTCTGTTTTTATCCATTCTCGATGTACACGGCTTTACCGCAGTGGAAAACGGCAAGGTAGTGCGTATTGTACCGAACCGCGATGCCCGCTCGCTGCCTATACCCAGTGCCAACAGTGGCAACAGTGGCACTGATAATGACGCCTACATGACACATGTGATTCAGTTGGAAAACATCAGTGCCGCCAAGCTGCTGCCGGTGCTGCGCCCGTTGGTACCCCAACACGGCCATATCTCCGCCTACGACCCAAGCAACGCCATTATTGTCACCGACACCCGGGCCAATATCGACCGCCTAATGGATGTGGTAAAACAAATCGATAAAGCGGCAGTAATCAGCACTGAACTGGTAGAGCTACGCTACGCTCAAGCCGAAGCCATTGTTAAGGTGATTCAGCAGCTGGAAAAACCCGACGCCCAGCGCGGCAACGCCTCCGCGCCGGTGACCGTTGTGGCCGACACCCGCATTAATGGTGTTTTAATCAACGGCGACGATATGCAACGTCAGCGCATCAAGGAGTTAATTCGCCGTCTCGATCGCCCGCAAATTACCAATTCCAATGTGCGCGTGGTTTATCTCAAGTACGCCAAGGCCGAGCAAGTGGCTCAGGTTTTAACTGGCGTTTTGCAGAATATGCAGAAAATAGAATCCGATGGCGCTAAGAGTTCTAACTCGCAAATGAGTGCCAGCGTACAGGCCGATGAAGACACTAACGCCATCCTCATCACCGCCGACGGCGACACACTGCAATCCCTGATGGTGTTGGTCGAAAGCTTAGATATTCGCCGCGCGCAGGTACTGGTGGAAGCGATTATTGTCGAGCTTTCCAGCTCTGATGCCGCCGAGCTCGGTATTGAGTGGATGTATCGTGATGAAAGCGCCGGTTTTGGTAGCTCAGTGAACGATGCTGCCAATGATTTAGGCCTTATTGGGGGAGTTGCTCAAGGTGCTTTTGATGATAGTGATTCTGGTTTGCTTAATTTGGCTCAAGGATTAGCGGGCATTCCTGGGCAAGTATTTGGTATAGGTCACTTGGGTAATTCTACCGATATGCTGGCGGTATTAAAGTTATTAAAAGCCAATGGCGCCACGAACATTCTGTCGACACCGAGCCTGCTGACCACTGATAACCACGAGGCGGAAATCTCGGTAGGTAAAAACGTGCCCTTTGTTACAGGTTCTTATACCAGTACTGGGAGTGGTAGCAGCAACCCCACCAACCCGTTCAATACCGTTGAGCGCAAAGATGTGGGTATTTTGTTAAAAGTGACCCCTCATGTGAACGATGGCGACACTGTGGTGATGGATATTTCACAAGAAATTTCAAGTGTTGATGACAGCGCGGCCCAGAGTAACGGTATCGTAACTAATCAACGCAAAATCGACACTCAAGTTATGGCAGCGTCAGGTGAAATCGTCGTGCTGGGCGGCTTAATTCAGGACGATGTGAGTACTTTTGAACGTAAGGTACCTATACTCGGCGATATTCCTATCATTGGTAACTTGTTTAAGAGTCAGAGTAAAAACACCTCTAAAACAAATCTCATGGTGTTTATTCGCGCCAGTGTAGTGCCCGATGACGAAATGCTACTAGGTGCCACGGCGGAAAAATATCGCCATATTCGTGAGAGCTTGCTTGATCAACGTGATACTACAAACTTGATTACTAGCCCAGACGACATTCCTATGCTACCCGAGTGGGAAGAACAACTGCGCAAGGTACAGCGTCGCTACGAGAGCGAAGAGTCTGACCCAGAGCCCGCGCCTGTGCCAGAAGCCGAGGCAGGAGAGTAAGCCTTGAACAGCGAAATTTCGGAACCGGCCGAACTGCCGGAGGGCTTTGACAGCGGCGACGCTATAGAGGAAGAAGAGCATCTGGCCGCCAGCGCCGGTGAGAGCCCGCGCTTGCCCTTTAGCTTTGCCTCAGATCACGGCGTCATGCTCGACCCGGAACAACCCGGCCGGGTGCTGCACAAGCCCGGCTTAAAGCTGGAGGCCCTAACCGAGCTGGCGCGCTATTTCGCTGGCGATATGACCCTGCAAGAGCTGGATAACGACAGCTTTCAGCAGCGCCTGACCCGCGAGTACCAAAGCAGTGACGGCGCCGCCCAGCGCGCCGCCGAAGACTTGGGCGCCGAGTTCGATCTATCCAGTATGGCCGATGATCTGGCCGATCGCACTGACCTATTGGCCGGCGATGACGATGCGCCGATTATTCGCCTTATCAACGCTATTTTGTCTCAGGCCGTGCGCGAGCAGGCCTCGGATATCCATTTGGAACCCTTTGAAGATCGAGTGTCGGTGCGGTTTCGCACCGATGGTGTACTCAGTGAAGTGCTGTCCCCCAAGCCCGAGTTGGCGCCGGTGCTGGTGTCGCGCTTAAAAGTGATGGCGCGGCTCGACATTGCCGAAAAACGCCTGCCGCAAGACGGCCGCATTACCGTACGCCTGGCCGGCCACGCGGTAGATATTCGCGTTTCTACCATACCCTCGGCCCACGGCGAGCGCATTGTATTGCGTCTGCTCGATCAGGCCGCCGGCCAGCTTAAGCTGGAAGAGCTACAAATGCCGACCCTGGTACAGGAGCGCTTTGGCCACGCCTTAAAACGTCCGCACGGTATTATTCTGGTCACCGGCCCCACCGGCTCGGGTAAAACCACCACGCTCTACGCCGGGCTCAGCCATATCAATGCGCCCAGCCGCAATATTCTCACCATCGAAGACCCGATCGAGTACCTGCTGCCCGGTATCGGCCAGACTCAGGTCAACACCAAGGTGGATATGACCTTTGCCCGCGGCCTGCGCGCCATTTTGCGGCAAGACCCGGACGTAGTCATGATCGGTGAGATTCGCGATTCCGAAACCGCCGACATCGCCATTCAGGCCAGTTTAACCGGCCACTTGGTGCTCTCTACCTTGCACACCAACACCGCCATCGGCGCGATCATGCGCTTAAAAGATATGGGTGTGGAGCCCTTTCTGCTCGCCTCCAGTATCGAGGTGGTCATGGCCCAGCGCTTGGTGCGCAAGCTGTGCAAGGAGTGTAAAGAACCCTATCAGCCGGTGGAATCCGAGCGACAAATGCTGGATTTACCTGAAGGCCAATCGGTGTATCGCGCTAAAGGCTGCGACAAGTGCAATCAAATGGGCTACCGGGGCCGCAAAGGGATATACGAGCTGATCGAAATCAACGAGCAAATGCGCCACCTGATTCACGAAGAAGCCGGCGAGCAAGAGCTGATTGCTGAGGCGCGCAAGCAGTCCGAATCCATCAGCGCGGACGGCCGCCGCCAGGTGGTGGAAGGCGTTACCAGCCTTGAAGAAGTGCTGCGCGTCACCACCGCAACTTAAGGCTGAATTATCATGGGTGCCTATAGCTATCGCGCGCTGAACCAATCCGGTAAAACCGTTAAGGGAATCCTTGAAGGTGATAGCGAGCGCCAGGTGCGCGCCCAATTGCGTGCCAAAAACCTTAAACCGTTGGAAGTCTCCGATGCCGGCATGCGCGCTCGGGTCACAACCACCGGGGAGAGCAAAGGCTTCACTTGGTTTAAGACCACCCCCAAACTCAAACCTCGCGACCTGAGCCTGATTACCCGCCAACTGGCCTCGCTGATCAGCTCTGGCCTGCCGTTGGACGAAGCCCTGCAGGCCTCGGCCAAACAGGCGCAAAAGCAGAGCATTAAGCAAGTCGTGCTGCAAATTCGCACCAAGGTGCTGGAAGGTTTTTCCCTCGCTCAGGCGCTGTCAGAGCACCCCAACTCGTTCGACGATATGTACCGCGCCATGGTGCGCGCTGGCGAAAGCTCGGGCTTTCTAGGGCCGGTGCTAGACCGTTTGGCGGAGCACACGCTTAACTCACAACAGCTTAAAGCGCGTCTAAAAACCGCCATGATTTACCCCATCGCCCTGCTGGTGTTAAGTCTGGCCGTGATCATCGGGCTTATGGCCTTTGTGGTGCCGGATTTGGTCAAGCTATTCGCCCACTCCAGCCGCGAGCTGCCGTTTTTAACCCGCGCATTAATCGGTACCAGTGATTTTATCGTCGGCTACGGTATTTGGGTGTTGGCCGCCGGTGCCGGTGCCGTCTACGGTATTAAACGTCTGTTAAAAAACGAGCGGCGGCTGCGCCGCTGGCACCAAATTCAGTTGCGCCTGCCGGTGATTGGCAATGTGGTCAATCAATCCAACTCGGCGCGTTTTGCCTCGACGTTAAGCTTGTTAATGTCCAGCGGCGTGCCCCTGCTACAGGCGCTACGCATTGCCGGACAGGTAATGACTAACCGTGTCTTGCAAGATGCCTGTGAGCAAATAGCCAATCAAGTGCACGAAGGCACCGCGCTTAATCGGGCTATGGAAAAGGCCGACTGTTTTCCGCCTTTGCTGGTACAAATGGTGGCCAGCGGCGAAACCAACGGTACTTTGCCAACGCAACTGGAACACGCTGCGCGCGATCAACAGCGCGAGCTGGAGATGGTACTGGCGGTATCCTTAGGTCTGATGGAGCCGGCCACTATTGTTTTTATGGGCGGCGCGGTGCTGGTTATCGTACTGGCCATTTTGCAGCCGATATTTGAAATGAATCAGATGGTGGGATGATAATTCAGCTGAACGCTGAACGCTGAACGCTGAACGCTGAACGCTGAACGCTGAACGCTGAACGCTGAACGAATTTTTCCATATCAGTAAGGTCACAAGTCAAATTATTAGGCGTTGCGCGTTATGCATATCGCGTTCTGCCAACATCGACGGAGTAAACACACATGCAACACACAACACGCCAAAGCGGCTTTAGTTTGATTGAAATTATGGTAGTGGTGGTGATTATTGGCCTGTTGGCCAGTATCGTCGCGCCTATGGTGTTGGATCGGGCCGAAGAGGCGCGAATCAATAAGGTCAAAGCCGACTTTAAAAGCATTCAGACCGCACTTAAGCTCTATCAGCTGGATAACTATGTATTTCCCTCCAGCGAACACGGCTTAAAAGCGCTGATGACCGAGCCCACCCTGTCGCCCGTGCCGCGCAATTACCGCGCGGGCGGTTATCTGGATCAGGTGCCAATGGACCCCTGGGGCAGCCCCTATTTGTACATCAGCCCCGGGGAAGCGCGTCCTTATGATATATACACCTTGGGCGCCGACGGAGTTTCCGGTGGCACCGGTCCGGCAGCAGATATCAGTGTCTGGGATCAGGATCTGCCCGAGCAGTAATGCCCTATGCGTTCCATTGCCCGCGGCTTTACCCTGATCGAGATGATGGTGGTGGTTCTGATCATCGGCCTGAGCGCGGGTATGGTTACCCTAGCCATTTCTCCCGATCGGGCCGGCGAGTTAGAAAAGGCGGCGGATAAATTATTACTGCAAAGTGAATTTGTCGCCGAGCAAAGCACCCTGACCGGTGAGGTTATTGGGCTCTTTGCGCGCCCCAACTCAACCGCTGAGGGTGAGCAGTGGTGTTATCGCTGGCGCCGTTTTCGCGATAGCAGCTGGACGCCGGTGTCTGAGGCTTTACCTGATCAGTGTCTGCCAGCCGATACCGGTGTGGAGATGATCGTCGAGGGCGAGCCCTACGAGTTCGACCCCAATACTACCAGTGTCGAACCCGTATTGATTTTTTACCCCAGTGGCGAGGCCACCCGTTTTGAGGTTGCACTGTTCCCGTTGTTCGACAACGATGAAGAGGTACAGCGCTTGGATGTGGACATGATGGGCCGCGTGCGCTGGCTTAACCGCGACCCCGAACTGGCTGATTGGGAGAATGAGCGGTGAAAAAAATTGGCGGGTTTACCTTAATCGAGGTGATGGTAGCGCTGGCGATTGTTGGCACGGCCCTGCCCGCCCTGATGATGCTGATTACCAGCCAGCTGCAGGGCGCGGGCATCACGCGGGATAAAACACAGGCCTATTGGGTAGCAGAAAACCAACTGACCCGTATAACCATGCGCGACCGGTTGCTAGAGCAGTACACTATTCCCGACAGTGAATCCGGCACTGTCGAGCGCGATGGTGTACGTTGGTACTGGGAGCTCAACAGCCAGGACACCGAAGTAGAGGGTTTTAAACGCCTCGATATGCGCGTCAGTCTGGAGGCCGAGAAAGACGATAATCTCGCTACCTTGACGGGGTTTATCAATGAATAAGCGCCGTTTCCCGCGACAAAGAGGGTTCACCCTGATCGAGGTCATTATCTCCCTGGCGATTACCGCGGTGATTATGACCTTCAGTTATCAAGCCTTTAGTACCGCCTCGCGCAGCGCCGAGGCCACCAAAGAGGTGATGACCAACATCAACCGGCTGGATCGCACTTGGCAGATACTGGGCAAAGATCTGCGCCACCTACTGGCCCCGATTGACGCCAGCGACGACCCCACCATCACCACCGGTGTGCGCCGCCCCTTCCGCGGCGCCAGTCTGTACGACGACACCAGTGGCGATCAGCTTCTGTTGCAAATGACCCGCAGCGGTTGGCTTAACCCCATGAATCGCGCCCGCAGCGATATTCAACAAATTATCTACCGGGTGTCGGACGGCGTGCTCTGGCGCGACTACCGCCCCGAACGCAATTTTGTAATTGAAGACTGGCTGTTTGCCGAAGACTTAATTAAGCAGGAAATGCTGACAGATATACACAGCATTGAGCTGAAATTCTTATCCGCCGCGCGCGCCGGGCAGCAGGGCACAGGGGTGCTGGACGGCGATGATTTTGCCCGCGATTGGGATGAACTCTGGCCCGCTACGGATTCGGCCGGCATTGACACCAGCCTGCCTATTGCCGTGTTGATCCGCATTGAACTCGAAGACGGTCTGATCAGTGAGAGGTTGTATGACCTCTCCAGCTAAAGCGCCGCGTCATCTAGAGCGCCAGCGCGGCACTGTGCTTATTTTGGCCATTTTGATCGTCGCTTTGGTGGCAGGGTTTGCCATTAAGGCTTCGCGCGATTATCAGTTCAGTATTGCTCGGGCCGAGGCGCGCTGGCACGGCGCTCAGGCCGAGGCCTATTTGTCCGGCGCCGAGCGTCTGGCCATTTACTTTTTAGAGTTGGATGAAAACCCCGAAGTCGACAGTCTGCTCGAGCCCTGGGCGATGGAACTGCCGCCATTTCCCATTGAAGGCGGGATGATTTTGGCGCAAATTGAAGATGCCAGCGCGCGCTTTAACCTCAACACGATTGGCACCAGTCTAAACAACACCGAAGACAATAATCCCAACAGTCCGGCGCGCTTTAACACGGCGCAAAAACATTTTCTGCGTTTACTGCAAAGCTTTCCCGAGATTTATCCAGTGTCGCCGGAAGAGGCCATCGCCATACTGGAGGCGCTGGTAGACTGGACCGATAGCGACCATAACATCACCGGTTTTATGGGGGCCGAACGGGATTATTATCTAGCCCTTGATCCGGCCTACCAGCCGGCTAACACGCCCTTGACCAGCGTCGATGAGCTGCGTTTGGTGCGTTATATGACCCCGGAGCTCATGCAATTGCTGCGGCCCTTTATTACCGTAATTCCAGCCGGAGAAGATGCGGGGGGCGGTTTTAACGTCAACACAATACCTTCTCAGTTACTGCGAACTTTTAACTCGGACGATATACTCACACCTCTCACGGTAGAAGAGGCCAGCACTATTGTCTCCGAGAACGGAGAATATGCCACCGTTGAGGAATTTACCGAAAATACCGCTTGGGACAGTATCATCAGCAGTGATAAAGGTATCGATGCCGGTTTGGTCCAAGTGAACACTCAGCACTTTTTAGTCACCACCAGGGTGCAGCTGGGAGAGCAGCGTCGCAGTCGCCAGAGCCTGCTGCAACGCAGTGACGAGTCTTTTGACGTTGTGCACCGGCGCGACGTATACGATTACATACTCAGTCTGGAGCAGGCGCCTGCGCCCTCTGGCCAACAGGAAGCACTAACAAACCCATGAGCGACTCTCTGACGCTGTACATAAGCCATTACGGCAGCGACTTTACTTGGTTGTTTCGCCGCAAAGACCTGCCGGATGAGTTGGGTCACGGCGATACGGAAGCCCTGTCCAACACCCTGGGGGATGGTAACCACCAAGCTAAATTGATTGTCGGTGGCCCGCAAACAGTGGTGCGCCGGCTTAGCTATGCTGAGGCAGAAAAACGCCATCTGCGCAAATTAATGCCCTTCCAGCTGGAAGAAGAAGTGGTGGGCGATATCGACCAATTTCACTTTGCCTTCGGCACCCCCGCCAACGGTGAAATTAATCTGGTCTACACCGAGCGGGCACCGTTGCAAGCACTGTTCAGCGCTCTGACGGATATCAATGTCGAGGTAGTGCAAGCGTTGCCGGCGGCTCTATTGCCTAGCTGTCCCACGGAAACCGACGCCCAAGAGCCCGCCGACATCTGGGCGATTCACTGGCAAGATCAACTAGTCAGTGTTCGCTTTGGTGAAAGCGCAGGTTTTACAATTAATGCCAATAACTTTAATGTGGCCATCGAGTTACTGCTGACCTCGCAAAACCGAGTGACTCCGCCACAGTTAAAATTAAGCGCACCGGATGAAAGCCAGCTGGAACAGCTGCAACAACAACTGCCCGCTAGCCTGAGCATTGCCCAGGGTGACACTCGAATTTGCTCCCTGTGGGATTTTGAAGCCGACGCCGGCACGATTGATCTATGTCAGCGCGAATTCTCTCAGCGTTTGCCTATTGAGCGCTGGTGGGGCAACTGGCGTAAAGTCGCCTATGTCGGCGTCGCCGCGTTGGTGGTTTATCTTGCCACCTTGTTGTTTTCCATCAATCAATTGCAAAACGATAATCTGGAAATACGCCGCAATATCGAGCAAGTGTTTCGCACCGTGGTGCCCAACGGGCCGGCCATCGACCCCGAGCGGCGGCTGCGTATTATGGCGCGCGATCTAGAGCCGAGTACCGGTGGCTCCGCGGTCATGGTGTTGTTGGATCGAGTATTGCCTGCGGTGGCCGAAGGGGGTGTAACCCTCAAGGGTGTGTATTACTCCAGCGACAACGCGGAGCTTAGCCTCAATCTACAAGCGGAAACGTTTAACGCCATCGAGTCGTTGCGCGGGTCGCTGGAAGGTCAGGGCCTAACAGCGGAGCTGCTCTCTGCCAGTGCCCAAGGCAATACCCATGCCGCCCGTATACGAGTTAAACAGGAGCTGCAATGAACAAGGTTTTCGCTACACTGGCCCAGTACAACCGCCGCGAACAAACTATTTTACTGGTTGGCGCCCTCGCGGTTGTGCTCTATATATTGTGGATGGCGGTTCTGTCCCCACTGCAAGATAAACGCACGCAACAGATTGCCACCAATGCCAACACCAGCGCATCGCTGGAGCGGGTAAAACTAATGACCGCGCAAATTAAGCAGGCGCAGTCACTTGAGCGCAGTGCTAATAACTCGTCCGGCACAAATATCAGCCAGCTGATTGACTCCACCTTGCAGTCCAATGGTCTGCGCATGAGCGGTTTTCAGCCCGGCACTCGCGGTGAAGTACGAGTGCGGCTGGACAATGTTAATTACACCGCCATTATGCAGTGGCTGTACGATCTGGAGTATCGCCACGAAGTCACGGTAAAGGATTTATCCATGGCCGCGACCAGCACCGCGGGTAAAGTTACGGCCAATATTCGACTCAGTAAAGACTAAGCCCATGTGCCGGATGCGCCGCTTTATCGCGCTCTTATTGTGCTCGGTGGCCCTGCCGGCTGTCGGTCAGTCACCCATCAGTGCGGTGCCGGATTTACTCGATTTTAACCAGCCTGCCACACTCGGTTTAAACCTGGCACCCGGCACCGAAACCGCTCGCGTTTTTACCGCTGGCGACAATCGCTATCAGTACAGTCGCGGTGCGGTTCCGGTGGCCTTTAACGGCAAACTTTTTGTTCAGTGGCAGGCCGCCCCAGATGCCGAACAAACGGTACGGTCGCAAGTGCACTACGCCATGAGTGTGGATGGCCGCCAGTGGAGTGATGCCATTGTGCTGGCAAAATCGAGCCCCGGGGTTAACGTCAGTGCCGGCGGCTGGTGGGTATTTGGTGACACACTGGTGGCTTATATCAATATTTGGCCCCAAGGTGAGACGCCTGAAAACGGAACGGTAGAGTACCGCACCAGCCGCGATGGTATACGCTGGACGGCGGCTCAGCCAGTGCTCGACAGCAGCGGCGAGCCTCTGGCCGGGGCCATTGAGCCGGGTATAGGTGCCCTGCGCGACGGCCGCTTGCTAACGGCGCTGCACCAGCCGCCGGGCTTGGTGGCAAAACCGTATTTTACCGACGATGCCACAGGCCGGACTGGCTGGCAGGCAGGAGAGATGTTAAACGCCCCCTCGCGCGACAACTTAAGTCGCGAGTTGGAGCCCAGCTGGTTTAGCCGGGGCAATGAACAGGTTATGGTGTTTCGCGATCGGGATTCGAGCTATAGAATACTGGCCGCGGTCAGTGATGATCGGGGCGAAACCTGGAGCTTGCCGACGCTAAGCAATATTCCCGACTCACGGGCTAAAGCAAACGCCGGCAACTTAACCGCCGATAGTGCCTATATCGTTAATAACCCCAGCGGTAATCGAGCCCGTTTTCCACTGGTCGTGTTTACCAGCGCCGATGGGTACACATTTGATCGGGCTTGGCTGTTGCGCCGCGGCGCACATTCAATACCGGCGCCAAACGACCTAAGGCGCAAGCTGTACCCCGCGTACAGCGCCCCTAAAACAGAGGTGTTTGAAGGTTATTTGTATGTCACCTACACCACCGAAAACGCAAATATAGACATCACTCGAGTGCCGCTGAACGCTATTGAGAGCGGCGCAGAGTAATGTATGTTTCCACTAGAGCTTGATATATGATTCGTTGGATTGTACTCGGTTTACTTTTTTGGCTGGCCTTTGTGATTAGCCAGATTCCCGCCGCTTGGGGGGGCTACCTAATGACGCGCGACACGCCTTTAGCACTGTCGGGCATTAGCGGCACCCTGTGGCAGGGCAGCGCGGGTATGGCCTCGGTGAGTATTGATGGCAAGCACTACGCACTGGGGCAATTAAGCTGGCGGATCAAGCCCATGAGTCTGCTGGGGCTTGCCCCGTGCGCAGAGATTAAAACCGACCTTGAGCGCCAGCAGGTAGCTGGCACAGCCTGTGTGGGTATGGGCGGCTCGCTGCGCTTAACCGACACCAGTCTTAATTTGCCGGCCAGTTTAATTCAGGGCCTGCCAGAGCCGACTAAAATTACCGGCCAAATTAGCGCCCAAATTCAATCGCTGAGACTTAAGGGCCAAACCCTGAAAAACCTTGAGGGGAAACTTAGCTGGACCCAGGCCCGTTTGCACAACGGCCAAAGTTGGTTGCAGCTGGGCGCCTTTGCTGCCGATTTATCCGAGACCCAAGAAGGTGAGATCCGCGCCGATGTTTTCTCCTTAGAAGGCCCTATCGATTTGGCCGGTAATGTGGTGATGCCACTGACCGGCGGTATTCATATCGACGGGGAATTTGCCTTTACCGATACATTTGCCCGTGAGGTTCAGGCCGAGCAATGGTTACCACTGATGGCCGAGCCTTTGGATAACGGTAAACACCGGTTGCGATTGTCGCTCTAGGCGCTGGTTTATAAACACGCTCATTCCCCCAGGCTGCATTGGATATACTGGATATATAGAGTAACCTCTCAGGGCCAATGCAGATTAAGCCTGCGGGCCAGTTTGTAAGGTTGCAAGCATCAGTAAAGTCCGCTTCGCAGCCAGTACTCACCTGACAGCACCCTTATTTACTGCTTAACTTAAGTCATATTCTTTATTTAGGCTATTGGGACGTGCCCGACGTACAATCAAAGTATACCTATTCACTCAAAGTGGCCGGGCTGGTCTCAGGCTTAGTGTCGCTTATATTAATAGCCACATTCGCTATAGTGGCCGTTATTCATTTACAGGGCGCTGTAACTGGGTATCTTAGTGGGCTCGCGGTTTGGAGTCGCTATCAAGTCAACAGCGTTTATCATTTGTCACGCTATGCCGAGACCGGTGAGCCCAACGAGCTCAAGCTGGGGCGCCAGTATCTAGAAGTACCCTTGGCAGACAGACGTGCACGTCTCTCGATGGAGGCGAATGAGCCTATCCATATAATCACTGGCCACTTAATGGCCGGCCGTAACCACCCAGATGATGCCGACCGAATGATTTTATTGTTCGAATATTTTGGTCAATTGGGTAAATTACAACACGCGTTTGATGTGTGGCGGCAGGCTGATAATAGCTTGCTAAATACGGCCGCACTAGCCGATCAACTAGAGTTATTGTGGCGTGACTCCTTGCCCGATCCACAGGCTTTACAGGCCAACAAACAACAGCTGTATCTTATTAATCAAGATCTAGAACGATTATCCACAAAATTTCGCTATATGATGACCGACACCGCTCGGTGGCTAACTCATGTATTGGCCTGGTGCAGTATTGTCTTCATTTTATTATTGGTCTCTATCGCATTTTGGTTAGTGTTGCGATTAAATCGATTACTCATAGGTTCACAACATAAGTACCACGATATCTTTGAGCAAGCGGCGGTGGGTATCGTGCACCTTGGGTACGATGATGTTGTCAGAGATGCTAACCCAGCTATTTGCAATATTCTCGATTGTGAAAAATCCAGTATCACTGGCCACTGCTTTAAAGATTTTATTCACTCGGAGGATTGGTCGCTGGATGAACAATCCAAACAGCAGCTGCTCAATGGGGTTATCGATCACTATTCAGTGGAGCAGCGATTAGCAAAAAATACAGGTTATATTTGGGCACGATTAACGTATTCCAGATCCAATACTCATGACTCTGCTCGTCATTTAACACTTATTCTTGAAGATATTTCTGAATCTCGCAGGCTTTCAAACGAATTAAACTTTCAAGCCACACACGATATATTGACCGGATTATTCAATCGGCGGGCATTTGAGCGCCGATTGTTTGATTCATTAAATAGAGCCCGCAGCGAACATGTAAAACACGCTTTATGTTTTATTGATTTAGATCAGTTTAAAATCGTCAATGATACTTCCGGCCACCCCGCCGGAGATCGATTATTGCAACAAGTGACGAATTTATTTGCGAGCATCTTGCGCGAAGGCGATATGTTAGCTCGATTGGGTGGCGACGAATTCGCCATGATTCTAGAAAATTGCGCAATCGATGCCGCGGGATCAATTGCTGAAAAGCTACGCAGAGCTCTGGAAATATTTGAATTTAATTGGGAGGGGCATCGCTATGACATTACCGCCAGTATCGGCGTGGTGCCTATATCTGAAGATGATTTAGATACTGAATCTATCATGCGTGCGGCGGATATTGCCTGCTATTTAGCAAAAGAAAAAGGTAGGAATTTTGTTTATGTGGCTCGTGAAGACGATGCTCATCGGCAAGAGCGTGCCGGTGAGATGCAGTGGGTAACCAAAATAAGTAATGCCATTATTAAAAATAAGCTATTGCTGGAGGCACAATTAATTGCCCCCTTGCAACAGCAAACCAACGGCTTGGTTTACGAAATTCTTATTCGTCTGGAGGACGGTGGCAAAGTGTACTCGCCCTCTGCTTTTTTACCTGCCGCCGAGCGTTTTGGCAGTGCCCCACAAATTGATCGGTGGGTGGTTGAGAACACGTTAAAAATACTGGCTCAGAATCCCAAACACCTGACGCAATTACATAAATGCCATATCAATATTTCAGGGTTGTCACTGGACAAGCATGATTTTTATCAATTCGTATTGCAGGCTTTTGAAAAATATTCCGTAGCCCCGGAAAAAATCTGTTTTGAAGTGACTGAAACCGCGGCGGTAAACAATCTACTGGATGCGGTTCACTTTATGGAGGCGTTGGGGGATTCTGGATGCAGTTTTGCTTTGGATGATTTTGGTACGGGTTTGGCTTCGTTTAATTATTTAAAACGGCTCCCCATTGATACGCTTAAAATCGATGGTAGTTTTATTCGTGAAATCGTTAAAGATAAAACCGATTTGGCAATGGTGAAGGCGATTAATGAGGTGGGACAGACTCTGTCGATAGAAACGGTGGCTGAGTTTGTAGAGAACACAGAGGTTCGGGTTGTTCTGGAAGAAATTGGGGTTGATTATGCACAGGGTTACGGTATTCATAAGCCACAAAAATTTACCGATTTTATTGCTCAGCAGGCGTTGAAAGGTGAGTGAGTCTGCATCTGAATCGTTGAGCTCGCTATTGGTCGGTTGTCTGTTTTAATTTTTGCGCCAAGTTGGCTATAGACATTGGCTTGCCAAAATAATAACCCTGAACATACCGAATGCCCATTCTTTTTAGCTCGGTCGATTGAGCCAAATTCTCGACCCCTTCGGCGATTACCCGCAAATTGGATTTCTCGGCAATACTGACTATATTGGGGATAATTGAAGAGCGAATAGAGCCCTCTTCTACATCCATAATAAAAGTCCGGTCAATTTTTAAATAACGACAGTGTAATTGATCAATGTATTTAAGATTAGAGTAGCCTGTACCAAAATCATCTATCGAGATGTTAATACCGTATTGTTTTAACTGAGATAAATTTTTGTGCGCCTGAGTTTCTTCAAGTTCTTCGCTTTCGGTGAGCTCAATGGTTAGCTCGCCGCGCCATTGTGCTACTGACTCTAAGTCTAATAAAGTCAGTATGTTGCCGTTGGTGACGTCACGAGGCATCACATTAAATGCTATCGAAATCTCATCTTCCAGGCCGTGTTTTTTTAGGCTGGCGAGTGTTGCCTCAATGATTAAAACCGTAAAAGGCCAAGACACATCTTGCTTGGCAATTATGGGGATAAACGCGTCTGGGTACAGTGGGCCTGCTTTATCTTCAAATCGTGCCAGCACTTCGCAACTGACTATTTTTTGTGTCGTTAAATCGATAATGGGTTGCACCACCGGATAGAAATTACTATTGGCCAGGCCCCGTTGTACACGGTATTCAATCGAGTAGAGGTGGCTAATGTAGCGGCGAATATATACATAGGACAACCAGCCGCTCAAATACCCGAGCACTATAATCAGAATCGAAACCGCAGGATTGCGCGATAGATACGATAAGCTATCACTTAATATTGAGGTGCAGTAATTGTAATTGTTGCAGGTTTTAACACGAAACGGCTTAAAGTAATGGTGATCTTTTGAGCCAATATCGACAACCCCTTTTTCTCCGGCAGCATGATAATCTTGATTGTTTATACGGTATATCAACTCCCACGAATAAAATAAATCGATAAAATTTTCCAGACTGGTTGGGTCTATTACCATGGCAAAATTGTTGCGGTTGGCGATGGCGACATTATAATTTTTATTTAATACACTCCAGTCAGTATCTATCCAGATAGTAGCCCCACCTTTGGTTTGATAAGTGGACTCGGGCAGGGAAAAGGGATTCTTCAGTTTGCCCGCCATAACACTGCAAAGCACTGTGTCGCCTTGCATGTAAGCAATATCTTTAATGTGCCAGGTCAAAAAAAGCTCGGCCCGCATTGCAGATAAATGCGGTTCGCTACAGGCTGCATGAGTGTTGTTAGATAGCTTTTGCCAACTTACCTGAACATCCCGGTTCAGATGATCGAGTAATTTTATAACGGACTGTGACTGATGAACCATCTCCTTATGCATAAGGTGAGTGCTTAGGGCATAGAGGGTCAGCGTGACCGCCAGCGCAATAAGCGTACTCAGTAATAAAGAATAAGCGTGGCGTGGCTTCATGGATGGTTTACCGTGGTAAGGCGAGATTAACCCTACGCTCACCCTTGAGGTGGTTTTTGATGGCGTAGGTTGTGGGCTCGCTTATGCGTTGGCGAGTAATGCGTCCGAAAGCGTTAAACCGGTCGGGGGAGTTTAGCGAAACAGCAGTGGCCAAGAGCGCTCTTCACAATTGTCGTTACACAATTCCAGTATTAGATACGCTTCCTGCGGATACTGCTCGATTAAGGGGGTTAAATCCGTGCGTTTTAAAATGTCACCACCTTCTCGACAGCTAAAGCGGTTGCTGGAGTCGTAGTGACAGGAGAAATAGATATCTTCATCGGCGGTACAGTGGTCATCGCTCTCAACTCCACACTCTTCATCGATAACCACTAAGTCATCCTGCGAGATGCGCTCATCTTGGCTGACGTAGAGGCGGGCATCAAAATACAACGCGCCTTCGGCCTGCCATTCAATCCATACCGACTCGCCGGGATAGATATCGGTACGATCCACATAGAAGTCTTCAAATTCAATATCCAGCGGGTCGTTAATGACGTTCAGCAGCGGGTCATCATTGCCGCCGCACCCGGCCAGTATGAGTGCCAAAGCCACAATTGTTAAACAACGCATGTTCCAATCCCTTTATTTACGACCCCAGTTGTCACCTAATTTTAGCCCAAAACCAATAAAAGGCGACCTGCTTTGTGTTTTCATTATGACCCAACACAGAATAATATTAAATGTGTTACAAAACGATTTTCCCTAACCGGCCCGGAACACTGCTATGTGGTATCGCTCACGTTTCTTCATCGCCCTATTATGCGCTTTGTTAACAGCACCTGCTCAGGCGCTCTGGCTCAGCGAGCAGGCCGATATTATGGGAACTCGTATCAGCGTGACCTTGCAGCACACCGATGAGAAAACCGGCCAACAGCTTTTACAGCAAGCGCTGGACGAAATGCATCGTATTGATGCCACCTACAGCCCTTATAAGCCCAGCAGTGAACTGTCACTTATGAACGAACAAGCTGGCCAAAAGGGGGCGGCAGCGGTGACGGTGTCCTCCGAAATGTTAAAGCTGCTCGATAAATCTCTTTATTATGGCCGCTTAACTCAGGGGGCTTTTGATATTACCTTCGCCTCACTGGCGCGATACTACGATTACCGTGCGCAGCAGCAACCCAGTGCAGACCAACGCCAGGCTTTAATGTCGGCCATTGATTATCGCCATGTACTTCTTAACCGCGCCGAGAGTAGCGTGCACTATCAACACCCGGCGGTGACTGTTGATTTGGGTGGCATCGCCAAGGGATACGCGGTGGATCGGGTTATTAACTTGCTGCGGGCCGCTGGAATAGAGCACGCCAGTGTCAGCGCCGGGGGCGACAGTCGTGTACTCGGCAATCGGGACGGTCGTCCCTGGCTGGTGGGCATTAAGCAGCCGCGCGGCGACGCCGGCATTGCCATCACCCTGCCCTTAACCGACACGGCTATTTCTACCTCGGGCGATTACGAGCGCTACTATATCGATGATAACGGCGAGCGCATTCACCATATTATCAATCCCCAAACCGGCAAAAGTACCGACGAGTTGGCCAGTGTCACCGTGCTCGGCCCCGATGCCTTCGACACCGATGCGCTCTCTACCAGTATTTTTGTTCTGGGGCGCGAGCGGGGCTTGGCATTGATCGAAACTTTGCCTGAGTTCGATGCTGTGCTCATCGATCGGGCCGGTAAGGTTTACTACAGCGCAGGACTGTCTCCACCGGCCCAGGGGCTGTCGCGCTGAGCGAAAATTGCAGGTAGGTCATTTATCATCCACACAAGGGTGATAGCTTTCACATCTCGCGATGCAAAAGCCCCTCGCGCGATACGAAGCGCTGCACGATGGGCCGCAATTGATTAAACTGCCAAAGGCTTTGCCACCGTGGCCAATGCTGCCAATAAACCAACAGGATGCAACTATGACGCGCTTGCTAACGGCGACCCGATTACTGCTGGCTCTTAGCCTGTACGCGCTGGCGGCTATGGTGTGGGCCCAGGGCTCAGCCACCGAGGCTGAGGCTGAGAATTTGGCGCTAAGGGCCGAATCATTAAAACAGCAGTCGCTGCAATTGAATCGCGATTTGTTAATCCTGGAAGAAGAACTCTTGTTTCCGGCCAACAGCCAAATAGCGCTCTACCTATCGCTGGATGTCGGTCACTACTTTGCGCTGGATTCGGTTAAAGTCAAAGTGGACGATGACTTTATCAGCAGCGAACTCTACACGGACAAGCAGCTAACCACCTTGCGCCGCGGCGGTATTCAGAAGTTATATCTGGGCAATTTGCGTCAGGGCGAGCATGAAATCAGCGCGTTTTTTACCGGCACCGGCCCCAAAGGGCAAAGCTATAAACGCGCGGCCAGCCTCACGGTAGAAAAAACCACGGCCCCCCTGGTGTTGGAGCTGAAAATCGTCGACTCCGGGCAAAAACTGCAACCGGTGTTTGATATCAAGCAATGGGAGTTGTAAACCTGTTACGTCCCGCATTACTGGCACTGGCGGCTATCACCGCCAGTGCGCAGGCACAGCTACACCCAGCCGCACAAGATTTATCCTATGGTGAAAGCCTGTACCACTACTATCAGGGGGATTTGCCCCAGGCGCTAATCGCTCTCGATCTCGCCCAAAGTCGCGGCGGCATTAAGGGGCACCAACACTACCCAGAGCTTATGCGCGGTGGTATGTTGCTGGCCTACGGCATGACCGAACAGGCCCAGCAAGCATTTAATACTCACTTAAACCAAGGTGAGCCTGGGCGCCTGCGCGATACCGCTCATCTCTATTTGGCCCGTCTGCACTATCAGGCAGGGCGGCTCGATCAGGCCCAGCTCAACCTCGACGCCTTGCAGGGTTCACTCAGCCCCGGCCTGGCCGAAGAAGCCGCCAATTTGCGAATCAGCTTACTGATTGCCGGGCGCGGCGCCCCCAGCCTTAACGACGCAGAGCCCATACTCGAGCCTTTGGCCGAGCATTCGCATTTAGCGCTGCTTAACTTAGGCAACAGCGCCGCGCGTCAAAACGACCCGATCCGTGCACAAAGCTATTATCAGGCGCTTTTGGCGGCCGCCCCGCCCACGGATCCCGAGCGCGGCGACGAATACCTCGCCCTGCGCGACAAAGCCCTGACCGCGTTAGGCTACAGTTACTTGCAACAAAAAGACTTTGCCTCGGCCAAGGCGGCGTTCCGCCGGGTAAGGCTCGAGACGGCCTTTGCCAACCGCGCCCTGCTCGGCTACGGCTGGAGCGCCGCCAGTTATCACGACTATGTGCTCGCCCTAAAACCTTGGCAGGCGCTGCGCCAGCGCTCACTGCTCGACCCGGCCGTGCAGGAGTCACTGCTCGCTGTGCCCTGGGCCTATGAGCAAATGGGCTCCACCGGGGCCGCGCTAATCGCCTACGGCGAATCGGAAACACTGCTGACCGAGATGCTGGCCGATATCGACACTCACCTGGCTCAGTTAAACGCCCAGGCTCTGCTCGATTACCTGACCGGAGAGCGTCGGCCGCAAGCCTTGCACCCGAGCCAGGCGAAAAGTGGCCAAAACTGGTTGAGCCTGCCCGATTCCAGTGTGATCACCAGCCCGCTCACCTATCTCGATACTCTGCTGCGCGACGACGCTCAGCAACAGCAAGCGCAATTACTGCGCGACTTGGTGGATTTGCAGCACCGCCACCGTCAGTGGCAGCAAAAGCTCGATGTGTACCGCGAGCTGGTGCAACAAAAGCGTCTGCGCCGCGCCGAGCGGGCCGATCAATTATCCCGCTCCGGTCTGCTACAGCAAAGTGATGAATTACAAACGGTAAGCGACCGGCTGAGCGAACAGTTGCGTCAAATAGAGGTTCAGCACAACGCCATGGCACTGGCTGATACACAAACCCGCGCCTTACACGCACGCCAGCAAAGTGCCCAGCGCGCGCTTCAAGCGCTGGAGGGCAAAAAGCCGCTGCCCTATCAGGCCCAAGCCAAGCTCAATTTTTTTGCCGGGGTGTTGCAGTGGCGCGCCGCCCAGCAACTACCCGCCAACCGCTGGGAGGTGCAAAAGCGCCTTAATCAAATCAATGCGTCATTGGCCAGCAGCCTGGCGGCCAGTGAGCGCATCGAGCAGCTTCTGGCCCAAGAGCAAGACTTACAAGCCCAATTACAGCGCCTTAATCGTGCCCGTGAACGCAACCAACAGTTATTGGCGGCGCAGGCACAAGCCATTAACGAACAAGCCGCTGCCCTCAGTGCAGCTCTGCGCGGCCATCTGGGTGAACACCGCGCCCGACTCAATGATTACTTGGCGCAAACGCGCTTAAGCATCGCACGTTTAATGGACGATGCTTACCGCAACCGGCCGCCACTGAGTGCGTCGCCAGTGTCCGATATAGCGCCTGAACCTGAGTCGATGTCTGAACCCGAGCGAGTACCCGAGGAAGCGCCGCAATGATTCGCTTTCGCCGCCACCTGCCGCTGGCCGTAGTAACGGCTATTACACTGGGCGCCTGTAGTCACCAGCCTTTACATCAGGTGGGAAATACCCTAGCCGACCTGCCTGAAGCGCAACTGCCCCCCTCTGACCTCGCGGTCAGCGCGCAGGACCTGGCTCAAATCGAGGCTCAGTACCGCTCGGCACTGAGTGTGGCGACGCACCCTCAAGTGCGCCACCAAATACAGGTGCGTCTGGCCGATCTGGAAATGGCCCGCAGCGAACAAGCGCAGCAAGAGGCGCGCAGCTTGACCCAGTTTTTTGCCGAGCCAATCGCTCACTACCAGCAGTTGGTCGAGGCATACGCCACTGACCCCCAGGCATCGGTCGCCACCGCGCCCGATGCGCTCTACTACAAACTGGCCAAGGCTCTGGCACTGGAGGGGCGCGATGCCGAGGCGGCCGCCGCGCTGGATGAGCTGGCCGCGCGCTTTCCGCAGTCGGCCTATTTGCACGAAGCGCAATTTCGCCGCGCCGAGCGCGCCTTCGCCGCGGGCGATTACCAGCAGGCGCAGCAACTTTATCGTCAGGTAGCCGCCAGCCCGGCCAGCAGCTTTGCCGATAACGCGCTCTATATGCAGGGTTGGTCTGCCTACAAGCTCAGCCAGTACGACGCCGCCATGGGCAACTTTACCCAGCTACTCGATCAGGGCTTTGTCGGTGTACAACTGCCGGGGCAGGTAGGCAAAGCCTTGCGAAAGATGGGGGCCAATCAGCGCAATTTAATAGACGACACCTTGCGGGTGCTCAGCTTTACCTACGCCAACCTCGACGGCGCGCAGAGCATTGCCGAACAGCAACAGGCGATCGGCACCCGAGCTTATCAGCACTTGCTTTACCGCGAGTTGGGTAAGCTCTACGAGACCCAAGAGCGCCATCTGGACAGCGCCGACACCTACGCTCGCTTCGTCAATCACAACCCGGATGCAGATCTGGCACCGGATTTCTCGATTATGGAAATTGAGACCTACCAGCGCGGCGGTTTCCCCTCACTAGTGCTGCCCGCCAAGCGCGCGTTTGTCGATCGGTACGGGGTTTACAGCAGCTACTGGCAAGCGCGGGCGGGCCTGCCGCAAACCACAAGCGCCCTGCAGGCCAGGCAAGAGATACGCAGTAAAAAGCCGCGCAATATGAGCACCGACGCGCTGGCTAAGCTGAAGCTTTACTTGCACGAACTGGCGCGCCACCACCACGCCGAAGCTCAGCGCTTGCAGGCCGGACTGGCTGAGGGCGGCGAGCTGGCACCGAGCCGGGCCGATGTTAACCGCGCCTACCTTGAGGCGGCCGACCTGTATCAGCAATTTATTGTCACCTTCCCGGCCGACTCCCGAGCCGGAGAGATGAACTTCCTTATGGCCGAGGCCTACAGCGAAAGTGGGCGCACACTTTCAGCGCTGACCGCCTACGAAACCGTGGCCTTTACCCGGCGCGACCCTACCTACGGCAGCGATGCCGGTTACAGCAGTATTTTGTTGGCGCAACAACTGGTAGAAGCTTCGCAAACGAGCACCGGCCCAGAGGCCGACCCCTCGGTGCCCCAAGCCCAAGAGCCGGTGACGAGCGAAGTGTGGCAGTGGCAGCAGCGCAAAATAGACAACGCGCTAAAATTTGCCGAGTTATATCCCCATGACGAGCGCGCCGTGCAAGTGCTGGCCAGCACCGCACCGGAGCTGATGTTCCAGGGCGATTTAACCCGCGCCGCCGAGGTGGCGCGTCAGGTGATTACCTGGCAGCCGGTCCCAGCCGGGCCACTGCTCTACAGCGCCTGGCTGACTCTCGGCCACGCCGAGTTTGACCAAGCGTTCTACGCCGAGGCCGAAGCCGCTTACTGGCAGGCGCTGCGGCTGCACCCCGAGTGGGGCAGCCAGCCGGGCTCGCCTTCGGCCGCCGAGTTGCGCGAGCGCATCGCCGCCAGTCTTTACCAGCAGGCGCAACAGGCCCTGGCCGCCGATAATACCGATGCCGGCATTGCCTTGCTGCTGCGCATCGAGCGCGAACTGCCCAACACTGATATTGCCAGTACCGCTCTATTTGACGCCGGCCACGCCGCGCAAATGGCGGGCGACTGGCCGCTGGCCGAATCGCTGCTATCGCGCTTTGCCAACCTTTACCCCAACCACACACTGGCGACCAATATTCCCGCCAAGCTGATTGTGATTTACGAGGCCTTGCAGGCTTGGGAAAAAGCCGCCGCCCTGCTCAGCCAGCAAGCGCTTGCCAGCGCCGATAACCCCGAACGGGCGCGCCAGTCACTGCTTACCGCCGCCGAATACTACGACAAAGCGGGCAACTGGGAGCAGGCGCGCAACCACTATCGCGACTACGCCCACGCTTACCCCGAGCCTTTTAACGACCGGCTGGAAGTCGAACAGCGCTTGACGCAAATGTACGAACAAGCGGGGGATGAACTCAGCCGCAATTTCTGGCTCAACCGACTGATTACCAGTGGCCAACAAAACCCCACCGAGCGCAGCCGCTATTTAGGCGCGCAGGCAGCCACCACCTTAGCCCAGGGGCCATACCAGCGTTTTCGCTCTATTGCCCTGACACTGCCCATTAAATCCAGCTTGACGCGCAAACGCGCCGCGCTGGACGACGCCCTCGCGGCTCAGCGCCAGGTGTTGGACTTTAATGTGGCCCAATTCACCACCCGGGCCAATTTTTATATCGGTGAAATTTACACTCTGCTGGCGCGGGATTTAATGGCCTCCGAGCGGCCCAAAGAACTCAACGCTCTGGAGCTTGAGCAATACGATATTTTGCTGGAAGAACAGGCCTATCCGTTTGAAGAAAAAGCCATTGAGTTGCACGAGGCCAACGCCCAGCGCAGTTTCGACCAACTCTACGACGATTGGGTGGCCGCCAGCATCGAGTCGCTGGGCAAAATTCTGCCCGCCCGCTACGGCAAACACGAAAGTACAGTGGAGGCCCAGCGTGAACTGCGTTAAAACCCGCACGTCGTTATTCGGGCGCGGGCTAACCGCCGTTGCCATCAGCCTTTTATTGGTCGGTTGCGCCACCGCGCCCGAGCCGGAATCCACATCAGCCGAACAGTCGCCAGAGGCTTTTAACGCGGTGCTGCCCGCCGGGCCAGTCACCCAAAACCCCTACAGCCAAGGCGCGCCGCCCTCGGTAAGCCGAACCATTAGCCGCGATTTTCAGGCCGCGTTAACGGCGATGGATAAACAGCGCTGGAGTCAGGCGAGGCCCATACTGCAGGCGATTGTGGCCCAGGCGCCGGAGTTGACCGCCCCCTGGCTGAACTTGGGTATTGTCTGGACTCAGCTGGACGAGCCGGGGCAGGCCCAAGCCGCTTTTGAGCGGGCGTTGGCGGCCAACCCGCTCAATGTCGATGCCTACAATCACCTGGCCGCCCTGCAGCGGCGCCAGGGCGAATTTGCCGCTGCCGAGCAGCTCTACCAAGACGCCCTGGCGGTATGGCCACACTCGGTGGCCAGCCATAAAAATCTCGGTATTTTGTACGACTTGTACACTGGCCGCTGGCCGCGGGCGCTGCTGCACTATCAGGCGGCGCAATATATTATCGAGCAGACCCAAGGCCAGCCCGACCCAACACTGGCGGGTTGGATTATTGATTTACAGCGCCGCATCGCCGCCGGAGGCCCACTGTGACATCTAGCATCGCCCGTGCACTCCTCTTGACCCTGTCTTTAGCAGGGCTGTCGCTGATCGCGCACGCGCAGGAAGACGCACTGGAAACGACCATTACCGGTAATCAGGAGCAGCCGCAGGTGCTGTATATTGTGCCCTGGCAAACCCCCGACAGCCCCACGCTTAAGTACGATGTGGTGCAGAGTCAATCGGCCCGGGTGTACGAACATCTGGAGCGCTCGGAGCTTAAACGCGAGCTGGCCTGGCAAAAGCCGCTGGAGGCGCCAGAAAACTCGGACGGTTCACAACCCAACGCCGATGAATGAGGCATAATGCGTCGATACGACGAATACACTGGGCTCCGCCCCGCACCCATTACCACAAGGCCAGAGTTAAGGTAGACAAATTATGGATTTTTTGACGACGATCGTGCGATTTTTCCAACATGGTGGGCCTTTTATGTACCCGATTGCGCTGGTACTGGTCATTGGTTTGGTCATCGCCATCGAGCGCTATTTGGTACTGGCTAGCGCTAAGCGCGCCAATGCTCAGGCGTTTAACCGCGTGATGCCGCTTCTGAAAAAGCGCGACTATCAGGGCGTAGTCAATATGGGCCGCTCAAGTGAGGCGCCCATCGCCCGTATTGTTGCCGCCGGTGTGCAGCGTATGGGGCAAGCGGGCGGTCGCGATGATATTGAACTGGCCATGGAAGAGGGTGTACTAGAAGCCATGCCGCGGTTGGAAAAGCGCACTCCATATCTAGCCACTTTGGCTAATATAGCAACACTTTTGGGGCTTTTGGGCACCATTATTGGCCTAATCGCCGCCTTTACCGCCGTGGCTGAGGCCGACCCGGCGGAAAAAGCATCGCTGCTATCCAGCAGTATTTCGGTGGCTATGAACACCACCGCCTTCGGTTTGATTTCCGCTATTCCACTGCTTCTGTTCCACGCCATGCTGCAAACCAAAACCACGGAGCTGGTAGACTCGCTGGAAATGACCGGGGTCAAATGTCTGAATTTGCTGACCGCCTCCAGCGCCAAACCTACCGCTAAAGCCAGCGCGTAAGCCGGAGCTTTCAATGCGGTTTAGACGACGTCGGCACAACGAAGAGGCCGAGCTCAACATCACCTCCTTTATGAACCTGATGATTGTTCTGGTTCCGGTGTTGCTGTTGAGCATGGTGTTCTCGCGCATCACCGTGCTTGAACTCAACCTGCCCGACAGCGCAGCGGGCGGTGGCGAGAGCGAAGCCGAGGATATGGACTTTCTGGAAGTGGTGATTTACCCCGAATACCTGGGCATTAATCACCCGGCGGGCAATCGCGCCTATTCTATATGCCCCCACGCCGAGGGCGAGCAGGCCGGCGAGCACAATTTTACCGAGCTTACCTATGCCCTCCAGCAAATTAAAATCCGTTTGGAAGACTCTTACGGGCTGGAGAAAAACGACATAGTGTTGCTGGCCGAACCGGATACCGACTACCAAACCATCGTCAGCACCATGGACGCCGTGCGCTCATTTAAAGCGGTGGTAGCCGCCAGCGTGGTAGACGCCGCGCTGTTTCCGCAAATCTCCCTCGGAGATGCGCCAAAGTCGGACCCACTTAAAGATGCCGATCAAAGCATCTGTACAGCGGCCAGCAACAGCGCCGGAGGTGCCCCGTGAAGCAATCACTGCGCGCCAAGCGTATGGCCAAGCACCATCGTCGCAATAAAAATGTGCCCAAACTTAATTTGGTCTCGTTGATGGATATCTTCACCATTTTGGTGTTCTTTTTGTTGGTCAACTCATCCGATGTGGAAGTGTTGAGCAACGACAAATCCATTGAGTTGCCAGCCTCCATTGCCAACAACGTGCCCGATACCACCCTGATAGTAATGGTCAACGATAGCCGTATTTTGGTTAGCGGGCGGCCGGTGGTTGAGCTGGCTGATATTAGCGAGGCCAATGAAATTGAACCCCTGCTAAAAGAGCTTAGCTACCGCGCCGAGCGCCGCACCCTAACCGCGGAGCAAGAGGCGAGCGGCCTGCCTATCACCATAATGGGCGATAAAGACATTCCCTATACCCTGCTTAAACAGGTGATGAACACCTGCGCCCAGGCCGGTTACCGCGATATCTCCCTGGCCGTTAATCAACAGGCTGACAAACGCGAGCAAGCGGGGGCGACTGACTGATATGGCCGGTGGCGATTACCAATCCGTGCAATCTCCCTTTGATCGCAGTGCGACCGACGACGCGCGCTTTGGCAAGTTGGTATTGGTGGCGGTTGTGCTGTGCTCGGTGCTGGCTCTGGTGCTGTCGTTGATTACCCTGCCCGAGATTGAGCGCGAAGAAAAACAAAAATTGCCGCCACAACTGGCCCGTGTTCTGTTAGAAAAAGAAGAGATAGACCCCCCGCCGCCACTGCCCGAGCCCGAGCAAGCAGAGCCCGAACCGGAAAAACCCGAGCCCGTAGAAGAGCCAGAGCCAGTCGAACAACCCGAACCTGTGCCAGAGCCCGAGCCAACAGAAGTGGAAAAGGCTCGCGAAGTGGCTAAGGTATCCGGCGTTTTGCAGTTTCAGGATGCCCTGGCGGATATGCGCAATGAAATCGACACCGCCGAGCTAACCCGCAATGAAGTAACGCACGGTGCGGCCGAGGCGCAAGTCACCGAGCGCGATCTTATTACCAGTGGCGCCGAGTCCGACAGCGGTGGCATTAACACCGCAGCGCTTTCCACCGACACGGCCAACACCGCACTCGCAGGGCGCGAAACCACCCAAGTGGAAAGCCCCTTGGCTGGCGCCGATAGCGGCGTCGGCACCGAGACGGCAGAACCCGCGCGCCGGGCCGGTGAGCGCAGCGATGAAGAAATTCGCCAAGTGATGAGCCAGCACGCCAGTGCGCTGGACCGCTACTACCGTCGCGCCTTGCGTTCTAATCCGGCGCTGCAGGGGAAAATTGTGCTTAAACTGGTGATTAACCCCGATGGCTCTTTGGCCGATGTGGTGATTGTCAGCTCGGGGCTGAACGATCCCGAGTTGGAGGCCAAGGTGTTGGCGCGGGTTAAGTTGATTAGCTTCCCGGCGAGGGAGGATGTTGTGGTGACGAGTAAGCAGTATACGTTTAATTTTTTGCCGCAGCTTTGATTCAACTTGCCCGGGTCGCCGGGCGTTGCAAGGTACTTTCGGTCTTGGCCAAAAGTACCCAAATGCCGCGCCCCAACATCTGGCCCTTTGGGTTCCCTCATTCCAATCGATTTTAACGGGCCGTATCGACAAGCTCGTTCATGCGATGGCGATACTTGCGCAAACGTCCTGTTTGCTTACCCCCTAAAATCGATTTCCATTCGGCCTAGAGGTAAATGGGGCAAAAAGCGGCACTTCGTAGCAGGTGAAGATTTTTATATAAGTATATTGTGTCGCCTCTGCACACAGCGCACGCATTCACCCGAAAGCGTGCTCGCTTTATTTTCCCTCCCCTAAGACCAAAATCGGCTTAAACCTTAATTCATTAAATCTCTTGCGGGGCGTTCGAAATTATTTTTCAAGAAATGATTACGCCCATGCGTGATATACACTTGTTAAGTGAAAAGGAATAATATGGATAGATGATAAATCTTAATAGATACGTTGAAAAGTAAAGTTGGAATGGGAGTAATTGTTCGCTCTTATATTATTGCACACAATATTAAAGAAAAAACTTAAGAGGTAAGATGCCGACGGCAGATAAAGCTCATGATTATGAAAAAAGAAATTTTAAAAAAATACTCAATAATAAAAGATCAAGCAAGGTCATGGTTAGTTTTTTCAAGTGCCATAATATAAAGACATACGTTACAATATTGCTCAGTGTGGCGCCCTTAAAATAGCAGTAGATTAGGGTGTTATGAGTATTAAGCAATGGTTCGCACAGAAAAAATTTTGAAAGTATTTCTATTCGAGTTGGTAACTTTATTCTAGAATGCCAAAAATTTCGAATAAATCAGTCTGCCAATATAGATTTATATAAAAATATTCACTAAAAAGTGAGGTGCGGGAGTTTTCAGAGATAAGATTATTGTCTAAATATCAAGACCCTCTCTGTTTAGGTATCTCACTATAATTTAGAAGGGATAAGCTAAAAAATAATACGCTGATTATCCTCGCATGAAATCCTATAATGCTCCTAACTAGAACCCTTGGTAAAAATCAAGCTTATATTAACGCATTGTTTAAGGTGTTTACGTTTATTGCTGCATTTATTTGGGGGCGACACATAGTATTTAATATTGGTTCGTGAAGGGGTAGGTTTGAAGTGTGAGCAATCAGGATGTTCATAGATTTGAATTACATGTCAGCTAAAGGAATATTCGTTATTTCTAACTTGATTGATTTTCAAAATTTTGAGTCGATATTGAATAAATAATCGGTGCTGATTATGCGATTGTTAATCCCCGTTAGTGCTGGCCGGCCGACTGTGTCGAATATTTTAGCTTGAGAGATATATCTTTGCTCTTACCCCTGTACTTGTCGTACCCTACCAACTCCCATCGTAAACAATTACAATAATAAGATAAATATAATCAAAATGGAGTATTCCATCATGAAAATTAAACAGCTAAGCATAATTCTTCTCGCAATGTGCGCGACGACTTTGGTTGCCTGTGGCGGGGGTGGTGATTCAGACACTACCTCGGACCCAATCCCGACGCCAGCGCCGGATCCAGATCCGGACCCTACTCCAGATCCTACTCCAGACCCAACCCCAGATCCTGACCCTGCGCCGAGTGAGACGACAACGGTTCATCCGATTAGTAGCGTATCTGCCACCCATGAACAGGCGGAAAACCCTGCGACGAATGTACTTGATGGCGACAGCAGCAATGATTCGCGCTGGTCGGGTGACAGCGATGAGGGTACGGTTTATCTGGATCTAGATTTGGGTGAAGTGAAAACCGTTAACACCCTGCAGATTGAGTTTTCTAAGCCTACGGAGCGCAATACTTGCTTTAGCTTGCACACCAGTGTGGACGGCGAGAGTTGGACAACGCAGCGTGAAAACCTAGCGTCTTATGGCGCCATATATTTCTCTATACCAGAGACTGAGGCGCGCTATGTGCGCTATGAGGGTTTTGGTAATTCGGACAGTAGTTGGAACTCGATTACTGAAATCGCGGTACTGGATATTCCGCTCACCGGGGATGAAGACACCTCCGATGGTGTGCCCGGCCCCTGTGATACCGATATATCGGCCAACGAAGATAATTTTGACACCGACAGTGCCAGGCTAGAGTTAAGTAATAGCCCGCTGACCTCAGGTACGGGCGCTACCTTTAACGCTGGGCGCAGTTTGAGCACCAGTAACGAACCGGATGAAAACTACGATTTAAGCCTGTGGAAAATCACCTACCCTGATGCGTCTGAGGTTCAACCACCGGTTGCGGTCGCCGATCAGTTTTTTACCGATCCAGAAACGGGCGCCATGGTATTTCAGTGCCCGAACGAGGGTGAAACCACCAGTTCAAGCACTAAATACTCGCGCACCGAATTGCGAGAAATGCTCGATAGCTCGGCCGGTACCAAAGAGCTTGGTAACAACTGGGTAATCTCCACTGCATCAGCGGGAGATCAAGCCGAGGCAGGTGGTGTGGATGGCAATATGAAGGCGACGGTGTCGGTTGATCAGGTGTCTACCAGCACGGACGCGGGCAGTGAGTATATGGTGGGCCGGGTTATCGTCGGCCAAATTCACGCGTCGGAGGACGAGCCATTTAAAATTTACTACCGCTTATTGCCGGGGCATACTAATGGTTTTGTCTATTTCGCTTATGAAGATAGCAGCAAAGAAATCTTCTATCCGATGTTTGGCGATTCCAGCTTCACTATATACGGTTCAGACGTATCGGCCGACGAACCTGTGAATGGCATCGAGCTTGGTGAGAAATGGTCTTACGAGGTCGATGTGGAAGGCCGTGATATGACTGTTACCGTCACTAAAGAAGACGGCAGCTGGGTGTCCAGAACCGTTACCTGGTCGGGCGAGTACGACTCTGATTGGTTTTACTTTAAAGCCGGCTCCTACAACCAGAACAACGGTGGCGAGCCAGGTCAATTGGCACGCGTATCGTTTTATGACTTTGAGGTCACACATTAAAAGCGTTAGTTGATTGCAGTAAAAAAGGGGCTCGGGTAACCGAGTCCCTTTTTTACATACACTGCTGCATAAAGAATAGTTTGTGAGTTTGTAGCAGAAATCTACGTTAATAGCAGTAGGGTAAAGAGAGAGTTGTATTGGGGGCAGCTTTAACGATAGGCAGCCGCATTGCCCTAGAATTTGCGAGGTACTGCCATCGCCAGCACCCCGTGCTCTGTAACCCAAACATATATCTCCTACCAGTTGCACTTTAGGGTAACTGGCTCTATTGTGACTGACTTGTTCCCATAAGGCTTTGAAAAGGCAGAATGAAAGTTCCCAAGCGTTTACAGCCGCTGGTCGATGATGGCTTGATCAGTGAAGTTTTATCACGGTTAATGAGTGGCAAAGAGGCGGATATCTTTATTGTGCGCTGCGGCGATACGATTCGCTGTGCCAAGGTCTATAAAGACGCCGCTAAGCGCAGCTTTAAGAAGGCTGCCGAATACCAAGAGGGCCGTTCGGTACGCAGTGGCCGCCGGGCGCGGGCAATGTCTAAGCGCTCTTCCTATGGTCGCC
The DNA here is from genome assembly GCF_030547685.1 of Gilvimarinus sp. 2_MG-2023. Lineage (GTDB taxonomy): Bacteria > Pseudomonadota > Gammaproteobacteria > Pseudomonadales > Cellvibrionaceae > Gilvimarinus. Next base: position 46,140 of record NZ_JAUOQM010000038.1, on the reverse strand, counting down.
AGCAGCAAGAGGAAGTTTGGCAGAATGCCGAGGTGTCTGCCCTCGCCCGTTTGGCCAAGGCAGGGGTGCGCGTACCGGAAACATACGGTTGTGTGGATGGCGTTCTGTTGATGGAGTTAGTTACCGATGATGAGGGCGATGTGGCGCCTCGTCTAGATGATGTGGTGCTCACCGAAGAGCAGGCTCTGGAAGACCACGAGCTGATGATGCATTACATTAAGCTGATGCTGTGTGAGGGACTGGTACATGGTGATTTATCCGAGTTTAATGTACTGCTCGATGCCTACGGCCCGGTTGTGATCGACTTGCCTCAAGCGGTAGATGCCGCTGCTAATAATAACGCTCAGGCCATGTTCACTCGCGATGTGGAAAAAATCACCGAATACTACGCCGAGTTCGCCCCTCAATTGAGTAATACCGATTACGCCCGAGAAATGTGGGCGCTGTTTGCCGAGGGCGAATTAACCCCCGAGACACCCATTACCGGTATCTACCACGTTGAAGAAGAAGACCCAGATGTAGACGCGGTACTGGAAGAAATTAAAGCCGTTATTGCTGAAAACGAAGAAGAGCAAGCCCGCATTCGCCGTGTTACCGGCGAAGACGAAGAAAGAGGCATTTAGTTCTGGTTTTGTGGGTGATGTTTAGGCGTGAAATGACTTCTGCCATACGGTTTCAGTAAAGGAACCATGCGGACTGCCTGCCGTATATACCCCGTGAAGAAGATGAGTCGAATAGGTCGTTTAGACAATATTCGAGTTATGTTCTCTATCAAAAAATGACACGTTTACTGACGAAGCGCCTGCCGTTGGCGGTGCTTGCGTTACGGCGACGCCGTTGCTCGCTAATCAGAGAGTTAAAGTCTTGCATCGTACTAATAAATAAAGGATTGTTAGAGATTATTTCGGTTTCTTCGTTTATATCTCCGATGTGCCGTATCATTGCATGCTCAGCTTTTTGTGGGTCTCTATCTAAAATGGCTTGAACAATATCTGTATGCTCATCAATGATACTGCGCTGTCGATTAATCCCCATCATGTTTTTTAAGTGTCTAACGCGGTCAATTTCAGCCTTGGCACTGTTTAGAAGAAGCCAAGCACCAGAGAAGTCTGCATAGCCAAACAATGTGCGGTGAAACTCTTCATTGGCTTCAAAGTGTGGCGAATCGGCTTTTAACTCAAATGCGTCACTGTCTTGTTCGGACAGTTGTTCTTGCTTTCTAATAATAGATTGAATTTGTATTTTTTCGGCTAAGCCGATACCTCGTTCGGCCAATCTTTTCACGCAGCCTCCCTCAAGACTGACTCGTATAAAACAAGCTTCAATATACCTCTCAAGGCTAATCGGCGTAACGTAGCTACCGCTTTTGGGTACAATTGAGACCAAACGGTCATTTTCTAAGCGTATTAATGCTTCGCGAACAGGTGTTTTACTGATCTCGACAATGGAGGCAATTTCTTTTTCCACTAACGGCATTTCCGGTGGTAAAGAGAGATTAATAATATTTGCGCGCAAGGTTTTATAAATTTGATCGACTAAGCTGCCTTCCTTTTTAATCCAGGAATTGCGAAGAACTTTTTCAATACTTTTAATTTCAAATTCAATTTTATTCATATAGTAGCTATTAATTTCAATCGCAATGGCAACGAGTAATTCCTATTTCTTAAAGCATAAAACTACATTGTGTGTACTTAAGTACACAGGGTTTGTTAATGATTATCACGAGCGCTGCATTGAAGTCCAGTTAATTAGTTAATTCAAAGTAAAAAACTTTTTCTCACCAAGGCATGCTGTTTGTTCTGCGCCAGATTCGCACTTACTGTGTCGTGTTTGCGTGCTTAAGTGAATTCAGCATTTGCAATGACTAGAACGATTTAGGTCATGCTTTATGCCATCACATACCCAAATTTCAGGACTTTACGGGTCTTAATACCGGCGTCATTAACTTTTAATGCGCCCTGTTTCAAAGCTGAGTTAACGGTATTTGAGCTCTTTGCCAGCTCTGTTTATCGTTTTTGGGCGTAGCTGTAAAAGCATTATAAGGCTGAATTGGCCGGTATCAATTCCTATAACTTTCCCGGCCAAAATTGGCTGGGTTGCTTTTATCCCACTTAAAACAGCCGAGTTAGTCCAAAAAGATGTATACCAGATCAAATTTCATCCAAAAAATACTAAGAAAACTATTGCACTAATAAATATAATCAGATATAAGTTATTTCTAATATATCACATTGCATATTAATATATCATAAGTTCAGGCTAGCAATGAGATGTATCGGACGAGCTTGATAGTTAGATTGTATTAACACCCAATAAATATATAAGGGGTATAAAATAATGAAATTGAACAAAATCTATTCAGGGCTGCTGAAGTCTAAAAGCGGTCGTAAGAATGTGATGATGGTCGGCGCTGCTTTAACCATTTCATTGCACTTACCCGCGCTTGCTCAAGAAGGGCCATCGGAATATGAACTGCTAGAGCAGGTTGTGGTAACTGGTATAGCTGGCAGTTTGGCGGAATCGGCGCGTATTAAGCAGGCCGATTCACGAATTGTAGATGCGATTGTTGCTGAGGATATCGGCAAGCTGCCAGACAACAATATTGCAGAGGCGCTGCAGCGCATCACCGGTGTGTCGATTAGTACTGACTTTGGTGTGGGTGAATCTGTGACGATTCGCGGCATCTCGCAAAACCGTATTGAATTAAACGGACGCTCCATATCGGGCAGCGGACGTGGTGGTATCAGCTTAGACGATTTCCCGTCGAGCTTCTTAAAAACCGTTGAAGTTGTAAAATCGCCCACGCCAGAAATGATTGAAGGCGCGCTCGGCGGCACCATCAGCATGGAAACCGTGCGCCCCCTGGATCTATCAGAGCCTTTAGTTGCCTTTTCGCTCGACGGTGAATACGCCGACAACACAGAGAATTGGGCGCCAATGTTTAATCTGTCGGTAGGCAACAATTGGGACCTAGGTGATGCCGGTGTTGTTGGAGCATCCGTACGTTTAGCGTATCAAGATCGTGAATTACGCCGCGATGAGTTTATTAACCTAGTAACCCCGACCGAGCTAGATTTGGATGGCGATGGCATTAGCGATCAGGCAAATACTGCCAGTGGTAAGTATCTGGTACGAAGCCAAAATACGGTCGAGCAAAAAACCGAGGAGCGTGAGCGTACCGCTCTTGGTGTCTCTTTGCAGTGGGAACCGAAAGGAGTTGATGGCTTTGTCTATCTGGATCTTAGCTCAACTGAATTGGATGGTGGGCAAGAGGCTTATTCAGTACTCAATGACAGTAAGGACTACAGCGATCTAGATCTAACCAACGCTTATAGTGATCAGTATGGCCAATTGCAAAACTTTGGTTCTGGCAGTGTGTTTGTTCAGCCTAAAACCTGGTCGGATTTTGAAACTAACGAATCGACCTCTAATGCCTTGGGTGGTGAATTTCAATTAACCGATAAGCTGAGAATTTCCGGTGAAATCTCGCAATCAAAATCAGAGGCCGAAAGACGTAATTCAGAATTTAATTTGCGTCCAATCTCACGCGAGATGTATGAAGCGGATGGCACCATTACAGAACACTTGTTCACAATTACGATGACTCAAGATGGTTTGAGCGTGCCTGGTCTTGAATTTTCAGATCCTGACGCTTTATTGGATCCGGATAATCTGGCGATTCGTCAGTTCACTCATCAGCGATTCGCCACCGAGAATGAAGAAACTGCAATCCGTTTTGACGCGGAATACGAAAATCCATTCTCTGGGTTAGATTTCTTATCATCCATTAAAGTTGGTGTTCGGGCGACCGATCGCGATTATGAACTTGATCGGCACGATTTGCGCAATAATGGCGATGAGCTTAAAAATCTGCAAACTAGCGTATCCTACGATGGTGTCGTAACACCTACTTGGGCCGGCGATTTCAATGATCTATATGGTGGATTTAAAGAGATCAATCACGATAACTCGTTTGCACAAAGCGGAATCTCTGGTTCTAATGCGCTTACTCATTACTGGGTGTATGACGGTTCTTTACTGGCCTATGATATTGAAGGAACCTATGATCGAGTGAAGCAAATGTTAGCGGGTAGCAGTCACGAGCTAACCGGTAGTATTGAAGATAACATGGTACGTAATACGGGATCTTACGCCCAAATCAGTGAAGAGACTCAAGCCATATATGCACAGTTCCACCTTGACTTTGACAAGGTATCAGCGGTAGTCGGTGCACGCTATGTGACGACCGACCTTGAGTCCAATACTTATGATCAAAGTGGTGAAAATAACTACTCCGACTTTTTGCCAAGTTTGAACGTATCTTACAATGTTACTGATGACACAGTGTTGCGTTTTGCAGCTGCAAAGGTAATGCGTCGTCCAGACTTTGGAGAACTTAGCCCCGCGGTTAGTGTCGATAACTCATTAGTTTCAGGTACGCAGGGTTCTTATCAGTTGAATCCATATCGGGTTACACAGTTTGATCTCTCAGCCGAACATTATTTCTCAGATGGTGGTTTAGTCTCAGCGGCGATTTTCTATAAAGATGTAAATTCATTTACTGTTTCCGATAGCTCTTGCGTGGCAGATCCTGAAACAGTGGAAGGTCAAAATGTTACCGAATATGTCAATGTTTGTTTGCTTGATAGTGCTGGTGTAAGTCAGAGTGATGTTAATTATGTCACCGGCAGTCAAGACTTAGCCTACGTTGAAGCTCAGCGAGACGCAGGTCTAACCGGTATTGTTATCAATACCGATGTCAATGGCGGCAGTGGTGAAGTTGTCGGCTTAGAGCTAGCGTATCAGCAACAGTTTGACTTCCTGCCAGGGCCTTGGTCTGGTTTGGGGGCCGGCGTCAACTATACATACGCTGACAGCGAGCAGCCGAATGGTAACCCTCTGTTAAATATCTCTAATAATACCTTTAATGCACAGGTATATTGGGAATACGAAGGTTTCCAAACGCGATTGGCATATAACTGGCGCGATGAGTATCTCTACAGTCAGGATGAGAAACGTGTACGCCCTGTCGGCGAGCTTGTAACGGGTATCTACAATCGCACGAATCCAGATGATGACTATTTCGATCCTACGTTGGGTAATAATTATCGCGATGCCCGCGGCCAGCTCGATTGGTCAGCAAGCTATGATATCAATGACAATGTTACTGTTGTGGCCAACGTAGTAAATTTAACTAATGAGCCAATCTTACAGCTGACTGAAATTGGTAGCCCTTGGTTATACAGCGATTCTGATCGCCGTATTACGCTTGGCGTTAGAGCAAATTTCTAAAGAAAAAATGGGTGCTTTTCTCTCCACCTTAGCTTGATTGGTTTATTGCAATAAATCGCCGCCCGCTTATGTTGGGTGGCGATATTTTTCTTTTAATAAAAAGGCATAGTCAGTTAGCTTTAGGATGACAGCTGATATAAACGTTAATGGCGATGGTGAGTGTATCTATGCCCTAGGCATAGTAGATGGTATCAGTAACATAAAAATTCATTTAATAAGATCGTTAAAGTTAGCCAGATAAAATCGAGGTAAATGTAATGCCGATAAGAACATATAACAAACTCTTCTCTCTTCTCGCGATGATTGCGCTAACATTCTTCTCGAATATTAGCACGGCAAAAATTGTTGAGAATATAGAGCAGTTTAACAATGCAATTTCCTCGTTAAAGCCTGGTGATGAATTGGTAATGGCTGACGGCGTTTGGGAAAATGTTGAATTAGTGTTCAAGGCGAAAGGTCTGCCGAAAAAATTAATTACTTTGAAAGCGCAAACGCCGGGTAAGGTAATTATTAGTGGTCAGTCTAACTTAAGTCTTTCGGGCGAGTATCTCGTGGTTTCGGGCTTAGTCTTTAAAGATGGTTTTACTCCAACGGGCGAGGTTATCTCTTTTCGTACCTCCAATACAGAGTTGGCAAATTACTCCCGTGTGACTAATACGGTAATCGATGATTTTAGTCACCCTAATAGAAATCTGGCAGATTTGTGGGTTGCCATGTACGGCAAGCACAATCGGTTCGATCATAATTCGTTGTTAAATAAGAGAAATCGCGGTGTGACAATGGCGGTTAGACTTAATACTGAGAAAAGCGAAGATAACCACCACATAATTGAGTACAACTACTTTGGGCCACGACAGATTTTAGGCGCAAATGGTGGCGAAACTCTTAGGGTAGGAACCAGTCATTTTTCGACAAAATACTCGAACACTCTAGTTCAGAAAAATTTCTTTGATCGCGTGGATGGCGAGCACGAAATTATATCCAGTAAAAGTAGTGGTAATGTCTACAAAAATAACGTGATTTTTGAAAGTCAGGGTACTCTAACCATGCGTCACGGTCATCACACGACGGTGACAGGTAACTATATTATTGGTAACCGCAAGCCCAATACGGGTGGTATTCGAATTATTAATGAATATCAAACTGTTAATAACAATTATTTGTCGGGCTTGACCGGGAAAAGATTCCGTGCGGCATTGGTTATTATGAATGGTGTTCCTAATAGCCCGCCTAATCGATATAACCAGGCGATCAATGCTGTTATGGAAAACAATGTGGTTGTGGATAGTGACAACATTAACTTTGGTGCTGGCAGTGATCAGGAAAGAACGGCAACACCGATTGATTCATTCTTTCGCCACAACCTCATTATGAATGAAGACAATTCCACCACTATTACGCTTTATGATGATGTGTCTGGTATCACCTACGATAAAAATATTGTCAATGATTCGGTAGTGATACCCAATACGATCTCTACGGGATTTACAGAAGAGAAGTCGGCGCTAGCTGTTACCGCAAATGGATTAAAAGCACCCTCTAAAGACTTGCTCAATAAAATTAATTTTGGCGATGTTAAATTGCCGGTCAATAAATCTGATGTTGGAGCTGGGTTTTATCCTAAGCAGGAGTCTAATATCAGTTTTGGTAGTGGCAAACGTACTATGGTTGCTGCAGGACTAGATACTTTAATCGACGCCGTTGATAACAGTGAGCCGGGAGATGTCCTAGTACTAGAAAATGGCAAGGATTATCTGCTGACTAAGTTTGTCAAAATAAATCACCCCGTCACGATACTTGCCGAAAATGGCAATAAGCCCGTTATTCGATCGCAAAAGCCAAGTTTTATTGTGATTGAAAACGGCGGATCTTTAAAGTTGAGTAATTTATGGTTTGATGGGGCTGAATCACCAGACTATAAAGGCAATAGTGTTATCAGAACCAGCGATAACTCTATGAATCGTAATTATTCACTCTTGGTCGACAAGGTCAAGGTGACGGATCTGAACGTTAATGGTTATTTTGATTTCTTTAAAGCGAATCCAGGTACTTTTGCCGAACAGATCTCTTTGACTAATAGCCAAATGTCCAATATTACGGGGAGCATCTTAGTTCTTAATAAAGAAACGGATGATCTTGGCGTTTATAGTGTGGAGAATCTTAGCATTTTGGACAATACCTTCACTGACATTAAAGCAGAGGTTGCCGTCGTTTACCGAGGTGGATTCGATGAAAGCACTTTTGGGCCTGTGGTGAAGGTTGAAAATAATGACCTAAACAACGTAGGGAAAGGCTCTACTCACCGCTCAGGATCTTCGATGTATTTTCATGGCGTACAGAATTTAACAATAGAAAATACCGAATGGGTAGACAGTGCACCACTAAAGCTGTACTTAACCAATGGCGACCCAGAGACGGTTATTAACAATGTCATCATGAAAAATACAGGTGAGATTGAAGCCAATAATTCGAGTTATAAAGCAACCAATGTGAAGTACGAGCGTTAGCTTAATCGGTTTTTATAGATTTTTAGGCTTTTAAGCACATGTGATCGGCTAGGCGTTAATTAAGACTTTATGGCTTGGTGGCTGATCACCTAGATAAATGGGTTTGATATGAATACAAAATTAAGCAATAAAAACGTTCTTGTTACAGCCGGCGCACAGGGCATCGGCGAGGCTATAGTTAAAGAGTTTATTGATTGTGGTGCAAATGTTGCCATTCACTATTTTTCCAGCAGCGAGACAGCCGATAAATTGGTGCAATACGCCGTTAATAAAGGGCAAAAGGCAGTAGCACTTAAAGCGGATCTTACTCAGGAGGCCGAAGCGGATGCGATGGTTGAGTCGGCGGTTAATGCACTTGGTGGCCTGCAGGTTCTAATTAATAACGCCGGTTCACTGATCGGTCGTAAGTCATTGCTTGAGATGGAGGAGCTGTTTTGGAAGAAGGTAATGGATGTCAATCTAACCTCGGCAATGCTTGTCACTCGAGCGGCAGCGCCGCATTTGGCAAGCCATAAGGCCAGCAGCATCGTAAATTTGAGCTCGTTGGCCGGGCGTAAAGGTGGCCATGCAGGGTCGGTCGCCTATGCTGCGAGTAAGGGGGCTATTCTTACCCTAACCCGCTCCTTGTCGAGCGAATTGGGCCCGGATGGCATTCGTGTCAATGCTGTTGCGCCAGGCCTTATTTTGGGTACGTCTTTTCACAATACCCACACTACTGAAGAATCGGCCCGTGAGACAACGTTAGGCATACCAATTGGTCGTGCAGGCAACGCAGAAGATGTCGCACGTGCAGTGGTTTACTTGGCATCGGAATACGATGGGTTTATTACAGGCGCAACACTCGATATAAATGGCGGTGTCTACACGGCTTAAAACTCGGTTATGTTGTTCTACTTAGATATCATCGAAAATGAATAATAATTCTTGATAAGAATATATTAAAAGGTTAGGTGAATCTTGAGCTTCACGAGATTCAAACTAATGAAACAGCAGCCACTGCTTGTATAATTTCACGCAAAGTGGTGGTGTTGGGTCAAATAATAAATAGTTGGAGAGAATAATAATGTCTGCATTAATAAAAGCGATCCTTAGCTTTGGTCCTGCATTTTTAGCAATTGGTTATACCATTGGTACTGGCAGCGTAACATCCATGATTGTTTCGGGCAGTGCATTTGGTATGCAGCTGCTTTGGGTGTTGATGTTGAGTTGTTTGTTTTCCGGGGCGTTAATATATGCCTATGGTAATTTTACTCTGGTAACAGGTGAGACTGCTCTCTATAGTTTTAAAAAACATTTAAAGTTTGGCAAGCCCATGGCAATTCTTATTATCGTGGGAGTGATATTTGGCCAATGGAATTCTCTAATCGGAATTTTAGGTATATCGGCCAATATTATATTTGAAATGATTGCCATGTACTTCCCCTCTGTGGTGCCTCATAAATATGAGGTGGTTATGGCCATAGCTGTTGCCGTGATTGGTTTTATGTACGCTATGCTACTGATTGGTCGTTATTCAATTTTTGAAAAAATCCTTGTCATATTCGTCTCGTGTATGGGTATCTCCTTCATTCTTTCACTTTTTGTGGTGCATCCATTGCCGTCCGAAGTGGCTCGAGGTTTGATCCCAGTAATTCCCGATGTCGAAGGTGGAAAAATGATGGCTGCTGCATTTGTGGGAACCACGATGGCTGCTGCAACGTTTTTATCGCGACCGTTATTTATTCAAGGTAAGGGTTGGACTATTGCAGACTCGGCTCAGCAAAAGAAAGATTCTATTGTTGCCGCATTTCTGGTGTTTTTTATCAGTGGTTCGGTAATGGCCGTTGCCTCTGGGGCATTACACGGTGGCGGCCAAGATGTTAACAATGTGCTTGATATGGTAACCGCTCTGGAACCTATCGCCGGTAAGGGCGCCTTAACGGTCTTTATCTTTGGCACCCTCGCCGCTGGCTTATCATCGGTGTTTCCTTGTATGTTGATTGCCCCACTGCTAATCGAGGATTATCGATCCGGTAAGTTGGATACCCAGTCGACGCAGTTCCGCGTTATTACGGGTATTGCTGCTGTTATAGCACTAACCATTCCGGTTCTGGGTTTTAATCCAATAAAAGGCCAGCTGTTAACACAGGTCTTTAATGTGTTTGTCTTACCGCTGGTTATTCTCGGCATCATTCTTATGAGTAATAAGAAAAATCTGATGGATGATAAGTCTGCCGGTGTACTATTGAATATTATTCTTGGCTTAGCCTTTTTATTCTCCATTATTATTTCTTATAACGGCGTTCTTGCGTTAATTGATTTGTAGGGGCTAAGTATTGTGATTTACATTATATGCGGTGTGTCGGGTACCGGTAAGTCTACGATCGGCCGTTTATTGGCGAAGGAAAAAGAAATTCCGTTTTTCGATGCGGATGATTTCCATCCCATCTCCAACGTTAATAAAATGAAAAGTGGCACACCTTTAACCGATGCGGATCGTGAGCCCTGGCTAGAAGAGTTGTCAATACTACTGCAGCGCCAGGAGCAAGAAGGGAGTGCTGTATTAGCCTGTTCTGCGTTAAAAGAGAGATACCGTGAAACTTTGTCACGTCGTTGTCAAAAGCCGGTAGCCTGGGCTGTACTGCATGGTGATGCTGAAACGATCTCGCTGAGAATCGATTCGCGTGAAGATCATTATTTTACCTCGGACCTTCTACGTTCACAGCTACGAGATTTTGAGCTACCACAATATGGTTTGGTGCTGGATATAAGACGGTCACCCAATCAAATTGTAGACACGATTATCGAAACTTATACCTAAACTGGCGACGTTACGATTTTTATGTGCGAAAAGCCAATACCAAATTAAAACATCGTTTAATTGAGGATATTAAAATGCGTGTAAAACAATTTATGGCCGTAAAGCTAACAATAACCGCAAGCCTTTTACTGTCATCTGCTTATGTTTTATCGACTACTAATAACAGTGAGAAATCAGAGTTGAAATATCCTGCGCAAGAATTTGATTTGCAGCAGTGGAGCCTTAACCCCCCCACCGATGTGGATGGTGACGGTATTGTCGATGATGTCAGTGTGAAAGCGTTACAAGAATATCATCATGAGAAATTTTTCTACTTGGATGAAGACCAAAATATGGTCTTTGCTGCCCCTAATAAAGCGGTAACATCGGTAAATTCGACTAATACTCGCAGCGAGCTGCACCAAAGACTCTCTGGTGTTGAGGCGGGGAGCTTTTACACAGATAACTTCTCGATAGCCGCTAATCCAGAATCCGAAAAGTACCCTCAGGTCGGAGGTTATATGGAGGCGACTTTAAAAGTTGACCATGTACCCAGACGCGCCAAATATACTGAGAAACCCACGGCCTACTCTGTGGTTATAGGCCAGGTCCATGCCGTGCAGGACGAGACGATGCAAAAAAAGGGGCAAGGCTATGGCTGGGGTAATGAGCCTTTAAAAATCTATTACAAAAAACACCCTGAGCACGAATACGGTTCGGTTTTTTGGAACTATGAACGTAATTTAGTTAAAAACGATTCTAATCGAATAGACATAAGCTATTCAGTGTGGGGTGAACCATGGTTGAGTAAGCAAGAGCCGGGTAAAGATGGCATTGCACTGAATGAGCCCTTTAGTTATAAGGTGAATATACACGAAAATATCATGTATCTAACATTTACTTCTGATCGTCTTGGCTCTATTAATTACCAAATTGATTTGGCCAATAACGTGGATGCACTAGGAGAAATTGATATTTATGACCACCCCGCCGGCTATACCGGAGAGGCTTTCCACTTTAAGGCGGGTGCCTATAATCAATGTAGCACCAAAGATGCCCTAAGCTTTCGTTACCCCGCCTGCCCAGGCAGCGGTGATTGGCAGACTGATAAATCCATGGGCGATTACACGCAAGTGACATTTATGCAGTTGCTGACAGATAAGGCACGTGAACCCCAAAGCCACTAATCGAGAGGCTTTCTCCTTAGGGTGAATATGCTATGTGTGGTAGAAAACGCTCGTGGCAATGTGCGCGAGCGTTTTCGCTGGGTCGGAAAAATAAGTTATAAAAGCTCGGTTAGATACTCTTGGACGACTGCTCGTCAACTATAACCTCAAGCTCTGCATCGTAAGATTCAGCATAACCTTTGACCTTCTTCACAATCGATGTGTCTTCTAGTGCCTCTAGCAGCGTTAGCTATCGAGCGTCGCCGCTTACCCGAAGAATACGAATTGCCCAAGCACAATCGTCGCTTATGGCTTAGGATTTTAAAGTATTAAAGAATGCTTCATTCTCTAATGTCGAGGCGAGTACTGCAAAAGGTAAGTGTTTTTGTGGGGCTGTCGACAAATAACTATTAAAGTATGAACCACATTTTTTTGTAAAAAGTTAATACTATCGTCAGTGTGGTCATGTGTTTTTCGAAACAGCCTGCCAGCTGCCCTCGGTCTTTGAGGGTCGCGTATTAATTTTTTTAATTGCCTCGAAAAGGTCGAAATTATCGGTCATTCTAAGCGCACAAAGCCGTCATTTAATCTGACTAAAAATTGAAAATTGAGTCGTAAGGGGCGTCTTTTAAGCTCGATAAAATTTTATAGATGGCAGATAAATTTTCATTTTAAGCTGATATTTTTTGCGTTTTAATGACAAATGTGACGGATATAATGTGACGTGTGTCGCGTTTTTATGATCTTTTTGTGCGTTTCCTGCGCATTTTTACCGGATAAACCTTGACCAATTAGTTCAAATTGATCTCATAATGGGACAACGTTGTCAGAACGGACACGGCTCATTTCAGTGGGTAGGGCGGCAGCGAATAAACAAACCAAAGGCGCACACCGGATACCCCGTGAGCTTTTGGTTGTGTGGTCGTGTCTGGCAAGCTCTCCGGCAGCCTGGCTCGGCCCGTCATAATGAATTAATAACAATATCGAGGAAACTAGCATGCGAACAATTAGCGTGATTTGCCTAGGTGCAGCCTCCGTTTTTGCGGTGCAGGCTTCACAGGCGGCAGACTGCTCAAGCCTGAGTACGTGGGATAGCAGTGTCGCCTATACCGGTGGCAATCAAGTCCAATACAGCGGCAGCGCCTACCAGGCCAACTGGTGGAGTCAGGGTGATGACCCGGCGCAGAATTCCGGCCAATACCAAACCTGGAGCCTAGTGGGGGCCTGTGATGATGGCGGCGACACAGGCGGTGGTGACGATAGCAACCTTGCACCTAGCGCCGATGCGGGCGGCCCTTACAGTGCCGCGCTGGGTAATGCGATAGCATTTGATAGCACAGCCTCCAGCGATAGTGATGGCTATATCGCCACCTACAGTTGGGACTTTGGCGATGGCAATAGCAGCACTCAGGCTAGCCCCTCACACAACTATGCAGCTGCAGGCAGCTACAGTGTCTCCTTGACCATTACCGACAATGATGGCGTTAGTGCCAGTGCGAACGCAGTGGCTACCGTGACTGAAGACTCTACCGGAGGTGGTGACGACTGTAATGGTCAGGCCTATCAGGCGGGTACCGCATACAATGCGGGCGATGCAGTGATTAATGCAGGTCACACCTACACCTGTGATGTTGCCGGGTGGTGTTCATCCAGCAGCGCTTGGGCCTATGAGCCTGGCGTGGGAAGCTACTGGCAGTCAGCTTGGAGCGATGAGGGTCAGTGTTCGGGTGATGGCACCCCGGCCAATCAAGCGCCCAGTGCCGATGCCGGTGGCCCCTACTCTGGCACCGTAGACACGGCCATTAGCTTTGCTGGAACGGGTACCGACGCAGACGGCAGTATTGCCAGCTACAGTTGGACCTTTGGCGATGGTGCCACAGCCAGCGGTGCCAGCGCGGCGCACAGTTACACCAGTGCCGGTACCTATCAGGTTAGCTTAACGGTAACCGATGATGACGGTGCAACCGCTACCGCCAGCACACAAGTGGAAGTGGTTGCGGCGGATCAAAATCAGGCTCCGGTGGCCCAGTTAAACGGTCCGTTCAACGTCGACGCCAATGTGAGTATCGACTTTAGCAGCACCGGCTCTTATGACGCCGATGGCAGCATCGTTAGCTTCGCATGGGATTTTGGTGACGGTAACACTAGCACCCTAGCCAACCCCAGCCACAGCTACAGTGCCGACGGTAGCTACACCATTTCTCTTACGGTAACTGACGATGAAGGCGCCACCGATAGCGCGGTCACCAGCGCTAACGTAGGCGAAAGCAGCGGCGGCACTGGCGGTGATAAGGTCGTTGGTTACTTTGTCGAGTGGGGTATTTACGGTCGTAATTATCACATTAAAAATATTGAAACCAGTGGCAGCGCAGATAAACTGACCCACCTGGTTTACGCGTTTGGTAATGTGCAGAACGGTCAGTGTGTAATGGACGACTCCTACGCAGCTATCGATAAAGCCTACGATGCACAAACCAGTGTAGATGGTGTTGCAGACTCTTGGAACTCCGACGATGTGCGCGGTAACTTTGGTCAGATTAAACGCTTAAAACAAATGCACCCTAACCTAAAAGTGGTGTGGTCGTTCGGTGGTTGGACCTACTCCAGTGGGTTTGGTCAGGCGTCGCAAAACCCTGAGCAGTTTGCAAAATCGTGCTACGACCTAGTCTTTGATCCACGCTGGGAAGGTGTCTTTGACGGTATCGATATCGATTGGGAATATCCCAACTCTTGCGGTTTAGAATGTGACACCAGTGGCTTTGATGCCTACCGTGAGCTATTGGCGGCCCTGCGCGCTGAGTTTGGTGATGATAAATTGGTCACCTCTGCCATCGGCGCCGGTGAGGCCAAGCTGCTCGCTGCAGACTACGGTGGCGCAGCTCAGTATCTAGACTTCTACATGCTGATGACCTATGACTTCTTTGGCGCCTGGACTGCCGAAGGACCTACTGCACCGCACTCCGCACTCTACACCTACGATGGTATTCCCCTGGAAGGTTTCACCAGCAACAACGGTGTACAAACCTTGAAGAGTTTGGGTGTGCCATCAGAAAAAATCCTGCTTGGGATTGGTTTTTATGGTCGCGGTTGGACTGGTGTTACTCAGTCAGCACCTGGTGGTACAGCAACAGGACCTGCCAATGGCACCTACGAAGACGGTATTGAAGACTATAAAGTCCTGAAAAATACCTGCGCTTCAACGGGTACCTTTGCCGGCACCGCCTACGCACATTGTGGTAACAACTGGTGGAGCTACGATACCCCGTCAACCATCATTAATAAGATGAATTACGCTGACCAACAAGGTCTGGGTGGCGCCTTCTTTTGGGAGCTGTCAGGTGACACCACTGACGGTGAGCTAATCGAAGCCATCGATACCGGCCTGGGTAACTAACATGACCCGTTAAGATATAAGCGTTTACATCAGACGTATAAGCGGCCCTTTGGGGCCGCTTTTTTTATGAGAGTTAGCTTCAGCTTTATGTATTAATGGCCGCATACGCGACACGATTGATGCATTGGGCTGCTCATGGCCCGACAGGCCGAAAAAGGGCAATTGTAATTTATAATTACTCGTGGCACAATTTTCAACATAAGGGGTGGCTTATACAACACTTGTATTCGTAGATCACCAGCCCGATTTCTTAACGAATCGCTTGAGGTGTTAGCTTGATGCTATCAAAGTCGATGGGCTGTGTTTCCGTCAAAGTCGTATGTGTATTATTTAGTGTATTCCTATCAGTCAATGTCATGGCAATGCAGATTTTTGTGCGCGATGAGTCCGGCAAAACATTTACTTTAGATGTCGAAACTAACGATACTATTGAGAATGTGAAGTCAAAAATTCAGGAAAGAGAAGGCCATTTGCCCGAGCAACAGCAATTGATCTTCGCCGGGGTTGAGCTGGAAGATGACAGAACACTGGGTGATTATAATATTCAAAAGGAATCAACCCTGAATTTGATTGTGCAGGCTACCGCTACCGCATTGCCAGTTGGTTCTCCGTTATTTTATATTTTACTCGCCGGGCTTATGAGCCTAGTTGGGTTTCGCTGCTACCGTACGAATCCATAGATAAAACCTCCGATTTTGTGAATTTCAGAAGCCTGTTATTGGGCAACTCTTCAGCTCGTCCGGGAAATGCCTTGGCACCTCACCGATAATATCTACAGTCAATGACTTGCTCGATTGTTAACGAGAGTCGGGGCCCCAAAGGGGTTCGGTGATCCAGCGGGGGTGGCTGCTCGAGAGCACAAAGGCGGTAATAATATGAATATAAGACCAAAAATAAAACTGGCTGGTATAGAGTGTGGTAAAACCGAAATGCCCTGCCAGGCCTATAGGCGACATAAGCAAAAATAATCCGGTAATGGACGTGGAAAATACTACATAGCGGCCTAGTTCAGCTTTGCTGATGGCCCAAAGCTTGGCATGGGAATAAACGCCCACAAAATAAAATGAAACAGTACCACCTGTAAAAAGTTAATATTTACAAAAATCGATAAACCCACCGCGAGTAAAGAGAGGGCTTCCACCTGGTGTTGGCTCCAGGGGCTAGCAGTCCGGGGTTGGCGGTTTAGGCTATACACATAATAAATAACGGTCAGTGCCAAACCGGTACCCAGCACTTCTATCGACAAAGTGTGAAACGATAGACTGGTGCGCAAAATTATTAAATAACAGAGAAGGTGTAAAAGCGCTCGTACCGGCGCCAGTGCTTTGGCTGCTGCTGGGCTTTCAACACGTTTGCCGTAAGCCTCATTAAGTGCGTGATGGATTCCAAATAGAATAATTAGCGAAAAGCCAGATTCGAATAATAGTACTCCCAGCCCCAAGGTTGTTACACCTAGCATAACTGCCCCTGGGCGGCGTGCCAGGTTAGATATACGCTGCCGAGAGTAGTAGTAGCCAAGTGCATAGTGACCCAAGCCTATGGCGGTAGGTAAATAAAGCACTGTTAGTTTAATGAGTTAACTCGTCTCAGTTATGAGCGCACTTTGCGGCGCTGAGATGCCACACCAATAAGAGACAGCAGTACAGCCATAATACCCAAACCCACCGGGCCGAAAATTGGCAGAGCGGAAACAAACCCACAGCTGGCACTCATCACAAAGGTAAACTCTGCAGGCAAGGGGGCATCATCATCGCTTCCTGCACAGCCGATTTCTACGATAGAGCTCTCGTCTTTCAAAATGGTATAGCTGGCCAATACTAAGGTGAGATAGGCTGTTGAAGCGGTGACACCGTCGATAGAAAAGCTTATTTCACCGGTATCCGAAGGAATCAAGCCCAAATTCGCCGGGCTAATATAGTAGAACTCCTGATCCGGGTTAGACAGCAGGTCGCTGAAAGGGCAGTTATTGTTAGCAGAGTCGTAAGAGGCAAACGCGCTCTCCATATTTGCCAAGCCTATGAAGGGGGAACAGACTCGGTAGGAATACTAACTCCGTTGACTGTTCCGGAATAGCTTCCCGAGGCGGGGCTCCAACCGCTTTGGCCATTCACAGCAAAGATAACCCCCTCCCCTAAAATATCATCTTCAACGCTGCCTGGGAGGCCATCTCTAGTATCATCAATAAACAAATAGTTATGAGTTGCGTTTACTAAAAGCTTACTTTCTGTTTGTTGGCAGGACAGGCCGGTTAAATTGCAGCCGCTGGCCATAAGTGCCATTGCCGTAACGGTGCCAGCGCTCTAGCGAGATAAAGGTGAGTGGCTGAGTTGAGTCATCCTGATAATCCTTTTTGTTTCAATGGCTGCAAGATTAGAGTGGCTACTGACCCTGTCAGTACGAATAGTGAACTATTATACACAAGAAAAATGGCTTAAAGATTACTCACCTATCTGTTAGCGTTAATTAAGAGGCTATTAAAATTATCTATGCTGATATTGCCGGGCCGCTACTGATTCTTAGGCGGGATAACCAATCTCACTATTCGCCTGATTGATACTGTATTGGCAGTAATTAGGGGGGGGGGTAAGGCACTATGGCAGTCACCCCGAGAAGGGCCGTAAGTTCAAAATATTGATTATGCTTAAAACTCTTTTTGTAATGGGCAGGCTTGATACTGAGCTTGTCATTAATAGTGACGATATAGGCTGCAATTTATTAGCAAAACCAAGTAGAGTCGGTTTATGTTAGCCTTACTAAGAAGGACTCTTCCCGGCGGAGGGGCGACTACCCATACAACAATAAGAGATGCCTTATGCCATTTTCCTAAGAACAGCTCAACGAGCTTAACCTACTCGCACTATTTCACTCATCGTCTTCGCAAGAAGGCATTAAAGTGCATAAACTTTCTGCCGATCCCGCCACCGTAGCCGAACGACTCTATACACGGGGGTTTGTAACCCAGCCCGAGGATGGTTTTCTCACGCCTTTGGGTAGTGAAATCACCGAGCAAGTGCACAAGTTACAGTCGGTGCTTTAACAGTAAACCTTAGATGTACACTGCGGGCAGAGCCACGGCTTGTATGAGGGGCGTTGGGTTCGATGGCCTTGCCGGTGGAGTGAGGTAAAAGACGCGGAGCCGAGTGAAGCTCGCTAGGCTCGTTAAGTCTTTTGGAAAGTTTTAAGCCGGAGCGTTTTAGTCTGTACATTATAGTATGCAATATACATAATTAATCTAGCCGTCTCGGGAAGGCACCAGCTTTGCCGGTGCCTGTTTGCGCTTGTTACAGTTAATCGATAACGCCACAGGCGACACGTTTACCGCCGCCCCCTAATTTTTGGGGCGTATCAGAGTAATTATCGCCACCGCGGTGAATAATCAACGCTTTTTCATCTAAATCGCTCAGCTGCAGTCGTGGTGCCAGAACTGCGCTTGTGGCTTCGCCGCTTTGGGATACATACAAGGCGGGCAAGTCACCTAAATGGCCTTCACCCCAAGGGGCGCCGTGCTTATCGATATTAATGGGGTCGTAATGGCCGCCCGCTGCACCGCCGGGTGTGCCATCTTCACTGGGCTCACAACTGCCGTTGCTGTGCAAATGAAAGCCGTGAACGCCCGGTGCCAGCCCCGATAATTCGGGCTTAAACACAATACCGTACTGATTGTGCTGGATGTACATTTCACCCAAAGCTTGTGAGGTTCCTTCGGCGTCAAGGCTATACATGGTGATCGATGCAGTCTCGGTCGCGGCTTGGCTGACGATTGCCGAGCAACACGCGGCGGTTAACAATGTCTTTAAGGGCAACATAGTGGTCTCCTTTTGACTGAAAATAATATGTACATAGAAAATGCACACAGACAATGTCAATAAAGCAACGTCGGTGCCAGTGTTGTAAAGGCTAGCCGTAACCTACCAAGGCCCAGTAAGAGGGCGATACAGAAGTTTTTTCAGATAGAAGGGCGGGGAATAATCGAAGTTTTAAACTAGGATTTTGTAATTAACGCAAAACAAAGTAAGTAGAACACAACAGTCAATCGTAAGTGGTCTAATCCGGCGGTGTAGGCAGGTAGTTAAAGAACAAAAAGTAAAGTCTAAGGATTGTGGCTAATCTTTAAATCTGCCAAAATCTTGTCGCCTCTAATGTGCCAGTTAGGGCGTAAGATAATAAGAGCGTGCACAAGGTAACGTTAACCCTCTTCTATCGTATCGTCAAAGCACTCTCGGAATTTTTGACTCGGAACCTTTTGGACACTGTACTTGCAAGTGAATTGTAAGACCAGCACCAATGGTTTGTCTATTTTAGGCTCCGAATAACTAGGCTCACTGAGTTGTTTTGATGCAAACAAGGAAAATGCTCTTACATGAAATCTACATCGATTGCCCTTACATTAATATGCGCCTTAGTGTTTTGTCTGTTCAACCCGGCTCAGGCTTTTCAAAGCAACATCGGAAGCGCAGAACAGCTTGGTCCGTCAGCTAATGTTTGTTTTGAGGCCCGCTGGGGTGCCTCGGGTAACACCCGTATCCAGCATCAGGCAAACAATAGCCAATTAGTCGCAGGTGAGTTTTGGTTAGCAAATACAGATACCATTATGCCAGGGTCCACGGTGACAGTAGCTTCGATTGAAAGCTGTGGCTATACAGCTCCGGTTATTATTAGCCAAGTCGGCCCAACGGGCGCCACTTATGCCGCGGATGATTATATTGGCATTATTTGGCGCGCTAGTGAGTTGGGTGGTGCTGACGTTTATCAGTATGAATTTGCTATTACGGGCGCTGTAACCACAAGTGCTCTGAATACGAGAACGCTGATGGGCACGCGTCCAACGGTGGGGGTCACATCCAGCTCGGCGGCGGTGGCTGCAGGTGACACTGCGACAATCACCTTTACTATTGATCAACCGGTCACACTGGCAAATGCCGCAGCTATCAGCGTTAGCGGGGGAACGTTAAGCAGCGTGACGGGTTCAGGCACAAGCTACAGTGCGACTTTTACCCCTACGAACAACTCTAATGCAACGGCCCAAATATCCGTTGGCAACGGCGCCTTTGAAGTGAGCCCAGGGCAAACAAACCAGGATGCGGCCGACGCTAACAATACGGTGAGTATTGCCGTGGACACTTTGTCCCCGACCATAGCCATAGCGCCTTTTACCGGGCCTGCAAACGGCAACCAAACCGCGCTGATTACCCTATCGGAAAACAGTACCGATTTTACGCTCGCCGACTTAAGCCTAACCAACGCCAGCGCCACCTTGACCGGCTCGGACGCCAGTTACACCGCTGTGCTTACTCCTTTAAGCGATGGGTTAGTTACCCTATCGGTCGCGGCTAATACATTTAACGATGCGGCAGGTAACGACAACACTGCCTCCAATCAAGTATCGATGACTTATGATGGTACGCCGCCCAGCATAAGCATTGGGGCTTTTACCGGGCCTGCTAACGGCAACCAAACCGCGCTGATTACCCTATCGGAAAACAGTACCGATTTTACGCTCGCCGACTTAAGCCTAACCAACGCCACCGCGACCCTGTCAGGTTCGGGCTCGAGTTACACCGCTGTGCTTACTCCTTTAAGCGATGGGTTAGTTACCCTATCGGTCGCGGCTAATACATTTAACGATGCAGCAGGTAATGACAACACTACCTCCAATCAAGTATCGATGACTTATGATGGTACGCCGCCCAGCATAAGCATTGGGGCTTTTACCGGTCCCATTAACGGTGATCAAACTGCGGTTATTACTCTGTCCGAGTTAAGTACAGATTTTGAGGTAAGTGACCTGACGGTTACCAATGCAGCAGTTAATTTAACCGGGGCGGGTGCCAGCTACACCGCTGTGTTAACACCTTTAGCCAACGGTACCGTTACACTTTTAGTTGGAGCCGGTACCTTTAGTGATACGGTAGGTAATGTAAATGATGCAGCCTCAAATACAGTGAGCCGTGAAGTATATCCATTATCACTGGGATCAACACACTCACTTCCGGCCGGAAGCGGATTAACTTATTTATTATTAAGCGCGCTTTTTTTGATATCTGGCTTAACTTATTTGTACTCTACACAAAGAGCTCGTTAGGTAATAAAGGGTTAGTTGCAATTTGCGGAATAAAAGGCGAGCTTTTAATTTTATATTGATCGCTCTCCTGAACAGCCTGTTGCTATTCTCGCAAAATCTGGTGTGATGAGTCTTGAAGTGTGTAGGATTTTAGCTTGAAAAAAACCGGGCACTGGGCCCGGTTATAGCTGCGATGGGGAGAGGTTAATTTTCGCCCCACAACTCAAACAGAAGGTTCCATTTGCGTTGCTCGAAACCGTCCCATGTGCCCCAGCCTGCTGGGTTAGATACGGGGTCATAGGCGTGTTCGTATAAACCACCGGTGTCGCCCGATTCGGGGTTGGTCGACCAGTAGCAGCCATGGATATTCTTTTCTGCCATGTAGTCAACGAGGGCGCCCTGCCACTGCGCATCGACACCAGGCTCAATGTGATCCCAGCGCTCTTGATCGCGCAGCGGTGCACCCATTGGCCAATCCAGATAGCCACCAAATTCACCCACAATCATGGCGTAACCCTGATCGCGCAGATAGCCAAAGTGTTCTTGCCAACCCGGCTCAAGACGTGTTGAGTCAATCACAATATTACACTCAGCATCGCCTGCCGCATCGCCGTCCAGGTCCGCACATTCAGGCTGTGCTTGATCTAAGAAATGGTTCTGTACAAACACAGATGGACCGTAAGTATGCGGTGATAAAATCAAACGCTCTTTGGGGATATTGAGTGGATCATCCTGGAAGGGGTATAGGTTTTCACCCCAGTTAGGGTTGGTTTCTTCCGCGCCGTGAGGCACTTCCGTTCCATCACTCGTTTGGTTAGAGATGCCTTCTACCATGATCAAAACATCATCATTGACTTCACTAATGGCGGCGTAGGCGTTCTCAGCTAGAGTGCTCCATTCGTCCCAGGTGTAATCCCATGGTTCGTTGAAAATATCAATAGCCATAATATTATCCACACCAAGCTGTGCAGATAAACCAGCAATTTCACGTAAGTCGTCTAACCACATTTGCTCGTTATACTCATGTACGATCACGCCATCGTCATCAACCTGGCCGCACGAATAACCTTCGCGAGTATAGTCGTAGTGTTCACGGTCGCGATCGACGTAAGGCGGGGTGGCATCTAATCGACCCGCACGCCAGCCCACATAGTTTGAGCAGGAGTGAATATCGACAATAACCTCAATATTATTTTGATCGGCTTGAACGATAAAGTCTTCCAGTGCCTGACGCGCGTTATCTTGCTGAATTGATGCGGCATTTTTCAGTACACCCCCTTCGCGAATATCTCCAATACCTTGTGGGTCCGTTGGATCGAGTGTTTGCGGCGCAATGGGCAAGCGTATGGTATTAATGCCTTGGGCGGTAATCTCATCCATGGTTTGTTGAATATCGCGGCCGGAGTCTACCCACCACATGTTACCCACATACAACTCCATGGGCGCGCCATCGGGGTTGTCTGCAGCTGAAGGCGGTTCGTGTTGGCCCTCTAAGCCAAACCAAGACGAACATTTAACTGGAAAAAGATCGCCATTTTTGGTGATATTACCAGTTTCGTCCACTCGGAAATTGCCATCACCTGATGGAGTGCTAGACGAAGAGCTAGAGCTAGAGGATGTAGACGAAGAGCTGCTGGAGGAGCTGCTTATAGAGCTACTCGATGAACTGCTGGAGCTGGATGAGCTGGAGTCGCCGCATACATCGCCGGTGACTATTGGTGTTTCAGCTGAGCTGCCATTAGTGTTGCCTTGAAATCCAAAGCTAACCGTTTGGCCCGGCGAAATCGTGCTGTTCCAGCTTAAGTTGGAAGCGGAATAAGGGTTGCTTCCGTTCATGTTGGCATTCCAACTATTGGTTAAAACATTGTTGGTGTATTGCCAGTTGACGTTCCAGCCATCAATGGGGGTACTGCCATTATTGGTAATATCAATGGTGCCGGTAAAGCCAGTCCCCCAGTCGTTGCTGACTGTATAACTGCAGCTGGCATTTTGGGCAGCTGCGCCATGAGACGCCGCGGCAATTGCCAAGCCAAGTAAAACCGCAGGTCCGCGGCGTTTTCTTGTAGTGATCATTATATTGCTCTCCATTACGGTAGAAACTTTTTATTTACACTGTGTATTGCTGACCAACTAACACATGCACGCAATCAGACGCGTTACTCTTAATCATCATTGGCAGCGTTTTTTACGAAAATGGCAGCGCTGTCATTGTGGCTAAAAATAAAACCCGCATAAATTATTATTTTTGATGATTTTGTCAGGCGCATATCGATGATCAGATAGTGCATCCTTGTCAAAAAAAACAAAAATCTATTTTTCGGATTTCTGAAAGGCACCGATTAAATAGCTGGTGCTATAAATTGCATCAGCGATGCAATTGCTGAGAAGTATAGTGATGAAAAAAAATAACAAAACGGCATTACGTGCCCTCCTTAGCGACAGGAGTCACAAAAATAATTAACTCGCGGCGCATAAAACAAAGTTGTAAAAAATATTTTCTATTTTCCTTGAGGGCGTTTATTGGAATTACTAATGATTGGAATTATTAGAGTTAACTAAAAGCAATAAGAAAAGGTTAGTTTAATTTCAATAAATAGATAAAATTTTATAAATAAAGAATTGAATTCATTTTAAATTATTTTAGGCTTCTAAATAAAATGATTCTTTCGATAACTTTAACGTTACCATTCGTTTTGCTTCACAATTAATGTGAGAACTGTACGGCTTTATAGATGAGACGTAGATGCTTTAATTATATTTAAAATCCAAAAATAGAATCATTAAGTTGGCAATAATTCTGTAGACGGTTGGTTATGTATATTATCGCGGTAATGTTTCTGGTCGTAAAAAGACCATAAATATAGCGTGTTTTAGTGATGCCAATATAATTTTGGAATTATGTAAAAGGTTTTGACAAATAAAAAATCACTATCATTGTTTTTATCAGATTTCAAATGAGAGGTACAAAGCGACTTAAGCTATAACGTGGTTCTATCTTCTATGCCACTTGGGTAAAAGTTTGCCTGCCTTGTATGTGACATTGCACACGTTTTGAAAGTTGTGAACAATGATATCTAATGAATCTTAGGGTGTTTTAATAGGTTACTTTGGTATCGGGGCTCTGTGCCCCCGTTGTATTGGAAATAAACTCATCAAGAGTCACGGAGGGGGCAAGGCGCGACTTTCTAAAATTGGCGTGGCCGGTTGATTTGCTCACGCATTAATTCAGAAAATTTTTCTGGAGACTTGGGTGGGCTAAAATAGAACCCCTGTGACTGGTCGCAATGATTCAGTCGTAAAAAGGTTTCTTGCTCCACGGTCTCTACCCCCTCAGCAATAACGGTTAAATTTAAGGTTCGTCCCATGGCGATAATAGCTTCGGCAATCGCTCGGTCTTCGGTATTTTGGGGAAGATCACATATAAAGGACCGATCAACTTTAAGGGTATCGATAGGGAAACGTTTAATTTTTGCAAGGGAGGAATAGCCAACCCCAAAGTCGTCAATAGCCAGGCGAACTCCAAGCCCTTTTATGGCCTGCAATATACGGATAGCACGCTCGGTGTCTTGCATCACCATGCCTTCGGTTATTTCCATCTCTAGTAGTTCGGGCTGTAATCCCGATTCTTTGAGTGCCTGTGCAATATCATCAACGAGATGTCCGTCATATAGCTGTCGAACGGATAAGTTAACTGCCATGCCAATAGGAGCAAAGCCGTCTTTTTGCCATCTTCTTGCTTGCGTACAGGCCGTCTTAAGTACCCAGCGTCCAACGAGCACAATCAGGCCAGTTTCTTCAGCCAGTGGAATAAAATTGTCGGGTGGAATCACGCCGTACTTCGGATGCTGCCAGCGTATAAGGGCTTCAACGCCGCAAATATCGCCCGTCTTAAGATCGCGTTTTGCTTGGTATTCCAAAAACAACTCATCGCGCTCTATTCCTAGGCGCAAGTTGTTCTCTAGAGTGAGTCGATCGAATGCCCGTGTGCTGATATCCGCCGAATAAAATTGATAGGTGTTTTTACCTTCGTCTTTCGCGCGATACATGGCGATATCGGCATTTTTCATTATGGATTGAGTATCTCTGGCGTCGCCGGGGTAAATTGATACGCCAATACTGGCGGTAACACGACACTCTTGCCCAAGTATAGTTGCCGGGCTGGCGGTTGCATTAATTACCTTGCGAGCCACTTTAGCGACTTGTTCTGGATCGGTAATATCTTGTATTAAAATGGCGAACTCATCGCCCCCTAAGCGAGCGACAACATCACATGAGCGTAGGCTGGTCGAGAGACGAGATGACATCTCAACCAGTAGGGTATCGCCCGCATTGTGGCCGAGAGTGTCGTTAATATTCTTAAAGCGGTCTAAATCAATAAATAGCACAGCCAACTTTCGTCGGTTTCTCAGTGCGGAGTCAATGGCAAGGTCTAGTGTTTCAAAAAACATGGCTCGATTAGGCAAGTTGGTGAGACTGTCGTGAGTGGCCAAGTACTGTGTATGTGCTTCGGCGGTTTTACGTTCGGTAATGTCGCAGCCGATGCCCCTGTAGCCATCAAATTCCCCGTTGTCGCCAAAATTAGGTAGACCGCTTAAGCTTAAATAGCGGTTGTTTCCTTCAGCATCGACGACTTGAAATTCAAAATTGCGAAAAGGTAAGTTCGAGCTGATGCATTTTTGATGTGAATTCCAATCGGAACTAAGTGCTTTGGCATGAGACAGCTGTTGTAAGGTTTTACCGCGAACATCGTTGAGGCGGTAACCCGATTTATGATTTGGATCGGCCAGTTTAATGAAGGCAAAGTTTTTATCTTGCTCCCAATACCAATCGGAGGATAACTCTGTCAGGTTACGAAAGCGCTCTTGGCTCTCTTGTAATGCCAGCTCACTGGCTCGCCGCTCGGTAATGTCTCGGCCAATTCCAACTATACCGATAACCTTACCCGCACTGTTTCGCACAGGTACTTTGCTGGTCATTACCCAGCTTAATTGATTTTTTTCTTGGTTGAGATAGGGCTCTTCTAGGTGTACTGGCTTGCCGGTTTGAACTACCTTTTGCTCCGAATCAAAAAAACTTTGAGCCATTTTATCGGGGAAAAATTCAAAATCAGTTTTGCCTAACAATTGTTCAATCGTGGTTCCCATGGCGCGAGCAATGGCCTGATTGGCCAGTAAAAAACGGCTTTGAGTATCTTTAACAAAAACATTATCGGGCAGTGAATCCACTAAGGTGCGCATTAAATTTCGTTCATGTGCTAACACATCGCTGAGCTTTTTTAACTCTTGGGTTCGTTCTTCAACCCGTTTTTCAAGTTCAATATTCAGCTTTTTAGCTTCTTCCTCGGCCTGTCTTCTGGCTGTTATATCGCGAGTTATCCCCATGATGCCGATAACTTTTCCGTTATCAGTGAGCGGGACTTTTGTGGTGGAGTGCCAGCGGGCCTGCCCTGTATCGGAATCCAAAACCAGCTCTTCTCGGTCGGTCAGGGGCTTGTTTGAAAGAATAACCGCTTGATCATCCTCGAAATACCCTTGTGCTAAATCCTTGGGGGAGAAGTCAAAGTCAGTTTTACCGATCATTTTATCGGCAGAGTCAACGCCTGACATCTGGAGGAGTTTTGCGTTGACGTAAAGAAAATGCCCTTCTAAGTCTTTAGCGTAGATTAAGTCGCGAGTATTGTCGCCTAGGGTGCGTAGTAGGGTGCGATCCATATAGACATGCTCGTCTGGGGCTTTTACCGTTGTTCAGTAAAGTATATAGGATAGTTAATAGAGAGCAACTTTGATTGTATAGTGGGTGGGTAAAGGTCGAGAATTACCTTGCCAAAATCCGATCTAGGAGGCGAGTACAGTGCCTTGCCTATTGTGTTGAGGGCAGGCTTAAACTTGGGGCTTGCTTACGGGCTTTAGAAGATTTTGATGAGCCTAACCGAGCGAGTAGTATTAGAAGTTATATAACCAAGTTGTTAAACCATAGGCGGGTACCAATGCTCTAAAATGGTACCACTTTGTGACCTTAAGCCCGGTGAGCTGTTAGGTTGGTTTTTGAGAATGTAAAAGGTAAGAATCAGCGATAGATTAAGGGCCTCGGCTTTAGTTGCTTAACCACTTTAATTTTAGATGCAATCTGATAGCAAAATCAGGTAGAGTCGGTATAGTCTAAAGATTCTAGGGTATCGGCCAGTCAGGTACCTATTAATACAACAATAAGAGATACGTCATGCCATTTTCCCCAGAACAACTCAACGAACTTAACCTGCTTGCCTTGTTTCACTCATCGTCCTCTCAAGAGGGCATAAAGGTACATAAACACTCGGCCGATCCGGCTACCGTAGCCGCAGCCGAGCGGTTGTACCAGAGGGGCCTCGTAACCCAGCCAGATGGTGGGTATCTCACATCTCAGGGCAGTGAGATCACAGAGCAAGTGCACAAAATACTGTCGGTGCTTAGCAGTACGGCATAGCGTTTGCGAGTGAGTTCACGGGCCGGCACCAAGGCTACTTAGTGTGGATACCCTGGGATTGGGGTTGGGTTAATATAACCCGGCCCGGCAAAAGGGAAGCGCTCTTGATAAGACGGATAATCTTTTGCAATTTCAGACAAAGTGTTTGCGGCGTATAAGTTATAATATGGCCATGTATTGCTCACGCGTTGATGAAGGCTAGGTTTAAACGGGTTTACCATCGTGTGATATTGCGTTAAAGATGTCATTGTTGTTTTCAAATTATTGTCTGGAGACACGCGCAAATCGATAATCTCAAACGCCCAGCCGTTATTCATATTAGCCTGAGTTGTCATTTGTACAGTATCGTAGCCGGCGCTTTTGGCCAGATTAAAATTATCCTCATCCACCTGCCAGCCAGTGTCGTTGACGCGGCCATAAAAGTAATTGGTCTCATCAATCGCTGCATCAATAATCGCGTTTTGGGCCGTTTCAGTCGTTACACCATATTGGTCCACATACTTCGAGACTAAATCTCTGAAGAGCTTCTGACTGCCCGGCGGTGGTAGCTGGCCTCCGGTGTAGTAAGGCCAGTATGCTGTAGCGGGAGTATTCAGCGCCGTTGCAATCTGATCGTTACTACAACCCAGTTTGCGCATTACATCTAATTTGTTGCGGGCCACAAGAGTTTTGCCAAGATCAACCGCAATGCCCGAGCCGGGAGCCAAATAGTAGTAGATACCCGCGCTACCGTTGTAGACATTCGAGTGGCATACCTCTACCCGGCTGCCGGATGCAAATCCTTTTACAAACTTGTTGTTGAGAGGGTTGGTAGGGTCATAAGGATTACGGCACCAAAAGCCTTGCGGGTTAATCACAGAGGGCCAATAAAGCTCGCCAATTTGGGGCAACTCGACCTGATTACGTGGAGAAATTTTCCCCGGAGGAATAACATCGATAGGTTGCGGGCTAAGTTGAAAGTAAAAGCCCAGGGAATTGAAAAATTCATTTACCGAAGCATCACTTATAGTGTCTAAATCAGACTGTGCGAGTGGGTATACATGCTTAAGGTAATCGCGAATGGACATAGTAGAACCGGTCATTTTTAACACTCCCTGTATAAATAAACTTATAGAAATCCTATAATAGGCGCGCAGCAAGAAACAAGTCAAAACCTACTTCAGCGCATCGTTCCAGTTCAGCCATGTTTGGCGGATAAATCCATAAATATAAACACCATTTAGGTTTTAAAAAACGAGCTGGATAGATACTTTCAATCAACTGGAGCACTTAAGCGTAGTCCATTCATAAAACAGATAACAATTAACAAAGATTCTGGTTCGGCTATTCAAGCTGAGTTTCTGGATTCATAAATTACCCCTAAATAGAGGTTCGTTTCGTGGGAAGAAGTACGATATGCTTCGCCCCTCATATTGATTTCAAGGAGATAAATGATGGAAAAAATTATCGCGTTGGTAGCCGGCCTTTTCGCCGTGAGTTGTTTGGCCGGCGAGGCGCCAAACTTTCGTACCAGTTATCAGAAGTCTTGTAGCGATCATCAGCAGGAGTTAGGGCTCAGTGCCGAAGCGGCCGAAGAACAATGCAATTGTATAAGTGATGTATTGGCTCAAGAAGCCAGTGTCGATGAGAAAAAAGTTTATCTATCGGGTAACTTCACTATACTCAATGCCGTTAATGATAGAAGTAAAGAGGCGCTGAAAAAGTGCCAGACAACAGCGACGGAAAAAGCACTAAAAGGCAATGCTAGCACCTACAGCTATGCTGTTTGTAAGCACTGGATTGGTACCACTAAACACACTTGTAAAAGAACTATTACGGGTGGTCATGCTTGGTGCTTTACTGGTAATGACAACCTAAATCCAGGCGATGTTTTGTGCAAGGATGCCCCTACCGAGAGTACTTGCTCGAAAGACACGGTGCAGTTTGGCATTATTCCTACCCTTCTGCCCAAAGATATTTGCACATTTAGTGGGTGACGCATAGCTTCGCCTTTGTGATTAGAGAGGGGGCTATTGTGGCGCCCCTGGTCGATCATAAAATAGGCTCTTGTTGAGGTGTTTCTGTCACTTGAATCAATCGGGAGATAGCGCCGTCCCACGGTGGCGCTTTAAACGCACTTGGTGCGCAGAGTTATTAAACCAATATTCAATTTCCAAAAGTATAAATTTGATATAAAAATATAGCCAATCAAGAAGGTGAAATAATAAAAATTAGTTTAAAGTTTTATCTAGTGAATGTTCTTATGGACTGCTAACACTAATTTATTGAATGGGTATATCGCTCAATAATTTTATTATATAACCAAGGAAATGAGGTTAATATTTATGAGCTACGTTATTTTTTAGCAAGTTTTTTCATCGGCACCTTCGGATTATGTACTGCAAAAATTTCAAGGGCTTCCTCAATCGAGAGAACCTTCAGGTGCTAATAATGTTTCTCTGGAATCTTTAAATGGTCAGACTCTAAATAAGTATTTGTTTGATTTAAAGATCCCTAAGTTGGCAAGTAAAGATCAATTTTATAAATTGGATAAGCAGGCTTATCGAATCATTGAGTTGTCTAAAAAATGCGCTTTAGGTGATCTCAATAAATCCTCACAAGTTCAAAGAAATGACAACGCTGTCATTGTGTCGGAGTCAGAAATAAGCACTCTGAATAAAGAGCCATTCAGTGTGATTTAAGGCACAACAGAGATATTTTGTTGGTATTTTAGCCAAAAAGACTTGTTTTTAGATCTATGTGTTTGCATACTGATCATGCTTATTCTAGATGTGAAAATGTAATTAAAAGCCGCCGGCTTTTTTTTGGTTGTAAATGACAACGTTGTCCCGTTGGTTCAGATCAATGGGTATGCACGACCAGATGGGCGAACAAGCGCTGCCGGTAAAGCGCTGATGGAGGTGGGCATTGATACTTCGTCAATGACCAATGCTTTAATGACTTGGGAGAACAATAATATGACTATATCCATACGAGGTAAGCTACTGACAGCTTTGTCTCTTACCGTGGGGACAGGCGCTGCTATGCAGGCTCAGGCCTATGATTGCGCGAGTCTCAGCGATTACGCCAACACTACTTATGCCGCGGGTGATCTGGTTCGCCACAATGGTGAGGCCTTTCGCTGCGAGGTGGGCGGCTGGTGCTCCACCGGCGGCGCTTACGAGCCTGGAGTGGGCTGGGCTTATGCAAATGCCTGGACCGGTTTGGGCCAATGCGATGGCAGTAGTCAATCGAGCCTGTCTTCTAGTTCGGCTTCGTCGATGTCATCTGTATCCTCTACGAGTTCATCTATTGCTAGTTCCGCCTCATCTTCAACGGGCAGTTCCTGTGCAAACGCTTGGGATGCCAGTGTCGCCTATACGGGTGGTGCTCAGGTCACCGCCGGTGGCTTTCGCTTTGAAGCCAAGTGGTGGACACGCGGTGACAACCCCCAAAACGCGGGAGACTACGGGCCTTGGGAGCTAATGGGCAGCGCCAGCTGTGGCGGTGATCCGTCGTCGAGCAGCTCGTCCTCCAGTGTGAGTAGTGTTTCCAGCAGCAGTTCATCAAGCGTAATCTCTAGCTCGTCATCCAGTGTGAGTAGTGTTTCCAGCAGCAGTTCATCAAGCGTAATCTCTAGCTCGTCATCCAGTGTGAGCAGTGTTTCCAGCAGCAGCTCATCGAGCGCAATTTCCAGCTCTTCTTCAAGCTCGGGTAGCGTTGATGTCGGTGAGCTGTGTGAGGACTACCCTGTTTATCCGAACTGGCCGCAAGCGAATTACGCACAAAAAGACCAAGTGGTGGTTTACGGCAATATAGCTTACAGCGCAAAGTACTACACCGATACGATTCCAGGTAGCGACGATACATGGGAGCACGTGGTTAATTGTGATGGTACTGCTGAAGGTGGTCCGGCTTTGCTTTCTATGCCGAACCCGACCGATCCGGTTAGCCTAAAAGTCGCCGGTTGGCCAAATCAAGTTGTCGCCGCCACACCCTCAACGACACCTGAAATTGTTGACATCACAGCTTCTATTGCAAGTGTTACCAGTACTGCAATATTGACCAATGCTTTTGAAGCCGCTATTACCATTGCACAAAACGCCGGTTCCAAAACTGTGGTTATTGGTGGTGACCTGCTCGGCTCAATTGTGGCGGACAAAGGCGCCTCTTTAGGTACTGTAAATGTTCAAGCGGCACTATCTGCTACCACAGCGTCTATCGATGCAAGCGATCTTAGCAACGATGCTAAAGGCGTGGTACAAGCCTACAATCTAATTCTCAACGAGATGGCACCTAACGCTGTCTTCGGCTGGGAGTTGACCATTGGCAGCTTTGCCAACGATTACCACTCAGGTTACCGCAGTGTTTGGGATGCCGCCTCTAAAGCAGCTGCAGACGCCTTGTATTCTTTCGAGCTGTACCGTGGCGACAACGCCGCTGACATCGTCGCCTTCGTCAAGACGACAGAGACGGCAGCTTTAACGTCGGATCAGTGGGACAATGGATTGCGATTTGTTAAACAAGTCTCCGACTTTATTGAGTCACCTGCCTTGTTGTCTGTACCAACAGCCCAAGCCGGTAGCTACTTTCTGGGTACAACCTCTGCGGAGCGTAAATTGCGTCACGCGGCACACCACAATGTATTTGCGGTTCTGTTTGATGCTGACAGCACAAGCTTGAGCGACAAGATAGCGGACTATGCGACGGCAACTGTTCCTTTGTATTACGAGGGTCAAGGCAGTGCTGTGGACGATAATCTTGAGCTAACCTCAAACGCTTCATTGAACTCAACGCTTCTATCCGTTGAGCAAACAATGAATACAGAGGCATTCTTGTATGAGGTATCTCAGGGCTCTTACGCACCGTCGACCGTTTACAAGTGGAACGACTACCTGAAGGCGTTAAGCTCCATGCATAACGTCGGTATTGCCGGCAAAAAACTTTGGTTGCTCGATGAGAAAGCAGACGATGCCACCAATACCAAATATGCAAAAGTCGCCATCGCCGCTTTCCTCTCGCAAAGCATGAAAGAAACCATTCGTTACAATGCCTGTGATGAAAACAACTGGTCGATTGGTACCGGTGATCCGGTGGACTACCCGCTGAGCTCTTCCTGCGGCCAGCTGCAGCAAGACTATGCCAGCTATGGTGTTAACCCTAGCACCGGTGAAGACCATCCTTATTCGTGCCCACTCGCACCCAAGATGGAAGTGACGGCGACAACACATGCTGGTTGGTACGGTGCTCCTGCGCCGCTGTTTGCTGCGCCGGATGCGGTGCTGGAAGAAGCCGGCTTGTTGGTTAATGGCGCTGTCGGCTACTGGAATTTCGGTGGTGGCTGGTGTGCTGAAACACCTGAGCGCATCGACACATCCAAGCAAGCTTGGGAGCGTGATGAGTGTAAAGTCTATGTGGGCCAAAAAGCGGGTGAGTTTGTTCACAATGGTGCAGCAGGAAAGTCTGTTGAAGGTTGTGGTTGGTGGGGCCGTGGTGTAATTCAAACCACAGGTCGCCAGAACTTTGGTACGCTTAACCACTTTTTGGGGCGCAGCCATGTTGACCCTGCCACTGTGGGTACGGTTCAGGAAGGTATCAATGTTGCACCAGCACCAGCAGACCCGCTATACGCAAACTTAGATTTCTGTTCAAATCCGCAGTTGATCTGTACCTCGCAAGAGCACAAAGAACTCAAGTGGATTGCAGGTCTGTTCTACTGGGTGAACGATGTACAAGGCTACAACGTAGATGGCGGTCCTTACGGTGATTGGGACTACCTGACAGAGCTAAAAGCTTATGTTGATGGTGGCATGCAGGGCACCGAGTTTATCGATGACATCTCCGGTATTGTTAACCGCGGTTGCCCGGATTCATCTTGCCCAATCAGTGGCGAAGTTGACGGTATTGAAGACCGTCGTGAAAACTTCTTCCTGGTACTGGAAAAATTGGGTTTGAATCCGCAATAAATTGCAAAGCAGTAAGCACTGACCCGAGGCCTTATTGCCAAGGGTCAGTGTGAATTTCGGCTTCTAAATATTAAACGTTTGACCGCCGATATTGCATAATTTCTAAAACACCTTCCCTTCTTCATAGCTCAATTTATCACGTTAAATTATTGGCCTTCTGTCAGGCTAAATTTCGTGGCTAACAGTAAGTTCTTATAGTTTAAAGCCTTTCAACGTTTACCGAGTGGTCCCCGTAAATTATGGGCGGTTTTTAGCCGAAGGTGAATTCACTTTTGGGCCAGCCAATGAGGGTGTATAGGCTGTTGAATAAAAAGAGCCGAATGTGGATGCTGTGTTGAAAAAATTAAAGCGGCGATAGCCAAAAATGGAACAGAACAAACGAAGATTCCCGGTTAACTCTACATTAAGCAACCGCAATAGGCGCGACAGTGTAACCAATGGCTGTGTGTTGGTTTATTCGGTTTATTCGGGAAATACTTAGGCAGTATAGAAAACGCAAACAATAAAAAACCTCCCACAACCGCAATAAGCGGCGGGGAGGCATTCGAATCAGTTTCCGCTAAGTGCGGAAACGACAACTCTTACTGGTGATCAACCCAGTAGTCGTAGACAACCACTTCGCCATAGTTATCTGGGTCACCGGTTTCGCTGCCTTCTTTATCGGCGTTACTTTGTGTGTAGTTGCCAATTTTGAAGTAAGCTTCGCCGTAACTACGGTCCATAACGTAGTCGTTAGAACCGTCGCGTACCAGGTACTGGCTCGCATTGCCTGAGGCATAAGCACTGTCTAGGTTGCCATCTTCGCTGTAGAAAACGTAATGCTTACCGTCAACCACATCAAAGATTACTTCGTGCTCGGTACCCAAGCTGTAGTCGTTAGACACGGTTACATCACTGCGCAGCTTGCCGCCGTTAAAGCTAAGGAATAAGTGGTTGTCTTCAAGGCGAAGAACCAAAGCATCGTCAATACCGTCGTCTTTGTTGCCGTGAATCTGGGTGGCAACTAAGTGGCTTTTAACAATTGGCAGATGGGTGATCGCTTGCTTAACGTACACAGTGTGCTGACCTGAGGTGGTCCAGTAAATATCTTTACTGCCATCTGCTTCGCGCTCACGCAACTCTGAGCGAATATAACTAGAGTTGGGTGTGGTGCCATTGCCGCTGCGAACTGGTGCGAAGAAGACCAGACCATTGCCTTCGGTGTTTACGTAGAAGTATTCGTTGTTATCTTCACCGCACAGGGTTTTATCTTCTACACCGTCGGGATAAGTGATTTTCCACTGGTTACAGTTGCTCATCAAGTCTGACGGAATGCTGGCAGAACCGTTGTTTCCACCGCCATTATCGCCACCACCGTTGTCGCCGCCGCCATTATCACCACCACCGTTATCACCGCCGCCATTGTCGCCACCGCCGTCGGTGCCACCTTCTGAACTGACGCTCATTTCGGTAACCGAGTTCCAGCTGTTAGCGGTGTTGCCGTTACCGACATAACGCACATAACGCGCTTCGCTTTCTTCCACGGCAAAGTTTTCCAGTGAGGTGGTGTTGCCACTGCTTACGGCACTGTAAAGAACGGTGTCCCAGTTTGAGCCGTTGGCGCTGGTTTGAATTTCAAACATTGAATTGCGCTCATCTCCTTTAAAGAAGGCGATATCGACACTGCCAACGGTTTGGCTAGTACCCAAATCCAATTCCAGAATTGCACCGTCGCCATTGCCAGACCAGCGAGTATTCAAATCACCATCCAGAACATTTTCAGCTACATTGCCATCATCGGTACTGGCCGAAGCGGTAACATTGGTGCCGCAACTACCACAACCCGCTGAGCTACTTGAGGACGATGAAGAAGAACTGCTCGCGGTAGAGGTTTCAATATCAACTTCGGTAATGCTGTTCCAGTCGTTTGAACTGTTGCCGTAGCCTACAATACGGACGTAACGGGCATCGCTGTCGGTTACATCGAAAGTCTGTTGGCTGCTAGTGCTGGAAGGCTGCTCGCCGGAGAAAACGGTTTGCCAGTTGTTGCCATCAGCTGAGGTTTGAATGTCTAAGGTGGAAGTGCGCTGATCGCCTTTGTACAGCGCAATTTCAAGTGTATCCACAGAATACACCTGACCTAGATCATACTCGATCCACTGGCCGTCACCCTGAGCTGACCAACGGCTAGACAAGCTGTTATCGAGGGTATTGTCTGGGGTGTTGCCGTCATCGCTAGAAGCGCTAACGGATACTGGGTCGGCGGCGTAACTCACACCGGCGGTTGACAGCGCGATAGCGCCAGCCATTACTTTTAGTGCAGAGGGAATTTGCATGATTTTTTTCATGGGGAATAATCTCCGAGATTGTTATTAGTATTGTCACGACCTGGGAATCATTAAGACTCACCTGCGTCTGACTCAAAAGATCACTGAACGGAACAGCAAAACGAAAAACCAGAACTGTCTTACATTGCGAATCTAGATTTATTGTTTTTCACATCAGTCATACCGGGCATCGAGACCTTTGCGTTCCAAGGAAAAGGTTCAAGGCTCACAACTGGCAATCAACCTTGTCTTCCTAACGGTTAACCACTAGCGGTGATTGAATAGTAGTTGCTCTAATACCGTTCTGTAAACCAAATAGGCTACCATGCTGTGCAAAAATTAACATTTTGTGACAGGCGTGAAACAAAATGGCGCATTTTTGGAGGTTAATGCTGATATTTATCCCCAAATAAGTGTTTTGGTTGACCAATATGACTACAAAATAATATTTATACTCGAATGATTAAGCGGTTTAGACAACGCCGCACCATAATTACCCATCCCACCGTAAACAGGGTGCACATTTCCCCAAAAAGTACTTTGATTGCTATTAAAGCTAAAGAGGTGAGATTTAGGCTTGGGAGTTTCGCCCAAAAAGACTTGGATCTTCGATCTCCGCTACTGCTTGAATACGGTGGTTTTAAAGGGAATAGAGGGCTCGCAAATTCATGGCGCAATTAACCACATGAATCCACATTTAACCAGTTAGGAAGGTTAAATAATAAAGGGCAAAGCCCAGATGTTACGCAGTAGTTCTTCCCCCCTGCTTTTTCAATTGGCCCACTTAAAGCAAAAATTTAAATGAACGAACTATTGTGTTTAGGGTTTATGAGTTGTGTGAAATGAAAGGTCTGGCCCGGATGACTTCACAAGCTCTAAGTATTATTGAGAATTAACTTCTGTGAAAAATATTTTCATCCGGCGCGCACCGCGCTGAATAATCTGATGCGGGTAATGAGAAATTCGCCATCAAGGCATCTTTGTCTTAAGTAGCTCCTGTCAAATTCTAAGCATTAAGTACAATAAGGCCTATAAACCT
This sequence comes from Gilvimarinus sp. 2_MG-2023, assembly GCF_030547685.1. Lineage (GTDB taxonomy): Bacteria > Pseudomonadota > Gammaproteobacteria > Pseudomonadales > Cellvibrionaceae > Gilvimarinus. The sequence goes on along the minus strand of NZ_JAUOQM010000038.1, from coordinate 9,189 downwards.
AATTAGGTAAACTTTCCCCGAAAATCCAAGCGCTTAAAGCGTTGAGGAGCGACTACTGTGGAGCTTTTACAGCCAGGTAAGCCAATACTAGGCCATTGGTTTAGCCCTTACTGTTTCTTCATCCAATTGTAACCAAATATAATATCAACCGTCATTTATATAGCTTTTAATGTGCGCGCCACGCTCTGTTTAGGAGTGTAACTCACTATTATCAAGTGGAATGACTTATGTTGACTAAACAAATTTGGACAATATTTGCCTGCTTTGCACTGACAGGACTACTTAGTGCTTGCGGTGGAAGCTCTAATAAAGATAGCGAAAATGCTATACCGGACACCGAAACAGAAACTGAAACAGATAAAGACCAAGTAGAAGCGCCAACGCCAGAATCGACGTTCAAAATAGGTTTGCTACCCGATACACAAGGAGGCACTGACTCAGACAATCAGGCGCATGTGGCTATGCACCCGATGGACGAAGTGTTAGCGCATCAGCAGAAAGCAGGTGTCGACTTGGTAATTGCGGTTGGCGATCTTACCGATCACGGCTCTACGCTTGAATTTAATGAATGGCGGAGTGTTGCAGAGCCATACCGAGATTCAGGTATGACCTTTCTACCCGTCATGGGCAACCATGAAACTAGCTATGCCTATACCGTGGAGTGGATCGAGAATATGCGCGATTTTATTCCCGAAGATGCTGTCCACATGCATGGTTATGAGTGGGTGAATTACTATGTGATTCGGGACAATGTGCTTATTATTGGTTTGGCCTACTATAACTTGCCAATTGCTTTTGACTGGATTACCGGAGTGATACTTGAGCACCGCGATGATGTAGATCATATCGTTGTGGCCAGCCACGATGGTCTAATTGGTGCGAAATACGGTCAAACGCGTGAACAGATTGTCGATGGCACAAAAGATGACAATTGGGTGTACGATGTACAGCCTCGCATTCGTGATTTTTTTGCTGAGCACGATGTTATCTATGTGCAGGGCCATGAACATCAATATCAGCGATCAGTGGTTAGTGCCAAAACCATCTTAACGACATTACCTTCGGGCTCGACGCCCACAGGTGGTAATTATCGGATGGACGTTTACACGCAGATTATGTCAGGCAACGCTTCGTATAAAGGCTATGAATTTCGTTACGGCGAGCGCGACTTAGTGCAAGCCATCGTTGCTCAAAAAAATGCAACCATGAGTGGTGGCTCACAGAACTTTGACGTTAACTCCTCGGTGCTGAGCTTTACCGGAACTCGAGTTGATTACGAAAGCTGGTTCGCTCCACACACAGCACAAAGTAACGACGCAGATCAAGACTTTATCGCCGATTGGTCGCTGCTAGATAAATTTTCACGATCGACTAACCGTTGTGAAATGCTGATATACCCTACCTCAATTCCTGAGGGTACACGCTCGGTCATGGTATTGCAGCCGGAATATCGCAGCGACATTTGTATTTCTGACAGTGGTCTAACTGCAAAATTAATAGGTGGTGAAAACGCGACATTTAATCGCACAGATACTCGTACTCGCGATATGAGTTACACCCCCGGAATATCACGTGCAGAGTCGCTGATGGACCTTACCCGTTTAGCCTACCAATGGTTATTCCAGGTGCATGAAAGCTGGACACCAAATTTAAACAGCGCCGCGCGAATTATTCCTAATTTTGAAACAGAAGAATTGGTAATACCCGAAACAACATTCGACCTCAAAGAGCACGTTACATTAAGTTGGTTACCGGCAGCTAATACGGCCTCTGAAATTCTTCTGATCAGTGGCACCCAAAATCAAACTGGCGTGTATCAGGATGACTACGGTGTTCCACTGGATATTGAAGCTGCGACTGGATTACCACTTTCTAGCGCGACAGGCACTGAGAAGCCAGCCGTTGTGCTGCCACCCACAGCATCGAAAGAATGGGATTTGGCTACTGCCGTCTCCGACACCTATGCAGTGTCTCTGCAGTTAAGTGATGATCACAGTGATAGCGAACATACGCTAGCGTGGAAAATCGATGGTCATTGGACTGAAGTCGTCAGTCATGATTGTCGTGTTGAGGGCGCGTTCGATGAGGCCTTCCTTAACGAAGCCCCTACACGATTAGAATCATGTCGTACAGAGCCAGTGGCAGGTTTTGATACCGACAGACAGCTTTGGTGGGTCTTGCTGAATCAAGATATTGAGCTTGCATTAATTACTCAATAACGAATCGTTTACCCCTGAATCTTCTCCCGGCAAAGTGGTTAGTTTGCCCACCTTGCCGGGTATTTTTTAATTGAATTAAGTCAGATAGAAATGCTAGCAAAGTCTATTCTGGAAAACCGATTAATCTACCGTCGATGAATACAGCCTTCTATCAATATTCAAATACTGAAGTTAAATAGATTGTTAACAGGTTCACTTTTCTCAGTAATTTCTACTACCCGCTACTATCGAATTCTGGATGGAAGAAGCCAGCCGTACTTAAGACGGTAGATGGTTCTTGAATAGATGCGCCACAATGATGGTTAGTTATTGTTTTAATAGAGTTTTATAGCAAGGTAATTCAGGCACGGACGTTCGTCATATGGCTATACAGTATGACTTATCCCCACAATATGCATTTATTCTAAGTTCTGAAAGATAAATGTATCTTAAAATTATCATTGTTAAAGGTTAATTGAAGCGACAAAAAAACTAATTAGTGGAAATCAGTGACAAATTAATCCCGGTGAGGCTGATTGCTATATTTTTTAAATACCTATAAAAAACTTTTTTTTACGTTTGCCTTGATGGGTTCAGGATCGGTATAGGGCTAGTAAAAAATTCTAGTTGAATTAACACAGCTTATGGTCAATGTAAGAATCTACCAATAATACATTTACCGTTATTAAGCTATTGAATTCTTAAAGGTGGCCATGTCTTCGTATGTTAAATTTATGGTAGAAAGGAATGTGTAGTGGTCATTTGATTTATGTTCTTTGTATACTTATAACGCGCACGAGTATCTTTCTATGCTAGAGCAAGATTCCGATTTTGATACGGTGATGGATAGTGTGCAAACGTATGAGTATGATGAAAATCAATCAGTCATTCTACATCAAATCGACCTTGATGCCGATAGATCGCCTGATCAGGAAACGGTATATGAATATACGGCTATATCTTGGGTGATATTTTGGCAATAATGTTTCCAGTCTTAAATTATTTAACTGTATATTAATAACTGTCTGGAATCGCACAAAATGATAGGATTTTGTGATGTTCCAACCGTGGAACTTTGATGAGCTTCTTATATCGTTATATAAATGATAACGACGGCATAAGCCAGTTGTCTATTTTCCGAGAGCATATCATTTAAATCATAGTGGAAATGGAGCTTATAAGTACTAACACGCTATAATCCATCATCTTTACTCCCCTATCCTCATAAAAGAGTGGATCATGCGATATCTTATCTTGACACTACGAACACCTAATTTTGATGTTTCCGTCATAGAAGGACATAAAGAATATTTGGCTCAGCTAATGGCGAATGGAGTACTTGAGCTTGCCGGCGGCTTTACCGATCAGACTGGTGGCGCCTATGTGATTGTGGCTGAAGACCTAGAGTCGGCACAAACAATAGCGTTTAACGACCCTGTTTATACCAGTGGTGCTTCAGATGTAATCGTACATGAGTGGAATGCTGCCTGATGAATGCTCTATAGCCATAACTAAACGCTACATTGTGGTAGAACATACAGTAAAAAATCATAGAGCATAAAGTATGAAAGGAAAAATTATTGAGTGGCACGACGCTAAAGGATATGGGTTTATTTCAGCGTCAGAAGTAAAATTACGGGTCTTCTTTCATGTTTCACAGTTGCGCCGTATAAAGCGTCGGCCCGGCGTGGGTGACAACGTAGATTTTGAGCTCACAAAAGACATCAAAGGCAGGCTAAATGCCACGAGTGTTCGAGTACTAAACCCCCGCGAAACCCCCGCCACAGTGATTTTTGCTTTATCTTTTTTGATTCTCACTGCCGGATCGCTGATTATTTTCAACGGCCCGCTCTGGTTGCTCCCTGTTTATCTCGTTTTGTCGGTACTGACGTTTGGTGTTACGCATTGGATTAGCGAGCGGCACAACGTGGGGGCCGTCGGGTGCCAGAGAATACCCTGCATATGCTTGCTCTACTGGGTGGTTGGCCAGGGGCACTCTATGCACAATCACGCCTGCGCCATAAAACGATAAAACAACCCTTCAAAACACTATTGTGGTTATCTATTCTGTGTAATATTGGTGTATTGATTTGGACTTTTACCCCCGATGGAACTCTTCTAGTCAAGAAAATCGAAAATATTTTGACACGGTTTATCTAAAATTTTTCAATTTTAGTCGCATCCGTGGGGAGATATAATCGCCGACTTCTGGCATATATAACTGCCGAGATGATTGCTTGAATACGGCGGCATTAAAGGGAATTGCAAGCTGTGCACATTCATGGCACGATTAGCCACATAGCGCGTAGGGGTAATGGTGGATCAGCCAACCTGCCAGAAGGCAGGCACCACAACCCAAAATTTAGCCAGTCAGGAAGGTTAGATAAAAAACGAAGTATTTCGGGTCTGTCCCCCATTGTTAAAAACAATCTTTAAGGAAATCCCATGTATCATTGGTTAAAACGCACACTATTTGCCTCAGCTATATTATCCTTTTCCTGTTTAAGCTCAGCCGCCATTCAAGTTAACATCAACCCAACCACTACTCTGTTTACCAATGAAGGTGGCTCAGCGGTTACTTACCAAGTTGTTTTAGACGAGGCGCCATCGGCCGGAGAAGTCGTAACAGTAGCAACCAGCGGAGTTGATGCATCGGAGGGGTCTGTTAGTGCTGATCTTACATTTACAGACGCTGATTGGGATACACCGCAATTCATTACCGTTACCCCAGTTGATGATGGCGTAGCTGATGGAAATGTAGCCTACACTATTACCAATACTACATCGGCTGTAGGCGGTACAGCTTCGTTCGATGCTGCACCCACCCCAAACGTTAATGTCACAAATTTTGATGATGAGATAGCCAACATTTTTATGAACCCATCCAGTGGTGGCGCCTTCATTCTCAACGAGGGCAGCTCACAAACTGTCACCATGTCAGTTTCCGGCGCCCCGGCCAATGATATCTCTGTTGATGTGAGTATTGCCGGCGGTGAAGCCACTGTATCAGTGGCCACGGTTGTCCTGACGGCAGGCAACGGCTTCTCCGCCACGTTTGATGTCGCAGCTGTCGCCGACATGGTTGTCGATGCCGACCAAGCATTTACTGTCGTCACGGCTCCTGCTGTCTCAGCCGACGGATCGTATAGTGGCATTAATATCAACGATATAGACGGCATCGCGGTAAACGTTGATGCTGCGTCTGGGCCTTCCGGCAGTCCTACCCCCTTACCCACTACAAGCGCGTTGGGTCAGTTAGTACTGTTCTTGATGCTAGCGGCTATGGGCGGGTATGCCGTTCGTCGAAAACGTTAAATTCTAGTACTAGCTGAATAAGTGTGATTAAAAGGCCAAGCAGCTTTGTTGTTTGGCCTTTTTTGTGTCGCAATCAAACCTCTCAAAAAACAAAGTCAGCGACTATCCTGCGCCTTGCAAGCAAGTTGAAAAAATCCGAAAAAACCAGGGACACCCACAAAATGCATTGTGAATTTAAAAGCTAGCCCTCCACGGTACGAGTTGGGAGTGGTTGATTAAAGACCCGACTCCGATGGTTTGAAAATACCGCCTGATTATAGTGTCCGTTTTTCTCGGGGAACTTCAACCTGACTCTGTGCCTGAGTTTGCAACTCCTCAGGTACGTAAGCGAGCAAAGTAACGTCTAGCAATAAGCCCCATTAGCACTAGTAAAATTACAAAACCTGGAATATTGAGTATAGGTAACGGAGAAGGCTCAGGAATGAAGAAAGCTGGCGAAATCACATACATACCCAAATTCACGCCTGTACAACCATTTCCACCAGCTAAAACCGATGCAGCCCACTCACTATCAGCTTCCGCAGCATTACCAGCTAGGCAACCATCAGCCAATGAATCATTCCCCCCCAACGAATCATCACCTATCCCAGTATTGCCTCCGGTAAAGTTAAATCCAGTCCAAATGTTATTTGCATTGGGGTTACCCTGTTCATCATAACCAATGGCGCTATCCTGAGCACTACTAAAAAGCTCTGCCCTATTATCGGCCACTTTATCACCATTACGATTGTAAATAGGGATATTTGTATAATCTAAAGCGGACGTCGTGACCAAGGATGAGTCATCGTGACCAAATAAAGTTATCCAGCCACTTATTTGGTCGGTGATAGGGTCGTTCGTTTTTACAGAAGCTGCATATGCCTGATAAGTGGCCGATGATTGCGCTCCGTCCACGGTATCACTACCAGCGAAAATAATATAGAACTTATCACCAGGTTCCACCCCTGGCGGGATCAACCCCTGAACAGCAGGGATGGCGGTTTGAGCATTTACCCCACCCACATATAAAGCAACTACCATTAAAAAGATAACGTGTAAGAATTTCATCAACTAATTCCCCTATATACTCGTATTATTTTTGATACTGTACCCATCGTGAAAATACTGTCATTCAGTTTTGAATGCAAGCACTGAACAATCACTTAGGGTGTTATAGTAAATTTAGCCACCTAATTAGAGTGAATTTTTAAGGCAGGGTGCTGGGCTAATCCCAGTTTTTGACATAAATTGGTGATGACAGACTCTTTAAGAGTGCCAAATCGTCAGCGGCGTTTATAGGCGTCAGCATGCGGAAGCTGGTTCACATGTTCTACGGTGTCGTGATGTCAGAAACCCATATTAATCCGAAATTTCGCTTTCCGGTCTTAATTTTCAAGAAGGTATCTGACCCCAGTGGTTTTGCTCAAGTCCTCAGGGCGGGTTGATTCAAAATTAAAAAAAAATCCGCAAAATCCGGGAAACCCACAAAATGCAGAGTAGACATTGATGCGGCTGCAAGGCTACTAAACGGCGCCGCGCTAAATGCAGCGCCGCCAGCGACTCCCCGAAAGACGTACTGCCAAAAGCCATAGTAGCCTTCCGCACCCTGGCGACAGGTTTATTAAAATAACCGGTAGGTTAGTGCTTTAATGCAGTGCTGTTATCTCAGACACAGCCGGTCCGGTAATCCCCCGCCCCTCCGACCGGCTTAATCATCTATTATGAGTATCAACCGGAAGACTAGTGGTTTCAGGAAAGGTGTTTATTGCGCCATAAGTTTCATCTGACCCCATTTATTCATGGATTAAGTGAAAACCGATAAATTTAATTAAGTAAACTGTCCCCGGAACTCGTTATTCTATTAGATGTTTGAATTAGTCCATCCGCTGTTAAAGAATTTCGGTCTGTGAATTCCGCAAGCTTTATCAGTCTTTACGGTCAATGAATTTTAGAATATTGATAAATGTTTTTAATGTTTTCATTAAAGTATAACCCTAGAGATGCAGAGGATATAAAGCTTAAAAATTCAATATCACTTACGTCACTATATCTGTAAACGCTTCCATCAGTGAATTTTAGGTCTAAAAGTTTATTAATTGTAGAATGTCCAAGAGAGGCAAAGGCGCTGCTAGATATGCTGTTCTGATGCTGCATAGGATATGGTATCATTCTTAGTCTAATTCTATCGATTTGGCCTGCAATTTCAGAAGATTGTTCCGGAGGAGTTAGATAGGATGTATTGAGTGAATGGCCAGACAGGTCTTTAATTGTAATTGAAGAAGAAAAATTAGATTCCACGGCTCCTAAAGTTTCTCGAACAGCTTTCATTATTAGATCGTTATCGTTAGTTAAGTGACCAATCATATCAGGATGAAGTTGTGCAATAGAGCCGCCTGGAACTTGTACAGGTGAGGCGATTTGCATCATTCCAAGCATTGGGAATTTTGCTATCGAATAACCGCGAACATTTTTATAGTTAGCATATAAATTGGTATATATTGCATTTCCGTAAAAATTCCCTTGTGAGTGGGTAATTAGAATTACTCTTGAACAGGTGTTTAATAGATCTATAATTTCATTCTCGGCAGATAATGTGTCACTTTCGGATAAGGTTATTTTATATATTCTTGATATATCCTGCAGATAGGATTTAAGTACATCTAGCTCAGCGTCTGAGTTTATATTAGAAGTTTCATTGTTAAGAAATGAAATTAGAACTTCCTTAGCGTGTTGTACATTATCTTCTATTTTTTGTCTGGCTACCTCGGCAGCTTGGTAGAGAAGTTTTTCATTTTTATTGTTATGAGATCCGTAGACATGTTTGCTGAATCCTTGATCTGGAAAATAATTATCCAGTAGTTCAGAAATTATACTCTTATTTGCAAAGTAATCATCAACAGTAGTAAACATGCCGTTAATATAGTATGTTTTGGTGTTGTCTATATTGTTTTCGCATATTGCGAAAGAATGTGATGAAGAAAATGTTATAATAATTATTATTGTAGTTAGCATGGAAAGTTTCATAATATAGACCTCCTTAATCTATAGGATTCAAGGTTTACACAGGCGTCCCCCGTAGGAATATCGATTGATTCATATCCGACCATTGAGGTTAAGTAATTAATATAACTGTATTTCACTTTAATTCGATCGATCGTGTTGAAGTGGCTAGCCTCTGACCAAGCATTGCCTGAATATCTTCTGTGCATTGTACGCTTACACATTTCAGCTAGAACAAACCCGGCAACTAGGTCTCTTGCTTTTTGTGTGGGAGGAGGTTGAGATTCTTCGCTTGTGGTCACTAATAGTTGATAAACTTTTCCTGCCGCCATGGCGGCATTTGTTACTTCAGGCTGATAGTTGGAAAACAAGACTTTGTATTCAAAGTCGTCTCTAATAAGATTATTGTTGCTGTCAGCGCCTGCTAGCGTATCGTCGATATTCGCGGGAGGTGTTTCAGGCAGATTATGCACCTGTCCAGGGTGCGTAAATTCGAACCAAAGAATTTCCTTGTTTAGCCAATCAGTTTTAAATAGAAAGTTGATATGCCTAGAGATGTAAAACTTACCGCCATAAAAGGCGATACTTCCGGGAAAATATAGCTGATGATCGTTGGCATTGTGGTAGTGGTTATAGCGTATTTTTCGCCAAACGTAGGAAGATTCAGGCTGTTTATTTGTAAGCGCCAAACCAACCA
>NZ_JAUOQM010000037.1 GCF_030547685.1 Gilvimarinus sp. 2_MG-2023 | reverse complement strand
ACCACTGGTGGCATACCGCGTTTGGCGCTCAATATCGGTGGCAACACCGTTTACGCCATCTACGCAGGCGGCAGCGGCACCACCGAATTAACCTTTACCTATACCGTGCAAGCGGGCGATACCGACGCCAACGGCATCAGTATTGCTGCCAACGCGCTGGACGCCAATGGCGGTACATTGGAAGGCGCTGCCGGTAATACCGCCGTGTTGACTCACAGCGCCGTAACCGACAATGCCGGTTATTTGGTGGATACCACCGCCCCCACCGCGCAGGTAATTCTTAACCCCATACAGCATATGCTGGAGGCAGCTGGTGTGACCGATGGCGTTGACGCCTCGCCCCAGCTCACGGCTCTGGGCACCGAGGGCGCCTTTGCGGTCACTTGGTATGGAGTCGATGCCGACGGCGATCGCAGTATTTTTGTGCAGCGTTTTGACAGCGGTGGTACAGCTGAAGGTACGCCGGTATTTCTTGAGCCCAATGGCGTGACGGATGGGGAAGACATTTCACCTCAACTCATTGCACTGGGTACCGAGGGCGCCTTTGCGGTGACTTGGAGTGGAGCTGATGCTGGCGGCGATTACAGTATTTTTGTGCAGCGCTTTGACAACAACGGCGCGGCGGTTGGCACGCCGATTTTGCTTGAACCCGATGGCGTGACAGATGGGGACGACTGGTATCCCCAGCTCACCGCGCTCGGCTCCGACGGCGCCTTTGCCCTCACTTGGCAAGGAGTGGCCGGCGGCGACTTCAGTATTTTTGTGCAGCGTTTTGACAGCAACGGTGCTGCGGTTGGCACGCCGATTTTGCTTGAGCCCGATGGTGTGACAGGTGGGACTGACTGGCGTCCTCAACTCACCGCACTGGGCACCGACGGCGCCTTTGCCGTGACTTGGTATGGAGACGATGCCGATGACGATGACAGTATTTTTGTTCAACGTTTTGACAACAGCGGCGCGGCGGTTGGCACGCCGATTTTGCTTGAACCCGATGGCGTATCGAATGGTAACGACCGCAATCCCCAACTCACCGCACTGGGCACCGACGGGGCCTTTGTCGTCACTTGGGGTGGGCAGGATGCCGGCGGCGATTACAGTATTTTTGTGCAGCGCTTTGACAACAACGGCGCGGCGGTTGGCACGCCGATTTTGCTTGAACCCGATGGCGTGTCGAATGGTAACGACCGCGATCCCCAACTCATCGCACTTGGCACTGAAGGTGCCTTTGCGGTGACTTGGTATGGAGAGGATGCCGGCGGCGATAGCAGCATTTTTGTCCAGCGCTTTGACAGCAACGGCGCAACGGTAGGCAGCCCCATACCGCTCGATTCCGGCGGTGTCACGGCTGGCTACTATAACCCCCAAATTACGCCGCTGGGCAGTGACGGCGCCTTTGCCGTTACCTGGCGTGGGAAAGATGCCGGCGGCGATGACAGTATTTTTGTGCAGCGCTTTGACAGCAACGGCGCAACAGTGGGCAACCCCATACTGCTCGAGCCCGACGGCGTCACGGATGGTACTGACTGGTATCCCCAAATCACCCCGCTGGGCAGCGACGGCGCATTTGCCGTGACTTGGTATGGAGACGATGCCGACGGAGACTACAGCATTTTTGTCCAGCAGTTTAACGCTGACGGCACACCCGTACGGCCAGATTCAACCGTTATTGATGCATCAGGCTCAATCACCACCCAAAGCACCGAAGTAGGCACGGCCTATTTAGTCCACGACTCGGTCACCGTAACCAGCGTCAGCGACATTACCGGCGCAGCGGATCAGTTCTGGAACGAGGCTGCGATTGCCACCGCCAATACCGATGTCAGCGTGGCGGCCACAGGTTTGGCCGATGGTAATTACCAGGTGTACACCGCCGATGCCGCCGGCAACCTCTCTGCCGCTGCGGCCACCAATATCACCATCGACAACACAGCGCCCAGCTTTACCAGTGGCGCAACCGCCACCGCTATTGACGAAAACAGCGGCGCCGGCCAAGTGGTTTACGACGCCGATGCCACCGACGTGACCGACTTAACCTACACGCTAAAAGCC
>NZ_JAUOQM010000036.1 GCF_030547685.1 Gilvimarinus sp. 2_MG-2023 | reverse complement strand
CCGTGGGTTACCCGGCCAATATCGTGCATGTAAAGGATATCGATCTTGGGCAAACCGAGGCGCTGAATACTGTGCTCAAACGAACGCATAATGCCGTCATAAGAATAGTCGTACACCGGCTCAAACGGCATGGGGGAGCAGAAGCCGTATTTATCCTCGGCCTTACCGCACGGTTGTAACAGCCGCCCCACTTTGGTGGAGAGCACATAGTCAGAAGCGGCGTGCGCGCGCAGTGCATCCCCCACCCGACGCTCACTCAGACCAAAACCGTAAAAGGGAGCTGTATCGAATTGATTGAGCCCTAACTCCAGAGCTTTATCGATCGCGGCGCGGGCGCTTTCATCGGACATGGGTTGATAGAGATTACCCAAGGTAGCCGCGCCAAATCCCAGCTCTGTCACTGCTAGCGAGGTTGCACCAATTTGTCGTTTATTTATCGCCATGGTCTTCTATCGCCTCTCGTTCTTCAGTTTGCTCTTAGCCTTCTCTGCCGTTAGTCCCTATTTAGCGCGACACCGGTAGGCAGGCAGGTCCGGTAGGCTCAAACTGTTTATAGGTCAGGACAAACTCCTGATGCCCTAACTCTTCGGACTTGGTTTTCTCACCATCCGCCACTTTACACACCAACTCAAAAATTTCCTCACCAACACTGTTCACAGTGCCCTCACCGTCTATGATCTTACCGGCGTTGACGTCCATATCATCGGCCAGTTTCTGGTACGTTTCCGGATTGGCACACACTTTAATGACCGGAGAAATCGCCGAACCCACGACAGATCCGCGCCCGGTGGTAAACAGAACAAGATGAGAGCCGGAGGCTATCAGCTCGACAATTTCGGCATTATCGACGATGTTGGGAAAGCCGAATCGGGGCTCGCCATCAGGAACCACGTCCAGCAAGTAGAGCCCGCCCTGGGTGACAACATCACCGGGTTTAATCAGCCCGTGAATTTTCGATGCGCCGGATTTAGCATAAGCTCCTAGCGATTTTTCTTCCTGCGTGGTCAGCCCGCCCTCGGCATTGCCTGGGGCGAAACTGCCATACCCCATCACCCGGTAATAATTCTCTGCTTTTTCTACGGCCGCCAATATCTCTTGGCCCAGCTCAGGTGTGGCGGCACGATCTGCCATCACTTGCTCACAACCAATCAGCTCGCCGGTTTCCTCAAAAATACAGGCTGCCCCTTGTTCAACAAGAGTGTCGAAGCTACGCCCTACCGCCGGATTCGCACTGATACCACTGGTACCGTCCGAGCCACCGCAAATCGTACCGACGACGAGCTCCGCTACGCCCATATCCACCATCGGCGTAGCGGCTATTTCACGCTGCGTCGCTTCCACAGCCTCCAGGCCGGATTCAATGGTTCGCCGGGTACCGCCGGATTCCTGAATCACCAAGGTGCGAACGGGGCGACCACTGTCTGCAATTGTTTTGCTCAACCGTTCACGGTTAAAACCTTCACACCCGAGCGAAACAAGTACCACGCCACCGATGTTAGGGTGGGTGCATAAACGCTCCATCATGGTGAGCGAGTACTCATTAGGAAAACAGCCGGGAAAGCCTATCAGTTGTACCGCGTCGGAATTAGCACGACTGACCACCGCGCGCGCGACGTGATGGGCACACTCCACTAGATAAACGACCACGACAATATTGCGAATGCCCTTGCGGCCGTCGGCCCGTAAGTAGCCCTTCATTGACCCACCTCCATTTTTTTCTCCCGCGTGTGGCTGGGGATGTAATCACTTTTTATATTGTGCATGTGCACATGCTCGCCAAAGGCAATATCGACCGTGGCGGAGCCGATGGGGGCCCCATAACGAAAGATTTTTTCGCCCTTACCAATTGCTCGGCGCGCCACTTTGTGGCCGACATGGATATCGACACCCATGATGAGGCTCTCACCTTCAAGAACGACGGTCTCTCCCGCCCCAACTTGGCCGCAACACACCAGCACATTGTCATTTTCGTTCACCAGAACTAATCGCCTGTCATTCATATCCACTCTATCCACGATATTTTTACAGCTTCCATAGATTGGCCTCGAGTATAATATTTTTATTAATAAAAAACAACAAAGTGCATAAGGATTACCCGCTGAAACCGCCTGACCTTAATCACTTGCCAGTTAAGGCAGGACGGAGCTCAACCCAAGCCCACTCCGTTAAGCGCGCAATACGCGCTTAATTACTCAATGGAACAGTACTGGCAAAAAGTTTGGTCAGAAATGACTCACCCTGGACACAGCTAGAGCGGCTTGAGAGCACGAGACAGGAGTGTAGGGCCGATAGAGCCCACGACACGATCGGCAACCGCACGTCAAATACCAGCATGCTTGCGCCCGACCTCAAGCGTCTCCGATACGGGCCATACTGAGATGTTTGCTATTAATAATAACCCTACAGGGATTCCACTATTATCTATCGTGCTTCTAACTCTTTAGCAACAGCACATACCCGGTCAACGAGTTGACGCCCTTGACCGGCAAGAGCGAGACTCAACTCAACAAGGCGTTATTGGCTTTGCAAATAACGAATAAATTGATCAATTTGTGGATTATCTGGCTCTAGCTTTTGTAGCTTTTCGGCATAAACGAGCGCCTTCTGCCATTGTTGAGACCGCTGCAGAGCATCCAACAAGGCGAAGAGTACTTCCTGATTATCAGGCTGCAGCTTATACAGCGCCTCCAGCACGTCAACTCCCTTGCCAAGGTGGCCACGCGAGGTCAATGCCACCGCATAGACATACCCAAAGCGAATGTTATTTGGCTCCAGTTCAGCCGCGCGAGCCAAGGCAACGACCCCGTCTTCATAGCGCTTTTGCCGGATTAACAGCAAGCCAAGCGAATGGTGAATACCCGCGATCTCTGCATTGTGTTTAATAAAGGCTCGCAATAATGGCTCGCCCTTGGCATCCTGCCCCCGCACGCGGTATAAATCTGCCAGCCCCATGGTTGCCGGCAAGTTATATGGCGCTAGCACCAACGCCTTTTGCAGAGCTTTTTCAGCAGAATCGTACTGACCTCGGGCGACGTGATACTGGCTCAAGTTGACTTGGCCACTCGGGGTATCGGCATGGTGCTTTAATACCGCCAAATACTCCTGCCGAGCCCGCTTCAGCACCGACAGCTGCTCTTTATTTAGCTGCTGATCTTCAACTTCATGCAATAGCCTAGTCGCCTCAAGACGCACCACCCTTCGCGGATCGCTTAGCATCGGCAGTAAATCCCCTATCCGCTGCTCGATGGGTAACATCGCCAACACTCTGACCGCCCCAAGGCGCACCAACGGATCCTCATCACCCAGATTCGCTCGGGCCGCCTTCAATGCCTGACTATCGTATTGACCGGACAGCAATGACAGCGCCGTCCCCCGCACAATGCCAGGCTGCTCGGCATTATTCGCCAGCTGGCTCAGTAACTGTTGCGCCGGTACAGCGCCACTGTGCCCTACCGCCAAGGCCTCGCCGTAGTGCGGCGGCAAGGTTTTGTTTGACGCCTGTAACCATTTCTCCATCGCATTAGCAGCCCAGACATTGGTTTGATCTTGATGACATTGGGTGCAAGCGTTGGGCGTATCATGCCCTACGCTAAGATCCGGCCTGGGAATACGTATACTGTGATCTCGTCTGGGATCCACCACCATATAAGTTGTTTCCGGCATATGGCAATTAGCGCACTGCGCCCCACTACTAGCGGGAGGGTGATGGTGGTGTTTTTCGGTGTCAAAGACGGACGGCTTGTGACACTGAGCGCAGACGGCGTTACCCTCTGCCCGCAATTTCAAACTGTGAGGCTCGTGGCAATTGGAGCACACCACTCCTTTCTGATACATCTTACTTTGCAGGAAGGAACCCATGACATAGACTTCATCGCGTATTTGACCACCCGAGTGGTACAGCGGGGGCGTCAAGGATTCGATCTGGTGCTTATCAAAAAAGTGTCCGGGTTTATCCGGGTCGTCAATCAACATTCTGCGCGAGTGACAACTGCCGCAGGTAGAAAGCTGACCATTCAAATCCGGAGTAACCGCCGCAGTCGTCTGCGCGGTGTCGCGGTCCGCACTGTGCAGCCACTGATTCACAGCGCTGATCGAGCGATTAAACCCCAAATGCTGATGTGCCGCAGCGCCGGTGTTATTTTTAGCCCACTCCACGTGTGATTGTCCGGGCCCATGGCAGGCCTCACAGGCAACGTTAATTTCCGACCAGCGAGTGTCGTAGCTATTGGTTTTTTCGTCGTAGTTTTTTTCCAGATTAGTCGAGTGGCAATGGGCACACCGGCTGTTCCAGTTGAAGTATGTCCCCGTCCAGTGCAGCGCATCGTCATGGGGAATTCGTTCGTCGGGATAAAGGTGAAACCAACGCTGCCCTCCCTCGGACTCGGGCCGACTGTCCCAGGAGAGACTCAGCGCCTGCAGCCGTCCATCGGGAAATGCGATCAAGTACTGTTGCAGAGGCTCCACGCCGAAGGTATAGGCAATTTCAAACACTTCGGTGTCACCTTTAGCATTGGTCGTCTCTACTAAAAAGGTATCATCACGCCGAAAAAAACGGCTCTTATCGCCGTAGTGATCTACGGTAACATCGCCAAAATCCCCCAGCACATACTCTGGTGTAGCGGGTTTCATCGCCCAATCGTGATGTGACCCTTGCCAGAGCTTATACTCGTTGCTGTGACACCCGGCACAGGTGGCAACCCCGACAAACCCATCATCAGCGCAAAGGCCATGCTGAGCCAAGAGAAGCAAAATAAAGCCGCCGATCCGGCCCAGAACTAACCGCCTAACGAATCGGTTCAAATTAACCTCGATACAATCATTCTATTACTGCCCCAGCGGCACGACTTCGGCGTAGAAGACTATCAGACGCCCAGCCTCCCAGCCAGCTTCGAAACTGACCACTGGCATCATCACGCAACCGAATCTTTTCATACAACTCCCACATGCCGGGTAAAAGATTGTTGGAGGGCTGTGCTACTCCGTGCTCAAAACGCATATAACCTTGAGCGCCTGTATCATACGACGGCCAACCCGGCAGCCCATCTTGGTTCGGCTTACCAGTTTTAATAAAGTTAACTAAATAATTGAACATCAATTGCGATAGTTCTTGATCGGCAGCAGTGATACCAGTCTCACCGATCTCGGCGTGCAAATTGCGACCGTAAAAATAGTTGGCATCGGCACAGTGGGCAACACCTTTCGTGACATTGACTCCCGCCACCGGCTCATCGGCATAAGGTGGTCGGTGCGCCATATAGTATAAATATGTTGGAGACGAGACCTTGCTGGAGTATCGAGCCAAAGTTTCTGCGCCATAACCGGCAACCCGGTCCCGTCCCGCGTGATAGACGCTAGTCAATAGATCATCTGACGGATAAAGGCGTAAAAAATCCTCGCTTATATTACCGTATCGTTCGCGAATGGATTTTACATACGCATCGCTGCTAGCAGGTACAGCGTCAACCAGTCTTGCCCGATGGAACACCGAGACCTCATCGGCATTAAAGCCCAACATTACCGGCACATCGGCACGCTTGCCGCTTTGGTGTAAATCGCGAATCGACTGGGGGAAAACCCAGCCATCGACCACATCGCCTGCCCCTGTAGGCGGATCAAAGTTAGCCACACCCGAGCTCAGCACTCGCTGTTGCAATTGCCGTGCGGGCATATTTCTCAGCTCTGCCAACGATTGCGCCTGCACCGATTGAGCAAAGCGAACCCCCAACGTTTCTGCAGACGGTTGATCCAACGTAGGCTGACGCAATCGGTGCATGCGATTGATAGCCGCATTGCTGCAAAAAGGAGCGGCTCGTTGAAACAAACCTTTGGCGAGCGGCGTTGCCAAAAGTGCACCGACAGCCGACCCGCCCCCAGAGGCTCCTGAGACGGTAATGGTTTTCGGGTCACCGCCAAAAGAAGCAATATGACTCCGCACCCATTGGAGCGCACTCACCAAATCCATAGTGCCGTAATTGCCAGAACTCTTATGGGGAGATTCGGCCGACAATTCCGGGTGGGCAAAAAAGCTGAAAATACCTAACCGGTATTGCGCGGTGACAACCACAATGCCCCGACGATTAAACTCTGCGATCTGCGCGTTCATATTACGCATCGAGCCCGCTGTTCGGCCTCCACTATGAATCAGAAATAAAACCGGCAAAGACTTACCACGCTCCTCCGCGATGGCATCAAGAGGAGCATACACACTAAGGTACAGACAATCCTCACTCTGTGGGGCATATTGGTAAGCCTCCTCGCGAGTGAGACGCTCCGGGGTTAATTGTTGCAAACAAGCAGGTGGGTCGAACGTAGCATTGAAAGTCCCCATCCAATTTTGGATCGGTTGGGGTACGGCCCAGCGTCGATCTCCGACCGGGGGTGCGGCGAAAGGTATTCCCTTAAAGACCACGGTATTATCCAGCATAGTCCCTTTCACACGCCCGGCAGAACTGCTGATCTGAATATCGTCAGCCTGCGCGATAAGAGCCGCAGGTAAAAATAATAGCAACCCGACAAGCACGCACAAGAAAACTTGTCCGTTTCGAGCGTCAAATATCATTGTACTTGCTCGTGAGCCGCTTCATATTCTTCTTCTGTCATCCAAGTCAGCTCAGGCCAATAACCGGTATCGTTGGCCTGAGGTTTACCTGGTGTCGAGCGCCCACTTACCACAATCTCGGTTAATTGATTGTGCAGGCTGGCAACGATCTTCGGGTGCTGCTTTACCACATTATTTGTCTCGGCCGGATCCTGCTTCAAGTTATACAACTCCAGTTCAGTTGCCGGTATTGATCTCGAAGGAAACTCTTTATTCACAATACCGTCACCCGGCATAATGAGTTTCCAGTCGCCCTCCGTAATGGAAAAACGACCGTAGGCTGACTGAACCAAGGGCACCCGCTCATAATCAGCTTTAGCGTTGGTCAATAGTGATGCAAAGCTTTGACTGTCTTCACCACCGTCATCTGGCAGTGGGAAGTTAACCAACTCAGAGAAAGTTGCCAGCAAATCGACCTGGCCCACTGGCTTATCCCAATCTCGACCAGGGTTATCAATACCCTCTGGCCAGCGCACAAAGAACGGAACGCGATGGCCGCCCTCATAAATATCTCGCTTGCCGCCTTTAAAAATCCCGCTACTGTCGTGCCCAAACTCAGTGATTCGCTCCTTCCAAGAGTTTTCTGGTCCATTGTCGCTGGTGAAAACAATCATCGTATTATCATCTAAGCCAGCTTCCTTCAGATAATCCAATATCCGTCCAACGTGATAATCCGTTTCCATCATAAAGTCACCATAAGCGCCCACCTCGCTTTTGCCCCAAAACTCTTTTAGAGGCGCCACGGGATAATGAGGTGACGTGTAAGGCAAATAAACAAAAAATGGAGATCCGTCTTTTGCTTCTTGTTTTTTACTGTCAATCCACTCAATGGCTTTATCGGTAAACCGCGTCAGAGCTTTGTTGTCGATGAAGTCAGGCGCAATCTCTAATGGCGTACGATCGGTGTGCGTTTTTAGCTCTGCCACAGATTGATAGTATGGAGGCTTGATCCGGTAATCGACATGCCGCTCATTATCCCTTTTCGCACCAAACTGGGTCGGGGGAATCTTTGCATGACGCCCATCAAACCAGGCCAATACACCATAGTTAAGAGATGCAGGGATACCATAAAAATAGTCGAACCCCTTATCGAGTGGCATATCTTCTACCGGCTTACTCCAATCACGCTGACCAAACTCACCGGGAAACTCCATTCCCAAATGCCACTTACCAACCATCGCAGTGCTATAACCATTGTCTCGCAACATGGACGCCAAGGTCATCCTATTGTCAGGTATTAATCCCGTTGCTTCCGCCTTCATCACTCCGGTCTTTAAATGAGTTCTCCATGAATATCGCCCTGTTAACAAACTGTAACGCGAGGGCGTACAAACACTCTCGGAACTATGGCCGTGTGTAAAGGCAATACCCTCTGTCGCCAAACGATCAATACTGGGGGTTTTAATTTTGGACTCGGGATTTAGATAGCTAGAATCACCGTAGCCTTGATCATCGGTATAGATAACAATAATGTTCGGCTTTAAGGTATCTGCCTGAGCCATCGAGCTCACCAAAGTCAAAGCAACTACAACCCACACAACAAAACGGGTGCAACTCTTCATATAAACTCCATAGAAGTTCGCCATTCAATTAAAACCAGAGAAGTAAGCTACATCTCTTAGTAAATTGGTCCAGCATTTTACGATTAACATTCAAGGCCGCCTTGCACCAACGGCCAGTCTTAACTTATCTCTTAATTTCATAAGATCGAGCACTAAAAAATATTCTAGCGTCAATAATTTCCAACAACATACGAAAACTTTTAACCGCTAAAAGTTAGCTCTAAAGCTAAGCGAGAAGTTGCGCCCGTTGACAAAATATTGCGTGAGCAAA
>NZ_JAUOQM010000035.1:70586-110869 GCF_030547685.1 Gilvimarinus sp. 2_MG-2023 | reverse complement strand
ATATACGAGGCCTTACATTTCACACTTTATCAAAGTGCTTTACAGCTCGACTGACTGTAGCGTAACTAACTTCAAACGCATTACCAACTTCGGTCAGAGTATAATGGCCACTGCGATAGGCTGCTGCGGAATCCCGGGGACAAATACCGCCTTCAACAAACTGCTCATTACCCAAGAATACTTGATTGCGTAATGCCTGACATGGCGACGGCCACCCTTTGCCTTCAGATACAAGCTGTTTATATTTCTCTATCGCCCGCCCCCTCCGGCACCTGAACTCCGCTAGGATCCAATCAGTGTGTAAAAAACTGGGCGCGCAAACTCGCGGGTTACCAACAAAACCCACCAGAAGCCGACACCCCACTTTTAGCCTTACCCCAAATCCCGTAAAATGGCCCACCCATTTTCCAACATGACACACACCTATGGCCGTAAAGTCTGAATCCAGCCACACCCCTATGATGCAGCAGTACCTGAAGATCAAGGCTGAGCATCCCAATGAGTTGGTGTTTTACCGGATGGGCGATTTCTACGAGCTGTTCTTTGATGACGCCAAAAAGGCTTCGGAGTTGTTGGACGTCACTCTTACGGCGCGCGGTAAATCGGGCGGCGAGCCGATTCCGATGGCGGGTGTGCCCTATCACGCGGCGGAGGGGTATTTGGCGCGCTTGGTACGGGCCGGTGTGTCGGTGGCCATTTGTGAGCAGATTGGCGACCCGGCCACCAGCAAAGGGCCGGTGGAGCGCAAGGTGGTGCGGGTGGTTACCCCCGGCACGGTGAGCGATGAAGCCCTGCTCGATGAGCGCCGCGATAATTTGCTGGTGGCTGTTCACCGCCACGAAGACACCTTTGGCATTGCCTCTTTAGATATGGCCAGCGGCCGCTTTTTGGTGTTGCAAGTCGATGGGCTGGATGCAGCCAGCGGTGAGCTGCAGCGGTTAAACCCGGCCGAGCTACTCATTAGTGATGATCTTGTGTTGCCCGAGGTGACCGAAAACCGCAAAGGCGTACGCCGCCGCGGCCCTTGGGAGTTTGAGCTGGAAACCTCGGAGCGGTTGTTAACCCAGCAATTTGGCACCCAGGATTTATCCGGCTTTGGTTGCGAACACTTACACACCGCGATTGCCGCTGCGGGCTGCCTGCTAAGTTACGCCCGTGAAACTCAGCGCACCGCCCTGCCCCATGTGCGTACCCTGGCGCACGAGAACCGCGACCAAGCGGTTGCCATGGATTCGGCCACACGCCGCAATCTGGAGATTGACCTCAACTTAACCGGCGGGGACGACAACACTTTATTCTCGGTATTGAACAAGTCTTCCACCGCGATGGGTGCTCGCCTTCTTAGGCGCTGGCTAAACCGCCCACTGCGCGATTTGCATACGCTGCAAGAACGCCAAGATGCCATCGGGGTGTTAGTGGATAACTACCGCTTCGAACCCCTGCGCGACAAACTCAAGCGCATTGGTGATATGGAGCGTATTTTAGGTCGGCTGGCCCTGCGCTCCAGCCGACCGCGGGATTTATCGCGCCTGTATTTATCGCTGGCCAGCTACCCGGAGCTGCAGGCGGATTTAGCCCAGTGCGACAGCCCGCGGCTGAACACACTGCGCGAGCTGATTAGCACCTTCCCCGAACTGGTTGATTTACTGGCGCGAGCCATTGTAGAGAACCCACCGGTGGTGATTCGCGATGGCGGCGTTATTGCCGAAGGCTATGATGCCGAGTTGGACGAGTTGCGCGGCATCAGTGAAAACGCGGGTCAATATTTGGTGGATCTCGAAACCCGCGAGCGCGAACGAACCGGCATGAGCACCCTTAAGGTCGGTTACAACCGTGTACACGGCTACTACATTGAGTTGAGCCGCGCTCAATCCGGCCAGGCACCGGCCGATTATATTCGCCGACAAACATTAAAAAACGCCGAGCGTTTTATCACCCCAGAGCTAAAAGAATTTGAAGACAAAGCGCTGTCGGCCAAAAGCCGAGCCCTGGCCCGGGAAAAAGCACTGTACGAAGAGCTGATTGAAACGCTCAACCAGCAGTTGATTCCACTGCAGGACTCCGCCGCCGGTGTATCTGAGTTAGATGTGCTGTGCAATTTTGCCGAGCGCGCCACAAGCTTAGAGCTAACCGCACCGAGCCTTTCGCCCGAACCGGGCATCAGCATTAAAAGTGGTAGGCACCTGGTGGTTGAGCAAGTCCTCGACGGACCTTTTGTGCCCAACGACCTCAACTTTAGCCGCGAGCGCCACATGCTGATTGTCACCGGCCCCAATATGGGCGGTAAGTCGACCTATATGCGCCAAGCGGCCCTGATTACTCTATTGGCTCACGTGGGCAGTTTTGTGCCCGCGCAATCGGCCACCATTGGCATGGTGGACCGTATTTTCACCCGCATTGGTTCGTCCGATGATTTGGCCGGTGGCCGCTCCACTTTTATGGTCGAGATGACCGAAACCGCCAATATTTTGCACAACGCCACCGAGCGCAGCTTAGTGTTGATGGATGAAATTGGCCGCGGTACCAGTACGTTTGATGGCCTAGCTTTGGCCTGGGCCTGCGCGCGACACCTAGCGGAAAAACTGCGGGCCTTTACTCTGTTTGCCACCCATTACTTTGAGCTTACCCAGCTGCCCGACAGCATTCCGGGTATTGTTAACGTGCACCTCAACGCCACCGAGCACAAAGACAGCATTGTGTTTTTACACAAGGTCCAGGAGGGCCCGGCGAGCAAAAGCTACGGTATTCAAGTCGCTCGTTTAGCTGGCATTCCCAACCCGGTTCTGCAAAGCGCCGAGGTGCAGCTACAAAGTCTGGAGGGCGGCGAGCATCACCAACTGAGCTCGACCCCGGCCGCACCGAGCGCCTCGCCCATGCAGGCCAGCCTGTTTGATGCACCGGAGCATCCAGCGGTTAGTGCACTGGATGAGCTCGAACCGGACGAGATGACACCTAAGCAGGCGTTGGAGGCTTTGTATCGGTTGAAATCGCTGTAAATAAAAACGATTTTCAGTCGCATAAAACAGCTTAATTAACCGTGAGTTAGAGGCGACTTGCCCCTACCAAAACTTGCAAATGCTGGTAAAATGCCCCACTTTTAAAATATTGGTAACCGTGGAGTCACGCAATGACGTTCGTAGTTGGGGATAACTGCATTAAATGTAAACACACCGACTGTGTTGAGGTATGCCCGGTCGACTGCTTCTATGAAGGCCCCAATTTTTTGGTAATTCACCCCGACGAGTGTATCGATTGCGCCTTGTGTGAGCCTGAGTGTCCGGTTGATGCTATTTTCTCGGAAGATGAAGTGCCGGAAGATCAGGAAGTGTTTACCGAGTTAAACGCAGAGTTGGCCGAAGTTTGGCCTAATATTACTGAGAAGAAAGACGCCCCGGCCGATGCCGAAGAGTGGGATGGCGTTGAGGGTAAGCTGCAATACCTGGAGCGCTAGAATTTAGCGACAACCTTAGGTACAACAAAAAAGTACCACAAAAAAAGCCGCGCACTGCGCGGCTTTTTTTGTGGCTGTCAGCTCACTCTGGTAAAGCGTGAGATTAAACGTTAAATAAGCTCTCGCTGTTAAGCCCTTGCTTTTCCAGAATATCGCGCAGACGACGCAGCGCTTCGACTTGAATTTGACGCACTCGCTCACGGGTTAAGCCAATGGCTTTGCCCACTTGCTCAAGTGTACTCACCTCATGGCCGCGAAGGCCAAAGCGGCGCGCTAAGACTTCGCGCTGCTTTTCACTCAAATCATCTAACCAGTGGTCGAGACTGTGATTAATATCGTCGTCTTGCATTAACGCAGCTGGGTCCGACTCATGAGTATCGGCAATCGTGTCCACCACGGCGCGATCTGACGAATTACCAATGGGAACATCCACCGAGGTAACGCGCTCATTAAGACCGAGCATACGCTCTACATCACCGACCGGCTTGTCCAACATAGTGGCAATGTCGTCTGCGGTGGGTTCATGATCAAGCTTTTGAGTGAGTTCGCGGGCTGCACGCAAATAAACATTTAGCTCTTTAACTACATGAATCGGCAGGCGAATCGTGCGTGTTTGATTCATGATGGCCCGCTCAATGGTTTGGCGAATCCACCAAGTGGCGTAGGTAGAGAAGCGAAAACCGCGCTCGGGGTCGAATTTTTCCACCGCGCGTATTAGCCCCAAATTACCCTCTTCAATTAAATCGAGCAGCGCCAAGCCGCGGTTGACATAACGGCGGGATATTTTCACCACCAAACGCAAGTTGCTCTCAATCATGCGTTTGCGCGATGCATCACAGCCTTTTAGCGCTCGGCGTGAGAAATACACTTCTTCTTCGGCGGTTAACAGTGGAGAGAAACCAATTTCATTTAAATAAAGCTGGGTGGCATCAAGTGCTGAATTGTCGGAGGCGAGACGTTCCGGTGAGCTTCTTCGCGGTTTTCGTGCAGATGTCTTACTGGCCGGCGGCTCGTCGAGTTGCACTTCGGCAACATCGGCACCGGTATCGATGGATTGGGCAACTACTTGATCTTTAAGATCAGTAGCACTGGTTGTTTCCCTGTTTCTAACTGGCATATCAGGCCCCCTTATTGGATCCTCTGCGGCAACTTAACTATTGCCTTCGCCATATGGCCGTAAACGTTAGCGGCACTCTATTACTACATCCTGTAGAACATTTCTTAACGCTGGGTAACCGATTAACGCTTGGGCAAATACGTCAGTGGGTTTACCGGTTTACCATCGCGCCGAATTTCGAAATGTAATTTCTCTTTATCGGTGCCGCTAGAACCTAGTTCAGCAATTTTTTGACCGGCTTTAACAGTGTCACCTTCTTTTACACTCAGCGCTCGGTTATGAGCATAGGCGCTTAGGTAGGTGTCATTGTGTTTAACGATCACTAATTTGCCGTACCCTCGCAAGCCAGATCCGGCGTAAACAACATAGCCACCGGCGGCTGCAACTACAGACTCACCTAATTTTCCACCAATATCAACACCTTTATTTAATCCACCGGATGAGCTATAGCCCGCTATCACTTTGCCACTTACCGGCCAGCGCCAAGAAAGTGGACTGCGAATAGTGGCCGGAGGAGTTGCTGCAACTTGTGTGGTTGTTTTATTTTCAGAACGTCGAACTGGGGGTTGAGTAGCATTCGCATTTTCCTGCACCTTAGGCGCAGGCTTTTGAGGCGTTACTTTGGGAGGTTTAACGGGCTCTCGGCGAGCGATTTTAGGCGGTGGCTGACGCTTTGAGGCATCGCTGATATCGAGCCGCAGCTGCTGAGTTGCGTAGATTGTATAAGGGGCACCTATGCCGTTATGGCGCGCCAATTGCCGATAATCAAGGCCGTAACGCCAAGCAATACTGTAAAGGGTTTCATTGGGCGCCACCGAATGGATCAGAATTTTTCGCGTGGGCGGCTGCTCGCGGTCGGTAACTTGAGCCGGCGGAGCCGAGGAACAAGCTGCCAATATCAAAGTGTTCAATATTGTGAACAGTTTAATTAGGTGCCATTTTTGACCTGGGGCAAAAAACATACAGTGCGGCTCCCAATGACTCAATATAAATAACAGCGGCTTATTTGATTTGGCAATTAATAAACCGTGGTTATTAGAAATTTATCTTAACCTGCGCCATTAAAATGGCCTAATAGTGATCTTTAAGCACTTTTTTATGCTTATTTTTTACCCATTAAGGCCATCCGCTCCAGGGCTAAAATAATCAACGCCCCCACCAGTGCCAGTAATATAACCGATAACCATTGCGAACTCTGACCGGCCCCTGTGTCGTACACCCAAGGCCACACATTCTTTTGTGCGACCACGACTTGTTCGCCGTGGCGATTGAGCTGTGTAAGCAATATTTGCTTCCAAGGCCAGACTACTACGGCAGCACCTACCAAAAAACCGGTTAACACCGCAATGGTGCTTTGATGAAAACGCTGCAGCAGCCAATATAAAAAATGCGAAAACACCAGCAAACCGAAAACACAGCCGGCCATAAATGCCCCCAACACCACAAAATTCGCCTCGGTTACAGCTTTTATCATGACCGCGTACATGCCCAGTACTAACAATAAAAAACTGCCCGATACACCGGGTAAAATCATGGCGCAAATAGCAATAGCGCCCGATAAGAATACCGTTACACCATTCACCGGTACATCCACCGGCTTAATAGTGGCAAAGGCAATGGCGGCCAGTGCCCCGGTCACAATCAACAAAAGCGGCCGCCAGTGCCGAAGGTGAATGGTTTTGGCTAAAAACCAAGAAGAAGCGAGTATTAAACCAAAGAAAAAACCCCATATTTGCAGAGGGTAATTATCGAGTAGCAATACAATGGCGTGAGAGAATAAAACTATACTGAGTATCACCCCGGCAAAGAGCGTGGCCAAGAAGGAACCATCGATGGCACGCCAAAAAGCCGCAACACCTTCTCTCTTGAGTACAACCAGCGCCATGGGTGTGCAAGACTTTAATGCTTTTAATAGCCGCTCATAAATACCTGTAATAAAGGCGATGGTACCGCCAGACACGCCGGGCACGATATCCGCCGCCCCCATGGCCATGCCTTTTAACAGTATTGACAAGTACGGACGCAAACCTTGCCAACGCATCAGCGAGTGGTACCCGATAATAGTGGAACAAATTTAACCGGTTCTAATTCTTGCGTGATAAACGAGTCGGCATCGTGCTCGCGCACCACTAGGTACAAGCTTTGTTGCTCGCCACCGGCGGGAATAACCATTACCCCGCCAGGCGCTAGTTGCTGCTTTAAGTCTTCGGGAATTACCGCAGGGGCTGCCGCGCTTAGAATGGCATCGAAAGGGCCTTTTTGCGGCCAACCGAAACCGCCATCGGCGTGGGTAAACATCACGTTGCGCAGGCCTAGCTCGCGCAAGCGGGTACGGGCTTTGTCTTGCAGCGGTTTAATACGCTCCACCGAATACACTTGCCCCACTAATTGGGCCAGTACGGCGGTTTGATAACCGGAACCGGTGCCTACCTCTAATACCCTCTCTGGGGTTTTGCCGCAGGCGCCCAGCAGGATTTCCGTCATGCGGGCGACAATATAAGGCTGGGACAGTGTTTGACCGTAGCCAATAGGGAGGGCTGAGTCTTCGTAGGCGCGGTGCGACAAAGCTTCATCCAAAAACCAGTGGCGAGGGGTGTTACGAATAACATCCAGCACGCGCAGATCGGCCACTCCTTGGTCTACCAGTCGCTGGATCAACCGCTCCCGAGTGCGCTGGGAGGTCATACCAACGCCCTCTAAGTTAAGATTATTCAACCCCTTACCCTCTGTATTTTTCTATACATTGTCAGTATTTTGGTCGGCCACTATAGCATAATTCGACATCGGCCTACTCGCTCAATACGGTGCGCACCCGCGCCAATTCGCGCACGACAGCGGTGGCATAAGCCCCCACAGGCAGCTCAAATTGTAAGCGTAAGTCATCCGCCTGCCACTGCCAGTCAAGCTGGGAGACCCGGCTGACTAACGCCCGCCGGTCTTGTTTAAGACCGGTAAACTCCAGCGGCTCGCACCAGTGTTGCCAAGGATTCAAGATATCGCTTTCCAAAGCGAGCACTTCATCGCTGGAGGCTAAACGGCCACGCCCCCACAAAGGGCCTGTAGGCAACTCACCTTCGGTGATTTCGCCCTCGAGCACTTGGAACCAACTTCCATTTTCTACCCGTGCCGCCAGTACTTGATTGAATAGCCACGAACGAGCCGCCGATAGCACCATGGCTTTTTTACTGCGATTTTTAATGGTGCTACCGGCCACCAACATGCGCTCGGCCGCGTGTAGATTACCCGCATCGATACCAAAGCGCTGCTCGCCAAAGTAGTTCGGTACACCTTGCTTTGCAATTTGGGTCAGGATGTACTCCAGAGCTACCCGGTCACCCGTCACGTCGCGCAGCCAGAGCACAAACTGGTTAGCGCGGTGCTGGCCTCGGCGCAACTTTTGCCGGTGGCGTACGGTTTCAATCACGTGCACAGAGTCTGAGCTGAGCGACGCCCAATCGGGGTCATCGCCTTTAGGCAAATACACACTAAACCACTGACGGGTAATCGCGTGCCGGTCTTTCTGCCCACAGTAGCCCACATCGCGCGACTCGACGCCAGCCAGTTTGGCAATCTGGCGCGCTAACCACTCGGTGTTGTCGCCGTCTTTTTGTACGTGTAAAAAAACGTGCTCGCCCTCACCGGCCAGCTCAAAGCCTAAGTCCTCAAACACCATAAAGTCGCTGTTGGTACGGCGTAAATCCGCCTCAGCGCTGGGGCCTGAATAAGCGTAAGGGAAGTCTAATGAAAATTCGGTCATAGGTTATATCTGAATAGGCGCCAACAACACCACCGCTTGGGCGGCTATACCTTCGCCCCGGCCGGTAAAGCCGAGCTTTTCGGTGGTGGTGGCTTTAACATTAATTTGAGAGATGGAACAAGCCAAGTCTTGGGCGATAGCCTCGCACATATTCGCTATATAAGGCGCCATTTTGGGAGCCTCGGCAATGATGGTCATGTCGGCATTGCTTACTCGCCACCCGTCAGCTTTGACTTTACTCATCACTAAACGCAGCAGCTCGCGGCTGTTGGCACCGCGGTACTGCGGGTCGGTATCGGGGAAATGTTTACCGATGTCCCCCAACCCACAGGCGCCCAGCAGTGCATCGCACAGAGCGTGCAATAGAACGTCTCCATCGGAATGGGCCACCAGCGATTGTGAGTGTGGTATCACTACCCCACCAATGGCTATTTTATCCCCCGGCCCAAATTTATGGACATCAAAGCCCTGCCCAATTCGCATGATTTACCCTTTTAATTGATTGGTTAAAATTAGCTCTGCCAAGGCTAGGTCTTCCGGATGGGTCACTTTAATGTTGTGTCGGCTTGCCGCTACCACCTGGGGTTGCCAACCGGCCAACTCCATTGCACTGGCTTCATCTGTTACCGGTCGTTTTTGTGCTAGAGCATCCGTTAATGCTTGGCGCAGAGCGTGTAACGGAAACATTTGCGGCGTTTGTGCTGACCACAAAGCCGTTCGGTCGACGGTAGCCGTAATGTCTTTCCCTCGAACTGATTTAACGGTGTCACTGACAGGGGTCGCTAAAATAGCGCCCTGCTCGGTAGGGTTTGCCATTAGTGCGTGGATATCTTCCAGCACAACACAGGGCCGCGCAGCATCATGAACCAATACCCAGTGATTGATCGTGGTATCTTGCGGCAACCCATTAAGCGCACTGAGCACCGAATCGGCCCGCTCCTGCCCGCCGATTACGGTGGCAATTCGGGCATGATGACGACAGGACAGCTCGGACCAATAGGTATCGACGGGGCTGAGCGCGACAATGATTTTCTCAATTGCGCTCACCGCCAGGAGTTTATCTAAGGTGTGCTCTAACAGGGTTTTACCCAAAATGCGCTGATACTGTTTGGGGATAGCGCCGCCCAAACGCTTCCCGACTCCGGCGGCGGGTACAACCGCCCAATAGGTGGCAGATTCAGACATATTCGGTTATTGCGCCGAGGGAGTCATAAAAAAGGTCTCACCTTCTTTAATCATCCCCATATCTTGCCGCGCACGCGCCTCGATCACTTTGTGACCATTCTTAAGGTCGGTCACCTCGATCGCTAAGACCCGGTTGCGCTCACGCAGGCGGTCATTCTCGGCTTGCTGGCGGGCAATATCGTCTTGTAGGCGGGCGCGATGAGCATAACTGCCCTCACCGACCCAAAGTCGGTATTGCAGCCCCACAAACAAAACCACGAGAATTGCCAGCAACCATTTCATAGGCGGCAGTTTAGCGCAGCTGCCCAACCGAGGCTATATATAGCGCACTGAGAAGGTTAAAATAGCGACTCATGCAAAACACTTACGTACTATGGCCAAGAAAAAACCGGAAGTTCGGATAAAAAATTGGGGTATTTATACGCCGTGGGATCACAGCGCCAAATCATTACCGACACTGCTGAAATCGACCTTTGATATTCCCTGTGAGGAAGGCATTGAGTTTGGCTATATTGCCAACATCAAAAAAGCCAAGAATAAGAAGCTACAGTACTGTATTTATCACCCCGACATTCCCGATGAAACCGGCAACCCTCTGCCACCGTTCAGCGGCGAAGAGTACATACGCCAAAACGACTGGAATTTTTTTATTGGCGACACCATTTGGAAGCCGATCGGCAACAAACAAGGCCCGTGGCGTATTACACTGGCGATTGATGGCGAGATTATTACCGATAAAACGTTTCGCTTACTGCCTACCGAGTCGGCCAATTAGGGTTTGCGTAACGCCGGTGTACTAGGTATTAGCGGCTTCAGCGATATCGACACAGGCAACCTCTTCGGCGCTGAGCGGGCGAGTGGCGCCAGGGGCTAAATCGCCCAACCGAATTGGCCCCACGCTAATCCGATGCAGGCTTGTCACCTCGTTATCAAACACCCCAAACATGCGTTTAACCTGATGGTACTTACCCTCCACTAACGTTAAGCGTGCACAATAATCGCTGACAATCTCCAGCTGTGCCGGTTGGGTGGTGATATTTTCATAGGCGAAGTACACACCGGCGGCAAACACCGCCTCATACTCCTGACGCAACGGCTGGGCCAAAGTCACTTCGTAGGTTTTGGGAAGCTTGGTGGCGGGCAAGCTAATACGGCGCGACCAACGGCCATCGTTGGTTAACAACACCAAGCCCGTGGTATTAAAATCGAGTCTGCCGACTAGGTGTAACTCGTCTTTTTGTGGGTGCTCAATCAAATCGAGCACTGTGGTGTGCTGCTGATCTTGTGTCGCGCTCACAATACCGGCGGGCTTGTTGAGCATGATATACGCCGGTTGTGTGTCGTTTAAGCAGACGCCATCGAGCACCACATGGGTAAACTTGGTAACGCGCTGCGCTATGGAGTCGGCGGGCTTGCCATCCAGTACAATCCGCTTTTGCGCAATTAACACCCGAACATCGGCCTGCGAATACTCACTGTACTGACTTATATAGCGATCCAGCCGGTAGGTATTGGATTTCATTGCGCTGTTAGCGCCCCGCGATTAATCACTTTGCTGATCGCTACCAAGCTTATCGAACATTGTTTTCATGGTGGGGTTGCGCCGGGTTAATTTTTTTACCGTGAGGTCATCAGCTTTATTGTTGGCCAAGCGCAAGTTGTTTTCCGAGCCCAGCAACGCATCTTTGGTTTTTTGCAGATGGGTGATGGTTTTATCGATTTCATCAATGGCGGTTTTAAACTTTTTGGAGGCCAACTCATAATTGCGGGCAAAGCCGGTTTTAAATGCGTCGAGATCACTTTCAAAATTGGTGATATCGATATTTTGCGACTTCACCAACGCCAGCTCAGCTTTATACTTAAGAGCGTTTTGCGCCGCGTTGCGCAGCAGTGTAATCATCGGGATAAAAAACTGGGGCCGAATCACATACATTTTAGGGTGGCGGTGAGAGACATCCACAATGCCTGAATTGTACAGCTCACTGTCGGGCTCGAGCAGTGACACCAACACGGCGTATTCACAACCTTTTTCGTTGCGGTCTTTATCCAGCTCTTTTAAAAAATCTTCATTTTTCTTTTTGGTTGCCGTTTCATCACTCTCGTTTTTCATTTCAAACATAATGGAAACGGTTTCGGTTTTTTCTTGCTCTGGCTCAGCGCCCGCCTCGCCATAATCGCGAAAGATGTAATCGCCCTTACTGCCGGTACGGGCGTCGTTGTCTTTTTCAAAATACGCGAGTGGAAACGCCGTGGCGCGAAGGCGGTTAAACTCCGTCTCGCAGTGCTGCTCCAGAGTTTCACCCACCATTTTGGTGGACAGGCGCGCTTTCATATCGCGTAAGCGCTCGATTTCGCCCTCGCGATCTTTAATTTGCGCCTCGTAGCGCTCCTTGAGGCTACTCGCCTCGCGCTCGCGCTCCCACTTAGCGCGCTCAAGCTCACTGTTTAAACGCTGCAATTCGGCATTTTGCTTAGCGCTGGCCTGTTGCAGCTCACTGGTTAATTTTGCCTTGGCAAGTTCGGCAGCTGCACGTTTTTCCTGTGCGGCCTGCTGAACCTCGTGCGCCAGTGCATCGCGCTCTTTCTCAAGCTGAGCTAAGGCTTCCATAACGGCGTATTTTTTGGCCTCTTCGCCGGCAGCCAACTTAGCGTTGAGCGCTTTTATTTCGGCGTCTTTTTCGGCGGCGGCTTTGTCGCGCTCGCGCGCCGCCTCACTGCGGGCAAGCTCAATGGCATTTTGCTTCTCGCGCTCGGCAAGCGCTAGGCGTTCATTTAATTGTTGCTCAAACTCGTGGTCGCGAACCTGTTTAAGAATATCTGCATAACCGGCTTCATCGACTTTAAAAGCTTTTTTACAGTGAGGGCAGTTGATTTCGTGCATGATGAGTATCCGTTAACTGGCATTGTTTGCACTATTGATGATACCCGAACAACAAGCCCACGCGGAGACACTAGGACTAAAAATATCAAAAACGCGGGTATCGGCTGTGCTATTGCCGACATTACATCACAGCGACAGAGCAGAGCCAAACTTTAAGGTTCAGATTTAGCCCGCTCACGACCCAGAACGGATTAGGCCAAACCCAGCCAACGGCGGGAGGTTTGCCAGCGGCGCAACAGGATAAATTCAAGCAGCACTAGGGCGATTAAGGATAATCCTACCACGGGCAAAAGTACCCCTAAGAGTAAAACCAGCCCCACCAATACACGACCCACCCTGGGAGTATGAATTGGCGCGGGGGCGCCGAGCTTGCCACTGGGGCGGCGGCGCCACCACAAAACGGCACCGCTAACACTAAGCACCACTAAACCAAGCGTGGTGACCACCCCTAATATCAAGTTAAACCAGCCAAACAAATAACCTTCGTGAGCGGCAATGCCAACCCCCACCACCCGATCGACAACAGATTTATCGGCAAAGTCGCGTGCTTTCACCACTTCGCCGGTGCGGTTTAACCACACGTCGGCCCGCTGGGGGCGATTTTGCGTTTGCGAGCTCACTTTAAAGTCATCACCGGCAGCCGATATTTGCACCGGACTGGCGAGTGATAACGCTTGAGCCTCAGCAATAACAACCTCGGGCAAATCAATACGCTCGACAATGGACGGCCGCCAAGAAGCGCGTTCTTGGGCTTGTGTCTGAGTCCAGTCCTGCACCACAGGTTCCGCCCCCCACTGACGCACTTCTTTAAATGCCGCCCCCCATACCAGCGCCCAGGGTAAACCTGAAACTAGCAAAAACAATGTGAACGCGCTGAGCCATACGCCGATAACAGCGTGCAAATCACGCCAAAACACGCGGCCGCTTTTGCTCAATCTTGGGTAGAGCACACCCGCCATACCTTTCGCGCTACGCGGCCACCACAAATACAGACCCGTAACAATCAACACCAGCGCCCAACAAGCAGCCAACTCAACCAAGACCGAACCAAAGCGACCCGCCAATAATTCACCGTGAAAGCTTCGCACCTGCTGCATAAATTGATCGGCGTAGGGAATGGATTTCAATACTTGATTGCGATACGGATCGACATACACCTGAATGCGCTCACCGGCGGCACTCACACTAACCACCACTGAATGGCGAGGCGTCTCCGGTAAGTGATAGGCCATAAATTTCGACCCCGGATACGCAGCCTGAGCTGTGGTAATAATTTGGTTGGGTGTGGCGCGCTGCTCGCTTACCTGTAACTGATTAAACGGATGATCGACCCATCGCTCAAACTGAGGCTTAAATAAAAATATAGCCCCAGAAATTGCCAAGGTAATAACAAACGGTATGCAAAAAACTCCCGCATAAAAATGCCAGCGCC
Source organism: Gilvimarinus sp. 2_MG-2023 (assembly GCF_030547685.1). Classification (GTDB taxonomy): domain Bacteria; phylum Pseudomonadota; class Gammaproteobacteria; order Pseudomonadales; family Cellvibrionaceae; genus Gilvimarinus. The sequence goes on along the minus strand of NZ_JAUOQM010000035.1, from coordinate 97,046 downwards.
ATAAGGTTCGATACACTTGGCGCTGGGTACTAGCCACGGTTTTTTCTTTTATTTGTGACGGGTCATTCATTTTTACATTCATAAATCGTACGAGAAGTTGATAAACACAGTGCGGCCGGGCCACGGGTGAGCAACATAAGCGATTTCGTTGGTTACATTGTCGACACCCAGGCTTAGCGTAAACTGCCGGTTTACCGCATAATTGGTTTTTAAGCCGACACGGGTATAGCCGTCTTGTGCGCCATAGACGTTGTCAGCGGTGTCTGTGTTGTCTAAACGACCGAAACTATCGCTGGCGTACTGAAGGCTACCCCCGATATTCCAGCGATCACTCAGATGATAAGTGGCCAGCAGATTGCCACGCCACTCGGGCATACGCGAAAAGGTATTGCCAACAATGCTTGGGTCTGCGTTGTTGGCAATGATTTTGGCGTCCGTATAGGTCAGGTTGATGCGCACATCGAGGTTACTAACGATAAAGTCATTAGCATTTGCGACCAACTCAACTCCACGGGTACGCACCTTATCGACTGGAATAAACGTGCGAATAGAAGAACCACCGGGCAAGATAGTTGACTGTGATTCAATCACATCTTCTATGGTATCTTGATAGATATTCAACCGCAGGTATCCGTTACTGAGTTCGCGCTGCAACATAAAGTTTTGATGCAGACCATTCTCAGGTTGCAAGGTCGGGTTGGCCTCGCTGATGGAGTTGTAAGCCTCGTATTGGCTAAACAACTCCTCAACAATGGCAAACCGGTAGGCTCGGCCTAGCGAGTAGCGCAGTTGCCAATCGGCATTGGGGCGATAACCGAAAGAGAATTTAGGCGAGAACTTATCCATGTCATTGCCGGGCACCGAGACCAAATCGAATTCGGCGGTATTAGGGTTATCGTCGGAGTAGTAACCGTCCTGACTGCTCCAGTCTTCGTAGCGCAGGCCCAGCGCCACATCAAAGGTGTCATTGATTTGCCAGTTAAATTGGGTAAAAAGCGCGGCAATATCGGTTGTACCACCACTGGCACTGGTGAAGCTATCTTTTGCTCCGGCCAAATAGTCTGTGGATGACAACACCTGGTAGTTAAGTTCGTAAGACTCATAGCGCGCACCGCTGACCCAGTCGAGCCCGTCAATGGCAAAGTCGTTAATATTTAAGGTGACGCCGAAGGTATCCCAGCCCGTGTCTTCGTAGTCACTGACCTGCCCGTTCAAATCGTAACTGGGGTGCTCGGGGTTGACCGCTGAACTGCGATTTTCATCGTCCAGAATTTTAAACTGGCTGATGTTTGCCTCAAGGCTCGCCTTTGGGCTGAGTTCGGCGCGCAAACGCAGGCCAAGATTTAAGCTTTCGCGGTCAGCCGCACTCACATTAAAACGCTGAGCCGGTACCGAGTAATTACTTCCATCTTGCTCTATTGTGCCGCCCCACACCGTCTGCCCTTGGGTATCACTCAAATAGCTATGGGCACCGAAGGTTTCCGATTGTCGGTCTTCAAAAGCCACGTTAAATAGCGCAGAGAACGCATCGACGTCGTAGCCCAGCTTAAATTTAATATTGTCGGTTTGGGTGTCAACCACGCCGGAATCGCCAAAATACAAACGCTCGATACCCTGTGAGTCTTGACCGTAAATGCCGCCGGCGACTGGAACAGCGCCACTGGCATCGGCAGCACCAGCATAATAAAAGGACTGTGGCTGAGCTTCATTATTCAAGTGGTTATAGGAAAGATAGACGCTAAAGTCGCCAAACTTATCGCCGTAGGAGGCAAAACCTTTGTAGCCATCAACATTGCCGTCGTGGCCATAATCATCGAAGCTCTGCGAAAAGAAACTGCCATCAATATGCACTTCGCGCTTTTGCGGAATGGCGGTTTCAATTAAAACCACACCGCCCATAGCGTTGCCGCTGTACTCGGCCGAGAATGGGCCGTAAACCACATCAACACGGGCAATTTCGCTGGCGGAGACCATCGTCCAACGCGGAGCACCACTCCAGCGCGATTGCAATAAATAATGCAGCGGTACGCCGTCAGCAAATACCATAGAGCGAGACGTTTGAAACATATTGGCACTGCGAATACCCAAGGTGCCGTTTGAGTCGCCAATAAATCGGCGTCGAATCACTACACTGGGTTCGTGCTTTACCACATCTTCGGTCGTGGCCATATTGATACTGGCAAAGTCTGCTTGCTCAAGTGTACTAACCGGGCCTACTCGCTCGGCCACGCGGGACTCGCCTTGCTCGCCCCACACTTTAACCTCTTCAATGGCCGGTTGCTCTTGCGCGACTACACTTCCCGCAGAACTGCACAAGATACAACCCAATAAAAATGTCCGCTTCATGCTACTTAACTCCCCAAGTTTAGCGGGTCAAAGTAGACTCATAACGTCCATCGCACCAGTGACAAAATGTCGCAGCCCAAAAGGTCTATTCACTAGGATGGAAAAGCGTAGAAAAGCGCCACAGGCATGGTTGAAGTGTGAGCACGCTAACAGAATATTTTTGCTAAAGTAGGCAGAGATTGGATTGGTGGGTAAGGCTGATTGCAACCACCTTACCCTAAAGCAAATTTATGCGCTAAGGCAGGAGATATACAGTTGCTCAACCTTTTCACGAGCCCAGGGCGTTTTACGTAGAAACTTAAGTGATGAATTGATCGAGGGGTCTTTTTTAAAACAATTAATATTAATTCGGTCTGCTAATTCATCCCAACCAAAGCGCTCGACCAACTGAGTCAAGAGCGATTCCAGCGTAATGCCGTGCAGAGGATTATTGGGCTGTTCTTTATTCATTGCCGACTCCATAGAAGTTGCTGGTATTAACCGTTGGCCGACATCTGCGCGGCATAGGCCACCATAAACGCAGACTCTTGAAAGCCCTTAAGGCCGGTTTCGGAGAACGGAATAAGCAATGGATTTTCGGACACCACCTGCTTAACTTGAGCCGGCGTCATTAACTCCACCTCTACATCGTTAATTAATTGTATTGCCGCTTCTAATTTAAAGCTGACTGCACCGCCGGCAAATTTTCCCTTAGTCATTCGCTCACGGATAACGACGCGGGTGATTTGATAATCCTGCATTAGTTTGGCAAAAGAGGCCTGAAACTTCTGTAAATCTTCCCGGTTGTGAACTTTAGGCAAACTCAACTTGCGAGCCCGGCAATCTGGCAGGGTAAACTGGCCGCGGTCCAGCTCTAGTAAACAAATCACAGCATCATTCGCCGTTAACTCAACGCCACATACTTTCATTAAAAAACCTTATCTAATCTAGCTCAAACGGCCGTAAAGTACCGACTCAAACAGGTGTCAGCCAAGCGATAAATAGCTCAGTATGCTATCGCCCAGTGTTTTAAACATTGGGAGTATTTTACCCTTTATTCCGTGTAATAGCTAAATTCAGCTCGATTAATGATGCAAAGGCGGGGCCCAAACACTTGACTAGCACCCGATTGACCGAAGTCGTGGCAGTCATCTATACGGTCTGGAGTACAAAGCAAAACGCCCCCAACCAGGTCCGAGGCGTTTTAGTAACCGGTATTGAAGCTTGCATGGCTATGGGCCTAGCTTACCTACTCCACCGGCGTTAACTACCAAGCGGGATTGTCACCAACCCCGCCTTTTTCTCACTGACAAACTGCACCGGTGACATTAGGTACAACCGCACTGCTGCCACCTTTTTGCACCTGCATACCAAACTCAACCGATTCACCTGGCTGAATTTGGCTGTTCCAACCAAGACTGCTGGCACTGTAAGGTGAGCTACCGGAAACATCAGCATTCCAGCTGTTGCTAAGCACAGAGCCATCGGTAAAGTCCCAGTTGACGTTCCAGCCATTAATAACGCTATTACTTTGGTTAGTAATGCGTATTAAACCGACGTAACCGGTGTTCCACTCGTTGCTGATAATATACTCACACAGTGCACCACTACCAGAACCAGAGTCGCCCACGGTGACTACTGTGGTGGCGGCATCACTATCAGTGCCATCATCGGCTGTTAAGCTCACGGTGTAGCTACCAGCTTCGGCGTAACTTACCGACGCGCTGCTGCCAGAGGCACTCTGCCCGTTGCCGAAGTTCCAAGTGTAACTGAGTGCATCACCATCGGGGTCAGCGCTACAGCTGGCATCAAAGCTCAATGATTGAGCCACGTCCACCTCAGGGTTCAGTGGGCTGAAACAGGCAACCGGCGCACTGTTAGCGGGCTCACTCACTGCATTTAAGGTCACCGCTGAGGCAATCTCGGTTTCGACACCATTTTCATCCAACGCGGTGATGCTCAGCGTAAAGCTGTCTTCGCTACTGGGCGCCGTTATCGTAAATGAATTGCCGCTGGTCACATCGGTCACGACCATGTCGTTAACGCGCACTCGCACTCCCGAGGCATTGGCTTGGGTAAATTGCACTTGAACATCGCTGCCCGGGGTAACCTCGGCGCCATTGGCAGGTGAGGTAATTGCTACATTAGGCACAACTTCCGCTTCAACCGTAATACTAACGGTGGCCAGTTCAGACTCATCACCGGCGTTATCGGTTACGCGGTAGGTAAACGAGTCGGCACCACTGAAGCCGGCATCGGGCGTATAAAGCACGTTGGCACCGGTACCACTGAGTGAACCATGCTGCGGGGCCGAGACGATTTGGTAGCTTTGCACACTACCGTCTTCATCACTGCCCTCAAGGGTGATCGCACGTTCGGTTTCAAACTCAGTCGTAACGTTTAAATCTTGCGCAACTGGCAGACAATTTACGCCGGTATCCGCACCGCAGCCACCGCTTGGCTCTTCGCCCCCTAGCAACTCAGAGCCGCCGTAAATAGGAATTAAACCGGTGGTGTAACCATAATTATCCGATGTACTGGCATAAGCGGAATCATAAGAGGGATCATTGCTGTCATCCCACACACTGACATCGCTATTGGTCGGCAAAGACGCACGAAATTGCACTTCGCGCCGATGGGCAGACTGCCCCCCGGGATAAATTAAGTCGCCGTCGAAGCTTACCTCCGTATAGTAAATATGCTCGGCAGGATCGCCCCAAGGTTGCAGGTCGCTAATAGACTCAGCCTGCGAATACCCCGAAGACATGGTAACGTCATCCGCCGTATAGCCTGCGGCATAGACTTCACTTAAATCATAAAAATAACGGAAGGACAAATCATCACGCCCCTCGGCCGGCGTTGTACTATGGTTCTGCAGCACAGCGCGGATTTCAACATGGCGAGGGCCAGAGCTATTGACCTTGGCACCAATCAAGTACTCGTCATCGCCTCGCTCCTCGGCTGGCGGGAACTGTGACTCGGGTAGTGGCGAACCGCCATAATCGGCAAACATAGCGGCTGCGGCACTGGTAAAGCCGGAATTATAATCAACCGCGACTTCATTCATGATGTAGTCACCGCGATCTTCAACGTAATTGGTGTCGGCATCTGGCCCGGCCACGACAGCACCGTGTAAAATATGACGCTGCTGCTCTGGCACCTGCAGGCTATCGGCCCAGCTACCGTGCGAGCCACGGTGATGAACATTGGTTGGATAATCGTTGCCATAGCCAATTAAAAAACTACGATTAGCGGGATTTTCACCAAGAATATAATCAATTTGCGTTACCCCGAAATCCTGATAGCGAGTTTTAAGCGGATCGGTATCGTCCAAGGCATCCGCGTAGTAGAGCGCCAGATAAGCGATATTCGCCGCGTAACGATTGACACCCCAACCGGAACTATCTACCACCACAACACCGCCGGGGGTACGGTTACCACCACCAATACTCCAGTGATCCAGATAGCGCTGTGCATCGGTGTGATAACGCTCATCACCCAGCAAGTTGGCGAGCATTACATAGACGGCGTAGGCTTTATCATTCCAACCCAAAGACCAGGTATACACCGGCGTGTCGGACTGAGTTTCGTTGCCCATTTTATCGTAATAGAAAAGCGCCCTATCTAGGTAGCTATCATCGCCAGTTGCGCGCCATAGCCACACCGCAGCCCACGCCATCTCATCCCAATACACGCCATAGATGGAGTTATAGAACTGTTTGGCGTCGGTAATACAGTTAGAGTAAGCGTTATCCACACCATCGGTACCGGTGGTATTTTCAGCAAACGCAAATAATTGTTCGGCATGAGTTAATAGCGTATTAGCGTAGCCCGCATCGCTGGGAGCGAACACCATAGAGGAGGACGCCATAGCCGCTGCTGTTTCAGCTGCCAAATCGGGGCCTGGGCAATCTAAATCAATTTTCATGGAAACCCGCGAATCGGGAATTTTATGATGCACAACTTCTGCCGGGCCCCAAAAGGTGTGGTCGTCCGAGCCGATACCGACTTGACCATAAAGCACGTTAGGTTCGGGGTGTGCATTAATAAAATAATCGTTAACAAAACGCAGGTTGTTTAACAAATGCTGTAATTGGCCAGAGTCTTCGTAGGCCTGACGGTAATCGACACCGCCCCAGGCAAGAAGAGTTGTTGTGGCCGCCATAGGGAAACCAAATTTAACGTGATCGCCGGCATCAAACCAACCGCCGCGCAGATCCAGGCCTACATCCGCCCCGTCGTCAGGGGTAGAATCACCGCGCCACGGCACTCGGTTCCACTCAGGTAGTGGGCCTGCTTGCTGCGACTCGTAAAAATATATAGATTTTTGCAAGGCCTCACCGTAGTTTTGTTCTTGCGCGGAAGCTGTCGAAGCCATTAGCACACCAACTGCACAAGCGCTCATTATTGAAGTTATTTTATTTTGCAAAACATCGTCCTCCATGAAGGATATAGTGGTAAAAAAATTTGAAGTTATCCAGCTAACTGCTGAAAGATGACGAGCCGGTAGGCTCGCCAAACACACCCAAGCAAGGGGCTATTACTGACACTGTTCGCCCTCAACAATCACAGTCTCTGACTCACCCGAAGCTTGGAATCCAAAGCTGACCGACTCGCCCGGGTTAATCGTTTGATTGTGACCCGTGGCACTAGCCTGATAAGGGTTTGTACCCGAGACATCGGCCGACCAACTATTACTGATACCCACGTCACCTGTGTACTGCCAATTGACTGACCAGCCGCTAACGGCTTCATCGCTGTTATTGGTTAAGGTAATTTCTGCGGTAAAACCTGTATTCCAGGCATTATTGACGGTGTAATCACAAGCTAGGCTCGCATCACCGGTTGAGCTGGTACTACTCGCACTGGAACTACTATCGGAAGAATTACTCATCGAACTAGAGCTAGCCTCCCCTACAACTCCGTGTGGTGCAGGTTGGGATTGGCAGGTAGATACCGCAACGCAACTAGTATTGTTTTCATACCCCCATCCTTCTTGAGTCTGCTCGCACAGTGGTGTCGGGGTGCCGTACCAATCACAATAACTCCCTGAAGGAATCGACGAAGAGGATGAAGACGACGAAGATGAAGAAGGTTCATCGACCACCACAAAAGCACTGGCGTACTGCGAAGGAGACTGAGCATACACGCGGTTTTCTGTTGCGCTGGCAACCGAAGATACTTCACCATTGCTGTCGATAACGCCAATTTGCACATCTGTATTTAGCGCATTAACTGCATCCGCCAGTTGTTGAGGCCATACATCCGCCGCACCGGTTTGAGCCGATAGAGTTAAACTGTTTTGAGGTAAATAAATATCTTCACCAGTATCAGACACTAAACGCAGTTGAACTTCGGTGCCTGCAGGGTAAGCTTGAGCGACTTCGGTTAAAGCCCCCAGGCTATCCCAGTTTGAAGCGGCTTCGGGTAAGTGGTTAATGATGATGGAAGTGGTACTGTCACTGACATCGTTGCTAACCTCCAAAGTTACAGTCACCGCTTGTTCACTTTGGGTATCGGCTAAATTTAAAACTGTTTGCTCACCTGCGACCTCACTCAAACTATAGGCACTGTTATTCGCCGGCGTTAAACTCCACTGATAATTTAAGTTTTCGCCACTAGAGCCCGCCGCACTAAGAGATACCTGTCCTGCACCCGTTATAGTGGTCACATCGGGGGTTGCCTGTATGTCAGCCTCAACAGCAATCGGGCCTACACCGCCATCAAAAGCAACATCTATACAGCCGTGAAAACGCTCGAAAGTATAGTGATTGCGCCCCCACTCCCCATAAATCACGTGACGACCATCGCGTTCAGGGATATCACAGGTTGTATGGAATAGAGCATTGCCTTTATCAGGAACCACGTTTGGATTCGCCTCTGGATTACTGTCATCGTAATTCAGAACACAAAACGCTTCGTCTTCGAAATCATTCCACGACAGGGCTTGACCAATGGTGTATTCAAAATCGGGTTTAGTAATCCAATACCGAAACTCTTCTGTGTCGTCAAAATGCGGCCCCCATGAGATATCCCAGGTAATGGTTTTCTCGCCAGAGCTTATCGAGTTAGTGGGCCAGTCAATAGGCATATCCCAAGGCGTGGCACTACCACTCCAGGTTTCACTGTCAAAACCACAGACATTTTCGGGAATAGGCTCCACACCTTTTCGCCCCACATCATGGCTTAACACACTCATAAACTGATAGCCGCCATTAAAATCCTCGGCAAAAGCTTGGGCACAAGCACTGCCCGGCTGAGCTTGATCTGGCTTAGTGACAGCACCACAAAGCCAATTGCGCGATGCGGGATCAGACATTAGACCATGAGAGAAAGCTCCAGATGAAACTAAAAATGCAATGCTTCCATAAAGAAGAGTTGAATAACGCATAACAGACTCCGACCTTGGTTAGAATTATAGGAATAAAATTGTCTTATTCTTATATGTGCTTAATAAACCTTGAAACAGTTAAGTTTCAGCCGCGGCAAAACGACGCACATCTACAGAGCCACATTGAGGTTCTCAAGGAGGGAAAAATCAAATCATTAAAATAACAATTGAGACATCATTCTCAATAAATTCAAATTTTGTCTCATTAATCATTATTTATTTTTTTACAATAATTTATTAAATTATCAAAGCTAAAAACCATAATAATTTAATTGAATATATAACGTATTTATTTAAGATTTTGATGTGAATTACATCCGAAATGTTAACGATACAGTCGACATACAAAGAATAGACTAACGCACACATAAAATTAATATATTTAAATAAACAACCAATAAAACTTTCACAGGAATTATAAATTTCACTTCAAGAACAAATGTTAACGATAAAATTATCCTTAAAAATTACAAATAAAATATGACAAAAAAATCAAACAAATAAATAAATAAATCTATTAAAAATTGAAATAGTTTATTTTCAACACACAGATTAATACGACACCCACCCATCAAAAATCTTCGCCCCCTCCTTCTTAACAACACCAAAAATCCAATGACAAACACAATTAAAGCCGTCCAGAAAAACCATAAATATCTTTATTGTAGAAAAATGAAATCCATAAGGTAAAGAGAGAAAATAAAGCGCCAACGACTAACAAAATACCACCAACGCTTAGCAGACAGTGACATGACTAAGCAATTATGACATTTCTGCAATAATCGATACCCGCCCTATAAGTATGATAAAGCCCCTACAACGTATGGAGCTAAGGTGCGATTTCTTCAATTAGCATGACGAAATATAAAAACTCGCCCCCTGACCTAATTTAGCCCGGCGGCCACTCTACTAAGTAGATTTACTTGACGTATTAACACTAAAATAATCATATATGACTGTTAATTTATCTTCTTGAAAGGCATAATTAATGATTTAGATGTGAACGATATCATGATCAACCAATTGCAAGAGAAATATCAATTGTCACTAATGTGGTTACTGAGTGCAGTTGCCATATTAGGAGTTTTTCCATTTGCGGTAATGCGGTATTTAGAAAGAAATTTTACTGCAGCAATCATTGATATAGTGTTAGTTATTGGTTTATTGGTCTTGGTAGCCTACGCCCACCAGTCGAAAAACATCCGTTTAGTCAGTGCGATACTGGCCGTTTTTATTAATGCTGGAGTGGTGGCTATAGTCATTGCCAACGGTATGGATAGCTTTCTTTGGGTTTATCCTGTATTCGCCAGCACCTTTATTCTGGTAAAACCGATTGAGGCCTTCGGCATTAATTTGGCTGCCGGGATATGCCTACTGACCCTGTCCGATATTTTCTCGACTATCTCACTTTCCTCCTACGTTGTCACAATCTTAATGCTATCGCTAAGCACCTTTGTCTATACCAGTCACAGCGAGAAACAATTTAAACTACTAGAAACCCTAAATACTGTAGACGCCCTCACAGGTGCGTTAAATCGACGAGCCTTGAGCTCAGATATTAAATCGGTAATATCCACCTCTCAGCGCGATAACACCCGGCCATTACTAGCACTACTAGATCTGGATCACTTTAAGTCAGTCAATGATCAATACGGTCACGCAGCTGGCGATCAAGTTCTACAACACTTTGTTGCCTTAATTAAATCTAATATACGCCAACACGACCAGCTTTACCGATTTGGTGGGGAAGAATTCGTACTGCTAATTCATCAGATACACGATCAACATCATACATTTATCAATAATTTAAGATCGGCTATCAACAAAGATTTAAAAACACCTGACGGAAAAGAAATAACCGTTTCGATTGGCGTGGCACTATGGACACCAGTCACCACCGAAGATGCCTGGCTAAAACGCGCGGATAAAGCGCTCTATCTGGCCAAAGCGCAAGGCCGCGATCGCGCCATATTCAGTGAGTCGCACGAGCAACACCACACAGCCGACCCAGCCTCTTTACTATAAGCCACTACAAAAAGGACTTAACCGGCCTCACCCGAAAAAAGCCCTTGAACAAAACAAACAGAACAGATGCCTATAGGCTCCCCTACAAAAAGTCGATAGCAGCGCTCACAATAAGTGCGCCAGGCGCGCCGCCACATACTCAAGAGCTGATACCGTAGCGACTTAATCGATTAAGCTCAAATGCTCACTTGATCGCCCTCACTCAATCACCAATGTCGACGCGGATAATACGGTTGGTCGCACTCTGGTGGATAAGCATATCGCCCTCGCGAGTGGGGCGCATGTGGCGTACAATACCAGCGTAAATATCGGCCGTAGGGATTGGCCAGCTTTGAAAAGTCTCGCTCGCGGGGTCAAAGCGCACCAAAGGATCGGGACGCATGCCAGACTCGTTATACCACACCACACCATCCAGCACTGCTAACGCATAGGGGTGAGACTTGGGCCCGCTGGGCGAGGGCCACTCTGTAATCCCTTCACTGGCAGGGTTATAGCGCCCCAGCCGCCCGCGGCCTGAGTTGACGTACCAAATCATACCATCCTCGGCTATATCAAGACGACGAACCCTAGTGTCCTCGTGGGGCAGTTTAATTTCTGTTAGCGCCATTGTCTTTGGGTCAACCTTGACCAAACAGTTACTGCCATTACAGGCTACCCAGGGTGCGCCCGAGGCATCGATTTTTATACCGTATGGCCGCGAGTTGGGCGTCGGCATAGTCGCCAGCCGGATATCACCCGTTGCGGGGTTTAGGTGGCCAACCATATTTGAGTGCTGCAGAGTAAACCAGAGTTGGCCCTTGGCATCGAACACACCCGTATGAGGGTCCCGTGCATCTGGGTCCGGCATAGGGTAAGTTTTCATATCGCCACTGTCGGGGTCGAGCAAAACCACTGTGGCATTTTTATTGCCCATCACCCAAACACCGCCATCACTGTCGATAGTCACCGAATGCGGCTTGGTGCCAGCAGGAAGGTCGTACTCGTGCATCTGACCGGTGGCGGGATCAATTTTACCGACAATATCGCCCCACTGACCGACCCACCAAATCGTGCCATTCGGTGCCTGTACCGGATCGCGCGAGCGCTGGCCAAGGGTCGGCACCACCCACTCGTGAAAACTAATTTCGGTATCGCCCTCAACAAGCGTCGGGGCCCGCTGCTCATTGGGCGGAAAATGCTTGGCGAGGTAATCCGCAATAGCGCCCCGGCGCTCGGGGTCGGCCGACAAATCAATCATCGTGCCAGTCAACCTAAGCCAGCCATCGCGGGTATAACCCAAACTGTGAGTGATTTTATCGGCACCGTGGCAACCAGAACACATCGCCTCAACCAAATCGCGCCCTTCACCGTCAGGCAAACTGGCTGCAAGAACCGATGCCGAACCGGCTGCAAGAAAACACACAAGCCCGGCTATGCGGACATTGAAAAAATTCATCACAAATCACCTCTAATTATAGTCAGTAGATTTTTACCCAGCTTGGCACTCATTAGCTGCCAGCTCCACCTCCAGCTCAACATTAGGATTTTTCTAAAAACACCAATAATTCCTGAAACATCTATTTGATAGCGAGCCCGAAGAAGCTTGAGTTTATCGGCACGAATTAGAAAATAACATTACTCGATGAATTGTGGTTAATAAACACCGTATAACTGAAAGAGCTTCTGGCCTGAAATCCTATTCATCACCTTTCACGTTAACAATCCTTGTAAATTAAATTAGACATCGACAATTAGGGCCCAATTATAGTTTTTATCACTCGGACGACAGAATCCACATTGGCATCAGGGTATAATCTGGTTTCGTTATTGGTGACACTCCTTTTCACCTTCTTCCACCTAAAAATTCTGGCGACGAAGCAATAATCGTCGCCCCTATGCATCTATAGCATTGCTTACCTTTGGTTTATTTCGTTATTTTTACATACATAAAATAAACCACGGCCATAAATAAACATACACCCGAAGGAAGCAACAGCGAAAGAAATTTATATTTATTATAAAAAAACGCTCCTAATGTCCCGCCTAATATAAACCCAATTATTATGATTAAAAAAAGCTTTACCTTACGCCCATCAAGCCTCTTACCTCTGCAAAACTCTCCAAACATAATACCTAAATCTGTAAAAATTCCTGTTACATGTGTTGTTCGAATAACGGCACCGCTATAGGTCGTTGCCAATGCATTTTGAAGGCCACATGCAGCCGAAGCAAAAAAATGCCCATAAAAAGAACCGCTCGATAATAACCACAACGTGACTAATAATAATAATGCTTCTAAAAATAAGACCGTATCGTAGTGTCGACCAAGCTTAAGTGTTGACCCATGCAATAAAAAACCTGCCATCGATGAGCCAAACAAAAATGACAACAACACCCCTAACAAATGAATAATACTTTGTAAATTCGAACTTAAAAAACTCGCCCCAAAGATTGTGGCCGTGCCAGACAAATGAGAAACGGATTGATGTTCAAAACTCAGCAGTCCGACGGCATTTACAAAGCCGGCCACCAATGTCAGAACAAAGGCTCCAACCTCAATCCACTTTGGTAATTTCGATATCAATATTCAGACCCCATTTTACAGACAACGCTCAGGAATCGAGCATATAAAAGCTAAAGGATAAAATCTTGACGCGACCCCACTTATATCACGTTCCACTTCTCGCTATAGACCGCAGCCATTAACTCAACCACAGTGCTTATTCACTGGGGTATCAGGTGTTGGTGGCATCCATAAAATGGACCGGATAGTGCCACAAAATGAGAGCCATTTTTGTAATATCAGCCTATTTTATTTTTTTATTATCACTACTTAGTGTAGACGGCTTTAATGGAGAACTCGCCCTCATCGGCCTCGACCCAGTCACTCTGGTTTCTATAATAAATCGTCACTCGATCGTCATCTCGCTTCGCAGCGATCATGGCATAATCAGCCTTATCAGACGACGAATAGATAACAAACCCGGCATTTTCGAGAGCCTCGGTATAAAAATCAATAACATCATTGCGTGATGCTTTGGTTCCAAATCGGGCTATCGACTCCTCTCTATCACCACCCGCCGTATCGTATGCATCGCTAATCGCCAGCCTGGCATCGGACACAACGGGAAGTCCAAGCGGCGGGGTAAACTCGTCAGCAACCGCCATACCTGCACTCACAAACAACACTGTAACGAGGGTAAATATCTGTAAGATGCTTTTCACATCACTCTCCCGAGTTTATATGTGGAACCTATAATTGCTCATATCTTAGCAGTAACTTATCAAGAGAGACATAGACATCACTTATGGTTGAATTGCGCGCCAACGGTACCCATCCACCACCCCAAAACAAAAAAACCCCGCACTGAAAAAACAGCACGGGGCTTTCTTAGCAGGCACACGCTAAAAGCGTGCACCCAAAAAATCTAAAGCGGCTTACGCTTTAAATTCAGCACGGCCTTTATAAGGCGCAGTACCATTCAACTCAGCTTCAATACGCAGCAGACGGTTGTACTTAGACACGCGGTCTGAACGACACAGTGAACCGGTTTTGATTTGACCGGCAGAGGTCGCTACGGCCAAATCGGCAATGGTGGTGTCTTCGGTTTCGCCAGAGCGGTGCGAGATAACGGCGGTGTAGCCGGCGTCTTGCGCCATCTTGATGGCATCCAGAGTTTCAGACAGAGAGCCGATTTGGTTGAATTTAATCAAAATCGAGTTAGCGATTTTCTTGTCGATGCCTTCTTGCAAAATTTTGGTGTTGGTTACGAACAAGTCGTCGCCCACCAACTGGATTTTGTCGCCCAGGATTTTGGTTTGGTAAGCCCAACCGTCCCAGTCGCTTTCGTCCAGGCCATCTTCGATAGAGATGATGGGGTATTTGTTGGTCAGCTCGGCCAGGTAGTCACTGAAGCCTTCGGCGTTGAAGGTTTTGCCTTCGCCCGACAGGTTGTACTCGCCATCTTTGTAGAATTCAGAGGCGGCGCAATCCAGAGCCAGGGTCACGTCTTCACCCAGCTTGTAACCGGCATTGGCAACGGCGGTGCCGATAACAGCCAGCGCTTCTTCGTTGGATGGCAGGTTAGGGGCAAAACCACCTTCGTCACCCACTGCGGTGTTCAGGCCTTTTTCGTTCAGCACTTTTTTCAGCGCGTGGAAAATTTCGGCACCTACTTGCAGGGCTTCGGCAAAGGTTTTAGCGCCTACGGGCTGAACCATAAACTCTTGAATATCGACGTTATTGTCGGCGTGCTCGCCACCATTAACAATGTTCATCATAGGTACGGGCATGGTGTATTTGCCAGAGGTGCCGTTAATGTCGGCAATGTGCGCGTACAAAGGTACGTTTTTGGCGATGGCAGCGGCTTTGGCGGCGGCCAGTGACACGGCCAAAATGGCGTTGGCGCCCAATTTGGATTTGTTCTCGGTGCCGTCGGCTTCGAGCATGGCATTATCCAGCGCGCGCTGATCGGTCGCATCCATACCCACCAAAATTGGCTTGATGGTGTCGTTAATATTGGCAACGGCTTTTAATACGCCTTTACCCAGGTAGCGAGACTTGTCGCCATCGCGCAGTTCGAGTGCTTCGCGTGAACCGGTAGAGGCACCGGAAGGCGCACAGGCAGAACCTACCGCACCAGATTCCAGAATCACTTCAGCGCTAACGGTGGGGTTACCGCGGCTGTCCAATACTTCAAAGGCTTTAATATCAGCAATTTTGCTCATTGAGATAAATGCTCCAATTGTCGTTTCAAATATACAGTGTGTAAAAAATTTTGTTAATCGATGACCAGTTCGGGCAAGCCCTTAACTGTGTCATCAATTGCTTTCATTTGTGTTAAAAACGGTTCTAGCTTATCCAGCGGCAAGGCGCTGGGGCCATCGCACTTGGCGTTGTCCGGGTCGGGGTGAGCTTCCAGAAACAAGCCGGCCAAACCCACCGCCATTCCGGCGCGGCCCAGTTCAGCCACCTGGTGACGGCGGCCACCGGAGGCTGCGCCCATAGGGTCGCGACACTGCAGTGAGTGGGTCACATCAAAAATCACCGGTGCACCACCACTCACGTCTTTCATGGTGGAGAAGCCGAGCATATCCACCACGAGATTGTCGTAGCCAAAGTTGCTGCCGCGATCACACAGAATGATGTTGTCGTTACCGCATTCGCGAAATTTCTCGCAGATGTTTTTCATTTGACCGGGGCTTAAAAACTGCGGCTTTTTAATATTGATCACGCTACCGGTGTCCGCCATGGCTTTCACCAGGTCGGTTTGGCGCGCTAAAAAGGCGGGCAGCTGAATGATATCGGCCACTTCAGCGACCGGAGCGCATTGATAGATTTCGTGCACATCGGTAATCACCGGCACCTTAAACGTGCTTTTTATTTCCTGAAATATCTTTAACCCCTCTTCCATGCCCGGACCGCGAAAGGAGTGAATCGAGGAGCGGTTGGCTTTGTCGAAGGAGGCTTTAAAGATATAGGGAATCGCGAGTTTTTCAGTGATTTCGGCGTAAGCTTCGGCGGTGCGCATGGCTAAATCGCGCGACTCCAGCACATTCATGCCGCCAAACAAAACGAAGGGCGCGTTATTGGCGATGTTAATCTCGCCGACTTTTACGTTTTTTACGCTCACAAATTTAATCCTTAGTGATAAGTTCTGCCCAGAGGGAAGAACGCGCCCGGCGCACCGGGCACAGACAACTTACTTACTGGCTTTGATGGCGGCGTCGACAAAGCTGGTAAACAGCGGGTGGCCATCGCGCGGGGTGGAGGTGAACTCCGGGTGGAACTGACAGGCCACAAACCAGGGGTGGTCAGCAATTTCGACCACTTCCACGAGGGTGTCGTCAGACGACCAGCCGCCGATTTTCAAACCGGCTTGTTGCAGTTGATCCACGTAGTTGTTGTTGACCTCGTAGCGGTGACGGTGGCGCTCGACAATCACATCTTGCGAGTAGATGTCGCGGGTGCGCGAGTCTTTCACCAAACGGCATTCCTGAGCGCCCAAACGCATGGTGCCGCCCAAGTCGGATTTTTCATCGCGGGTTTCTACGTCGCCCTCGGCGGTGACCCACTCGGTAATTAGGCCAATCACCGGATCTTTACAGTGGCGATCGAACTCGGTGCTGTTGGCCCCTTTAAGACCCAGCACGTTGCGAGCAAACTCAATCACCACCGACTGCATACCCAAACAAATACCCAGGTAAGGCACTTTGTTTTCGCGAGCGTAGCGCACCGCTTCCAGCTTGCCTTCAACACCGCGGTTGCCAAAACCACCGGGCACCAAAATGGCGTCGGCGTTTTGCAGAATTTGCACGCCTTCTTGTTCGATGCGCTCGGCGTCGATGTAATCCACATTTACTTTAGTGCGGGTATGAATACCGGCGTGAATCAGTGCTTCATTGAGCGACTTATAAGCGTCAAGCAGATCCATATACTTGCCAACCATGGCGACGGTCACTTCTTGCTCGGGGTTGAGCTTGCCATCAACCACAGCATCCCACTCGGATAAATCCGCAGCGCCGCATTCCAAGTTAAGGTAATCCACCACAATTTGATCCAAACCAAACTCGTGCAGCAGGCGTGGAATCGCGTAAATGGTGTTGGCATCAGGCACAGGCACCACAGCCTTTTCCGGCACGTTGGTAAAGAGGGCAATTTTGCGGCGCGAGTCATCGTCAATTGAGACTTCAGAGCGACACAGCAAAACTTCGGGCTGCAAACCAATGGAGCGCAGCTCTTTCACTGAGTGCTGGGTTGGCTTGGTTTTGGTTTCACCAGCGGTGGCAATATAGGGCACCAGTGTTAAGTGCACCAACATGGCGTGTTGTGGCCCCAACTCGACCTTGAGCTGACGCACAGCCTCGAGGAAAGGTTGAGATTCGATATCACCTACAGTGCCACCAATTTCAACCAGTGCCACATCGACATCGCGTCCGCCTTCGAGAATTCGGCGTTTAATTTCGTCGGTAATGTGGGGAATCACCTGTACGGTGCCGCCCAAATAATCGCCGCGGCGCTCTTTGCGCAGCACGGTTTCGTAAACACGACCGGTAGTAAAGTTGTTGCGGCGAGTCATCCGGTTGCGAATAAAGCGCTCGTAATGACCCAGGTCGAGGTCGGTTTCGGCCCCGTCTTGGGTGACGAACACCTCACCGTGCTGGAACGGGCTCATGGTGCCCGGATCCACATTAATGTAGGGGTCGAGTTTCATGATGGTGACCGCTACGCCACGGGATTCCAAAATGGCGGCCAAAGAGGCCGAGGCAATGCCTTTACCCAGCGAGGAAACCACACCACCGGTAACGAAAATATATCGCGTCATGTATAGCCTTGTAGAGCTTAAGCGTTAGAGAAATCGTAGGGAGAGTGGCGGGCAATACCGGCACACTCGCAGCACACCTTTTGCCTTAGTTGCCCAAATTTAAGGGCTTTTCAGAGGCTGAGGGAAGGTGCTTATAGAGCCTTTACTTCAGGCCCATAGATGGGGCGCCAGAATACCAGAAAGCGAACTCGGGCTCAATCAAAAAGAGAGGTTTCAAACAGCGTCGAGTGTCACACAGGGGAATTCCCACTTTAAATTAGCCGCGGGTTCATCGGCGGCCGCGGCAAAGGCCTCACAGACCCACAAGTCCCCCACGGCCGCCAGCTCATTATCAATATAAATTAAGGGCACCCGAGCCCGCAGCCAAATGGGTAAAGGTTGCTCTTGCAGCAGCTTTTTCAGCCCCTGCGAGTGCCCTCGGCCTGCCGGGCGACAGCGCTCCCCCCCGCGACGCCAATCAACCACAATGTTACGCCCCATGTGCTTGCGCGCCAGTGCCCTGCCCCACAACGCCCTTGACGTATCGGCCTGGGCGTCAACCCACTGCAGATAATCGCCGCCTGGCAACAGTAATACCTGCTCTGGTTGCTGCCAGGCAATAGTCGGCTCTGGAGCCGCAACCTGTGCCGATGGCTGCCACTGCAATGGCGCGCTTAAAGCATATAAACGCTGCTGAAAACACCCCAAGAGCAGGTTTTTATTGCCCACTTGCGCGTGGCCATTTTGGCCACAGAGCAATTGCGATTGGATATCGGCCAGCAGTTGCGCACCAACGGTTTCGCCCAATCGACTGCGCAACCAATGGCGCAGCAAGTTTCGCCGGCGCGATTCGCTAAGGCCGAGCAGTGGCTCTAGCGCCACCGATACGCCCATTGGCTCTTGCCGCTCAGCCAGAGTGCTCAGGTCGAGCTGAGCCAACTCCTGCAAAAGCAGGTCGGCCTCTTGGCAGTGCTGGGCAGCCAGCGCTAGGTTTTGATCGGCCAATGGCCAGCGCTTGCGCAATGCGGGCAGTATCGTGCGGCGCAAATAGTTGCGATCAAAAGTGGTGTCGGTATTGGATTCATCCTCCACCCAGCTTAACTTGTGGCGCTCGGCATAGGCCTGCAGTGCGGCCCGATCTACCCCCAGCAGAGGTCGCTTGATGTGGCCGGCTGCGAAGGGGCGCGACCATCGCATAGCCCCAAGCCCTGTCACACCGGCGCCGCGCAACAACCGAAATAACACAGTTTCCGCCTGATCTTGACGGTGGTGGGCCAACAGCAAGCCGTCGCCTGGATCCATTAACTTGGCAAACACGGCCAGCCGCGCATTGCGGGCGCGCTCTTCAATGGCCCCCGAACCCGTTAATTGGACTTTTTCCACCACCCAATGAACGCCTAAGCTTTGGCACTGCGCTTGGCAGTGTGCTTGCCAAGTATCGGCGTTGGCCGACAAACCGTGGTTGACGTGTACTGCCATCACGGCTTGTCCTCCGACCTGCGATTGCAAAGCGTGCAGCAGCACCGTGGAGTCTAACCCTCCACTAAAGCCCACTAACCAACGCCGTGATGGCTGGGAGTGAAGCACTTGTTGCAACCGCTGCTGAATCTCATCTGTCATAACCGCATTAAACCTCAGCGGCATTTATTGGGGCAAGCATTGCGACTAAAACAATGGCGCTATGCTTGCGTAGCGGCCGGACAATGGGTAGTGTTTCAACCCATTAGTAACACAACACTGGGGAATTATGAGCACTGACCGCAACCGGCATACACAGCCCTTTGGCACTTGGCCCTCGCCTATTTCAGCCAGCACACTCACCAGCAACGCACTGCGTTTGTCTGATCCGCAGGTTTGCGAACAAACCGTGTACTGGATTGAAACGCGAGCCGATGAGGGCGGGCGCAGCGTGCTGATGCAACAACGCTTAGGTGGCGAAGTGCGCGAGCTTTTGGATGCCAGCGCCAGTGTACGGTCACGTGCACACGAGTATGGCGGGGCGGCTTATTTGGCCACTCCAGAGGCGGTATTTGCGGTTTTCGATCAAGACGAACGGGTGTATAAAATTGCGCTGCGACAGGGACATTCACTCACCCCTGTGGCTCTCACCGATACCGGGCCATATCGTTATACCGATTTTAGTTACGACCCAAGCCGCCAGCGCTTAATCGCAGTACGCGAAGACCACAGTGGTCAAGGCGAGGAACGTGCCGACATTGTTGCCATTGACACCACCGGTGAACACGCGCCCACCGTTCTGATAACCGGCGAGGACTTTTACAGCAACCCACGCCTTAGCCCGGATGGGCGCACTCTGGCGTGGCTATCCTGGACGCACCCCAATATGCCCTGGGATAGCACTCAACTGCACTTGGCCGATGTAGCAGATAATGGCGAATTAAATAATGCACGGATTATTGCCGGCAATATCGCCAACAACAAAGCAGACAGCATTACCGACCAGCACAAAGCCTCTATTTTTCAGCCCAGCTGGAGCCCAGAGGGCGAACTGTTTTACGTTAGCGACACCAATGGCTGGTGGAACCTGCACCACTTTGACGGGGAACATAGCCGCAACATTGTCGCGATGGAGGCCGAGTTCGCCACCCCACAATGGGTGTTTGGCATGTCGACATACAGTTTTATCGATAACGATAAAATCATCTGCTGCTTTAGCCAAAATGGCTTGTGGTCACTGGGATTGATCACTCGTAACAAGACCAACCGAGGCTTTAAATTCAGCGCTCTGGCAACACCACTTACGGACATCAGTGCACTAGCCGCCAACTCTGATCACGTTGTATTTCTCGGCGCCAGCACCGAGCGCACAAGCAGCCTTTACCACTTGCTAAGCCAGTCCATCGGCCACAAAGCGGCGCCCCCATTGCAAATGCTGCGCCGCTCACAGGCAGACTTAGTGGATGCCGAATATTTTAGTGCCGCCCAGGCCATTGAATTCCCCACCAGTGATGGCGAAACCTGCCATGGGTTTTACTACCCGCCGGTTAATCCCGAATACTGCGGAGCGGATAATCAAAAGCCGCCGCTGTTGGTTATTTGTCACGGCGGACCCACGGGCGCCACCAGCGCCGCGCTTAACTACAAGGTTCAGTTTTGGACTTCGCGCGGCTTTGCCGTGTTAGATGTTAATTACCGTGGCAGTACCGGCTACGGCCGCCCCTATCGCGACCGATTAAAACAAAACTGGGGTGTTACTGACGTGATTGACGTTGCCAGTGGTGCACAGCATTTGGTGGATCAAGGCTTGGCCGACAAACACAAGTTGATTATTCGCGGCTCCAGCGCCGGAGGTTATACCGTACTGGCAGCGCTCACGTTTACCGACACCTTTGCCGCGGGTGCCAGCCTCTATGGCATTGGCGATTTATCGGCTCTGGCGGATGACACCCACAAGTTTGAGTCGCGCTATTTAGACTCGCTCATTGGCCCCTACCCCGAACAACAATCGGTGTACCAACAGCGCTCACCATTGCATCATATCGATCAGCTTACTTGCCCGGTGATTTTTTTACAGGGCTTAAAAGATAAAATTGTACCGCCCGCGCAAGCCGAAAAAATGGTGCAGGCGTTACAAGAAAAAGGCATTGCTACCGAATATGTGACTTTTGCCGATGAAGGCCACGGCTTTCGCAGCGCCGACGCTATTGAAGAGGCCTTTGGCCGAGAACTCAATTTTTACATCAAGCATTTACAACTGACAGAGGCGGGTTAATCGTGGGTAGATGGCGAGCCCCGCGCCCCAAAGGCTCCACCTATATTACGCCCGAAGGGGCCGAAGTATTGCGCGCCGAGGTCCGTCAGCTGTGGAAGGTTGAGCGCCCTAAGGTCACCGATGTGGTACACGAGGCGGCTAAAAACGGTGACCGCTCCGAAAACGGCGATTATATTTACGGCAAAAAAAGACTGCGAGAAATCGACTCGCGCGTGCGCTTTTTAACCAAGCGGTTAGAAGCGCTCACGATCGTTGAGCGCATTCCAGACGATACAACTCGAGTGTACTTTGGCGCCTGGGTTACACTGGAAAGCGAAGATGGCAACACGGTTTGTTACCGCATCGTCGGGCCCGATGAGTTTAATGTGCAAGACGGTAAGATTAGTATGGACTCTCCGCTCGCGCGCGCCATGCTCAAAAAGCAAGTGGACGACGAAGTTGTAATACGCAACGAACAGGGCGAGCAGGTTTATTATATTGAAAAGATCGAATATCAAAAGCCGGGGCGCTAACCGTCATCGCGCTTAACGCTGCACCGTAACGCCAACACCAAAAGCCCCAGCGCCCTTAAGCGCGGGGGCTTAACCAGGCTTAATTACAGATCATCGCTTGAATATCTGCAATGGCCGGCGTGTCGGTCGTATTGGTGGTAATACGAACTTTTGCTCCGTTTAAGGTGACATACATAGAGCCACCCGAACTAAACTGAGGAGTCGTTAGACGCGATATTTCGCCACCCACCATCTCAAACACCAGCTCTGTACCGGCCACATCAATCGCAAAGTTACCATCCGCTTTTGCGGTTAGCGTTTGCCCCGTGATCTCCGCATTTGCCTCAGCACCTGTCGCTTCACGATAACAGTTATTGCCATTATCGACACTATCGCCCAAGTAGTTATAGGCGGTGAACAGGCCGTCCGCAGCAATATAATAGTACTGCTCGTCATCACCATTACTCACATCGTACAGCCCTACAACTGCACTGTAGTCATCTGAACTTGAGCCAGAGGAGGATACTGGTTGCGAGCTTGAAGAATTGGTTGTGTTGTCGGAAGAAGACCCGCTGCCGCATGCAGCCAGGGCTGATACCGCGCAACAACCTAAGAGAAAAGTACGAATTTGAAACATAACCACTCCATCAATCATCCATAATAATAAAATAGAAATGCCGAGCACGAACAAGCCGCCGCTGATGACTCGCCAGCAGCGAAAATTAGCTTAAAGAGGGGTTTTACCATGTGGAGAAAACATCCCTATCGTGACAGCAATTCCTTCGCACATTGTACGCAAGACTCACTCAACGTTCAATCCATACCGACAGAAAGCACTCGTTTTTATACAAAGAGAATAAACGACAACACTGAGCTTTGGACACTCAAAAAATCACTGAATCCTAATCGACAACACCTGCTATAATCGGAAAAACCTCCTGAGCCGTAGTCAGCAAATGTCCATCCCCCTTGTTACCCACCCGGCCTATTCTTTTCCCTTTCCCGGACGGCATCGATTCCCTATGGAAAAGTTTGCCTTGCTGAACACCTATTTAGCAGAGCGTGGAATACTGACCCCAAACAATACATTTCGGCCCGGCCAAGCAAGTGCGAAGATTTTACACAGTGCTCACTGCCCCGATTATGTGCGCCGCTTTTGCCACAACGAACAATCGCCACAAGAAGTTCGCCGTATGGGTTTACCCTGGAGCGAAGCCCTTCGCAAGCGCACGCTTATATCACCTAACGGAACTTTATTAACAGCGCATTTAGCACTGAGCAACGGCATTGCCTGCCACCTTGCCGGCGGAACACATCATGCCCATTACAACTTTGCCTCTGGGTTTTGTATATTGAATGATTTGGCTATAACCGCACAAACGCTACTGGCGCAAAATAAAGCGCGGAAGGTGTTAATTTTCGATTGCGACGTACACCAAGGTGACGGCACGGCTGCCATACTTGCCAGCGAGCCTCAAGCATTCACTTGCTCCATTCACTGCGAAAAAAACTTCCCTGCATGCAAAGCGATCAGTGATTTGGATATTGCACTCGCCAAGGGCACCAATGACACCGAATATTTAGAGGTTCTTACTCAGACTCTCACGGCGTTAATTAAAACCGAACAGCCGGATTTAATTTTATACGATGCCGGGGTTGATATTTACACACAAGATCCTTTAGGTTTGCTGAACATCAGTGAGAAAGGAATTGGCGAGCGCGATTACCGCGTGCTGGAAATATGTAAAAGTTATGCCATACCTGTTGCTACGGTTATCGGTGGCGGCTATGACGATGACCGCAAGGCACTGGCAAAAAGGCACGCTTTGGTTGTTGAGCAGGCTCACCGCTTATGGTGCAATAAAAACTATTAAACACGCATCAACCTCTAAAAACCAGGCCTTTTTCGCGGTAATCCTGTACAAAAATACCATAAGCACCATCGGCTAAAGTATCGCGAATAAGGTGCTGATCATCCAATTTACCTGACTCGACCTGTTCTAAAT
Source organism: Gilvimarinus sp. 2_MG-2023 (assembly GCF_030547685.1). Lineage (GTDB taxonomy): Bacteria > Pseudomonadota > Gammaproteobacteria > Pseudomonadales > Cellvibrionaceae > Gilvimarinus. The sequence goes on along the minus strand of NZ_JAUOQM010000035.1, from coordinate 72,792 downwards.
CTATAATTTTTTCTCGCGGCAGAGCCTCGCCACCTTGGCTTAGCAAAATCACTTTTGGCAGGTGGCGGTAGCGTTTATTGGCCTCTAGCACGATACCGATATAACCATTTTTTAACTCAACGATACTACCCGGTGGATACAGTCCAACACTTTTAATAAAAGCCAAGGCTAAACGCTCATCGAAATGAGTGGCGCGATCTTGATAGATGTTTTTTAAGGCTTGAGTAGTAGTAATGGCCGGAGCGTAACAACGCTCGGCCGTCATAGCATCGTAGGCATCAACAATTGAGATAATTCGGGAAAACTCTGAAATGCCGGCCGAGGTTAGTTTACGCGGATAACCATTGCCATCCATGCGCTCGTGATGACTGTAGGCTACATCCACCGCAGCATTGGCAACGCCAGGTGAAGCCAGTAAAAGATTGCGACCATGAATCACATGCGCCTTCATTTGCTTCCATTCTTTTGGACTCAGCTTGCCGGGCTTATTAAGCACCTCATCGGGAATGCGCATTTTACCTACATCGTGTAACAAGCCACACAGCCCCAGAGTTTCCAGCTCGGCCTCACTCAGCCCTAGGTGGCGACCAAAAGCGATGGCGAGGATACACACATTAAGGCAATGCTCGGCGGTGTAATTGTCCTGATTGCGAATCTTAGTCATCCACAACAAAGCATCGGGGTTGCGTAAGATACTATCGACACAGGATTTTACGGTGGCCTTAGCCTGTTCGTTGTTGATAGTGCCGCCGAGACGAATATCATCCACCAGCGATTTGGTCAGACGTCGAGCCTCGCGGAAAACACCCGTTGCCTGGCGATGCTCATCCTCGGCAGAGATCTTTTTAATGTAAGTGGTTTTGGCTCTGGCCGAGCCTAATTCACCGCGCTCTTCAGGGGGCACCCATGTAGGCTCAACCGCATCCACCCAAACATGTTGGCAATACTCGGCAACAGTTTCAATATCGCCTTGTGATTCCAACAAAAAACCCTGCATTAAAAAGGGGGTATCTAACCAATCGCGGTCTAATTTAGACACATACATGCCCACTCTCAGCTCGGACACTGAGATTTTAATACTGCGCTTACTTTTATCGTAAAAGCCGGGCTTTATTTGTCGAAAGTCTGTCACTCAGACTCCTTTATTCTGCGAGTATCCCCAGTACACTATAGCTAATTCACACGACAGGCGCGCCCACAGCTTTCTATTAGAAAAGCTCACCCGATAGCCAACCACAATAGGCGAGCGTCAACCGAGACAGCCCTGTATTTAGAGCCTCTGTGGCTATTTACCTTAAGAAAATGGCGGTCGACAACCGAGGCTTACTGACATCAAGTCGAGACGACAATACTTCTGTCGCAAACTACAAACCTTGAGATTTAGCTTGCTCCCACAGCCTATCCATTTCTGGCAAAGTCATGCTTGCCAGGGACTCAGAGGCGTTTGCTTCTATATAGCGAAAACGGCGCTCAAATTTTTGATTGGCCCGGCGCAATGTGCCTTCTGGGTCTTGCTTTAAGGTACGACTGATATTCACCACGGCAAACAAAAGGTCGCCAATTTCTTCTTCCACCGCCTGCATATTGCCAGCAGCCAATGCTTGTTCTACTTCTTGCAGCTCTTCTCGCACTTTGGCAATAGGGCCCTGTACATCCTCCCAGTCAAATCCGGTACGAGCGGCGCGTTTTTGTAATTTGGCCGCCCGGGTTAAAGCCGGTAGATTGAGTGGAACATCGTCCAGCGTGCCACGCACGCCTTTGGCTTCACGCTCTTCTTGTTTAATGTCTTCCCAGCGCTGCTTAATCTCGGCTTCCTCTGCCGGTCGGTCACCGTAGCGCTCACGCAAACTCTCATCGGGAAACACATGGGGATGACGGCGTACCAGCTTGGCCACCAGAGTATCGACGACCTGATGGAAATCAAAGCGGTGCTCCTCTGCCCCCAGCTGACTGTAAAAAATCACCTGAAACAGTAAATCACCTAACTCTTCTTTTAAGTGATCCAGATCTCCACGCTCAATAGCGTCGGCCACCTCGTAGGCCTCTTCAATGGTCGAGGGCACGATGGTTTGGTAGCTTTGCTTTACATCCCAAGGGCAACCGTCGACAGGGTCGCGCAGGCGCTGCATTAAGTAGATGAGGTCGTTTAGGGTGTAGGTTGTGGATGACATAGGGATTCCTATTTAACTGGACGCTGGACGCTGGA
>NZ_JAUOQM010000035.1:5985-70317 GCF_030547685.1 Gilvimarinus sp. 2_MG-2023 | reverse complement strand
GACGCTGGACGCTGGACAATTTTTGCGTGAGCTTTACAATCCGTCAAGCGCGGCGTCCGGTTTTATCGGCGTCCGGCGTAATGCGTGCCGCTAGCTCACAGCTTCCTTCGGGCCGTGGCAATATTGGGCAATTGATTCAGGCGAGTCAGCACCCGGCTGAGCTCTTCAAAGCCGCGTATTTCCACGGTAATTTGCATGTCCACTGTGTTTTTGCGCTTATCGGACAGGGTTTGCATAGCGCTGATGTTAATACTTTCGTGGTCCAGCAATGAGGTGATGTCCCGCAACAAGCCTGTGCGATCGTAGGCTTCAATCATAACGTCCACCGAGTAACTGCTTTGCGGAGTCGCGCCCCAATCAACGGTGATAATTCGCTCTGGCTCATCGGATTGCAGTTGTAGTAAGTTGCTGCAATCGGAGCGATGTATTGAAACCCCGCGCCCCAGGGTAATGTAACCGGTAATCGCGTCCCCGGGTACCGGGGTACAGCAAGTGGCTATTTGAGTCAGCAGGTTGCCCACCCCTTCGATAAAGACATCGGAGTCTTTTTTCTTTTTGGGTGATTTGGCTTTAAACGGAATGACATCTTGCTTGGGGTTTTTCGCATCGATTAACCGCTGGGCCGCACTTAACACCTGCCCAACGCCGATATCACTGGCACCAACCGCGGCGTAAAGATCGTCCAGCGAATGCATGTTCAGCTTTTGCGCCAAGGCATCAAAGTCAAAATCGTGCACGGCAATGCGCTTAAACTCGCGATCCAGCAATGCCTGCCCTTCCGCTATATTGTCGTCGCGCGCCTGCACCTTAAACCAGTGCTGAACTTTGGCGCGAGCGCGGGCGGTATTGACGTAACCCAAGGCCGGCGACAGCCAATCGCGGCTCGGCGCTTCGCGCTTGCCGGTTAAAATCTCGACCTGATCGGCAGTATTCAAATGATAATTAAGCGGTACGATACGGCCATTTACCTTGGCCCCGCGGCAGCGGTGGCCCACATCGGTGTGAATACGGTAGGCAAAATCGAGCGGTGTGGCGGTATGAGGCAAATCCACCACATGCCCCTCAGGGGTAAAGACGTAAATGCGATCCTGATCGAAGGATTTTAAATCGTCCTGTAGCTGTTCGCTGTCACCCCCGAGTTCATCGTGCCATTCGAGCACTTGACGCAACCAGGCAATTTTTTGCTCGTAACCATCTTGCTCACTGTGGGTGTCAGTGCCCTTATAGCGCCAATGAGCACACACGCCGAGCTCGGCTTCGTCATGCATGGCAAAGGTGCGCACCTGAATTTCCAACACTTTATTTTCGGGGCCGATGACCGCGGTGTGCAAAGAGCGATAACCGTTTTCTTTGGGCGAGGCGATATAGTCGTCAAACTCGTGCGGGATGTTGCGCCATAAACTGTGCACAATGCCTAAAACGGTGTAACAGTCGCGCACGCTGGGCACTAAGATGCGCACGGCACGAATATCGTAAACCTGAGAAAAACCGATACCTTTGCGGCGCATTTTGCGCCAGATGCTGTAAATATGCTTGGCGCGACCGGCCACTTCGCCGTCAATATTGGCGTCGGTCAGCTCCGTTCGAATCAGGCTTAGCACCTGCTCAATGTATTCCTGGCGCGCAATGCGACGCTCATCCAGCAGCGAAGCAATTCGTTTGTAATCGGCAGGCTCCAGATACCGGAAAGAGAGGTCTTCTAATTCCCATTTAATGTGGCCGATACCAAGGCGATGGGCGAGTGGTGCATACACATCGGACACTTCGCGGGCAACCTGGCGACGCCGGGTTGGCGAGGCGGTTTTAACGGCACGGATGGCGCAGGTGCGCTCGGCCAGTTTGATCAGGGCGACGCGAACGTCATCCACCATGGCCACCAGCATTTTGCGGATATTATCGGCCTGCTCATCGGACTGTTTGCCGAATACGCGCTCTTCCGACTCGCACCGTTGATAGGCGATAGCGGCCATGCGCAGTACGCCTTTAATGAGCTTGGCAACCATTTCACCAAACTGACTCTCAACTTCTTTAAGGGTCAGTTTCTCTTCGCGCACCGCGCGGTAAAGCACGGCGGCAACGAGGGTATCTTGATCTAACTGCAGATCAGCGAGGATTTCGGCCATTTCCAGGCCAATTCGAAAACAACTAACGCCTTCCCCCCAGCGATGTGGCGCCACACTGGGCAGCGTATCGACACTCTGACACAGCTCGCCGGCGCGCTTAATTTCGCTTAGGGCCGCGGGCGGTTGTTGCTCAATGCCTTCCAACCTGTGTAACCAGGCATCAATATCGACACTGCCATCCTCGGCAATGGGATGATCTTGGCGGACTTTTACCATAATCTATTCGCTTTTACTGCGTCTGGTTGTCGTAATTTGTTGCCGCAGCTCAGTTTATATGAGCCTTTACGGGGTCCGTAACGCTTAACTTATATTAGACGTTATAGGCGGCCAAAAGTTGCAATCCAGATGGTACGGCCCAACCTTGGGCGGATTGTAAGCGAGGCTATGGTAGCTATTTCGGGGGGTTTATCAAGCCCACAACAAAGGTTATGGGCTGCATACGGCTTATTAGCGGGGGCTAAGTTAGGACTTGCTCACCTCGATAGCCTTGCCTGCCATATCCTTTTTTATTTGAACAAAAGAAAAACGCAGATCTAAAGTGCCGCTGGTGACCAGGGTAAAGGGTTGTAAAATTCGGTAAAAGAACTCTTCCGGCGGCAATACCAAACCGAAATCAGAGCCGACATCTGGGAACAGTGCAACCGGAACCACTACCTGCGCCCAACCTGTACCGGCCAGCGAGCTAATGGTGTCAGTGATATCCAAATCAGAGTTACTGTTAGGACCGCAGCCCAAGCGCAGCATGACAGGTGCAGACGGCGCGCTGTCGACTCTTACCTCAAAGACCAATGCGCCATTGTTGTCTAAATAATCCACCAGCACCTGGCGATCGCGACTGCCCAGTGCCACTGAGCCTTCACCTTCGCCGTTCCAAACCACCCTGCGCGTGTCTTCTTGCATGTCGCGATCCACGGCGGTGGCCGTGACACTGGTGGTTTGCGCGTAATTGCCCGTCATAATGACGGAGTCGTTCTTACACCCTTCAAGCATTAGCCTGAACGGATCAATAGGGCGACGATTAAACACCGGCAATTCATCCAGCGCTTCAAAGCTTGCGTCGTACTCCTCGGGCAGATCATCGATCAGTGTGTCTGTCTCGCCATAACTCAAACCATAGCCATAAGCAAAAAGCGGCGCATAGTCTTTATCATCGCGATTGAGCGGCACCTGATCGGGGTTTTGCGGCCAAGAAAACGTCAACTTACCTTTTATAGGGTGTACAATTTGATCATTACTATCGGTGAAGAGCACATCCCCCACCCCAGCACCTTCGGTGCCAGGAGTCCAGATCACCACAAAAGCATCCGAGGCATTGAGCTCCCGGTTAACCCAAAGCGGGCGCCCGGTTAAAAATAACGAAACAACCGGAATGCCCTCGGCTTTTAATTTTTTGAGCAGAGCCCAATCGCGTCCAGCGGATTCTTTATAGAGCAAGTTCTGCACATCGCCTTGCATTTCGGCATAGGGGGATTCACCCCACACGACAATGGCAACATCGGGCTTGGTCGTGTATTCGCCGTCGACATTAAACTCTACGGCGCCGGAGCCGGCATTAACCGCTGCCTGAATTCCATCGAGAATGGAGGTGGAACCGGGGAAATCTTCACGGGTGGTGCCCGTACCCTGCCAAGTCACCGACCAACCGCCAGCTTGCTTGGAGAGATTGTCGGCCCCATCGCCCGCCACCAACACACGCTGATTGGGGCTAAGCGGCAAGAGTTTGTTTTTATTTTTCAGTAACACCAGCGACTCACGCACCGCTTGGCGCGCCACGGCCCGATGTTCGGGGGCCCCAATTAAATCGTCACGACCAGCCAGTGGACGCTTGGACGGTTTTTCGCGCTCGAACAATCCGGCTCGCAACTTTACCCGCAGAATACGACGCACGGCATCGTCGGCCCGGCTCATTGGAATAACGCCCGATTTAATTTGCTCAACGGTGTTGGCGAATAGGACTTTCCAATCCGGATCGGGCACCATAAAAATATCCAACCCCGCGTTAATTGCCTGCGGGCAATCAAGCACACTGGCCCCTTCGATAAAACCGTGCCCGTTCCAATCGCCCACGACCAACCCATCGAAGCCCATGGTATCTTTAAGTACCGTAGTTAAAAGATATTGATGACCGTGTAACTTTTCGCCGTGCCAGCTGTTAAACGATGCCATCACACTTTGCACGCCGGCCTCAATCGCACTGATATAACCGGCGCCGTGCAGTCGACACAAATCGTCTTCGTTATCGACACAATCGCCACGATCAATGCCATTAATGGTTCCGCCGTCGCCAATAAAATGTTTTGCGGTGGCAATAACGTGCTGCTCATTAAGAAAGTCAGCAGTATCGCCCTGCCCCTGTAAACCTTCCACCATTTTGCCCGCATAAGCGCGAACAACTTCTGGGTCTTCGGAATAGGATTCGTAGGTGCGGCCCCAGCGATCGTCGCGTGCAACCGCTACCGTGGGCGAGAAATCCCAGTCAATGCCAATGGCGGCAATCTCGCGTGCAGTCACCTCACCAATTTGACGGATTAGTTCAGGGTTGTGAGTAGCACCCAGCGCGATATTGTGAGGAAACAGTGTTGCCCCCACTACATTACCCACTCCGTGTACGGCATCTGTGCCCCACATCATCGGCACATAGACTTTGCCGTCGGTGCCATCCGCCGCCGCATCAAAAAACGTATCGGCCAAAGCCACCCAGTCCGACGCTTTCGCATAGCGATCGTTATTAGGTACTGAGCCGCCGCCATTTAAGACTGAGCCTATATGATATTGTTTGATATCGTCGGTGGTAACTTGTTTGATTTCAGGCTGAATCATCTGCCCGACTTTTTCTTCCACGCTCATCGTCGCCAGAATGTCATTAATGCGAGTTTCGATGGCGGCGTCAGTTGTTACCACGCTTGTGACTTTGGGCCAGGGCACGCTTTCCTCCGGTGGTTTTTTTGATCGTCAGGATTTTTTATTTTTTAATCACTCGCTTTCTTACTCGCTAAGCTCAGTGAATTTAAGCCGAACTATAACATTGTTGACAGCGCTGTCAATTCAAATTAGACTGCTTCGCAAATTGTAACGATAACATTTGGCAATTGCGGCTCAGCCACCGTAAACACTCGGTTTTTAATGAAAATCAGCGCTTTGGAGACAGGCCCACATGAGCATTATTTTAGTTGCGGATATCGGTGGAACTAACGGCCGTTTTGGCTTAGTAAACGCTTGCAATCACGAGAAAGGTTATCTGGCCGAGCGGCAAATTAGCCTGCCCAGCGGAGAGTACGCAACTCTGGCAGATATGATTCGCGATTATATAAAGCAAGCCGATGTCGCCATGCCTAAATTCGCTTGCCTGGCGATTGCTGGCCCCATTCAAGATGGCCACGTCAAAGTCACCAACCTCAACTGGGAATTTTCAATTTCGCAGTTGCGTGATGAACTCAACATGCAAGCGCTGGATGTTATCAACGATTACTCCGCATTGGCCTATGCGGCACCACATTTACAGCCGGAAGACATTAAAACGTTATACAACACAGCGGCGAACCCTTATGGCCCTATTGGCGTCATGGGTCCCGGAACAGGTTTTGGCGCCGCCTTATTAGCCCCTATTAGCAGCGGCTGGAAAATCATTGCCACCGAAGGTGGACACTGCAGCTTTGCCCCAACCAATGCAACTGAAATTTCCATATTGCAAGAGCTTCGCAAAGAATTTGAGCATGTATCAATCGAGCATCTATTATCGGGACAGGGCTTGGTGCATATTTATCGTTCACTCGCGAGCATCGAGGGCATTAGTGCCTCTGACTTGTCGCCTGCGGATATCAGCGGGCAAGGTATGAGTCAAACTGACCCTCTGTGTGAACGCGCCTTACAGATTTTCTGCAATGTACTGGGCAGTGTTGCCGGCGACAAAGCGTTAAGCTGGGGCGCCATGGGCGGCATTTATTTAGGCGGCGGCATAGTGCCAAAAATTGCTGACTACCTACCGCACACTGATTTTATTCAGCGCTATCACAATAAAGGTGTGATGCGTGATTATGTGGAAAGCATACCAGTGCATATGGTCATCAATGACAAAGCCGCTTTAATCGGTTCAGCTGCCTGGCTGGTCGATACAGTCCCTGCACTTCAGTCTTGAAGCAACAATTTTTAGCGCCACTGCGAGCAGTGGCGCTAAAATATTACTTGCAAATTATTCCGCCATTCAGCGGCATGTGACACACCAGCTCAACGTCATTCATCCCTACCAAGAATACCCCTCTAAACTTTTACCATAAAAATCGACAACGAATTGTCACCAAGCTTACGTTTAGTTTTGGAAAGTGTTTTTTTAATTTAACATTCGAATAAAAATAACATTGCGCACTTTTTACCCCACGCCTATGCTGATTTATATTAAGAAAAGGAAATGAAGCCAACCGGCAATTTCCTTGTTGGCGCCTAGGGAGAAAGTCATTTGATGAAACGGATTGCCTGCCTTTGCACAATCACCGAGCCAGAAGATCATACAAGCCATTCGGAGAATGTTTTTCATATTTTCGATTCGGCGAGAAAATTCAATAAAGAACAAAATATAGTTGGCACATTTTTAGTTCTTAATAATGTGCTACTACAAATTTTAGAAGGCGAGCCGTCGGGTTTGGCTAACGTAGTATATCGTGTCAACAGAGATCCTAGAATTTCCAATGTCGCTGTTATTCTTAACACCGCAATCGAAACCCCTAGCTTTACTCGCTGGAGCATTAAGTTGCTCAGCGAACAATGTGCTGCCCACCGTACATACTTACAAAAAATTCATTCTTTGATAAACGAAAAATCTTTATTAAAAACAAATGAAGACCGAATTCGCTACAACAAAATATTCCAATCAATCTTAAGTGAAAATATAAAACAGAACCAAACCCCAGAGGAAGACTCCTACACATCGACTTCATTTAACAACACCCTACTAGGGATGAGCTCTTGGCCACGCCCCACTCAATTGCGAGTCAACGCCGGCCTTATGAAAATATGTCCGCTTTTAATTGGTCACACTATAGAGTACAAAAAGCTACTAGAACTGGAGTTGTTTAATTCCGCTCAAGAATTAAATTCCTACCTGCAACAACTCAGAGAAGCCAAAGCATTAACTATTATTCAAACTCAAGACCCCTCCAACCTTCATTCTTTTGAGGCGCACCAAAACAAAAACCAACAAACACCTCGCCCAGGCCGGTTTAGCCAAGCGTTGAAAAACTTTATCAGCGGACAAGGAATGAGGGCCAGCAAACCATGAGCAATATTTACAAGAAACTTGCTGTAGTTGGAGAGGTTGGCTCTGGCAAGACTCAACTTATTAAAACCATCAGTGAAATATCTCCTTTTGCCACTGAAGCCAAGTCCAGTGTTGATATTGGCAAAGAGTACACAACCGTTGGCATAGATTATGGCCGCTTATCGCTCAGCGAAGATATTGCTTTAGGTCTTTACGGCCTGCCCGGGCAAAAACGCTTCCAGCTACTATGGGATATGGTTCGAAATGGGTTATGGGGGCTTTTGGTTCTGACAAAATTCAATGATGAGCTTAACGTTAAATCGTTGGACAACATTCTTGAACACTTTGACCCTATTAACAACCAAATCCCACTAGTGATCGGTCTAACCCATATCGACACCGCAGAAAATGACCAAGAAATAGATCTGTTTATCGATATTATTAGCTACGCTCTCGAACAGCACGGCATTAACGCCCCTATCGTTCCGGTAGACCCACGTGACATAGAGTCATCACTGATGATTTTACAGTTGCTTGATGCACTTGAGCAATCCTCAGCAATAAATATGGAGGCAACGCAAAATGTCGTTTAACCCCGCCCTTCTGATACCGCTTCAAATTTTGTTTGAAAGTTATGCACAAAACGATGCATTAGAAGTAATCTCATTGGCCACTACGGATGGCTTTCCCGTACACACATTTACTTCTACCAATCACGGCCTTGAGGAGGATAGCCTCAGCGCAGCTGCCAGCACTTTACACTCAGTGAGCAACGCTGTCTCCCAGCAAATACTGCGCAAGAATTTCAAAGTGGCATTTATTGAAGCTCAACAAGGTAACGTTGCTTTTGTCGACTTATCCATTGATGGCAGTAGTTATGTGCTAGTGATGTCCGCCAATGAAACACTCAACATTGCCAGCTTGCGGCTATTGATTACACGCCTGGCCGCTGAAGTCGTAAGATTATCACCAACAACCGCTGCTGCCTCGGCTTAGGCAGTTTTTTTCCAGGAGAGGAATTATGAGCAATCTTAACGAAGTAAAAGTGGGTTTAATGGAAGTAGACGGTGCTTTAGGTTGCGCCATTGTCGATTACACTACTGGCATGCTGCTCGCTTCCGAAGGCGCCGGTGTAGATTTAGAATTAGCCGCCGCGGGCAACAGTGAAGTGGTTAAGGCCAAACTCAAAACCATGAAAAGCTTAGGTATCGAGGGAGGCATTGAAGATATTCTAATTTCACTCGACACACAAATACATATCATTCGCCCCAGCACATCCAATGACGGGCTGTTTATTTACCTTGTATTAGACAAAGCTAAAGGAAACTTGGCGTTAGCACGTCGTAAAACGGCTGATTTAGAGAAAAGCATGAAGCGTGTATGATCATATTCACTACCACGCGAACCTCGCCTATCGGTTCGTGTGGTAGTGATTTAATTACACAGACAAAACAGCCACCGGCTCTGAAAATCTCAGTAAAGCAAGCCTCATTCTCTCAAGCGACAAATGTCGAGCGAGAGCTATAGCGACTTTAACCGTAATTACGGCTCACTCGAGCGAGCACTATCAATCTTACCAAATGGTTTTGTGATCAACACCAACTTGGGCAATAGGGTAAGCGAGCCCAAAATAGCAGCGAACATAGCCAGCGCTGTAAGCGCACCAAAATAAATTGATGGAATAAACTCCGACAAGGTCAGTATTAAAAAGCCGACGATAATAATTACCGCCGTGTAATACATCGCTCGGCCGATAGACGCGTGAGACTTATGCATGGCCTCTACATAACTGCTGCTATTTGCCAATTCAGAGCGAAAGCGATACAGGTAGTGAATGGCGTGGTCCACCCCAACCCCAACCGTGATGGCGGCGATAGTAATCGTCATCATATCCAGCGGGATCCCGTAAAGCCCCATGCCGCCCAGCACAACCGATGCTGCCAGTAGGTTAGGCAAGAGTGAAATGATCGCAATGGTGATGGAGCGAAACAGCACCAAAAACATAAACATAATACCGAGAAATACCGCGCCCAAGGTTACAATCTGGGAGGTAAACAAACTCTGCAGCATATTATTGTATAGTACTAGCATACCGGTAAATTGCACCTGCTCCGGCGCTAAGCCGGCCTCTTGCACAATATAGGTACGGATTTTTTCGACCAACTCGGCGCGCTTTAAATCAGGGCTGGTTTCTTTTACCCGCAGGGTAATACGTGTTTGTCCAGCCTCATCGGATAAGTAAGGATCAACCAAAAAGTTACGGATATCATCCGACAGCATGTTTCGCACCACCGTCAACTCAAAGTTATTGAGCTTGCCGCCGTTAATATCTTTTGTCACCTCTCCTATGGTATGCAGGGATTGAACCTTACCAACCTCAGGCAAAGACTCTAGGTAGCGATGAATTTGCCCCACGGTTTGCAACCCCACGGGGTTAAACCAAGCACTGTCTTTGTGCGCAGCATTGTGCTCTTGAGAGTCCTCAGCAAATGGATCGCCGCCAAAAGGGTCATCAAAGGCGTCGCTTTCATCTGCGGTGTTTGTCTCGGCAAACGGCTCATCAAAACCAAATTCGTCGTCATCGCTAGCCACATCCTGCGCTGCCTTCTCACTCGCCTCACTGGCAACTGGTGTTACCTCTTTGGCATTCAAGACAATATCCAGACTAACAGTGCCGCCCAACTGGCGGTCGATAACGCTCATACCTTGATAGATTTCAGTGTCTTCGTGGAAGTAATCAATAAACCGATTTTCAACCTCGAGCTGCGTAATGCCATAACCACTAACAGCCGCCGCGATCAATGCCACCACAATCACACTGGCACCGTGCTTTTCAGCGACACGGGAGAAACGCAAAGTCGTTGCCGCAGACTGGTCGCCTTTATCTCGCGGCGTGCCTTTAGGCAAAACCATAAGAGCCGCCGGCAATAATAAAAAAGCCAATACGAGTGCGTAAGACAAGCCAATAGTCATCATCCAGCCAAAATCGATAACCGGACGAATGTCACTGACCACCAGTGACACAAAAGCCACGATGGTGGTTAGAGCGGTGTACAGACACGGCTTTATCATTTGTCCGGCAGTAGACATTACCAGCTGCTCTTGACTCCAATCGGGATGCCGCGCATGCAGCTCCCTGTAGCGCACCACCAGATGAATGGTAATGGCCAAGGTCATAATCAACAGCAGTGCCACAAAGTTGGAAGAAATTACCGTAAGGCGCCAATCCACCCAGCTCAACAAGCCCAGTACCGACACCACCGCCATAACGCATACAGCTAAAGGAAGAATAACAAAGCGCCACTGACGGAAAATAAGCGCTAACATTAAAATAATAAATACAATGATGGCGGCACCAAAAACCACCAAATCACTGCGGATAAACTCGATCATATCCGCGGTAATCATGCTCACGCCACCTAAAAAGAGTTCGGCTTCGGATTGATATCCCACCAAAATCTGTCGAATTGCCTCCACCCGCTGATGTGCCTGCGCGGTCACCTGAGTGCGGTAGGCGAGAAATTCAGCGCTAATCGCTTCGAGCTGTGTTTCCTCTGCGGGACTGAGCGCTTGCTCAGCCTGCTTGGCTCGCAGCGCATCTCGCTCACGCACCATTTCTATATAACGATTATCCACGGCAAGATTTAGCTGTATTGCCGTGGTTTTACCATCGTCTGACAATAAAGTATCGCGATAGATCGGACTGGTTAGAAATTCTTCACGTGCCTGAGACTTGTCTACCCCGGGGGTAAGTAAGGTGCGAGTAGACTCTTGCTGCTCCGCCAATGAGCGCATAGGGCTGTAGAGCAAAGGTACCGACAAGATAGAGTTAATGCTGCTCACGCCCTGCACATTAGCCAACTCACCCTGCAGTTGTTCGAGGGTTGCGAGTGATTGCTCCGAGAACATCGGCGCATTAGGTGTATAGGTGACTACCAAAAAGTCGCCCGATTGATAGCGCTGATTCACTTCCCGAAAGTAATCCAACGAATTATCGCTCTCTAGGGTTAAAGAGTCGGCCGAGGCATCCAGTTTAAAATTAGGCAAACCTAAGGCAGTAACTGCTGTCAGTAAAACTAAGCCTACTAATACCCACATAGAGCGACGCGTAATCAAATAGCGATAGAGGGACTGCAACGAAGATAACATGTCTGGAACCGACTCCTTGTAGGTGGACCTTAATTAGGGCGCCTATTATGGAATAATTTAACTCAATTAGCGATCTGTATGGCCCAAATCACGATCGGGGGCAAGTATATCTCGCAGACGCTGTTTAAGCTCTTTGGCCTCGGGAAAACCGCCGTCACGCTGGCGCTCCCAAATCAATTGATCATTGAGCCATACCGCAAATACACCGCCATCGCCTGGATGCAAACACACCTCGTCAACCTCATCAGCAAAAGTACTGAGCACTTCCTGCCCTAGCCATGCCGCCCGAAGCATCCAGCGACAGAGGTTACAGTAGTGAATCACAACGCGCGCCTGCGCCTTCGGCGGCGCAGAAAAATCGTTAAAAGGCATACCCACCCCGGTAAAATAGAAATATGAGACTGTCTGACAGCGGATAAATTCCGTTTGTTCACTCTGTGCGCAAACGGTCGCAATAGTGTTACTATGACGATGGTATTTTATTGGGGACAGTCAAGGAAACATGTTAAAACTGCGACGCCAAGACAAGCCTCAGGAACCGGCACTGATTGTTGAAAAACTCTACAGCATAGGCAGTGCTCGCGATAATAACCTGGTGCTAACCGAACCGTATATTGACCCACTACATGCGCGTCTGGTCACCACCGATGGCCGCGTCACCCTCAAGGACAATACCAGCTCCAGTGGTTGCTTTGTCAATGGTCAGCGCATCACTCAAAAATTACTTCAAACAGGCGATGTTATCAGATTTGGCCAGGCGGAATTCGAAGTATTGCCCCTTAACCAAACAAGCCCGCAGGAGCATGGCGCGAATAACTGGCAGCTAGTGGCCGACGGTAGCTGGCTAACTGGTCAGACATTTGAAATACCTGCAGACAAACGCTGTGTGATTGGCCGTGCCAGCGAGTGCGACATCACTATCGCTGGCTCTCACTTATCGCGCCGCCATGTGGAAGTTTCAGTCGTCGGCAGCTCACTTAGGGTTCGCGACCTGGATTCCGCCAACGGTACCTTCGTCAATGAAAAACCAGTTAAAGACGATTTAGTCCACAACGGTGATCGCTTACGGGTTGATGTTTATACCTTTCTCGTCGTCGACCCCAATGTGAACATCGACAAAACCCAAGTTCGCAGTCCGCTGCCCGCCGAGTTCACCAAAACCATTGAGCGCAAAGCTGCCAGCACCGAACCTAAACGCTGGAAGACCCGCCCCACGTCACCGGGCAACCGCATCGAACCGACCTACCCAACCCCCTCCAGGCTGAGCGTCTGGCCGTGGGTGAGCCTTGGGGCAGCGGCACTTCTGGCCGTTCTGTTGTGGATACTACTGATCTGACCGAACCTGTCCTAGGTTATCAAGCGACCGAATATGGCCGGTTGTGGTAGAATCGCGCCGGTTTTATCCTTAATCCTGTGAAAATTACCTTCGGAAGGCAACTATGAGCTTTGACAAAGTTCCCGCAGGCAAAAGCCTGCCAGACGATATGAACGTCATTATTGAAATTCCCATGAATGGCGAGCCCATTAAATACGAAGTCGACAAAGACAGCGATGCGGTGTTTGTCGATCGCATTCTGGGCACCTCTATGCACTACCCTTGCAACTACGGCTACGTGCCTCACACACTGTGTGGTGATGGCGATCCGGTAGACGTTCTGGTTTTGCTACCACATGCCTTGATGCCAGGCTCAGTGGTGCGTTGCCGCCCCGTTGGCGTGTTGAAAATGACGGATGAGTCGGGTGAAGACGCCAAAGTACTGGCCGTTCCCGTCGAGAAAATCACCCCGCTGTACAACAAAGTGCAATCGGTTGCCGACGTACCCGAAATCACCTTGAAATCCATCGAGCATTTCTTTGAGCACTACAAAGACCTAGAAGATGGCAAATGGGTCAAAATTGATGGTTGGGCCGATGTCGACGCCGCCCGAGCTGAAATTCAGGATTCAGTTGAGCGCTACCAGAAAGCGTAACAACCGTATCCGTTAGCGCCCTCTTCAAGGA
Source organism: Gilvimarinus sp. 2_MG-2023 (assembly GCF_030547685.1). Taxonomy (GTDB): domain Bacteria; phylum Pseudomonadota; class Gammaproteobacteria; order Pseudomonadales; family Cellvibrionaceae; genus Gilvimarinus. Next base: position 56,793 of record NZ_JAUOQM010000035.1, on the reverse strand, counting down.
GGGCGCATCCATCACCCCCGCCCCAAGCATTACAATCTTAAGAGTCTTGCAGCTTTAACTTACTTATATCCGGGGCCACCGGAGTTATGTCGGTTTTTTCTTGCCCCATATCACTCCCCACTGGCGCCAAATCCACTTCTAGCGTTTTAATCTCGGCCACAGCGACTTGTGTTACCTCTTCGGGCTTGAGCAAATCGGCCCCAACGTCAGCTAACCCCCAATCCTCCGGCTCCACAATCGGCAAGGGAATAGTGTTGCGCTCACCCTCACTTAGCAGTTGCGCGCCGGTATCAGCAAGATCTAGATCCGGTATCTCCACCACTGGCGTCGGTTCTGCACTTGCTTCACTGGCATCCAACAAAGGGCCATTATTAGGACGCAGTGTTAAGCCGGTGATATCGACGGGGGTATTAACAGTGGCTTTGCGCTCACTCAGCTTGAGCAGGTTCACCCCGACCGGCGCCAAGGTTAATTGGCGCCGGCCTGTAGCAGGGCGAGGCGCCTTGGGCGCTGCGGTATTTCCACCGGCAGGCTTAACACTGACCTCTGCTCCAGCTTTTTGCAATACGGCATGATATTTACGCGCCGTGGCCTCATCGAGATTGCGCTTTAACGGCACTGGACGACCGTTAAACAAGGCATCAATTTTAGCCGCATCGGCTTTAAACAATTGCTGTAATCGCAGCTTAACGTCTTCCAGGGAGTGCCCCATGACAATATCGCCGCGAAAAACAATATCAAAGCTGGCTTGTTCTTGTTCCATCACACACCTCAATGTCGCCTAAATCTTGATCTAGTAAGATTCTTAAACACTACTACTCTAATCCTAGCACGATCCTCTCAGGCCGTGACCGCCTGCCAGAGTGCATCAATACTGACTCATGCAAAAAGCTGTCTTCGGGGTAGTGTTTATGTGAAAAATTGTTCTGGACACCAACTGGAGAGAGCCTGTTTAAAGGGTCATACTGAACGAACCTCGAAAACAGGACGACGGGGATCCACATGCACAAAACAGCCAATTATTTATACGACCATAGCGCCAAGCACTCGGTAAAAAGCCGGGTTGAGCGTGATATTGACAGCATACAACGCAAAATTGCGACCTTGGAGGGAGAACCGAGGCGCAACGATCCTCTGCTGGCCGCTTACCGCTTAATGCTACAAACTCGCACCGAAGTACTTGCGTGCCTCACCGACACTCTGGAAAACGAACAGACCTATATGCATTAAAACGACAAGCTCTGAGCAGGTCGCGCACTATTGGTCAAACGTATGATTCATATCTTGAGCGGGACTTTCCGAGCTGGGGCGACCCACTATTTTAGCCGGCACTCCCACCGCAGTGGTGTGTGCCGGCACGGCCTCTAGCACTACACTACCCGCACCAATTTTAGCCCCCTCTCCCACCGTAATATTGCCCAGAATTTTCGCTCCAGCGGCGATCAAAACGCCGCGGCCAATAGTGGGGTGTCGATGCCCCTTGTCGTTACCGCTGCCACCTAATGTAACCGCGTGCAACATAGATACATCGTCACCCACCACTGCCGTCTCACCGATCACCACCCCGGTGGCATGATCAATCATAATGCCGCTGCCCAGTTGCGCGGCCGGATGTATGTCCACCCCAAAGGCCTGTGAGATTCGATTTTGCAAATACAACGCCAAACAGTGGCGATCCTGGCCCCACAACCAATGAGAAAAACGATAAGCCAGCAACGCGTGAAAGCCTTTAAAGTACAGCAGCGGCATCAAAAATTGATCGCAGGCCGGGTCGCGTTCACAATAGGCCTCAATATCGCGACACAAAGCAAGCTCAATCCGTGAATCAGCTCCCAGTGCTTGGGAAAACACTTCGCGCAGAGAAATGGATGGCAAGGCTTGGCTATCGAGCAAGTTCGCCATATGAAAACTGACCGTATCGGCAAGAGTCGTATGATTGAGAATAGAGGCGTGATAAAAGCTCGCCAACGCAGGCTCAACGTCAGCCAGCTGGTGAGCTTCTGAGCGTATCTGCTGCCAAATAGTAGCGGGGGTCACAACAGGTTGTAGCACACGTATCTCCAGCGCGTAATCGACTTAATTTACCCAACTATGCTCTCACACCTTGGATAATACTTCACTCATATGTCGAATAATAACAGCGCCTTGCTGGCGCATCTGTTTTGCCAAATCTTCTGTCGTCCCCGCTGGGCAATACCCCAATACCGGCATGCCGGCCCGGCGCGCCGCCTCAGCCCCTGAGGGTGAATCCTCTACCACTAAACAGTGGTTGATAGAGTAGCCTAAAGTACGAGCAGCTAAAAGAAACAAATCTGGCTCTGGTTTGCCGCGCTCCACTTCGGTTGCACTGAATCGAACCGAGCGGGGAAAAAACGATATCAGCCCGGCTTGGGTTAACGACAATTGCATCTTCTCATGTCGCCCATTGGAAGCCACACAGTACGGCACTTTCTTAAGCTGCAACTGCTGCAGCAACTCGCACACCCCCGCAACAGGTTGTACACCGTCGTTAAACGCTTGCAAAGTTTCCCGATGAACGCGGCCCCAGAAGTCCGAGGCAAACGAATCTAATTTAGGCTGAGGCCAGCGTTTGTAAGGCTCGTGAGCTATCAATAATGACGCCACCAATTCCTGGCAAGTCGCAATAGACTTACCCCGAAACATTACCAATACCTCGTCGTAACTCAGACACACATCAATCGAGGCGAGACAAGCGCTCAACACCTTCGCGTGAAGCGTTTCGGTATCCACCAAAACACCATCGCAATCGAAAATAACCATCAACCCACCAATTACGATTTAAATTCACTGCAACGAATTTTTAAATGTTCTATAAACTTTGGTTCACGCCATAACAACAGGAGCAGCACAAGCAGGTGCAGCCCAACGGTCAACATAAAAAAGTGTGGAATGGACAAGCCAACAACTCCCAATGCCACCACAGCCGCCAGTGTAGAGGCAATCATAAACAATGCATTGAGCACATTATTAGCGGCGATAATCTGGCCGCGTCGTTGCGGGTTGGCGTGGTGCTGCATCAACGCTTGCAAAGGTACGGAGTACAAACCACCGGCGATCCCCAACAATAAAATATCAAACACCACCCGCCAAAATAGAAATTTACTCGCCAAATCGGTTAATGTGAACAGTTGTCCTTGTGCGGCCATATGATATTGAGCGTAAAAGCTTTGCCCGGCAATGGCGATGTCAAGGCCGAGCACAACAATTAATAGGCCACCTAAAGGCACCAACGCCGGTTCTAATTGTTTGCGACTTAATTTTTCGCACAATAAAGCCCCGCCGCAAACGCCCAACAAAAAGGCGACCAGCAAAAGAGTAACGCTGGAAGCTTCACCCAGTAAAATCGTGCGGGCAAAATTAGGCAACTGAGTTAGGTAGACCGACCCCAAAAACCAATACCAAGAAAAACCCACCACACTCCAAAATACAGTTTTGTTCTCGCGGGCATAACTCAGGGTTCGCTTAATAAGCTTCCACGGATTGTGTTCAACCGCTACGACCTCGGCGCAAGCCGGAGCCTCGGGAATATGGCGACTAAAACGCCATCCCGCCCAAGCTACCAATACCCCGCCGACCGCCACAAAGTGTTGCCCGCCGGTAACTTGCAAAATAAGCGTGCCACAGATTAAACCTACAAAAATTGCTAATGAGGTACCGCAGTGAAAAACACCATTAGCCCCAGTCAGTTGGTGAGTGCCGATGTGTTGAGGCAAAATCGCGTACTTCACCGGACTAAAACAAGCCGATTGAACCCCGGTGGCAAAAATGACGCATAATAAAAGGGCGGAACTGCCCCACCACAGCGCTAACCCGCCAAGCAGCATCACCCCCAACTCAGCCAACTTAATCGCTCTGGCGACCCGGGCTTTATCCAATCGGTCGACATATTGCCCCGCAATGGGAGCAAACAATAAAAAAGGAATAATTAATGCCGCCGCCACAATATTGTTCAGCACATCGACGCCAAGTCCCCAGTTGTCAATCGCACCATAGGTAAAAAGCATCATCAACGCACTTTTATAAAAATTATCGTTAAAAGCGCCACCAAATTGAGCCCAAAATAGGGGGTAGAATTTTTTTTCTTTAAACAGTGAAAATTGACTGGCCTGAACGGCCGGCTCAAATGACATTTAACATTCCCCCACGGCAATAAAACGCCGATAAATACTATCGATATTATCTAATATCGCGTGTTTTAATTTTATGTCTGTTTGCGCCAATTGTTGACGCAGTATATCTTTTGACAGCACCTCGGCATAGGGTTGAGCGATCGCGGCACAGCTCAAATGCCAGGGCTCGGGCGCTATACCGCCCAAGTCATGCTGATAAGGGCGAACGAAGCCCGCAGGCGCTATGGCATTGGGCAACGCTTCACACAACGCATGAAAGATGCCATCACTGGCATACTCAGACGGTACCAATTGCAAGCGATACCCCGTCGGCAGCGCCGCTGGGTCAAACACATCGATATCCGTCCCCCAATGATGACGCGATGCGCCGGGCAAGGCACTGAAGCGCAAAATCGCAAACAACACTTCACGATCGGACAAACCATTGATCTCAACCGGCCGCCCCTTATCATCCAATATCGGCCGCTCACCGGTCGCCTTGGCGTTAAATATGGTCAGCTGCTGATCAAAACTTCGATATCCACTGGCCACGGCCAGCTGGCAGCCAGTATTTTGCAACCGTCCGCTCAAATCCAACAAGGGCGCCAGCAGCTGACGATGGACTTTAACGCGATCGTCATACTCAACCAGATGAGTGTCATCTAGCCCCAATGCTTGTCGCTCTAGAAGAGTCTGGGTCATTTCTGTGGCCTTGATCAATTAATGCGCCAACTTTATCGTGTCTTTTCTACGATAGCGAGACGGTCGCTTGCAGACGGTAGATAAGTATGTAATATAACCTAGAGCTATATATGGGAATAGCGCATAAGTGGAAATATAACGACAAAAATGGAGCCCTGTAGTTATGGCAACTGAGCAAAGTGAACTGCTTAAACTGAAAAACCTAGGTATGGCGTCAGTAAACATCCTCCGCGCCATTGGCATCGCAAGCTATGAGGACCTACAAGAAGTTGGCGCCGTAAAAGCCTACCTAAAAATCAAAGAACGTGACATTAGTGTTTCAAAAGTCATGCTCTACGCCCTTCAAGGAGCCTTGATGGATATTCACTGGAACGACCTTCCCCCCGGCATGAAAAAACAACTGGTCGAAGACGCCGAAAACCAAAGTTTAGAAAACGTTGAATTTTAGTTGCCAAGGTCCTTACCCGACCTGCTATGATCAATCCTGCGAATAAGAACAGAGACAGACGGCCACACCATGCAATTACCAACACATGAACTTGAAGCCCTAACTGACCTCGGACAAAAGCTGCACAGCATCACGCGCAGCTTGATGGAAGATCTACAGCCGGCATCTACCCCAGTTGCCGTACCGGCTTCGAATCAGTTGTTTGCCAATGCCAGTCCTGCGACCGTCTATCTTATTCAAGACGGGCAAATTAATAGCGAACTGAACGGCAAGCGCGTAGTTGTCTTCGAGAAGGGCGATTTGGTCGGCTTGCACAGAATGCTAAATTTGCCGGCCGGCCAACTCACCACTACCGATACCGTGACTGTACTTCCCATTGAGCGAGAAGAACTCATCAATCACGTCAACTCCAGCGACAGTCTGCAAAAGCTCTGGAGTTATTACCTTGTCGCTCTCAGTGGCTGGTATCAACTGGCACTCAGCCAGGAAATTCGCAAAGAATTCCAACCCAGCGCCGGCTTTTTGCACTTCTCCGCCGGGGAAACAATCATCCACCAAGGCGATGAGGCCGATCTGGTTTACACCTTGCTAGAAGGTAGCGCCGACGCCTACTGCGACGGTATTAAAGTGGGGCATATTTTAAGCGATGAGATTTTCGGCGCCCTAGCAGTATTTACCGGGCAGAAACGTATTGCCAGCGTAATTGCCAGCACGGCCTGCACCGTACTGACAGTACGCAAAGAAGAGTTTATTGAACTGGTCGAACACCAGCCGCATATTTGCATCGGTCTGATTGAAGAAATGGCCGAAAAGATCAAACAGCTCAATCACCAAATCTCCAACCTGCAAGAAGCCTAACCACTTTTACAATCCCCTAGCGGCTGCCTACACAGGCAGTCTGCCGAATCAATTGCACAAAGTTGTTGACAACAGTAATGATAATGATTATCGTTACATCACTGGCGCTTAGCAAGCGTCGGTGATCGGTCAATGTTCCTGCAAGTCTATTGTCTGATCTTCTCCTCTGGTTTACCCCATTGGCGGTAAACCGATAGACACGTCTGTGTCTAGGCTAATCACGGTTGCTTGGGCCACCTACGGGTGGCCATTTTCTTCCCGCCCCCCATTGAAAATCCACAACTCGACGGCATATACCCAATAATCAACGGTTTTCGAGGAGTACTTACCGTGTTGCGAGTTGGCTTATTTTTATTAACAAATATAGGCGTACTGGTTGTTGCCAGTATCACGTTAAATCTACTGGGGGTAGGTCACATATTGGACGAGTCCGGCAGTGGGCTCAACCTTACCTCACTGCTTATTTTCTGTGCAGTCTTTGGCTTCAGCGGCTCATTTATTTCTCTGTTTCTGTCCAAATTTATCGCTAAAAAAACCACCGGCGTACAGCTGATCGATACCCCGCGCACAGCAGAACAACAGTGGCTACTCGACACCGTCACCGAGCTGGCACAAAAAGCCGGCATTGGTATGCCTGAAGTCGGTATTTTCCCCGCCCCTGAGGCGAATGCCTTTGCCACCGGCTGGAACCGTAACAATTCGCTGGTGGCCGTTAGTGCAGGTTTGCTACAGCGTTTTGATCGCGAAGAAGCTCGGGCCGTGCTAGCCCACGAAATTGGCCATGTCGCTAATGGCGATATGGTCACACTCAGCCTAATACAGGGCGTGGTCAATACGTTTGTCATGTTCTTCGCCCGCATTATTGGCCACACCGTCGATCGCGTGATCTTTAAAACCGAGCGCGGCCTCGGTATTGGTTATTACATTGTGACCTTTGTGGCGGAAATTGTGCTCGCCTTCTTGGCCTCAATGATCGTGATGGCCTTTTCCCGCTACCGCGAATTCCGCGCCGACCACGCCGGGGCAACCCTAGCCAGTCGCGCCGGTATGATTCGCGCTCTGCAACGCCTGCAGGCAGAGACACAGGCGGGAGCACAAAGCTCGATGCCCTCGAGTATGAAGGCCTTTGGCATTTCCAGTGGCTTTGGCCAAAACATGGCGAAGCTATTTGCCAGCCACCCGCCTCTGGAGGAGCGCATCCGTGCTTTGCAGCAAGGCGGCTAAACGGTCGATCGCCATGCATTACGGCCGAATCTGGCAAGTGATCGTTTGGCTGGTGGCTCTTTTTGCCGCCAGCCATGCCTGTGCTGCGCCAGAATTTGCCACCAATGATGAGCGCAATACCATTGAGATTTTCGAGTACGCCAGCCCCTCAGTGGTGTACGTCAACCGACTGCAGGTGGTGCGCGACCGTCGCTCCTACGATTTACTCTCTATTCCGCGCGGTGCTGGCACCGGTTTTATTTGGAGTGAGCAGGGTTATATCGTCACCAACTATCACGTGGTAGAAGGCGCGCAACAAGTCTCAATCACTCTGCCCGACCAGACCAGCTGGCCTGCCAAGGTGGCAGGCTTGGCGCCCGACAAGGATTTAGCCGTACTTAAAATTGATGCCCCTAAAGAGAAACTGCGAGCGCTACCGGTGGGCGACTCCAGTGAACTGGTGGTGGGCCGTAAAGTGCTTGCCATCGGTAACCCATTCGGGCTGGACGCCACTTTAACCACCGGTGTGGTCAGCGCTCTGGGGCGTGAAATTGAAGCGCCCAATCAGCGCAAAATTCGCAATGTCATTCAAACTGACGCCGCTATTAACCCCGGCAATTCGGGCGGACCACTGCTGAACTCCAAAGGCGAGTTGATCGGGGTCAACACCATGATCTACAGTCCCAGTGGTGCCTCCGCCGGTATTGGCTTTGCTATTCCGGTCAATATCGTCAAAGAAATTGTGCCGCAATTAATTGAGTTTGGGCGCTTGGTACGACCGGTATTCGGGGTGGAGTTTGCCCCGGCTTATTGGTCGCGCCAAGCCGGCGTTGAGGGCGTGGCCTTACTTCATGTCGCGCCGGGCTACCCGGCTGCCAAAGCGGGCCTGCAGGGCGCAAAACGCGGCCGCTGGGGACGAGTGGAGCTGGGGGATATTATTATTGCCCTAGACGACACCCCAACCCGCAATCAAGATGAGTTTCTGACGGTATTGGAGGCCAGCTCGCCCGGTGATAAGCTTCAAGTCCACTTCGTGCGCGATGGTCGCTTGCGGCAAACAACGCTCACTCTCGCCGAACCCCAACTGGACTGAACCATGACAGAACCCATTGCCCTGTGCCCCAGCGGCGAGATCGGCGAAAACGAAAGCCGAGGCTTTACCCCGTCGATAAACGGTTCGCCCTACCCTGTGTTTGCGGTGCGAAAAAATGGCCAGCTTATGGCCTATCGCAATCTCTGTCCGCACGCCTATATACCGCTTGAGTGGGTGCCCGATGAGTTTTTAACCTCCGACAAAAGCCTGATTCAGTGTGCCAATCACGGCGCTTTATTTACCCTCGATACGGGTGAGTGTGTGGCCGGCCCCTGCCCGGGGCAATCGCTGCAAGCGGTTGAGATTTCTGAATCTGATGGCACCGTGTATTTACAGACTGCCAACCTATAGCACGCGGGATTTTTAATGTTGCGGGTTTAACCTAGCACTGGGGGTAAACTCGAACTGGCTTAAAGGAGTACCGGCAGCGCCTTCGTTAAGGTAATACGACTTTGCTGGGGCTGAATTTCCGCCTTATAAGCCAGTAGTTCGACCCCGGCGCTCGCCGCTTGACGCAGCGCATTACCGTAAGCAGTATCAATATGATCAGCGGGCCTCACCTCGTCAATGCCGCTGTGCTGCACACAAAACAGCAAAACCGCACGATGGCCCTGCGACTTCATCTGCATCAGCTCGCGCAGATGTTTTGCGCCCCGGGTGCTAACCGCGTCAGGGAAATACCCGCTCTCGCCCTCTTTTAAAGTGACGTTTTTCACTTCCAGATAACAATCGCCGCTGACGCCCGTGAGCAAAAAATCAATCCGCGAGTTTTCCTCGCCGTATTTCACCTCGGCCCGCCACTGATCAAATTCTTGTAGTGGCGCAATAATGCCAGTCTCCAGCGCCTCGCGCACCAAATGATTAGCCCGCCCGGTATTAATGCCCGCCCAGTCCCCATCCGGGGTGGTGGCGACTTCCCAAGTATGCGGGTATTTGCGGGTTTTACTGTCCGAACGGGAGTACCAACAGTCACTGCCCTCGGCGATGCAATTGCGCATCGACCCGGTATTGGGGCAATGAATCGTGATCTGTTCGCCCTGGGGAGTTTCCACATCGGCCAGAAAACGCTTATAGCGCTTGATCAATTGCCCTTTTTCCCAGAGTTTTGTGTCTTGCATACCTATCTTACCCATCCAAACACATTATTATACGGTAAAATGGTAGTTGCTCAGAGCAGGCTTCGAGCAGCGCAAATGCAAAAAATGCTGGCGCAGTAACGGTGAATCTGGTAGCTTCGCTCTCCTTCCGCAGGACTCCCAACCTGGGAGGGTGGAAATTGGCGAAATGCCGAGTGGCACAACAAGTAACCAAGCACTGGTAGCCTTTAGGCGCACCAGCTACAGGAGATCAAGAGGCGTTGCACTATGCCCAATAATTCAGCTCAAGCAGAAAGTTACACACTGCGTACTTTTTCGCCTTACAAGGAGAAGAAAGGCGAAGAATATATGAACGAGAAGCAGTTGGAACACTTCCAAAACTTGCTTCTAGCCTGGCGCAGAGAGTTGATGGAAGAAGTCGACCGCACCATGAGCCATATGAAAGACGAAGCGGCTAACTTTCCCGACCCGGCCGATCGCGCCAGTCAGGAAGAAGAGTTCAGTCTGGAATTGCGTACCCGTGATCGCGAACGCAAATTGATTAAAAAAATCGACTCCACGTTAGAGCTTATCGAAAACGAAGACTATGGATTCTGCGACGCCTGCGGCGTAGAAATCGGTATTCGTCGTTTGGAAGCTCGCCCCACAGCGACCTTATGTGTCGACTGTAAAACTCTGGACGAGATCAAAGAAAAGCAAATAGGCGGCTAATCGCCCCCTGCGACCGGGCGCTTGCGCCCGAGATGCCCCGTGCCTGAACAGCCCACCGCTTACATCGGACGCTTTGCTCCCTCCCCGTCTGGGCCGTTACATTTCGGCTCGCTTATCGCCGCACTTGCCAGTTTTCTCGATGCCCGGCAGGCCAATGGGCACTGGCTGGTTCGCATCGACGATATTGACCCGCCCCGAGAGATGTCAGGCGCCGGCGACTTAATATTACATACCTTAGAGCAGCATGGCCTGCAGTGGGATGGCACCGCCCTGTGGCAAAGCCAGCGCCATCAAGCCTACCAGCACCTCTTACACACTCTTACTAAGCAGGGGCTTATTTATTCCTGCACCTGCACCCGGCAAGCGGTGAAAGCCATGGGTGGCGTGTACAATGGCCACTGCCGCGAGCAAACGCCCGCCTCTGCCGAGCCAAATGCCGCACTGCGACTCAAGCTCTACGATTTGCCTCCGCCTTTGCAACAATTGCCGAATGAATTGGTTTTTGTCGATCAAATTCAGGGGCATCAAAGACAAGATTTGGCGCGCGAGGTGGGTGACGCCATTGTCCAACGCAAAGATGGACTGTTCGGCTATCAATTGGCTGTGGTGGCCGATGATCTGTATCAAGGTATTACCCATGTCGTGCGCGGCGCCGATTTGCTGCCCGTCACCGCCCGCCAGATTCGCTTTTTTCAAATGCTGCAACAACCGGCCCCGCATTATGCTCATGTGCCGGTCGCCGCGTTGGATGGACGCAAACTCAGCAAACAAAACCAAGCCCCGGCGCTGGACAATTCCCGCGCGGCGGACAATATATGGCAAGCCCTGCGTTTTCTCCGGCAAGCCCCGCCGTTAGAACTGCGAGGAGAAACGGTCGAGACACTGTTACAATGGGGCTGCCAACACTGGGCGCCTGAACAACTAGAAGGCACCGGACACACTTTATCGATAGCGGAACCATGAACAATCAACGACTGGTCATACTCTTACTGCTGATCGCCTATATTTTTTCACCCACCTTATTTACGTGGATTGTGAACCCCGAAGGCGCCTGGTACCGTCCCTACATCATGTGGATTATCGTGATTATTATTGCTTACGCCGTACAGGCCCGTAAAAAGCCCTCATGACTTTTGAACTGATCCACGTCGCCCTTCTGTGCCTGTTTTACTTACTGGTCATTTTCGGTATTGCTACCCTCACCGAGCGCGACTGGATTCCACGTAAAATTACCGAGCACCCAATCACCTATGTGCTGTCGCTGGGGATATTTGCCAGCGCCTGGGCCTTTTACGGCGTAATCGATCTGGCCTTCCAGTTTGGCTATGGCGCACTGGCCTATTACTTAGGTACCGGCGCCCTATTTTTATTTGCTCCGGTGGCACTGGAGCCCATTACCGAGCTGGCTCGGCGTCACCAGGTACACTCACTGGCTGATTTATTGGTTTTTCGTTACCACAGCCACGGTATTGGCGCCTTGACGACACTGTGCATGCTGTTGGGCATTTTGCCTCTAATGGCACTGCAAATTCAGGCGACCGCCGACACCATGCATATCCTGACTGTCAGTCGCGCACCGGCCATTCCCGCCGCCGGTACCGGCCTGACCTTTAAAGACTTAATGGCCCTTACCTATTGCGGGATTTTGGCCCTGTTTACCGTTCTGTTTGGCTCCAACCGAGAGCACCATCGCGGCTTGATTACCGCGATGGCCTTTGAGTCTTTGATTAAAGTGTTCGCCTTAACAGCCATTGGTTTGTTTGCCGTTTACGGTGTATTTGACGGTTTTACCGGGCTGGATAACTGGCTGGAACGCAACCCCGAAAATCTGGCACTACTGCACTCACCCATCCGCGAGGGTGCCTCCCATACCCTACTGTTGGTATTTGTCGCCACCGCCGTCACCATGCCTCATATTTTCCATATGGGCGTGGCGGAGAACCCAATTTTGCGCAATACCCGCGCCGTTACCTGGGCTTTTCCGTTATTTCTATTGTTCTTAGCGCTGCCCATCTTTCCCATACTCTGGGCCGGCTTTGAATTATCGGTACCACTTCCTGCTCAATATTTTACCTTGGGTGTCCCGATTATGGCCGAGTCCCCCGGGCTGACCATGCTCGCTTTTATCGGTGGCTTATCCGCCGCCACAGGCGCTGTGGTGGTCATTACCCTGGCCCTGTCCACCATGGTCATGAACCACTGGATACTGCCATTTTTACGCTTGCGTCGCCGCCAAGATATCTACAGCCAGTTGGTCTGGTTGCGCCGAACGGTCATCACTTCACTGTTTATCGGTGGCTACCTGTTTTATTGGCTTCTGGACAACCAACAAAGCTTGTTTCATTTAGCCCTCGTCGCCTTTATTGAAACGCTGCAATTTCTGCCCGGAATCTTTGCCATTGTGTTCTGGGCGCGCGGCAACCGGCGCGGTGTCATCGCGGGCCTAACCGCCGGCACTATTGTCTGGGCCATTGGCATGTTAGTGCCTATGCTCAGTGGGCTGGAAGAGATTGCCGTACCTTTTGGCGATGGCACTTTAAGCGTAGGCATGAGTCACTGGAGTGAGATCACCGTCATTTCGCTGGGCCTGAACACATTAATATTTATCAGCATCTCATTGCTAACCCAGCAAACGGAAGAAGAGGCTTACAGTGCAGAATTATGCGCAGCCGATGAGCTCTCACACCCTGTGCGCCAGGCGCTGGACGCCCACAGCGCGGCGGATTTTAAAACCCGCCTCGCCAAACCGCTGGGCAAAGTAACCGCCAGTCGCGAAGTGGATATTGCCCTGCGCCAGCTGGGGCTGGCCATTTCCGAGCGCCGCCCCTACGCCCTACGTCGTCTGCGCGACCAGCTGGAAGCCAACCTCTCTGGCCTGATGGGGATTCATGTCGCCGGCGAGATTATGGACAATCAACTGCCCTACAAGCTGGCTGAGGCGCGTGATACCGTCGATATTAACCTAATTGAAAATCGGCTATCCCAATACCGCAACCACTTAACAGGTATGGCGGCTGAGCTGAACAATTTGCGTCTCTACCACCGCAAAACCCTACAAGAGCTGCCTATGGCGGTCTGCTCACTGGGGCGCGATAAAGAAATTCTGATGTGGAATCGAGCCATGGCAAATCTGACAGGCATTGCTTCGGAAGATGTTCTTGGCTCCCACCTGGACGACCTGGCTCAACCTTGGTGCGAGTTACTGGTCAATTTCAGCCAGGGGGAAGATGCCCATCTGTATCGCCACGAAATTAATCTCAGTGATCGCCCGCACTGGATTAGCCTCCACAAAGCGGCCATTGAAGGGCCCTCGACCACCCGGCGCACAGCCTCGCAATCGGGCTTTACCAAGGTCGAAGATGATCAGGTTATCTTGCTGGAAGATGTCACCGAAACTCAGCTGCTCGAGCAAGAGCTTATCCACTCCGAGCGCCTGGCCTCGGTGGGTCGTCTGGCGGCCGGGGTCGCCCATGAAATCGGCAACCCAATCACCGGTATTGCCTGCCTTTGCCAAAATTTACGCTACGACACCGACAACCCCGATGTACTGGAAACGGCGGATCAAATTCTCAGCCAAACCGACCGGGTAACCCGCATTGTGCAGTCGCTGGTAAGCTACTCCCACAGCGGACAAAATAAAAAGAGTGCCTTTGAGGCCGTGGTGCTGCGCGAATGCGCGGCTGAAGCCATTGCACTGCTGTCACTGCAAAAAGATAAGCAATATGTGCATTTTGACAATGATTTAGCGGAAAATGCCATTATTGCCGGCGATCAACAGAAGATGATTCAGGTCTTTATTAACCTGCTGGCCAACGCCCGGGATGCCAGTGAAGAGGAAGGACATGTTATCCTTGCAAGCTCTGAGGACGATGACGATATATCCATTACCGTTACAGACGACGGCGAAGGGATACCTGAAGAGCATATCGACCAAATTCTGGAACCGTTTTTCACCACCAAAGACCCCGGAGAAGGTACCGGCCTGGGGCTCGCTTTGGTTTACAGCATCGTGGAGGATCACGGTGGGACTCTGGATATCATCAGCCCGGTAAATCGCGACACCAACCGCGGGGCACAGATCCTGATCAAGCTGCCCCGACACTTAAACTCGCTGATCACAGGGGTGCAGACCATCCCCCGCAGCGAGGCCTAATACAGGCATGAGCAATAGAGTCGAGACGTACTATGACTAAGATTCTGGTAGTAGAAGACGAAGCTATTATCCGTACAGCACTGCGCAAGCTGCTGGAGCGCAATAAATACGTGGTCAGTGAAGCGCCCTCTGTGCGAGAGGCAACCTCGAAATTCAACTTAACGGATTTCGAACTGATTATTAGCGATTTGCGCCTACCCGGCGCACCGGGCACCGACCTCATCAAATTAGCCGGCGATGTGCCTGTACTCATCATGACCAGTTACGCCAGCCTGCGCTCGGCGGTAGATTCCATGCGCATGGGAGCCGTTGATTACATCGCCAAACCCTTTGACCACGACGAAATGGTCAGTGCCGTTAAGCGTGTGATTGGCAAAGCCAAGGCCAACCTCAAGGCCCACCAGGGCGCCGCGACGGGTGACAGCAAAGTCAGCGGCATGATTGGCTCTTCTGAGATCATGAAAAGCCTCTACTCACGTATCGCCAAGGTCTCCCCTACCGATGCCACCGTGTTAATCCACGGCGAAACCGGCACAGGTAAAGAGCTAGTGGCCCGCTCCCTGCACGAACAGAGCAAACGCCATAAAGAGCTCATGATTTCGGTCAACTGCGCCGCGATCCCTGAAACCTTGATTGAATCCGAGCTGTTCGGTCACGAAAAGGGCGCCTTTACCGGTGCGGCCAGCACTCGAGAAGGGCTGGTAGCCGCCGCCGATGGAGGCACTCTATTTTTGGACGAAATTGGCGAGCTGCCCCTCGAAGCACAAGCGCGCTTATTACGTGTGTTGCAAGAGGGTGAAGTACGACCACTGGGGTCCGTGGAGTCACGCAAGGTGGATGTCCGACTGGTAGCCGCCACGCACCGCGACCTGCGCGCTCTGGCCAAAGAAGGGCAGTTTCGCGAAGACCTCTACTTTAGAATCAACGTTGTACAGCTGGAAGTACCACCGCTGCGCGACCGGGGTCGGGATATTCTCAGCCTCGCCGAAGCGCTGCTGATTCGCTATTGCCAGCAATTCAACAAAAACAGCCTCAAGCTGTCGCCAGAAGCTATTCAAGCCATTACCACCTACACTTGGCCAGGCAATGTGCGTGAACTGGAAAATGCCATACAGCGGGCTGTAATCCTCTGCGAAGATGAACGAGAAATCAGCCATGAGCTGCTCGATATTGATTTGGATTTAGTTCATTTAGATGATCAGCCTGAGGGCGAAGACCCTTATGCGCTGGGCGGCAGACGTTTAACATCAGTTCCCAGACACCAAGATCCTAGCGAAGACCTGTCGCTAGAAGAGTACTTTCAACGCTTTGTCTTAGAGCACCAAGACACTATGAGCGAAACTGAGCTGGCGAAAAAGCTAGGCGTCAGTCGAAAATGCTTGTGGGAACGTCGCCAGCGCTTTGGCATTCCGCGCCAGAAATCCACCAGCAAATAGCCTTTCTTGAATCCGGTGCGGGGCTCCTCCCGCACACACTTTTCTCTCTTTTTCAACTGTACCGCTACGTCTAGTAGCAGCAAACCGACTACCTTTTCAGATTTTCAAACCACCAATGCGTGATTAGGTGCCATGTCGTTACCCCACCACCCACACTGTCACCCCAAGAATCTGTTACCCCACTCGCTGTAACGTAACAACAAGGCCGCTCGGGTGTAACCGTTAGAAATAACCAAATCGAATATAATGGTTAGAGAAAATACTATGTGATTGAAATATAAGGAGTTTTCATTATTGGCACAGCAAATGCTTTATAGGGCGAACATAACAACAACAAACAATAAAAACGTAGTCTTACTAATAACAACAACAAATAATTAAAAAAGTTCAAAACTAATAATAACAACAACAAATAATTAAAAAATTTGAAACAACATAATAATTACAATAGACAATAAGAAACGAAACACAACGACAAAAACAACAAACAATAATAAACGTAACACTACAAATAAGAATAAAGATAATAAGAAGAAGACTAAGCTTAAGACTGACTAGGCACCGAAGGATCGCAATTGAAAGGAATGGGCAGGGATGCAGGATTGTGACTAATCCATTGGCTGCCTTACCGCAGCGTAAATCGGCCGAATGCCTTGTTTATGGCAATCGGTGCACGACTGACCTCACAACAAGAAGTGCCGCCCATTCTAACGGGAAAGCTTACGCTTTCCCGTTTTGCTATCTGTACACTGAGCAACTGGCACTAACTACCGTCGTGAGGCTTGCCATGCTAGAATCTGGTTTCGATGGGTCAAATAGGTGAATTCGGCCATACCGATTCAACCTACCCCAATAACTTAATCAAAATGATTTCACCAACACAGTACCCTCCATGTTAAAACGGCTGTTTAAACTGATCTCTACACGCAACGACACTGAACGCCAACAGCCCCTTATTATCCCCCGCGATCAGCACAGCGTCTCACGCAAGCTGCTTAGTCAGGCGGCTATTAGGGTAATGAAGCAGCTCAACCAGCACGGCTACGAAGCCTATTTGGTGGGCGGTGGCGTTCGAGACCTCCTGCTAGGCGGCCACCCCAAGGATTTTGACGTTGCCACCAATGCCAAGCCCGAGCAGGTCAAAAGCCTGTTTCGCAGCGCCCGTATTATCGGTCGGCGCTTTAGAATTGTTCATGTGCGCTTCGGCCGGGAAATGATCGAAGTGACCACCTTTCGCGGCCATCACGAGGCGGCCCGCAACGAACACGGCATGGTGCTGCGCGACAATGTCTATGGCAACGTCCACTCCGACGCCGTGCGCCGCGACTTCACCGTCAACGCACTGTATTACTCGCTGGACGGCTTTGCGGTACACGATTACACCGGCGGCCTAAAAGACTTGCAAAAGCGCACTCTGCGCATGATTGGCAACCCTAAAGAACGCTACGAAGAAGACCCCGTACGCATGCTGCGCGCAGCGCGTTTTGCCGCCAAGCTCGGTTTTAATATTGAGAAGAACACAGCCGCGCCCATCAAATCCATGGCACCGCTGCTAGCCAATATTCCTCCGGCGCGATTGTTTGAAGAGATATTGAAGCTTTTTCTCAACGGTTCGGCCACCGCCACATTTGGCTTGTTGCGCGAATACGGCTTGTACGATCAGCTATTTCCCGACAGTGGTGCGCTGATCGCCGCTGGCGATGAAAAAGCACTGGCCATGGCCGAGCTTTGCATGAGCAATACCGATAAGCGCATCCGGGCCGGTAAATCCATCACCCCTGCGTTTATCTTTGCCGCCCTACTGTGGCCGTCACAACAAGCACTTATGGCTCAAAACCGGGGCATGCCAAAAGGTCAGGCCTTTGCTCAAGCCGCCTCAGATGCGGTAGGCCACCAGCTGGCTCGTATCTCAATTCCCAAGCGGTTTTTAATTCCTATGCGCGAAATTTGGGATTTACAGCACCGCTTAACACTGCGCGGCGGCGGTCGCGCCTTTAAAATGCTAGATCACCCCCGCTTTCGTGCCGCTTATGATTTTCTGCTGTTGCGCGAAGACGCCGGCGAAGATATGGATGGCTTAGGCAACTGGTGGACCCAGTTTCAAGCGGCCGATGAAACCGAACAACAGTCCATGGTAAAAGCCATTAAAGGGCCGACCAAAAAACGCAATAGCCGACGCCCACCGCGCAAGAAGCGGAGCCCGGAGTGAGTGCAGCGGTCTATGCCTACCTAGGCTTGGGCAGTAATTTAGAAGACCCGCGGCAGCAATTATCGCGCGCGATTGAAGCTCTGGCAGAGCTTCCCCAATCGCGCCTGATCAATGTATCAAGCTACTATCGCAGCAAACCTGTTGGCCCCCAAAATCAGCCAGACTTTATCAACGCGGCGGCCTGCTTAGAAACTCAGCTCGAGGCCCTCACCCTGCTCGATCATCTGCAAGCCATAGAGCAACAACACGGTCGCGAACGATTGCAGCACTGGGGGCCACGCACACTGGATCTGGACATCCTGCTCTACGGCGATGCGCATATTGATACCGAGCGCTTGCAGGTTCCCCACCCCTTTCTTACCCAGCGCAGTTTTGTCTTGCTCCCCTTGGCGGATATCGCCCCAGGCATTCAACTGCCTGACGGCCAAAACCTGCAAGCGCTGGCTGAGCAGTGTAACCGTGCAGACATCACCCCTCTCGACCCGCCAACTGGCACTGGTATCGGTGACTCGTTAAAATAAACACCCATGCAATAGGAGATCGCTGTGTCGGATGTGTTCGAGAAATTAGCGCTGGATTTAAGTGGCGTCGAATTGCCAGGCTATATTGCCGTAGAAGGGCCCATCGGTGTGGGGAAAACCACTCTTAGCCGCAATTTGGCCCAGTTATTCAATTATGACCTACTGCAAGAAGCTCCGCAGGAAAACCCGTTTCTGGAGCGGTTTTATCTAGACCCCAAATCCGTAGCCCTACAAACGCAACTGTTCTTTCTATTCCAGCGCGCCGGACAAATTCAGCAATTGCGTCAGGACGATATGTTTAGCCCGACCCGCATTGCCGATTTTATGATTGAGAAGGATCAACTGTTTGCTCAAGTGACTCTCGATGACGATGAACTGGCCATCTACCAGCAGGTGTACAATAAGTTAACCTTAGATGCGCCCCAACCGGATCTCGTGATTTATCTACAAGCCCCGCTGGATGTACTGCAGTCACGCGTGCGCCAACGCGGAGTAAAGTTTGAGCAATCCATTAGTGATGATTATTTAAAAATTCTCAACAACGCCTATACTGAGTTTTTCCACTATTACGATCAGGCGCCGCTGCTAATCGTCAACGCTCAGGATTTAAACTTGGCCGATAACCGAGAGCACTTTCAACAGCTGGTGGAATACATTGTGACGATTAAAAATGGCCGTCACTACTACAACCCCACCCCCGCGCTTTAATACAGGAAACCACACCATGCCTTACGTTCAAGCAGACAACTCAGGCGGTCTGGAGAAACAAGTCACCTTGCAAACCCTGCACAAGATGCGTGGCCAAGAAAAATTCGTCATGGTATCGCTGTACGATGCCCCCATGGCCGCTATGGCACAAAAGTGTTCGGTTGAAGTGGTACTGATTGGCGACTCACTGGGCATGACGGTGCTGGGTTACGACTCCGTGATTCCCGTCACCATGGAGCAGATGATTTACCACGTTGAGGCAGTGGCACGCGGCAACGATAAATCTCTAATCATCGGCGACTTGCCGTTTATGACCTATGCCACGCCAGAGCAAGCGCTAACCAACGCCGCTCGTATTATGCAGGCCGGTGCGCATATGGTGAAGATTGAAGGTGGTGCCTGGCTGGCCGACACCGTTCGTATGCTGTCCGACCGGGGCATTCCGGTTTGCGCCCACATAGGCCTTACCCCGCAATCAGTGCATAAATTTGGTGGTTTTCGGGTGCAAGGACGGCAAGACGCGCGCGCTCAAACGCTTTTAGAAGATACCAAAATACTCAATCAAGCCGGTGCCGATTTACTGTTGGTGGAGTGCGTCCCCTCGGCCCTAGGCACCGAGATTACCCAGCAATCGGACATTCCAGTGATCGGTATCGGCGCCGGTGATCAAACCGACGCCCAAGTACTGGTGATTAACGATATTCTAGGCCTGACGCCGCAGCCGCCGAAATTTTCCAAAAATTTCTTGCGACAAGCCGGCGATATTCCCAGCGCCCTAAAGCTCTATCGCGACCATGTCAAAAGCGGTGAATTTCCCAGCATTGAGCATCAATTCAACTGAGCAACAACTCGGCTTTGGCTTCCCACACTATAGAGAGCGGCTAAGCTTTGCTAGCGCCTTGCTCTCGGGTGCGGTGGGATAAACCTTTAACGTATAAGCTACAACAGCCTTAGCCTTAGCAGGCTCCGCCAAAGGCCCTGCCAGCGCTTGTGCCACGAGTAGATACACCGCCGCCACCTCTGGTGTAGCAGTAACACGCTTATGTAAATTAGCGGTGACTTGCACCAACAAGCGCGGCTCCTTTTTCTTAGTCAGCAATCGGGCCAGTTTTAATGCCGTCGGCGCATGACGCAAACGGTAACCTGCAAATAACGCATACACATCTTTCACCAATGCCAGTGCCTCGGTGTTTTTCTTGGCATCGAGCAAGAGCCCCAGTAAGTAATCGGTATGCTTGGCAAGTGCGTCTGGATCGTTATTCAACCGCATCAACAGACCTTGATAGCGCCGGTGCACTTCAAGGTCGTCGCGACAGACATCCAATAGGTCGCGCATCGGCTGGCGCAAACGCTCGATGTCACCCATTTTTTCAAAGACCGTCATGGCCCCCAAGAGCCGCGCTTTGCGAAATTCATCCCCTTCCAGTTTAGGCTCATTGTGGGACAAGGAAGCGCCGGCAATCGTATCGCGATATTGAAATAAGACATAACCCAGTAACGCATGTAAAACTAACGAAAAATACAGCCCAATGGCAGTCAGTACGGGCAATAACCACACCTCACTCAACTGGGGTTCGAGCCAATAACTCAGCGCCGACGACATTCCCCCGATCGCCGCAGTCATTAGCCATAGGGCAAAATAAGGGCCGATACCGACTTCCAATATCAGGGGAAACAGCCGTGCCGGATTGACCGCCGAGAACATATTTCTGTCGATGGCCAATATCATCACACAGGCCGGCAGCGCTGCGGTAATAAAAACCAAACTCGCCAACCCCAACCATACGCCCGCCAGCAGTGTTGCGGCCAAAGTGCCGGCCGAGAACAGCACATACACGCCGATCAGCTGTAGAAACAACATATGGGGGTCCGGCTTGGCAAGCTCAATCAAGCTCGGTGCCCAGCGCCGCCCCTCAGCCCGCTTGGAAATTACGGTCAGAAAGTACTTAATTGACACGATAGAAAATATAAAGCTGTAAATGTACCCGGGGGCTCCACCGCCCACCAACCAGACGCCTCCGGCGCCAATTAGCATCAATAAAAGCGCATTAAAATGCAGTGGGTATATAAACAAATAGGGAACCACTTGCCAAAAAGGCAGGTAAGCACTGGGATCATCTAAGTCTTTTAGGGGAGAGTGGCACTTAACACAGATTGGACCCTGTTTGCCCCACTGGGGGTTGTAGCCATCGGGTATGCATTGCTCACTGAAGTTTACATTGCAAAGCTCACAGTGCCATGCGGCTCTGGCCCCCTTCACATAATCACATTTTTGCTGCGCCATAGCTCTTTGCTTTAAATCCTTTTGCTGATCATTTATTGGTATATGCGGCATGCGGCGGAGAGCATTTGAACCTCCGCCCCTCATCCCGAACGAAGTACGCTGCGGAATCAGTCGGAACCCTAACAGCCTCTCAAAGAGCCGCTGGGATTATAGCTTAAGGGAAAAAACACTGTAAATGGCGCTCAAGCTGCTAGACCAAAGCTCAAATATAAAAAAACCGACGCTTTGGGGGAAGCGTCGGTAAAAAAGACCATTCTAGGAGTAACTTAAAGGAAAGATCCTGCCGAGCCACTGGGCCCACCGAAGGCGAAACAGGGAAACTTTGCAACCTTCAGTCATTTAAGTATTGACCAGATAGCGTAAACTTCCACCCAAACTCAACATTTCTATTAAACGAAATAGAGATAGCCGAAAGATTAAACAGATGATATGGCTATATATTAAGCCGCCAGTACCCAAAGCTTATACTTACCTCGTCAGGCCTCGCCACGGACTCAGTCCGTAAAATCGACAATATTGCGAATTTTCCCTGAATTTCACGCACAATGACCAACAACTTAAGTGTTTTAGTGCATAACATAAACTCTACGGCTTTCAGAACATCATTCAGGCAGTAAAAGGTCGACCCAAACCAACCGATGGTCAGAGCTCGATTGACGATCTTTCACTAAATAGTGCAACGGCTCTTCTGGCGTGGGCCAAAAAACGCCGGAGGCTTGAGCTGTGAGCGATTGCGATGGCAACACATAATCGGCCCTCATCCCCCAGGCGGCAGTATGGTATTCACTGCCGGGCTGATCAGGGCGAGCCGCACTAGCCCCGGGGCTTGCAGGTTTTGGGTCGTAAACTCTGGGATGGTTTAACAGGCGCTGCATCATAACCCGGCGGCCATCTCCCTCGGTTGCCGAGGCGTTCAGGTCCCCGACAATCACAAAATGAGCCCCCTGCGCCAAACCTCCATACGCGCCGTGATCGTCGTATAAATAATCGGCATTGCCCGCTACATAATCCAGCCAAAGTCTAATTTCATCGTGATTGCGACGGCCGTTGCGATCTTCCGGCCCATCAAACACAGGTGGGGTGGGATGGCTGGCTAGAATATGCACCTCAGTATCACCCACCTTAACCGGCACATCCCAGTGAGATTTAGACGAGAGACGCATCGCTTGCCACTGCTCTGGCTGGTAGTAGGGCTGGCCATCAATCTCAGGCGCTAAAGCGTCGGGCATATCTTGCCAGCGAAAAGTTTGAAAGGTGCGCACCGCTTGGTGAACTATCGGGTAGCGGCTGAGCAATACCATACCGTAATGACCGGGAAAATAACCAAAACCGTAGGTATCGGCGGGTTGACGGATCTCGCCGTCCCCATCTAAGTCGACGGGAAACAGTTCGCCGGTATTCACCGGCGAGGTATACACATAGGGGTAATCTACCGGTTGGTCCCCCACATTCAAAAACTGCTGTTTAAAGTGCTCAATGGTTGCATAGGGCGTTGCGCTGTAATCAAACTCATTGAGCAACACAATATCGGGCCGAACTGCTTGAATCACCTTGGCAATGTTCACAATTTGTTCAGCCCGGGCGTCAAGCGCCTGGGGCAGCACCTGATCACTTAACAGTGCGGAGTCAGATTGATAATTGCGCGCCTCCATACTCACATTAAAAGTGGCCACACGTATGGGCATAGAAACCTCTGTTGGGTTATTACTTTGACAAGCACTCATTAAAAGCATGCCCCATACAGCGACCAACGCCAAGCCTATAAACTTTACTTTCCCGCGATACTCGCCCTTAGCCGTTTTCATTATCCACTCCCCAATTCATAAGAATGGTTAGAGTAACGGCCACTAATGACATAAACATGAAAATTTCTGTCACAGTTTTGTCAAGGTATCGTCACAGTACAGTCACTGAATGTTCGCATTCGTAGGTTAGTGTCAACCAGCCAACACGCAAACAATACTAATAATTTCCCGCCATACAAACACGAATACTGATGCCAACGAAGCATCGGCGGGCTTTTATGTGCGCGCATTGGCCAAACGACCATGGAGCAACCAAACGGGATAAAACTGCCATGAAAAAAAGATTTTTAAAAAACGCATTACCAATCGCCATTGCCGCTACGATGGGTATTGCGCTACCAAGTATTGCACAGGAAACCAGCTCGGCCATTCAAGGGATTGTCACAGACGCTAACGGTCAACCAGTTAACGATGCCAAGATCACCGTTGTTCACGAGCCATCCAACAGCACCAGTAACGTACAGCTGGGCGAATCTGGCCGTTTTAATGTGCGCGGTCTGCGCGTAGGTGGCCCTTACACCGTCACCGTTGAATCTGACAACGGTACCCGTGAAGTTGAGGATCTTTACCTCACGCTGGGTGATGCCTACCAGATCGAAGTGATCGTGGGCGCTGCCATGGCAGAAGAAATGCTAGTAATGGGCAATGCCGAAGAGCAAAACTACGCCGCTGTGGGGCCAAGCTCATCGTTTAGCATACAAGACTTAGCCTCTGCCCCAGCGATCAACCGTGATATTAAAGACCTGGTAAAAATTGATCCGCGAATTTATGTGGATGAAGCTTTTGCCGATTCTATTCAGTGCGCCGGTGCCAACCCACGCTTTAACAGCCTAACCGTTGACGGCGTTCGCATGAACGACAACTTCGGTTTAAACAGTAACGGCTACCCCACCGAGCGTATGCCCTTTTCCTATGATTCCATTGATCAGGTAGCCGTTGAACTGGCACCTTTTGATGTTCAGTACGGTGGCTTTAGTGCCTGTAACATCAACGCGGTCACCAAGGCGGGCGACAACGAAATCCACGGCGGTGTGTTCTTCGATTACACCGACGACTCTATGACCGGTGACTCATTGGAAGGTTCACCGATTGATATCGCCCCATTCGACGAGCAGCGCTACGGTTTCCACCTGGGCGGCCCTATCATTAAAGACAAGCTGTTTTTCTTTGCCTCATACGAAAAACTCGAAGGCGTGAATACCTTTGGCCGCGGCACTGCCGATGCCAATGTCGCCACCCCGGTACAAGGTGTGTCGGCCGATCAACTGGCTCAAATCGAACAAATCGCCAACGATGTTTACGATTATGACCCAGGCTCTTTGCCCTCCAGCCTGCCAGTAGAAGATGAGAAAATTCTGGTAAAACTGGACTGGAACATTTCGGAATCACATCGCGCGTCATTCGCCTACAACTACAACGACGGCTTTAGTATTTCACAGTCTGATGGCGATTCGAATGAGCTGGAGTTCTCCAACCACTACTATGAGCGCGGCGCTGAACTAACCTCGTATGTGACTCAGCTGTTCTCCGACTGGAGCGACAACTTCTCAACCGAAGTTAAAGTCGGCTACCAAGAGTTGGACAACCGCCAGTTGTCACTGGGTGGCACCGAGTTCGGTGAAGTACAGATCACCACTTACAACGATCACGATAATGACGGCAACGATTCACGAGCCACCGTTTATATGGGTTCAGACGATTCTCGTCACGCCAACAAGCTGACCTACGACAGCTTAAATCTGAAATTTGCAGGTACCTACCGCCTCGACCACCAAACCTTCCTGTTTGGTTACGAGCGTGAAACTTTCGATATCTTCAATATGTTTATCCAAGAAGCCGAAGGCGAGTACCGCTTTGACTCTATTGAAGACTTTGCCGCGGGCACCCCTAGCCGCATCACCTACGAAAATGCCGCCGGTACAAACATTAAAGACGATGCTGCCGCCTCGTTTGAGTACGCTATCAACACCTTGTACTTACAGGATGAAATCTTCCTCGACGGTGGCGATCTGCGCATCGTGGCAGGCTTGCGTTACGACTGGTACGAAAGTGACGACGTTCCTGCACAAAACTACGACATCCTAAGCAGTTACACCATCGACAACCGCCAAAACCTGGACGGTGCCGACTTGCTGCAACCGCGCTTGGGCTTTAACTGGAACCTGTCCGACGCACTGGAAATTCACGGTGGTCTTGGCCTCTACTCCGGCGGCAACCCCAACGTATGGATTTCTAACAGCTACTCCAACGACGGCGTAACCCAAATTGAAGTGCAGGATCGCAGCGGCGATTCAATCCTGGATATGGATTACACCGGTGAAGGTCGTCCCATTTACGACATTCCACAGCATATGTACGATGCAGTTGCCAACCGCGAAGGCAGCAACGGCGGCGTCAACTTGCTCGACCCAGACTTTGAAGTGCCATCGGTATGGAAATTGGCATTGGGCACCAGTTACGAGCTGGGCGGTAACACCATCCTCTCGGCCGACCTGCTCTACAGCCAGTACGAAGATGCCGCCATTATCTCCGATATATCTCGCGTACAGACTGGTACCGCTTTTGACGGGCGCCCAATCTACGACAGCGTAGATGGCCGCAGCCAAGACTTTATGCTGACCAACGTAAAAGGTGACTCAGGCGAAGCGATTACCCTATCCATGGGTGTCAGCAAGCACTGGGATTTCGGTTTAGAAACCTCTTTCGGCTACGCCTACACTGAGTCGGAAGATGTAAACCCGATGACCAGCTCCGTGGCTTTCTCCAACTACGTTAACCTGGCGACTGCCGATCCGGAAAACCCAGGTACAGCCACCTCGAACTACAACATCCCCCATCGCTTCACCACCAAAATCGCCTTTGATCACGAATTTTTCGGCGATTATGCGACTCGGGTAACCCTGTTCGGCTCTGCCAATGAAGGCCGCCCATACAGCTACACCATGAACGACGGTTTTGTATTCGGCGACTCAACGGGCTTTATCGAACGTCACCTGCTTTACGTTCCTACCGGTGAGAGCGACTCTAACGTTGTTTACGGTGAAAACTTCGATGTTGATGCCTTCAATGAGTTTGTCGATTCCGAAGGCCTAGACCGCGGTCAAATTATGGACCGTAACGAAATCTACAGCGACTGGTGGATTAAGTTTGACTTGAAAATCGAGCAAGAACTGCCCGGCTTCATGAAAGGTCACAAGTCTTCTCTGTTTATGGTAGTAGAAAACCTGGGTAACCTGTTGAATGACGATTGGGGTGTGCAGTACGAAGCGAGCTTCCCACGCGCACAAACCGCCGTCGATTTCAGCATGGACGACCAAGGCCGCTACGTGTATGAAGAATTCCGCGACCCAGCGGGACAAACACGAGTTGGCGGCGCCAGCCTTTGGGAGCTTCGTATCGGATTCCGCTACGACTTCTAAAGACGGGTAACGGTTTACGGAAAACGGAGAATGGGGGTTGACCCTGTTCTCCGTTTTTCGTTATTCGTTATTCGTGGTTTATCAGCACCAAACACCTAGAGAATTAAGTTAACTGTTCCCGGAATTCCGAAACCGCAAAACGAGCAACGCCGTGAAAGTCCAATAGATTGCTTTGTTAAATGCTATATTGTAATCTATGCGCATACCTATACGCATGAGTACACTTTGATGCAATCTTTATATGACCTAAACGCTCCCAAAAAACCAACAAACCTGAGTATAAACAGTGACTTACTCGCCAAGTCACGCAACCTTAATGTGAATCTATCCGCCACTTTAGAGCAGGCCCTTAAGCAAAAGCTAGCCGAGAAGGGTGCGGAAATCTGGAGACGGGAAAATGCCGCTGCCATAAAAGCTTACAATAGCTTTGTAGAAGAGAACGGCTTATTTGCCGACGAATATAGGCCATTCTAATGGCTCAGTTTGATGTATACCCGAACCCCAGCAAGGTTACAAAAAAGTATTTGCCTTACTTGCTTGATATTCAAAACCCTTTTCTGAGTGATCTCTCGAGCAGGATCGTAATTCCTCTAGGTCTCAAGACGGCGTTAAAAAATGAAGCCTTAGATAGATTAACCCCCGAAGTGTCTTTTGAGGACGCGCAACTTTTAATCCTAACGCCTCAGATGTCTTCAGTTCCAGCTTCAATTTTAAAAAATCCTATTGGTACCTTATCCCATTTTAGAAGTGAGATTATCGGTTCGCTCGATTTTGCGATTTCGGGCATTTAACGCCCGCAACAGCGGAATATTTGGAGTGGATTGTTTTGCGGTAGCGTAGCGTTAAACCGTAAAACAAGGAACGGAAAATATTTCCGCCTGATTGCGATTGTTAGTGTGCGCTGTTACGGGCCATAAAATCGACTAATGAAGCGCGCATTATTCGGACTTGATCGACGGAGTACTCATCATATTTTGCATGAGCTGCGCAATTGCGCAGCCCCAGCCAAGCGGTTACGTTCTTCTGATCAAGCTTTGAATAAACCCCGGCAGTGGCTAAATCACTATTTATCCGGTCAGCTTTTTTTGGTATCAACGTTCCATTTTTTTCGGTCGAAACCTCTATGCGTTTAGCAGAAGCTAAAGTTCTTAAATGTTCCTCCAATACCCCTCCTAGTATGACTGCTGTGGCATCTTTGTAACCTTCAGCCAACAAATGGTCCGCCATTTCTATGAAGTCAGAAAATACCTCAGCCGCGATCAGACTTCGGGCCGACGTGAGCCAACCTCCAGCCAATTCGGCATGTACGGCCTGCATTATCCCTATTCCACATTCGGTAGCTCTAACCATCGGGTCACTTACTGCTCTATTAAATTCCAAGTAGTAGGAATGGTCTGATCCAAACAGATTGCCAAGGAAGGAAAGGCTAGACGCGCGAAACTTATAAAAATCTTCAGCACTAACAAAAGCATTATTTTTCTGCTTACCGCTTGAATCTCGTGCTGAAGCACCAAGGTTGATAAGCTCAGCGGCTCTAGCTTTCAAAGCTTCAATTTTCATAGATTCCTCGTGTTCACTAACAGCTAATTCATGCGACTTAGTCGCACTTTGCCCATTCACCCTATCTCATGTAGAAATTGGATGAAATTAGTTATGGAAGCCTTTTTAAATAGCTGGGAAATAGACATATTTTGACAGCTCCTTGTCTGGGGAAAGTGCGACTAATGAAAAGTGAGCCATTAATCTAACCTTTTTATTACGGCCAAGCAAGCGTACCCAGCCAATTGAATTACAACGACATTCTCTACAGCCCAGCACCAGCAAACCCATAATGCACAAGGGTTTTCCCTTGAACACGAAAGTTTCACAAGCAGAAACCAAGCTTTTAAATGTGGAATGCTTGTGTCTGATGAAAACTGCAGGTCGGACGCCTGACGCAATAACAAAACCCACTACGAAGTCCCCTTCCCCCATGCCACTGCGCCGAACGGAGGTTGATTTTAGTGGGTAAGCAAACAGGCCGTTTGCGCAAGTATCGTCAGACCATGGAAGGTCTGTCGATACGGCCCGCTAAAATCAACCGGAGCGAGGGCACCCCACAGGGGCCAGTTGCCGGGGGCGGCTTTTTGGGTACTTTTTGGAGTAAAAAGTACCTCGCCTGCCGGGCGAATTCCGGCACATGCGCGTTTATGCCTTTCCCACACGTCCTGTGCGCTCAACCACTAACATTGACCGACACTCAGCACTATCATAAGAGGAAGGAATGACTCGCCCGCCCGGCGAAAGAGGGCAAAAGAAAACAACTAAATGTCCGATGCCTGGCATCAAACATTCGCGGCTCCCCGCCGCCACAACAGATATATCGCCGGCAAAACCAATAACGTCAGCAATAAAGTACTCACAGTACCGCCAATCATCGGCGCTGCAATTCGCTGCATAATTTGCGCACCGGAGCCGCTGCTCATGAGAATCGGCAGCAGGCCAGCGAATAGAGTCGCGGCTGTCATCACAATGGGCCGCAAACGTTGCAGCGCACCGTCGCGCACGGCAGCCACCAGCTGGGCCCGGTTGAAGCTTTGATTGCTCTGGCACAACTTCTGATACGACAGCTCTAAATACACCAGCATTAACACCCCGATTTCAATCGCCACACCTGCCAGTGCGATAAACCCCATGGCCACGGCAACCGACCAGTGAAAATTTAAAATACTCATCAGTGCAATTGCACCAATAAGTGAAAACGGCAAAGTGACCAAAATGATTATCACCGGGATCACCCGCCTAAAATTTATATAAAGCAAAATAACGATAATAGCCAAGGTAATAGGAACGACTAAGGTCAGTCGCTCTGCCGCTCGCTGCATGTACTCAAACTGTCCGCCCCAAGTCACAGAGTAACCGGCGGGCAACTGCAGTGTACCGGCAAGGTGTTGTTTGGCCCGGCTAACATAGCCGCCAATATCGCTCGACTCAGTATCGACAAAAACCCAACCATTCAACCGCGCATTTTCACTTTTAATCATCGGTGGGCCATCTTCTATGGTTACATTGGCCACATCTGCCAGGGTCAGGGTAACGCCGCTTGCGGTCACCAGAGGTAGACCGGCAATTTTCTCCGGTGAGTCGCGATAACTTTGCGGAAAACGCATACTCACTGGGTAGCGCGCCTCACCTTGCACCGTTTGAGTGATCTTTTCGCCTCCGATGGCGGAGCGAACCACAGTCTGTATGTCGGCAATATTTAAACCGTAGCGGGCGGCCTGATCACGCTGAATATCAATAGTAATATAGCGTCCTCCCGACACCCGCTCAGCGTATGCTGAGGCCGTGCCCGGCACCTGCATCAACAGTGACTCAAGCTCAGTACCTATCTGGTTAATGACGCTCAAATCCGACCCGGCGATTTTAATACCCACCGGTGTTTTAATCCCGGTGGACAACATATCAATGCGGGTTTTAATTGGCATTACCCAGGCATTGGTCAGACCTGGAAAATCAATACGCTGATTTAGTTCGCGCTTGATCCTCGCCATATCAACCCCCGGGCGCCATTCACTGCGCGGTTTAAACTGAATCACCGTTTCAATCATGGTAAGCGGTGCCGGGTCGGTCGCGGTATCGGCCCGGCCTATTTTGCCAAAGACCGACTCCACTTCTGGCAGGGTTTTGATAAGTTTGTCTGTTTGCTGCAATATTTGCCGCGCTTCGCCTATAGACAGCCCCGCGTAAGTCGTGGGCATGAACATGAGGTCGCCCTCATCGAGCGGCGGCATAAATTCACTGCCCAATTTGCCCGCCGGATAGAGCCCTACAATCATCGCCACAGCGGCTAAAACAATGGTGATTTTGGGAAAACGCAAGGCCGCGTTAAGTAGCGGCCGGTAGCCTGCCACCAGCAAACGGTTAACCGGGTTTTTACTCTCGGGCACAATCCGGCCGCGCACACAATAACCCAAAAGTACCGGCACCAGGGTGACCGCCAAGCCAGCGGCGCAAGCCATGGCGTAGGTTTTGGTGTAGGCCAATGGGCTAAACAACTTGCCCTCTTGCGCACCGAGCGCAAACACAGGCAGGAAACTGGCGGTGATAATTAACAGCGAAAAGAACAAAGCAGGGCCCACCTCCGCTGCAGATTCTGACACCACTTGCCAGCGCTCTTGTGCGGTCAGTGTTTTATTTTTATGACGTTCAAGATGACTGTGCAGGTTTTCAATCATCACCACGGCACCATCAACCATCGCCCCAATGGCAATGGCAACGCCTCCCAGAGACATAATATTGGCGTTAATGCCCTGCCACTGCATAATGATAAAACTGGCGAGAATACCCAGTGGCAAGCTGACTAACACCACTAAAGCCGAGCGCAAGTGAAACAAAAACAGCGCACACACTAAGACGACGACGAAAAACTCTTCGCCCAACTTTTGGTATAGATTACTGACCGCTGCGTAAATTAACTTGGAGCGATCATAAGTGGTCACAATTTCCACCCCCGGCGGCAAACTGCCCTCAAGGGCTGTGATTTTCTCTTTTACGCGCTCAATCACGGCTGCGGCATTCTCACCGCTGCGCATAACGATAATCCCGCCGACCACCTCACCTTCACCGTTGAGCTCGGCAATACCGCGACGCATTGTGGGCATCAGTTTAATATCCGCCAGAGCGTCCAAGGTCAGTGCCGTTCCCTGATGGCTCACCCCCAGTGGCACTTGTTTTAAATCTTCCAGCGTTTCTATGTAACCGGTGGTTCGCACCATATACTCTGCTTCGGCCATTTCAATCACCGACGCACCGGCCTCGGCATTGGCTCGGCGTATTGCCGTCACCACTTGGGCGAGAGGTACGCCGTAAGCGCGCAGGCGGTTGGGGTCGACTTCAACCTGATACTGCCGATCCATCCCGCCGATGGTTGCCACCTCGGCAACGCCGCTGACCGCTTGCAATTCGTAGCGCAAAAACCAGTTCTGTAGCCGAGTCAGTGCCTCTATGTCCTGGCCGCCTGTACGGTCAACCAGCGCGTAGTTAAACACCCAGCCCACCCCGGTAGCATCCGGGCCAAGCTCGGGTTGCACGCTGTCGGGCAGTTGGCCGCTGACTTGGTTGAGATACTCCAGTACCCGTGACCTCGCCCAATAAAGGTCTGTGCCCTCGTCAAACAAAATGTAAACGAAAGAGTCCCCAAAAAAGGAAAAACCGCGAACGGTTTTCGCACCGGGTACGGCCAGCATTGCCGTGGTTAATGGGTAGCTCACCTGATCCTGCACCACTTGCGGCGCCTGCCCCGGGTAGTGGGTTTTTTCAATCACCTGCACATCGGATAAATCGGGAATCGCATCCACCGGTGTTTTATTCAGGCTGTACACGCCAGCCAGCGCCAAGACTACCCCTGCTAATAAAACCAGCAGGCGATTTTCAATCGACCAGACAATAATGCGCCGAATCATAGTGCACCCCCATGCCCTTGATGAGAAGCCGGGTGCTCGGTGTTTGACACAGCCGCACCGTGGCTCATGCCCGAGTGCTCCGACTGGCTGTGATTTATTTGGCTGTGGCCCCCATCACCGTGATCCATATTGCTGTGATCCACGCTCGGGGATGTGCTCGATTCGGGTTGAGATAACCTGTTCAACTCAAGGTGAATACTCGACTCGGAGTCAATTAAGAAGTGAGCATTAGTAACGACCTTGTCCCCCTCTGCCAACCCTTTCGTTATTTCGGTAAAGCTCTCTGCGCGCAAGCCTGTTTCCACCACGGTGCTGCGAAATACACCGGGGGATACCTCGCGCACCACTCTCTCACCCTGCCCTGTGCGTATTACCGATGAGCTGGGCACGGCAAGTGTGCGCGCTTTCTGTCGAGCACTGATAGAAATTTCAGTCAGCATATTGGGCCGCAAACTGGCATCGGCATTGTTCACAACAATACGCGCACGGGTGGTGCGATTAGCAGGATTAACCACCGGATAGACGTAGTCGATTTGCCCGTGCCAGCGACGGCCAGGATAGGCGCGCGAGCGAATTTCCACCGCTAAACCTTCAACCAAAAGCCCGGCCTGGCGCTCAAACACCTCAGCAATAACCCAAATCGTATCCAAAGGCCCTACCGATAATGTATTTTGCTCCAGAGAGACGTAAGCACCATTGGCAACATTGAGTTCCGCGACCACCCCGGATCTTTGCGCATAGAACCCGATCTCCGATTTAATTTCCCGGTTTTTTGCAACAGAGTTAATCTCTTGTGCCGGCACACCCTGGGCGATTAACTTGGCTCGCGAGGCGCGTATTAAACTGTCATTGCCACTGCTCAGTGCCTGCAAAAACTCTTGCTGTGTATTGCGAATATCGGGCGAGTAAAAATCAAATAACTTTTGCCCCGCTTGCACCGAATCGCCTACTGCATTGACCGACAGATTGGAGATCCACCCGGTAGCACGCAGATGAAAGTGCGTTAATACCTGCTCGTTAAAACTGACAAAGCCGGCGGCTTTAATCGTGGGACTTAAAGTGCGCCGGGTCACTACGCTGGTTGTTAAACCCAAGTGCTGTTCAACGGCGGAGGATATGGTCACATCCGCTGGGTGAGAAGTATCCGCTTCAGCGTAAACGGGAACCAAGTCCATCCCCATCGGCGATTTACCCGGCCTATCGCGCCGATAGGAGGCATCCATAGGGGCCACCCAGTACAGGGGCTCGAATGAGGCCTCGGCACTCTGCGGGGGAGCCTCGCCCACCGCCAATAGGGTATTCGATACGGGAGAAGCTAAATAATAGCCGCCCACCAATCCAAGCGCGACTGCAACCAGCAACGCTATCATTATTTTTCCGTACATAATTGTCTGCTCACAATAAAAAAGACACCCTGATCAGGGCAAACTTTATTCGGGTGCACCAAATTTTAGGCGCACTGAAGCTGTGTCAGACCAATGTGGGGGGACGATATAAACGAGAGGGATGGGCAATCAGCAGCGGCACGACCAAACGGGCCGTTACAGTCTGCTGAGGCACCGCAAGAAGAATCCAGGAGGAGGGTAATAAAGTTGCCGCTGTACACATTCCCGGGCAGCAACAAACACCGGAACAGTGTTCCGGCTCCGGAGCCAAGGCGTGCGAATTTTCAGCCTGCTTAGTGTGCTCGGCTGTCATGTCGCCGTGACCATGACAGGGGGTTGCCACCAGTTGATCCGTCACAACCGCCACGCGCTCCGGTGCTGCATTTTTTTCGGGCGCAGGTGTCGCTAAAACAGAGCCTAACAGGCCCTGTAAGACGAACACCGTAATCATCAAACACCGTAGCAACATCGATAAATCTGCGCGTTTTAATCCAAAGTTTTATTCAGTATACGCTCCAACTCCCACTTGAGCGAGCGGTCGTCGCCACAGTAGCGCAAGCCGCGCTGGGCAAACTGGGCGGCTTGCTGGTTGTCTTCCAGCCGATAGTAGTTTTTCGCCAGCAGTAAATAGATGTCGGCATTGCGCCGGTCGATGCGCAGCGCCCGCTCTGCGGTGGCCACCGATTGGGGGTAGCGGCCGCGCCGGTACTCGCTCAATGATCGCTCCAGCAATGCCGCCACTGCCGAGTCACGATTGCCCATCGAGGGCTGAACGGGGGCCGGGGCGCTGGGCTCACCTGACTCTGCCGGTTGTTGAGGCTCAGTGGCATCGGGGCTGGGTTGGCTCACACTGGGGTCAAGGGTTTGTCCGCCACCGGCCTCACTGACCGGGGCCGGGGTATGGCTGGCACAACTGGCCAGTAAAACGGCACTGATTATCCAACCGCCGTAACAACGCGCGGCAAAACCTTGCTTTAACTCTTTCATATCACCTGCTGATTTGTCCGCGAGTGTTAGGTGCAATACTGAAACAACACTCGGCAATTAATTCCAAAACCGCTGCCACCAACTGCGCTCCTGTTTTTGCTGCTGCAATCGGCAATCCACCGCTTGGGTGGGGGCGTAGCGCGTTACCATGGGCAACCACAGGGCATCCTCGCAGCCTTCGGCGCTGAGCATACCGCTGGAGGCATCAACCCAGTCAAAATTGACCGACTCCGGTGGCTCTAAGTTAACCCCCAATGTCGGCAGTTCACTCATTAAGTCGGCCCACACTTTTAAAGCGCCGCCGCTGCCGGTCAGGGGCATGGGGCTGTTGTCATCGCGCCCCACCCAGCTCACCGCTAAATGCTCGCCGCTGAAACCGGCAAACCAGCTATCGCGCTGATCATTGGTGGTGCCGGTTTTGCCTGCCAGCGGTAAGTCGGCCGGAAAGCGATGGTATACCGCCCGACCGGTGCCTTCGCGCAACACCGCCTGCATGGCGTACTGCAACTGAAAAGCTGCCGCCTCACTAAAGCGTTGCTCTATGGTCAGAGGATAGCGCTTGAGCGGCTCGCCGGTGGCGGTCAGTACATCGCGAATCACCCGCAGGGGCGTATAGGTGCCCTCGGCCGCCAGGGTATGGTAAATACCCGCCACCTCAATGGGTGACATTTCAATAGCCCCCAAAGTCATCGCCGGTACGGGCGGCACCCGCCCGTCGAATCCGGCGCGCTTTAAGGTGTGGGCGACCTTATCCAGCCCGACTCGCATTCCCAGCCGGGCCGTGGCTTGGTTGTAAGAACGCACCAGCGCTTGCAGTAAAGGCACATCGCCGTGGCTTTGGCGGGAATAGTTTTGCGGCTGCCACAGCTCGCCATCATCACTTTGCACCGTAACCGGCGCATCGGAAATAATACTGCCTAGATGATAGCGCGCAGGTTGCTCCAGTGCAGCCAAGTACACCAAGGGTTTCATCAATGAGCCCACCGGGCGTTTGGCATCCAATGCCCGGTTAAAACCGGCGTAGCGCGGGTTGCGATCCCCCACTACCGCCAGCACTTCGGCAGCCCCCACCGAGGTCACCACCATGGCGCCTTGTAGTTGCTCGGTTTTGTAGTCGCGCTCTAGTGTCGTTAAGCGTTTGCTCATGGCCTCTTCGGCTTGACGCTGCACCATGGGCGAGAGCGTGGTAAAGATACGCAGGCCATCGCTTTGTAGATCTTCGGGTTTGTAATCGCGAGCCAGCTGCCGCTTCACCAGATCGACAAACGCCGGATAGGTGGTTTGCGAACGGCTGCCCGCCTTAACTACCCCAAGCGATGCGGCCTGAGCACGGCTTAGCTGCGCCTTATTAATCAGGCCTTCGCGATGCATAACATCCAGCACCAGATTGCGGCGCTTGCGGGCACGTTCGGGGTTGCGCCACGGGTTGTAATATGAGGCGCCTTTAACCAAACCCACCAACAGTGCCACCTTGGGGGCATCCAGTTCGGAGACGGGCAACTGAAAATAATGCTGCGCGGCCAAACCAAAACCGTGAATAGCGCGCGCGCCGCTCTGCCCCAAAAAGACTTCGTTGATATAAGTTTCTAGAATTTCGGCTTTGCTGTAGTGCAACTCCAGCAAGACCGACATAGCCGCCTCTTGGGCTTTGCGGGTAAGACTGCGCTCCTGCGTTAAATAAAAGTTTTTAACGAGCTGCTGGGTTAAGGTGCTGCCGCCCTGCACCACCCGACCAGAGCGAACATTTACCCAGGCGGCGCGAGCAATGGCCACCGGCGATACGCCCCAGTGATTAATAAAGTTTTTATCTTCTACCGCCAGCAGGGTTTCACCCAAAAGCGGGGGCAGGTCTTTTAGCTGTACTAACAGGCGATCTTCTTTTTGCGCAGGGTAAATCCCCCCAATTTGTTCAGGCTCCAGTCGCACCAAGGGCAATTCGCGAGTATCGAGCGTAAGGCGCGCCACCCCCACCGGCCCCAGTAACACTTCAAACTTTTGGGGCCGGTCTTGGCCATCCCAAAAGTTAAAACCGCGAGTGTAAATTTGATAGCGGGTGTACTCGCCGGCACTGTGTCGACTGGCCTGGCCGGGTTTTGTCACCGAATCCACCCAGCGGTACCCGAGAGCCCCAAGCTCGCGCTCCAGCAAATTAGGTGTGACCGACAGCCCCTCGTATAACTCTAGAGGGCGCGCGTAAACCCGGGCTGGCAACGCCCATTTTTTACCCTCAAACTTCTCGCGTACGATCTGATCGAGGTAGAGCATCCACAGGCCAACAGCTACCAGCGCGATGCATAAACCGTAAAAGAAAAGCAGCTTAAACAGTGAGCGGCCGTGCCCGGCGCGGCCAGAGGCCTTTTTTCGAGTGCGTTTGGTGGTACGAGTACGGCGTTTGGTCATAGGGTGCAGAATACCAGCTTTGATTAGGGCGCGGTTATTTTGCATAATGTGCGCCCAAATACAAGGGAGCTGCCACCGAAGTGTCGAGTCGGTGTGAAATGCCCCTTAACTTATGAGTGCGGCACCGGCCGGCTCACCCCTTCAGCGCTAGAGGCAAACAATGGCAAAGCAATACGATATTTACGGCATCGGCGCCGCTCTGGTAGACACCGAAATCACGGTAACCGATGACGATTTAACAGCCATGGGCGTAGACAAAGGCGTGATGACGCTGGTGGACGAAGAGCGCCAGCACGAGATTATTGGCTATTTGCAAGATCACTTGGTAGCCTCGCAGCGTGCCAGTGGCGGCTCCGGCGCCAACACCATTATTGCCGCAGGCTACTTCGGCTGCCACAACTTTTACTCCTGTAAGGTCGCCAACGACGACAATGGCAGCTTCTACCTGCAAGATATTAAAGATGCCAAGGTCAGCTACCCCACCCACGTCGGTCAGGATGAAGGCATTACCGGTAAATGTTTGGTGATGATTACCCCCGATGCCGAACGCACCATGAATACCTTTTTAGGTCTCAGTGCTACCGTCTCCACCACGGAGTTGGATGAAGACGCCATTAGCGCCTCGCAGTGGTCGTATATTGAAGGTTACTTGGTCAGCTCAGATACCGGCCGCGAAGCGGCGATTAAACTGCGCCAATTGTCCGAGCAGCACAACACCAAAGTCGCACTCAGCCTGTCGGACCCGGCCATGGTGCAGTTCTTTAAAGATGGCTTGACCGAGATGATCGGCGGCGGCGTCGACTTACTGTTCTGTAACCGCGATGAGGCGCTCGGCTTTACCCAAACCGAAAATATTGACGACGCGATTATTGAGCTGCAGCGCTGCGCCAAAACCTTCGCCATTACCTTAGGCGCCGAAGGCTCGCTGGTGTTTGATGGCACAGACTTAATGAGCATTCCCACCGCCAAAGCAAAAGCCATTGATACCAATGGTGCCGGTGATATGTACGCAGGTGCTTTCCTCTACGCCCTCAGTCAGGGTGAAGGTTACGAGCGCGCCGGGCGCTTTGCCAACCTCGCCGCCACCAAAGTAGTGACGCAATATGGCCCACGCTTAAAGGCCGAGCAGCATCAAGAGTTAAAAACCGCATTTTTTGGTTGAGTTAACGGCAGCTTTTAAATACTTGCAGCAACCACAATTAACCTTTGCGCTAATGCCAAGCGCAAAGGTTAATGTTTAGGTTGGGCTTACAAAGTCTGGAATGCCTCCAGGCGCTCTTCCAGTTCAGGGTGGGTCGAGAGATAACCTAACCACTTATTCTCATGTTCGTCTGAGTGTTGTTCGGCCAGCTCTTCACACACTTGCAACCGCTCTTCGTCGCTCAGCAGCTGCGGGTCGTAGGTCTCAGTCTGTTCTATCAACCGTGTGCATGCAGCACTCTCGCCTAGCCTTTGCATCAAATCAATAAACCGCTGCCGATCAATTCCGGCACGGTCGAGATAAGCGGCAGAAAACGCGTCGGCTTCGGTCTCGTGATCGCGCGAATAGGAGAAGGTTGTCAGCGCCACCGGTAGGCCAATCAGCAAATCACTGAGTGCGGCACTATCGCCCACCACGGTGACATAAATAAAACCGAGAGTCGCATTAGAAATGGCCGCTCGCATACTATGACGCAAGGCCACATGGCCAATTTCATGGGCGAGCACGGCAACCAGCTCACGATCGGATTGCGCCAGATCGACCATTTCGTCGGTAAAAATCACAGTGCCATCGGGCAAGGCAAACGCATTGGCGCCAATGTCGCCCCCCTGCCTGAAAGTAACCTTTAAGGGCAGCTCCGGGAACTCGGCTAGCACCGGGGCGAAATGCGCTTGCAATTCGGCGCGCCGTGCTTCACTCAGCTCACTCGGTGCAAAATACGTTTTATCCAAAATCGCGAGAGTTTCCCGAGCGACAGTATCGAGCGAGTTTTGCGGCAGCTGATGGGCAATAGCATTCGAGGCGGCGGGTACACCCCACACGGCACCGCCCCATACCAGTACGGCGACAACAACAGTGGCTACTGCCACCAAGCCCAAGTGCGACTCCAGTGTATGCAGCAAGCCTTTACGCGCACCTTGCCACTGTCGTTGCATCTGATCCACTTGATCGTTGTCGCGAGTTTCAAAGGCGGCGCCACTGTCAAACTTTACAAAGCGAGCGGTATTGCCCAAACGCGATGAAATGGCAACCGTGACCGCCAGTTCTTCGGCCAGCACGCGCCCATTTGCTTGCGCGAGAATCTGCAGGTGGCCGTCCTCTGACACGTCGAGCAGCGCCTCGGTTGGCTGTGCACTTGACCCGCTATACCATCTGCCGCAAATCGCCACGTCTGGCTCCTCTTAAAAACCGATATCAATATCGAACAAGTCACCAACAGATTCAGCCAGCGCGTTAACCGACTCTTTTTCCTGCTCAACCAGGGTATCGAAATTGCCCGCCAGAACCGCTTGGGTGTAGCGCGCCTTAAAGTGCGCCGTGCGCACTTTGGCCCAAGGAATAAACAGCCCTAACGTTAATACAATTAAAAGTGTATTAACGGCCATTAAAATCAAATAGTCCTTCGCATTCCAATTGGCTTTAAGCGCATGACTTTTGAGCGTGATTGCATTGTAATTAATGTTAGCCAACGCTGTGGTGAAGTAGGCAAAGCCGTATAGATACCCCACCAGGGCCAGCAGCGGGCCCACATAAGGGATGAAGGTGCAAGCGATTGCCCCCACATAGATGGCAAGGGTCAACAAAAACGCGACATAGTACTGGCTCACGGTGGCGCTGAAGACAAAGCTCTGGGTGCCATAACCATGGTTAGCGTAAATAAACTTTTTCTGCTGGAAAATAGCGTAGGGCATTAGAATGCCGAGAGTAATCGCCCCTAACAATGGCCAAAGCAGCAACACTAAGGCCGCCTCCCCCAATCGACCGTTAAACGCAAAGCGCACATTACGGTAGCTTGAATAGCGTGCATTAAAGCGCATGGACTGACAGATTATCCATGGCAGCGCCACGATTAACGCAATCCCCATAACCGTGCCGATGATAAGTGATATTTTCCCACTCAATGTATATAAAACCAAAAATACCAAGGCAATAACCCGGCCGATTAGAATTTTAACCGGGTCCGCGGTGTACTCAAAGCTGGCGTCATCCAAGTGAGTGTTGCCGTAAAAATACTGTTTATTGCGCACCTTGGCCCAGGCCGAATAAATACCCAAGGTAACAATCGACAAGAGAATATTAACGATCCAAATCTTAAAATATTCAAAACCATTGCCGGTAAACACAAAAGGGACTTCACGCTTATCATCAGCGGCATAGCTATCGGTGCTTTTCCCTACCCCTGTAGGCGGAAGAGTGCCAGCGGCGACGGGCTCGTGCGCGCCTTGCTCTGGCGGGGATGCTGGTGCAGGCTCATCGACAGTGGCTGTGGATTCAGCTACCTCTTGCACCATCTCGCAAGCCACCCCGACCTCCGCTAGTCGGTCGATATACTTTTGCGCTTGCTCTGCACTCAATCCGGTTTTCAAGGTGCGCTGCCCTTGGGCAAAAATCTTTTCGACCTTGTCTACCGACAGATTAAACAATTTGGCAAAGCCGGCTTGGGCTTGCACATCCACCACACCGGCACTCGCGCCCAACAGTATGATTTTATAGGTTGGTTCCTGCGGCATAAATATTCCTTTTCCTTTTCTCAACTTTTTATATTTTTTTAAAGCCAACGGCCAAGCGTGCTTTCACTCGTGTTCAATCTGCCCGCACCTGACGCTATCGCCCCGATTGCTCAGAGCAAACCGGGCACTCGGGGTCTCGCGGCAAACGCATCTCGCGCCAGCGCCCGGTTAATGCGTCGTAAAACTGCACTCGCCCGGCGAGTGTTTCCCCGATACCGGTAAGCAATTTGATGGTCTCGACCGCTTGCACCGAACCAATCACCCCCACCAGAGGGGCCAGTACACCGCTGGCCGAGCAACTCAGGTTTTCATCGGCTTGCGGTGGGTACAGACAGCGGTAACAGGGGGCATCACTTTGGCGAGAGTCAAACACACTGACCTGCCCTTCTAAACGAATGGCCGCCCCGGATACCAGCGGCGTTGCCTGTGCAACGCAGCATTCATTCAACAAGAAGCGAGTGGTGAAGTTATCGGTGCAATCGACCACCACATCCGCACGCGCAACCAACGCTGTTAATGGTTCGCGATCGGGCCGCTGGTCGATAAGCTCAAGTTGCGTATCGGGGTTGAGCCTATGCACACTCTCAGCGGCCGATGCCACCTTGGTTTGATCAATGGCATCCGTTGAATGGGCAATTTGACGTTGCAAGTTAGACAGCTCGACTTTGTCGTCATCCACCAACAGTAAACGGCCTACCCCGGCGCTGGCCAAATACAAAGCCACCGGTGAACCCAGGCCGCCCACTCCCATAACCAACACCGTGGCGGCAAGCAAAGCCTGCTGGCCGGCAATATCCATTTGCGGCAGCATAATTTGCCGCGAGTAGCGCAGTAGTTGTTGATCGTTTAACTCTGTCACGGTGTTACCGCCTCTCGCTGTCCGATCGTTACCCGCTCAATGCCCGCCAAGTCGCGCACACTGTGTACATGCTGGTAACCCAGATCGTTCATCAAGTTGCGCACAAGGGCGGCTTGCTGCCAGCCGTGCTCAAATAATAAATAGCCTGCCGGTGTTAAATAGTCCAGAGCCTGCTCGCTGATGCGACGAATGTCGGCCAAGCCCGCTTCATCAGCCACTAGTGCCGAGGCCGGCTCAAAGCGTACATCGCCCTGCTGTAAATGCTCATCCTCCGCATCGATGTAAGGCGGGTTACTGACAATCAACGCAAAACGTTCGTGTTTTGGCACGGCGGCAAACCAATTGCTCTGATAAATAGTAACGTTCAGTTTTAAATGCTGGGCATTGGCGCGCGCCAAATTAACGGAGTCGGCAATGCGATCCACCGCGCTGATTTGCCAGCTGGGTCGCTCGGAGGCCAGCGCTAAGGCAATGGCACCGGTACCGGTGCCGAGGTCGAGAACCTGCGCGGCATCATCAATGCCTAATGCCAGCGCCTGCTCTACCAGCAGTTCCGTTTCGGGCCGAGGGATTAACGTTTGCGAATGGGTTTTAAGCGGCAGCGACCAAAATTCTTGCGTGCCGGTAAGAAAAGCCACTGGCTCACCTAGGGCGCGACGTTTAATTAAAGCGTTAAAGGTTTGTTGTTCCGAATCGTTCAGTGTGCGCTCGGGCCAAGTATAAAAATAGGTGCGGCTTTTATCGAGCACCGCACTCAATAAAACCTCGGCATCGAGCCGCGCACTGTCGCTGTTGGTAAGCGCTTGTGTGGCTTGTTGCAGTGCTTGATCAATGCGCACGAATCAGTCGGCCAGAGCTGCCAGCTGGTCAGCTTGATACTCTTGGGTGAGCGGCCCGACCACTTCGCCCAGTGCGCCTTGCATAACCTCATCCAGCTTATAGAGGGTTAAGTTAATACGGTGATCGGTCACCCGGCCCTGCGGGTAATTGTACGTACGAATACGCTCGGAGCGATCGCCACTGCCCACCAGCGAGCGGCGCTCTTCGGCAATACTGGCGGCGGCCGACTCTTCCTGTGAGCTTTTTAATTTGGCCGCTAGCAAAGACATGGCGCGGGCGCGGTTTTTGTGTTGCGAGCGCTCATCTTGACACTCCACCACCACGCCACTGGGAATATGGGTAATGCGAATGGCCGAGTCGGTTTTGTTGACGTGCTGACCACCGGCGCCCGAGGCGCGAAAGGTATCGACACGAATATCGTTTTTATTGATATTCACCTCTTCCAGCTCGTCGGCCTCTGGCATAACCGCGACGGTGCAGGCGGAGGTATGAATCCGCCCCTGGGATTCGGTCTCGGGCACGCGCTGCACCCGGTGTGCACCAGATTCAAATTTAAGCTGTGAGTACACGTTGGTGCCGCTAATACGGGTAATCAATTCTTTGTACCCACCGTGTTCACCGGCATTTTCACTCAGCACTTCAATTTTCCAGCCAACCTGTTCACAGTAACGCGAGTACATGCGGAATAAATCGCCAGAGAAAATAGCCGCCTCATCGCCACCGGTACCTGCCCTAATTTCCAAAAAGACGTTTTTATCGTCGTTGGGGTCTTTGGGTAGTAACAGCTTTTGCAGCTCGGTTTCCAGTGTTGCTTTCTCTTCTTCGCCGCTGTCTATTTCTTCGCGCGCCATTTCGCGCAGATCGGCGTCGCCCTCATCGAGCATGGAGCGCGCTTCTTCTATATCTTCTAGTACCGTGCGATAGCGATTGAACGCAACCATCACAGGCTCCAGTTCGGCGTACTCTTTCGACAGTTCGCGGAATTTGTCTTGATTGCTTATCACATCGCCGTCGGACAACAGAGCGCTAACTTCTTCGTTGCGCTCACTGAGTTTGTCGAGTTTTTCTACAATAGAAGCTTTCATTCTTTCTCGCTGCGTTCAATATCATCTTGGGTGATGGCAAACAGATCGTGCGCCAAACGCAGAGTGTCGTATTCGCCTTTTGCACTGGCCTCGCGCAATGCGGTGGTCGGTGCATGTAATAATTTATTGGTTAAGTTGCGAGCCAACTGGCTGGCCACTTTGTCGGGATCGGCTCCGGCACGCAACTGATTGAGTGCTTTTTGCAACTCTTGTTCGCGCAATTGCTCTGCCTTATTGCGATAGGCACGTATGGTATCCACCGCATCGAGAGCGCGCTGCTCGCGTTTATAACTTTGCACACCGTTTTCGATAATACCGAGGGCTCGATCGGCCGCCTCTTCGCGGCTTTTGCGGTTTTGATCAATTACGACCTGTAAATCGTCCACCGTGTACAAATAAACATCGGCTAAATCGCCGACCTCGGCCTCAATATCGCGCGGTACCGCAATATCCAGCATAAACATGGGCTTGTGCTTGCGCACTTTCAGCGCCGACTCTACCGCGCCTTTGCCCAGTAGCGGTAATTGGCTGGCAGTGGAAGAAATCACTATATCGGCCCGCTGTAAATACTCAGGGATTTCC
This sequence comes from Gilvimarinus sp. 2_MG-2023, assembly GCF_030547685.1. Lineage (GTDB taxonomy): Bacteria > Pseudomonadota > Gammaproteobacteria > Pseudomonadales > Cellvibrionaceae > Gilvimarinus. Next base: position 12,723 of record NZ_JAUOQM010000035.1, on the reverse strand, counting down.
GACAACAAGATAGCCTCACCACCATAGCGACCGGCCAACGCTTGTGCGCGATCCAGAGTACGGTTAGCAACAATCAGGTGATCAATACCCTGTTCACTGAGATGCTGGGCCACTAGCTCTATGGTTTCGCCGGCACCGATCAAAAGCGCGGTATCTTGCTTTAAATCGGAAAATATTTGCTGGGCTAAGGTCACCGCAGTATAGGCCACCGAGACAGGGTTCTCGCCAATGCCGGTCTGGCTGCGCACCTGCTTGGCCACGGCAAAGACCTGCTGAAAAGCCCCATGCAGAGATGCCCCGACGGTACCGGCTTCTCGGGCCATGGCATAAGCGGATTTCATTTGCCCCAATATTTGCGGCTCACCCAACACCAGCGAATCAAGCCCGCCGGCAACTTTCATCATGTGGCGCAGCGCTTCATCTCCCCGGTAAAGATAGTGGCAGCGGTTTAACTCATCTTGGCAGACTGCTGAGTGTTCCTGCAGCCAGGTCAGAATCGCTTCGGCTTGCTGCTCGGACTCCAGATAGATTTCGGTGCGATTACAAGTAGATAATATGGCCGCTTCACGGGCACCGGTTTGGCCTTGTGCGCCGCGCAGGGCATCGATCATGACATTGGGGGCAAACGCCACCCGCTCTCGAATTGCGAGAGGAGCGGTTGTATGATTGATCCCAAAAGCCAATAATGTCATGCAAGAAAGTACTTGTACCGAAATAGGGGCGCCATTGTCCAGCTAGCCAAGGCCGCTGACAAGTGGCATTTTACAGTGTCCGCCCGGCAATAACAGGTTCTTTGCTCGGTACCCGATTTAGGATGGCAAAATGAAAGCACTTTTACAGGCTGGCGTTGTTATATTCGCGGCCACTTTAATTAGCTGTGCCCAGCAGCCCATAGAGCCCCAGGCCACGCCTGTCGTTGCCGAGGTGGAGCCCGTGGCTCCACCTGAATTACCCGCGCGCCCTTTCACCAGTGATACCTTCTACGCACTGCTGAGTGCCGAAATCGCCGGCAGCCGCGGCCGCCTCGATGTGGCACTGGCCAATTACGCCCAGCAAGCCGAACAAACCGGCGACCCGCAGGTGGCCGAACGCGCCTACCGCATTGCTCGCTACCTAGGGGAAAAAGAAGCCACTTTGCGCACCGCGCAGATTTGGGCCGGCTCCTCACCCGACAACCAAGACGCTCAGGCCTCGGCCATTATATCGCTGATTGAAGCCGACCGGTTGATGGAAGCCTTTAACAGCACCAAGCTTGGCACAACACGCAACAGTGGCAGCCTCTACCAGAGCATTGCCGCCAACGCCCAGCAAGTAACCGACACCCAACGCGAACAATTGCTGGAGCAGTATCAAAACCTGCTGACACAACAACCCGACAACGCGGCCCTACTGATTGGCACCGGCCTGTTATTGCAGCAGCAAGACCAACCCGAACAAGCCCTGGAGCTAGCCCAACAAGCCCTAACGCTGGAGCCCGACAACACCCACGCCTTGGTTCTGGTCACGGGATTACTGCACCAGCTAGAGCAAACCGACAAAGCCTTAACCCTAGTGGAAAACAAACTAACAGAAGAGCCCGACAGCACCCGTTTGCGCCTGCAGTTCGCACGCCTACTGACCATGAGCGATATCGAAGCGGCCCAGCGGGAATTTCAGCATTTGGTGGACGACAACCCGCGAGATGCCGATATGGTACGGGCGCTGGCACTGGTGGCCGAGCAACGCGGCGACCTACTCACCGCCGAGCACAACTACCACACTCTGATTGAGTTGAATCATAACACCGATGCCGCCCACTTTTTTCTGGGCAAACTGGCCGAATCACGCGATAAGCCTGAAGACGCGCTCAAGCACTACCAAAAGATTGCACCGGGTGAAGAATACTTGGCGGCCAATGCCCAAATTTTTGCGATTTACTTAACTCAAGAGCAAGCCGCCAGCGCCTCCAACTATTATGAGCGCACCTTGAATTACCTATCCGGCGAGGAGCGCGACCAACTCACTCTGGTTTATAGCCAGCGCCTAGTGGGCGCCGAGCAGCCCGAGCAAGCGCTAGAGGTACTCAATACCGCGCTGGCAGCCGAGCCGGAAAACGCTTCGCTGTTGTACTCTCGCTCTATGTTGCACCAGCAACTGGGCAATATGCCCATGGCCGAGCAAGATCTACGGACCATCATTGATTACGACCCCAACAACGCCATGGCGCTCAATGCCTTGGGTTATATCTTGACCGAAAACACCGATCGCTACAGCGAAGCTTACGAGCTGATTAAACAGGCGCTGGTGCTGCAGCCCAACGACGCTGCCACCATCGACAGCCTAGGCTGGGTACACTTTCGCTTAGGCAATCTCGACATCGCCATTCGCTACCTGCGCAAAGCGATGAATATCTTTCCCGACCCAGAGATAGCGGCTCATTTAGGTGAGGCACTGTGGGCCAATAACCAACAAGAAGAGGCCAAAAGTGTTTGGAGCCGTGGGCTAAACCTTAACCCCGATAGCTCATATGTTCTGGACACACTCAAGCGCTTGCAAGTGCCGCTTGAAGCGCTAAGCCCCCTGACGGCGGAATAAATAGTCCATGAAGTTTACTCCCGCTTGTGGCGTGAGCCCCAACTCAAAGCTGGGGCGGCTGACACTGATCATCGCGTTCTTATTGTGTTTAACGCACTGCGCCCCGACGCCCCCCAAGCCGCAGGTGGACGACGCCGAACATCAGCGCCAGCGCCTCGCTCAACTGCACGACTGGCAACTGCAGGGCAAACTTGGTATCCGCCTACCCGACGACAATGGCTCGGCGCGGCTCAGCTGGCGCCAATCGAAGACCGATGTCAATCTCTCGCTGTCCGGCCCCCTGGGGCGCGGCCGAATCGTTATTGAGGGCAACGCCCAGCAAGTCAGCCTAAAGCAAGCCGGTGAGCCCGAGTTGGTAGCCCGCGACGTTGAGTCTTTGCTTTATCAAGCCACCGGCTGGCAACTACCGGTATCTCTGCTCAGTGATTGGGTAAAAGGTATTCCAGCGCCCGACACTCCCCGCACAGAATTAACCTACACCCCCGAAGGCTTATTGAGCAGTTTTGAACAGTCGGGCTGGCGTTTAAGTTTCAAGCGCCACCAATGGGTCGACGGCTTTGTACTGCCGGGCTATGTGCGAGCGGACAAGATTCAAACCGAGCAAGCCCCCATCGGCAACGACTCGGCCGACACTCAAATGGATGTTCGGCTAGTGCTATCCATTCACCAGTGGAATCCCGGCCTTGATTGATTCCCTCACTTTGCTGGCTCCGGCTAAACTCAATGTGTTTTTACATATAACCGGACAGCGAGCCGATGGCTACCACCAGCTGCAAACGCTGTTTCAGTTATTGGATGTCGGCGACACCTTAACGTTTACCCGCACCGACCAGAACAGGGTAAACCTAAAGAGCAACCTCAAAGGCGTGGCCGACAGCGACAATTTAATTTTGCGCGCCGCCCTCGCCCTGCAAGAAGCCGCGCAAAATTCAACCTCCCCTCCGTTAAACTTAGGGGCTCATATCGAGTTAAACAAAGTACTGCCCATGGGCGGTGGTATTGGCGGCGGCAGTAGTGATGCTGCCACCACTTTAGTTGGCCTCAACCATTTATGGGGCTTGGGACTGAGCAAAAACGTCTTAATGCAACTGGGGCTCAAGCTTGGTGCCGACGTACCCGTGTTTATTAATGGCCGCACCGCTTGGGCCGAAGGCATCGGTGAGCAACTGATGGCGGTGGATTTGCCGCCAAAATGGTTTACCGTTATCCAACCTGACTGTCATGTAAGCACTGCCACAATTTTTTCACATAAAGATTTGACAAGAGACACCCGCCCCATTAAAGTAGCGGCCTTCTCGCAGAGGGCCACACGAAACGACTGTGAACCTCTCGTCAGAAAGCTGTATCCCAACGTGGATAACGCACTGATTTGGTTGAAGAAATTCAACGAAGATGCGAGAATGACAGGAACAGGAGCTTGTGTGTTTGCTCCGTTCGACAGTGAGAAAGAGGCCCGAGCGGTCTTGGCACAAGCACCGGACACCTTGCCCGGATTTGTCGCCCAAGGCATTTCGCACTCACCACTGAACGAACTCATTCCTGATTAAGCACTACTGGGGTGTAGCCAAGCGGTAAGGCAGCGGGTTTTGATCCCGTCATGCGAAGGTTCGAATCCTTCCACCCCAGCCATATTCCTCGGTACCCCGACGATTAGCTTGCTCCGCTAGAGCTTAAGGATTAACCTCCGCGTTGAGGGCCCTCCTCCGAACAGAGGACTCCCCTCCACGATTTCGCTCTGGCCTAAGCGCCGGGTTATCATAGCAGCACTGTGCGCAGGCACAGTGCTGTTGTTTTATTTGCCTATTGCAGATAAAAAAGAACACTAACAAACAGAAGGGTACCTGACGTGACGGACTTAATGGTCTTTACCGGCAATGCCAACCCAGCGCTCGCGCAAAAAGTTGTCGATCATCTGGGCATGACGCTGGGCGACGTTTCCGTCTCCCAGTTCAGCGACGGCGAGGTCGCGGTAGAGCTCAATGTTAATGTTCGTGGTCGCGACGTATTTGTGGTTCAACCCACTTGCGCCCCCACCAACGACAACTTGATTGAGTTGATCGTAATGGTTGATGCGCTGCGACGCGCCTCGGCCGGCCGTATTACCGCTGTGGTGCCCTACTTCGGTTACGCCCGCCAAGATCGCCGTGTGCGCTCGGCCCGCGTACCCATTACCGCCAAAGTCGTGGCCGACATGATGGTAGGCGCCGGCATCGACCGCTTACTGACAGTCGATTTGCACGCAGAGCAAATTCAGGGTTTCTTCGATGTACCGGTAGACAACGTCTACGGCTCTCCGGTGTTACTGGAAGACATCGAAGCGCAAAAATTTGAAGACTTGGTGGTGGTATCACCCGACATCGGCGGCGTTGTTCGCGCCCGTGCGGTGGCCAAGCAACTAGGCGCCGATTTAGCGATTATCGATAAGCGCCGCCCTTCGGCCAACGTCGCCGAGGTGATGAACATCATCGGTGAGATTGACGGGCGTACCTGCTTGCTGGTGGACGACATGGTCGATACCGCAGGCACACTGTGTAATGCCGCCGCTGCACTGAAAAAACAAGGTGCAAAAAAGGTTGTGGCCTACGCCACCCACCCTGTGTTGTCCGGCAAAGCAATTGAAAATTTAAACAACTCAGTGTTGGATGAGCTGGTGATTACCGACTCCATCCCCCTGAGCCAAGAGGCGTCAAACTGCGGCCGCGTGCGCGTGTTGACCCTGTCGAGAATGTTAGCCGAAGCGGTGCGCCGCCTAAGCAATGAGGAATCACTGAGCGCGATGTTCCGCTAAGCGGAGGCTCAGATTACCGCTGCAACATAGGGTTGCAGTGTTAACAACCCCATGCAGTGTTCTGGTCGCGGACCTGTATGGTTTACACAGAGGAAATTCACAATGAGTGAAGATTTTGTCATTATTGCAAAGAGCCGCGAAGACAAAGGGAAAGGTGCGAGCCGCCGCCTGCGTCGTCTGGCTGGCGAAGTACCTGCTATCGTTTACGGTGGTAAGAAAAAGCCTGTTAGCATTACCCTGAACCAAAAAGACCTGCTCAAGCAGCTGGAAAACGAAGCGTTTTACTCGCACATCATCTCTTTGGAAATTGATGATAAAGCCGAAGACGTTATCCTGAAAGACTTGCAGCGTCACCCCGCCAAGCCAATTTTGTTCCACGTTGATTTTATGCGTGTATCAAAAACCAAAAAGCTGAACACCAGCGTACCTCTGCACTTCTTAAACGAAGAAGCGTGTAAAGGCGTTAAGATGCAAGGCGGTAAAATCGTTCACAATATGGTTCAGTTAGAAATTAGCTGTCTACCTGCTGACCTGCCAGAGTTCATTGAAGTGGACCTGACCGACGTTGAGCTGGGTCAGGTTGTTCACATCTCTGACCTGAACCTGCCCAAAGGTGTTGTCTCGGTTGAACTGTCACACGGTTCAGATCACGACCAGCCAGTTGTTACCGTGAACAAGCCTAAAGGCATGAGCGAAGACGACGCTGAATCTAGCGAAGCAGAAGGCGAAGGCGACAGCGAATAAGCTGCTGGCCCTGACCCTGTAGGCGCGGCGTTATGGATACACCGGTTCAACTTATCGTAGGCCTCGGCAACCCCGGAGCCGAGTACGACCGAACCCGCCATAACGCCGGCGCCGACTTGGTGTCCGAACTGGCTCGCCAGGCGGGCACCAGCCTCTCTCCGGAAAAAAAGTTCTTTGGCGATACTGCACGCATTTTGCTCGGCAACCGCCAGGTTCACCTGCTAATACCAACCACTTTTATGAACCGCAGCGGCCAGGCCATTGGTGCCCTAGCGCAGTTTTATAAAATTGACCCTGAAGCCATTTTAGTCGCTCACGACGAGCTCGACCTCGATCCCGGTATCGCCCGCTTAAAAATCGGCGGCGGCCACGGCGGCCACAACGGCCTGCGCGACACTATTGCCTGCCTTGGCAACAACAAAAACTTTGCCCGCTTGCGCATTGGCATCGGCCACCCCGGCCACGCCTCAAAAGTCACGGGCCATGTACTCAAACGCGCCGGACGCGACGAGCAACAACTGATCGACGACAGCATCGACAAAGCCATCAAAACTCTACCCCTAGCGGTAAAAGGTGAATGGAATCAGGCGATGCATCAGTTGCATACGAAATAGTGCTGAATGCTGAATGCT
>NZ_JAUOQM010000035.1:0-5796 GCF_030547685.1 Gilvimarinus sp. 2_MG-2023 | reverse complement strand
GCTGAATGCTGAATGCTGAAATTTTGCGCTGAGCTTAGCCTCTGTCAAATCTTGCTTAGCGCTTGTTGCATTGTGCACCTAGCGTTCTGCGTACCGCTAGCAAGCTCCCTCTCCACCATCCAATTCATGTATAATTCGCCGTTTGCACAATCATCCAATCAAGAGACAGTTCCATGGGCTTTAATTGCGGTATCGTTGGTCTTCCGAATGTAGGCAAATCCACGTTGTTTAACGCACTGACCAAGGCGGGCATTGGCGCGGAGAATTTCCCGTTCTGCACCATTGAGCCCAACGCCGGTGTGGTTGCGGTACCCGACCCCCGCCAAGACAAAATTGCCGAGATCGTCAAACCCGAGAAGGTGATTGCCACCACCATGGAATTTGTCGATATTGCAGGTCTTGTGGCTGGCGCCTCTAAGGGTGAAGGCCTCGGCAATAAGTTCCTCGCCAATATTCGCGAGACGGATGCCATCGCCCATGTTGTACGCTGCTTTGAGGATGAAAACGTCATCCACGTTGACGGTAAAATTAACCCCGCCTCCGATATCGACGTAATCAACACCGAGCTGGCGCTGGCCGATTTAGAAACGGTAGAAAAAGCCATTCTGCGCTTTGCCAAAGCCGCCAAAGGCCAGGACAAGCACGCCATCGCCATGAAAGCGCTGCTGGAAAAAGTGCAACCACACCTCGATGAAGCCAAACCACTGCGCTCGTATGATCTTACCGATGATGAACGCAGCCTGCTGCGCGAACTGAGCCTAATGACGTTAAAGCCCACCATGTACATTGCCAACGTGGCGGAAGACGGCTTTGACGACAACCCACATTTAGACCAAGTACGCGAAATTGCCGCTACCGAGAACGCCGTCGTGGTGCCTATCTGCAATAAAATTGAAGCGGAAATCAGCGAACTGGACGACGATGAAAAAGCAGAATTTCTGGAAGCACTGGGCATGGAAGAGCCAGGGTTAAACCGCGTTATTCGCGGCGGCTATGAACTACTCGGTCTCCACACTTACTTTACCGCAGGCGTCAAAGAAGTGCGCGCCTGGACCATCCCTATTGGTGCGACAGCGCCACAAGCAGCAGGTGTTATTCACACCGACTTTGAAAAAGGATTTATTCGCGCCGAAACCATCGCCTACGATGACTTTATTGAGTACCAAGGTGAGCAAGGTGCAAAAACCGCGGGTAAAGCGCGTAAAGAAGGCAAAGAGTATGTCGTAAAAGATGGCGATGTACTGCACTTTTTGTTTAATGTGTAACTAATAATAGTCAGACGTCTGAGGCCGGACGTCTGACGACTTTTTTCTTTTGCATCAGACGTCAGACCTCCGACGTCAGACTTTGAAACTAAACCCGTCCGCGTTTTCTCAATCGCACCACGCCACTAACTGTCAGCAGCAGTGCCATACACAACACCCCTGGTAGATTAAAAATAGGCAATGCATGCACCGTTGGATCGGGATCGGGATCGGGATCGGGATCGGGATCGGCGCTAACGATTAAATTTACCTGATTCGCCACAGAGAGATCCAATACCGCCGTATAGCCCGCAGGCTGGGTGCCAATATTTAAGCCATTGTCGGTCAGCGCACCTGTGAAGTTAATCAGCCGGTAAGTACCTGCTTCATAATTACCCCAATCAATAATGTTGAGTGTGCCGTCCAGAGTGAGGTTGCCATCGACCTCGATCAAATCGTTCACACCAGCGCCGACTGTGCCGGGGGCATCCAACTCAAACTCTTGCACTGAAGCCGCGTTAAGCACCAGGTCGCCCATGACGTTCAAGGTTTCCGGCGAATTACCAGGCGTCAAAGTGCCCGCGCTGGTAACCCCACCCACACTGCCGCTGCCACCTAAGGTTCCGCCAGCTTGCACCGTTACCGCCGAGGTAATGCTGCCATTGACCAACAGCGTGCCGCCGCTAATGATGGTATCGCCTTGGTAGGTATGCGTACCCGTTAGGGTTGTGGTGCCACTGCCACGCTGATTGAGGCTGATATTCCCCTGAATCGGCGTAGCAAAAAGGGCGTTGTCGGTTTGGTTAAAGTTTAAGACTCCAGTCCCCCTAAAGGGAAACCATATGTCGGTCTTAATCTCCTCGGCGATTACCGTACCGGCGGTACCACTAAGATCAAACGGGCCAATGTTAAGCGTTCCGTTACCGATGCCACCAAGGTACAGCTCATCGGTCATGGTCCAGGTGGCACCTCCGGCCACTGTTACTGTCCCCTCGGTGCCATTATCCCAACCTAGGTGGCTAACGGTACTGCTCACCGCACTGCCACTGGCGATACTAAGTGTGCCATTGCCCCACATACCAACATGCAACTCACCGCTATTGGTCCAAATGGCGTTATCGGCGAGAGTGACCTCACCGACACCGTCAGAGTTGCGACCGATGTAAGCGGTTTCACTGGTGACGACCGCCTCCTCAGCAATGCTTAGCGACCCGGCTCCACTTCTGCCAACCGATAACACATCGTTATTATCCCAGCGGCTGCCAGCCCCTGTGACCGTAACGCTTCCTGTGGTGCCCAACACCCAGGCTATTTGACCAGCCTCACTGCTAACCGTACTGCCCGCATTAATATCCAGCGTGCCATTGCCGCCTCGCCCCACCGTCAGGCTGCGCCTATTGGTCCAACTGGCGCCACCCGTTAAGCTCACAGCACCGATGCTGCCTGAGTCTTTACCGATATAGTCGTCATCACCACTGACATTGGCACCGCTTTGCATCAGCAGCGTTGCTGTATCGCCGGAGACATCACCCACCACAACATTGGCAGTGGCGTGAGTAATACTGCCTCCATCTATGATCAAGGTGCCATCATTGACGGTAGTGCCTCTATTGTACGTATTGGCCCCGGTTAGGGTCGTGCTGCCAGAGCCACGCTGATTCAGAACAATGTTTCCTTCGATAGGTACCGTAAACGTAATATCGTCGATTTGGTTAAAGTTGACCGTGCCACTACCAATGCCGGTAATCAACTTGGTTGCGATGACAGTGCCTGCGGTATCGCTCAAATCAGAAGCGCCAATATTAAGCGTGCCCGTACCAGTGTTACCGATATGAAGCGTCTCCTGACTTTCCCAGCGACCGCCACCGGTTACCGTAGCCGTCGCACTAGCCGTTGAATAATAACCCAGTGTGCTTCTTTTACTCTGGACCGTGGCACCTTGCTCAATCGTAAGCGCACCATTGCCCCACAGCCCTACATGCAAATCATCGCTGTTAATCCATGAAGAGTCGGCCCCAGTCACAGTAGCAGTACTGTTACTCAACCCGCCATAGCCAATATAAGACAATGTATTGCTAAGCGTGGAGCCGTCTTCAACGATCAACGCGCCACTGCCCTCACTACCGACATGCAATCCCTCGCCCGTCCAATTTGCGCCACTCGTTACCGTTACGGCGCCATTACTACCCGTATTCCTACCAATATAATGATTGTTGCTATTGATACTGGCACCGCTCTGCATAAGCAAGGTCGCACTATCGCCCGTGAGTTCACCCACAATGATATCGGCACTAGCGTGGTCAATACTGCCGCCATTCACAACCAAGGTGCCGCCATTGACGATAGTGCCTCTATTGTAAGTATTGTCCTCGGTTAGGGTCGTGCTGCCAGTACCACGCTGATGCAAACGGATATTCTGGTTGATATTAATAGCAAACGTAATATCGTCGGTTTGGTTAAAGTTGACCGTGCCACTACCAACGCCGGTAGTCACCTCGGTTGCGATGACAGTGCCTGCCGTGTCGCTCAAATCAGAAACGCCAATATTAAGCGTACCCGTACCATCGACACCGATATGAAGTGTCCCCTGATTTTCCCAGCGACCACCACCGGTCACGGTAGCCGTCCCATTACCCGTGTAGAAATAACCCAACGTGCCTTTTCTGCTGAGGACCGTGGCACCTTGCTCAGCCGTAAGTGCAGCACTGCCCCACAGGCCGACGTGTAGATCATCACTGTTAGTCCACGAAGAGCTGGCCCCAGTCACAGTGGCAGAACTATCACTCGGACCACCATAACCAATATGGCCTAGGGTACTGCTAACGGCGGCACCGTCTTCAATTCTCAAATCACCACTGCCCTCACCGCCGACTTGCAACCGGCCGGCATTCGCCCAAATGGAGCCCGCCCCCGTAACGCTGACCTCGCCCAAGCCGGCCGCGTTGCGTCCTATATAGCCTTCCGAGTTATTCACCGTAGCGCCACTTTCAATGGCCAGTGTGCCTGCCGCATCCTGCGCCACATTAAGGTCACCGGCGATAGACCAAGGGTGGGCCCCAGCTGCCGGAATAACCTCGCCCGTACCGTTGACGCTTTGTGCCCATGCGGGAGCCGCTGACAACGACACTGCCATCGCTAAAGCTCTGAATGGCAACCCTTGCTGTGGAGATGAAAGCAATAACAGGGAGGAAAAAGTCGCAGGAAGCTCTTTAACGGCTACAGGCATAGCCTTGCTGCACGGTATTATCACGGATCATTAACTCTGTTGAGGGGTTACTGTACCGGTAGATTTTCCCTAAGAAAATCCAGCGTTTATTTCACAAAACGATAACGGCGGGAACGCTAAGCAGCAAGTTGTCTGATTTATTGTTTTGCATCACTTTTATGCGTTTGGCACAGTATCGCTCAATAAATTAAACTCGCCACTTAGGCTTATGTTAAAATGCCCGCCATGACTCACGACGATCATCCCTGTGATTTTTCACCCCCTTATCAGGTTCTCTGGGACTTTGTGGCCGATGATTTTCCGCTACCCGAGAGCGCGGGTATTGGCCGAGTGCAACGGTTTGATTTCGGTAGCGAGTTGGCGCTGTACCGATCTGAATTTCGGGTAACCAAAGATTGCGTTATTGACTGTCATTCAGATCAAAAAGAATTAGCCGAGCTGCTGTGCAGTATTTTTCTGCTGACCGGCACAATCACTCTAGAAACTCCGGATCGCCAACAACACTTGATAACCCCACAAAGCGGTTTGCTTTTTCGCGTGCAAGACATTGGGTCGCGCTTTATTATTCCAGGCGGGCAAACCGTACGACACATAGGCGTTGCCAACCCAATGTCGATCTTGCATAAACGTTTAGGAGATCAACTGCCTGAGGGGTTGGCAAATTTTGCCACGGTGCCGGAGGGTGGCACTGTAAATCGGCGCCTGCCCGTACAGAGCCGTTTGCGCGGCCTGCTGACTGATGTGTTTTCTCCAGTCACCTGCGCTGGTGGCTCCCCAACTCAGGAGCTACAACTAGAAGCGGTGGCTTGGTCTATTTTCGCCGAGTCCGTTCGCCTTACGATTACCTGCCAAGACAACAGCTCAAGCCAAGCGCCACTGTGGGGCGAGCAGGTATTTAATAATATAACGGTATACCTGCGCGAGAACCTAGAGCGGCCACTCAAAGGAGATGACATCTGCCAAAGGTTTGGAGTCTCCAAACGGCAACTGCACCAACTGTTCCAAACCATGCAGCAGTGCTCACCAAGAGAGTTCTTGCGTCGCGAACGCTTAAACCGAGCGCGTGCATTGCTGGAGCAAACTGACATGCCGGTAAAATCCGCCGCTTACGCTGTGGGTTACGTCCATGTCAGTAATTTTAGTAAAGCCTACCGTGCATTTTTTGGCGAAACCCCCGGGCAAACTCAGCGTTTAAATAGCACAGGGGGAAGTGAACGCTGAATGCGGAATGCGGAATGCGGAATGCGGAATGCGGAATGCGGAATGCGGAATGCGGAATGCGGAATGCGGAATGCGGAATGCGGAATGCGGAATGCGGAATGCGGA
>NZ_JAUOQM010000034.1 GCF_030547685.1 Gilvimarinus sp. 2_MG-2023 | reverse complement strand
TCAATAAAGCCGCCGTCGCCAGTTTCGGGGGCAGAAGCATCCAGCGTACCGCCGACACGCACAGTGCCACCCGTCTCAGGCGTCATGCCGCCCAGCAGTAATATTTTGCCGTCTTGTTCGGCCAGGGTTTGCGCTTCAATCACGCCGGTGTTGTTGACCACGGTTTGCAAGAGCGCGTCACTGGCGTGGGCAGTCATGAGTACCTGGCCGCCGTCGGCCTGAATCAGGCCGTGGTTTTCCGCCAAGGCGTTCAGCGCGGCTTGGTCCACTTGTACATTCAGCAGGCCATCACCGGCAAAATCGAGGGTGATTTGGTTGCCGGCTGCCAGTGCCACGTTGCCCAGCTTGGCCTGAATGACACCGCGGTTACTGACTTGCCCACCTAAAAGCGCTACCGCACCTGTGTCGGCAGCGGTAATTTCGCCTAAGTTTAATACCGAGGCGGGGGCGCCATTGCCGCTAAAGGTAAAGTGGGTATAGTCGGTGTGCGACACGTCCAACGTAGAAGCCACCAGCGAGCCGACGTTGACGCTGGCATTTTGACCGAACAAGACGCCGTTGGCGTCCATCACAAAGACGCGGCCGTTGGCGTTAAGCTGGCCGTTAATTTGGGTACCGTCGGCGCTGAAGACGCGGTTGAGCGCAATAGAGGTGTCATTCGGCTGCAGGAAGTTAACGATTTCGCTGGCGTCGATATCAAAGCTGTCCCACACGATGGTGGTGTTCTGGCTGTGCTGGTTGATATCGGTGATATTGCCGTAGTGATGAATATTGGCGTTGCCGTCGATGACCACACCGCCATCGGGGGCACCATAAACCCCACTGCTAAGCGCGACTATTGCCAATGTCAGTGAATTACGTTTTAACTTGCCCCAAGGTGCTTGATGCATATTCATGTGCCAATCCGATGATTTAAGGTGTGTATTAGTTAGCAATTATCGCAATCAGCGAGCAAAGACGGTACCCTCTAATTAGAGGGTATAAAAATACCACGCCTCTTTAATAAGTGACTTAGATACATTTCTATATAATACGAACTATTACCCTCATGCCACAATTGTCAGCCCTAAATATGCCTCAGTCCACTTTACTCACCGCTACCCAGCCTCGATTATTACCAGCAACACCAGAGATGACTAATGTGTGGGACACTCTCATACAATTTGATGCCGCCGATAGCGATAAGGCTCTCAATTACTTACTGGAAGAACTGTGCCGGCTGGTCAATGGCACAAGCGCCTTTTGGGTGGGAGCCCTGCGGATTAATACGCACGAACCCAATGACCCATTGCTGGGATGGCGCCCGCGTATCAGCCATAGACTGGACAGCGAACCCTCTGATGACTCTTATAGTAAAAAAATGCTGGCAAAAATACGTACCCAAACGCCCGACCCCTCCTTGACAACTCATGTGCGTATGGCAGGTAGTTTTAGAGCTTACCGGCTGAGCGATATTGTCGATGATAACTGGTACCAATCGCCTTACTATCTTGAGAAAAAAGCTCAAAATGGCGTCACCGATCGCTTGTATGTGGTAACACCATTAAATGAGGATATGGAGTGTTATTTTTCCGTTGACCGGGTGACGGGACAACCGATGTTTAGCCAACACGACTGTCAATTAGCCGCGACTTTATTGCGCAGCTTAGGCTGGTTTCAAAGGCAGGTAGCTCTGTCGCATGGACTTCAAATCAGCACAGGGGCAATAACCCCAAGCGAGCGGCGAGTTTTGCAACAACTACTCACTAGCAGCAGCGAACGAGAAATCGCCCGTAAACTGGAAATAAGTTACAACACGGTGCACTCTTACGTCTCCAATATATATCGCAAGTTCGATGTTAATGGCCGCGCGGGCTTGACGGCTTTGTGGTTGGGACAGGGATAAAACCCGCCAAAATTTCTTTGATAGTAACTTCTATCTCACAATTTTGACTTTGCGCCATACCGTAAAGAACAACTAACCACCCTATGCATCTATGGCCATATCCTCGCTGCTCGACTGACCAGCAGGCTTATTCCCTCCATCTAGCACTTTATCCGAGTTGAAAATAGACTCTAATCTAAAGCTAGCAATTTTTGATTTACTGGTTAAAATAAACCATCTTTTTACACAAAAAACCACCCGCAAAGCACACACTAACATGATGAAAAAAGCAGCGCTAATACCTGCCGCAGGCCAAGGATTAAGACTGGGAGAAGGCCCTAAAGCCTTACTTAAAATTAATGGAATAACACTAGTTGAGATCGTTGTCAGTAAGGTTCTACCAATCGTAGACGAAGTTATCGTGGCTGCACCTCAGGGCTATGAAGACGTATTCAATGAATTACTACCTCCGGCTGTTTCAGTCATTTCAGGAGGGGATTGTAGATGGAGCACTGTTGACAAGCTCATAAAGGCATCGCAAGCAAAAACTCTTTTAATTCAGAATGCAGCCAGCCCTTTTGCCAGCCAACAGCTTATAGAAAAGGTTATTCTTGCAGCCGAAGAAACAGGTGCAGCTGGCGCATTCATTCAACCATCTGTTCCGGTCGGACTCCTCAACCATGGAAAGATAACGGAATACGCTCCAAAAGAGACAGCATTGTTATTTCAAACGCCCCAAGCATTTTTTCGAGACATACTAGAAAAACATCACTCTGTAAAAGAAAGATATCAATCTACAGCTCAATATGTAATGGCCGGTGGGCATTCTGTAGAAAGTATACAAGGCGAACCTGATAATTTTAAAATCACAAATGAATTAGATTGGGAAATAGCCAAAAAAATAATCGCCCCGAAACTAGCAAATGATCTCACTTTAAACCGAACTATTCGATCTACGGAAAGCGCATGAATAATAAAAAAACCTTATGGCAAGAACAGATGACAAATGGAGTAAGCCAGTTAAAAAATGGAAACTTAAAATCTGCAACCCAATGGTTCAAAAAAGCAACCATAACTGACCCCAGCGAAGAAAGCGCATGGATCAACATATGCACAGTAAGCCTGGCAATAAATGACCTAAAAACTGCTGAGGAGGCCGCAAAAAAAGCCATTCACCTAAACCCGAAATTCCCCCCAACACAATTAATGCTGGGCGATGTCTACCGAATGAAAAACAGCCCTAAAGATGCGCTCACCTGCTACCACAAATCTGTAGAAATAGAGAGAACACCAATATCACTAAACAAACTAGGTTGTGCGTATAGAGAAAATGGGGATTTAGAAAACGCAATAGAACTTCTTAATGAGGCAGTACACCGCGCTCCAAAATTCACTACCGCCAAGGTAAATCTACTCACAAGCTATACAATAGCCGGTGATTTTGAATCTGCCAGAAAACAAGAGCAACTACTTAAATACATTAAATTACCAAAAGATGAATTAGAGTTAGTCGACGAGACATCAGCCATGCTGAGCGAGCATGAAAGACTAGAAGAAAATATTAGATTAGCAAACAACGAAAACAATAGAGATTATATCGACAATATAATTGCAAGCACTCCGGATAAAATACTAAAAAAAGACAACTTTGTATTAGACACTATACAAGCAATGATAGATGCCATTCCGGAGGATCATAAGACTGAAATTGAGAAAATTAATTTACCCGACAACTGGAATTATATTGAATCGCTCTTCATGATTCCGTTCATCGAAACCCCAAGCCAACTAGAAGAATGCTCAAAAATAACACCCACCCACGAAAGATACGATGACTATGTAGAATCCTTAGCGATGATCCCAGCCATCACTCAAGCCCGAAAAGATAAGTCAAAACTATTAAACCCTATTTCTGCAGAGTCCTGTCTACGCTTTTGGCATCTTCTTTCGGTAAGAGAGCTTGATGGATTTATGCCAGGGCACTTCAAATATTGCAGAAATACTCTAAAAAATGACATTACACAACCACGATCAAAACCAACAGAATCTTGCGGAACAATTAGACATTTTATTGAACACTTATACCCCAAAATTCCTAATGGTGTGTATCGTGCTGCTATTTGTTTATATTTAATTATTGAAGTTCATCCATACATAGACGGAAATGGCCGGGTTGCAATGAATTGGCTTAACAGGGAACTCGAATGGAACAATGAAGCACCCGCCTTATTTACAAGAGAAAATGGCCTTAGAGGCAGCCTTAGAACGGCAAGGATTATGGCAAGAAAAAACCCTAGCGATCTCAGATATTTTGTAGAGGCGATACGCAAGGGGCAAAATAATACTATTAACTTCTGCAAAAACTTATGAAATTATACTTGCCAAAACTGAAAACAAGAGCTCAATATTTTTCAAATTAAGGACTCGCCATCGGCAGATTGAATGACGCCAATAGCGAGTCCAACTTTAAACCATAAAGAATCAACCGATCTCTTTGGTGTCTTTTTCCACGGCGTCAAGCAAACGCGAATATACATCAGGCACGGCGCTTAGCACTCGTGACCAGTTGGCCATAAACGGCCGCTCGGTGGGGTCATTTAGAAATTGTTCACCGGCACGCATAATGCACTTGGTAAATTGTTCTACGGTTTCTTCTTCTTTGTTGCGATCCAGCGTCATGCCGTTAATAACGGCGTCATTGTGATAGCGATCAACTAAATCCAACGCCAAGCGATAATAGCTCGCCTTTAGAGTGCGAAAAACTTCGGGAGAGAAAACCGTCCCTTGAATAGCCAACTTGCGGAAGAATGACTTGGAGATATCCGTACTCATTTTCGACAAACCACCGTCGGGGTTGTCCGCCGAAAGATCTTGATGTTTGTGGTCGTAGGCATCGGCGATATCCACCTGACACACACGTTCGTCAGAGTAGCGACGATTAACCTCGGATAACACACCAATCTCTAAACCCCAGTCACTGGGGATACGAATTGAGCTGACAACATCCATGCTCATGGAGAATTCGCCGGCCAGTGCGTAGCGGAAGCTATCAATAAAATCGAGATAATCGTTGTGACCGCATACCTGCTGTAAAGAGCGGACAAGTGGCGACACCAACAAACGACTAACACGGCCATTTAACTTGCCACCGGCGGCGCGGTAATAGTAGCCCTTGCAAAACATATAGTTAAAGGTTGGGTGAGCGATAGGATAAAAAAGCTTGGCGACGATATCGCGTTTATAGGTGACAATATCACAATCGTGCAAGGCCACGGCGCGGGCCCTACCCTGCGCGAGCGCATAACCTAGGCAATACCAAACGTTGCGCCCCTTACCGAGTTGCTGCGGCGCCAGACCCACTTCGTCCAGCACTTTGTCTACGGCTTTTAATCGCGGCCCATCGTTCCAAAGAATAGAGTGTTTTTGCGGCAATCGGGCAAAGAATTTTTTGGCCTTTTTGTATTGTTCTTCATCGGCGCGATCTAAACCAATAATAATTT
Source organism: Gilvimarinus sp. 2_MG-2023 (assembly GCF_030547685.1). Taxonomy (GTDB): domain Bacteria; phylum Pseudomonadota; class Gammaproteobacteria; order Pseudomonadales; family Cellvibrionaceae; genus Gilvimarinus. The sequence continues at coordinate 118,123 of NZ_JAUOQM010000034.1, read as the reverse complement.
CATCGAGAAATGGCACTTTTGCCAGTTCATCGACGATGTTTTCCATGGCCGGGCCTTCCAGCTCAGAATACAAACAAGGCAAAACCAAACACATAGGTTTTTGCTTGCTCCACTCCAGCAATTCGGCCTCTAACTCCTCAACAGGACGGTTGCCTAAATTATGAAGGGTGCCGATGCGGCCATTTTGAAAAAAATCACTCATTGGTGCTTCCTCGTTAGTATTATTGCTGCAACGCTTGCTCTACTGCGTAACGCCAACCTTTAGCGCCCGGGTAAGGTGCGTGCAATTCCCCGATTAACCCTTTATCACTCATATATGAGCCATCAGGGTGCGGCATAACCACCGCTGTATCTACAGCTTTTAACATTTTTAAATCGTTTTGGCTGTCTCCCAGTGCAATGCTGTGCACACTTGCCCCATAATAGGACTGATAAAGACTCAGCAAATAACGTACCGAGTCTCCTTTGTCGCAATTGGCCATAACGTGGTAAAACCGGCCCCCTTTGAGCAGCTGCAAATTGTAGACGCCCAACTTCCGGGCAAACTCTTCCGACCCCGCCCCATCTTGGGGCCAAAGCAAGGGTTCGGTTGCGTCTCTTTGCATGGCTTTGGTGGCTGCCTCGTGGCTGAGCCCGGTGCAAGCGATGACATCCTCTACCGTCATATCGGCAAACCCTACGAAGGGGCATTCGCCCTTATTGGCTTTTACGATCGTGAGAATTTCGTCGCGAGCGGCACCGCGAAATGCCAGCCAACACTCCCCGGCATCCGTCAATGTCGAGGTATCCACGTTAAACTGTTGCACCCACGGTTTGGGCAAGACGATAACGCTGCCATTTTCACACACATAAGGATCTTGAATATCCAATTCCTGGCACAGGTGTGCCATTTCGGCCCGGGTTTTACTGGACACTAAAATAAGCGGGATATGGCGCGCCCGAAGATTGGCAATGGCTGGCAACGCGTCTTGGTAAGAGTAATCGTGGTGATTCAGCAGGGTTCCATCGAGATCGGTAAATACCGCAAATTTAGTCAAAGCTAACCTCGTCTTTCTAATTTTTGTCTAGTGCCATACACGCACTAGGGAGTATGGCACTGTATCGTGGCAATTTGATGATTTTTATCCAAACTCAGTAATACATTACTGCGCGCGGGCATTTCGGCAAACATCCAACGTGTTAAACGCTCGTAATGCGCAATAAAGCGAGCCACCTCGCTATTACTCATTACCTTTGAGTTGGCAAGCTGCTCAGGCGTTAACGAGTCGCGCAACTTCGACTCCTGCAACTGGCGCCATTCCAGTACCTGATCGAACGACGGCGCCTTGAGCATCACCAGTAGATCCAACTGTGCAAACAACGCTTGATAGTCCCCTAGACAGTCATTGACATAGCGCCGCCATAAACCGTTCGCGTCTTCCGACTCCTCCAGTGTATTGACCGGTTGATCGAGCGCCGAGTCCGGCTGGGCAGTCGCCCCTACACACCAACCCTCGAAAATAATAACATCCGGCTTACCCGTAAACCGCTCCCAATTTTCCCGGGGCTCGCAGTCATCCAGCGCCTTATTAAAGCGTGGAATATGGGTTACCGTGGTTGCCTGCGCAGACTTTAATGCGTCAAATACACCGAGCGCCAATGCCAGATCGTGGGTACCAGGCACGCCTCGGGTCGCCAGTAAAGGATGGAATCGATTAGCCAAGTCGCGCCTAGCCTCTCGCCCTAAATACAAATCGTCAATTGATAAAGTACAGACACGCAGCTTGCTTACATCGGTAAGCAACGTACCGACAACCTTCGCCGCCGTCGATTTCCCAGTGCCCTGGGCACCATTAACCCCTAGAATATAGGGCTGCGTTTGGGCCGCCGACTGCGCCGCACAATATTGAGCTAACGGCTGATAGACCTCTAGCAGATGCTGTGCAATATAGGCAGGCATTTTTAATTCTTGCGCCAAGTCCTGCGCCAGAGATTCCGGGACCCTCGCCTCTACTTTGAGTTCAGCAAAAGTCGCGGGCCACTGTACGGGTGGTAGTGTTGTATTTGACATAAGTTCAGCCTCCTGAAACAAATAGCTAGCAGGAAATGCGCCACAATCACATTTACGCAATTTTATACCACCGCTAGCCAAGAACAGAGACTGCATAAACTAAGGCCATTAAAGTCGCGTCATTCATCAGTCCGAGTAGTGACTTATGCTATGTTATTAAACTTGCCAACCAATAAGTTGCCGCCAAGGCATATATAACGCACTGAACCGACGGGTTCTATTATGAATACAGCGCCAACAATGATTGCCTTAGCCGGCCCCAATGGCTCAGGAAAAACCAGCTATTACTATAATGAGCTGCATCATATTATGGGCAGTAGACCCTTTCTTAATGCCGATATTATTCAGCACTTAGAACTCGAAGATAAATCCATGCAAGCTGCCTACCATGCCGCTGAAATTGCTGCCGAACGACGTCAGATGTGCATCAAAAACCAAACTAGTTTTATTTGGGAGTCTACCTTTTCTCACCCGAGTAAGCCCGCCGTTATCGCTGCGGCCAAGGCCGCCGGCTTCCATACTAAACTCATTCATATCGGTGTTAACAGCCCTCAAATAAGCCTGGCCCGCATTTGCCAACGGGTCGAGGAAGGCGGCCATAACGTACCAACACACAAAGTGATAGAACGCTTTGCGCGCTGCCCAGCCTTTATTCGAGAGGCCGTTGAGATGGCCAATGAAGCGTTGATTTTTGATAACAGTGTAGACTTTGAACAACCAACTTTGTGTATAAAAATAAAAACCGGATATTATGAAAACGTACAACCTATTCCACCTGATTGGGTTAGACAAAGCTACCCCACTTACCAATGCGAGATAATTTAAACACTACGACTTCACTTCCGCTTTATTATTTTCATTTATGGCGCTGAAATATACCGTTTGTATTTTTGCGCATATTTTAATTGATTCTTCTGCAAACTCTGTTTAGAGTGCTCAAGCAACAGGATGTTGTCCAGCCCCAGATGTAACTGTCGCCATTAATTGTGGCGCCAATTGGACGTAGCAGTACATCTCATAACTTTATTATTTCAATTCTACAACTCAACAATAATGACCAGTTTCTACTGGCTGCAACCTATTGGCTTCAAGGAAGGGGGATACCATGCGGGCATTACGCTTCATTACCTTTTATTCAGCAATCACTGCGTTGTTATTATTATCAGGGTGTAGTGATGCCCCCTGCGGGTCCGGCGCTGGAAATGTACTCGACGAAGCCCAGTGTGCCGGCGTTAAAGAAGATCAGCTATCGGGTTCAACGAACGATTACTACGCCGACATGGATTACGGAATTTCCAAAAATCCTAAGGCTTTACAGGCACGACTCGCCCCTTTCTTTCCCGGTATATCAGAAGAAGATGCCGTTAAACGCTTTGCCAGGGGTCGCAATAACTGGATTGTTTGGACGGCCGGTAATGACCGGTTTTGGGACGAGCTTAGCCAATTCACTTTTGGCAATTCCGACTTACTTAAAACCATTTCTAACCACCCTGAATTAGGCTATAGCCGCGATAACCGCTGGGAATATCTTGGTGTGGTGAACGAACCGTGCTTCACGAAGGCCAATAGCCCCAGAGCCGATCGTTACGGCCTTTGGCTCGATGTGAGAGACGAGAACTGTCAACCCGATCCGTTTGAAAATGCGGATGAGTATCCTGGTATTAAAATCGGCGCCCGCGGTGAAAATATCGAAGTGGGCTCTTATTACGGCTATGGCACTGGGATTGTGGGTTTACGACTTTTCCCTAATCCCGAGTTTGACGAACAAGCCGAAGCCAACTGGGACCCAGTACGCTACTACACAGACCCGGATTATTACGACAATAAGGACTTAATTCGCCCATATCGAGTCGGTATGTCGTGCGGGTTTTGCCATGTTGGCCCCAACCCAACCAATCCACCACAGGATTTTAATAATCCAGAGTGGGCCAACCTGAACTCTAACCCAGGAGCTCAATATTTTTGGGTGGATAGAATTTTATTGTGGCGCCAAGATGAAAGTAATTATTTAAAACAACTGTTTCACGCCTCAAAGCCAGGCGCGCTCGATACCTCTTTGGTGTCAACCGATTACATTAATAATCCGCGCACTATGAATGCTATTTACAACTTAGCATCACGCCTGGAGCTCTCTACCAAGTGGGGTAAGGAAAATATTGAAGGTCCAGAGCAAGATAACAAACAACTTAATGACTTCCTTCCTGACGACCATGCATTAAGTCAGTTTTATGATGCCCCTGATACCGTTTACACACCCCGTGTGCTCAAAGATGGGGCCGATTCGGTCGGCGCACTAGGCGCACTGAACCGAGTGTATGTCAACATAGGTCTTTTCAGTGAAGAATGGTTAGAGCACTTCCGTCCGGTGGTCGGTGGCAAGAAAATCACCCCCTTCCCCATAGCCAGCGCCCAAAAGAACTCTGCTTACTGGCGTGCCAATGAAAACCAAACCGCTGATGTGGCATTATTTTTTCTGGGCAGTGCCGAGCCGGATTACTTAAAAAATGCTCCCGGCGGCAGCAGTCACCTTACAGACGATGAAGCTCAGCTCACCTTGGGCAAAGAGGTTTTTGCCAGTACCTGTGCGCGCTGCCATTCCTCTAAACTACCCGATTATGTATTCCAGGACTTCTTCCCCGACAAAGGTTGCGTCAATAATAACTACTTAAAATGTTGGAACGATTACTGGCAACACACCAAGACCGATCAATTCAAATCAGCGATGGAAGATATCGTTCAAGCGGATGATTTTCTCGACAATAACTTTTTATCCAACGAGCTGCGGGTCCCCCTACCCCTGCTCGAAACCAATGCCTGCAGCCCGCTGGCACGCAATGGCCTGGCCGGTGATATATGGGACAACTTCACCTCCAGCTCTTACAAATCACTGCCGCCGGTGGGAACCATTAACGTGCAAAACCCTTATACCGGTGAGCTGCGTGATTTCACCATGCCTGGCGGTGGCCGGGGTTATACCCGCCCTGCCTCTTTAATCAGCCTTTGGTCGAGCGCTCCATTTTTGCTAAACAATGCCCTCGGGCCGTTTGAGTACCAAGGCACCGTTGATGCTCGAATGAAATCGTTTAACGAGTCTATCGAACGCCTACTATGGCCGGAACAACGCGCCTATTCGGGGCAAGATGATCAGTACGATTACGATTATCCGTTTGAAGTCATCACCCGCTCCGGTAAAAAACACCCAGGTTATATTCAAGTAACTCAGCAAACCACGCATTTAAATATTACTGAGGGCTACTTGCCCAAGGTGGTCGCTGAATTTGAAGGTATCTTGGCAAAATTACTGCCTAAATTCTTCTCGTCCGAGGGGATTACTCTGGGCCCAATCCCAGCCGGCACGCCTGTTAATTTGTTGTACAACACAGACCTGGGCAATATCGATAAGCAACGGATTAAACTGTTAGTCAAAATAATTAAAGACTTAAAGAAATTACCGGCCGATGCAACCGACGAGCAGGCCAAGGCGATCTTTGCCAACTTAGTCGACCCACTGCTTAAAAACAGTAGTTGCCCCGACTATGTAACCAACAAAGGTCATTATTTTGGCACGGATTATCTACCCGACACGGAAGAAGAGGCGCCGCTAAGTGACGAGGAAAAATTTGCTCTTATTGAATTTCTAAAAACCTTATAAACAAAGGAATTTGACATGAGTAATTACGATTATATTGTCGTCGGCTCTGGGGCCGGCGGCGGCACTGTAGCAGCTCGACTGGCCGAATACGGCGCGCGCGTTTTAGTACTGGAATCCGGGCAAGATCCAGTCAAACACCGAGGATCTGATCAGGTAAGTGATGAAAATCGCTTACCTGAGGATTACGAAGTGCCCGTCTTTCATGCCTTTTCTACCGAAAATAACGAAATGCGTTGGGACTATTTTGTGCGCCACTACAGTGACCAAACCCAGCAAGAAAAAGACCCTAAGTATTCTGCCGAGTATTTAAACCAACCGGTCAATGGTGTGCTTTACCCGCGCGCGGGCTGCCTTGGCGGCTGCACCGCGCACAATGCCATGATAACCGTTTACCCTCACAACCAAGATTGGGACGGCATTGCCGAGCTAACAGGCGACGACAGCTGGAACTCGAGCAATATGCGCTCTTACTTCCAAAAAATGGAAGATTGTCGTTATCGTCCAGTCTGGCGTTGGATTCATAAACTGTTTCGACTCAACCCTTCGCGACATGGTTTTAGCGGCTGGTTTCGCACTGAAAAAGCGATTCCGCTGGAATCGGTTCTGAAAGATCACGCCCTGATCGATACGATCGAAGAATCCGGAACCATCGGCTTTAAAATGCTTGCCAAGCCTTTACAACGCCTCGGTTGGGTTAAAGAAGGCGCCGGCGACCCGAACGATTGGCGACTAGTAGAGAAAAATGCCACCGGACTCAGATATCCGCCACTTGCGACCGATAAGCATAAACGCCACGGCACTCGTGAGCGTCTACTAGAGGTTGCCGCTCGTTTGCCCAACCACCTAACCATTGAAACCAATGCCTTAGTGACCCGAGTCATACTGGATGAAAACCTCAATGCCACTGGAGTGGAATATCGCAAAGGCGAAAAGTTATATCGCGCCTATCAATACCCAAGTGGCGAACAGGGAACCCTCCACCAAGTCTACGCCAACAAAGAAGTTATTTTGGCCGGTGGCGCTTTTAACACGCCACAATTGCTGATGCTCTCGGGTATAGGCCCGCGCGAAGAACTAGAAAAACACGATATACCCTGCTCTGTCGACTTACCAGGGGTAGGCAAAAATTTACAGGACCGCTATGAAGTCGGTGTCGTCAACCGTATGAACTTCGAGCACTGGAAGGTATTAGAGCACGCCAATTACGACACTAAAGACCCGCAATACCAACAGTGGTTAAAAGGCAAAGGCGTCTACACCACTAACGGCGCCGTGCTCGCTGCCATTAAACGCTCTTTCCCTGAGCGCCCCCTGCCCGATTTATTCTGTTTTGCTCTGCTTGCGGAGTTTCGTGGCTATTTTCCTGGCTACTCTCAGTTAATCAAAAAGCTCAATTATCTAACATGGGCCATCCTTAAAGCCCACACAAACAATACTGCCGGTTACGTTAGCCTCGCATCCAATGATCCACTGGATCGCCCCTACATTAACTTCCGCTATTTCGAAGAAGGTAATGATACCACGGGGGAAGATTTAGCATCGGTGGTAGAGGGCATTAAATTTGTGCGTGAAATGACCCAGCCATTGATTGAAAAAGGCATTATTGCCGAGGAGGAACTGCCAGGCAAAGAAGTTCAAACAGATCAAGAATTAGCGGAATTTGTTCGCAACCGTGCTTGGGGCCACCACGCCTCTTGCACTTGTAAAATGGGTCGCGATGATGACCCTCTCGCGGTGCTCGACAGTGATTTTAAAGTGCGCGGAGTGAGTAATTTACGCGTCGTGGATGCTTCTATTTTCCCACGTATACCCGGTTTTTTTATTGTCACCTCAATTTATGTGGCCGCCGAAAAAGCCGCTGATGTCATCTTCAAGAGCCAAAAACCCTAATGATAAAGCTACCGTTAATCAAAATCTTTGCTAGCCTTATTTTATTATTGCTACTGCAGGGAGCCGCCGCCTCTGATCACGCTGACCCTGTTTTTAATCAACAACCGACTCGAAGTTTATCCGGTCTGTTTGCGTTTATTGATAACAACGATCTAATAATCATTTTAACCACCCATCCGGGGCTTAATCATCCACTGCCCATTCATCATCTTCACGAACAAACTTATCGAGTACACCTCGATTTAACCTCTAAGGTGTCGTTCGACAACCCGCAACAACGGATGCGATACGGCGGCAGCATCAACCGTCCAAAACATATTAAAGAGAGTGCCACCTTGGCGTTCTCCCTTAACGAGAACGCTGAACTCGTTAAATTTAAACCGCAAGGAGCTTTGCAAGAGACAGACAACATTCGGGTTTTCACCGGCGTACGAGACGATCCATTTATTTTCCCCAAGTTTTTTGGCACCAATGTCGTTGCAATGGTCACGGCAATACCTCTTGATGCCTTCCCCAAGCAGCAAAAGGATTTTGTATTGTGGGGCGATATTATTCGAAAGGGTAAAAAAATAGATCATGTAGGACGATCAAATCGAACCATGCAACCCAGGCTCGACTTTCTCAATACACTAGAACCTTATGAACACCTTGAGGCTATCAACAAAAAACATAATGACCCTGGGCTTGTCGATAAGGTTCTGATGTCTAAGTTAGCACCTTTGTTTGCCATACGAGACTACGACAAATTTCCCGACGTAATGATTTTTAGTCGGCACCATAAGGCAGGTTTCCCCAACGGCCGTTTACTCACCGACGATGTTGCCGATTTGACCTGTCAGCTAGGCGATTGCCTACTGTGGGAGCTGTCGTATGGCGATGTCAGAACTTGGAATTGGCCCAGAAAAAACACCAACGACAAGCCATTTCTGCCTCACTTCCCCTATTTAGCTAAGCCTTGGTAAATATTATGCGCAACACACTTATCCGCCTAGGGCTTTTGCTAGGGAGCGTGGCGATCCTGGCCTTTATTACCACCTCCTGTACTCGTGATACGGCATGGCGCACCCAACCGCCTGCCGACTGCCAACAAGGTTGTGGCTCGTCTTACATAGAAGAACGAGAAAACTACGAGCTTAGTTTTATTGAATTTTCTGAGCGAGGCAATCAATTTGATCGACGTAGGACGCGCGATATTATCAATCGTATCGAGCGTTATTCCGCTCAAGAGTCAGGTGTCGCGGTAGTGGTTTTTGTACACGGCTGGCTACACAATGCCAGCGACAGTGACCGCAATGTCAAAAGCTTTCGTCAGGTTCTGGATAAAATTGGGGCGTCCGGTATTCTAGGGCAACGACAACTAATGGGTGTATACGTAGGCTGGCGAGGAAAATCACTGCATGGCGCAGGCTCTGAATATCTAACCTATTGGTCCCGAAAATCTGTTGCCGAAGAAATTGGCACCAACGGAGTTTCTTCTGTCTTATTAAAACTGTCCGAGATTGACGCACGTAAACCCAGTAACATTTTACTGGTAGCCGGCCACAGCTTTGGCGGCGCCATGACGCTGTCTGCCATCGACAATATATTATTAACCAAGATGATTCACGGCCTGGCCGATGATAAACCGGCGCCTACTATTGGTGAAGGAGTCGTGCTGTTAAACCCAGCTATAGAGGCGAATCAGATATTTGCGCTCAAAGAGCACAGCATGCAATTTGCCAAAATTAAAGAGCCTCAGCCGGAGCTATTGCACGTTATAAGCTCGGAAGGTGATAAAGCGACCCACGTCTATTTTCCTATCGGCCAGGCTATTGCCGCTTTAGCATGGGACGAGGTGGACTTTGAGCGCCTGTACAATGATCAAACCTATCGATTTTCGGAACACAACCTAGACACCACCACAATCGGCAATTACCAGCGTTTTTGGACCGGTGCACTGACATTAAACAAAAACAATCAGATGGATGCCTACGACCAACCCATGGGAAAATGGAATTTTCACGATTTTTGTGACAGCTCGACTACAACCCACGATCCAACCACTGCCCGCCTACCTTGCAGCCATCAAGACCCCATTGTTTTTCTTAAAACTGACACCAGTTTTATCAAAGATCATGGCGATGTGTTTAATGACAAAGTATCCGCTTATATGACTTCTATTGTAGCGGCCAATATGTACCATGAATCGAAGATGTTGAGTGAGCAGTGTACATATCAAGGCACCTTTTCATTCTCGCTGTGTTTTGATTTCTTTTTGGGCCGGTTTAACGATCTGAATGCCGAGTGAGGCATGCCAAATATTATTTTTTGCACGCTAGATAAACTCACTCAAGGGCCGCAGGGAAATTGCAACAAACGGGTTTATTTAAACTGGCCTATGGTTGGAACACATTCAATATTACTGTGTGATGATTCTAAATTTTTCCACTTCAGAATTTATGCCCGTCGCATCAAGCGTGCCAAATCCATAACTAAGCTCGCCTGACCAATATACTGCTGTACTGCCCCTGCCAGTTGACGTTGAGTGGCATCATCTACCACTCAAAAATGTTGGCTATTATTTTTGTCTACGGGTGAGCACCACAGCCCTCACCCGTAATATGTATTATGGATAACCGGTCTCAGCTTCATCCACTAAAACTTCTAATACTCGCCAGCTATTGCTATAGCGCGACGTATTGGAAAAAACAATTCGCCCCTGTCCTTTATACAAGGCAGCTTGGCGACGAATATCACCACCTTTATAGTTAAACGGAATCCATTGTTTACCGGTTTGATAGGTATGCTCGGAGGTTGGATAACCCACCAAGTCATAGGCCTCCTGAATGCTCATGCCCTCGCGAACAATAGTGATGGGGTGCACTTCTCGGTTTGACTCAGTTGCAGCGCTTGCGCCCGCAACTGGTGACGCTTGATCCGGCTCATAATCGGCCAGCACAACACTACCCGGCTCGTAAGCTGGCCCTTCGGGCAAGTCGTCATCTTGCATTTTTCGTGCATATTTGGCTATTTTTCGATGTGAAGCATTCTCTGCAACCTCGGCCAATATGACCTGATAGCGGTTGGTGTCGGCCAAAGCAAGCGCTTTAATCACCCAAGCCAATGCATCGATTTGAGTGTTATCAATAGCGACCTGATAATCGCGCATTAATACCTCTGCCGCCACATCCAACACTTGCGTATTGGCTTGCTCAGAGCGATAGATGCTCTTCGCTACATCGCGTATGGTGGTAGGGCCACCGATACTTAAACGCTCCACATAGCGCTGATCAATAGGGGAAAGAGGCTCTGTTGAGAAACAGGGGTGAGAGAAAAACAGAACAGTAACAAGTGCCAAATAAAATATCTTCATCCTTGGGTCCTTTTTTAATTATTAATATAGCTGCTCAAGCCGGTAAGAACACCGCCTTGAGCTCACGATTCTAACACTAAACATTTGCAGTGTTAGCGGTAAGAATCAGTGAATAACCATATTATCGCGATGAATCAACTCTTCATCGCCTTGATAACCCAACACCGATACAATTTTTGAACTAGAGAGGCCAATAATTTGCGCAGCCTCAGTGGCATGGTAGTTAACCAATCCGCGGCCTATTTCCCGCCCCTGTAAATCTTTGCACACCACCATCTCTCCGCGCTTAAAGTCACCCTGCACTTCTCGCACGCCTACCGGTAGCAAGCTTTTACCTTGTTTTTGCAATACACCCACTGCGCCGTCATCTAGAATCAACGTGCCGCGAGATTGCAGGTGCCCCGCCAGCCATCGTTTGCGCGCCGCCTGTGGTTGTTGATCAGCCCAGAGTAAAGTGCCCAGCGCTTCTCCGGCATGTAAACGAGTCAGCACTGCATTCTGGCGTCCGCCAACAATAATCGTATCAGCCCCAGAGCGCGCCGCCACTTTTGCCGCACGCACTTTGGTGATCATACCGCCGCGACCTAAACTGCCGCCGTCGCCGGCCATCGCGCTGAGTCTATCGTCGGCCGCCGCCATTTCGCTGATTAATTGCGCATCGGGATTGCTGCGCGGATCTGCCGTGTACATACCGTCTTGATCGGTCATGATGACCAGTACATCGGCGTCAATAAGGTTCGCCACCAACGCACCCAAGGTGTCGTTATCACCAAAGCGGATTTCGTCGGTCACGACTGTGTCGTTCTCGTTCACGATGGGAATAACGTTGAGATCTAGCAGGGCTCGTAGGGTCGAGCGCGCATTTAAATAGCGCTCGCGTGACGATAAATCGTCGTGGTCCAACAGTACTTGCGCGGTGTGCAAGCCGTATTGAGAGAATTCTGTTTGGTAGTTTTGCACCAAACCCATCTGCCCCACTGCCGCCGCTGCCTGTAAAAGATGAACCTCGGTTGGCCGTTCGTTCCACCCGAGCCGAGTCATGCCCGCCGCCACCGCGCCAGAGGAGACCAATACCAACTCAATACCGCTTTTCTTTAGCGCCGCTATTTGCGCCACCCACTCGGCAATGGCGGCATAGTCTAAACCTTTACCGTCATTGGTCAGCAAGGCGCTGCCTATTTTAACCACCCAGCGCTGGGCGCGATTTAATTCCTGGCGCTTAGACATGCATTCCACTCTTACCGATTTTAAGGGGCGTAAACCACTTCGACATCATCATCGTCGTCATCGAAATCGTCATCATCATCATCGTTCGATTTTTGAGCTTTTCGAGCTGCGCGGTGTTGCAGGCGTAAGGTTTCAATTCTTTCCCGCACCTCTTCTTGCATGGCATCCTGAAAGGCGTATTCAGCTTCTAGCAGCTCTGGGTCGTCCTTTTCTGCTTGCCACAGTGTCTCGAGATGCTGCATCAACGCGCCTGTCAGAGAGTCAACATTGTCACCACTGACCGCTGCAATCGCAAAAACAGGGCCTTCCCAGTCAAGAGCCTGGGTGATCGCCCGGCACATCTCTTCGCGTTCGTCTGGGGGTAGTAAGTCGATTTTATTTAGTACCAACCAACGCTTGCGCTGGGCTAGATGCGGACTGAAATTTTCCAACTCGCGAGCAATCGCTTTGACGTTTTCCACCGGGTCACTACTATCCACCGGCGCAACATCCACTAAATGCAACAATACCCGGCAGCGAGTTAAATGCTTTAAAAAGCGAATACCCAAACCGGCACCATCTGCCGCGCCTTCAATCACACCGGGGATATCGGCGACTACAAAGCTGCGATGCTCCTGTACTTTTACCACCCCTAAATTTGGTACCAAAGTGGTAAACGGGTAGTCAGCTACTTTCGGTTTGGCCGAACTCACCGAGCGAATAAAAGTGCTTTTACCCGCATTTGGCAAGCCCAACAGTCCCACATCGGCCAGCACTTTCATTTCCAATTTTAAATTGCGAAACTCACCTGGACTACCGGGGCTGGTTTGTCTTGGAGCACGGTTGGTGCTGGATTTATAGCGCGCATTACCCAGGCCGTGGAAGCCACCCTGTGCCACTTTAAGCAGATCACCTTCACAGGTTAAATCACCCAAAGTTTCACCGGAGTCTTGATCGATTACCGTGGTACCTACCGGCACAGGAATGATTAAGTCTTCACCGCTTTTACCGCGGCAATCTTTACCGCGCCCGCCATCACCACTTTGGGCTTTAAAGCGGCGGGTATAACGGTAATCCACCAAGGTATTGAGGTTAACATCGGCCTGTAGATACACGCTGCCGCCATCACCGCCATCGCCGCCGTCTGGGCCGCCCTTGGCAATAAATTTTTCCCGGCGAAAGCTTAAGCAGCCATTGCCGCCCTTTCCTGCTTCCACGTATATCGGTGCCTCGTCGACAAATTTCACGGCTTTCTCCGCTGAGTGAACTGATTAGACCGGATGAGTACGTCTCACAACCCGGCCCTTGTTGTGAGTTTACCAACAAAAAAGCCCCATCGGTATCGACGGGGCTCTTTCTATTCGGCTTGCGCCGAGTGGCTGCCAGGCAGCCGACCTAGGATGACTTAGGCAGTTTCGATGGAAACGAAACGGCGGTTTTTGTCACCTTTGACTTCAAATTTTACAGTACCGTCTGATTTGGCAAACAGGGTGTGGTCTTTGCCAATACCCACGTTTACACCGGCGTGGAACTTGGTGCCACGCTGACGAACAATAATTGAACCGGCCGATACAGCTTCACCGCCAAAGCGCTTAACACCAAGGCGTTTACTTTCCGAATCGCGGCCGTTACGTGTACTACCGCCTGCTTTTTTATGAGCCATGAGTAAACTCCTGCTTAACCTTTGATACCGGTGATTTTAACTTCAGTGAACCACTGACGGTGGCCCTGACGCTTCATAGAGTGCTTACGACGACGGAACTTGATGATTTTCACCTTGTCCGCACGGCCGTGGGTAACCACCTCAGCGGTCACTTTAGCACCAGCTACTACTGGCGCGCCGATTTTTACATCATCGCCATTAGCAACCAGATAAACTTTGTCGAATTCGATTTTTTCGCCGGTGGCGACTTCGATTTTTTCGAGCTTCAGGGTTTCGCCTTCCACTACACGGTGCTGCTTACCACCGCTTTCAAAAATAGCGTACATAACTGCTCCAATACTCTTGGACGGCACGAAGTAACATGGGGTTCCCATGCGTTTTATAGACTTGAGCCGTATTCGGGGCCGCGATTCTATGCCAAACCCCCTGCCAAATCAACCACTTTTGCGGTTTTAACGGTGGCCTTATGGGCCGAGATATAGGTATGTGCCCTAGTGATTGGTGATTGAGACGCCAATTGACTATAAATAAAGCCGCCTAAAATTGTAGATTGACCGATGAACACGCAGGCTTTTTCAAATAAGCCGGCGAATGATTGTTCACATTGCCAGCATCGAGCGAGAAATAGCCGGCCCTGCCCTTGGTATCAAGCGGCCTACCCCCTATAATGCGCGGTCTTTATCAATCAATGACAAACCGCAGGGAAATACAGCCCAAAATGCAAGAGCAATATCACCCCGCCGAGGTGGAATCCGAGGCCCAGAGCTACTGGGATGAAAACCAGAGCTTTACCGTCACCGAAGACACCAGTCGCGAGAAGTTTTACTGTCTCGCCATGTTTCCCTACCCCAGCGGTAAACTGCATATGGGGCATGTGCGCAACTACACCATTTCCGATGTAATTGCCCGCTTTCAACGCATGCAAGGCAAAAATGTGCTGCATCCCATGGGCTGGGATGCGTTCGGCTTGCCGGCCGAAAACGCCGCCATTAAAAACAATTCGGCTCCGGCCAAGTGGACCTACTCCAACATCGAATACATGAAAGGGCAGCTGAAACAGCTGGGCTTTGGTTTCGACTGGAGCCGCGAGCTGGCCACTTGTCGCAGCGACTACTATCGTTGGGAGCAATGGTTCTTCACCCGTCTGTACGAAAAAGGGCTGGTGTATAAAAAAATGGCTACGGTTAATTGGGACCCTGAAGACCAGACCGTACTGGCCAACGAACAAGTGATCGACGGTCGCGGCTGGCGCTCTGGTGCCGTTGTCGAGCGCAAAGAAATACCTCAGTGGTTTATCCGCATTACCGGCTATGCCGAAGAATTGCTCAAAGATTTGAACAAGCTGCCCAACTGGCCCGAACAAGTAAAAACCATGCAGCGCAACTGGATCGGCAAAAGCCGCGGCGTGGAGATGCGTTTTGATTTGGCCGAGAAGCTCGGTGGCCACACCGGCTTTGAAGTCTACACCACCCGGCCCGACACCCTGATGGGCGTTAGCTATGTCAGCCTTGCCGCCGAGCACCCTATTACGCAACAGCTAGCCGAAAACGACGAATCCATCGCGCAGTTTGTCGCCGAGTGCAAAGAACAGTCGGTCGCCGAGGCTGATATGGCCAGTATGGAAAAAATCGGGCTGGATACCGGTCTAAAAGCGCTGCACCCCATTACCGGCGATGAAATTCCGGTATGGATCGCCAACTATGTATTGATGGATTATGGCTCGGGCGCGGTGATGGCGGTTCCCGCTCACGATCAACGCGATTACGAATTCGCCCACAAGTACAACTTACCCATTCAGCAAGTTATCGCCCCTAAAGATGGCTCGGCCATTGATCTGGATAAAGAAGCCTATGTCGAAAAAGGCGTATTGGTAAACTCGGGCGAGTACGACGGACTGGACTTTAAAGCCGCTTTTGACGCGATTGCGCAAACCTTAAAAGCCGCTAAAAAAGGCAAGGTGCAAACCAACTATCGTCTGCGCGATTGGGGCGTATCGCGCCAGCGCTATTGGGGCACCCCTATCCCTATGATGAATATGCCAGGCGGTGGGGAAATACCTGTTCCTGCCGACAAGCTGCCCGTATTACTGCCCGAAGATGTGGTGCTAGACGGCGTGCAATCGCCCATTAAGTCTGACCCCGAGTGGCGCAAAACCGAGCATGACGGCCGTGCAGTGGAACGCGAAACCGATACCTTCGACACCTTTATGGAGTCCTCCTGGTATTACGCGCGCTACACCTGCCCTAACTTCGCCGACGGTATGCTCGACTCCGACGCTGCCAACTACTGGCTGCCGGTGGATCAGTATGTCGGTGGTATTGAGCACGCCATCTTGCATCTGTTATATGCCCGCTTCTTTCACAAGCTGATGCGCGATGAGGGGCTGGTAGACAGCGACGAGCCTTTTGACCGTCTATTGTGCCAAGGCATGGTGCTGAAAGACGGCACCAAGATGAGTAAATCCAAAGGCAATACGGTTGATCCGGCCGAGCTGATTGAGCAGTACGGCGCCGATACGGTGCGCCTGTTCTCGATGTTCGCCGCCCCTCCCGAGCAAAGCATGGAGTGGAGCGACTCTGGTGTAGAAGGTGCCAACCGCTTTTTGCGCCGCCTCTGGAAGAGCCTACACGGGCACCTGCAAGCGGGCACCCCGGGCAAGCTCGACGGCAATACGCTGAATGATAGCCAGCGCGACTTGCGCCGCAAAACCCACGAGACCATTGCCAAGGTCACCGATGACTACGGCCGCCGTCAAACCTTTAATACCGCAGTGGCCGCGGTCATGGAATTAATGAACGAGGTCAACAAGCTGGCGGACCGGGCCACCCCAGAAGGCTTAGCGGTCGAGCGCGAGGCTCTGGAAACGGCCGTGCTGATGCTCGCCCCCATTGTGCCGCATATTGCGCATAAACTTTGGCAAGCGCTGGGCCACAACAATATTCCGCTGGATGCTCCTTGGCCGAGCGCTGACGAAGCCGCCCTTAAACGCACCAGCATTGAAATTGTGGTGCAGGTTAACGGCAAGGTCCGCGACAAAATCCAAGCGCCAATTGATGCCGCCCGCGATGATATGGAAGCACTGGCTCTGGCACAGGACAATGTGCAGCGCTTTTTGGCCGACCTCACCGTGCGCAAGGTAATCGTGGTACCCAATAAGCTTGTCAACATTGTTGCCAATTAACCACACCCGTGCTTTGCACAAGGGAGGCCGCTTATGAATACTTGGCTGATGGCCGCTCTACTCCTGCTGGCTGGTTGCGGCTGGCAGGTACGAGGTGATTTGCTGCCTCCCTTCACGCTTGAGTCGGTGCGCTTAATCTCCAGTGAGCAGCACACACCGGTGCAGCAAGCTTTGAGCGACGCCTTTACCCAAAGCGGGATTGAGATGGTGACCCAAGCGGGCCAAAAGGCCGAATACCGCCTCGCCCTCGAGCCCGAAGAGCTGCGCAAACGCACAGTTGGCGTAGGTACCGATAGCCTAGCTGCGGCTTACGAGCTGCAGTTGAGCCAAGACTTCCAATGGTTTGATGCCGCCGGGCGCGAAGCCACCGGCCCGCTGACAACGGTGGTCACCCGATCGCTGGACGCCTCCGATGCCACCGGCATCGAGCGCGAAGAAGCGCTACTGCTGGAAGAAATGCGCCGCGATTTGGCCCAACAAATACTGCGTCAGAGTTACTTTCAGCTGCAACCCGATCAGGCCAAACCGGAGTAACCCGTGGCCAAAATACGTATCGACCAACTGGGCCGCAGTCTGACCGATAAGTTGGCGCCTCTGTATTGGGTCAGTGGCGATGAACCCCTATTGGTTCAGGAAGCCTGTGACAGCATTCGCCTAGCCGCGCGCCAGCAAGGCTTTACCGAGCGCGACCTCCATCACGTTGACCAAAGCTTTGACTGGGGGCAACTGCTGAGCGCGGCCAACAGCCTCTCTTTATTCGCCAATCAAAAGCTTATTGAGCTGCGCCTACCCACGGGCAAGCCTGGGGACAAAGGCTCTCGCGCCCTGGTTGAATACTGCACCAACCTGCCGGACGACACCCTTCTGCTGGTCGTGACCGGCAAACTCGATGCCACGGCCACCCGCAGTAAATGGTACAAAGCCATTGACGGGGCCGGCATTCATCTGCCGATTTGGCCCATTGATCCGCCGCAACTGCCGCGCTGGATTGGTCAGCGTTTAAAGCAAGCAGGGTTAAACGCCGACAACAGTGCCATTGAGATGCTGGCATCACGCATTGAGGGCAACTTGCTGGCAGCCGCTCAAGAAATAGAAAAATTAAAACTTTTAACCACCGACGGTTATGTCAGCGCCGAGTTAATGGCCTCCGTGGTCGCCGACAGCGCGCGCTACGACATTTTTGGTTTAGCCGATAAAGCCCTACTGGGCGATGCCCGCGCTGCGGTTAAAAGCCTGCACGGCCTCAAAACCGAAGGCACAGAGGCGCCCGCCATACTCTGGGCCCTCACCCGCGATTTGCGCCAAATGCTGCAAGCTTCCATTCAAATTGAGCAAGGTAAACATCCGGATTGGGCCATGAAGCAAGCGGGTATTTGGGCCAAACGGCAAGCGTTGGTCGGCGGCGCCCTAAAAAGACTCAAGCGCGCCAAATTGGAATTACTACTGCGCCAGGCCGGAGGCATCGACCGCGCCATTAAAGGCATGCGCGACGCCAGCGCCTGGGATGACCTGCTGGATTTAGTGATCAACATTGCCGGCGCTCAGAGCTTATCCCCCATCAATATTCGCTTGAATTTAAAGCTCTAATCATTGCTCAGAGCAAGCAATAGCCAACCCGAAAGACCAAGCCTAGCCTGATAAATCGACCCAGTTTGGTGCGGCAAGTCATCTTTACCTTTCTTATAAGAAAAAATCTCTGAACCAACACGAGAAATAACATTCTAATACTTGTAAATCCGTAAAACCTAACGCAAAGTTAGGGAAAAGAAGAGCTCAACGGAGCAAGCTATGAAGGATAGTAGTACCTCGGGCAACCTAGTTGCCATCATCGCGATCGTAGTAGTCATTGCACTGCTAGGAGGGTTTATTTATTGGTATAAGACGCTATCAACTCCGGCCGAGCCCATCGAGGTTCCTGTTGCCAGCGTTCATACCAACTCTGTATCCTCAAGCTCAGCCTCCATACCGGCGGCCAAGCCAATTGCCGCCCCTAAAGAGCCTAGTCCACCGCCACCCGAGCCCATTCAAGAAACCGTTGAGAACACAGAGCCTGCAGCCGAAGAAAGTGAACCCGCCGTTAGCTTACCCCCTCTTAACGACAGCGACGCTTTTGTCAGTGAGCAGCTATCCACCCAAAGCGAACAATCTCTGATGGGGTTAATCGTACCCGACGAGGTGGTGCGTAAAAGCGTTAGAGCAATTATCGGGGTTGCCAACAATCGCCTGGTGAACCAATACCGGCCTGTGCTTTCACCGATGCCAACATTGGGGGTTTCTCAAATTAGCGGCGGCGAAGATGCTGAATACGAATTAACCGAGGCGAATTTCCGTCGTTATGACAAACATATCGCCTTAATGCAATCTTTTGAGCCGGCCACCCTAGCAAGCGTCTTCGATAAACTGGAGCCCCTGCTCAGCGAGGCTTATGCCGAACAAGGATTAGACGGCAGCTTTCGTGAGGTTGTCATCAGTGCGATCGACAACCTCTTGGCCACCCCCGATATCGATAAAACATTAATTTTGACGCGGCCAGCCGTTATGTTCAAATACGCCGATCCTGAGCTCGAAGCACTGCCAGAGCCACAAAAACTGATGCTGCGTATGGGTCCCGATAACCGGGGCAAAGTCAAAAGCTACTTAAGCGCGTTCAAGAAAGCGTTATCCGAAAATTAAAAATGTCACTTCAATAATATTGTTGGCGTTTTTCTTATAGGTGGGGGAAAACCGAAATCGGGGATGCCAAAATTATTATGCCAATAGACGTATTTCACACCTAAGCACAGGGGGGATTAAGCTGCAAAGCTTCCCCCAAGCCCCACCTTAACGGTGAAGCCCAATGTAAACAGCGGCGCTGATCATCGGTGGTAAAAGTCCAGTCGAAAATCCATGGCTTTAAAACCCATACCTTGCCAGCTTAAACCGATGGCGCCTTACCGGTACTTTCCCGCTCCAAAATACAGCAATCCATCGAAGCTTCGGCCCCTTTGGGTTTACCATCAATCGACCGCAGCAAAAGCTCTACTGCTCTTTCGGACATATCACTGATCGGCTGACGCACGGTGGTTAACGAGGGGTAAATTTGGTGGGCAACCGGCGTATCATCGAAACCGGCAATGGAAAGTTCGGCCGGCATAGAAATGCCGCGATGATGGGCAGCAATAATAGCACCCGCAGCCATATCATCGTTACCGGCAAAAATGGCGGTGGGAGCATCGGCCAAGGCCAGAAGTCTCTCGGCGCACTCGCTGCCCGAATCAAACGAGTTGTAACCCTGCTCGACCAAAGCCGGATCGAGGGCTATAGCGCGATCATCCAGTGCTTGCTTGTACCCCAAAAAACGCTGCACAACGGCTTTGTGATCGGGGTGACCGGCAATAAAACCTATACGCGTATGACCGAGATCCAACAAACGGCAGGTCATTTCATAGGCCGCCTGCTGGTCATTGGTCTGAACATAGGGGCAAATTTTCTTGTCTTCGGTGGGTGACAAACGCACCACGGGCACTTTTGCCTCCACCAACTGGTGCACCAGCTCAACCATATCCGACAAAGGCGGGGTCAAAATCAACCCATCAACTCGATTTTGCCTAACCAATGACAGAACCTCTTCAATTATTGAGGCGCTCTCGTGACTGCAGGGGTGAATTAACAAGTCATACCCAAGCCGACGACAACTTGCCAAAGCGCCCGACTGCACGTCAATAACATAGCTCGCACTGGGATTATCGTAGAGTAAACCTAAAACGTAGGAACGATTGGCGGCTAACGAGCGAGCAGATTGGCTGGGCCGATAATCGAGCTCGGCAATGGCTGATTCGACTTTTTCGCGGGTAGTGGCGCGCACATTGGGCTCTTTGTTGACCACACGCGACACGGTCTTCATAGACACGCCCGCCAGTGCAGCTACATCGTCAATGGTTGCTCTTGCCACTTACTACCCCCGTTAAAGCCTCATTTTACCCCAATGTGGGTAAACTTGTGTGAATTGAGATGACAGCGCTGTCAGTTTGTTTTATAGTAACAGAATAATATGGCTGCAACGAGTAGATTTAACCTGCCTTGCCCAGCGCAGGGGCTATTCAAAGGTCAATAAAACAGCAGGAAGTACCTGACAATAATCACACTGCACTCCTTCGGGGGTCACACTTACCCCCTTAAACAGTGCAATAAAATACGTTTTTCCTACGAGGTTTACTATGGCAACTGCTCCGACCAGCGCTGGCGTCAGTCAGGTAGCTGAACATAACAACCAAAACTACACCACTCCACTGGTCATCATTACATTGCTATTTTTTATGTGGGGCTTACTAACAGCCATGAATGATGTGCTGATCCCCCATTTAAAGAATGTGTACACCTTAAGCTACACCCAGGCGATGATGGTGCAGTTCTGTTTCTTTTTTGCGTATGCTGTGGTTTCACTACCCGCTGGTATGCTGATTAGAAAAATCGGCTATCAAAATGGCGCGGTGACAGGCTTAGTCATAGCAGGCTTTGGTTGTTTCTTGTTCTATCCAGCCTCCATGAGCACATACTCAGTATTCCTGCTCGCCTTTTTTATTCTCGCCGCAGGTATTACAGTGCTGCAGGTAGCCGCCAACCCGTATGTAACCGTACTTGGCCCCGCACGTACTGCCTCCAGCCGATTAAATTTAACCCAAGCGTTTAACTCACTAGGCACCACTATCGCCCCGACTTTGGGTGGCCTGTTAATTCTGGCCGCCGCCGGTGAGGCGATCGACTCCGCTGCCCTGTCAGAACTGGATGCCGCCGCAGCTAAAGCCAAAGAGGCCGCCGCGGTGCAAATGCCCTACCTGGTGCTGGCGGGTTCTTTGATTGCACTTGCCATCTTTTTTAAGCTGGCCAAGTTGCCCAAAATCACTCATGACTCGGACCCGGTAGAAGCCACATCGAGCGAGCAAACTAAAGTTTCCATTTTCGCCAAACCGCATTTGTTATTGGGCGCACTGGGAATCTTTATGTATGTTGGGGGCGAGGTTGCCATTGGCAGCTTTCTGGTGAACTTTTTCGGCGAAGACAATATCGCCGGCCTGAAAGAGCATCAAGCCGCAGCCTATGTTAGCTTTTATTGGGGTGGCGCCATGATCGGCCGGTTTATTGGCTTTGTGGTGATGCGTCATGTTCAGCCTGGCAAGGTGTTGGCTGTTAACTGCTTGGCAGCGATTGCATTGGTTCTGTCGGCGGTTTTCTTTGAAGGCAAAATTGCGATGTGGTCGATCATTGCGGTGGGCTTATGCAACTCGATTATGTTCCCAACCATTTTTAGTATGGCGTTGCACAAGCTGGGCGGCCTAACCAGTCAAGGCTCGGGTCTATTGTGTGTTGCGATTGTGGGCGGTGCTTTTATCCCGCTGCTACAAGGTGTATTAGCGGACAGTATCGGTATTCAAATGTCCTTTTTACTGCCTGCAGCGTGTTACGGCTATATTCTGTTTTACGGTGTGAAGTACGCCAACCTGTTCAATAACGAGGATTAATCCTCGTTATTGCGTGCGAGCCTGGCCAGTTGGCGGGCTCGTACTACCCACCCCTCGCGATGCGAACTCGCATCGGTCTCAGACAACGATGCAAACACCCAACTTACCTGCCAAGGTAAAGTTTCACCCGGCATCAGTGTGGTCAAATATCCCTGTTGCTCCATTTCAATATAGCTGCCATCGCCTTTGGCATAGAGTTCAATTTCACCTTCACCGGGCGCTATAAGTTCGGCGGGCACCTTTTCGAATACTTTAACGAACAACCAATCTTCGGCTTGGTAAGCCAGCCAGCCCTCCTCCCCATCGGTCATGGATTTGTGGTGCTCGGCGGTAAAATTTTGCGCGGCAGTGTTAAACCAAGCAATGCCGTTATCAAGGGTAAAATTCAAAGGCGAGAATTCACCACTGTGAAAATCCGTTTCTCCTTTGGGGAAAAACACCTGCCCTTGCGCTGGCAGTCGGGTAACCTCCCAAGGGGCTAAGGTCACTTCAGCGTCGGATTTATTATGAATCTGGTATTGAATAATTAACCGGTCGCTATCGTCGGCCAGCGTGTAGAACTTACTAAAAGCCACCCCCAGTTGTGAATCGTGTGGGCCATGCAGGTAAATCCCTTTCGAGGTTAATTCCACCCGGTAAGGCGCAGAGTTTAAGGCCTCAGGCGGAGGCCAGCCCCAATCACTTTGCGGGCTGGTCCACAGCACATTCCCCCAAGGATTATTCTGCGCAGGGGTAAGTAGTCGTTCACGTCCGGCGTACACCAAAGACTCAATACGCCCAGCCACACCAGGGTTGATAGTGACACGCAGTGAGCCGCGCTCAAGGTAGATTCGGCCATCGGCCATCGAGACGAAATCCGGCGGTGTAACAGCCACCAATTCCGCATTTTTATCACTGCACTGTGTCATTGAGAGCGCCGCGGCCAATAAAACGATTTTAACGTGTGCTTGCACCTTGTTTGAATCAATACAAAAGCGTAAACAACTTACGCTGGTACTGCACCGCTAGCGGATCACCCTTACCCAATGCAGCAATGATATCGGTAATGGCTTTGCGTGGCGCACCGTCTTTAAAATTGCGATCGCGCTTGAAAACATCCAGCAATAACTCCAGTGCATTTTTATGCTGGCCTTCTTCGTTCATCTGTACAGCCAGAGCATAGGCCGCCTCCAGGTTAGAAGGGTTAGCCTCGTACTCAGCCTGTAGCTTTTCCAGTTCGGGCGAGTTAGCCGCTTGTTTTTTCAACTCCAGCACGGCCATTGCCTGCTGATAGCTGGCATCTTGATCGGCCATTTTTACTTGCGCCAATAACGCTTCAGCCTCCTCGACACGATTCATCTCGGCATAGCAAAGCCCCAACAAAACCGCGATAAAAGGCAACTGATTGGACTCTTCCAGCGCTTGGCGCAACAACGGTAGCGCCTCGGCGTAGTTCGCCTCATCGAGAAATGCTTGCGCTTGGGCAACATCGGCCTCCCAAGCTTTGGGCAGGTATTTTTCAAGTAACTCACGAATCTGCGGCTCTTGCTGTTCTCCGGCGAATCCATCCACCGGCTGGCCATCTTTGATTATCATAACGGTGGGCAAGCCCTGGATACCGAACTGCTGCACCAACATTTGCTGCTCGTCTACATTAATTTTGGCCAGCAACATATTGTCGGTGTACTCAGCGGCAAACTTCTCCAATACGGGCATCAGAGTTTGGCAGGCCGGACTGCGAGCCGACCAAAACTGAACGACGACAAGACGTTTAAACGATTCGTCGATTACCGTCTGCTGCGCGTTTTCTGCAGTCACATCAAAAATATTCATTTCACTCGTTCTCTTAGAGAGTTCTCATCCAATATCGGTTAACGGGGTGATATTGACACTGTGCTCGGCACTGCTGATAAAAGCACTGCCCTCACTGATACATACACTTAAAGTCATATTTTTTTGCGCTAACGCGGCAAGTTCTGCCACCTCACCAGCGCTTAAATGGTAAACAGACAAATCGGTAAATGCACCGAGCGCCTCTTGCACACTGTGCCACCACTGATCCCGCCCGCGCCCGGCGCTGTAGATAACCTGCCGGGTGGAACGCGAACGCCCCTTTTTTAATTTATCGACGCTCGGCTGGCCCACTTCAATCCATTTTTCAATCACACCTGAGGGGGCCACATGCCATAAATCAGGTTCGTCTACGGTGGACAGGCCTTTGCCGAAGATTAGATCCTCATTGGCATGGAAGCACCAGGCGAGCAAGCGCACCATCATGCGTTCCTCGGTTTCCGATGGGTGGCAGGCCAGAGTCAATTTGGTATCCAGGTAAACCTGCCGGTCCATATCCGACAGGTTGAGATCGACTTTGTAGACCGTTGCCGTCAGTGCCACCGGTTACTCCGGACGCATGTGCGGGAAGAGCAATACATCGCGAATGGTAGAGGCATCCGCAAATAACATTACTAAGCGATCGATACCGATACCCTCACCGGCAGTGGGAGGCAAGCCATACTCCAGAGCGCGCACATAGTCGGCATCGTAGTGCATGGCTTCGTCATCACCGGCGTCTTTTTCCGCGACCTGAGCCTTAAAGCGCTCGGCCTGATCTTCGGCGTCGTTGAGCTCGGAAAAGCCATTGGCCACTTCCCGGCCACCGACAAAAAACTCAAAGCGTTCGGTAACAAATGGGTTGTCGTCTTTGCGACGCGCCAACGGCGACACTTCGGTCGGGTACTCGGTAATAAAAGTCGGCTGGTCCAACTTTTCTTCCACCGTCGCTTCAAAGATTTCGATTTGCACCTTGCCCAAACCGTAACTGTCTTTCAGTGGGACGTGTAACTTTTCTGCCACCTTGCGGGCGGAGTCTAAATCTGAAATGTCAGCCGCAGTAAGATCGGGGTTATAATGCAAAATAGAATCAAATACGCTGATGCGCTGAAACGGTTTGGCAAAGTCGTATTCACTGCCCTGATACTGAATCGTGGTCGTGCCCATCACGCTTTCACACATACCGCGCAACATGTTTTCAGTATGGTTCATCAGGTCGTTGTAATCGGCGTAGGCCTGGTAGAACTCCAACATGGTGAACTCGGGATTGTGGCGGGTCGACATCCCCTCATTGCGGAAATTGCGGTTAATTTCATACACCCGCTCAAAACCACCGACCACCAATCGCTTAAGATAAAGCTCGGGCGCGATACGCAAATACATATCGACATCCAGTGCATTGTGATGAGTGACAAACGGACGCGCGGTAGCGCCCCCAGGAATCACCTGCAACATGGGGGTTTCCACCTCCATAAAGCCTTGGCCATCCAGATAGTTGCGAATAAAACTGATGCACTTAGAGCGCAGCTTGAATGTATCGCGTACCTCGGGATTTACAATTAAATCCACGTAGCGCTGGCGATAACGCAGCTCTTGGTCGGCCAAGCCGTGGTATTTTTCCGGCAGCGGACGCAAAGATTTGGTCAAGAGCTTCCACTCGGTTAAGTTGACATACAAGTCACCTTTGCCCGATTTGTGCAAGGGCCCGGACCCGCCGACAATATCGCCGATATCCCACTGACCGTCGGTTTCTTTAATAGACTTTTGCACATCTTTCGCGGCGTAAAACTGAATGCTGCCCTCGCTGTCTTGAATCAGCATAAAGGGGCCGCGTTTGGCCATAATACGACCGGCCACGGCGACTTGATGATCCAAAGCTTCCAGTTCTTCTTTGGCTTTCTCGCCAAATTTTGCCTGCAAATCGACGCTGACATCGGTGCGGCGAAAATCATTGGGGAACGCATTGCCGCGCTCGCGAATCTGGGCGAGCTTGGCGCGGCGCTCGGCGATCAGTTTGTTTTCTTCCTGTGCAGTTTGCTTTTCGTCAGTCATGGGCATCACTTGTTGGGTTAGAGTCCAGCCTTGAGGCTCGCTTCAATAAATAAATCTAAGCCGCCGTCGAGTACGGTTTGGCAGTTACTGGTCTGTACGCTGGTGCGCAAATCTTTAATGCGCTGGTCGTCCAGCACATAGGAGCGAATCTGGCTGCCCCAGCCGATATCAGATTTGGTATCTTCCAGTGCTTGCTTATCGGCGTTGCGCTTTTGAATCTCCAGCTCGTACAACTTAGCGCGCAGCATTTTCCAGGCTTTGTCCCGGTTGGCGTGTTGCGAACGCTCGCTCTGACACTGCACCACGGTACTGGTTGGCTCGTGTGTTAAACGCACGGCCGAATCGGTTTTGTTCACGTGCTGACCACCGGCCCCAGAGGCGCGGTATGTGTCGGTGCGCACATCGGACGGATCGATATCAATTTCAATATTGTCGTCAATTTCAGGCGAGACAAACACCGAGCAAAACGACGTGTGGCGACGATTGCCCGAATCGAAAGGCGACTTGCGCACTAATCGATGAACCCCGGTTTCGGTGCGCAACCAGCCAAAGGCGTATTCACCTTCAAAGCGAATGGTGGCACTCTTGATACCTGCCACCTCACCCGAGGAGGCTTCTTCCAGGGAGGTTTTAAAGCCTTTGGCCTCACCCCAGCGCAAGTACATGCGCAACACCATTTCGGCCCAGTCCTGCGCCTCGGTACCGCCCGAGCCAGACTGAATATCCAAGTAGGCGCTGTTCTCGTCCATCTCGCCGGAAAACATCCGGCGGAATTCCAACTTTTGCAGCTGTTGGTCGAGCGCCTCGATCTCTTCAATGACATCCGCCAGGCTGTCTTCGTCGTTTTCCTCATTCGCCATGTCCAGCAACTCGGACAGGTCACTGACCCCGGTATCCAAATCGTCAATGGTTTTCACTACGGCTTCGAGGGAGGCGCGCTCTTTACCCAGCGCTTGGGCGCGCTCGGGTTCGTTCCAGACATCGGGCTCGCCCAGCTCTAATTCGACCTCGGTCAGACGCTCATGCTTGGCATCATAGTCAAAGATACCCCCTAAGCACGTCGGTGCGTGCTTTAAGGTCTTTAAGGGCAGTCAACTGCGGGTTAATTTCCATGGATTCTCGCTGTCAAAATTGTATACAAAAGCGGCGCATTCTAACGCAGAAACGCTGTGCAAACTACCGCCTGCACAGCGTCTCGGGGTTTTCGGTCACAATGCAAGCGTCTTATCCGGCCAGGTTTAGCACCACCCCCACCACAATAACTTGCGGCAAAACCACTAAGGGCAAAAACAGCGCCGTTTTCCAAGACTGCATGGTGTCTTTAATCACCATAATCTCGGTATAGTCCGTCGCCACTCCCGCCATAAGAAACAAAAAGCTATTGCCCGGTGCCCGGGCCCGATTCATCAAATCGGCGGCAATCGGGGTAGAGCCCTCGGAGCAAACCTCAATAATCGTCGCGGCCACGGCCGTCAGCAACAACCCCAGAAAGGTGGGGCCAAACCAGTCGGCAAACACATCGGTCGGTACCAGAGCGCGAATCAGTGAAGCCAAGAGCACACCGAACAACAACCAGCGCAACACCATACGCGAGCCCTGTAAGCCCTGTCGCGCCAACTCTGCCACACCGGCTGGCGTAAGCCGAATACCGCTCAAAAGCTGTTTTAACTGCGGCAACACAGGAGCTGACTCTATCTCAGCAACCAGTGCCGGATTGTATTGCAGCCGTTTGCGGGCCACCAAGGCGTCGAAGATAAGCCCAGTTATCACACCCAACACCATCGATAAAGCGATGAAGGCTAAAGTCCAGGGCAAGCCGATCAAGGCAATCATAACCAGCGTCAGCGACAGTGAGTTCCAGGGGCTTGCCACTAAAAATGCCATCACCTGCCCCAGGCTAGCGCCTTTTTGATAGAGCTTCATACCGACCATCAAGATGCCGTGGCTGCATAAGTCCATCAATACGCCGGCCGCCGTGGCTCGCATAATGCCACTTAGGCTGCCGCCGCGCCCGAGCAGGGACACCACCAAGGTTTGCGGTACAAAATGTAACAACCCGACAAATACAATCCCCAGAGCCACCCCCCACCACATGGTGTTGAGCAGTTCAAACACTCCGTGCGCCACATGCGTAAGCCACTCAGGCAAAGGAATACCCAACCCGTAAAGACCATAAAGGAACGCGCAAGCAATCAGTGAGCCCCAAAGCAGTAAATCGGGTCTCGACTTAGTGTCTTGCGAGTTTGAGCCACCACAACAGCCATGTTCAGGCGCTGGAGCGGTTTGAGTCTTGTCGCTGTGGCAGTGTTCAGTCATTGGAATTCTCCGTGCCCTGCTCGCCCTCTACTAAGGTAAAGCGCATAGGGTTTTGCGGTGCGGTAAGGTTTTGCAAAATAGCGCACTGCGGCGATTCATCGCCTATACAGCGCTCGGCCAACTCAAGCAATGTAGTGCGTATTGAGGTTAACTGCTGCACCTGTTGATCAATTTGGGCCACCTTGCCCAACACCTGATTTTTCACATCGATACTGCGGCACTCTTGGTTATTGAACATCATCAGTAAGCTGCGACACTCTTCCAGTGAGAAACCAACCTGCCGAGCACTGGCCACCAGCTGCAACTCTTTAAGACACTGCGGACTGTAGTGTCGATAGCCATTATCCAACCGTTCGCTTTGCACGAGCCCGAGCGACTCGTAATAGCGTATAGACTTTGCACTTAAACCCGTGGTTTGGGCCGCCTGTCCAATCTTCACCCTGCTCTCTCCTGCCGCGCTTAGCGAACGTCTGTTGCTTGCTATTGACTACAATAAACCTTCCCACAAGGTTAAGGTCAAGCTAAATTCAGGCTGTTTTTTCGAGCACACCGGCCTTCAGACACTATATTTTGAATTAAAATCACCCAATTTAGATACAAAAAACCTCAAACCAACACAACAAAAACTTAATTATATTGTTATATTTCAGCGACTTATAACAACTAGTTGACAAATGAAATTAATTATTCAAAATAACCTAAGAATCGGACTTTCAAAGAGTGGCAAATGCGATGGAATATTTAGACGTTTCGCACCCAGAGTGGGGCAAAATGTGGGATGAACTGGCCTCATACCGCTTAAACGATGGTGACCACTTGTGTATTCATGAGGGATTTTGCTGGGAGTATATGGGGTCGAGCATGGACCACCATCATTTAAAGCATAACCGGCACCCCGCGACCGATAAAACCGAATACATTTATATCGAGCGAGCGCGGGCTGCGGTAGGCTGGGCCTAACGCAAGCCTACTGAACGCGGCCGTTAAATTCCCATATTTTTAAGCGATGTAATCACCTGGCCTAATACGGCTGACACCTGCGGATGCTCACCTTCAAACTCATCAAGCATTTCCTCCAGAGTATCCAATGGTCTAGGGTCTAGCTGCTCGTCGCTTCCCGTCGCATGAGTATGCCTTGCCAACTCAGCCATTAATCGCTGCTGAGCCGGGCTCTCATCCTCGGTTCCGAAAAGCTCATGTAAGCGACCGATTAGCTGGTCCAGATTATCGTTTGACATACAAAATTCCTCTCAATATTAAAGCCATCGGGTGCATAGGCTACTTGCTGCGTGATATAACACTTTTTCACTATAGCCAGAGTTAACGCTGAACGTCTACTTAGGATCCCTACTTTGACCGATGTAACGCCTCAAAAGCAATCACGCGCTGCATATATGTCGCAGCTTAAGTCTGGCCTGCAAACGCGTTTTGGACGGTTTTTAATCGTTGGCGGCACCGCCACAGCGCTGCAATACATCTTGCTCATTGTCTTGGCAGAGGTTACGCCCCTGCCCCACCTTTATTGCTCAGCGCTAAGCTATGCATTGTCTGCCATTTTTAACTATCTGGCCAATTACTACTTCACCTTTGAAGCAACCGGTGATCACAGCTCAACCAGCGCCCGCTTTGCCATCACGACCGCGATTGGACTTGGCATCAACACCCTTGTGTTTTACTTGGCAAATTTAATTCTGCCCCACTATATACTCTCGCAAATTATGGCTACTGGCGTTACTCTAGTCAGCAACTACTTATTACATAAATATTGGACATACCGATAACACTATGGATACCCCATCTCTGGCGATTGTCGTTCCCTGCTACAACGAAGAGGAAATGCTGCCCACCAGCCTGCCGGCATTGCTGGCCGTACTCAATCAATTGCAGGCTCTCAATAAAATCAGCCCTGAGTCTAAGCTGTATCTAATTGACGACGGCAGTCAGGACAATACATGGGAGCAAATAGAGCAAGCCTGTGAGGAATACCGCGGGCAGGTGGTCGGTCTAAAATTATCACGCAACCGCGGCCATCAATACGCACTCTTGGCGGGTTTGGAAAATTGCTGTGAAGATATTACCGTCAGTATTGATGCCGATCTGCAAGACGACCCCAGTAATATTGAAAAAATGGTGGACGAGTATCACCAAGGCAGCGATGTGGTTTACGGTGTGCGCGCTGCGCGCGATACCGATACATTCTTCAAACGCGCCACAGCAGAAGGCTATTACTCATTAATGCGCCGCATGGGTGTGGACTTAGTGTTTAACCATGCTGACTTCCGCTTAATGTCGCGCCGCGCACTCGATGCCATGCTGGAGTACCGGGAGAGCCAACTCTTTTTGCGCGGCATTGTGCGCGAAGTGGGATTTCCTTCCAGCACCGTGGAATACAACCGACAAATTCGTATCGCAGGGGAGAGCAAATACCCGCTGCGCAAAATGTTATCTCTGGCGTGGAGCGGCATTTCCAGCTTTTCCACCGCACCTCTGCGAGCCATCACTGTACTTGGCATAGTCGCTAGCGGCCTATCGATGTTGATGATTGTGTGGGTACTCTCTGTACGCCTGTTTGGTGACAGCGCAATACCCGGCTGGGCATCGATTCTAACCCCATTGCTGTTTATTGGCAGCGTACAGCTGTTGAGCCTCGGCGTCATTGGGGAATATCTCGCTAAGCTCTATAACGAAATCAAACAGCGACCGCGCTACCACATCAGTGAAAAGCGCGGAGAATAAACCATATACTCACAACTACCCCAGCAGCATAAACAGACAATGCACTGCCCGCTATAATGCCTCGCGCAATACAGTGGCAGGTGGTGTAGTGACGCTTTGGCGGCAACTCAGCGCGCCCAAACTGCTGACAAAGAACGCACTGAGCACAGGCGTCAGTAACCAGTATATATAATGCGGTTGTACAGGAATTTCAAACACAAATACCTGCAGCCCCAGCAGCAATGCCTCGGCGGCCAATACGGCTATCAGCCCCGCACAAAAGCCCAATAGAGCAAACTCAATCCAAATACTGCCCACCAGTAATCGTCGCGGCGCACCTAGCGCACGCAATAATCCCGCCTCTTGTTTGCGCGCTTCAATGCTGCCCGTAACCGCTGCAATCAATACCAAACAACCGCCCAAGAGCACCATCACCAGTACCATGCCCACCCCATCGCTGACCTGAGCCACAATGTCACGAATTTGATTAATAATTCGATCCAACTCAAGTACAACAATCGTTGGATAGCGAGTGAGCAATGTATTGATAAAACGCTTTTTCTCGGATGGCAGGTAAACACTGGTCATATACATGGGCGAGTAATCAGACAGGGCGCCAGGTTCAAAAATAAAATAAAAATTGGGCCGCAGTGACTCCCACTCCAGCGTGCGAAAACTGGCGACTTGCGCCTCGGCGATTAAACCGCCAATGGAAAACGTCAATCTGCTGCCAAGCTCGATACCGAGCCGCTGCGCCACTTCTTGTTCTACCGACACACCGGGCAACTCACCATCCGCCCCCGACCATTCATTCCACCACTTGCCGGCTACAATTTCGTTGTCGTCGGCCAGTTGGTCGGTCCAGGTTAAAGACGCTTCGCGATCTAGGGTGTCGTCCGGCTTGGGCTCGCCATCAATGTGAGTCAGGCGGCCGCGCACCATTGGGTACAGGGGTTCAACGCGAAGATTGTCATCCATCAACAACTGTTTAAAGTCTGCCACTTCGCTCGGCGCAATATTGATTAAGAAATGATTGGGGGCATCGGCCGGCACTTTCACCTGCCACTCCTCAATCAAGGAGGTGCGCACAATGGTCAAGGTCAGTAGCAACATAATGGCAGTGGCAAACACCACAACTTGTAACACGCTGGCACCGCGACGGCGCTGAATACTGGCCAGTGCCAAGCGCCAGCGACTGCCCGCCTGCGCTCCGGCTTTTTTGCCCATTGTTAACAAAGCCAGCGCCATTGCCGCGGTTAATACCCCCACTACCGCCAGAGCGGCTAAAACCGTAAAACCTAACAGTAAATCGCGACCAAAAACGCCCACCAGAATAACCAAAACCAAACTGGCCATGCCTATTTGCCAACCCATCGCGCTTTTATCCAGAACCAGCTCTTGGCGCAAAACTTTTATCGGCGGTACACCCGGCAAAAACCACAAACTGGGTAAGGCAAATCCCACCAAGGCTAATGGGCCGCTCAACAGCGACAAAATATAAGGCGTTGCGCCGGCCGCCGCCATAGGGATTTGGTACAGCGAGAGCACCGCTTGGGCAATGAGTGCCTGTAAGCTGACCCCCAGCGCCAAACCAATCATTGAGGCAATGCCGGCCAACATCAATAACTGCAAACAATACAAACGCCGAATACGCTGCGAGCTTGCCCCCAAGCTTTTTAACAGCGCCACTTGGTTGACATGACGCTCGGCAAATTGTCGGGCCGCCAAAGCAATTGCCACGCCCGCCAAGAGTACACCCATAATCGCAGCCAGCACTAAAAACTGACGACCAGTTTGCAGCGTGCCTTGCAATCGGCGCTGGGCATTTTCAATGTCCATCACCTCGTCATGATCCGACAGGCGCGGCTCTAACCAAGTCATCAGCGATGCGACATCGGCGTTGTCTCCGGCCAGCAACCACTGGTACTCAACTCGACTGCCCGGCTGAATAACTCGGGTTTGCGCCAAGTCTTGCCAATTTAAAATAATGCGCGCGCCCATCATGCTAAAAGGGCCACTGGCGTCGGGCTCACTGATAATCACTTTGCTCGCTTGCAGTGTTTGCTCACCCACTTGCAAGGCGTCACCCAGCTCAATATTGAGTAAGGGCAAGAGTCTGGAGTCTACCCACACCTCGCCCGCCGCCGGCACACCTTGAGCGCGTTCTATTAAGCTGGTGTCGGTGGCAAAGGGGGTGTTGCTCACATCGATATAACCGCGCAGAGGGTAGTTTTCGGCCACCACTTTCACCGCGGCCAAATGCATTTCATCCCCGGCGTATACCATTGATGCAAAGTGAGCGACTCGGGTGTGTGCAACCCCTTCGGCCTCGGCGGTTGCTTCCCAAGCCGGCTGATGTGGCTGGTTGCTTTTTATCAGGCGATCGGCACCGAGCAGGGAGTTACTCTGCTCCAGCAATGTGCCTTCTAAGCGGTCGGTAAACAGGGCAATGGCACTGACAACGGTAACAGCCAAGACTAAGGCTACCGCCAATAATTTTAATTCTCCACTGCGCCAATTGCGCCAAAGTAATTGCCAAGCTAACACATTCGTCCCCTATTGAACGGCGGCCGAGCCGCAGATCATTAATTCGCCGGCAGCCAGTTGTACTTGGCGAGCGCAGCGATTGGCTAATCGATCTTCGTGGGTAATTAACACCAAGGTCGTCCCCATTTCGGCGTTAAGCTCAAACAGTAAATCGTTAATGGTGTGGCCGGTGGTGCTATCGAGATTACCGGTAGGCTCATCGGCAAATAAAATGTCGGGCTTGCAAGCAAAGGCACGCGCTATGGCCACTCGCTGCTGCTCGCCACCGGACAATTGCGGTGGATAATGACTGAGCCGCTCCCCCAAGCCCACTCGATTCAGGTATTGTGCGGCTTGCTCGCGTACGTTGCGATCGCCGCGCAGCTCTAGCGGCAGCATGACATTTTCCAGCGCAGTCAACCCCGGCAAGAGCTGGAAGGATTGAAACACAAAGCCTACATGATCGGCGCGCACCTTAGCCCGCCCCTCTTCATCCAGCGTGTTCAAATCAATACCCGCTAGCGCCACACTGCCGGTGGAGGGAACATCCAAACCGGCCAGTAGTCCAAGCAGCGTGGATTTGCCCGAACCCGAGGCCCCGGTAATGGCTAGGCTTTCACCCTTAGCGACAGTCAGATTAATATCGGTAAGGATGGTAAGATCACCGCTGGTGGTGGTGACGGTTTTGCCCAGTGCTTTGGCCTGGATCATAGTCGCCATAGGGTCTCCCTAAAAGTGCCGCGGTGCGGCTTAAAACCATTGAATAACTGGATTCTACTATGACCGGTGGGTTAAAACGTTTAATTTTGGTAAATAGCTACCTGATATGCCTGTTTTTGGCGAGCTTTGCTCAGGCTGACAACAAAACCTTGTTGGTGGTGGGCGACAGTTTAAGTGCAGGTTATGGTATCGACATCAAACAAGGCTGGGTGCACCAACTGCAACTCAAGCTCGACCGAGAGCAATTGGCGTATACCGTCGTAAACGCCAGCGTCAGTGGCGAGACGACCACCGGCGGCAAGGCTCGACTGCCAAAGTTATTAGAGACTCACCAGCCTGATATCGTGTTGTTAGAACTAGGAGCTAACGATGGCTTGCGTGGCCAGCCGATTAAAATTCCACACAATAACCTCGCGAATATGATTACCGCCGTGCAAAACGCCGATGCTCAGGTGTTGCTGATTGGCATTCAAATACCACCTAATTACGGGGCGCGGTACACAGAAGCCTTTGCCGGGATCTTTGCGCGCTTAGCGCAAACTTACGATACCGCCTTAGTGCCTTTTTTATTAGAGGGTGTCGCCCTTAACCCGCAACTGATGCTAAAAGATGGCATACACCCAACCGCCGAGGCCCAGCCCATACTGCTCGATACGGTTTGGCCTTACCTCAAACCACTGCTTTAACAGGCCTCAAGGTAATCGACCATTAACTGCACCGATTCGCGCCCACGGTACTCATTGACGTTGAGCTTATAAGCCAAGCGCACCTTTTGCGCGCTGGGGTTGGGCCAGAGATCGGTATCGATATTAAAGGCAATGGCGTCAATCAGTTGCTGACGCGCCTCATCGACTGCCAGTAAGAGTTTAAGATGCTTCTCTCCCACAATGCGTTGCTCGACAAGATAAAAATCGCCATCGAATAACGGCTCGGGAAATTGCTGTCCCCAAGGCCCGGCATTGCGCAACTGGTGGGCGAGGTCTAAGGCAAATTCAGAAGGTGCCAAGGCCCCGTCGCTCAACAGCACCGCTTGTAAATCGTCCTCATTTAATCGACGCTTGATTTCGGCATCAAAGGCCTGACTAAACGCTTGATAGTGCTCGGCCTTAATGCTCATTCCGGCCGCCATAGCGTGGCCACCAAACTTTTGTAACAGCTCAGGCTGACGCGCGGCCACTGCATCGAGAGCATCGCGAATGTGCAAACCGGGAATCGAGCGCGCCGAACCTTTTATCTCACCTTCATCGGTATCGGCAAAAACAATCACCGGTCGATGAAAACGGTCTTTAATACGCGAGGCAAGAATACCGATGACGCCTTGGTGCCAGCTGGCATCGTACAGGCAGAGTCCCCAGGGTAGCTCATCGCTCTCGTTTAACTGAAGTTTATCCAGCATGGCAAAGGCTTCGCGCTGCATACCCGTCTCAATCGCCTTGCGATCGCGGTTAAAACCATCCAGCTCTGCCGCCAGCTCTCGCGCCTCGGTAAGGTTGTCGGTCAATAGGCACTGAATACCGATACTCATATCATCCAGTCGGCCCGCCGCGTTTAACCGCGGCCCAATAGCGAAACCTAAATCGCTCGCCACCAATCGCTCTTTGTTACGACCGGCCACCTCTAGTAGAGCCAGTATGCCTGGACGTGCGACACCCGCCCGAATTCGGCGCAACCCCTGCTCCACCAAAATACGATTGTTAGCATCGAGAGGCACCACATCGGCTACCGTCCCCAAGGCTACCAGGTCGAGATAGTTGGCCATATTGGGCGGATCAATAGCCAACTCGTTAAACCAGCCAGTCTGAACCAACTCGTGTTTAAGAGCGTTTAGCACATAAAAAATCACCCCGACACCCGCTAAGTTTTTACTGGGGAAGTCACAGCCCGGCTGATTGGGATTAACAATCGCCTCGGCCGGGGGCAGGTATTCACCTGGCAGGTGGTGATCGGTAACCACCACCGCTATACCCAGCTGTTGCGCGGCGGCAACACCGGCCAAGCTGGAGATACCGTTGTCGACGGTGATAATAACGTCCGGTTCATACGCCGCCGCCACCTCGACAATCTCCGGTGTTAAGCCATAGCCGTATTCGAAACGATTGGGCACCAAGAAATCGACATGGCGTGCCCCCATGGCGTTTAAAGCCAGCACGGCCAGAGCCGAACTGGTGGCGCCATCGGCATCAAAGTCGCCCACAATCAACAATCGGGCATCGGCCACAACCGCATCGGCCAAAAGCGCGGCGGCCTCTTTTAAGCCTTTCATGGTGGGTTTGAGTAACTGCTGTAGCGTTAACTCCAGCTCTTGCGGCTGGCGCACACCACGCGCCGCATAAAGGCGCTCTAACAGAGGAGGCAAGCCGGTGCCAGACAATAGCTGGGAAGGTAGTTCGCGACGTTTAATGAGTTTTTGCATAGAGACTCGTCGGATGACTGAAGCCAGAGGGCTGACGCAAAGGCGCCCGATTAGCGCCTCGCATCAAATATGAAAACGTCTGAGGTCAGGCCTCAGACGTTTTCATCAACATGCCAAGTGGCCGGTCATAAATTTATGCACGGTTTCGGCGTCATTGGGCAGAACTTCGTAGCGCTCTTCGCGCTGGAACAAATCGGCCATATGGTGTGGCAGTTTGGGATCTTCTTCCTGCCCGGCTTTTTGCACGGCCTCGGGGAATTTAGCCGGGTGCGCAGTTGCCAGACACACCATGGGGATATCTTTGCTCTTGCGTGTCACACGAGCGGCATCGACACCGATTGCTGTGTGTGGGTCTAACAGGTATTCGGTGTTTTCAAATACCTCGCGAATCACCTCCAACATACGCTCGTCGTTCACCTTGTGGCTGGCAAACAATTCGCGGGCACGAGTGAGCGCCCCATCGTTTAAGTGCATGGCGCCAGATTTAAAATCTTCCATCAATTGATTAATGGCCGCGCCGTCACGATCGTACAAATCAAACAACATTCGCTCAAAGTTACTTGAAACCATAATATCCATACTAGGCGACAACGTGTGATGCAGCTCTTGCTTACTATGATCATTGTTGCTGATAGCACGATGCAAAATGTCGTTACTATTGGTGGCAATAATTAACTGATCGATTGGCAGCCCCATTTGCTTGGCCAAATAGCCGGCAAAAATATCGCCAAAGTTACCGGTAGGAACCGAAAAAGAAACCGGACGATGCGGGCCACCCAACGCCAGTGAGGCGTAAAAGTAATAGACGATCTGCGCCATAATGCGCGCCCAATTAATGGAGTTTACCGCCACTAACTGACGCCCTTCCGGCAAGAAAGACTGGTCGGCAAAACTGGCTTTAACCATGTTCTGGCAGTCGTCAAA
Source organism: Gilvimarinus sp. 2_MG-2023 (assembly GCF_030547685.1). Taxonomy (GTDB): domain Bacteria; phylum Pseudomonadota; class Gammaproteobacteria; order Pseudomonadales; family Cellvibrionaceae; genus Gilvimarinus. The sequence goes on along the minus strand of NZ_JAUOQM010000034.1, from coordinate 80,156 downwards.
GTTGCCGTCCAAGGCAATATTGTGCACATTGTCTTCCAATACGGTGGTCATCTGACGGCGCTGCACATTCGATACACGATTGTGTGGGTGCAAAATGAAAATATCGATGTTCTCGCAGCGTCGACAACCTTCAATAGCCGCCGAGCCGGTATCACCCGAGGTTGCCCCCATCACCACGACTTTTTGATCACGTTTTTTCAGAATATAATCGAGTAAATGGCCGAGAAACTGCAAAGCAAAATCTTTAAACGCCAGGGTTGGCCCCTGAAACAACTCTAAAATCCACTCGTTGTGACCTGTTTGCACCAGTGGCGCAATCGCGTCGTGGCGAAAACTGGCATAAGCCTTATCAATCAGTCCTTTTAGATCGTCATCCGGCACTTCACCGGCCACAAAAGGCTGCATGATTTTAAAGGCGAGCTCTTGGTAAGAGAGTTCAGCCCAGCTGGCGATTTCTTCTTTACTGAAACTCGGCAGTGTTTCGGGCACATACAGGCCACCGTCCGATGCGAGGCCAGTCAGTACCACCTCTTCAAATGAAAGTGCCGGCGCTTGGCCGCGAGTGCTAATGTATTTCACGTTATTAACCTGAGTTGTTCTGTCGTTAAAGGCTTGCGCCTATCGTCATGCAATGTTTATTTTAGCGGTTCTAAGCGAATCCGGGTGATCGGGCCGGTAATCGAGCTTAACGCCTCTATCTTACTGATTGCGGTAGCCAAGTCTTTTTCCACCGCGCGATTGGTGAGCAAGATAAGTGGCACAATTTCTTCTTCGTTAACCGCCTCTTTTTGGATCAGAGCTTCAATACTGATGCCTGAATCGCTCAAAATGGTGGCCACTTGCGATAACACGCCGGGTTTATCCAGTGCTGACATGCGCAAGTAATAAGCGGTATCAACCTCTTCAATAGGCATAATTTCGTCGTCCACCAAACTGCCTTGATGGAAGCCCAAATATGGAACCCGGTGTTCAGGGGCTGCGGTTAAGGTGCGAGCCACATCGACAATATCGGCAATAACCGATGAAGCCGTAGGCTCAGCGCCGGCACCGGCACCGTAATACATGGTTGGCCCGACGGCGTCACCTTTCACCATAATCGCGTTCATCACACCATCGACATTGGCCAACTGTTGACGCTCGGGTATCAACGTCGGGTGTACCCGCAGCTCAATACCGTCATTGACCCGCCGGGCGATTCCTAAATGCTTGATGCGATAACCCAGTTCATCGGCATAGGCTACATCCACCGGTTCCACCTTACTGATACCTTCGGTGAATACCTTTTCAAACTGAAGCGGAATACCAAAACACATAGAGGCTAAAATCACCAGTTTGTGTGCGGCATCAATACCCTCAACGTCGAACGTCGGATCGGCCTCGGCGTAACCCAGTTCTTGGGCTTCCGCCAAAACATCGGCGAAATCACGACCTTTGTCGCGCATTTCGGTCAAAATGAAGTTACCCGTACCGTTAATGATACCCGCCAACCACTCGATACGGTTGGCTGACAGCCCTTCGCGAATGGATTTAATGATGGGTATGCCACCGGCCACAGCCGCTTCAAACGCCACGGTAACGCCCTTACCTTCTGCGGCGGCGAAAATCTCGTTGCCGTGCTCGGCAATCAAAGCTTTGTTCGCGGTAACCACGTGCTTACCATTTTCAATGGCCTTCATGACCAGATCGCGCGCCACTGTAGTGCCACCGATTAGCTCAACCACCACATCGACATTCGGGTTGACCACAACCTCAAAAATATCGCGGGTAACATTTAAAGCCGACATATCCACATGGGCATTGTCGCGCCGTGCACCCACTTGCTCCACGATAATCTCACTACCGGCACGGGCATTGATGACGCGCTGATTGCGCGCTAATACGTTGATAGTGCCACTGCCTACGGTACCTAGACCGCAGATGCCTAATCTGACCGGTTTCAATGTCTTATCCTCTTTTGGGTGCTGCAAAATAAAAGACAGCAACCATACTCAGAGCAATGGTTGCTGTCAATTAGTGAACGCTTGCTGTGATGGCTAGAGCCAGCTAAGAGTGACTACTCGCCCTGAGCAAAGATTCCTACCATGTCTTCGGGGGGACGATAACCCAAGTGCAGCTCGCCATTCGGCAACATAATCGCTGGGGTCGCGTTAACACCAAGCTGACCACCTGTCACAAAATGACGGGCAATAGGAGCGGACTCACAAGTTTTTTGGTCCACCGGCTGCATTGCTTTCAGTTTATCCAAGGCTGCCTGCTGGTCGTCCGCACACCAAGCACTCTCAAGCTTTGCGGCAGAAGGGCTGCCAATACCAGCACGCGGGTAGGCCAAATAGCGAACCTCAATCCCAAGATCGCTGTAACCGGGCTTGAGCTCGCCTTTTTCCCGGTACTGGTGCATATGGTTATGCAAACGACGACAGTATCCGCAGTCAACATCGGTGAACACATACATGACGTGCTTGGTTTCACCTTCTGGCTTAAAGTTAATAGTTTCATCATCGCTCAGACCGGCCAAAAAGTCTTTGCGAGCATCAATCAAGTAAGGATCTTGTACTTGAGTAAAACCGGTTGGGGCAATTTCCAGCAGATCACCGACAACAGCATGCTTGCCGTCGGGCGTGACCATTAACGTAGGTCCGCCGACGATTTGAACCGAATACAATCCATCGATCACAGAGGGGCGAACTGGGCCTAGCTGTGAAGCACCACCCACAGCAGGAGCCAGGGCTTGAGTGATGGTTTCTTCGGGGCTCAACGCTTCCGCCGAATCAGCCGAATCTTGCGCCGCAACGCTCAGAGGAGCCAGAACACAGGCCAGCAAACCAGCCTTCACATAATTTATCCACATAATAACTATCTCTAAAACACGTTAATCGGAGTGTACCACAATCACCCTTTGCCATTTGGCTACACACGCCAGCTTATCAGCGCTATCCCCTAGGGTGATGCATCTTATGCAAACTTTGCATTCGCGCCTGAGCCACGTGGGTGTAAATTTGCGTGGTCGATAGGTCACTATGGCCCAGTAATAACTGCACCACACGTAAATCGGCGCCATGGTTAATCAGGTGCGTGGCAAACGCGTGACGCAAGGTGTGCGGCGACAAAGGCTTTTCAATACCAGCCACCCGAGCCCAATGCTTAATGCGGTACCAAAACGTTTGGCGCGTCATGGCCACACCGCGTGTACTGGGAAAGACCGCCTCACTGGGACGCGCCGCCAACAACTCAGAACGCTTTGAGGTGATATACCGTTCAAGCCAATAGGCCGCCTCTTCACCCAATGGCACCAACCTTTCTTTACTGCCTTTACCCAACACACGCACCACGCCTTGGCGTAAATTGAGCATAGGTAGGGTGAGCTGGGTTAGCTCAGTGACGCGCAAACCGCAGGCATAGAGCAACTCCAACATGGCTTTATCGCGCAAACCTACGGCATCGTCCACATCGGGGGCCGACAATAGAGCTTCGACATCGCTTTCGGTCAAAAGTTTAGGCAATGAGCGAGGTAATTTAGGATTCTCAATGCCGGCTAATGGATTTTCACTGATGGCGTTTTCCCGCAGCTGAAAGCGGTAAAACCCTCGCAAACACGATAATAAGCGCGCCGTTGAGCGGCTGGAGTAATTGGCACTGTGGCGCCAGGCGAGATAAGCCATCACTTGTTGCCCGGTAACAGCGTTTAGGTCATCCTCGCCCTGCTCACCCAACCAGCGGGCAAAATGAGTAAGATCACGCTGATAACTTTGACGAGTGTTATCCGCCAGGCCCTTTTCCAGCCACAGGCTGTCGAGATATAGACGAATACTGGAGTCGACACTTTGCGAAAGGGCTTTGATAACCGTGTCCTTATCGGGAGTAGATTGGCTATTATGCTGTCCAAACCAAAAAACTCAAGGCACAAACAAGCCGACCCTTAGGTCGGCTTTTTTGTGCTTGGCAAAATCGACAAATAATAACGTCGATTATGCGCCCAGCTTTTCTTTAATACGAGCCGCTTTACCGGTCAGGTCACGCAAGTAGTACAGCTTGGCCTGACGCACATCACCGCGACGCTTAACAGCAATGCTGTCAACCTGACGGCTGTGAGTTTGGAAAGTACGCTCAACGCCAACACCGTAAGAAATTTTGCGCACGGTGAAAGCAGAGTGCAAACCGCGATTACGCTTAGCGATTACAACACCTTCGTAGGCCTGTAGACGCTCGCGGTTACCTTCGGTTACTTTTACCTGAACCACAACGGTATCACCCGGTGCGAATGCTGGTACGTCTTGCTTGAGCTGTTCGTTTTCGAGCTCTTGAATAATCTTGTTGGTCATCTCTATTCTCCTGAGATTCTGTAGCTTCACAGCTAGAGTGAGTCGTTTTCAAGGTCCCGACGAAAGTCCGTCAACAGCGTTTGCTGCTCCTCGGTTAAGTCTTTGTGTTGCAATAAATCTGGCCGTCTTAGCCAAGTTCGCCCCAGCGCTTGTTGTAAGCGCCAGCGCCGAATTCTTTGGTGATCCCCTGAGAGTAAAACCTCAGGCACCTTGTCACCCTCAAGTATTTCCGGGCGCGTATAGTGCGGATGGTCCAGCAAACCGTCACTAAAGGAGTCTTCCTCGGCCGATTGTTTATCGCCCAGCGCGCCGGGTAACAACCGAATCAGAGCATCCATCAATACCATAGCCGGCAACTCGCCGCCAGACAGTACATAGTCACCAATGGACCATTCTTCATCCACTATTGACTCGATCAGGCGCTCGTCGATACCTTCATAGCGCCCGGCAATTAAAATCAAATTGCCTTCGGTGGCCATTACTTGAGCGGCCTGTTGGGTAAACTTTTGCCCCTGCGGGGACAAGTAAACCACTTTAGCGGCACCGGTCCAGGCTTTAGCGGCATCAACCGCATCGGCCAAAGGCTGCACTTTCATTAGCATGCCAGGGCCGCCGCCGTAGGGGCGATCATCCACTGTACGATGCTTATCAACGGTGAAGTCCCGCGGGTTCCAACACTCGATGGCGACCCGGCCCTCCTTCACCGCGCGCGCGGTTATGCCACTTTCCGTCAAGGCCGCAAACATTGGCGGGAAAAGCGTAATGACAGCCAACTTAATAGGCGCCTGCTCCGCTTTATCGGTCACGTTGACCCCCTGCTAGAATGCCGGATCCCAATCAACCGCTAGGGTTCGGGCTTCTAAATCCACCTCAAGCACATACTGCCCAGGTATATAGGGCACTAAGCGTTCGCGATCATCCACACTGCTTTGATCGGCTTGAACCACCAGCACATCGTTAGCACCGGTCTCCAGTATTCGGCTGACGCACCCCAAACGGGTTTGTGTGCCGCCAAAACGGGAGATAACGGCCAAGCCTTGCAGCTGATGCCAATAGAACTCGCCTTCGGCCAGATCCGGCAACTGCTGTCGCTCAACCGCTATAGTTGTACCAGCATAAGTGGCAGCCGTATCGCGATCATCAACACCTTTGATATGGGCCACAAAGCCCTTACCGTGGGGACGAACCGCGTCTATATCGACTGTTTTCACCCCGTGGGCTGTTTTCAGCCACCAAGGGTGGTATTCAAACAAGTTCTCTGCGGGCTCGGTGCCAGAGTGGATTTTCACCCAGCCCTGAATACCAAATACCGCAGTGATACGCCCGACATCCACCAGATTAGAAGACTCTGTCGTCATCGGGCTAACAGCAATTAAGCGGCAGCTTTGGTTTTGATCAGCTTAGCAACACGCTCGCTAACCTGGGCGCCTTGGCCTACCCAGTAGTCGATACGGTCTTGATCGATACGCAGGCTTTCTTCCTGGCCGCGGGCGATTGGGTTGAAGAAACCAACACGCTCGATGAAACGGCCGTTACGTGCACTGCGGCTGTCGCTTACGGTCAGGTGGTAAAAAGGACGCTTTTTGGAGCCACCACGAGACAGACGAATAGTTACCATTGATGCTTTCCTGTAGTTGTATCAGATGGGTTTTCCCCATCATTGTTAAAACTGGTTCACGCAAGCGAGCTTAAGCCGATTGCGAAAGGCGCCGTATTCTAAGGTAAAGAAGTGGCTTTGTATAGCACTATTGCCGCCCAGCTGGGCAAAAAATCATCACCCACTGCAATGACTGCCCTAGCGGCTGGTCAAAACTGAGCCGGCGGGCACACTTTAGCGCTACTGGCCTGCCATCACACCATGTCGTCAAAGCGATTAGGCAAGTCGAGGTTCACGGCCTTGGCAAACCCCGGCAGGCGAATTTCGCCATCGACAAATTCAATTTTCGACTCGTCAATCAGGCCTTCACCAAACTGGTAAATAGTGCCGAAATCACCGCGCAGCGCGGCCTGGTCATATTGTTCAGCCTGAGTGCGGGTCTGTTCGCGCAAAGCTTGGTAGCGAGCAAAACGGTCGGCACCATAACGTTTTTCCAGCATTTGATCCACCACTTTCGGCGATAACACGCTGGCGGTGGCGTTGTTACCGCCAAACCCTTTGGAATTCAAAAAGGCAACATCAATCCCCTCTTGCGGGGTGAAATCGGCAACCTGAATATTCAGACGATCAGCAAAAACGTCATCAGCAACCCGATCGATGGTTTTAACCCCAGGTACCATCCCATATTTGAACGTCCCCAAGCTGGCAATCAATTGATCACCGCTGGCCGGTGACAGCGAGTGTCCCACAAAGGCTTTAATAGCGGCGACAGGCCAGTCGGTTATGCCAAAATACTCAGCCACCTGATCGAATATTTGCGACTCGGTCACCCTGTTTTGCGGAGTACTGGAGCCGTGTGCGTGCACCATAGAGCGCTGGCGCACCACTTCATCACCGACAATAGCGCGGGCCGAAGCCACCGCCTTGGCAAAGGTAATATGGTTGCCGGGCCCTGGAGCTGAAATCGATTTTTTGTAGCCGTCGGCATTGATAAACACATCATTGACTGCGCCGTGAATGTCAGCGCCTAACTCTAGCGCCAATTCGTCATCCATCAGCACAATATACTGCGATGACTCGGCGATAGTAAAACCGCAATTTTCCCCAAAGGGGCGACTGCTGCGCGCCGGGTCGGTGTCATCACTGCCGTCTATTTTCTTCAGTTTCTCTTCGGTAGCCAGAGCACCCATGGTGGCGTAGCCATCAATAATTTCCGATGTAATGGGCGCCTCAGCATTACCCACCACAGCCACACGACAACGGCCCGAGCTAATATCCTCCACTGCCGCGCGCAGGTTGTACAAGAACGAGGCGCAGGCTCCGGCAATGGCGCCAGTGTGCCCGACACTACCCAGGATATAAGCATTAACAAAATCCGCCGGCATGCTGTTCAGCCCCAACGGACACTGCTTCGTGGTCACCCTGCCACCGAGCAAACGCGATTTCAGCAGACCACCGAAGCCATTTTCATCCATTTGGCTCATTACGTTGCTGGCATAAACTCCCACCTCATCGGGCAAGACCGAAGCGGCCACCTGCGCCCACTCAATACCCATCGAGCGCACCGCATCGGATGCACCTATCACGGCCAGTTGCAAAGCGCGGGGATGAAAGCGGGCGTTGTATAAATCTTCTGGATTGAAACCCTGCGGCAGTTGGCCGGCTGATTTCACCGGCATGTCGCGGTAACTGTCGAGCTTAACCTCGAGCGACTGAGAAATATCCACCCGCACCTGCCGTTCTTCCAGCTCGGTAACTGTCCAGTTTTCGGGTACCGGCTCTGGCAAATCGCGAGCCTTTAATATGAAACTCTGGGTGCCTTCCTCGATATTAAGCTTGGCGGATTTTTGCCAATGCACCGAATCGACATCAAAAAAGCGACCATCGATACGGCGAATCAGGCTGCCAGCGCGAATAGCATCGCCAAACTGTGCCTCAATTTGTGCCAGCGTCAGCGCTTGCCCCTGGTCATCACACCACTGCCCTTCTTGGCACCGAACCAACCCCATCATCACGCCAAGGCCTGCCAGAGTTTCCTGCCGTTCACACTCGGGCAAGCTTTCTAAAACCATACGCCGAAAACCTTGGTGCCCGGAGCTACGACCCGCAGCATTAAAACCGCCAAAACCTACAATAACGGGCAATCGGGACATGTTTTTCTCCTAACAAGCGACAATAGAGGGTCTAGCATTAATAGGCTGGCAGTGTATTGCTATACAGCCCATGCGAACAGGGTCATAATGGCCATATGAAATGGCATATTAGCCAAACACACTCCTTTGAGTAGCTTTTTGCAACATGCAGACAGAACAGACCCACATCACCTTCGTGTTGACCGAGAATATGCTGGCCACAGGGACGGTATTACCGATGGAGATGCTGCGCACCGCTCAGCTGGCATACAACTCAGACAAGGCCGCAGGCGACCGGCAAATCGAGCTCAGCACCACCGCGCAAGCCAACGCCTTATTGAGCGCTCCTGCGGGCTTACAATGGGTGCCCGATACCACGTTGGACTCTGCCGGCGTGCCGGATATCATTTATTTACCCGCATTATGGCGCAACCCCCGGCCCACCTTACAACGTTCAGGCGAACTGATTGACTGGTTGCGCGCCTGTCATGAAAACGGCTCAGCGCTGTGCGCCGTGGGCACGGGCTGCTGCTTTATGGCCGAAGCCGGCTTGCTAGACGGTCAAGCAGCCACAACCCATTGGCATTACTTTGATCAATTCCAACGCGACTACCCAGAGGTGAAATTAAAAAGGCAGCATTTTATCACCCAGTCCGGTCGACGCTATTGCGCCGCCAGCGTTAACTCTCTGGCCGATCTGACAGTGCACTTTATTAGCCGGTTGTTTAACCGCTCCATTGCCGGCCATGTAGAGCGTCACTTCTCCCATGAAATACGACGCTCTTATGAAAGCTCGGCCTATTATGAAAATGATGACCACCCACATCCGGACGAGCAAATGGTGCAAGTTCAAATGTGGTTGCGAGACAACTATGCGCGATTTAGTTCAATGAACGAACTGGCCAAACGCTTTGATATGAGCACCCGAACTTTAAATCGGCGCTTTAAAAGCGCGACCGGCTTAACCCCGCATACTTACCTGACCAATGCCCGAATGGCTGTCGCTCGAGATTTATTAAAAACCAGCAATTTAAGCATTAGTGAAATCGCCGAGCGCTGTGGCTATCAAGATACTGCCTATTTTGCCGATTTATTCAAACAACACCTAGACACCAACCCTAGAGACTACCGCGCCACGGTCAGGGCCAAGCTGTTTAGTTCGCAATAAAATTACTTCAGGAAAATTTAAGGCTTTTGCAATAAAACGACATCAGCGGCCGGGAAAGTGAGTGTTGCGCCCCACTGCTTGGCCAACCATCGAAAGGTTGACTCGCTAAAAAAACAAACGTGAGTAAGATCATTTTTATAGTGCCAAGTAGCGAAGGCGGCTTGGCTTTGCACCCGCTTAGTCATAATCGCCAACACCCCTTGAGGGTTAACTCGCGACCATAGTCGATCTAACTCCCAGTGCGGATTATGCAGATGTTCTACCACCTCGGTGGCGGTAATAAAATCATAGTATCGGTCAAACACCGCTTTATGTGGAGCGTAAAAAATATCGTAGATATCCATCTCAAAGCCCGCCGATTGCAACATATCTTGCAGCGCCGGCCCCGGACCGCAACCAAAATCGAGCCCTTTTGCAGGAGGCGTTATAATCTCCAAAAGCGGCTGCGCCAAGCGATTTAAAAAGCGCCGGTAACCCTGATCGAAAATGTCATTTTCGTGCAGATCGTATTCGGCTTTTTCTTTTGATGCTGACAGTAAAAACTCTTGCCCAACAAACACCAAATCACACTGCCCACACTGCCAATAATGACGTTTGGTGTCGCGATAAAAATCCACTAGCCGCACACACCGACAAAGCGGGCAACAATTACCGGACATAAAAAAAGTGCCGGCAAAACCGGCACAAGTCAGGGGTTAAGATAGTGAGCAGCGGCATTTAGGCGGCGGCTGAATCATTGGGCTTTTGTTCCTGTCCAACACGAGATTGCTGGCCGGCGGTGGATATTTCAATTGTGCGAGGCTTAATAGCCTCCGGCACTTCGCGAACCAAATCGATATGCAGCAAACCATTTTCAATGTTAGCGCCTTGCACTCGCACATGATCGGCCAGCTGAAAGCGACGCTCAAAGTTGCGCGCTGCGATACCGCGATGCAAGAAGGTACGCGAGTCGTCGTCTTCGGTTTTTTGTCCGGCAACGGTTAAATTATTTTGATTTACCTCGATGTTTAATTCACCGAGATCAAAACCCGCCACCGCCATGGAAATTCGGTAGTGATCTTCGCCCGTCAATTCAATATTGTAAGGCGGATAACTGGGCTGACCTTGTTCGCTGCGGGCCATATTATCAAGCAGGCTGGCCATACGGTCGAAGCCAATAGAAGAGCGGTATAGTGGAGTAAGATCAAAATTACGCATAGTAATATCCTCAAATTCAGAGCAATATAAAGTTAGATGCCCATCACAAAGATCGGGCGGTATGTGCACTCCTCATTCGAGCGAGTACATAACCTATCTAGGGTCATCTAAATTTATTTCAAGCGTAATAAAATAATTTTTTTACAAACTGGCACTAATGGCCTGCGTTAAATCAGAATAGCGAAAGGTAAAATTCTGGCCCAATGCCTGAGCGGGCACAACCCTATTGCTCGCCAGCAGCAACTCTCTCCCAGCCTGACCGAATAACAATTGCACCGCAATCGCAGGCATTGTCACAAAGCTTGGGCGATGTAGCACTTGCGCCAGAGTGCTGGCAAAACAACGGTTACTAACCGGCTTGGGCGCGACCGCATTAATCGGCCCGCTCATCGCTGGAGAAATCAGAAGCGAAAGTATCATAGCGACCAGATCATCCAGATGTATCCAGCTCATCCACTGCTTGCCAGATCCCATGGGACCGCCCAAACCCAATTTGAAAGGCAGCAGCATCTTTTGCAGTGCGCCGCCATTGGGGCCCAGTACGATGCCAGTTCGCAACAAACACAGACGTGCACCCCCGGATTTAAACCCGAATGCCGATTCTTCCCACAAACGACACAACTGTGCAGCGAAACCTGCACCGGGAGCGGCCTGCTCAGTCACCTCAGTATCACCGGTATCTCCGTAGTAGCCAACGGCGCTGCCACTGACCACCACACTCGGAAAACGCGCGTGGTTGCGCAAATGCTCTAGCAACAGCTCTGTGGTTTCAATGCGACTGGCGAGTAGTTCGGCTTTGCGTCTGGCAGTCCAACGACTCGCCATTATCGGGGCACCGGCAAGATTGATCACTGCGTCATATCCAGCACTGTCCAAGCTGAGCAAATCCCCCACCACCAAAACGCCGGCGGGTAGTTTTTCTCGGGCCTGCCTAGGGTTGCGCGTGTACACCGTAACCCGCGCTCCTGCGGCCAGCAACTCAGGTACCAGTGCCCGGCCAATAAAACCTGTACCGCCACTTAACAGTACATTTTTCCCCTGCAAAAAATCGACAGTTTCGGTCGACATAAGCTTTGCCTCACACTAAAGTTTACATAATCGATATTTATAGATTACGTTCAATGCAAACTTTAGTTCATCGCTGGGCTGTGTTTGCTTATAACAATTAATCGCGGAGACAAAATATGGCTGGTTACCGCAAAGTCTTAGTGGCTCTTGAACTCGGTAAAGACAACCACGGTGCCCTACTGATTGCTAAAGCCCTGGAGCTGACCACAGCGCCAAACATTCATATTGCTCATATCGAAAGTCATCCCGTAACCGGGCTGGGCGACATGACCGGGCACAATCATGTAGCCAATGAGACCCATATACGCCAGCAAATTTTCCCCGATCTCAACGCTCTGGCCTCGAACAACACGATTCCTTCGACCAATCTACACATTGCCTTTGGCGACCCAACCGATGAGCTATACCGCTGTCTGGAAAACCTTGGTTGCGATCTTTTGGTTATTGGCCACCACAGTCACTCTGGGCTCGTGGCCTCTCTCTTTCACACCACCGCCAGTGATATCGTTAGTCGCGCTCCCACCGATACTCTGGTTATCCGGCTTTAAAAACAAAAAACCGGCCAGTGGCCGGTTTTTTTACTGCTAAAGCGTCTCGCCTTTAGGCGGCAGACAGCTTGTTACGCTTGCGTTCAACCAAGTGGTTCAGGTTGTCCAGCGATTGCAGGTGAGCGTAAATCAGCTCCAGACCATCACGCTTAAACAGATCCAACGCCTGTTCATCAGTCAATTCTTTTAACTTTTCACGCTTGATGGTGTAAAAGCCTTTGATGCTCATGTTCTGATCTTCGTTGGTACGGAACTCGATATTAGCCTGCATAGGCTCCAATAAATCGAGTTCTTTCAACTGCTTACAGAAGACTTTGGTCATTTCCGCGCGGTATTGATAATCCTGCAAGAATTTCAGGATATTTTGCAAAAACTCGGTTTGCTCACCCTTGTCGTCAAACAAGCGGTTGCCTTTCGAGCCATCTGCGACCAATGCTTTGCTTTTCGCATCCAAACAAAGTGTCAGCTTTTCACCGTTTTCAACGCCAGCAAACACAAAGGGGTAGCGGCGAATAAAAGCCGGAATGTAACGCGCTTCAAGCGCATTATTAGCATTAAGCATTAAGTTCTCACCACGCTCAACACCGACCACAGCCAGAGGCGTGTGCTCGCCCTGCTCGTTAGGCGAAGAGAAGATAACCGGGTACTCGGCCGCGGCCAGTGGAATCTCAGTCGCCAACAAAGGAATTGAGGTCAACTCGCTGGTAAAAGAGTGATCGGTCAAATTAACCGAGTAGTTGCGGTGCTTATCGCTAGTAACCGGTTGAATATCATCATAAATCATTAACTGCTTAGCCACGTACATACCTCTTTGTTATTGTCGGACAACGGGTAAACCCCGCGTGCCCATACCTGATTCAAAAAATAGATGCACATAGTAGCATCTTCTTAGAAGTGTGCCACCCCAGAAAGGAACGCATTCATCACAGATATACAGAGGCTCGGGCAGAAAGTGCGAGCAAGGTAGACAAGCTATTGGAAATTAAAAAGAAAATGGTCGGAACGGCGGGATTCGAACCCACGACCACCACACCCCCAGTGTGGTGCGCTACCAGGCTGCGCTACGTTCCGATAGAGGCAAGTTCCCAAGCCAGCTGGGGTCGGCCAGGGAGGTGGGCATAATACCCGAAACAGCGCAGATTGCAACTGCCTGAGGCCTTATTTTTCAGCCACTTAGACGGGTATTGATCAGCGGCGGGAATCGGGCTTAAGCACCTCAAGCAGATGCTCCAGCTCGGAGATCATTTGGCTGACCAACTGACTGAATTGCGTGACATCTTGCTGTGCGGTTTCGCCGCTCATTTGTTGACGAGCACCGCCAATGGTAAAGCCCTGATCGTAGAGCAGCGAGCGAATCTGGCGGATGGTAAGCACATCAACACGCTGGTAGTAGCGGCGGTTACCCCGTCGCTTTACCGGCTTTAGCTGGGGGAATTCCTGCTCCCAATAGCGCAATACGTGCGGCTTGACCGCACATAGCTCGCTTACCTCACCAATGGTGAAGTAACGCTTGCCGGGTATTACCGGCAGTTCGTCGTTATGACTTGGTTCCAGCATAGGTTTCTACTCGAGCCTTGAGCTTTTGTCCGGGCCTGAAGGTAACAACACGCCGGGCACTAATGGGAATCTCTTCGCCTGTTTTCGGGTTGCGCCCCGGGCGCTGACTTTTATCACGCAAATCAAAATTACCAAAGCCGGACAACTTAACCTGCTCGTTGCATTCCAGAGAATGGCGAATTTCTTCAAAGAAGATTTCCACCAGCTCTTTCGCCTCGCGCTTGTTAAGGCCCAGCTCTTCGTATAATTTTTCTGCCAAATCCGCTTTTGTCAGCGCGTTGTTGGACATAGGTTTCCTGCCTATCTCAGGGCTGCACCGTACTTTTCGGTTACGTGGTTGACCACCGTATCGACATACCCGTTAATTTCTTCGTCGTTAAGAGTGCGGGAAGGATGCTGAAAGGTCAAGCCCAATGCCACACTTTTTCTATGTGGATCAATACCTTTGCCCATATAGAGGTCAAATACCTTTAAGTCAATCAAGTGCTCACCCGCGGTTTGGCCGATAGCGCTGAGAAGATCATCCACCGCCAGCGTGCGATCCACCACCAGTGCTAAATCGCGTCTAACGGCTGGAAATTTAGACAGCGGGGTAAACGCCGGCACCTTAGCCTCGAGCAGTGACTGCAAAGCCAGCTCGAAGACGAAAACACCATCGGGCAGGTCCAGTTCGTCTTGCAGCGCTGGGTGAATGGCACCCACCACCCCTATTTTTTCATCTCGACAAAAGACACCAGCGGTTTGTCCAGGGTGCAACGCCGGGTGAACGTCGGCCTTAAAGCTGAAATCAGCACCGTTACCACCCACAGCCAACAGAGACTCCACATCCCCTTTGGCATCAAAGAAGTCGACTTTGGCATCACTATCGGTCCAGTTTTCGCCGGCCACAGGGCCAAACACCAAACCTGCCAAGGTGGGGGTTTGAGCCACACCGTTGGCACCCGGCACAAATTTTTGTCCGGTTTCAAACAGGCGTACCCGCCCCTGCTGACGATTGATGTTATGACGCAGCGCACTGACTAAGCCCGGTAATAGGCTGGTGCGCATCACACCCATATCGGCACTGATTGGGTTTTGCAGGGCAACAGGGTCGATATCAGGTTCAAATTGCGCACCCATTTTTGGATCAACAAAGCTATAAGTAACCACTTCCTGATAGCGACGAGCAATTAAATGGTGGCGTAATCTGGACAGGGTTTGACGAGACTCGGTGTGAGACTTAATCGCCATGCTCTGATCGGGCACTTTGGTCGGCAAACGGTTATAGCCGTAAATACGCGCCAACTCTTCCAGTAAGTCCGCCTCAATCGAGACATCAAAGCGCCAACTGGGCACACTCACCTGCCAGCCTTCTACTGTAGTCGCGTCAATAACAAAACCCAGACGACTGAGTATATCTGCCACGGCGGCATCATCCATTTCAATGCTCAGACCGCTGACAATACGCGCTTTACGCAACTCAACCTTGTTGGCCGCTGGCAACGAATCACTCACTTGTTCGGTAATGGGGCCGGACTGACCGCCCACAACGCCGAGCAACAGTTCAGTCGCACGCTCCATCGCCTGGCGCGCCAAGTCATAATCGACGCCGCGCTCAAAACGGTGGGAAGAATCGGTATGTAACCCATAATTGCGAGCCCGACCGGCTATTGCAATGGGGTTAAAGTAGGCGCTTTCTAAAAAGATATCCTGGGTCGATTTACCCACAGCGCTCTCCAGGCCGCCCATAATGCCCGCCATCGCCAGAGGCTTGGCGTTATCGGCAATAAGCAGTGTGCCTTGTTTAAGCTCGATTTCTTGCTCATCCAGCAAAGTCAGTTTTTCATCGGCACTGGCTTCGCGCACAGTTATGCCGCCATCGATCTTAGCCAGATCAAACGCGTGCATGGGTTGGCCCAACTCAAGTAAGACGTAATTAGTGACATCCACCACTGCATCGATCGGGCGCAGACCGGCGCGGCGCAGCTTTTCTTGCATCCATAAGGGGCTGGTAGCGTTGACATCGATACCGCGAATTACTCGACCCAAATAGCGTGAACAAGCACCGCTGGCCGCAATAGTAATAGGCAAGGTATCGTCAACCTGGGCGGATACCGGCTGCGTTACCACCTCTGAGACGGGGTGACGGTTAATCACACCTAGCTCGCGGGCGAGCCCGCGCACGCTTAAACAGTCGCCGCGGTTAGGAGTAATGTCTACCTCAATCAGGGTGTCGTCTAAATTCAGGTATTCGCGCAAATCCGCCCCTACCGGTGCATCGACTGCCAATTCCCACAAACCTTCGTCGTCGTCACCTGCCTCAAGCTCGGTTTGGCCGCACAACATACCAAAGGACTCAACGCCGCGCAGTTTGGCTTTTTTGATTTTAAAGTCGCCGGGTAACTTAGCCCCAACGGTGGCAAATGGCGCTTTCAAGCCGGCCCGTGCATTGGGCGCACCACAGACCACTTGCACCAGCTCACCCTCGGGGTGGCCGGCCACCTGACAAACACGCAGTTTGTCGGCGTCTGGGTGCTGTTCAATACTGACAATTTCACCCACCACAACACCTGTAAACGCTCCGGCTACCGGCTCGGTTGCGTCCACTTCTATGCCCGCCATGGTCAGTTGATCCACCACGGTTTGCGTATCGATATCTGGGTTGACCCACTCGCGCAACCAGGATTCGCTAACTTTCATATTGCTATCTCTTTGTGCCTTTGCGGCTTCATTCTGGGTTTGTTTTGCAACCGTTAAAACTGTTGCAAAAACTTCAAATCATTTTCAAAGAACAGGCGCAGATCATTCACGCCATAGCGCAGCATGGCCATGCGTTCCACGCCGATACCAAAGGCAAAGCCGGTGTATTCGTCGGGGTCGATATTCGCGGCCCGAAACACATTGGGGTGCACCATACCGCAGCCCATAATTTCAATCCAACCGGTGTTTTTACACACTCGACAGCCTTTACCGTGACATTGGGTACAACCAATATCCACCTCGGCCGAAGGCTCTGTAAAAGGAAAGTACGACGGGCGGAAGCGCACAGGGGCGTCCACTTCAAAAAACGCTTTAAGAAACTGATCCACCGTGCCTTTCAAGTCGGCAAAACTGATGTCTTTATCCACCACCAAGCCTTCTACCTGATGAAACATCGGGGTATGGGTCAGATCCGAGTCACAGCGGTAGACGCGGCCCGGGCAAATAATGCGCAGAGGCGGCTCGGACGATTCCATCACTCGCACCTGTACGGGCGAGGTGTGAGTGCGCAGGACATAGCTGCCGCCACTAGTGGCGAAGTGCTTATCTTCCACATAGAAGGTGTCGTGCATGGCACGCGCCGGGTGGTGAGCGGGAATATTGAGCGCTTCGAAGTTGTGCTGATCGTCTTCGATTTCGGGGCCTTCGGCCACCTCGTAACCCACCTGGGCGAAGATTTCGGCTATGCGATCCAGGGTGCGGGTCACCGGGTGTAAACCACCGGTGTCGCGGGCGCGGCCGGGCAAGGTGACATCGATGGTCTCCTCGGCCAATTTGGCCTCAATGGCGGCGCGCTCCAGGCGAGATTTCACCGCTTCTATGCGGGTTTGCACCTGCTGTTTGGCTTGATTAATTTTGGCGCCGGCTGCGGGGCGCTCTTCGGCGGACAGCTTGCCCAGCATTTTGGCCTGAGCACTAATTTGGCCCTTTTTGCCCAAGTACTCCACCCGGACTTTATCCAAAGCCGCTAGATCTTCGGCTTTATCAACTAATGCAAGCGCCTCATCGGTGAGCGCGGCGAGATTTTCCATCGCTGTATCCAATTATGTATTCGTTAGCAATAAAAAAGGGGAGGCCAGTACCAGCCCTCCCCTTTATCGCGTCAGTGCACGGGCGCAATACCCGTCTGCGTCATTGCGGCGATTAAGCAGCCAGAGCTGATTTTGCCTCGGCAACAACGGCAGCAAAGGCCGCTTTGTCGTGTACGGCAAGATCTGCCAGTACGCGACGGTCCAATGCGATTTCGGCTTTCTTCAAACCAGCAATCAGCTGGCTGTAAGTCATGCCTTCTGCACGTGACTGAGCGTTAATACGGGTAATCCACAAAGCGCGGAAGTTGCGCTTGTTGACACGACGGTCACGGTACGCGTATTGGCCAGCTTTGATAACAGCTTGCTTAGCAACACGAAATACGCGCGAACGAGCGCCGTAATAACCTTTTGCAGCTTTTAAAACTTTCTTGTGACGACGACGCGCCTCTACACCACGTTTTACACGGGCCATACTAAACTCCTCTTAAAATCTCAAATGAACCAATTACTTGGCGCGTAACATACGATCAACATGAACGGTATCAGCGGCGTTAAGCACGCTGGTGCCGCGCAGCTGACGCTTGCGCTTAGTGGTCATTTTGGTGAGGATGTGGCTCTTGTTAGCGTGTTTGTGCTTATAACCAGCAGCCGTCTTTTTAAAGCGCTTGGCGGCGCCAGAGTGTACTTTAGCTTTTGTTGCCATGAGATAAAACTCCGCATTTACAATGATTAATATTCAGTAACCTAGGCAGCTAAAAGCCCGACTACTTTCTCTTTCTCGGGGCCATGACCATAATCAGTTGGCGACCTTCCATTTTAGGCCGTTGTTCCACTGTTGCCAGTTCCTCAAGGTCTTTCTCGATGCGTAGCATCACGTCCATCCCGAGTTCCTGGTGAGCCATTTCACGACCGCGGTACCGAAGCGATACCTTAGCCTTGTCCCCGTTTTCTAGGAAACGTATCAGGTTGCGTAGCTTGACCTGATAATCCCCATCTTCCGTCCCTGGACGAAACTTCATTTCTTTAATTTGCTGCTGCTTTTGTTTCTTCTTGGCAGCAGCTTTGGTTTTCTTAATTTCAAACAGGTGCTTACCGTAGTCCATCACTTTACAAACTATCGGCGTACTATCAGGCGCTATTTCAACCAGATCCAAATCGGCATCTTGTGCCACTTTTAGAGCATCTGTCAGCGGGACTACCCCCACCTGCTCTCCGTCAGCACCGATCAGTCGGACTTCAGTCGCTTCAATTTGATCGTTAATACGGGCTTTCTTGGATTTGCCTTTAGCGTTATCTCTTTTGATAGTGTCTATCTCCTGTTCGATTAATCTTCCGAGTCAGACGACGAAACCCGACTGCGGCTAGCAACATCCGCTGCCAACAGGTCGGTAAATGCGTCCAGACTCATGACACCCAGGTCTTGGCCTTCGCGTGTGCGAACGGCAACCTGGCCGGACTCCACTTCTTTATCACCCGCGACGAGGATATAGGGAACCCGCTGTATAGTGTGCTCGCGGATTTTAAAGCCGATCTTCTCGTTTCTCAAGTCCGATATGGCCCTAAATCCCTTATTAGCCAAGGTTTTTTGCACTTTTTGCACATATTCGGCCTGATTGTCGGTAATATTGGCCACCACGACCTGTTCGGGTGCCAACCACGTCGGGAATGAACCCTCGTAGTTTTCGATCAAAATACCGATAAATCGCTCAAATGACCCCAAAATTGCACGGTGCAACATGACCGGCACCTGACGCGAGCCATCTTCGGCCACATATTGGGCATCCAGACGTCCCGGCATAGAGAAATCCACCTGAATCGTGCCACATTGCCACACCCGGCCTAAGCAGTCTTTAAGTGAGAATTCGATTTTAGGTCCGTAGAAAGCACCTTCACCCGGCAAGAGTTTATAATCGAGCTCTTTGGCATCCAGCGCATCGGCCAGTGCCTTTTCTGCCTTATCCCACACCGCATCATCACCCACACGCTGCTCGGGGCGAGTAGACAGGCGAATAATTACTTCGTTAAACCCAAAGTCGGCGTACACCTGATATAGAAGGTCGGTAAACGCTGACACTTCGTCCTGAATGGCATTTTCGGCGCAGAAGATATGGGCGTCATCCTGGGTGAAGCCGCGCACACGCATAATACCGTGCAGCGAGCCGGAAGCCTCGTTGCGGTGACAACTGCCGAACTCCGCTAAGCGCAAAGGTAAATCGCGGTAGCTGCGCAAGCCCTGATTAAACACCTGCACATGGCAGGGGCAGTTCATCGGCTTAACCGCAAATTCGCGATCTTCCGATTTCAACATAAACATATCGTCGCCAAACTTATCGGCGTGACCGGATTTCTTCCACAGGCTTAGATCCACCACCTGCGGCGTGTTAATTTCCTGATAACCATTATCGCGCTGAACACGACGCATGTACTGTTCGATTTCGGTGTAAACCGACCAGCCCTTCGGGTGCCAAAACACCATACCCGGAGCCTCTTCCTGCATGTGGAACAGGTCGTACTTTTTCGCCAGTTTGCGGTGGTCACGCTTCTCAGCCTCTTCCAGACGACGCAAATAGGCTTTTAACTCTTTCTTATCGTTCCAAGCGGTGCCGTACACACGCTGCAACTGGGTGTTGTTAGCATCGCCACGCCAGTAGGCGCCCGAGACGCGCATCAATTTAAAATGACGCATAACACGGGTGTTCGGCACGTGGGGGCCGCGACACATATCGATGTATTCTTCGTGGTGGTATAGCCCCACCGCCTGCTCACCCTCGGCAATCAAACCATCCACAAGCTCGACTTTATAGTCTTCACCGCGTGCGGCGAATACCTCACGCGCCTTGGCGATGGGCGTCATCTCTTTGATAACGTCGTAGTCTTTTTTGATCAGCTCTTTAATGCGCTGCTCAATCGCCTCCAGGTCTTCCGGTGTCAGGGTGCGCTCGTATTCGATATCGTAATAAAAACCGTC
Organism: Gilvimarinus sp. 2_MG-2023; assembly: GCF_030547685.1. GTDB lineage: Bacteria > Pseudomonadota > Gammaproteobacteria > Pseudomonadales > Cellvibrionaceae > Gilvimarinus. The sequence continues at coordinate 59,832 of NZ_JAUOQM010000034.1, read as the reverse complement.
GTCGATCACCGGACCAATGGCCATTTTGGCCTCTGGGTACAACTGCTTGATAGCGTGCCCCACCAGATGAGCAAAGGAGTGACGTACAACCTCAACCCCCTCGTCATCGCGACCGGTAATCAGCGAGATCTCGGCATCCTGCTCAATCAACTCACAAGCATCGACCAACTCACCATTGATGCGGCCACAAACGGTCGCCTTGGCAAGTCCGGGGCCGATATCTTCGGCAACTTGCATCAGTGTAACGGGCTGATCAAACTCGCGCTTGGAACCATCGGGAAGGGTAATTACAGGCATGTGTCATCCTTAAAGGTCAGTGGTGGCCCCTACCAAAGGCCACGTGTGAATAGGTGTTTTGCAAAAGCCCGCCAGTATAATAAAACGGACTCTTTAACGCCACCTTATAACAGCGCCGACTAACCACGGCGGCCTACTTTCTGTAACAAAAGCTCGCAGCATTCGTCTAGAAAGGAAAGACGACTGGAGATTAAAACATGGACACACTGCTTCGCTGGCGCTCGCAAACGCTCAACGCACTTACCCAGATGGATTCACTGGCAGCGCTGGCCTTAAGGCTGTACCTGGTGCCTATTTTTTGGATGGCAGGCACGCAAAAGCTGGCGCACTTTAGCGACACCGTAATCTGGTTTGGCAATGCTGAATGGGGACTCGGCCTCCCCTTGCCGGGGCTAATGGCTTTTCTGGCTACCGCCACCGAATTGATCGGCGCCATACTGTTGGCCCTCGGGTTGTTTACCCGCGCCATTACCATCCCTTTAATGGTTACCATGCTGGTGGCAATTTTTGCCGTCCATTGGGATTACGGTTGGCAGGCAATTGCCGACGCCGGAGCCCCTTTCGCCAATGAACGCGTGCTCGCTGCCACCGAAAAGCTCGATCGAGCACAAAGCTTGCTGCGTGAGCACGGCCACTACCCCTGGCTAACCTCCAGCGGCAAGTTCGTGGTGTTAAACAATGGTATTGAGTTTGCCGCCACCTACTTGATTATGCTGTTGGCGCTTTTGGTCTGGGGCCCCGGTCGGTACTTTAGCCTCGATGATCATCTTATCCGGGCGCTCACCAAACGCGCCCGCGCCCACAACAAGAGCGTCTCGTAATAATGCTATATTATATGCAACACCATAGCTTATTGCCCACCGCGCCTGTTAGGCAGCCGCGCAAGGCACCACCTAAGGGGCACCTATTGAGCGCAGCCAACCATCATACCGACGAAAAAGATCTGGTTTTCGCCGCCATCAACGGCAACGATAACGCTTACGCCGAACTGGTACAGCGCCATCATTCAATCATGGTGGCGGTAGCCGCCGCGATTGTTGGACCTTCATTGGCCGAAGATGTGGTGCAAGATGCCTGGGTTTCAGCCCACCGCGCCCTGGCAAAATTTGAACATCGCTCAAGTTTAAAAACATGGCTGCTGCGCATTGTCAGCAACGAAGCTCTAACACGCGCTAAGCGCGAATCGCGCCACATCTCTCTCGACACGCAAGCGGATGAGAGTAGCTATCTCGACGACGACAATTTTAATCGCTGGGGCCACTGGGCCAATAAACCACCCTACTGGCATCTGGATACGCCCGACGCCCTGCTGGAAGAGGTTGATTTACATCACTGTATTAACAAAACCCTGCTGTTACTACCGCCCACCCAGCGTGCGGTATTCCGTTTGCGGGATATGGAGCAGACCAGCTTTGATCAGATCAGCGAGCTACTGGGTGTCTCTGCAGCTAATGCGCGCGTGCTGGTGCACCGGGCGCGATTAACCCTGATGAATATCATTGACAGCTATCAGGAGACCGGACGATGCTGAAATGTAAGGATGTGGCACACCGAGCCGGCGAATACCTGGAAGGCAGCCCGGATAAGCGCCTAAAATGGCAAATGCGCTTACATTTGGCTATGTGCAGACACTGTCGCCGATTTGTGCGTCATCTCACGCTAACCCAGGATCTATCCACATCGGTGGCGCAATTTGAGCCCTGCTCGCCGGACAAAAGTCAAAAAATCGTACAAAAAATCCGCAGCAAGTCGTGAATGTCTGGGTTTGGCTGGGCTGACAGAACAAATAATGCTATGTTGCTGTCTAATGATTGTTATTAATGCGCCTTAGCCCGAGGCCTTAAGCAGTACATTTGGAGCCCCAACGAGTTTATGCCAGATAAAATGCCCCCCCGCCCTACCCGCAGAGCCGTCGCAAGCCGTACATTAACCCTATTGATCAGCTTGTTGCTTGCCGTCCCCGCCTTGGCCCTAAGCCCCGAGCCACTGGAAGTGACCAAGCAGCAAGAAAAGACGACCGCGGAAATCGTACGCACCTTGCACGAGTACCACTTTCGCGACCAGACGCTCGACGATGAGCTCTCGGAAAAGTTTTTAAGCAATTACCTAGACTCACTCGATCCGGGTAAAAGCTACCTGCTGCAGAAAGATATCGATACGTTTATGCAGCACAAAGCCGAATTTGATGACGACTTTAAGAAGGGCAAACTGGATACGGCGATTAATATATACGCCACATTCCTTGAGCGTTTTATTGCCCGCTCTGAGGCCATTATTGCTCAACTGGAAGACGAGCAATACAAGCTGGGCTTCGAGACCGAAGAATCACTGCGTGTAGACCGCGATAAAACCGGCTGGCCAGCCAACGCTGCCGAGGCAGATGAGCTCTGGCGCAAGCGTATTAAAGCCGACGCCCTCAATTTAAAATTAGCGGGTAAAGAGGTTAAAGAGGCGCGCGAATTATTGATTAAGCGCTACCGCAACCAAGCCCGCCGCATTAGCCAACAAACTGGTGAAGATGCATTCGGTGCTGTAATCAATTCATTCACCACTTTATACGACCCCCACACTAACTACTTATCGCCCCGCACTTTGGAAAACTTTAATATCAATATGTCCCTGTCTCTGGAAGGCATTGGGGCGATGCTGCAAAGTGAAGATGAATACACCAAAGTTGTGCGCCTCATTCCGGCGGGCCCTGCCGACAAACAAGGACAACTAAAACCCGCCGATCGTATTGTCGGTGTAGGCCAAGACGGCGAGGGTGAAATTGTCGAGGTGATTGGCTGGCGTCTTGATGAAGTGGTCGATTTAATTCGCGGCAAAAAAGACAGCACCGTGCGTCTGGAAATTTTACCGGCTAAAGCGGCTGCAGGTAGCAGCACTCACATTATTAGCATTAAACGCGACAAAGTTAAGCTGGAAGAGCAAGCCGCACAAAAAGCGGTTTTCGAGCTGAAAGATGACAGCGATAAGGCCTACAAAATTGGCGTTATCGACATCCCTACTTTTTATCTGGACTTCGCCGCTTACCGCCAACGCGACCCCGATTACCGCAGCTCCACTCGCGATGTGTTTCGTCTGTTAAGCGAATTGGCCGAGGAAAATGTAGACGGCATTGTTGTGGATTTACGCAACAACGGCGGCGGTTCACTGCATGAGGCCACCTCACTCACCGACCTATTTATTGACCAAGGACCGGTGGTGCAAATTCGCCAAACCAATCAACTGATTACCCGCAATCACCGCTCCCACTCAAAGGCCGTTTACCGCGGGCCAATTGTGGTATTAATTAATCGCCTGAGCGCATCGGCTTCGGAAATTTTTGCCGGCGCCATCCAAGATTACGGGCGCGGCATTATTATCGGCAGCCAATCTTTCGGCAAAGGCACTGTGCAAACACTGCAGCCTCTACAGCACGGCCAACTGAAAGTGACCGAATCAAAATTCTATCGCGTCTCTGGTGACAGTACCCAGCACCGCGGTGTGGTGCCCGACATTGCCCTACCCGACCTGATTGACCCCGAACTTGTCGGCGAAAGCAGTTACGACCACGCACTGCCCTGGGACAGCATTCACGCCGCCAAGCACAATCGCTACTTCGACATTCCGGCGGCTCTGCCGAGTATTACCCAGTCCCACATGGCGCGGATAAAAGAAGATCCGGATTTTGTCTACCTTACCGACGAGCTGGAATTGGCCGAAGAAATGTCCAGCCGCACCACCATCTCATTGCGAGAAAAAACCCGAATCGCTGAAAAAGATGAATACGAAAACAAGGTGCTCGCGCTAGAGAACAAACGTCGCAAAGCTAAGGGGCTAGAACCTTATAAGGCTTACTCCGATATTAACGGCACCGACGAGGAAGATGGCGAAGCCGACCCAGAACAACAAGCGCTGGACGCTGGGCCGGAAAAAATCAACCCGGAAGAAGATCCCTTCCTAACCGAGGCGGGGCATATTCTGCTGGACTTTATTAAAGCGAACGAAAGTCAAGAAACGCCCAAAATCGCCAACTTCTAAACTTATTCATTATGCGGCGGCCTTTGTGGCCGCCCCCACTGCCAAATTCAATCATACACTCCATGAAAGCTATCTCATTTAACGTCAACAGTATTCGCTCACGCCTGCATCAACTGCAAGCAGTGATTGACACGCATCAGCCCGATTTTATTGGTTTGCAAGAAACCAAAGTGGCCGATGAACAATTCCCACTGACCGATGTGGAAGCGATGGGCTATCACGTCGTCTTTCACGGTCAAAAAACCCACTACGGTGTTGCGCTTTTATCGCGCCACCCTTTTGTAACCAGCACCAAGGGTTTTGTGGGCGACAGTGAAGAATCACAAAAACGTTTTGTCGGCGGCAGCTTTGAAGTGCCTGAACACGGTTTAGTACATGTTTACAATGGCTACTTTCCGCAAGGTGAAAGCCGCGACCACCCTTTAAAGTTTCCCGCCAAAGAAAAATACTACGCTGACTTACAGCAATTATTGGAAACCCAACACAACGCCGCCGAATCCATATTATTGATGGGGGATATGAACATCTCCCATCAGGATATTGATATTGGCATTGGGGAAGACAACCGCAAACGCTGGCTGCGCACCGGTAAATGCAGCTTCTTACCGGAGGAACGCGAGTGGCTTAACCGGCTTTTAGCCTGGGGGTTGATTGACACCTACCGCCAACATTTCCCCACCACTGAGGCGCTGTACAGCTGGTTTGATTACCGCTCAAGAGGCTTCGAGCGCGACCCTAAGCGCGGCCTGCGCATTGATCTAATTCTGGCGACCCGGGCACTGGCAGAAAAATGCACTGCGGCGGGCATTGATTACGACATAAGAGCGATGGAAAAGCCCTCGGACCACTGCCCGATTTGGGCCGAATTTAACGCCTAAGCCAAACTCACGGGGAGTCTCTGGTTAAGCATTCAGAGCCCCCTTAGCTATTGACCATCCCGAGATCCAACCAGCGCTGAACCCGCCCTTCAAGCGCATCAAAACGCAAAGGCTTATCGATTTGATCATCGAAGCCGACCGAGAAGAGTTCACTGACTTGCTCCTCGGTCAGCTCGGGAATCATGGCAATAACCGGAATACGCCGGCGCGAATTGTTGGTTTTTTCTTGCTCACGAATTTTCATAACTGCTGACAAACCGGAACTCTCGGGCAATTCGCTGTCGAGAAAAACCAAATCAAAGCGCTCTTTCTCCAAAATCGCCACCGCCTCGGGGCCACTGCTGACCAATTGTACGTAGCAGCCGAGCTTTTTCAGCATACCCGAAGCCACAATTTGATTAACCCGGTGATCCTCCACCACTAACACTCTTTTCGTTCCCGGCTCATCTGCCACCGGCACAATCGGTGCAGCAGGCTCTGCCTGAGTGGGTTCGGGTTCTTCGCTCAGCAATAAGCGCTGGCACAAAGCATCGTACAAATGTTTGTAGATAATCGGCTTTTCTAAACAGCTCACCTGTTTGTAATGCGCTAAGTGTTCTTGCACCTCTGGGGTGTCGCGCTGCAACACACTCATGGCAATGATTTGTTTAAGCTGGGCAGAAGTTTCGTCTTGCGCCAGCTCACGCGACAGGGCCAGCGCGTTAAAGCTGTTCAGACGGTTGTAGACAACAACGCAATCTATGGCTTCACCGGCATCTTGGCAAGCTTGTACTTTATCGACGGCTTGTTCATAACCGTAAACGGTTTGCCCTTCAACCCCCCAATTACTCAGCTCGTCTTGCAAGTCGAGGGCGACCCGATCGGGCAAATCAACCAACAGCAAGCGCTTACCTCGCAGGCGCTGATCCGCGCCCAGGATTTTACCCTGGTGACTAATGGCCTCTAGGTTGACGTTAATAAGAATTCGATTGCCACCCGTGGGCGTTTTCAGTAGGTGTACACTGCCACCCATACACTCGGCCAGCCCTTTACTGATCGACAAGCCAATACCGACCCGCCCGGTTTGCTCGGCCTCTTGCAGGCGCGACTCATCCACCTCAGCCTTAGCGTCTTCGGTACGATGATAGTGGCTGTCACTAATCACGATTTGCAATTCGCCGCGGCTCTCATCGGCCGCATCAAAGGTTACCTCGACAAAGACATTGCCCGTTACCGAAAATTTAAGCGCGTGGCCAAGCAAGCTGCTGGTAATTTGGCGCAGCCGCGCGGCATCGCCTTTTACTCGTGCGGGCAACTCCGTATCGAGCAGGTAGTTCAATTCAACGCCTTGCTGGTGAGCCTCCAGCGAGAAGTCGCGCACTAATTTAGACACCAGGCGGCGTAAATCAAAGACCGATTCGTCCAGCTCTAGCGACTTGGTGGTGATTTTGGAAAAATCGACCACGTTGTTCACCAAGTCGAGCTGTCGCTCGCCAGCCTTGGTGGCCATGCTTAATAAATCGCTCTGGCGATCACTCAGCTCGGCTTCATCCACCAGGGACAAAGTGCCTAAAATATCGTTAAGTGAGACCCGAAATTCATGGCCTAGATTCACCAAAAATTCATTTTTCAAATCGATTGCGGCGCGGGAGCTTTTTTGTTCAAACTCCAGCCCACGAGCGCGCTCATCGAGAATATGATTGGCTTCTAAGCGCTCCCAATAACCCACACCATTCACCTTGGCTTGGTGCACGAGCATTAAGTAGAACATCACCATAATGGCAGCGTAGAGAGCGCCCTCAACCGAGCCCAACATCAGCGCTGTTCCCGCCGCCGGAATCATGCCGATAAATAAATAAATCTTGAGAAAGCGAATATAAGGAGCGAACACATTGGCCACAGAGGAGTAAAACACCACCGTATACAGCCACATAATGAGGGTTTCATCGCGCATCCCCAGCACGTGAGTGAGGCTAACGAGAATCACACTCCACCAGATAGCGCCCATAAAGGAGGCTAAAAAATACTGGGTGCGCCAGCGTCTGGGGGCTCGTGAGTAGAGCACTTCAAACCGGAACAAGTAATAACTGCGCAGCAAGGTCACCAGCATCAAACCGGTAATCAGCACGACCGCTAAATTGGTTTCACGGTGAAAAAAGTCACCAAACACTAAGCTTAAAGCAAACACCAGAAAGTTGAGCACAAGGCCCCGGCGGCTGTATTTGGCGACGCGGGCATCCGTATCGTGAATAACCTGACGGTCTTTTTGAGCTTTGCAATATGGTGTAAATAACTCGAACATAAACCCTACCCCGATATGGCACCCATGTTATTTTTCTATAACTTCGACCAGTACAGCTTTAATAAGAAAACCTAACAACCCTAAACCCAGCGCGAGAAATAAGATAAAAGTCCCAAACCTACCCGCTTGAGACTCTTTTGCCAGATCCCAGACTATAAACAACATAAATCCAATTAAACCGCCGATCCCCAAAAACAGAGACACGGTTTCAAACTGCTCAAATGTCATGTAACCACTTTAGTGAATTAGGCCGATACGGTAGAGAATACGGGGCCTATACTGCTTTGGAGCCCCCGTGATAATCGACCTATTGTAACCAAGTTCACACTCTGTCGCACGTTTCGACTTGTGCTTACCCCCCAAATATTCATACACTTAGCGCTCAAGCAAATAATAACCAGAGGGAAACGTATGAATATTTACTCAAAACTGTTGCTAATCGCCGCCTTGGGTACCTTGGCCGCCTGTTCTCCCAAAGAAGAAGAGGCCAGCATGGAGCAAAATGCTGAGCAAGCTGCTGAAACTATGTCTGACAAAGCGGCTAACGCCACCGAAGCGGCCAAAGATAAAGCGGCTGAACTGAAAGAGAAAGCCGAAGACATGGCTGATGATGCCGCTGACGCTACCGAAGATGCCATGGAAGATGGCAAAAACGCTATGGAAGATGCTGCTGATGACGCAGAAGACGCTGCTGATGACGCTGCTGATGCCACCGAAGATGCTATGGAAGACGCTAAAGGTGCTATGGAAGAGGCCATGGAAGACAAATAGTCTTTCTTTGCGCACTGAGACGGTCAGCCCCAGCGGCTGGCCGCTTTCTCATCACTGCCCTTCGCTGCCACCCAATGACTTGTACCATCCTGCCGAATTTCTTTTTTCCAAAATGGCACGGTCGATTTGAGCGTATCCATTAGGTACTCACAGGCTTCAAATGCCTCGCGCCGATGAGCCGCACTGACTGCTACCAGAACAATTTCATCCCCCAGTAGAATTTCTCCGACCCGATGCACCACCCGGATTTGGCCCAACGTCCAGCGGCGGCGAGCTTCGGCCATTAAGTCTTCGAGTACTTGCTCGGTCATGCCTGGGTAATGTTCTAGCTCCAGAGCCACCACCGGATTGGCCTCACTCTCGGCCCGCACCCGCCCGGTAAACAGGACCACGGCACCGCACTCGCCGGCGTCGGACGATACCGAGGAGTACTCTTCAGCGGCGGAAAATGGCGCGTTTTGTATGCTTACCGAGTCCATTTAACCCCCTGTCACCGGTGGAAATAATGCCAACTCATCGCCATCGGCCAACAAGTAATCGGGCTTTACCATTTGCTGGTTGACCGCAGCCAAGCATTGACCTTGCTCGAATGCTTCACACCAGCCCGGCTCTCGCTCCGCCAAGGTGGTGATAACGTCGGCGACGCTGGCCCCGGCGGGCAAGGTCAGCGAGAGCTTATTGCAGCCCAAGCGCTCGCGCAAACTGGCAAAAAACAATACGGTCAATACCATTTTTCTAACCCTCGCCCTGCCGCACATAATGGCCGCGCCGACCACCGGATTTTTCCAATACACAAATATCTGATATCACCATCGCCATATCCATGGCCTTACACATATCAACGATCGTCAGCGCCGCTATACTTGCCGCGGTAAGCGCTTCCATTTCCACCCCGGTCTGCCCGACCAGCTTGCAATAGCTCTCGACATAAATACGGCCCTCGCCGGGCTGTAATTGAAAGTTCACATCCACCTTACTCAATGCCAACGGGTGGCAAAGGGGAATCAGATCACTGCACTTTTTCGCCGCCTGAATGCCGGCGATGCGGGCCGTGGCCAAAACATCGCCCTTTTTTAAGCGGTTATCGGCCACTGCCTGTAGCGTCTCCCCGCTCATGTAGACATACGCCTGAGCACGCGCCTCCCGCTGGGTGACCGCTTTATCAGCCACATCGACCATACTGGCCGCACCCGTCTCATCGCAATGTGTTAAAGTCATAATCGTTATCTCATTCCAAACAGTGTTGGACCAATTCATCCGAATCAACCCAATCTGGAGCATCCCATGCAACTTCAACTCGTTCGCGAGCGCTGGCCCGCCAAACACCCAAGCTTCATTCAGCTGTACTCTATGAATACGCCTAATGGTATCAAAGTCGCGTTGGCGCTGGAGGAAATGGGGTTAAAATACGAACCACACCTCATCAATATTTTAGAAGATGATCAGTTCACACAGGCGTTTAAGGTCATTAACCCCAACAGTAAAATACCGGCCTTGATTGACCCCAACGGCCCCGATGACCACCCCATCAGCCTGATGGAGTCGGGGGCCATTTTGCGCTACTTAGCGGACAAAACCGGTGAGTTTACTCCCCTCGACCGCGCCGGGCGCAGCGCCTGTGATCAATGGTTATTTTTTCAGGTGGGCCATATCGGCCCCATGTTCGGCCAATTTGGTCACTTTTTTAAATACGCCGTCGAAAGCTGTGACCACCCATACCCCGTGCAGCGCTATACCAATGAAACACGACGACTGCTCGGCGTGCTAGACGAACACCTGCAACGCCACGAGTATATGCTGGGCGAAAGCTACAGTATTGTCGATATGGCAATAGTACCCTGGGTAGAGGCGCTGACCAGCGCGTACAAAGCCGCAGAGCACTTACAGCTTGCCGACTTTACCTCGGTAACACGCTGGGAAGCGACATGCACTGCTCGCCCGGCATACCAACGGGCGAGGCAGGTGTGCGCACTTTAAAAGTTGTAGACTAAATTGATGTAGGTGGTGGTATCGGTTTTCTCTTTGTCGATCGCCACATCAGTGTCGTGGGTGACGGAGTAACCAACTTTCATTTGCAGGCTACCGCTTATTTGAGTACTGACAGCGGTATCACTTTGCACACGGGTATTGTCGTCGCCGCCTTCAACGCCCAGCTTCTGGGTGAAGGTGGCGTTTTCAGAAATTGTCCACTTCAAATCCGCCGCTGCACGCAGCATGGCACCCTCTTCTTGGACAACCAGCCCCAGATCCTCATCGATCACTTGGTCCCCCCAATAGTAACCAGGGCCAATTTCAGCATCTAAAGTCAGTGTTTCAGCGTTAATTAAGCGCTTACCGTATCCGAAAGAAACCGTTGTGTATTTGCGATACGAACCGAACTCATCGTGAGTGTGCGAAGCATATCCGAATAAGTTTCCATACTCACCCGTTAGCAAATAGGCGCTTTTCACCGAGGCAAAGTATTTCTCCGCCGTCTTTTCGCTCGACTCAATGCCGGCATCATTTTCGACCTGATCTTCCTTGTAAAGAACACTGGCGGCAAAGGTGTTTTTCCAGCGCTCTAGATTCTGAATAACGTCCAATTTACCGTTAAACGACGTTGTTTCTGTATTACCGGTGGTATTGATCGCCCCCAATTCCGCCGATGCCTCCCACTTTGGGGGGGCATCCTCAGCAACAACCCAGGCCGAACCACTCATTAGTGCCACTGCGGCAATACCAGATACTAAAACCTTCATAACTACTCCTCTACAGGCAAGTCAGCAAATGGGAACATTATACATGGACAGCAAAGGGGGAAAAGTGATCTTCTCGTTATAACCGACTTGGGGCGAGTTTAGTAGGGCGGGCTGTACTAGTGTAGGATTGCAAGCTGCGCATTTCCGCCTAACTCAAACGAAGAGGCGAAAACGCAAATCGAATACTCTGCGCCCCCGCTGCCACCCTAACAGGGTCAGATAGCCCCCACAAGGCTCGCTTCACCAACGATGGCCGTTACATATTGGAGCCGATGCCGGGGCACCATATATTCACCTGTTCACAAAACCGGATGAACGCTGGCACGGCAACCTGCAACCTACAACCGATAGACTCGCTCCGAGCAATGGATGAAGAAACTTTTCAAAAGGGTCGTTACAACGTCGAGAAAGGAGGGCCAAAAGGGATAGATCTCGACAGCAAAATGCGCGTGCTTGTCACCACTTCAGAGCACCAGCCCCTCACCTTCTACCACCTGCCAGAAATACTACAGCAGAAAAGCTAGGTCACGGCATAAATCCGGAACGGATACTCCGCTCTCATTCTGCTTCAACTTCGCCAGTATTTGGCTATCGCTGTAACGTGACTTTTTCATAGAAAACTCCTTGATCCTATTTTAATGGAATTTTCTACTAATAACTGCTGTGGATTATTGGGGGGATTACAATTACAGCTAGTTCGAGCCCAACAAGCGGAGCCAAACAAAACAAAGGGGCGAGTAGTTTCTCCTAGCCCCATTATTGTTTTAAAAATCAAAAAATATTGCCAATCAATACTGTAAAAAAATAGCCGACAACATAAAGTATAAAAAGAGCAGGCATGGAAGCTATAGACCACTTAACCATAAATATAACCATAGACAGAAAGGGCATACTTATATCGGTAACAATAACTTCGCCCACCGGACTATTGAGTGGCGAGGAGAAATTAGCCGTCTTAATTATCGGAGAGGAATCCACCTTGCCTGTGGAACTAGCAATCTCCGTATCCTCAGGCTTCTTCATAGCTCCTAGAGTATCACGTATTAGTTTTCTCGCCTGACTTTCAGCATATGTTTTGCTCGTCAAGTGTTTAAATCTAACAACATTTGAACCATCAAACTCAAAGTCACGACCAGATGCTATACAAGCCTCCTGAAGCTCAATCAAGAATTGATCATTAAGATTATCAAAAGTTACCAGAACGTGTGTTTTATCTTCTTTTATATTAGATATTTCAACTGAATTTGGCATTACATAAATCCTTATAATAAACGATAGTCCTGACTCGACTTTCCGAGCCAACTTTTAATACAGAGAACAATAACCTAGAAAATAAGTTTTTCTAAAGTGCTTAACAATTTGCACATGCCAAATAACTGGCATGTAATCCTTCCATACATTCATACCCCCGATCTCGCGCAAAAATATGCCTCTAAGAATCGGTTTGTTATAGCGCACTTCTTGTGCCCTTAAATAGAGGTTCAAAATATTGACCAAACACAGATCTTCCACAATCTGCATCATTTGTGTGTTTTAAGCGGCCTGAACTCTGATCGAAAACGAATCTGCTATATATACAATTATCTTGGTGGAAGATTTCTAATTTTCCTCTTCTAATTCTCCAAGAGTTTTCATTTGGATTTTTCCCTTCCCCTATCTCGCCATTTGGTAGAAATGTGACAGGCTTAAATTTTTTGTCTGTTGGCCGATAAAAGAAATTGAACCTTCTTCCACTTAGAAGAATTTTCTTTAGCTTTTCATTTTCTCTGTACCATTTAATTGGCCCATACATCCACCCAAGAATAACTGAACCTAAAAATAGAATGACAGTGACAGCTATCTGAATTACAACTGATTCTGTGATGCTGTCAAAATTCACGACATTGTCTCCTGTGCGCTATAAAGTTTCATATCGTGCATACGCGTCATTACTCCTTGAAAAATTTCAAAGTTAAGGCGAAAACTTTTGATTTTTAAACGATTTAACCAATATATTGACTCAGGGAAGGGCGGGCAAAGCGTGCGAGCGCATTATCTTGCACACAGATGGCATGTTATCTAACCTTCCGATTTGGTTAAGACACTGACTATAAAGGTTTTTTCATATATTGAAAACTGCCTAGCGTACACCAGCGTATGGATAAACGAGCGAAGCCAGCAATTGGGTAGAGTGTCTAAAGTCCGTCGTCTGATGTCTGACGCAAAAACAAAACCGGTTACGAAATCCCCTCCCCCATGCCACTGAGCCGAGTGGAGGTTGATTTTAGTGGGTAAGCAAACAGGGAGTTTGCGCAAGTATCGTCAGGCTAGGGAAGGCCTGTCGATACGGCCCGCTAAAATCAATCGGAGTGAGGGCACCCCGCTGGGGCCAGTTGCCGGGGGCGGCTTTTTGGGTACTTTTTGGAGTAAAAAGTGCCTCGCCCGCCGGGCGAAATCCGGCACATGCTCAGGAGCGGCCGGTACTTTTTTTTGCAGAAAATTTAATCCCCCTAAGAAGTCGAAACATTAAACTTAGATGCCTGACGGGAAATGAAAGTCTGACGTCTGACGCAAAAACAAAACTCGCTACGAAGCGCCCTGACCCACCCGTTGTATCCAGCCGAATTCGAGCTAGTTTTGTGGGTTAATTGCACATGGACGTGCAATTAAGGAAAAGCGCTGGGAAGCGATCTTTTCCGACCCTCAAAATTGGCTTGAATTCGGGAACCCGAATAGCTACATGGATGTAGTTTATTAGAGCAACGCAGGAGCAGTTGCCGAGGGCTGAGATGCGGGGGCGCGCCTTTTGGTCACTTTTCGTCGCGTCACGAAAAGTGACTCGCCCGCCGGGCGAAAGAGGACATAAAAAACCTCGACTTTTGTCGAACACCCCCCAATCAGGGTAGAATACCCGCCACCGAAAACCCACTAGACGCTCTCTTTCCGTGCCAAAAACCCCGCAAAAAACAATCAATCGCCGCTTCACCTGTGCCCCGATGATGGACTGGAGTGATCGCCATTGCCGATACTTTTGGCGATTGCTGAGTCAAGATGCCGTGCTCTATACCGAAATGGTCACCACCGGGGCCTTGATTTATGGCGACCGCGAGCGTTTTTTGCGCTTTAACGCCGAAGAGTCCCCCGTTGCGCTGCAGCTGGGTGGCTCAGACCCGCAGGCGCTGGCCCAGTGCGCCGACTATGCCCAGCAATGGGGTTATGATGAGGTGAACCTCAATTGCGGTTGCCCGTCAGACCGGGTGCAAAGCGGCCGTATTGGTGCCTGCCTGATGGCGGAACCGGAGCTGGTGCGCGACTGCATGAGTGCCATGATTGAGCGGGTGGATATTCCCGTTACTATTAAGCACCGCATTGGCATTGACGACATGGAGGATTACGAGGGGTTGCTGCAGTTTGTCAATACAGTGGCAGACAGCGGTTGCAAAACGTTTATCGTTCACGCCCGCAAAGCCTGGCTGCAAGGGCTAAGCCCGAAAGAAAATCGCGATGTTCCACCGCTTGATTATGCGCTAGTGGCGCGCCTCAAGGCCGAGCGGCCGGACTTAGAAATTATCGTCAATGGCGGCATTAATACCTTGGCGCAGTGCAAGGAACTACTGCATGATCTCGACGGGGTCATGCTCGGCCGGGAAATCTACTCCAACCCGTACTTAATGGCTGAAGTTGATCAAACAATTTACGGCCGAAGCCGCCCCATACTGAGCCGCTTGGACGTTATGCGCCAGTTTGTGAATTACTGCGAGCAGGAATTGTCCAAGGGGGTGAAGCTAAGCAGTATGACGCGGCACACCCTGGGGCTTTATCAAGGTTTGCCCGGGGCGCGCCGCTTTCGGCGGGTAATCAGTGAGAACGCCCATAAAGCGGGTGCCGGCACAGACGTTATCTGGGCTGCACTGCAAGAAGTTGAGCCCGAGCTATCGGCCGTCAGTGGCGCTTTGCCCCGCTGACGTTAACGTTTACAATAGCGGGGCTAAGTGAATCGACAATAACGACGGACCAGTCGGCTGTATAACACTTTGTGATTTAACCGACTTGTCTTATGGCAGCCCAAACCGGCCCATTTAGCCTGATATAAAGCTCCAGAAAGAGAGCATGCGGGTGTCGCCAGTGATACATATCGCCTATTAAATATACATTTAGGAGCCAAATTGTGAGTACCAAACTCGAACAACTCAAGCAGATGACCGACGTGGTTGCCGATACCGGTGACATCGAAGCGATCAAACTCTACAAGCCTCAAGACGCCACTACCAACCCATCTCTGCTGCTAAAAGCGGCCCAAATTCCGGCCTATAAGCCATTATTGGATAAATGCATCGCTGCGGCGGGCAAAGAAGGCGGTAGCAGTGACGATCAAATCAAATCGGCTTGCGATCACTTAGCTGTTGCCATTGGCTGTGAGATTTTAAAATTAGTGCCCGGCCGTATCTCGACAGAGGTTGACGCCCGCTTGAGCTTTGACACCAATGCGAGCATCGATAAAGCTCACCACCTGATTGATTTGTACCAGCAAAACGGTATCGACAAATCGCGCGTTTTGATTAAGCTGGCCTCTACCTGGGAAGGTATTCGCGCCGCCGAAAAACTGGAAAAAGAAGGCATTAACTGTAACCTGACGCTGTTGTTTGGTTTCAACCAGGCCGCCGCCTGTGCCGATGCCGGTGTATTTTTGATTTCGCCGTTTGTGGGCCGTATTCTGGACTGGTACAAAAACGCCACCGGTGAAGAGTACACCTCAGAGACTGACCCAGGTGTGCAATCGGTACGTCGCATTTACAACTACTACAAGCAACACAACTACAACACTGTTGTGATGGGCGCCAGCTTCCGCAATACCGGTGAAATCGAAGCCCTGGCCGGGTGTGACCGACTCACTATCAGCCCGCAGCTGCTCAAAGCCCTTGATGAAGACACCGGCTCTCTGGAGCGCGTGCTGTCACCAGAAAACACAGGTGAGTCCATTGATAAGTTGATTGATACCGAAAGCTCTTTCCGCTTTGGCATGAACGACGATGCCATGGCCACTGAAAAGCTGGCTGAGGGTATCCGCAACTTCGCCGCCGATCAGGTGAAATTAGAAAACTTACTGAAAGACTCGGCCAATGCTTAGTAGGATTGCCCGTTTTATGGAGAGCCGTCTGAATACTTCAGACGGCTCGGCCGCGCCGCTTACCGAAGACGACAAACAACTCGCAGCAGCCGCTTTGCTTATGGAAGTAGCGGCCGCGGATACGGTGTTTGATGACAGTGAGTTGCAAGCGTTCAAACAGGAGCTTGAGCAAACCTACCAGTTAACCCGCGAAGAAGTGAATGAGCTGCAAAGCCGGGCGGAAAACCGACAGGAGGATGCCACCTCACTCTTTCAGTTTACTCAAATTGTGAACGACCAGTGCTCGCGCGAAGAAAAGTTTGCTTTGGTGAAGTCTATGTGGACGATTGCCCTTGCCGACGGCCAGCTGGATAAATACGAAGAGCATATCATTCGCCGAGTGGCGGAGTTGGTTTACTTATCACATACCGATTTTCTGGTGGCCCGCAACGCTGCGCGAAGCGAGTAAGTTTATTATTCGCTTTCCAGCATGTTGACTAAATCGGTAAACGTCTCTTGGTTTTCACGGTTTAAGCCCATTAAGACTTTATGGGCTTCAATGACTTTATCCTTCACCACGGCTTCATCGTTATCGGTGTCTGGCTGATCGTCACTGACCAAAACTTCTGTCGCGGTTATTGGCGGTTTCAGCTCGTGCACAATGGTGAATATATCGCCAAACCCCATAGTATCCAATATGCGGTTAATGCTGTCATTGGGGGAGAAAATCACGGGTCGGGCGCCGACTCTCTCGCCGCCCAATATGGATATTTTTGCCATCAACCCCAGTGTTGTGCTGTCGATGGCTTCGGCCTCAGACAGGTCGAACAACACTTCACAAAAGTCGTCACTGGCAAACATAGCATCAATAAATTGATCAAATGACATACACAGTGTGAGACGAACATCCCCCACCATTTTGATAATGTAAACGCCTTTATGATCGGCAACCAATATTTGACCCGGCCGCATCTCAAAAACCTCGAGTAATGGTCAAAACTGCGATGTCATCCGGTGTTTCGCTAACATCCTTGATATTAAGCGCATCGCACACAGTCTCTAGATTTTGAGCCTTTTGTGCGATTAATTCCAGTAAATGCGCTTCTTTTTTTTGCAGCGAATCATCCGGCAGAATTTCCAATACACCATCGGAAAAACAAACCAATGAAAATTGTTCCGGTAAGGTCATGGCATGTATATGCCAGCTAATGTCTTTAAAGATGCCCACCGGCTTGCCGCGCCCGGTTAAATACTCGGCTTTACCGTCCCTGATCAACACCGGCATGGGCAAGTGCCCAGCCACCACGTAGCGCATATCGTGGGTGTGGGTATCGATCACTCCAACAAAAAACGTTAAATGGTGATTGAGGCTAATTTCGTTCAGTTCGCGATTAATATACTCCAGCATGGTATTGGCACCGGACTCGAACGAGTCGTGGTCGGCAAACAACCCCTCTTCGCGCACCATACGACTAACCAAATGTTTAAGCCAGATCGTAACAAAGGCCGATGATGCCCCATGGCCAGACACATCGGCCAAGTAAAAGGCTAAATAGCGCTTGCTGATATGAGCATAATCAACGAAGTCACCACTTAAATAGAGCGACGGCGCTATATGATGCGCCACACTGTAACCTTCGACGGTGGTTTGAGGCTGAGGTAGTAATCGGCGCTGCACCTGCCGGCCAGCGGCCTGATCTCGCTCCAGCACTCGCAGGTTTTCACGCAAACCGCGGTTGGCACTTTCGAGTTCGTCGCGGTATCTTTTATTCTCGGCTAATAAATCTTGGCGCTCTAAGGCCTTTTCTATGGAGTGCTCTAACACTTCCATATCGACTATCGGTTTAATTAGATAGTCGCAAGCCCCAAGGCGCAGAGCACTGACCACATCGCTCATAACTCCGGCACCGGAAATCACGATAACCGGTATGTCACAAGAGCGCTCACGCAACTGTCGCAACACACTGACCCCATCCATACCGGGCATCCGTAAATCGGTAATCACCAGATCGATATCGCCTTGCTCAAAACGTTCGAGCCCAGCGGGCCCATCTACCGCTTCAATAACGCCATAGCCACTGTCCTCTAAAAAGGCAGAAATGCTATGTCGAACCGGCTTATCATCATCAATAATCAGAAGCTTTCGCATAGATTGGAATATGTAATGTGTGGTTGCTTTGGCAGAGGCGCATAACACTACTCCGTTCGTTTACTAGGTGCAAGTCAATCACCCTAAGCCTAGTAAAAACTCTGTTTTTATAGCCACCAACTTCACTTTTGAGAACTCTTAGGCTCTTTAGCAATATGTACTTAGCGCCGCTTAAACAACTATGGTTTTGCGCGAGATTCACTGTTAATCTTGGATTTGTGCAAAGTTGTATTTTCCTATGGACTCGCAATATATACCGAGCAGCACCCAATGGCGCCCCACTGTTAAATACATACAATGCACCCTGTTTGGCCTGTTGCACCCAGAGGAAATCACAATGAGCTTGACCAATAAGACCTTTGAGGAAAAACGCGATTTTATTCGAATGAAAATCGAAGCTCCGCTCGAGGCAACACTCTCGAGTGATACCGGACAGCACAGCGGTGAATGCCGAGAGCTGAGTGGTGGCGGTGTTCAGCTGATGCTCGACACAGCCCTACCCGAACAAAGTGAATGGGAGCTAAATATGGCTTCTAGCCATGGCCATAATCCTCAATTGCGAGCGGTGGTGAAAGTGGTTCGAGTGATACCAGAGGGCGAGCTATACGCAACAGGACTACAAATTATGGACGTTATCCGCTAGCAAGTTTGCCGACTTAGCTTAGCGCCATTTAGGGCTGGCCCGGAATATCCGGGCCGGTTACGTGCAAATACCTAGAGCTAGAAATCGTCGAAATCGTCCAGGTCGCCACCAAAGCTATCTTCCACCTCGCCGTCATTGATCAAGTATTCACGGCGCTGTAAATAAATATCGCGATACAATGCGTATTTATCGGAACCAATATCCTGCTCCAGCGATAATAGGCCCGCACGGGTATCCAACAACTCAATCGCTTTGATCTCGTAACTGGTTCGCGTGTGCCCCACATAGGTTTTGGGGTCAGTTACCCAGTCTATCGGCATGCCAGCTGCATCGCGCAGGGTGCGAGGCCCCAGTACCGGCAACATCAAATAAGGGCCATTGGGCACACCCCATTTAGCCAGCGTTTGACCAAAATCCTCGCCCTCGGTGCGCGGTATTCCCATATGGGAAGCCACGTCAAACAACCCGGCAACCCCCAAAGTGGTGTTAATGAAAAAGCGCCCGGTATCTTTACCGGCACGACCAAACTTGCCCTGTAAGATGCTGTTAAACACATTGGGGACTTCCTTCAGGTTGCCAAAAAAGTTACCCACCCCCAACTGAACCGGCTCGGGGGTTATCGTCTCATACCCCACCGCAACCGGACGGACAACGTAGGTATCGGCGACATCGTTAAAAGCGAAAATAGCGCGATTGAAGCCCTCCCACGGGTCCCTTTCATCCGAAGCTTGCGCCATAGGCGCGAGTATCGCCAACATCCAACATGTCATTACTATTCGTAGAGAGTTCACGGTGTTTTCCTATTGATGCCGGAGAAACGAAAGTGTGCCTAGGCGCCCTTTCGCTGAATGAAGAAACGTCCACATAGTAGCGAATTCACTAGAAGACTGTCCAGAGTGTCGATACGCAGAGGAATTTACCCGTGGGGGTTAAGTGTTATTGCGAGGTGCAATGATACTCAACTGTCAGCACTAAGCCATCTGAGCCGTACTGAACGAGCTGACGCTGTATCTCGGCTTTTAAGGGTTGGCAAAGTTGGGCCGCACGCTGCAGTAGCTGAAACCGCTGCTGGGTATAGCCCAACCCGTCGCTAACCGGAGTACTCGCCAGACGAGCAGAGTGTGCCGGCTGGGCTTGAGCTTGAGTGTCTGGCGCAGGGGCCGATGACGATGCTTGCTGTTGCGAGGGCTCTTTGTCCTGCGCCTGAGTTCGGCCCGACAACAACTTATTTAGGCCTTGGTCACTGTAATCGCAGTCGCCGATACGATTGACCGCATCAAAACTATCGGCCAAGTCCACCGCCGGCTCGCACGGCTCTTGTGCCAGAGCCGTTAGCGACCAGACGCTTAGCCATATAAGCCCGCAAACCAAGCAATAGCGCTTGAGCACTAAAACTTCATCTCCATACCGACACCGACGTAGTCATCATCCCGACCGTTGTCATCTTCATTGTGAGTGGCATAGACAAAGGCTTTGGTCGATTTGCTGAGTTTATAATCACCGCCGACACTTAAGGTTTCGCGACCTTCTTTTTCGATATCAGACTGGCCGTATTGACTCTTAAGAATCCACTTATCGGTCAGTTTCCACTGTACCGAGCCGAAGTAACCATCGCCGTCGCCCGTCTCCCCATCGAAAGACTCGTACAGTGCCCCGAGCTGAACACTACCCAAAGTGTAGGCCCCTACCAAACGGTATAAATCGGTAGCGCCTTTATTGTCTTCTACATCCTGATCAATGGCAGCCGCCAGATATAGTGCATCTTGTTTATACGCCAGCGACGCCGACACGCCGGCATCGCTATCAGTCTCTTCCGTGATGTAAGCGACTTTAGCGGTAAAGGGCCCGATGGAGCCCGGAGAGACATACTGCACAATATTCTTAACCCGGTTGTCACCGGTAACAATATTTTTAATGTCACCCTCAAGGTTATCAAACAGATCCACTTTGCCCTGAGCTTTCTTGGTCGGCGTATCAAAATTACCGGCCATTAATGTGCCCGCGGAGGTTTTAAGCCCAAGATAGATATTGCGCTGGGTAAAGGTTTGGCCCGAGCTGTCGCCATCATCGATCTCGGTTCCGTATTCGAACTGATAGATCACCTCGATCCCTTCGCTGATTTCTTCACTGCCCATCACACCGATTCGCGAAGCGTTACTGACCAGCTGCAGCTCGGACTCCCCGCTCTCATCGGCATGCTGTAAAGCAACATTGCCCTTACCATAGACAGTGACAGCCTGAGTAGGCTGCGCCAATGAAACAGCCAAAAGACCCAGAGCCAGAAAATGACGTTGCATTTGATTTCCTCTTTCGGCACCAAATGACAAATTGGTGACTATTTGATGAACCTAAGATGACATATTAATGACAGCGCGTATCTTGCTTGCCAATTATTACAATTATATTACAGAAATCAGAGTTCATTAGATTTATTCAATAGCGGGATTTTGGCGCCACATAATTTATGTTTCACACATTAATATAGAAGGTAAATCAAGGGTTTGCCCGATTTCCTACTCAATAGTAGCGGCCCAAGAGGGAAATTTATATGGCTCGAGGCCAGAGAATATCGCACTGATAAAGCTGCTCCAGCAGATCAGAGCCAAACTTTAACAACTGGGAAGGCGTGGGATACTGCATTTCATCAACCAGTTGCAACAGTGCTTCACGTCCGGTGCGCTCACCGCTTTGCAACAACTTAATCAAGCGAACAGTGACCGCATTGCTCAACATAAACGCCACCTTATCGGACCTGTCGCGGTAAACCAGCAAAAAAGTGGGGGCTTCGGGAGGGGTTTCCGGCTGGTAATCGGGCCCGATCTGATGCACCGGGTAGCGATAACTCAAACACCAAAGCAGTGGTGACACCTCCAACACCTGCTCCAGCAATTGAGCGTGCACAGGCTTGGCGGGTAACTCTCCAGGCGCCACATCCAGGGCCAGCTCCACCCACTCGTAGTGGGCTAACTCCAGCATAAAATCGGGGTAACGCCCACTGGGCTCGAACTCCCGCTGCAAGAATTGTAAAAACTCTTGGCTGATTTCCAAAAAGTAGGGGCTGAGGCTGCGGTGATGGCGCACAAAATCCCGAACCAAAGCGTGCCAGAGCTCATCGTTCAGTATGTCTCTTAATACCGGAAATCCACCGGCAATAAAACCTTCGATGTTGTTGTAGATTAAATCCCGGTAGATGGCCACGCGGCGGTCTTCCATACCCGCCGGTGCTAGATGTTGCCCGGGGTCGCGCAAATGATCACTCAGCGTTTGCTGCACTTGTTGAAAATCACTCACGCACAAGCTCTCCATGTGTCCTGTCGGTTGCGCTTAGGTAAGGCGCTTGAATACGACGAATCTCGGCCACTTCTTGCAGCAGTACGGGCATAGGTGGAATATTAAAGTCTCGCTCCAGCAAGGTGGCTACTGGGCCTGCCTGCTGA
This sequence comes from Gilvimarinus sp. 2_MG-2023, assembly GCF_030547685.1. Classification (GTDB taxonomy): domain Bacteria; phylum Pseudomonadota; class Gammaproteobacteria; order Pseudomonadales; family Cellvibrionaceae; genus Gilvimarinus. The sequence continues at coordinate 37,529 of NZ_JAUOQM010000034.1, read as the reverse complement.
TAGAACGTATCTAGCAACTGCCAGGCTTCTCGCTCAACGGGGGCGCCATGGGTATCAACCCGCAGATCTTCGGCTTCGTGGTAGTGACCGGCAATATGGGCGTAGGCGACTCGCTCCAAGGGCAGTGAATGCAAAAATTGCCGGGCATCGTAACCGTGGTTAACACTGTTGACGATGATATTATTAACATCCAACAACAGGCTGCAATCGGCTTTTGTCAGCACTAGGTTAATAAAGTCGCTTTCCGACATTTCTGCCCCCGGCGCACAATAATAGGAGGCATTTTCAATGGCGATACGCTGGCCGAGAATATCCTGCGCTCGTAGTATACGTTCGGCTACATAACCGGCCGCTTTTTCGGTAAAGGGAATGGGTAAAAGATCATACAACTGACCATCATCACTGCAAAAGCTTAAATGCTCAGAATAGCCGTGGATGCCATGCTCGCGCATAAAGTGCTTAACGGCGTAGAGTAACTCTTCGTTCAGTGGGTCGCGCGAGCCGATAGAGAGCGACAAACCGTGGCAAACAAAGGGGAAGCGTTCGGTATAGCGACGAAACTGTTTACCAAGCCGCCCACCTACCCCAATCCAATTCTCAGGCGCCACCTCCATAAAGGCGATATCCGCTGTATCGGTCTCGGCCAGAGGCGTTAATAAGTTCCGGCGCAGGCCCAAGCCCGCGCCGGTAATGTCAAAGTGATGACCAGACATTAGTGACCACAGGTGCCTTCTTTGTCGGCTTTTTCACCACCACATTTACCTTCTGTGTCGGCTTTAGCTTCACCACATTTGCCTTCGCCGCATTTACCTTCGCTCTCAGCTTTCTCTTCGCCGCATTTGCCTTCACGGTCGGCTTTCTCTTCCCCGCACTTACCTTCACCACACTTGCCCTCGGCATCGGCTAATTTATAGCCCGACTGCAGAGTCTCGGCGGCAAAAGGGTTTTCAGCAGCCGTCGCTACCGAGGTCATTGCGGCACTTGCCATAAACGCTGCGCCAACCGCAGCTGCCATAGGGGCTTTAAAGTTTTTATTCATTTGACCATCTCCATGTATTTAAAGGGTTCGTGCTGCAGCTCAAACCGACATCCTGTATGAGCTGCACACTGACTATAGAGGATCAAAGAGGAAAATTGTTACAACTCGCCCACGGTTTTATAAAATAAGCTCTCGTTTTTGCCTCAAAAGGCAAGCGGCTAGGTGCCAATCTCTTGCCAGAGCTTGTTGAGGCGCTTACCAGAAACGGGCAAGCGAGTCTTTAACGTCTGAGCAAATAGTGACACGCGCAGCTCTTCAATCGACCAGCGATACTGCGCCAAGAGCGGATTTTCGTGCAATTGGTAGTCGCCATTTTTGCTCAGGTATTCCTCTAAGCGACCCTCGTGCACCTCGATTTCCGCCATTTGCACTCGATCTTTCTGGGCGTTAAGCACAACTTTTTCCAGCCGCACCTGTATCGCCTCAAGGTAGCGTGGGTACTGGCAAAACCAGTCGTAAGGAGTATTAAAGACTATTTTTGGATAAAACAGCCCATCCAACTGGCGACTGACATCACCGGCCGCGAGTGCCATGGTCAGTGCATTTTTACTCTGTTTTAACTGCTTTTTAATCGCCACCACCCGCGCCAGCGATTGAACTAAAATATCCGCTAACGCTTGGCTTCGCTCTACCAGCTCTGGCTTTACCTTAGCAACGGCAGCGGCAAAAGCTTGCTCATCTCGGGGCAGCTCGCCGCCTGCCAGCCCCAGCTGGCAGGCGGCGGCCATGCAAATATCGTCAACCACGGCATCGCGTTTGCCCAGCTGCACCACCGTTAGCCCCAGCTCTTTACCTTTCAGTAGCTCTTTGTTGAGGTACTTAACCGTCTCGCGGCACTCCAGTAAAATTAGCCGACTGACACCTGCCAATGATTGGTAATGCGCTTGGCGCGGATTATCCAGCACTTCCATTGCGGCGGAATCGGCTTTGTCCACCAACGTCGGGTAGGCTCTGATACTGATACCTTTGCGTTTCAGCTCAACCGTTTCCGGCAATTGTAAGTCCCACTGGGTAATCCCTTCGCGAGTCATATCATCGGCGGCGTCGCGTATATTGCTTTGCACTTTTTCTTTGTAGCTTGCCCGCAACTCGGATAGATCGCGACTGGCAGCGATGGCTTTGCCACGATCATCCACCACCCGAATATTGAAGCGGAAAAAATCTTCTATATTCGCCTGCTGCCAGTCGGATTCTTTAACCTCTACCAGAGTTTGGCGTTTTAACTGATGCGACAGCGCCTCAATTAGGGGGACATTATCCACCGCCATAGCACTGAGCGCTTTGTCCACCACATCAGGCACGGGCACAAAGTGTTTGCGCAGCGATTTTGGCAAGCTCTTTAATAAATCGATGCACTTGTCGCGCAACATGCCCGGCACCAGCCAATCCAATCGATGCTCTGGCAACTCGTGTAACAAGCTCATGGGGACATTAACGGTCACTCCATCATCACAATGCCCGGGTTCGAAATGGTAAGTTAACGGGAAGCGCATCCCCTGCCATTCAAGTTCATCGGGAAACTGAGCTTCACTGATATCCTGCACGGTGCGCTGCATTAAGCGTTCGCGCGGGATTTTTAGTACATCGGCTTGTTTTTCTTCGGCCTGTTTGCGCCAATTTTCGAAGCCGGCGCGATTGATCACATCGCCAGGAATGCGTTCATCGTAAAATTGAAAGACGGTTTCGTCTTCGGCCAAAATATCGCGCCGGCGCGACTTTGCCTCAAGCGCTTCTAACTCTTCGATCAGCTTTTGATTGTGACGATAAAAATCCGGTGCCTTTTGGCCACGTTTAACGTACCGCCCTTCCACCAGGGCGGCCCGGATAAACACTTCGCGGCACTCAACCGGGTTGATTTGGCTGTAGTTAACCCGCTGTCTCTCAACCAGTGTTAACCCATATAAGCTGACTTTTTCAAACGCTTTTACCTGGCCGGACTTAACATCGTAATGCGGTTCAAAGTGGTTGCGTTTTACCAAGTGTTTTGCCGCCTCAAGCAGCCACTCGGGTTCGACTTTAGCGACGTCGTGCGCAAACAGCTGCGAGGTTTCCATCAATTGCGCCGCCACCATCCACTTGGGACGTTTTTTATTTTGGGAGGAACCTGGGAAAATCGAAAATTTTCGGTTGCGCGCACCGAGGTATTCTCGTCCCTCGTTATGAAAACCTATATTGCCCAGTAAGCCTGTCACCATCGACTGGTGCACCGAGGCGTAATCGGCGGCCTCTTTGTTGAACTTGAGCCCTAACTTTTGTCCGGTTAACTTCAACTGGCGATGTATATCCCGCCATTCACGCAGGCGCAGGTAAGACAAAAACTCTTTCTTGCACAACTTGCGCAATTGATTTTGCGACAACGCCTGACGCTGCTCTTCATAGTAGCGCCACAAATTGACGTAACCGACAAAGTCAGAGTTTTCATCCCAAAATCGGCGGTGCATTTGATCCGCGGCTTGCTGCTTTTCCGCCGGTCGCTCGCGCGGGTCTTGAATCGACAGGGCGCTGACAATAATCAAGACTTCATCCAGTGCGCCTAAATCACTGGCGGCCAGCAGCATTCGCGCCAGCGTTGGGTCCACACTCAGCTGTGCCAGGCGCCTGCCATCGGCTGTTACGCGCTGCTTGCCGTCCACTGCGTGGAGCTCTTGCAACAGCTTAAAACCGTCGTTAATGAGGCGTGAGTCCGGTGCATCGACAAATGGAAACTTATGAATATCACCGATTTTAAGCTGCAGCATTTGCAAAATAACCGCGGCCAGATTGGTGCGCAGGATTTCGGCGTCGGTAAACTCGGGGCGCCCGAGGAAATCCTCTTCGCTGTATAGCCGCACACAGATGCCGTCGCTGACCCGGCCACAGCGCCCTTTACGTTGATTGGCACTGGCCTGGGAGATTGGTTCTATCGGCAGGCGCTGCACTTTAGTGCGCACGCTGTAGCGGCTAATCCGCGCCACGCCGGTGTCAATCACATAGCGAATACCGGGCACGGTGATAGAGGTTTCTGCCACATTAGTGGCGAGTACAATCCGCCGCCCTTTGTGGCTGGAGAAGACACGGTTTTGCTCGGCCAGGCTCAGACGGGCGTAAAAGGGAAGCACTTCGAAGTGACGAAAATCGGCATGGCGCAAACGTTTTGCCGCCTCGCGAATATCCCGCTCGCCACTTAAAAAGACCAGTATATCGCCGCCCCGCCCTTTGCCGGTTTTTCGCTCGTGCTGGTCGATTTCACTGATGGCGTCGATAATGGCCTGGTGGCTGTCGTTGTCTTCGCTATCGCTGTCGATCATGGGGCGATACCAAACATCCACCGGATAAGTACGGCCCGACACCTCAATCACAGGTGCGTTATTAAAGTGCTCAGAGAAGCGCTCGACGTCAATAGTCGCCGAGGTAATAATCAGTTTTAAGTCGGGCCTTTTGGGCAGCAGCTGCTTGAGATAACCCAACAAAAAATCGATATTGAGACTGCGCTCGTGCGCCTCATCGATGATCAATGTGTCGTAACGATTGAGCATCGGGTCTTGTTGGATTTCAGCCAGCAAGATCCCGTCGGTCATGACTTTAATCAGTGACGTCTCGGTCGTCTGTTCGGTGAAGCGAACTTGGTAGCCCACCATTTCACCGAGATTTGAGCCCAACTCCTCGGCGACCCGTGCACCTACGGTTTGCGCCGCAATACGTCGGGGCTGAGTGTGGCCAATCATGCCTTTGACGCCCAATCCCAGCTGCAGACATATTTTGGGCAGCTGGGTGGTTTTACCCGAACCTGTCTCACCGGCTAGAACCACCACCTGATGATCGCGAATGAGCTCGGCAATGTCATCTCGTTTACCGCTGACAGGTAAATTCTCAGGAAATTCAATACTTTGGGGAACAGCTTGAGCGCGCGCCTGTACCAACTGGCAGGAAACTGCCCACTCTTGTTGCCAGCGGTCGATCATCTGATCCACGGGCTTGCCCTGCTTTTCACGCTGGCGAATATCCTGCGCTTTGCGCTTAAGGCGAAACACATCCCGCAGCATTACTTGCTCTAGCGGACGATCGAGATTAAGGGGTAATTCTGACATACACTCTCCAATTACAGGGCCGCTATTGTACCCTGTTATCGGATCTTTGATGAGTGGCAGCGGTTGCGTAAAGCAGTAAGAACACACTCCATGCCCCAAACAAAAACGGCCCGGCGTCTAAGACACCGGGCCGCAGGGTATAACCGCTAAAGCATTACTCTTCCAAAAGCGAGCGTAGCATCCAGGCGGTTTTTTCGTGCAGCTGAATGCGCTGGGTTAATAAGTCGCCGGTGGCCTCGTCACTGGCCTTATCCACTGTTGGGTAGAGGGCACGTGCCGTTTTCACCACAGATTCTTGGCCTGCCACCAGGTTGGCAATCATTTCTTTAGCGCTGGGCACACCTTCCTCTTCTTTAATCGAAGAGAGCTCAGCATAGGCCTTGTAGGTGCCAGGTGCCGGGTAACCTAACGAGCGAATTCGCTCAGCCAAATCGTCCACAGCAATAGCAAGTTCAGTGTATTGAGTTTCAAACATGGTGTGCAGCGTCTGAAACATGGGACCTGTCACATTCCAGTGGTAGTTATGGGTTTTTAGGTACAAGGTGTAGGTGTCTGCCAAAACCCGCGCCAAGCCCTCGGCCAGTTCTTTGCGATCTGCTTGTTTGATACCTATATCAATATCCATGTGTTCTCCTTTACTGCGTTATTCACGAGGTATGAATGCATAATAACAATCTCGCTCAAGGTTAAGACAATCAATAATCTAAATAGTCGCTATAAATATACAATATGGCTGCTGCAGGTGATTTCAAGGTACCACTAGAATTACTTGACTTGCAGTGCCACCTCACCCTGGTCAAATACAATAAACTCACCCGGCTGCATCTTGCTCCACCGTTCGTTATTGGTTAACGGCTGGGTGGCAATAACTGTCACTATGTCTTTATCAGTGGTGTGTTCACCAAAATCCACCGCCATTTCGGCATCGCTGAGCTGCGCCTCACCAAAGGGCGCGCGGCGAGTCACCCAATGCAGCTTAGTAGAACAATAGGCGTAAAGATAGCGACCTTCGCTGAATAGTAAATTGGCTACTCCGCGGCTATGCAAATGGTCACACCAGCGCTTTAATTGCTGCCAGTACGCGGGGCGGTCTTGCTCAATAATCTTTGGCTCAGAAAAGTGTTGTTTAATACTGCCAAGTAACCAACAAAATGCACGTTCGCTGTCAGTTGTCCCCACGGGGATAAAATCGCCCAGCGCTAGCTCATTGGGGTTAGCGAGCTGGCCATTGTGGGCAAAGGTCCAGTTCTGCCCCCACAGTTCGCGCACAAACGGATGGGTGTTCTCCAAACATACCGAGCCTACATTCGCCTCGCGGATATGGCTGATGGCAATACAGCTTTTCATGGGAAAACGGCTCACCAACTTGGCAATTTCGGACTCGACGCTAGGTGCACTGTCACGAAAGGCACGGATGCCTTTGCCTTCGTAAAATACCACTCCCCAACCATCGCGGTGGGGGCCGGTGCCACCGCCGCGTTGCAGCAACCCAGTAAAGCTAAAACATAGGTCGGTGGGGACATTGGCTGACATTCCCAGCAATTCACACACAGTCTGTTCCTCGTTCAATCACAGCAGGCGGCCCCGAAACCCAATAAAATAAAGCTTTTGCCGTTAGCTCGATAGCGACAATAAGGGTCGGCCACCACCTTGGGCACTTCAGAGGGTAGCATTTCGCAAAACCCAAGACCGAGATAAAACTCTCGCAAATAATCCAAGGCGTAGCAATATAGTGGTTGAATCTGAGGATCTTGCAAAATGGATTGCATTAATTGGCGGGCATAACCGCGGCCGCGCAAGCTGGGGGCAATGGTTAAATTGCGCAATAAAAAAGCGTTATCGGCTAACGGCAGAATTCGAGCCGCCCCTACCCAAGCGGATTCGTCATCGCTGAGCGTGTATACATGATCAAGCTTGCCGCACTTGGCTTTTTCGCCCCACTGCCGGTAACAGCGCGAGATCGCCGGATAGCAATCCCGCTCGGCTTTAGTGGCATACATTAGGGCTTGCTGTCTGGGTCATTATCCAGCTCGTCCATAGGGATATCGCCAGCGTTGTTTTTAGTATCATCAACTGGAAACATTTCATCCGAGTCCGGTGCGCTAACGGACAGAGCATCTAAAGCGGCCAGAGGATCGTCATCATCCACGGCGGGGGCCGGTTTAGTAGCAGCCTGAGGCGTTGTTTCAGGCTTATCTTCGCCCTCAAGGTTTTGCTGTAGCGCTTGTTCAAATTCATCCAGTTCGCTTTGCACATCTTTCGTACTGAACTGGCGATAAACAAAATAAACCATGGCCGCCAATAACACATTGCCACCAGCTATAGCCAGGATCATTAGCCAATCGGTTCCGCCCTCTTCGCGGTCTTCTTCAGGCTTACTGTCTGAATCAATTTGGCTTGTTGCAGCGGCCTGTACTTGAGGGGCACTTGAGCTACTTGCAGATAAACTGGAGGATTCACTGTCAGCAGATTGCTCTTCGGGCAACGTGGGCTCAGGTTGATTCGTTTCTGCGGCTAGTGCTTTTTTCTCTTCGGCCAGCAACTGCTTCAACGCTTGTATTTCTTTATCCGCCTCGGTCAGGATCGGGTCGCCTTGCTCCGGGTAGGTGAAATACAAACTGGGCAGGTTTTCGTCAAACGCATTGCCATCGGCATCCTCACCGCTGGCCTGTAGGTCTATGGCATAACGGGCGACTTCATCCGCAGTAACACTAAACACCCAGCGACCGATATCGGTTTGACTTAAGGTTTCCAACTCACTGTTGCCGCCTGAGGTTTTAACATGAGCCACCACGGCGGAAAGCTCGGTATTTATCAGGTTCGGATCACCTCTTACCACAATATCGTAGTGAACTTGATCGTTTTCAATGCGCTTATCCATTTGCACATCAAACAAAGAATCAACTTTGACACGGTGTTTAAATTCGCGAGCAAAGGTCTTGCCATCGACCACAATGGTGAGATCAAAATCGCCACGCTGTTTAAACTTTGGTATGGTTTCGGTGAAGACTCCCCCCGCCGGAATTGGGTCGGTGGGCAAAGGTAGCTGCCAACGCCCAGGCTCGCCAACTGGCGTGATTTCGGCTCGGGCGGTTAGTAGGTTTAAGAAGTCGGGGTCAGTGATGACCTCACCTTTTTCATACAAACCAAATTCGACGGGCAGTTCGTTACCGGCGATGACATTATTGGGTAACTCGGCTACTCGCAATTCCAAGTCGCTGACAACGGTCACTCTATTTTGTGGTGTCTCATCGGCCACTACTTGCCATTGGCCGGTTTTGGGGTTATGCACCGTAATCAGATCGTAACTGTCGGCGCCGTACCAAGACACCGTATTGGGGTGTTGGGCACTGTTAATTTTATTACCCGCCGGATCAATTAGTTGCGTAGGGCTCGAGTCGGGCTGGCGAAAAATCAGCGCCGTGAATTCATCCACCGAGCTGTCGACCTGAAAGCGGTTATCGGATAGCGGCAGACGCTTGGCCGGTACAGCCTGATCAAACATCAGCAAGTAGGACTGCATTAGCTCATCCGCTGTTTCCGCCACCGAATATACCCCATCGGTGGTACGCGACAACTGCTGCAATAATTCTGTATCAGCGTCGTTAGACAGCGCGATGGTATGGATGGTAAAGCCTTTGCGTTTTAATTCGGGCAGTAATTCAGAGAGGATACGTTGGCGCTCTTGCGCATTGCGGCTGGCCTTTTTATCGATATCGACTTTGCCGTCCGTCAGTAACACCAGACTGCTCATACCTGACTTGGGGGCAACGGCAGAGGCCTTTTCCAGCGCCTCGCCAATATTGGTAAATAACCCTACCGAATTGATTTGGCCGGTTTTATTTTGCGCTTGCTGGCGCCAAGCATCGTCGACCGAGTCGAACGGCACCAACATATTGACCTGCCGACCAAAACTCCAAACACCGGCTTGAGTGTCCTCTGGTAGCAATTTAACCATCAGTTCGAGCGCTGGGATACGCAAGTTATTGGGGTCAGTTTGTTTCATACTGCCGGAAATATCCACCAGTAGCCTGACATCCGCGGGTACACTGTCTTGCGCCTGAACAGACAGTGGAGCCATCAAAACCCACAGAGTCGCCAGTATTATTATTCGTATACCCATATCATCCTCAATTCAATAAAACCCTTATACCACTTATAGCAGTGTGCTGAATTTGTGCAATGGTGTTATGAGGGATGCTCCGTCGCCTCACGGGTGTGTGCGTGCTTGCGACGAGCAACTCGACGGCCGCTTAACAGTAAATAGATCAGAGAAACCAACAGTGCCCCAATCCAAATAAGTGCCAAAGTCACCGCAGCATCAAGCCCCGCTTCTACCCCCTGAAACAAACTATTTAACACTGCTACAAAAAGCGCTGGTGCATAGGCATCGGGCTGTTCAGCCAAGTTTAGACTAAAGGGGGTAAAGACCAGAACCGCGTAGGAGACTAGTAAGAAATGTTGCCAGTAGCGCGATAAAGGCCGGGTGATTCGCCAGCCAAACAAGCCCAATAAGACGCCTGCTGCCAAGTACACCAGCCACGCCGTGGTTAATTTTTCCATGTCAGATTACCCAGTGAATAATATGTTCTTCAAGATCTTCGTCTGCCACTTGTTGCGCCGTCTGAACATGACCGGCCACGGACATACCGGCTTTTAAAGTCGAGTCCGGATCACCGCTGACCAATGGGTGCCAATCGGGCAGCGGTTGCCCACCCGCTAACAATCGGTAGGCACAAGTTGTCGGTAACCATTGAACGGTTTTTAGGTCGTCCAGGGTGAGCACCATGCACTCTGGCACGCGTTCTTGCCGGTGTGGGTAATCACTGCATTGACATTGTTCGGCATCGAACAGCTGGCAGGCAACATCGGTATAAAACACCTCTCCGGTGTCTTCATCTTCCAGTTTGTGCAAACAGCATTTACCGCAGCCATCGCAAAGCTGCTCCCACTGTGAGTGCGACATTTCGGCCAGGCTTTTACTCTGCCAAAAAACCTGATCGGCCATCAGTAGAGCTTAGAATTTTTCACGGCCACCGCCTGTGCTTCTTCACTTGCGATTGTGGCTGGCGGCAGCTGTAGAAAATATCCGGCCTCTTGCAGTGCTGCCATTACTTTGGTGATATCAGCATTGGCCAGCTTACGCTTTTCGTCCAGCATTAATACCATGGCAGGTTCTGCCCGGCCAAAGCGGTTCATCAACGCCTCAGGCACTTTGCTCAGACCCTCTTCTTTTTTACAGTAGAGGTACATACCACTGTCTTTCGTGCTGCGGTATATCTGACAAATGATTTTCATTGCACTTCCTCTACCTGTCGCTGGGCAACATCCAGTAAATCGCGGGCAAACAATGCCGCTCGCCAACCATTGAGCCGCCCGGGCAGTTCAGGTTGACCGGCCGCCACCGCGCGAATAATTTGCTCGTACTCTTTTTTCCGAATCAATACTTCAATCGGTATGGCTTCGCGTTCCGCCCGGTCTTTAACCCATGCTTTTAGTTGTTTCATGGCGGCGCCATATTCGCGCCCCAAAGGCGGAGTCATACGTGCGGGCAATTCGGACTCGGGCAGTGCACAGCCTTGGGCGATAATATCCAATAATTGTTCACCATCATCGAGCAGCGTGCGTTTAGGGATACCGTCAATGCGCTCTAGCTGCGACAGGCTATCGGGTAAGCGACGAGCCATTTCAAACAGTGGCTGCTCTTTAAGCAAACGATTACGCGGCAGATCGCGCTTGCGAGCCTCGCACTCACGCCACTGGGCCAATAGTTGTAGCACTGCCACACTGCGCTCGGCTAGCTTCCAGCCCATGCCTATTTTTTCATAGGCTAGTGACGGGTTAAGGGGAGTACGAGCATTGTTAATCAATGCTTCGCAGTCCGATTGCACCCAGCTCAAGCGGTTATTCTGTTTCAGAGCCTGCAAAAGCTTGCCGTACACAATTAACAAATGAGCGACATCCAATGCGGCGTATTTTTTTTGCGCCACGCTGAGTGGACGCGCCAACCAGTCGGAGCGGGTTTCACCCTTGGGGATATCCACGCCCAACATTTCACGGGCAAGATTGGCATAACCTAAAGAAAAGCCATAACCGGCAAAAGCCGCGGCTATTTGCGTATCAAACAAAGGGGTGGGCAAAGCAGACATGGAGACATTAAAAACTTCCAGATCTTCCGAGCAAGCATGCAGCACCTTAACCACGTTTTCGTTACGCCACAGCTCGGCCAAGGGCGATAGGTCTTTAATGGCCACCGGATCAATTAAATAGCAGCCGTTACCATCGCCTACCTGAATTAAACCGGCAATAGGATAGTAGGTATCGCTGCGCATAAACTCAGTATCCACCGCGATAGCAGCTTGAGTAGACCAGCGCTGACAAAGCTCGCGCAACGTTTGTTCACTCTCGACCCAAATAGGTTCTGTTGGTATTTGCATATATGTCTTAATGATCTGCGTGCCGAGCAAGTCGCTGAGCACACATAGATTTATCGAATGGCGCGGCGACTTGAGAACGCATGAGCCAAAGTGCCGCCGTCAATATATTCTAGCTCACCCCCCAAGGGGACACCGTGGGCAATGCGCGATACGGTTACGCCGGCTCGCTGAGCTTTTTCGCTGATATAAAACGCTGTCGCTTCACCTTCAATGGTCGGGTTAGTCGCCAGAATAATTTCTTCAATAGGCTCTTGGTCAATCAGGGTTAATAACTGATCGATACCAATATCCTCAGGGCCAACACCATCAATGGGCGATAAGTGGCCGAGCAGTACAAAATATTTACCTTGATAACTACCCGCCTGTTCAATCGCCAATACATCGGCCGGAGTTTCTACCACACACAATAGAGAACTATCGCGGCGGCTATTGGCGCACACACCGCATAGCGGCTGTTCGGTAAGCGTACGACAGCGCTGGCAGCGTTTAACCCCTTCGACCGAACGCACCAGGCAATCGGCCAATTTTAAAGCGCCTTCGCGGTCGTGCTCCAGCAATTGCATGGCCATGCGCTGGGCCGACTTGGGGCCGACACTGGGCAGGCAACGCAGCGCGGCCATAAGTTCATCAATCAGTGGGCTAAACATTCTGTGATTCTTTTCCCCGAACGAGAGTTAAAAAGGCATTTTAAAACCAGGTGGCAAATTCATGCCGGCGGTCACTTCTGACATTTTCTCTTTGTTGTTGCTCTCGACGCGGCGCACGGCGTCGTTCACTGCCGCTGCAATCAGGTCCTCTAACATTTCTTTATCTTCGCTCATCAAGCTGTCATCGATGCTTACGCTTTTAACATCGTGGCGCCCGGTCATGGTGATTTTCACCATACCGGCACCAGCCTGCCCTTGCACTTCGGCCCGGGCCAGTGCTTCTTGCACCTCTTGCATTTTCGACTGCATTTGTTGGGCCTGTTGCATAATATCGCCCATACCTTTAAACATAATTACCTCCGGACTTGTGCCCTAATTTAATGACTGTCCACAGGCTCGACAGTACTCTCATCGAGTGTGGCAGAAAAGTGTTCAATCAACTGTTGCACTATGGGGTCAGACTTAACCGCTTCAACCGCCTGGGTTAAGCGCGCACTGCGTTTGCGCTCTGCAATTTGCGCCGGGGTTTCGGTATCAATAGTCCCGGGTTGAATCATGACCTGCACCGGCTGCTGAAAATAATCCGTCAGGGCATCGGCTAAGCGCTGCTGATGTCCCTCGCTGTATAAGCTGCTGTTGTTCTCATCCAGTACAAAGTGAAATTGATTGGCCTGGCGCCCGACTAACTCGCAATTGGCCGCCGTATTTTGCAACATACCACCAACATCTAATCCCAAAAATATCTGTGGCCAGGTGGTGGGGTTGGCATTGTCGAGCACAATACGCTCAACCGGCGCGCGCGGCGGTGCCACTGATGCCGACGGAGTGGGTGCCTGAACGGCAGGCTGAGCTGAGGTCGACACAGAGGGCTGACTCGGCGTCTGAACCGGGGCTTGCGGCCTCTGAGGCGGCGCAGCTTGCGGGGGCTCTTGCGGGGACTGTTGCAAAGACTCTTGTGCAGGTGCCTGATGTGGCTCAGATCGATAATTCGCGCTCGGCTCAGGCGGAGAAATTTCCACGTCAGGCACCGACTCGGCCTGCATAGATTCTGGTGCGTTATCCCACGGCGGTGGGTCTTCTGATACCGGGTGCTGAGAGTTCGCAACGGGTGCTGATTGCGAGGGCACGGCCTGCTCCGGCGCAGCACTTTGGGGGGCGGGCTCACTCATGGCTGCCGCGGGTGAATCGACTTGGCTGGCATCGCTACGGGTCGGTTCAACCTCGGGAGGACTGACCTCGGGGGCACTGACCGCCGGCGCACTCTCGGTAGGTGCCGGTACTACTGATGGCGCTGGAGCCGGTGCTGCTGGTTCAGGCGCATTCCCTGCTGATGCCGGTAAGGTCTTGCTCGGCACATCGGTTACCCCTTGGGGCCTAAACGCCAGCATTCTTAACAACACCATTTCCAGCCCCGCCCGTGGCTCTGGCGCCAAAGGTAGATCGCGCCGCCCCAACAGGCCGGTTTGGTAAAATAATTGTACGTCTTCACTCGGCAACTGGGTGGCCAGTGCCAGCACCTGATCTCTGTCACCCTGGCTGTTATCCACAGCTTCCGGCAGGGCTTGACCAATGGCCACGCGATGCAAAATTGATAATAAATCGGCCAGAGCACTGGCAAAGTCCGGGGCGTGTTCGGCCATTTGCGCAACGGCTTGCAACACCGCTTTCGCATCACCCACAGCCAAAGCCTGCAAGATGTCGTATACCGCACTGCGATCAATAGTGCCGAGCATGGTGCGTACTTGCGCTTCAGTCACCTTGCCGGAGCCAAAAGCAATGGCCTGATCGGTCAGACTCAGAGCGTCGCGCATACTGCCATCGGCGGCGCGCCCCAACTGCCATAAGGCGCTTTCTTCAAAGGGAACCGCTTCGGCTTCCAGCACATGCTGTAAGTGCCCTGTCACCAATTCAGGAGTCATATTCTTAAGGTTAAACTGCAGGCAGCGCGATAGAATAGTCACCGGCAAACGCTGCGGATCGGTGGTGGCCAAGAGAAATTTAACGTGCGGTGGCGGTTCTTCCAGGGTTTTCAAAAGCGCATTAAACGAGTGCGTCGACAACATGTGCACTTCGTCAATTAGGTACACTTTGTAACGACCACGGGTCGGCGCGTACTGCACGTTTTCCAACAACTCGCGGGTATCTTCCACCTTGGTACGGCTGGCGGCATCCACTTCGATCAAATCGACAAAGCGATTTTCGGCAATTTCAACGCAGGCGGAACACTGACCACAAGGTGTCGAGCTAACCCCTGCTTCACAATTAAGGCACTTGGCGAGAATTCGGGCGATGGTGGTTTTGCCCACACCGCGGGTGCCGGTAAACAGATAAGCGTGGTGAAGTCGGTCGTGATCGAGCGCGTTGACCAGAGCCTGCAGCACATGCTCCTGCCCCACTAAATCGCGAAATGTGCGGGGGCGCCACTTACGTGCCAGGACCTGATAACTCATGCCTTCCTCGTTATTGCTTTAAATCAAAGGACAGATTATAGCGATACCGAGCGCAAATAAACACGGCAAAGGAAAGATAGGGGAAGAAATTGGAGGCGACCCTACCAGCCACACCCCGGCACATGATACCACCGCTACCGTTGCTCCCTTCCGGGCCTGGCGGAGTTCACGGTTGATCATTGCGAGGGGACCGATAGGGCCACCATTACAGCGCCAAGTCAGTGAAAAGTGTCTGACTTGCCGAGGCCGCGCATTATCCGCAAGTTGCCATCACTTTGCAAGGGCGCGCTGGCCTATTAAAAACCTAAAGGCCAACCCAGTGCTAACCACAACCCAAAAAACACACTCCAGCCGAGCATAAACACCAACGAGTAAGGCAACATCATGGCCAATAGCCCGCCCACCCCTATGTCTGAGCGGTATTTGGCGGCAAAAGCGAGCACCACACCAAAATACGGCATCAGCGGGGTAATGATATTGGTCACGCTATCGCCGATGCGAAACGCCATTTGAGTTTGCTCCGGCGCCACCCC
Source organism: Gilvimarinus sp. 2_MG-2023 (assembly GCF_030547685.1). Classification (GTDB taxonomy): domain Bacteria; phylum Pseudomonadota; class Gammaproteobacteria; order Pseudomonadales; family Cellvibrionaceae; genus Gilvimarinus. The sequence goes on along the minus strand of NZ_JAUOQM010000034.1, from coordinate 22,356 downwards.
CAACAAAAATAACATGGGCACAAAAATCGGGCCCAGTAGCCCCCATTTGGCCGAAGCGCTGCCCACAAACAAATTGATCAGGGCACTGATCACCAGAAACAGGAGTAAAAGCACCACAGGCTGATCTTTAAAACCCTGTAAAAAATCGGCACCCTGCGCCGCCGCCAGCGCACCTAACTGAGTCCAGCCAAACCAGGCCACCGCTTGAGCGGCAAAAAACATCAACACCAAATAACCCGCCAGGCTTGCCATGGACTGCTCCATACCCACGGTGGCATCGCTGCACCGGGCAAAGCGCCCGCACAGCTTGCCGTAAATCAACCCCGCCACCGCCGCATACAGGGCAATCGCCGGCACCAGCGCCTGCAGCGGTGAGCCGGCCGGGCTCGCACTGCCCAGTGGCGCCCCCTCGGGCACCACCAGACACACAGCCACGGCACCATAGAGCAGCGTCCACCCGCCCACCCAGCGCAGCGCTCGCGCACTTCCCAACTCCGGCATTGCGGCATCGCCCGAATCACTGCCCTGCCAAAGGCCGAGATAGGGCTCCACCACTCGGTCGGTAAGCCAACCCCCGATTAAGGCTAACAGTGGCGTCGACAACGCCAAAAAATAATAATTAGCGCCAATGCTCACACTGCGCCCGGGGGCCACAAGTGCCATAGCCTCGGTGGAAATTCCCGACAAAATGACATCCGCCGGCCCCAACACAACATTGGCACTGTAGCCGGCTGAAACCCCGGCAAACGCGGCGGCAATACCCGCTAATGGGTGTCGACCCGCCGCCTGATACAAAGCACCGGCCAAGGGAATCAACAATACATAACCCACATCAAAAGCAAGGTTCGACAAAATGCCCGCCAACACCACCGCAGCACTGAGCAGGCGGCCGTGAACCGCGGCAACCAAGCGCACCAGAAGCACTCGCAACAGGCCCGACTGCTCGGCAACGCCCAGACCCAACATCGTTACTAGCACAGCGCCCACCGGTGCAAAACCGGTAAAGTTATCCACCGCGTTGATCAGTGCCCAGCGCAGCCCCTCACCAGACAGTAAATTGCGCGCCCGAATTGGCTCATCGGACGCGGTTAACGCCACTTGCCAGTCGCCCCATTGAGCCAACCAGGAGCCGAGGGCAATCAACCCCATCAACCAGACGAACATCACCACCGGGTGTGGCAGTCGATTACCGGCGCGCTCTAAGCGGCCTAAAGTGCGAAGGGTCCAGTGCTGGACGGTTTGATTGGGCATTTTCTTATCCGATTGTTGCTGGGGGCATTGAATTTACAGATTTTGCCTGCAGATATGGGTTAGGGTCAGCGGGCACGCCCTGACTATAACGGAAAACCAGTGCCCCGCGCTCGGCCTGTAGCCCACCGATCAGCAAACACACAGCCGACAAACACATCTGGGCGATGCACCTATAATCGACCAACATCAATTAAAATTTGAGGAGATCCATCATGGCGACCGTCAGTTTGAAAGGCAACCCCGTAAGCACCAGTGGCGATTTGCCGAGCGTAGGCAGCACAGCCCCCGACTTTACCTTGGTAAAAGCCGATTTAAGCGAACTAACCTTGGGTGAGTACAAGGGCAAGCGAGTAGTACTGAATATTTTCCCCAGCGTGGACACCCCCACTTGCGCCCAATCTGTGCGCACATTTAACGAGCAGGCCAGCAAGCTGGACAATACTGTGGTGATTTGTGTATCGAAAGATCTGCCCTTTGCACAGGCGCGTTTTTGCGGTTCGGAAGGCTTGAGCAATGTAGTGACAGGCTCGGCCTTTCGTTCAGACTTTGCCGAAGCCTATGGTGTATTAATCACCGACGGCCCCTTGGCCGGTGTTACCGCGCGCGCGGTTGTTGTTATTGATGAGAGCGGCTCGGTTAGTTATCAGCAATTGGTAAGCGAAATTGCTGACGAACCCGATTACGACAGTGCTTTGCAGGCGCTTAGCTAAGAGCTCGCTATGGCTCGGCTCGCTTGATCGGCGCTAGCAAGTAAAAAGCCGTCCAGGCGAGCCAACTGGTAAATACACAGGCTACAACCCATAAGTATTTTTCGGCACCGACGACTTGGCGCGAATAGGAAATATCCATCAGGGGAACCCCCCAAAAGATGACCAATAGGGGCAAAGCTCCCCAAATCACTGCCGGCTCTGGCATCACCCACTCCCTTTTCCCTGTGATGAACATAACAACCTTTGCGCTTTCAGGCACACCAGCGCTCGGCACACAGTGTGGCACAATTACGTAAAGAGGACTGCCCAGACTGCCAAATTGGCACCCTACTAAACACATTTGCCGTAATTTACGCCCCCAGATACTATGTAAGTCGGCAGTTACTGAGAAAATGGCCGCATGCTGGTATGATAGCCGCCCTGTCCCATCAGCCCTAAAGATCTTTCTATGCTTCTGTTTGTAGACAACCTCACCAACGTCGATTTTAGCTACCTCGACCCGGCGCGAGGCGTCGTCGGGGAAACCTGGCTGGCCAATATTCGCCTACACGGCGATCTGGATGAACAGAGCATGGTGTGCGATTTCGGGCAGGTTAAATCTATTACCCGTCAGTGGCTGGACACCGAGCTGGACCACCGCTTGGCAGTACCGGCACACTCCGAACGCCTGAGTTTGCGCCATGACGGCGACCGGCTTGAGCTGAGCTGGCAGCTCGACAGTGGTGATTTTATCGAACTGAGCTGCCCACGCGAGTCGGTGGCACTGGTACAGGCCGCCGAGCTAAGCCCGACCAGTGTCGCCCAATGGTGCGCCACTCAATTGATGCAAGCATTTGCCAACCCTCTGCAAAAGCTGGAGCTGGACTTTACCACCGAAGTTATTGAGGGTGCGTTTTACCACTACTCTCACGGTCTGAAAAAGCACGACGGCAACTGCCAGCGCATTGCCCACGGCCACCGTTCGCGAATTGATATTTGGCTGGATGATTCTAAATCGCCTGCACTGGAACAGCAGTGGAGCGAACGTTGGCGCGACATTTACATCGGCACCCGCGAAGATATTGTGGGGGAAGAACTGTGCCAAGGCCGCCCATACTATCAGTTTGCCTATCAGGCACCCCAAGGGCATTTCCGCTTATCGCTGCCTCAGACTCAGTGTTACATCATCGAATCAGACACCACTGTTGAGTGCCTAGCCGAACATATCGCCGCAGTGATCAGTGCCGAGCACCCCGGGCGACGCTTACGCGTGCGCGCCTACGAAGGTATTAACAAGGGCGCGGAAGCTTTCCGCCATTACTCGTAAAACTCAGGCTCGCCTTGCGGCCGTGTTTTAAAACGTGGCTGGGCCCAAAAATACTGTTCGGGGTATTTTTTAATTTCACTTTGCATAAAATCAGCAATGCGCTGTGTGTCGGCCACATCATCGCCGCTGGGGAAGTTATCAAACGCCGGATGAATCACCAACTCATAGCCTGAACCGTCGGCTCGCCGATATTGAGTAAAAGGCACCACCCGGGCCTTACCCAAGGTGACAATTTTACTGGTGGCAGTCACCATAGCCGTGGGCACGCCAAAAAAATCAACAAAGACACTATTTTTGGGGCCCAAGTCACGATCGGGTGCGTACCACACAAAGCGCCCTTTGCGCAGCCGCGCGATCATGGTGCGCACGCTGTCGCGGGGAATGGCAAGGCCTGTTTCACAGTAAGACTCTCGCCCTTTGCGCTGCAAATAATCATACATAGCGTTACTGTGGGGGCGATACAAACCATCAAATTCAGTGTGGCATCCTAAAAACGCACTGCCAATATCCAGCGTGCTGAAGTGCATGGTCAATAACAACACCCCCGCACCCTCTTGCTCGGCCTGACGCAGATACTCCTCACCTTGAATACTGTGGATTTTGTTTAATCGACGCGAAGACCAAAACCAACCGATACCTGTTTCAAATATGGCCATCGCCATCGACTCGGCATTTTTCTTCAACAAAACTTCACGCTCTTGTGCTGATAGTGTCGGGAAGCATTCAGCAATATTCTTGCGTGCGTAACCGATACGTTTTTTATTGCGTAACAGCAAAGGCGCCACAACCCTAGCCAGCCTCATCTGCCAACGATAAGGCAATTGTGCCAGCAGCATCCACAGCAAAGCGATCAGCCAAAAAAACCAATAGCGCGGATGTATTAAAGCGAGAGAAAAATGGGTACGTTTCATAGGGAGTTACGATTCTCATTGCGCGACAAACGCTCTAACAGTGCGTCTTTTTCTTGCCAGAGGGCATTTACCCACGCCTGAAAACGGCGGCGGTATTGTTCATCGTTAGCGTAATCGCCCAGCAAGTTAGCTTCAATAGACCGCTCTTGGGCAACCACATTGATGTGTTCAACCTGGCCACTCAAATACTGCCAAAAATTGGGGCGCCCAGCGGGATAGTGAATAGTGACATCCAACAAAGTGTTAATGCGGCCATTCATAGCGGTTAAGGTAAACGCCAAACCACCCGCTTTGGGAATAAGCAAATGCTGGTACGGTGACGCCTGCTCTCGATGCTTAGTGGGGGTAAAGCGAGTACCTTCTAAGTAACTAATAATGGTCACAGGTTTGGCGCTGTAGCGCTCGCACTGTTTTTGGGTCGTGGCTAAATCTTTACCCGCCAAGCTTGGGTCGCGAGCAATCTGCGCTTTGCTGTGGCGACGCATAAACGGGAAGTCCAGCGCCCAAAAAGCCAAGCCCAATACCGGAATCCAAATCAAAGAGGTTTTTAAAAAGAATTTAAAATAGGGTACCCGGCGAGTAAACAGCCGCAGCAGTACCAAAATATCGACCCAGCTTTGATGATTCACCACCAACATAAACCATTGCCGCGGGGTGAACTGCTCTGGGCCCTCGTAATGAATACGAGTAGGCAACAGCCAGCACTGGTGAGCGTTATTAACCACCATCCAAGCACTGGCAATCTTATCCAGCCAGCGCGTTAGCAGTGGTCGATAAGTACTGCGATACGCAACCAGTTTAAACAGCGACAAACTGATCAGCGGAACACCAATCACCAGCGTTGTCAGGGTAAACAACAATAGCGACAAAATGCCCCGCGCAATCGACACAAGTAACATCACGACTTTATTTAAAAGTTATGAGAAACCAAGGGCGAGGTCTCAGCCTCGTAATCGACGCCGTCAAAACCAAACCCAAACAAACGCAAAAAGTTTTCGTTATAGGTTTTGTAATCGGTCAAACTCATTAAGTTCTCTTCGGTCACCTCGGGCCAAATAGCTTCCACCTCGGCTTGGGTGGCCGGGTCCAGCTCAAGATCATCTACTCGGTAACGGTTGTCGCTGTCTAGCCGTGGGCTGTTGCTGTATACGCACTCGGTAAACAAACGCTGCAACTGCTCAATGCAGCCCTCGTGGGTGCCCTTGGCTTTCATGACTTTAAACAAAATCGCCATATACAAAGGCATGACCGGAATTGCCGAGCTGGCCTGTGTTACCAGCGCTTTTAAGACAGCCACATTAGCGCTGACATTTTTATCGGCAAACCGCTCGGCAATTGCCGCAGCGGCGCGATCCAGATCCTCTTTCGCTTTACCGATAGTCGCATGGCCGTAAATGGGCCAAGTGAGCTTATCACCCAGGTAAGTGTAAGAAACGGTCTTAGCACCCTCGGCCAGCACATCGGCTTCGGCCAAGGCACTCATCCACATTTCCCAGTCTTCGCCGCCCATCACTTTGACGGTGTTGTTAATCTCTTCATCCGTGGCAGGCTCCACCGTCATGTCCGATATTTTCATGGTATCGGTGTTCAGGTTTTTAGCGGTGTAGCCTTCGCCGATAGGTTTTAATACCGAATTGTAGGTTTCGCCGGTATTGGGGTCAGTGCGCCGTGGCGAGGCCAGTGAATAAACCACCAAATCGACCTTACCTAAATCTTCTTTAATCGCCGCAATAGCTTCGGCTTTAATGTCGTTACTGAACGCATCGCCGTTAATTGTGCGGGCGTACAGGCCGTCTTTTTCCGCCGCAGCGTGAAAAGCGGCGGTGTTGTAGTAGCCAGCAGAGGCGGTTTTGCGCTCGGTAGGCGGTTTTTCAAAACACAACCCCAGGGTTTTAGCGCCACTGCCGTAGGCGGCAGTAATGCGCGAGGCCAAGCCGTAGCCGGTCGAACAGCCAATCACCAAGACGTTTTTGGGGCCACCTTCCACCTCACCCTGAGCGCGGGTGTAGTCAATTTGCTCTTGTACGTGGGCCGCACAGCCTTGTGGGTGAGCGTTAATGCAGATAAAACCGCGTACTTTTGGCTTAATAATCATAGACTTGCATCCTGTTGTATAGGTATCGAGCGGCCGCCTGCCGCCGCGCAACCCGCTGGTTGCGCCAACTGAAAAAGGGGTATTATAGTGCTCTTAGCGCCGATTAACAGAGCCGCGCGATTCCCGCCTTGTTCTGCCAACATTTTAGCCCGATAGGAGACTATATGATCTACCCAATGGCCGCCATGGTTCTGCTTACTTTTTATGTCGCCCTGCGTATGTTTAAAGCGCGAGTAAACGCTGTGAAAAGTGGCCAGGTATCGATAGAGCACTTTAAAACCTACGCCACCCCCAGCCACGAGCTGCCACCGATGATGATCTACACCCAACGCTGCTACAACAACTTACTAGAAATGCCCATTTTGTTTTATGCCGCCTGCCTAACGGCCATGACCATCCAGCTTACCGGCATGCTCATGCTAGTGCTGGCTTGGGTGTATGTAGCGTGCCGCATCTTGCAGGCCATGCTGCACTTGCGCGGCAAAGTACGTTGGCGTATGCGCTCGTTTTTGGCCAGCGTTGTCTGCCTATTAGCAATGTGGGCGGTATTGGTGGGGTCGGCACTGGCGAATTAACGCCCCCCCCCCTTCAACAAAAGCTCACAACGACAATCCAGCATTGGGTGGCTGCGAGCATTCGGAGGTGTTTTTAACGTACTCCGGCCCAATCAAGTCGATAGGGTGGTAACGCCTAAGGTTTAAGGTAACGGTGCGTTTTACACGGCGGTAGGTTTACGTTATTGCCGGAGAAGGGACTGAAACAAAGACTGAAACAAACAAAACCACCCACAAGCGCATCAACGTGGCCTGTGGGTGGTGGTGCATTCTAATATTAATTATTTGGGCACCGCGTTAATGACCATCGCAGATATCACTATAATCCAGCACACAAGTCTCGCCGGCTGCGAGCACACTACCTGCAGTGCACGCAGTGCCAGCAGGCGCCGCTTCCAGCACAGCCTCTGTCGACTTAACACTGGGTTTGGCCGGCTGGCAGAATGGGCCCGTAAGATCTGGACCATCAATCTGAGTCACCTTTAGATCCACACCCGAGGCATTATAAAAGCTAAAAGAGATGTAACCGTCATCAAACTCCGCCGATGCATCAATATATTCCCCGGCAGGGTTGGTAAATTCATAGAAGTTCGGTGGTAGGTTCGCTCTAAGCTCAGGGCTCGCGATTAAGGCCCCTCCGACACCGATCAATAAAGCAGGGCCGGCAAGCGCGGCCAATAAATTGGGCTTTTTGCTCAGCGCCCAGTAACCAATAGCGATTAAACCCAACACGGTGGCGACGATCGCGACCGTACCGTTAACAGGTAATGCGCTAGCATTCAGTGAGCAGGTTCCAACGCCTTGTGCGTATAGATTGGATGTAGTAGACCGGCTAGTAGTGTAAAGCCCCCAAAGGCCCTTATAGTTGCTTTCATAACAATTCTTTATGAGTAGTTAGACGACGGCGTGTGTTTGTAGCTTCGTTCGTCACAAACAATCGCATAACGATGCCGCCTTTTCCAGAAGCAATCACCTGTCTTCAAGCCCTGCAGAAATACCCCCTATTTAGTAGGTTACGCTACACAGTAAAACCCCATAAACTGTCGCTTAGCCCAATAACACCTTACCGTTAAACCACAGCCTCGCGAGCGCTCAACCATGGCAAATTTACGTTTTACCGTCTCCGCCCGCGCATTAACATTAATGCTGTTCATCGCAACCACGGCTCGGGCCCAAACTGGCGCGGTGAATATTCAGGGGCTTGGCAGCCACGCCCTACCTATGCTCGACCACCCCATGTTAGTTGCACTGGGGCTGACTTTTGCACTGATCGCGATATTTAAGCTGCGCCACTCAACCCTGCTGGCAAGCGTGCTATTAGCGGGAATGGTGATTGGGGTAGCGGTCAACTCACCCCGCCTGATGGCCGCCATAGGCTTAGAAATTCCAGCCAGCAGCCCCGCCTGCAGCGGTGGCTCCGACTCGTTCAGCTTTGATCCTTACTCGGCCCCCAGCTTAACCAACCAGTGCCCCAGCACCTCCGTGCGCATTAGCGGGTACGAGCTACCCTGTGCCACGGTCGAGTCCGGCGCCGATGTGGGTAGCACTCTTACCCCCGGCGTCAGCCTTAGCTTGCAGCAATGTGTTGGTGGCAACCGGCCGCCCAGCTTTAGTTTATCGACCACCAGCCTGACTATTGCCGAAGATGCAGGTTCGCAAACCCTTAACAATTGGTTAACGAATTTATCGGCCGGGCCTGCCAGCGAGTCGGCGCAAACCGTAAGCGTCAGTGTTAGCCACAATTACCCGGCGTTATTTGCCACCGCACCCACGCTGGCGGCCGACGGCAGCTTAAGCTTTACCGCCGCCGTTGATGCCTTTGGTGAGGCCATTATTACCGCCACTGCAACCGACAGCGATGGCGCCAGCAGTAGCCAGACACTGACGCTAACCATTACCCCAGTAAACGACCCACCCACTTTTACCCTGCCCGCGGTACTGCCCCTGCTAGAAGACAACGGCCTGGATATCAGTACCGACCCCAACGAACCCGAGTACGATGAAGGCCCCGATGGCGTCACCTCGACTCCGGTAAGCGTGGCCAACCTCGCCACCGATATCTCACCCGGTAATACCTGGGAGGCAGGCCAAGCGGTACACTTTGAGATCAGCCATTTTGATGGCAACGCCGATTATTATTTCCACAAGGGTGTGGCGTTCTTTGAGCCCTTCCTCGCCAATAAAGTTGAAAGTGTCGAGCTAGTGCAAATTGACAACGACCCGCTGGTGCAAGTGGATGGCGTATGGGGGGTTCAACACGACTCCGGCTTTATTGGCCTTGCCGTTACGCAGGGGGTCCACTCGGGCATACGGTTTCCTGTTTTTATGCTCAACGACCGCAAACGCCTGTTGCACAATGGCGACTGGATACTGGTGAATAATTTCTTTGATGGCGAACGCGGAATACAAGCGCTTATTGACGGCGACCCCAGTGGCACGCTGCCAGGGGAGCGCCTCAACACCATCGGGTTTAGGTCCGTACATACTCCCATCAGCCATGATATTAGCGACTACCAACTTAACCCCGCGGGCACATTTAGCGCCGAATTGTTGCCCCACGCCTTTGGCGAGGTAGAGCTAAGCGTTACCGCGGTAGATGCCGGGGGCCTGCGCTCGGCCCCCCAGCGTTTACGGCTCGATATCGCCCCCGTGTGGGACACCCGCCCAGAGGGGCGACCGGTTCAGGAAAGCGGGCCCGAGAACTCCAACTGTATTCAGGTGTCATGGCCGGGCATTACCTTTCGCAACACGAGCCGGCCACACTTTATACTCAGTGATGCCAATTTAAACGGGGGCCAATTGCTTACTAACGGCAATCCGATGCCTTTTGGGTCACCTCACTTAGCTTCTACGCTTTGCTATGTACCGCCCGATGATCAAAAAAGTGCGTACAACACCTCGACTGATACTTTTGAGCCTTTTGCCACCTTTACCTACCGGGTGTGGAGCGGTTTTGGCGATTGGCAAACCGGCGAGAGCCCGGCGCTGGATGGCAGCGAACATTCTGGCGTATTTTTAGAGCTATCCGAGCCCAATCAGGTTGAGATTGTCGTTACGCCTAAGTTTTGATGTCACCTGAGCTCTCGTGTTTGGGCAGCGTTTAGGGGGGGGGGTGGCCCTCCCCTAAACGTTATGGCGAACATATTACGCAGCGGCAATGTATCGGCCGCGACCAATATTTTTTAGTGGGCTGCTTGCCGCCACAGCCTTTGAGCACTACCGCTCGGCTATGTATAGCCGTAAAGCCTTCAGGCATCCTAAACCAAACAAGCCCGCTCTTAGCGCTGGCCCTCAGCCCCTCAACCCCGTAAAATAAGCGCTTCTACACATTCTATTGATTCCGAGCCTTATGATCCCCCGTATACGCGAAACCTCGCCTGTTCAGTCGGTTTACTTAGCCTTTATCGAGGCCCTTAAAAACAGCGGCTTTGCCGGTGATTTAAACCCCGATTACGCCAATCGCACGGTACTGGCGACCGACAACTCGATTTATCAGGTGTTGCCGCAGGGCGTGGTCTACCCCAAGCACGTAGATGACTTAGTGCTATTGGCCCAACTCAGCGAGCGCGATGAGTTTAAGCAGGTGGTGCTCAGCCCGCGCGGCGGCGGCACCGGTACCAACGGCCAGTCGCTCACCGACGGGCTGGTGGTGGATATTTCCCGCCATATGAACGAGATACTGGAGATTAACCAAACCGAGCGCTGGGTGCGGGTGCAAACCGGCGTGGTCAAAGACCAACTAAACGCTGCGTTAAAACCATACGGTTTGTTTTTTGCGCCCGAGCTCTCCACCAGCAACCGCGCCACCATCGGCGGTATGATTAACACCGATGCCTCCGGTCAGGGCTCGTGCCTGTACGGCAAAACCCGTGACCATGTGTTGGAGCTTAAAACCGTACTGCTCGATGGCAGTGTCTGCGACTCGGCGCCTGTGGATGACACCGCCCTGGCGGCACTGCGCAGCCGCGCAGACCGTATCGGCCAAGTGGTGCGTACGGTGGATGATATTCAGCGCGAACACGCCGATTTAATCGACGCGAAATTCCCCAAACTCAACCGCTGCCTAACCGGCTACGACCTGGCGCATATTCGCACCGACGCCGGCGAGTTTAACCTCAACAGCATTTTATGCGGCAGCGAGGGCACCTTGGGTTTTATTGCCGAAGCCAAGCTTAACCTACTGCCCATCCCCAAATGCTCGGCGCTCGTCAACGTTAACTACCGCGATTTTAACGCCGCCCTGCGCGATGCTACCGAACTGATGCAAGCCGGCCCCACCTCGATTGAAACGGTAGACTCCAAAGTCCTGAACCTGGCCATGAACGATATCGTTTGGCACAGCGTGAGTGAGTTCTTCCCGCCGGTGCCAGGTGAAGACATTAAAGGCATTAACTTAGTCGAGTACACCGCCGACAGCGATGAGGCATTGGCCGAGGGCATTAAACGCCTGACCGACACACTGGACGCCATGAACGACTCGCTGCGTGAAAGCACCGGCCGCATTGGTTACTCCGTCGCCATGGGTAACGCCGCGGTGGGCAAGATTTGGGGCATGCGCAAAAAAGCCGTGGGACTGTTGGGCAACGCCAAAGGCGAAGCGCGCCCGATTCCCTTTGTGGAAGACACCGCCGTACCACCCGAGCACTTGGCCGACTTTATTGTCGAGTTTCGCGCCCTGCTGGACAGCCACAATTTGGCCTACGGTATGTTTGGCCATGTGGACGCCGGTGTGCTGCACGTGCGCCCCGCCATCGACATGAAAGACCCGGAGCAAGAAAAACTGATTCGGACAATCTCCGATCAAGTGGCCGACTTAACGCAAAAGTACCACGGCTTGCTATGGGGAGAGCACGGCAAAGGTGTGCGCTCGGAGTACGCCCCCAAATTTTTTGGCGAGCTCTACCCGCAATTGCAAAACATTAAAGCCGCGTTTGACCCGCACAACCAGCTAAACCCCGGCAAAATCGCCACGCCGGCGGCGGACATATCTTTGCTGCGCATTGACGAGGTCACCACCCGCGGCCAGCAAGATCGTAAAATTGCAGTCGAGGTGTGGGAGGGCTACGCCGAGGGCATGCACTGCAACGGCAACGGCGCCTGCTTTAACTGGAACCCCAACGATGCCATGTGCCCCTCGTATAAAGCCACCCGTGAGCGCATTCACTCACCCAAGGGCCGCTCGGCACTGGTGCGCGAATGGTTAAAGCAATTGAGCGAGCGCAAGGTAAACGCAGTGCAAGAGGCAAAAACCAACCGCGAGCGCAGCTTTGTATCCTCGCTACCGGCGCGAATTAAAAACACCATCAACAAAAAACGCGGCGAGTACGATTTCTCCCACGAGGTGAACGAATCCATGCAAGGCTGCTTAGCCTGTAAATCTTGCGTGGGTCAGTGCCCTATTAAAGTTGACGTACCCGAATTTCGGTCAAAATTTTTAGAGCTTTACTATGGTCGCTACCTGCGACCATTAAAAGATTATTTTATCGGCTCGCTGGAATACTTAATGCCTACCCTGGCGCGCGTGCCCTGGCTCTATAACGGATTAATGAAGCCGGCGTTTATGCAAAAAATACTGGCCAAAGTCGCCGGTATGGTGGACAGCCCGCTGCTAACCGGCGTGAGCTTAGATAACGCCCTGCGCGAGCTGGGTGTGCGCTACGCCAGTGCCGAGAACATCGCCACACTGAGCGATGAGCAAAAAGCCAACACGGTTATTGTGGTGCAGGATGCATTCACCAGCTACTTTGAAACCGAGCTGGTGCTAGACAGTTTAAAGCTGTTAAAAATACTCGGCTTTAACCCCATGCTCGCCCCGTTTAAACCCAACGGCAAGCCGCTGCATGTCCACGGCTTTTTAAAAGCCTTTGCCAAGGCCGCGAACAATAACGCCAAGATGTTAAACGCCTTGGCCGATACCGGTATTATCTTGGTGGGGCTCGAGCCTTCCATGACCCTGGCCTATCGCAGTGAATACCAAAAAGTGTTGGGCGACAAAGCGCCCAAAGTTGCCCTTATACAAGAGTGGTTGGCCGCGCAAGATATTACCGAGGCCACTCCGTTGTTTGGTAAAAGCGATTACAAGCTACTGGCCCACTGCACCGAAAAAACCAACGCCGCCGCGTCTATTAAAGACTGGCAAACCCTGTTTGGCGCACTAGGCCAAGAGTTGAGTGTCGTGGCCACTGGCTGCTGCGGCATGGCCGGCACCTATGGGCACGAAGCTGCCAACCTGGTCACCTCGAAAAAAATATTTTCGCAAAGTTGGGAGGCGGTAGTGACCGATCCTGCCAATAAGGGCAAGCTTACCGCCACCGGTTACTCCTGTCGCAGCCAGGTTAAGCGCATTCAAGACCAGCGCCTCCCCCACCCGCTGCAAGTATTATTAGGAGCTTATCAAGGCTAAAGATATGCCTACTCGAACTTAATGACATTTTGAATATTTCGTTAGGATTTATCCATGCCAGAATTTTCTTCACGCGCATTATTTTATCCATCCAATGGGTTTAAATAATGAGCGTTATTAAGGTGGGCTGACATAGGCGTTAAAAGTTTATCAAAAATCCTACACTTTGTTACAAATTTGGCGGATAAAATAAGTTAGTCTTATCGCTATAAATAAATAGTATTTTCATTATCAACTTCTGCCAACTCTAGGCTTTATGAGGCCCCTAATGTCTTTCACCGTTAAAACACTTTGCAGCGCCACTCTTTACCTGTGTGCCAGTGCAGCGCTCGCCACCACCGTGCAATTTCAAACCGTGATGGGTGATTTTGAAGTCAACTTATACGATCAAGATACCCCCGAAACCGTCGCCAACTTTTTAGAGTATGTCGACTCGGGCGCTTATGAGAACACCTTTATACATCGCTCTGTGCCCAGTTTTGTGGTGCAGGGGGGCGGATTTTCCTTTGACTTAGACAACGACAGTGTGAGTGCGATCGCCACCAACGAGCCGGTCGTCAATGAGCCGGTGTTTGCCAATTTACGCGGCACCATTGCCATGGCCAAAATAGGCTCAAGCCCCAATAGCGCGACTAGCCAGTGGTTTTTTAACCTAGGTAACAATAGTGCTAACCTGGACAATCAAAACGAGGGCTTTACGGTATTTGGCGAGGTAACCGGCAATGGTATGGCCATAGTTGATGCCATAGCTGATTTAGCCCGCGCCAACTTCACACCCGAACTTTTTTGGGATTCGGGCGTATTTGATGTGGTACCGGTTCGCGACTACAGCCAAGAAGATATAGACGCTGAAACTCTGCCGACCGAAGAAAACATCGTACTCATTCAAAACATTATGGTTTTAGATGCCGCCCCAGACACGGCCGCTGGGTTAAACCCAACACCAACAACGGCCACTGCTGACAGCGGCAGCGGTGGTGACGGCAGCGGTGGTGGCGGCAGCTTTGGCTTACGTTTACTGGCTCTACTCGCACTCGGCAGTCTCGGCCGTAAACTTATACGCCGCGGATAAACGGCAGTAAGGACACCCCCAGAATAAAGACAATGGCCAATACCCCGGCCATTGTCTTGAAGGGGTGCTGCGCGGCATGCGCGACAAAATTAACCGGCTCACCGCGGGCGCGCATCGCCCGATGCTGCGCTCGCGACTGCTGGGCAAAACGCGCCTGATACTCAGCGCCCACAGCATGGGCTCGTTCGATATCGGCTTTATCGCTCAACCAGAGTGCATCTACCCCAATTCTCCATCGACCTGATTGTGTGACATAGCAAGAGATACCCGCTTGCTCCAGTGCTTCCACAAAGCCGTCAACTTCCTCCGGGGTGGCGCCCGCGGTTTTCATTAAAAGGTGGGCCAAAATCTACTCCATCGCCTCGATAAGTTTAATCTGCTCGTGCAACTCAGGGGCTACCAGCGCTTTGCGTTGCGATTGTTTATCGAGCAGTACAATTTTAGCGATACCGGTAGACACCACCTTGCCTTGCTCGGTACTGAATATTTCGTAATCTTGAGTAATCCCATGCTCGTGCACCTCGGTCACGGTGCACCCCACCAGTAATGTGTCGGGAAAACGCACCGGCCGCAGGTAGCGACACTGGGTTTCAGACAAAACCGGTAGCACCCGAGTCATATCCAGCACACCGGTGGCGGCCACATGGCGCAAGTAAGCAATGCGCGCGGTTTCAAAGTAGCGTAAATAAATCACATTATTAACATGGCCAAAGGCATCCATTTCGCCCCACTGCACGTTTATTTCAGCCGTGATCGGAAAGTTATTACAAAAGCTGTCGCGGTCAGTCATAATTTAAGCCCTCTTACCCTAAGAGTTCACGGGGAATTACTGTGGATAGTGAAGTCATAGCGCTTAGCGCCGTTGAACACAACCCAAAACACCTATAATTATTATGGGTGTTCGCACTTTGCTTTTCGCCATTTTAGACCCTATCGGCTAAGATGAGTAGCGATCGAATCTGAATAAATTGCTAAGGATGATGTATGCACGAAACTGCTCTGGCGATAGCCGTCATTGGTATCACCGCCTTATTTTGTCAGTGGAGTGCCTGGCTTGCCCGTCTGCCTGCCATTCTCTTTTTACTGCTGGCCGGCCTTGCTCTGGGCCCGATAAGCGGGTTGTTATCACCCGACGAGTTATTTGGTGATTTATTGTTCCCATTGGTCTCATTGGCGGTGGCGGTTATTCTGTTTGAGGGCAGTCTGACATTAAATTTCAATGAACTGGGGCATATCTCCGCCGTCGTACGCCGAATGATCACCGTGGCGGCCCCGGTCACCTGGTTGATTGTCGCCGTAACCACACATTTTCTATTCGATCTCAGCTGGGAAATATCTATTCTGTTTGGTGCACTGATGGTGGTTACTGGCCCCACGGTTGTTACCCCCTTACTTCGCAGTGTGCGCCCCTCGGAAAGAGTAGCCAATATTCTGCGTTGGGAAGGCATTATAATTGATCCAATCGGCGCTTTGCTGGTGGTTGTGGTCTATGAATTTATTGTCTCGCAAACCCAAGGCGCGGCTTTTAGCCAAAGCCTACTGCTCTTTACCGAAATTATTGTCGTGGGTCTATCCATCGGCGCCGCTGCCGGTTACGCATTAGGCAAAATTCTGGCGGGGCGACGACTGCCCGAATACCTGCAAAATCTGGCCACCTTAAGCATCTTGTTTATGGTTTTTGCTTTTTGTAACCACCTGGCCCATGAGTCTGGTCTGCTGGGGGTTACCGTGATGGGTATGTGGCTGGGCAATATGCGCGGGGTTCATATTCACAATATATTAAATTTTAAAGAAAACTTAACGATTCTGTTTATTTCTGGGCTGTTTATTATTCTGGCCGCCCGCTTACCCACCCAACAGTTGCTCGGTATTATTGCCCTAGGCCCCCTGTTGCTGCTGGTTGTCATTCAATTTGTGGCCCGGCCCATTTCGGTGCTTTTGGCCACCCTTGGCTCAAATATCGGCTTTCGCGAACGCATACTGCTCAGCTGGATTGCCCCACGTGGCATTGTGGCCGCAGCGGTATCCGCCCTGTTTGCCCTGCGCTTAACCGACCAGGGTTTTACCGATGCTGAAGTGTTGGTACCTCTTACCTTTGCGGTAATTCTCGGTACGGTGATTTTTCAAAGCGCTACCGCCCGCCCCCTGGCGAGAATATTGGGCATTGTCGAACCCGAGCCCCGTGGCGTGCTTATTTTGGGGGCCAACTCGGTCGCTCGCAAGATTGCTCTCGCGTTAAAACAACAGTCGTTAGCGGTTATTGTCAGTGACTCTAATTGGGAAAATATTCGCGCAGCGCGCATGGCTGGGTTAAAAACATTCTACGGCAACCCAGTATCAGAATTTGCCGGCGACCGACTGGATTTAACAGGTATTGGCAATCTGATGGCCATGTCACCGCTGAAAGAACTCAACGTTATTGCCAGCATGCACTTTCGCAATGAGTTTGGTGACTCGCATGTTTTTACCATTCGTACCAGCGGTGATACTGATAAAACAGAAAAGCATCAGGTAGCCGCTCAACTTAAAGGCTCTGCACTGTTTCGCAATGATATGACCTACGCCAAATTGGCCAGCATGGTGCACACTGGGGCCGAAATAAAAGCGACCAAACTCTCTGAGACCTTTGGGCTCGATGATTTACGCCAACAAGATACCAGTGCAATCTTTTTATTCGCGATAACCGACAAAGGCAAAGTAAAGCCTTTTAGCGATGAGACGCCGTTAAAAAAT
Organism: Gilvimarinus sp. 2_MG-2023; assembly: GCF_030547685.1. GTDB lineage: Bacteria > Pseudomonadota > Gammaproteobacteria > Pseudomonadales > Cellvibrionaceae > Gilvimarinus. Next base: position 5,321 of record NZ_JAUOQM010000034.1, on the reverse strand, counting down.
AGCGCGAGCTGCACCATTTTAAGTCTCATCCCTGAGCCCAAAGAAAAGCAGTCTACTGCAGACGACGATAATGCTGGATAACCTGTTTAACGGGTGTTTCACAGTCTCGTTGCCTAGTAACGACTGCCTATAATTTTATAAATGATGGAATACAACCAATGAGCAATCAAACCGAACAGAACCCCGCGGAACCTGTCGGCAGCCGCTTGGAGGTGGCCTTTAAAAGGCTGGATAAGTGGCTATGGCAAGTCGAAACCGCTCACCGCTCTAAACCTCATCAACGCTTCTGGCACTTATCACGCGTACTGGTGGCGGTAATACGCGATCTTGCTCGTGGCTATATCACTCTGCACGCCATGAGTCTGGTGTACACCACTTTGCTGTCATTAGTGCCTTTTTTGGCGTTGAGTTTTTCGGTGTTAAAAGGCTTTGGTGTTCACAATCAGTTAGAACCGGTCTTGCAGAATGTACTGGCCACACCTCTAGGTGAACGCGGCCCAGAGGTGGTGGACAATATTCTAGGCTTTGTCGATAACATCAAGGTCGGTGTACTAGGCTCGGTAGGCCTCGGCTTATTAATCTTTACCGTGGTGTCTCTGATTCAGAAAATCGAGCGCTCGTTCAATGAGATTTGGCGCGTTAGCGAAAGTCGCTCGCTGGCTCAACGCTTTGCCAGTTATTTGAGCGTTATTATGATTGGCCCTCTGCTGGTATTTTCCGCCATGGGGGCCACCGCAGCTTTGGTAAACAGTGCCGCCGTGCAGCAGGTAATTAGCTTTGCGCCGCTGGGCTGGTTGTTTAGCGTAGCTACCAAGCTTACGCCCTACCTTATTATTATTGGCTTATTCACCTTTCTTTATACTTTTATACCTAACACCAAAGTCAAACTGCGCCACGCCTTTTTAGGCGGCCTGGTGGCAGGTTTTATTTGGCAGACCTCTATATTTGGTTTTACGCTTTTCGTTTCTAATTCTGGCAACTATACCGCTATTTATTCCGGTTTTGCGGTGGGCATTTTATTGTTGATTTGGTTATATTTAGCTTGGCTGATATTGCTGATTGGTGCCTCTGTGGCCTTTTACTCGCAGCACGCCCAACAAATTACGCGTTCGCGAGTTAATCCTCCGGCCGCACGAATTGATGAAATGACAGGCTTGGCCATTATGTTTGATGTGGCCCAACAGTTTGATCGCGACGGAGGTGGTGTATCTATTACTGCCATGGAATCCGGCCTTTCCGTAGGGCCAGACGTTATCCAACGCATTATTGCCAAATTACTCAAACACAATATCGTTATTCATGCTGGGCCCGCGGCCAACCAGCTGGTGCCGGCGCGTTCACTGGATCATATTACTTTACAAGAGCTGATTTTGGCCGTTAGAACTCAGGAGACCGACCTGCCATCTTCACTGCAAAGACATACCGAGGTTAACCGCTTAATGAACCAAATTGAGTTGGCAACCGCCGATATGCTGGAAGACCAATCCATTGCCGACTGGGTTCGCAACTCACAGACCGCTACCCATTAAATAAACTCAGCCGGTCATAACGGTGTATCAACGTTATGACCGGCTGTACTCTAACGTGCGGTCACCTGAAAAGAATCCACTAATTGATGCAGTGTGACTGCCGTATTTTGTAACCGATCAGAGCTACCTCTAAGCACCCGATACACTTGTGACATTGCATCACTGGAACTTGCCACTTCCCGAACTCTATCGCCACTTTGTCGACTGGTATGCTCAATGTGCTGAATTGCATTAAACATATTGGCAACAATTTCATGCAGCTCGGTATTATCTGATGACGACGCTTCGGCCAGTCGCAAGCCGCGATCAACCTCTTCGACACTGGTCTCCATATAATTGGCCGCTGTTTGCGATTCTGTCTGTATTGATAATATTTTCTGACTGATTTCATCGGCCACGTTCGCGGTTCTTGCCGCTAATGAACGCACCTCATCGGCCACCACTGAGAATCCCCGCCCGTGTTCGCCCGCGCGCGCAGCTTCAATCGCAGCGTTGAGCGCCAACAAGTTGGTCTGCTCTGTAATCCCACCTATCATACTGACCATGCTCGCAATTTCTGTGGTTTGCACGCTGAGACTTTGAATGGTTTTGGCTGAATTATCGACCACGTCACGAATGGATTGTGTGCCGGTTTGCACGGCCGACAGCTGTCCTCGCGCAGCCGCTACCACATCGTCCATTGTACGTTTCATTTGGTCAGCGGTGGTGCTGGCGTTACTGATTTCACCGACCTGACTTTCAATCAACTGCAGCATCTGAGTAATAGAGTCGGATACGGTTTGTGTTGTGTGGTGCGCCTCTTCATTGCGATCGAGCATTTGATCGCTATTGCTTTTGACATCTTGCGCAGCCCCAATGACCTCTCCAACTATCGTATCTAAATTATCGATAAAGCTATTGGTCCAGCGCCCCAGATCGCCGGTCTCATCCGCCGCCAAACGTCTTGTGTCGAGGCGCTGGCGCAAGTTGCCGCCACCTTCGGCGATGGTGTGAATCATCTCGGTCATCTTGCCGATTCGCCTTGCCAGGCGCCGCGGTCCACTCGCTTTAAAGATTTGGCCGGTTATTAACAGCAATGCGCCGGTGGCGATATTAATCTGCCACAAAGGTAGGCTGGTGTAAGCATGCAGTAAGCTGTTGCCAGTAAATGCGAGTGCCACCGCCAGTATGTAGAGCCGCATCATGGTGTAGGTTACCGAGCGAAAGCGGTACACCTCTTCTAGATCCGCTTCACACATCATCCCCCAAGTATCCGGTGACCCCTTTAAACTAAAGGTCACTCCTTTACCAATCACCGGTATATGACGATAATCTGAGTAACCTGGGTAGGTCACATAGAGATTATTGCCGTTTTTAATGGTTTCGCGTACACCGGGATGGAGTTGGCCGGTGGCCGGATCGGTAAAGTGAATTTCAAACTCAGTGTGCTCTCGAACTTTAACCACACCAAAGCCTGTGTGAATACCCGATTTGAGGTTTTCACCATGAGAGAAGGTGTCATCTTCAAAACGCGAGCGCGATAAGGCGGTGCCTGAGGCGATGCGTTTATCAAACTTCGACTCCACCATAAATAGGTAGTTATCGCCCGACTCGGTAAAAATATGCCCAGCTTCACGCTGTATAAGATCGCTCAGTACGTCATTAGGGTAGCGGGCACAAAGACAAGCCGTCTCACCCGAGTCCAGCGTAATGGGCAAGTAAAACATTAACGTCACTGCATCGTGAAATTTCGAACTGGATGGGCCAATACGCTCGGTTAGACGGTCGACGTAGGGTCCGTGCAAAAATATATCCGTTAAACCATGACCTAACGCTTTTTTATCGACATCGCGCTGACCAACATGCTCGGCAAAGGTCGAGGCCAATACCTCACCTTCGGCACTAACGACAAAAAGCTCTGAGCAGTCTTTCATGCGCTGTCGTTGGCGTGGCAAGAGCACCGCCAGCTCGGTATCCGCCTGCTCAAACCGGGCCGCTACACCTTGCATGTGCCGCCACTGGGACTCTACCCACTGATGCATAATTCGAATACGTGTATTGGCAATACTTTCAAACGCCTGCTCCATCAGAGCATAGCGACTGCGGTTAACCCAACAGGACCAACTTAAGCTCAATTTGCCGTTACCGCCCCACCAACCTAGCCATCGCCTCTCAGCGCTGGACAGCTGCATACGTTCACTTTGTAACATCATGGATTCTCTTTGCGGTGCAAACCGTCATAGCGGTTTGCTTATATTGGACATAACTTTCACATAGCAGAATTTAAGCCAATCTCTCTGGCAGAAAAATCGACATTAAAATAAGGGGTTAACTCAAACCCTACAAAATATACCGCTTTAAATCGGGGCAAAAAAAAGGGCTTGCACTATAATCAGGCAAGCCCTTCGAATTTTTTACCAGCGTTTTGACGAGTTTAGCGAGAAAACACCACCGTCTTAGTGCCATTGAGCAATACCCGGTGCTCGGCATGCCAGCGCAGCGCTCGGTTAAGGACCACCGCTTCGATATCGCGACCTATCTCCGCCATTTGCTCGGGCGAATTAACATGCGAGACACGCTCAACGGCCTGTTCGATAATTGGCCCCTCGTCGAGATCTGCGGTGACAAAGTGCGCCGTGGCACCAATCAATTTAACACCGCGCTCATACGCTTGATGGTAGGGCTTGGCACCTTTAAAACCAGGCAGGAAGGAGTGGTGAATATTAATAGCACGCCCGGAAAGCTTTTGACAAAGATCGTCGGAGAGAATTTGCATATAGCGCGCTAACACTAAACAGTCGGCTTCTGTTGATTGCATCAATGACCAAATCGCAGCCTCTTGTTCAGGTTTAGTCTCGGCGTTAACCGGCAGGTAATGAAACGGCAACTCGTACCACTCGGTCAATGGTCGCATCACTTCGTGATTCGACACAACGCCGACAATATCAATGGGCAGCGAACCCACCTTCCAACTATTCAATAGATTACTTAAACAGTGGCCCCACTGGGATACGGCAATCAGCACCTTAGGCTTGCATGCAGTATCGCTGATCTGCCAATCCATTTGGTAGTCATCCGCCACTGGCTGAAACAGCGCTTCCACATCGGCCATGGTAATTTCAGGCGGGCAATCAAAAACGGTGCGCATAAAAAATCGTTTGGCTGAGGTATCCTCAAACTGGGACGACTCGGTAATATTAAAACCGCGTTCAGCGAATACACCGGCCACTCGGGCCACTAAGCCTAAGCTGTCCTGACAACTAAAAGTTAATATGATTTCACGCACACCGGCCATGCTTATCTCCGTCTATTTAATGCCGCGCCAAGCGTATAGTAAGCGCAAGTCTTGGGCAAGAGCCTAAAGCCTTGAACTGGTGTTTAGAGCACGGCCCACAGCAGTACCGGCATCCCAATAAAAGCCAAAATTGTAGAGGTGACAACAATTGCGGCCACCTCTTGGTGATCACGATTGTAACGCAGCGTCAATAAGTAGCTAAACACAGCCACTGGCATGGCCGATTGCAGCAACACCACGCCGCGCTCAACCCCGGTTAACCCCAGAGCCAAACACATCAACCAACCGGCTAATAAACCACCGGCTAAGCGCATCACACTAAATAGCACGCTGCGATACCAGCGAGTGACTTTTAATCGCGCCAAAGACACTCCGAGAGTTATCATCATTAATGGGATGGTAAAGCCACCTAACAAATCGAGGGTATTAGCCAACCACAGCGGTAACGTCCAATCGGACAACAATACCCCCACCGCGATCACCATCGCCCACAAGACGGGCTGGCGGGCCACCGAGAT
>NZ_JAUOQM010000033.1:3661-27741 GCF_030547685.1 Gilvimarinus sp. 2_MG-2023 | reverse complement strand
CTGAGGTCTGAGGTCTGAGGCCAAAAATCAAAAACACAAGGATGTGCATAATGGAAAGGAAATATCAGCAGCTTAAAGTGTGGCAAGAGTCCATGTTACTCGCAGAAGAGGTCTACAGGGCCATTCAGGACTTGCCAGCCTCAGAGCGGTTTGGCTTAGCAGATCAACTGCGTCGAGCAAGCGTAAGCATACCGTCCAACATCGCCGAAGGTGCCGGACGAGGGAGCGATCGCGAGCTAGTCAGATTTTTACAAATCGCCAAGGGGTCACTGCAAGAGGTGGAGACACAACTGTTACTTTGCTCTCGATTAACGCTATTACCAAGTACCGATCATTTATTTGAAACAACAAACCGGGTTTTTGCACTGCTCACAGCTTTCATTAACCGACTAAAACAAAATCTTTAATGTATCAGACGTCCGACATCAGGCGTCCGACTTTAAAACCGGAGACTTTTATGAGCAACACCACATTTACCGACTACAAAGTCGCCGCCAAAACAGCGGAAGAGTTCCAACAATTGGCCCAGTGGGGCCGTCGTGAGATTGATATCGCCGAGGGCGAGATGCCGGCATTGATGGCGCTGCGTACCGAGTATGCTGACGCGCAGCCTCTGGCCGGTGCCAAGATCATGGGTTGTATTCATATGACCATCCAAACTGCCGTGCTGATTGAAACTTTGATTGCCCTGGGTGCGCAAGTGCGCTGGTCATCGTGCAATATTTTTTCAACTCAGGATCACGCCGCCGCGGCCATTGCCGACGCAGGTATTCCGGTTTTTGCCTGGAAAGGCGAAACCGAAGAAGAGTTTTGGTGGTGCATTGAGCAAACCATCGTTAAAGACGGCGAAGTGTGGGATGCGAATATTATCCTCGATGACGGCGGCGACTTAACTCAATTAGCCCACGAAAAATACCCGGCACTGCTGGATAATATTCACGGCATCAGTGAAGAAACCACCACCGGTGTTCACCGCTTGCACGACATGATGAAAAAAGGCGAGCTGAAGGTACCGGCCATCAATGTCAACGATGCTGTGACCAAAAGTAAAAACGACAACAAATACGGCTGTCGTCACAGCCTGAACGATGCCATTAAGCGCGGCACCGACCACTTGCTGTCGGGCAAAAAAGCTCTGGTTATTGGCTATGGCGATGTAGGTAAAGGTTCCGCTCTGTCACTGCGCCAGGAAGGCATGATTGTGAAGGTCACCGAAATTGACCCCATCTGTGCCATGCAGGCGTGTATGGACGGCTTTGAAGTGGTATCACCTTATCAAAATGGCATTAACACCGGCCAAGCCGCCGACGTCAACACCGCTGTGCTGGGCACGACCGACTTGCTCGTCACCACCACCGGCAACATCAACGTGTGCGACTCGGCCATGCTGCAATCGCTTAAAAATGGCGCCGTCGTGTGCAACATCGGCCACTTCGATAACGAAATCGATACCGCTTATATGCGCGAGAACTGGGAGTGGGAAGAAATTAAACCCCAGGTGCACAAAGTTTACCGCGATCGCGCCAGTAACGATCACCTGTTGCTGCTGTCCGAAGGCCGCCTGGTCAACTTGGGCAATGCCACCGGTCACCCATCGCGCATTATGGACGGCTCTTTCGCCAACCAGGTACTGGCGCAAATTTATCTGTACGAGCGCAAATTCGCCGACCTACCCGCCGCCGAGAAGCCCAACAACCTCTACGTTAAAGTGCTGCCCAAGCAACTGGACGAAGAAGTGGCCCTGCACATGGTGGAAGGTTTTGGCGGCGTGATCACCAAATTGCGCGACGACCAAGCCGAGTACATCGGCGTGGACGTAAACGGCCCGTTTAAGCCTGAGAGTTATAAATATTAAGTAATTTACCGTCGGACGTCCGACGATTACTGCGAAGCAGGAATCTATAATGAGTGAAGACACACTACGCTTGAGCTTTGAGTTCTTTCCGCCCAAAACCGATGAAGGCCGGGCTAAGTTGGCTGCGGTGCGCGATACTTTAGCGACTTTTGAGCCGGACTTTTTCTCGGTCACTTACGGCGCTGGCGGCTCTACCCGCGACAACACCAAGAGCCTGGTCAAGCAATTTAATGATCTGGGCACCGCCGTTGCGCCGCACTTATCCTTTGGCGGCGACGACGAAGCGACCATGAAAAGTCTAATTGAAGAGTATCGCGACGCCGGAGTGGAGCGCATTGTCGCTCTGCGCGGCGATATGCCCTCGGGTGTGGGTGGCTCTTACCAATTGGTATACGCCAACGAGCTGGTGGCATTTATTCGCCAGCATTTCGGCGATAGCTTTGAGCTGGAGGTGGCCGCCTACCCGGAAGTTCACCCGCAGGCTAAAAGCTACGACGACGATGTGCGTTACTTAAAAGGAAAGTTTGACGCCGGCGCCAACAATGCCATTACCCAGTACTTCTTTAACCCGGATGCGTACTTCTACTTTATGGACGCCTGCGCCAAAATCGGTATCGAAAACCCCATTTACCCGGGTATTATGCCGATTATTAACTATCGCAACCTGACCCGTTTCTCGGATAACTGTGGTGCCGATATTCCGCGCTGGTTGCGACGCCGACTAGAGAGCTTCGAGCACGACCCGGAGGCACTGCGCGACTTTGGCGAGGAAGTGGTCACCGAGTTGTGCGAAACACTGCTCGAAGGCGGCGCCCCTGGTTTGCACTTTTACACTATGAATCAGGCCGAGCCCGTGGCCAATATTGTCCGCAATTTGGGGCTGGAAGAGGCTTAATTGCCGGTTTACACCAGAGCCACCCTCAGAAAACCCCGGGGGGTTGGCTTTGGTACTCACCCGCTGATACGCCCGAAATATCCCTCACGCCTGTTCAGCTCAGCGGCCAGGCACCATCGAGGGGAAAACCGGTTTTCAGTGTGCTAATTTGTCAGCAGTGGCACTCAGAACCGCCTTCGTCACAAATATGTCATATACTCGGTATAGCTTGCAGGGAGAATTATGAAGCATCTAGACAGAGGTAGTAACGTGTCCGAGCAGTTTTTTAACCGGGAGCTAAGCTTGCTGGAATTCAACCGGCGAGTGCTGTACCAAGCTTACGATAAAGATCTCCCGCTGCTCGAACGGCTGCGCTTTCTGTGCATATTCTCCACCAACCAAGACGAATTTTTTGAAGTTCGGGTGGGCGGCCTGGTGCAAATGCTGGAAGTGGGCACCAGCGCCATCCCCCCCGACGGCCTCACACATGGTGAAAACTTATCCGCTATCGGCGATATTTGTCACCAACTGGTCGACGAACAGTACGCTCTGTTCAACGAAGAAATACTGCCGTTGCTCAATCAGCACGGTATGCGATTGTTGCGCCGCGATGAGTGGACCGACGAGCAAAAAACCTATTTGCGCGAATACTTTGAAACCGAAATACTGCCGCTGCTAAGCCCTATCGGGCTGGATCCGGCGCACCCTTTCCCGCGCATTATGAATAAGTCTCTTAACTTTATCGTCAAGCTGGATGGTAAAGATGCCTTTGGCCGCAACTCCGGCCGGGCGATTGTGCAGGTGCCACGTTCACTGCCCAATATGATTGAGCTGCCTGCCGAGGTGGCGAATAATGGCCGCGAGTTCGTCTTTATGTCGTCCATTATTCACTACTTTATGGGCGATATTTTTGTCGGCATGACCGTACAGGATTGCTACCAGTTCCGCCTGACCCGCAACTCGGACATCTTCCTCGACGAAGAGGAAACCGACGATTTGCTGCGGGCGATGCAGGGCGAGCTAGTCTATCGCCAGTACGGCGATGAGGTGCGTTTGGAACTCACCGGCACCTGTCCGCCGGATATCGAAAACTTTTTGCTGGAGCGTTGCGAGATTCACCGGCGCGATTTGTATAAAGTGAACGGCCCGGTCAACCTTAACCGCTTGTCGGACTTGTTCGATTTGGTAAAAGACAGCAACTTGGTCTTTCCGCCCTTTGTGCAATCAATGCCCAAACTACCCAAAAAAGCCGACAACTATTTCGATGCCTTGAAAAAAAGCGATATTTTATTGCACCACCCGTTCGACTCATTCCAGGCGGTGGTGGATTTTATTCGCGAAGCGGCTACCGATCCCGACGTACTGGCCATTAAGCAAACGCTGTATCGCACCGGCTCAAACTCGCCGGTGGTCGATGCATTGGTGGCAGCAGCTAAAGCGGGCAAAGAAGTCACCGCCATTGTCGAGCTGCGAGCGCGCTTTGACGAAGAGCAAAACGTCGCCCTGGCTGAGCGTTTACAACGCTACGGTATTCACGTTATTTACGGCGTGGTGGGTTATAAAACCCACGCCAAAATGTTGCTGGTGGCACGACGCGAACAGAAAAAGCTCGCCTACTATGTTCATTTAGGTACGGGTAACTACCACCCTAAAACTGCCAAGCTGTACACCGATTACGGCGTCATGACCTCTGACAGTAATATCTGTGCGGATGTCTACCGAATTTTTCTGCAGCTCTCCAGCATGGGCAAAGCCTCAAAAATGCATGAGCTGCTCTACGCCCCCTTTACCCTGCACAAGGCCATGCTCAGGCATATCAATCAAGAAATTGAGAATGCTAACAACGGCTTGCCTGCCCGCATCGTGGTGAAAATGAACTCGCTCTACGAAGAGCAATTGGTGCTGGCGCTCTACGAGGCATCCAACGCCGGGGTCAAGGTGGATTTGATTGTGCGCGGGGTTTGCCAGTTGCGCCCGGACATTGCAGGGCAATCGGAAAACATTCATGTACGCTCTATAGTCGGTCGCTTTTTAGAGCACACTCGCGTGTTTTATTTTGAAAACGCTGGCGACCCGGCGGTTTACTGCTCCAGCGCCGACTGGATGATACGCAATATGTTCCACCGGGTAGAAACTTGCTTTCCGGTTAAAGCGAAAAAATTGCGCGAGCAAATTATCAGTGATTTAGAACTGTACCTGGCCGACAACACACACGCTTGGGTATTGCACAGCGACGGTCACTACGAAAAACTGCAACCCGCCGAAGGAGAAGCGGCGGTTGATGCGCAGGGCACGCTTCTCAATCAGTGGGCCAGCAACAGCTAAACAAGTAGCTCTTGGGGCGCGTTATTAAAGCTGGCGCTCACTCAACCGAGCTACTAATGGTCATGCGGTAACCGGCGTTTTCCAGATGCACCATTTCCGACTCTAGGTCAGCCAAGGTCAGTGGGTTTTGCTCAAGCCAGTCGGCATCAATCGCAAGCTGGATATTTTTACCTTCGGCGTTAATACGCAAGCCTTCGGGCAAGCTGTGCCTTTTGGTGCGATTAAACAAATGCCCAAGGCGGAGCAATATGGCCAGGGGCATTAACTCGGTGCCCACATCCGCAAAATGTTTTTCCCGTAAACTTTTTCGGTGACAGCGCACCAGTGCGGCCAATTGCGCTTGCTCGGCGCGCGAGCAGCCAGCAATATCGACATTCTCCACAATGTAGGCGGAGTGTTTATGATAGTCGCTGTGAGCAATATCCAGTCCGACAGGATAAAGATAAGCCGCCCAGCGCAATAACTTATCGGCATCGCCCACCTCGATTGCCCAAGAGTCAGCCACCTGCTGCAACAGCGTTTGTGCCATCAGCGCCACGCGCTCGGCTTTGCCCATATTGACATGGAATCGCTGCGCCAACGCCTGCACACTTTGCTCGCGAATATCGTGGTCTTCCAAACGGCCTTTCAAATCGAACAACAGGCCCTCTCGCAATGCCCAATCGGCAGCGACCATAGTGTCGATGTGCAACTGTTCAAACAGGGCCGTTAAGACCACCGCGCCGCCTAAAAAAACGGGCTGGCGATCTTCCGAGACACCGCTTAGCTCCATATCGGTGGAGCCGTGTTTAGCGTAGCGCTTGAGGATTTTTTCCAGCGATTTTAAGGTGATTTCACCGTCACTCCAGCCCGCCTGCAGGCAGACATTAGCCACCGCCTTAATGGTACCCGAAGCGCCCAATGCTTCTTGCCATGGGTGGTCACTGTACTCATCCGCCACCGGCGTAATTTCCTGGCCCGCGGCGATGCGCGCTTTTTTAATGGCCTTTTCGGTCACCTTACCATCGGCAAAAAAGCGTTTGGTTATAGCAACGCAACCCATGCTCAAACTTTCTTTGATGCGCGGCTCCATACCCTGGCCCACAATAACCTCGGTACTGCCTCCACCGATATCCACCAAGAGCCGGGTTTTATCACCCGGTGCAATACAGTGAGCCACCCCTAAATAAATCAGGCGCGCCTCTTCATCACCGGAAATAATTTCCACCGGATGGCCCAACTTTACTTTAGCCTCGGCTAAAAACTCGCGCGAATTATTGATTGAGCGCAGGGTTTTGGTCCCCACCGCCCGCACACTGCCCGAGGGAAAGTTGCGCAGACGCTCGCCAAAACGCTCCAAACAGGCCAGTGCCCGCTCTTGCACCTCGGGGTTCAGGCTGCCGTCTGCCTCTAGCCCCCAACCCATCCGCACAGGTTCGCGCAATCGGTCCAAAAGGGTTAGCTGCTGATTCTCCCAGCGGGCAATGATTAGATGAAAACTGTTAGAGCCAAGGTCGATGGCCGCTATATGGCTGCTTTCCTTAGAAAGCATTCGCGAGAGGTTAAACATAGTATTGGGTATCCGTCGTTATACCACTTACTTTAGTTGCTAAGGCTTCGACGGTAAAGTAATAAAAATAGAGGTAACAAGTCGATCTCGTTTTTTGACAAGCATAAAAAAAGCCCGCTAAGCGGGCTTTAGAGCTCAGTCGCGAAGCCAATTTAGGCGTCGGCAGGTGACTCAGCTTGTTGTTTTTGCTGTGCCGAAGAAATCGCCTGGGCAAAAACCGCATCAAAATTAATGGGGGGCATATTCAGTGGCGCAAAACCACCGCGATTCAACGTGTTGTCAATCGCCTCACGAGCGTAAGGAAACAGAATCGTCGGGCACTCAGCGTTGATCAGTCGGCCAAAGTTATCCTTGGGCATATTTGAAATTTCAAACAAACCCGCCTGCTTCACTTCAATCAAAAACACCGCTTTGTCATCCAGCTTAGCAGTGATGGTCAACAACAGAGCCACTTCATAGAGTGTTTCTGAAATGGTGTTGGTTTGAACATTCAGCTCTTGCTCAATGTTCGGCGCTTTGCTGGCATTCGACAGACCTTCAATCCCCATAGGGGTTTCAAACGACAGATCTTTCAAATAAATACGACGGATTGCGAAGGTTGGTGTTGCTTTCTCATCGCCTTGACCGTTTAGGGAGCTTGCTGGGGTTGGGTTGTTTTCTTCTGACATAACTGTGTCTCGTATAACTGTGTTTATTTATTTGGCAAATAGTAAAGGATCGAGTTCGCCGCGCTTATCCAGCGCCCACAACTCGGTAAAACCGCCCACGTGACGATCGCCAATCCATATTTGCGGCACGGTTCGCTCGCCACTCTCAGCCATCATTTTCTGACGTAAGTGAGGCTCCCGATCCACCCGAATTTCCTTGACCTTAACGCCTTTGCTATCGAGCAAACGCTTGGCGTTAACGCAAAAAGGACACACCGCTGTGGTGTACATAACAACTTGGCTCACAAGTAACCTACTTTTTAACCAGTGGCAAATTCTGGTTTTGCCACTCACTGATACCACCGGAAAGACGGCACACAGTGTAGCCCTTGTTGCCTAACTGGCGCCCGGCGCTACCGGCGTGCTGTCCCATTTTGTCGACCAAAATCAAGGTTTTGTCACGATGCTCTTCTAGGGTATCGGACTGGTCGGCCAACTTACTATAAGGAAGGTTGACCGCGCCTGTGATGTGACCGGCTTTGAACTCTGCCCCATCACGCACATCGACAAACAGTGCTGAGCCGGCATTGATCAAAGCTGTAGCCTCAGATGTGGTGATAGGTTGGCCATTTTTCAACCTCTCGCGCCACGCATACAAATAAACCAGTGCTGCCAAAGTACCGACCAGCAGCCACTGCTCTGTGACAAATATGAGTATATTGTTCACCCGAAGACCCTTACTTAACGGTTAGCGACCGAAGCCGGCCGCAAAAGGGCGAAAGTATACACCAGCACAGCGCTGGCCGACAGGCACTGCGGTTTAATAGCCCAATTGAGAAAAACTCGCCCAGCGCGCGGGCTGTAACGTAGAGTTGTGTGGCCATAATCGGTAGAATAAGGACATCTTCCTATTCTTGAAACAACAAACAAGCGACTGAATCTATGACAACCAAGAAAAAACCCATGGTTTTGCTGATTCTCGACGGCTTCGGGCACTCAGAATCCACCGAACACAACGCTATTTACAGCGCCAAGACTCCCAACTGGGATAACTATTGGAACAATTGCCCAAAAAGCCTGATTGGCACTTCTGGTTTGGCCGTAGGCCTGCCCGAGGGACAAATGGGCAACAGCGAAGTGGGCCACATGACCCTCGGCGCCGGCCGGGTAGTGTATCAGAGCTTTACCCGTATCAATAAAGCCATCGAAGATGGTGACTTTGCCAGTAACCCCGCCTATGTCAGCGCCATTAACAAAGCCAAAGACAACGGCAAAGCTGTGCATATTCTCGGCCTGTTGTCCGCCGGTGGTGTACACAGCCACACCGATCATATTCTGGCGATGATTAAAGCCGCCGCCGAGCAAGGTGCCACCGAGGTTTATCTACACGCCTTTCTCGACGGCCGCGACACCGCACCGCGCAGCGCCGAGGGGCCACTCAAGCAAGCCGAGGCACTGTTTGCCGAACTGGGAGTGGGCCGCGTTGCCAGCATTTGTGGGCGCTATTTTGCTATGGACCGCGACAACCGCTGGGACCGCGTGGAACAGTGTTACAACGTGATGGTCACCGGCGACGCCGAACACGATGCAGAAACCGGTGTAGCCGGCCTGCAAGCCGCGTACGAGCGCGATGAAAATGACGAGTTTGTAAAAGCCACCGTAATTTGCGGTGAAGGCCAGGAAGTGGCCACCATCAACGATGGCGATGCGGTTATCTTTATGAACTTCCGCCCCGACCGAGCGCGTGAAATCACCCGCGCCCTGGTCGATAGCGATTTCGATGGTTTCGAGCGCAAGCTCGTCCCCGAGCTGGCCGATTTTGTCATGACGACCGAGTACGCCTCCGACATCAAAGCCAGCTGCGCCTTCCCACCGCAACCTCTGACCAACTCGTTTGGTGAGTACTTGCAAAACCAGGGCAAGACTCAGCTGCGCATCGCCGAGACGGAAAAGTACGCCCACGTTACTTTCTTCTTTAATGGCGGCCAAGAGGCTGTGTTTGAAGGTGAGGACCGCATCTTAATTCCCTCGCCCGATGTTGCCACTTACGACCTCAAGCCGGAAATGAGTGCGCCGGAAGTTACCGATAAACTGGTGGAAGCCATCGAGTCCGGTAAATACGATGCGATTATCTGCAACTACGCCAACGGCGATATGGTCGGCCATTCGGGCGTCTTCGATGCCGCAGTGGCGGCCGTTGAAGCCGTCGATGCTTGCATTGGCCGTGTGGTAGACGCCACCCGCGCCGCTGGCGGCCAAGCCCTAATCACCGCCGACCACGGTAACTGCGAGCAAATGTTTGACCCCGAATCAGGCCAGGTAAGCACCCAACACTCTACCTTGCCGGTGCCACTGGTGTATATCGGTGAGCGCGACGGTCAGATCAGCGACGGCGGTTCACTGGCGGACATTGGCCCGACTATGCTTCACCTAATGAATATCGAACAGCCCGCTGAAATGACCGGCCGCAACCTTGTCGAGCTCAAGGGGTAAACGGGCGGTTTACGCCCTTAGCATTATGCGATTCGGTCACTTTGCACGCTCACCGCGGCCTCTGGTCGCGGCGCTACTCTGTCTTTTTCTGGGCAGTGCCAGCCTGTGTGCACTCGGCGCAGATGATGCCGCCGAGTACCAGCGCAAGCTCGAAGCGCTACAGAAAAATATTGAGCAGCTTAAAAAAGATCTCAACCAGGTCAAATCCGAACGCGGCAAGTTACAGCACGAGCTGGAGGAGTCAGAGACAGAAATTGACTCACTGGAAAATAAAGTCGATCAGCTCAACGATAAAATACAAACCCAAGACACTGAACTGCAAACCCTGCAACAGCGCCAGCGCAATTTAAATCGACAGCGCCAGGGGCAAAAGCAGCAAATTGCGGCACAAGTACGCAGCGCCTATCAAGGCGGGCCGCAAAGCCCACTGAAAATTTTGCTCAACCAGCAATCACCCGAGCGGCTAAGCCGGCTCAATACCTACCACGATTATCTACTTAAAGCGCGCAACGATAAGCTCGACCAGTACCTGAGCACCATCAATGAACTAAAAACTCTCACCCCCAAGGTACAAGCCAGTCGCGATGCACTCGCCACACAAAAGCAGCAATTGAGTCTGCGCCAGCGCCAATTGCAAAGCCAGCAAAAAAAGCGCGCCTCTACCTTGCAACAACTGGCCAGCATTATTGCCAATAAAGACGCCAAACTCGCCGCAGATCAGGAAAACCAAGCGCACCTTGCGGTGCTGCTAGAGGAGATGACCACCACCCTAGGCACCTCGCACTCGCCGTTTAGCGGTCAGGCGTTTAGCGGCCTGCAAGGTCAACTGCCTTGGCCCACACAAGGTTCCGTGCGCCACAATTATGGCAGCGACCGGGTCGGCAACCAGCTGTCTTGGAACGGGCTGGTGATTGAAGCCAAAACCGGCGCCCCTGTAGTCGCCATCCACGGCGGAATGGTAATCTTTGCCGATTACCTGCGCGGCCACGGCCTGCTGATGATTGTCGATCATGGCGAGGGTTATATGAGCCTTTATGCACACAACCAAACTTTACTCAAACGCCCCGGTGAGCGAGTACAGGGCGGAGAAACCATTGCCCGCGTGGGCAACAGTGGTGGCCAGAATTACTCTGGCCTTTATTTTGAGATTCGCCATCAAGGCCGGCCCACTAATCCCAAGCCCTGGCTTGCTCGCGCCTAACCGCGCGCGCCGAATCTTTAGGAGAACGGAATGCGTTTAGCCCCATCCAGCCTTATCTTAGCGGTCTTATTTTTGGCCTCTGCCCCCAGCTGGGCACAAGACCCAGAGCCCTTACCGGCAGAAACCGATGTGGAGGCAATGACCGACAGTCTCGACAGCGAGTCAGAGGCACAAGGGCTGCTGCCGCTGGAAGATTTACGCACCTTCACCCGCGTCTACGACCATATTCGTACCAGCTATGTCGAAGAGCTTACCGATACCGAGCTACTGGAATACGCTATTAAAGGCATGATGGCCGAGTTAGACCCGCACTCCTCTTATTTAGATGCCGACCGCTTTGAAGATTTGCAGGTCAACACCTCCGGCGAGTTCGGTGGTTTGGGCATTGAGGTGGGCATGGAAAATGGCTTTGTGAAAGTCGTCTCGCCCATTGATGATACCCCCGCCAAAGAAGCGGGTATTGAAGCCGGCGATTTAATTATTCGTCTCGACGATCAACCGGTGAAAGGCATGAGCCTGAACGAGGCCGTCAGTGTTATGCGCGGCCCTAAGGGCAGTGAAATGACTCTAACCATCGTGCGCGAAGGCGTTGATCAACCGTTTGAGCTGAGCATTGTGCGCGACATTATTAAAGTGCGCAGTGTTCGCACCAAACTACTGGATGACGATTACCTGTACGTGCGCATCGCAACCTTCCAAGTCAATACCGGGCGCGACCTTGCCGGTAAGATCAACCGAACGTTGGAAGATCACGACGGCTTGCGCGGCGTAATACTCGATTTGCGTAACAATCCCGGCGGCGTTTTACAAGCCTCGGTCGATGTCACGGATATCTTCCTCGATGGCGGCTTGGTGGTCTATACCGAAGGGCGTATTGCCCAAAGTGAAAGCCGCTACCACGCTAACGCTGGCGACGTAACCGACGGCTTACCACTGGTGGTTCTGATTAACGACGGCTCTGCTTCGGCCTCAGAGATTGTCGCCGGCGCCCTACAAGACCAGGGCCGCGCCGTCATAATGGGCACACGCAGCTTCGGCAAGGGCTCGGTGCAAACCGTGGTGCCCATCACCGAAAGCCGCGCAATCAAATTAACTACCGCGCGCTACTACACCCCCAATGGCCGCTCGATTCAAGCCCAGGGAATTGAGCCCGATGTTATCGTTGAGCGAGCCAAAGTGACGGCGGTTAAACCCTCACTGCGCACCACCGAAGCCGATCTGGCCGGACACTTAAATAATGGCAATGGCGAAGAAGAAGTGGGCACCAAAGCCCGCGAAGAGTCCCGCGCCGGCGACAGTTCTATTTTGGCCAAAGACAATCAATTACACGAAGCGCTCAACCTGTTAAAGGGCTTACATATTTTCCGCCAGCAGGCGCAGATACCCCCTGTCAGTGAGCCGGTAGAAGCCGCTCCCGAAACCGACAGCTTGTAAGCGAACCCTTTGCGCTCACTGATCGCCTGTCTATTTCTGGCTAGCTTAACCGCCTGGGGCGCCAATGGCCCCGGGCATGAGCCCGACCCTACCCGTGCCAAGCTCGCCATAATTATTGACGACGTCGGTTACAACCGCGCCCTTGGTGAACGCACTGCGCGCTTAGCGGGTGCTTATACTCTGGCACTGCTGCCGCACACCCCGCACAGCCACTATTTAGCCGAACTCACCCACAGGCAGGGTAAAGAGCAAATACTCCACGCCCCCATGGAGAATATGGCGGGGCTAGCACTCGGACCCGGCGCCCTGACACTACAGATGAGTCGAGCAGAGTTTACCGCCTCCTTACGCAAATCTATTGCGCATTTCCCACACATCGTGGGCCTCAATAATCATATGGGCAGTGCTTTGACCCGCGAGCCCCAACCCATGGGCTGGACTATGAGTGAGGCACGCCGCGCCAAGCTCTATTTTGTCGACAGCCGTACTACCGCACAAAGTGTTGCCCACCAAACGGCTCAAGCTTACGGTTTGGCCAGCGCCAAGCGCGATGTTTTTCTCGATCATGAAATTGACCGCGAGCATATCCACCGACAACTGCTGCTCGCCGTACAACGGGCCAAAACTCAGGGCCATGCCATCGCGATTGGTCATCCTTATAAAGAAACTCTTCAGGTACTCGAACAGGTCTCTGAGCAGTGGTATGCAGAGCAGGGAGTTGAACTGGTATCTGCATCGGCATTGGTCGCGCCCAGCCCTCCGGGGGCGGGTTTCTGCCAAGCCCCGCCGCCCCTTTTGCGCCAGTGGACCATGCCCCCAGCACAGCTCCAAAGCCAGGCAAAAAGCCAGATGCCCTCTAAATTAATAGAGTTTGGTTATCAGCAACTTTTATAAGTAGATAAAGACGATATAAACAAACTCACAGGAAGTGCGTATAATTAGTTTAAGGTAGGCTGTATTGGGCTCAGATAGAGTGACATACTCGCAGTAATCGAGGGCTCAGCAACTCCAACGCCATCTATTGGCGTATTCGCAAAGGAACAGTGCAATTGCACCCCGGGCCATTCGTCATAATGAACCGGATATAACAGGATAAGATCGCGAGGTGAACCCTATGAGCAACGATAACCGCACCGGTGAAAATGGCGGCGTACCTGACCGCTCTGGCCGTTTTGTAGAAAAGTCTGGCTACTGGTACTACATGACCCGTGAGGGCGTGGACATTGGCCCATTCGATACCCGTGCCGATGCTGAAATTGGCGTAGGTGAGTTTATCGACTTTATCTGTGAAGCTGCGCCGGGCGCCGCCAAAGTCATAGAAAAGTACCGCGCGGCTTAACACTAAACATTTAGCCAGCTAAGTACCTATTCACCGCGGCGAGCCGTCGCTGCGGCATTGCTTATTTGTGTCAATTACCGCGAGCGAGATAAATCGTCTGCGCAAACTTCCCTTGCTTTGCTACAGACGCACCTCAATGCCGCGCTCTTGCATATACAGCTTGGCTTCATTGACGGTGTACTCCCCAAAGTGGAAGATACTAGCCGCCAACACAGCGTCGGCTTGCCCTTCTAGTACGCCATCAGCCAAATGCTGCAAGTTACCCACACCACCCGAGGCGATTACAGGCACGGGCACCGCTTCACTGATAGCGCGAGTCAGGGCTAAATCGAAGCCATTTTTAGTACCGTCGCGATCCATACTGGTCAGCAGTATCTCGCCGGCGCCATAGTCGCTCATGCGGGTCGCCCACTCTACGGCATCAATACCGGTGGGCTTGCGACCGCCGTGGGTAAAGATCTCCCAGCGCAAAGGCTCGCCCTCGGCACTGACTTGCTTAGCGTCGATGGCCACCACAATACACTGAGCGCCAAAGCGGTCGCTGGCGGCTTTTACAAAGTCGGGGTTATGCACTGCGGCAGAGTTAATGCCGACCTTATCGGCACCGGCGTTTAGCATCCGGCGGATATCATCGTTCGTGCGAATGCCGCCGCCCACGGTCAGGGGAATAAACACTTCACTGGCAATACGCTCCACCGTGTGGGCTGTGGTGTCACGCCCCTGATGGCTGGCGGTAATGTCGAGAAAGGTAATCTCATCCGCGCCCGCTTCGTTGTAGCGTTTTGCCACTTCCACCGGGTCACCGGCATCGCGAATATCGACAAACTGCACGCCTTTAACCACGCGGCCGTCATCCACATCCAAACAGGGAATAATACGTTTTGCCAGTGACATAGAATTTACTCCGCGCCGTCGCAGTAATCTTGCGCTTCGGCCACATCCAATGTGCCTTCGTAGATGGCGCGGCCGGTAATGGCCCCGCAAATGCCTTTGTCGCTAACAGCGTTCAAGGCACGAATATCGTCCATATTGGTAATGCCGCCCGAGGCAATCACCGGAATGCTGGAGGCCTGGGCCATGGCAACGGTGGCTTCAACGTTAACGCCCTGCATCATACCGTCGCGTGCGATATCGGTGTAGACAATCGAGCTAACGCCGTCGGCCTCAAAACGCTTGGCCAAATCGCTCGCTTTGACATCGGACACCTCGGCCCAACCATCGGTGGCCACCCAGCCGTCTTTGGCGTCTAGCCCAACGATAATATGGCCTGGGAATTCGCGGCACATATCGGTGACAAACTCTGGCTCTTTTACCGCTTTGGTGCCGATAATGACGTATTCAACGCCCGCTTTAATATAGTGCTCGATGGTTTCTGCCGAGCGAATACCGCCACCAATTTGAATGGGCAATTTGGGGTAGGCTTTGGCAATGGCGGTCACGACATCGCCGTTAACCGGGGTGCCGGCAAAGGCGCCGTTAAGGTCAACGAGATGCAAACGGCGGCAACCGGCATCCACCCATTTGGTCGCCATGGCAACCGGATCATCGGAGAATACAGTGGAATCGTCCATCAGACCCTGACGCAAACGCACACATTGGCCGTCTTTTAAATCGATGGCGGGGATAATAAGCATGTTAAATCTCTCTTGATGCGTTAACTCTGGCCGTTCCAGCCAACGAAATTTTGCAGTAACTGTAAGCCTGCGGTGTGGCTTTTCTCGGGGTGAAATTGCACGGCAAATAAGTTGTCGCGCCCCAGGGCGGCGGCAAATTCGACGCCGTACTGGCAGCGACCTTTAACCTCGGTGCCGGTGTCTTCCACATAGTAGCTGTGAACAAAGTAAAAGCGGGATTGGTCGGCAATGTTGTGCCACAGCGGATGCTCAACCTGGGCAACCTGGTTCCAGCCCATGTGGGGTACTTTTAACGGCTCACCCGCTGCGCTTTTTAAGTCGTGGCCAAAAAATTTTACCTGGCCGGGGAAAAGATCGATGCAATCGGTACCGCCACTTTCTTCGCTGTGGCTCAGCAGTGCCTGCATACCGACGCAAATACCCAGCACCGGCTTGCCCGAGCTGACCTGCTCGCGCAGCAGTTGGTCAAACCCCAACCGGCGGATTTCACTCATGCAATCGCCAATGGCGCCAACACCGGGAAAAATCACCCGGTCGGCGGCGCTGACCTCGGCCGCATCACTGGTCACCACAACGTTTTGCGTCGATACCTTGCCCAAAGCGCTGGCCACCGAGTGCAGGTTGCCCATGCCGTAATCAATAACCGCTACCGTTTCTGTCATGACTTACAGGCTGCCCTTAGTGGAGGGCGTGATACCCGCCATACGCGGATCTTCTTCCAGCGCCATACGCACGGCGCGGCCGAAGGCCTTAAAAACGGTCTCGATCTGGTGGTGAGCGTTCTCGCCGCGCAGACAATCGATGTGCAGCGTCACCTGAGCGTGGTTGACAAAACCGTGGAAAAATTCGGAAAACAGCTCGGTATCAAAGGCTCCCACACGCTTTTGGGTAAAAGGTACCTTCATAATCAGGCCGGGGCGACCGGAAAAATCGATCACCACTCGCGACAAGGCCTCATCCAGCGGCACATAGGCGTGGCCGTAGCGGCGAATACCTTTTTTATCGCCTATCGCCTGGGCAATAGCCTGACCGATGGTAATGCCGATATCCTCAACACTGTGGTGATCGTCGATATAGGTATCGCCCTTACAGGTCACCTTCATATCGATCATGCCGTGGCGAGCAATCTGATCCATCATGTGCTCAAGAAACGGCACGCCGGTATCAAATTCCCCGCGCCCGCTGCCGTCGAGATCTAACTCAACACTGATTTGCGTTTCCAGAGTATCGCGCGATACCTGTGCTTTACGCTCTGTCATGATGGACTCCAACTAAAATACGCCCCTAGGGCCAAACCGCGAATTATAAAGCTTTGCCCTGAACAAGCCCAGTATTGTGCGGGGTAAATCGCAAGAAACTAATCTCTGAGCAGAGCCGGACACTAGTGAACCCGGTGCGGATCCAGCTCAACCTGCTCGATACGCCGGCCCAGCATGATCACCCGGCCGGTGTAGCGGTCTTCGCCGGTGGAGGTAAATTCAAAGTAAAAGGCGCGCCAGAGGCTGAGCGCGCCTTTGTGATTGCGCTTAAACCAGAGGCGGCGCAGGTAGACGCTCTGATCGAGCAGCTGTATATCCATCTCTTTACAGTGGCGCGCGGCCGCACGAAGGGCAACTTCTTTTGCCATTAGTGCCCGCCACCAGTAGTACACCGTGGCCACCACCACAAAAAACCAAATCACAACGGTTAAATCAGACAAGCCGCTACCCTACTGTTAATGTAAAACTCACACGCAAAAAAGCCCCGGGCCGCAAGCGGCCAGGGGCGAAAACTAAAATTCTGTCGGCACCCGGCGCAGCACTTTAGCTCAGCGCGCGCCGGGCGTCGAGCCTAATACTTAAACGGCGGTGACATTCTCGGCTTGTGGACCTTTTTGACCCTGCACCACTTCAAAGGACACGTTCTGTCCCTCTAGCAGAGTGCGCCGGCCGGTGCCGTTAATCGCACGAAAGTGTACAAACACATCCGGACCGCCTTCGCGCTCGATAAACCCGTAACCCTTTGCATCGTTAAACCACTTAACCACACCTGAGACCAATTGCTCTGACATAACGCCCTCTTACTGACTTTGCATACCGGCTGTGCCGGCTTCCCTACTTACTCCACACAACCATGTGCGGAACCTAAAAATGATCTATTGACTGTGAAATGGATGAACTGGGTTCAGTTCTACTCATTTTTACTAACACCGCTACTGGGCAATTATTCAGCACCGGTCAAAATCATTTTGGCCTGGGGAAGGCAAAGCTCGCGGTTACATCGGTTGGTCGCGCCCTCTGGTTGGGCGGCGACAAAACACTTCGTGCAAGATAAGCGCAATCACCACAACGGCAAAACCACCCAGCATGGCAGGGCGTTTAATCACCTCCAGGGCAAGCTCCTCTTTTGCCAACTGGTAACAGGCCAAACCCCAAGCGGCTGCGGCAAAATAACCCCAGCGCTGGCGCTTAAAGACAAAATAGGCGACCACTAAGGTCACAGCGGCCGCAAACACAGTCTCAACCTGCAGTTCCGAGGCCAAAAATCCCGCCGCGGCAATAAGCCACAGCAATAAAAGAGCATTAAAAAAATGTGCCAGTACGTGTATTTTCATAGAATAAATCGACATTATTATGACAAAGACAAACCCATCGCCTGTTCGGCGAGAGTATTTTTCAATAGAGTCAGGCGGTTAACGGCGTCCATACCACGATTTCGAAGATGCAGCACCGATAGGTCGCGACTACCATACAGCCGCTTAAAGCTTTCCATCGCCGCCATCATACTGAGATTATGCCCCATTCGAGACCGCTCATAGCGCCGCAATGAGGCATATTCGCACAACCCCAAATCGCGCTCGGCAGCTCGAACCAGCTCTTGAGTCAGGGCCGCCACATCGAGCAGACCTAAATTGACCCCCTGCCCCGCCAGCGGATGAATACTGTGCGCGGCATCGCCCACTAAGGCTAAACCCGGGCAAACATACTGGCGCGCGTGACGCTGTACCAGTGGCAGGGCAAAGCGCTTGGCCACCGACTCGACCTGGCCCAGACGATGCTCAAAGGCCTCTCCCAATCGTGCGGCAAAGGCTTTGTCATCCAGCGCCATTAACTCATCGGCCAGAGCCTGCTCGGCAGACCAGACAATAGAGCAGTGCTTAGGCGCTGTGTCTTGTGCGCTTTCGCGCAGAGGTAAAAAGGCCAGCGGCCCCTGGGCGGTAAAGCGTTGGCGCGCGGTAAACTGATGGCTGCGCTGCATTTTAACGGTCGTGACAATCGCGCTCTGCCCGTAGGACCACTCGCGCACGGCCAAACCCGCCATATCGCGCAGACTGGAGCGCGCCCCATCGGCAGCAATGGTCAGGGGGGCTTTAAGAGTGTCGCCGTTATCCAGCACCACACCGGCTACGGCCTGGGGCGCAAATACCAGCGACTTAACACTGGCGGCTACCGGCTCGATTTCGCTGTGCGCGATCCGCTGCAACAGCTCTTGTACGATTAACCGATTCTCGACAATATGGCCCAGAGTATCGCGGCCGAGTTCAGCACTGTCAAATTGAATACTGCCGGCCCCCTCGCCATCCCACACGTCCATTCGCCGGTAGGGGCAAACCCGCGTATCGGCCAGTGTCTGCCACACCCCGAGGTCAGCCAGCAGCGAGCGGGAGCGCTCGGTCAGCGCCACCACACGCGGGTCAAATGGCTCAGGCGCAGACACCTGCACAGGCTCGGGCGCCACCAGAGCAATTTGCTTACCGGCAAAACGCTGTTGCAGCTGCAATGCGCAGGCGGCACCCACCATACCGGCGCCAACCACAATAATATCCACCTGCCGCTCAGCCATGTTGACCGCCCTCAATGGCCGAACCGCAAGCGCACTCGCCCGAGCTCGAAGTCTGACTGCCAGCTAGGCCCATCATGTGTCGACCGAAGCCAATTTTTAGAGGGGGCAGCGCCTCTAGCCCCAGTAAGCCGAGGTGGCGCAGGGTGACCGCGCCCGGATCGCGGCGGCTGAACAGGCGGACCATGGCGTCGCCCACGATGGTGGTAACTGCTTGATCCTTACGGCGCGCCTGTTGATATGCCGATAACTCGGGCAAGGCGCCCGGGTCCGTCTCAGATAAATACCGCGCCAGCTGCACACAATCTCGCAGCGCTAGGTTAAAACCCTGCCCGGCCACCGGGTGCAATGAGTGGGCGGCATTACCTAATAATACAAGACGCGAGCGCACCTGCTCGGTCGCTTCGCGGCGCACGAGCGGGTAACTCACCCGCTCGCTGACCGACTGGAACCGCCCCAAGCGGTGGCCAAACCGGTTTTGCAGCTCGGCAAGAAACTGTTCATCGCGCCAATGGCGGGCGCTATCGGCTGTGGCAGGCGGTAGAGTCCACACCAAAGCCAGCTCGCGATCCGGCGCTAGTGGCAAAAGTGCTATCGGCCCCTGATCGGTAAACCGCTCGTAAGCAACGCCTTTATGTGGCTGGCTGACACGCACATTGGCAATTACCGCCTGCTGCTGATAGTGATGGTCCCGGGTGCCTATGCCGAGGCTCTCACGGGTGGCCGATTGCGCGCCATCGGCCACTAGTACCAAACGCGCGCTTAGGGTAGAACCGGACTGCAAGTTCAGGCTGGCCTGCTCGCGGTTAAATTCGATATTTTGGACGGTATCGGTGAGTGTTTTTAGGTGGCCCACCTGTGACAGGGCAGCAAACAGAGCTTGCCCCAAAGCCACATTAGGCACCACATACCCTAGCGCATCGCGCTGAAACTCGGCCGCACTCAGCCTTTGGCCGGGTAAATAACCGCGATCGGACACATGCACCTGCCGAATAGCACCGGCGCTATCGGCCAGTGTCGCCCAGCAACCCAACTGCTGTAAGCACTCGACACTGCCGGCGGACAGGGCACTGGAGCGTGCGTCGAAACTGGGCCGCCCCACCGGTGCCTCGGTGGGGGCAGGCTGCGGGTCAATGATGGCAATGCGCCACCGTGGGTTGGCCCGGGCGCACAAGAGGGCGGCGCTGGCCCCCACCAGGCCACCACCGATAATGGCAATATCCACCTCGGCCAAGGTTTAGGTGCTCCGCCGGGTTTGAGCACTGGCCATAAGCGCTTCGATTTCACTCACGGTTTTAGGCACATCTTTGGATAAGATATCGTAGCCGTTTTTGGTAACCAGCACGTCATCTTCAATTCGAATACCAATACCGCGCCACTTTTTGGCAACTGTGTCATCATCGGGGGCGACATAAATGCCGGGCTCAACGGTCATTACCATGCCGGGTTCTAGCACTCGCCACTCGCCGCCGACCTTGTAATCACCCACATCGTGCACGTCCATTCCCAGCCAGTGGCCGATGCGATGCATATAAAAACGCCGGTAAGCGCCCTCTTCGATCAGGGTATCCAGCTCGCCATTAAGCAGCCCCAGATCCAGCAGACCCTGAGTGATGGTACGCACCGATATTTCGTGCGGTTCGTTCCAGTGAGCACCGGGCTTTATCGTGGTCAGTGCGGCCTCTTGCGCCGCCAGCACCAGCTCGTAAAGCGCTTTTTGCTCGGCATTAAAGGTGCCGCTCACCGGGAAGGTGCGGGTGATATCGGCGGCGTAATTCTCTAGCTCACAGCCGGCGTCGATCAAGACCAAATCACCTGCTTTTAACGCAGCTGAATTTTCCACATAGTGCAATATGCAGCCGTTTTTGCCACCGCCCACAATCGAGTTGTAGGCCGGAGAGCGGGCCCCAGCCATAGCAAACTCGTGCAGAATTTCGGCCTCTAACTGGTACTCCATCACATCGGGCTGGCAGTATTGCATGGCGCGCACATGAGCACGGGCGGATATTTCACTGGCCTCGCGCATCACACGAATCTCCGCCGCACTTTTATACAGTCGGTTATCGTGCAGAAAGTGGGCGAGGTCGAGAAACTCGCCGGGCGGGGTCGCCCCAGAGCGCACTTTGGCACGGATGGTATTAACCCACTCCATTACCTGCCGATCGAAGCCGGCATCTTTGCCCATGGCATAATAGACGCGCTCGCGCCCTTCGAGTAGGCCCGGCAGAATATCGTCGATATCATCCACAGGGAAAGCGTCATCGGCGCCGTATTGATCACAGGCACCAGCGGGGCCGGCGCGATAGCCGTCCCAGATTTCTCGCTCGGGATCGCGATCGCGACAAAAAAGCACAAACTCGCCGTGCTCGCGCCCCGGAATCAACACCAGCACCGCCTCGGGTTCAGCAAAGCCGGTCAGATAAAAAAAGTCGCTGTCTTGGCGATACACATATTCGGTATCGCGCGAGCGGGTGCGCTCCGGCGCCGCCGGTACAATAGCAATGCTATCCGGCTCCATAACGTCCATCAGCGCTTTGCGGCGGCGGGCGAACTCAGATTTAGCAATTCTCATAGCAATCAGTGTACTGTTTTGGGGGTGTTGCCCTGAGCGGCGTCATTGGACTCGGCCGCCTCTGGGTGATAGTGCTGAAACAAGGTGAGAGCGGACATACGCACATACTCGGCCACCTCAATAAAATCCGCCTCGGTGCTGGCTGCATCGTTGTCGTCGGCGGCCACCTGCACAATCGCAGAAAAGTCTTCCAGGGTGTCGGCGATCTCTTGCTCCAACTGACCCTGTTCGGCCGCGCCAGAGGCGCCAAAGCCGCTGAGAAAACCGTGACACCACTGCGACAGAGCCTCCACTCGCTCGGCCATGCCTTGCTCGTCGTCGGGCAGCAACAAAACAAAGCTAAACCCTTCGCCCGATAATTGCTGGCGGGTTTGCGTTAAAAATTCCAACAATGCGTTGGTGGTAGGTTGGTCGGGCTCTTCGGTGAGAGCCATAAAATCACTGACCAACCGCAGCCAGTCGGCTTCGTTCATGGCCTGACCACAGAGACGGCCACACAACATACCCTGCAATTCAGCCGGGCTATTGAGCGCGTTTAACGGCGCAAATCGCTCATCCCAATCGTCAAATGGGTTGGCAACTTTTTCCAATTCAGACATATAAAACCACTCCTAATAAGGCGCCTATGCTAGCACAGCGAGCCACGCGCTCGGGGGCGACGTGTGACAGCGCACAAAAATGCCTTTGATATTCGCACTCTGCGCGTATAAGCTAGAAATTACATCAAGAGTAATTGACCCCTGCAAGCTAGGGCAATTATAGTATCTACCGTTTACCAACGGGTCTTATTCATGTCTGACGAACGGATCAATACGCTGGATGCCAAGCTGGATGAATTGCTCAGGCAATCCGCACGCTTGCACAAGGAAAATATCGAGCTCAAGCAGCGCGAGAGTGACTGGCAACGCGAGCGCGTGCGCCTAATTGAAAAGAATGACTTAGCCCGCACCCGGGTTGAGGCAATGATCACTCGTTTAAAAAGTCTGGAATCCGAATAAAATGAGGCTCCCATGAGCAATCAAACGATCAATGTACGTATTCTCGACAAAGACTACCAAGTCGCCTGCCCCGATGAAGAGCGCCACGCCCTGATTGAATCGGCCCAGGTATTGGATGAGCGGATGCGCATGATTAAAAACTCTGGCAGCGTTATTGGCCTGGAGCGCATCGCCGTCATGGCAGCGCTGAACCTGAGCCACGAGCTGCTAGTCGCTCAATCCTCGGGCAGCAATCAGTCTCTCGACCCTGAATCACTGCTGCGGATGCAGCAAAAGATTGAAGCGCAGCTGGATCAACTCAGCGCCAGCTAACCTAGCCTCACCCTCCTCACCGCCCGATACCGACGACAACTCGCCCCGGCATCCACTGGGGTTTAATAAGGTGCAAAAGCGGCAGGCTTAGCGCCAAATGCCGGCCTCAAGCCTCAAATCCATTCAGCTAAAACACCTTGTGGAAGGCGCTTATAGACTGACCTTGCGCTCGATTTCCCACTAAATTTTGGGTTAACGACCCAAAATACGTTATAATTATAACTACCCTGGGATGTACGCCAGTCGACTATGTCCTTGAGCCGATAATGCTGTACCCGGTAGCTCCTCGCTGGTGTTTGTGAGCATGTCCGCACGACGGAAAGCCTAATGACATCGCTGGGGCCACCCCTTGAACTTTAGGGTTCAAGGCCCAATTGACAGCGGCATTCTGGGGTTTTACTTTCATCATGGATTCTGAATCAGGCAAACGCCAACTGCGCCGCCAGTTGCGCAACAAACGCCGAACCCTTTCCAGTCAGCAACAATCCTTTGCCGCCCAAGCGCTGGTTGATATTCTCACACGCCAATCTTGGCTCAAGCGCGCCCGTCACATTGCTCTGTACTGGCCCGCCGATGGCGAGCTCGACCCGCGCCCCATTGCCCACTGGGCCTGGCAGCATGGTATAGCCTGTTACCTGCCGGTATTGCACCCCTGGCACACACGCCAATTGTGGTTTACGCCCTTTGCCGCTCAAACCCTTTTTCGGCGCAATCGTTTCGGTATTCCCGAGCCGATAAAACACAGGGCCGCACCGCTGTCACCGCAACACCTGGATGTTGTATTACTACCTTTAGTGGGTTTTGACCGCAGCGGTGGCCGACTGGGAATGGGCGGTGGCTTCTACGATACCACCTTTGCCTTTAAACGCCGTCTGCCAGGCTTTAGCAAA
This sequence comes from Gilvimarinus sp. 2_MG-2023, assembly GCF_030547685.1. Lineage (GTDB taxonomy): Bacteria > Pseudomonadota > Gammaproteobacteria > Pseudomonadales > Cellvibrionaceae > Gilvimarinus. Next base: position 3,799 of record NZ_JAUOQM010000033.1, on the reverse strand, counting down.
CCGCGATTGATCGGTATCGCCCACAGCTGCCAGGAGGTAGAGCAACTGCCTTTGGAGCCGTGGGATATTGGCTTGGATGCGGTAGCGACGGAAGAGGGAGTGATTGGTTGAGATGGGGGCAGAACGCAGAACGCAGAA
>NZ_JAUOQM010000033.1:977-3484 GCF_030547685.1 Gilvimarinus sp. 2_MG-2023 | reverse complement strand
AACGCAGAACGCAGAACGCGAAATTATTTTCCACTCCAGGCGCTTCTGCGTCCAGCGTCCAGCGTCCTAATTTTAGCGTCTGACGTCAGACATCTAACGTCAGACTTTCCCGCCTCAACTCAAAAAATACTGATAGGCTTCATTATCCGTTTCTTCCCAAAATGGATAGTTAATCTCGGTCAAGAATTTGCGCACCTGCGCGCGCTCTTTGTGTGGCACTTCCATACCGACCAGTACGCGGCCAAAAGCGGAGCCGTGGTTGCGGTAGTGGAACAGGGAGATATTCCAGCGGCCGGCCACCTGATTTAAAAACTGCAGCAGGGCACCGGGGCGTTCGGGAAATTCGAAGCGAAACACCATTTCGTTCTCGACCCCGGCGGCGTGCCCACCCACCATATGACGAATGTGCAGCTTGGCCAACTCGTTGTCAGTCATGTCGACTAAATCGTAACCTTGCTCTCGCAGATCACGAACCAATTCATCGCGATCGGCGGGGTCGGAGCTCACCTGTACGCCGACAAAAATGCGCGCTTGATCGCTGTCAGCATAACGATAGTTAAATTCGGTGATGCTGCGCTTACCCAATGCCTGACAAAAAGCTTTATAGGCACCCGGGCGCTCGGGAATCGTCACTGCCAAAACCGCTTCACGTTTTTCACCGATTTCGGTGCGCTCAGAAATATAACGCAGGCGATCAAAATTGATATTGGCTCCGCTATCAATGGCGACTAAGGTTTGGCCACTGATATTATTTTCCGCTACATATTTTTTCAGGCCCGCCAGGCTCACGGCACCGGCCGGCTCGGCAATAGAGCGGGTGTCTTCGAAAATATCTTTAATACCCGCACAGATTTCATCAGTATTAACGGTAATCACACCATCAATATTGTTCTTGATGACTTTAAAAGTCTCTTTCCCGATTTGCGCGACCGCCACACCTTCGGCAAAGATTCCCACTTGGGGCAATTTCACGCGCCGACTCTTCTCCATCGCAGCGGCCAAACAAGCAGACTCTTGCGATTCAACCGCAAACACTTTGACATCCGGGCGCACGTATTTCACATAGGCCGCCACACCGGCACACAAGCCACCGCCACCAACCGCCACAAAAATCGCATCAATATGCTTGGGGTACTGGCGCAGAATTTCCATCGCCACAGTACCCTGACCGGCAATCACATCCGGGTCATCAAACGGGTGAATATAGGTGTAGCCTTTCTCTGCAATCAATTTTTGCGTATGAGTGGCGGCTTCATCAAAATTGTCGCCATGCAAAATAACCTTAGCACCGCGTGCTCGCACTGCATCTACTTTAATGGCCGGGGTGGTGCGCGGCATAACAATCACCGCCTTAACCCCCAGGTGCTGAGCACCCAGCGCCAGGCCCTGTGCATGGTTGCCCGCCGAGGCGGCAATCACACCGCAGGCGCGCTCTTGCTCGCTCAGTTGCAGCAATTTGTTATAGGCGCCGCGAATCTTAAACGAAAATACCGGCTGCAAATCTTCGCGCTTGAGCAACACGTTATTATCGGTGCGCTGCGAGATTAAGCGCACAGACTCAAGGGGGGTCTCGATCGCCAGATCGTAGATACGCGCATTGAGAATTCGTTTGATGTAAGAATCGGCCATAACAGTGCCTTAAATTAAAAGAATAGAAACCGCTGCATGATAAACAATTTGGCCTGTCGTTACACGCTCAGAAGCAGCACAGACACTGATAATTGCTCAATGAGAGCGTATAATCAGTGAAAACCAACGGGCGAGGGCATTATGAACCAGGATCAACTAAAACAAGACGTGGCGCGCGCCGCCATCGATCACATTGCTCCCAAGCTGAATAAAGACAGCGTACTCGGCATTGGCACCGGCTCCACCGCCAATTTTTTCATCGATATGCTGGCCGAGTTGAAAGGCGATTTCGCCGCCGCAGTAGCCAGCTCCGACGCTTCGGCGCAACGACTAAAGTCTCAAGGCATTGAGGTGCTGGACTTAAACGAAGTCAATGAACTAGTCGCCTATATTGACGGCACCGACGAGTCCAACGCTCAACTGGCTCTCATTAAAGGCGGCGGAGCAGCACTCACCCGCGAAAAGATTGTGCGCGCGGTAGCCCGCGAATTTATTTGCATCGCCGACGAAAGCAAATGGGTCAAAGTGTTGGGCCGCTTTCCACTGCCGGTGGAAGTAATTCCTATGGCGCGCTCTTACGTGAGTCGCGAGCTGGTGAAACTCGGCGGCGACCCGGTGTACCGCGAAGGCGTCACCACCGATAACGGCAACGTCATTGTCGATGTACACAATCTATCAATCGTGAACCCGAAAGAGCTGGAGCTGCAAATCAACCAGATCACCGGCGTGGTGGCCAATGGCCTTTTTGCCCACATGGGGGCGGATGTACTGCTACTGGGTCGTCCCGATGGAGTCGAGACGATTTATCCGAATTGAAATGTTGGATGACTGACGTCTGAGGTCTGACGCAAAAACATCCGTTCAGCGTTCAGCGTTCA
>NZ_JAUOQM010000033.1:0-914 GCF_030547685.1 Gilvimarinus sp. 2_MG-2023 | reverse complement strand
TCAGCGTTCAGCGTTCAGCAAGAGTATAGCGTCCGTCCTCAGACTTCTGTCATCAGATGTTAGATACAAAAAAGCCCGACCATCGCTGGCCGGGCTTTTTTGTTGAAGCGCAAAATCGACTTACTTGATTTTGCCTTCTTTGTACATCACATGCTTGCGAACAACGGGATCGTATTTTTTGATCTCCATTTTCTCAGGCATGGTGCGCTTGTTCTTGTCGGTCGTGTAGAAATGACCGGTACCGGCACTAGAGTTCAGACGAATCTTCTCGCGCATGACTTATTCTCCTAGATTAGACTTTTTCACCGCGAGCACGCAGTTCAGCTAGAACAGCATCAATGCCACGCTTGTCGATGATACGCATACCTTTAGTAGAAATGCGCAATTTAACAAAACGCTTCTCGGCTTCTACCCAGAAACGGTGAGTGTGCAAGTTCGGCAAAAAACGACGCTTAGTGTGGTTTTTTGCGTGAGAAACGTTGTTTCCAGTTACAGGACGCTTGCCGGTAACCTGACATACCTTAGACATGGAGTTGCCTCTTAACCAATTTATAACGCGCTGCGCCAACTGGGTGAGCATCGACCCAGACGGCCCAGAGCTGGATTCATTGAGCAGCCAATTTGTACCAATGCGGCCTGTACTCGAGGGGTTCGAAACGTCCGAATATTCCCACGAGGGCCTTGATGGAAGCTTACATTCAGCAACCCGGCCGCGAAGAGCCGCGTTTTATACCAAAAGCGCCCTTCAATAGCAACGCTTAGCTGCTTTTTTAGGCAAAAAATGTGCTTTTTAACCCGTAACAGGCTAAATCAGGCCCCGCTCGGCAAAAGAGGTCACGCTGCCGTCGCCGACAATCATATGATCGAGCACCCGCACGCCTACCAGCTCCAGCGCATCGATCAGCTTGTGCGTA
>NZ_JAUOQM010000032.1 GCF_030547685.1 Gilvimarinus sp. 2_MG-2023 | reverse complement strand
CCGAGCGTATGGCGCGGTGACTTGCTGGTCACCGCGCCATACGCTCGGTAGTGCGCTCGCAGGCCGAGTCCAAACACGTGGTGCGGGTTGAGGGTGTTAAACCTATTCCGGTGGAAAAAATATTCCCCTACGATGTGCCTGCCATGGTGGCGTTGGGGGAGCACTGCTCACTGTCTGAGCGCCGCGCCGATGAGGCCACACGCGATGTAGTCAGCTGGCTTAAGTGTGAATATCTGCAAGACAAAGTCGGCGATGTATTCCAGGGCGTAGTCAGCTCAGTGACAGGCTTTGGTTTGTTTGTTGAGCTGGTGGATATTTACGTGGATGGATTAATCCATGTAACTTCACTGCCACACGATTACTACCGTTTTGATGCTGCCAAGCACCGTTTGGTGGGTGAGCGCACTCGCCAAGTATTTGGTTTGGGAGATGAGCTCTCGGTGCGCGTGGTGCGGGTCAGTCTGGACGAACGCAAAATTGACTTTGAGCTGGAGTCGGTTAAAAACAAACGTCGGGCCAGCAAGGCGCCGGCCAGTAAAGGTAAGGGTCGAGGTAAGGGGCAGTCAGGAAAGGGTGGACGCAGTCCCGCTTCTAATGGCGGTCACAAATCGCGGCACAAAGCGGGAGATGCCCCCAAGCCACGCAAGAGGAGATCGAAAAATGGCTCTAACGCCGGCTCGCAAGCTGATTCACAGGCGCAAAATTCGCAGGTTCGATCGACGCAAAAACCTGCAGCGCAAAAGAACCGATCTCTACTTGCGAAGGCAGCAGCTGGATTTAAGAAAACGCTGGCGCGCTTTAAAAAGAAGCCTTAGACGCACCAATGCCATGCTGTTTTGGAAAGATAGATACGGCGGGCCCAACCCCGCCTCTGAGGTAGAAGAACGTGAGTAAATCAGAAACGTTGTACGGCGTGCATGCCGTACAGGCCGTGTTAAAAAGTCAGCCCGAGCGAGTGCTGAGCTTGATGGTGCTGCAGGGGCGCAGCGACCAGCGGGTGCAAAAGCTGTTGGGCTTGGCGCGGCAAAATGGCATTGCCATTGAAGAGGCCTCGCGCAAAAAAATGGATGCACTGGCGGCCGACGCCAATCACCAGGGGGTGATTGCTTTGGCCCGTCCGGGCAAGCAATACGACGAGCATTACTTGTACGAGCTGCTCGACACCTTAGACGAGCCACCTTTTTTTCTGGTGCTCGATGGTGTGACTGATCCGCATAACTTAGGCGCCTGTATGCGCTCGGCCGATGCGGCCGGAGTGCACGCGGTGATTGCTCCCAAAGACAACGCCGCGAGCCTTAACCCCACAGCGCGCAAAGTGGCCTGCGGCGCCGCCGAAGTGGTGCCTTTTATTCCTGTAACCAACTTGGCTCGTGCGTTGACCAAACTTAAAGAGCGTGGTGTTTGGGTCAAAGGCGCTGCAGGTGAGGCCACCGATACCATTTATAGTGCCGACTTAGCCGGTCCGCTGGCATTGGTGATGGGCGCCGAAGGTGCCGGGTTGCGCCGTTTAACCCGCGAGACCTGTGACGGCTTGGTGAAAATTCCCATGGCGGGCACGGTCAGCAGCTTAAATGTGTCTGTCGCCACTGGGGTGTTTTTGTTTGAGGCCATGCGCCAGCGGATGTAGGTTTTTTGCTTGCCCTTGAACGGGATATTGGTAAAAATAGTTCGGTCATCTCTGACAAAAAAAATGTAATAAGGATTTGGAGAATAATATGAATAATGATGCGATGGGAATGCTGTTTGGTGGTGTTGGGCTGGTTTTTCTGCTGATATTCATTGTCATTTTTGTGTTGTATATGCTGAGCTTGTCCAAAGCTTTGCGTTTGGCCGGACCGCAAAACCGCAAAATGGAGCCGGGTTTGGTGTGGTTAAACCTGATTCCGTTATTTAACATGGGTTGGATTATCTTCACTGTCTTAAAAGTGTCAGAGGCCATTAACAATAAACACACCGAAAATGGCACCCCCGACCCTTCTGAAGGCGCTAAAACCATCGGTTTGCTCTACACAATTTTTGCGCTGCTTACTTTAATTCCGATTTTGGGTATGTTTCTCGGTTTGGCATCACTGATTCTGTGGATTGTTTACTGGGTGAAAGTGTCTGGCTACAACAATGCGATGCAGCAAATGACGTCTGCCCCCGCTGCTGCGGACGATCCCTCTTAAGTAATTAGGCCAGATTCGAAATAAAAACCGCCTCAGGGCGGTTTTTATCGTTTTTGGGGTGGGGTGGGGGTACAGAGCAGACAACTAAAAGAATTAAGAATGCCGAACTTTTGTGCTAATATGCGCGCAACTTGCGCCAAGTGAGGCCTTTTCATGCACTGTCCGTTTTGCAGCGCCGAAGAAACCAAAGTTATCGATTCCCGCTTAGTCGCCGAGGGCGATCAGGTGCGTCGTCGACGTGAGTGTCTCGCTTGTCACGAGCGCTTTACCACCTACGAAATTGCCGAATTGGTGATGCCACGTATCATCAAGCAAGATGGCACTCGTGAGCCTTTTGATGAGGCTAAGCTTCGTGCAGGCCTGCAGCGCGCCTTAGAAAAGCGTCCGGTGTCGGTTGAGGCCATTGAAACCGCGATTGCTAATATTAAGCACTTTCTACAAGCCACCGGCGAGCGCGAAGTTAAATCGCGCCGACTGGGTGAAAAAGTAATGGATGAGTTGCGCAACCTAGATGAAGTCGCTTATGTGCGTTTCGCCTCGGTCTATCGCAGCTTTAAAGACTTGCACGAGTTCCGCCAAGAGATTGACCGCCTTGAGGGGCAGGAGCGGGACTCGCTCGATACGCCCTAGGGTCTAGGCTCTGAAGTATGACGAACCCCCACATGAATGATAGCGTCTACATGGCCGAGGCGCTTAGCCTCGCTCGCCGTGGTATTTATACCGTAACCCCCAATCCGGCGGTCGGTTGCGTTTTGGTGCGCGACGGTCAAGTAATTGGTCGCGGCTGGCACCAGCGTGCTGGTGATCACCACGCCGAAATCAACGCGATGCGCGATGCCTGTTCACAGGCCGGGCTCGCCCCCGACTCGCTGAGCGCGCGCGCCGAGGCGTGCCGCGGCGCCACTTGTTACGTCACGCTAGAGCCTTGCAGTCACACCGGCCGCACCGGCCCTTGTGCCCAAGCGATTATCGACGCCGGCATCGCTCGCGTCGTCTATGCCATGGAGGATCCCAATCCACAAGTGGCGGGTCGTGGGCTCGAATTGATTGCTGAGGCCGGCATTCCGGTTGCCGGCCCAGTGTTGGAAGATGAAGCTCTGGCACTTAACCGCGGCTTCGTGCGTCGTATGACGCGCCGCCGTCCCTTTATACGTTGCAAAATGGCCATGAGCCTGGATGGCCGCACGGCAATGGCTAGCGGCGAAAGCCAGTGGATTACCGCCCGGCGCGCGCGCGAGGATGTGCAGCGCCTGCGCGCCGCCAGTTGCGCGATTTTGTCTGGTGTGGACACCGTATTATTGGACAACGCTTCGTTGACGGTGCGCCGGGAAGATTGGTTGGAGGCCCCAGCTGAGGGCGATATTCGCCAGCCGCTGCGAGTAATTCTGGACTCCACCGGTCGGTTAACCCCGGATGCGCCACTGGTGCAAATTACCTCGCCTATACTGCTGATACACACCGAAGAAGTTGATCCGGCCGGTTGGCCCGATCATGTCGAGCACTTGGTGTTGCCTGCGCGCGAGGGTCGGGTCAGTCCGCTGGCGGTGGTGCAAGAATTGGCCAAGCGCGAGATCAACGAGGTGTTGGTTGAGGCAGGCGCCAAAGTGGCGGGCAGCTTCCTGCGTTTAGGGCTTTTAGATGAACTCGTTATCTATATGTCACCCAAGTTGTTGGGTAACAAAGCGCGCGGGTTGTTTGATCTGCCAATCGATGCCATGGCGGGGCAGTTGCCGCTGGACATTAAAGATATGCGGGCCATCGGCCAGGACTGGCGGATTACCGCGGTTCCGGATTTTGACTCTTAAGCGACTAAGGCGAAAGTGTGTTTACAGGAATTATTGAAGCGGTCGGCGAAATAGCAGCCATCACCCCTAAAAGTGGTGATATTAGCCTCTATATTCGCACCGGCCAGCTGGACTTAACTGATGTGGCGTTAGGTGATTCCATCGCCACTAACGGCGTATGCTTGACCGTGGTGGAGTTGCCAGGCGATGGCTACCGCGCCGATGTCTCGCGCGAAAGCTTGGCTCTGACCACCATCGAACAATGGCGCGTGGGCCAGCGGGTTAATTTAGAAAAGGCCTTGTTGCCTACCACCCGCTTAGGTGGTCATATCGTCAGTGGCCATGTCGATGGTGTGGGCGAGGTGGTCAGCCGCCAGCCAGACGCCCGCTCGGAGCGCTTTGCCATTCGGGCGCCGCAAGCCTTGGCGAAATATATTGCCCACAAGGGCTCGATTACGGTAGATGGCACCAGCCTTACCGTCAATAAGGTTGAAGGTTGCACCTTTGAGCTCAATATTGTGCCCCATACTCTGGCGCAAACGATTATGGCCAGTTATCAGGCCGGCAGTCTGGTGAACCTGGAAGTGGATGTACTGGCGCGCTATCTTGAGCGTCTACTGCAAGGGGACGCAGCCGCTGCCAGCGATGGCATTACCGAATCATTTTTAACCGAACACGGCTTTAATAAGTGATGGAATTAAATACTGTAGACGAATTATTGGATGATCTGCGCCAAGGCAAAATGATTATCTTAATGGACGATGAAAACCGCGAAAATGAAGGCGACCTGATTATGGTGGCCGAGCAGGTGCGGGCCGAAGATATCAATTTTATGGCCAGCCATGCACGCGGCCTTATTTGTCTGACCCTAACCCCCGAGCGCTGCACCCAGCTGGGCTTGCCGTTAATGGTGCAGGACAATAAAGCCAAACACTCGACTAATTTTACTACCTCTATCGAGGCGGCCGAAGGCGTTACCACGGGTATTTCCGCGGCTGACCGGGCGCGCACTGTGCGTGTAGCGGTGTCGGGTGATGCTAAACCTGCCGATATTGTGCAGCCGGGGCATATCTTCCCGATTATGGCGCAGCCCGGTGGGGTGATGAGCCGCGCAGGTCATACCGAGGCCGGCTGTGACTTGGCGCGTATGGCGGGGTTCGAATCCGCCGCGGTGATTGTCGAGATTATGAACCCAGATGGTTCCATGGCACGCCGCCCTGAGCTGGAAGAGTTTGCCAAAGTTCACGGCTTAAAAATTGGCACCATCGCCGAGCTGATTCACTACCGCGCGACCAAAGAGCAGACAGTGGAGTGTATTAATCAGCGCTCGGTGCAAACCCAATACGGCGATTTTGCCCTGCATACCTACCGCGATACCGCGCGCGGCGACTTGCACTTTGCCTTGGTTAAAGGCGAGATAACACCGGATGAGCCGACGTTGGTACGCGTGCATGTGATGGATACCGCCCGCGATTTGCTCGCCATTAAACGGCCCGCCACCGATGGCGCGAGTTCCTGGACCTACGGCGGCGCACTGGAGCATATTAACCAGCAGGGGTGTGGTGTTTTGGTGTTAATTTGCCACGATGAGTGTACCAGCGACGTAGAAGAGTCGATCGACTGGTTGTTGTCTGGTCGTCAGCAGCGCCGCAGTCCCGATGTGGTGTACAAACAGGTGGGCACCGGCTCGCAAATTTTGCGCGACCTGGGCGTGAGCAAAATGCGGGTTATGTCGGCCCCGATGCGCTTTTCTGCGCTGTCGGGCTTTGACTTGGAAGTGGTGGACTACGTCAGCCCAGAAAGCAATTAAACCGACTCGAATGTCGCAAAAACGAATTGAATTGAACCGTAAGTGAGAGAACTATGAGTATAAATGTCATCGAAGGCGATTTTTCCGCCTCTAGTGGGCAGTACGCCCTGATTGTCAGCCGCTGGAACAGCTTTGTGGTAGAGAGCCTAAAAGACGGCGCACTGGACACCTTGCGTCGGCACGGTATCAGTGACGATCAGGTTACTGTTTATTACGCACCGGGTGCGTTTGAGTTTCCGTTGGTGGCACAAAAGATTGCCGCCAAAAACAAGTACGATGCCATTGTCGCCCTAGGCGCGGTGATTCGCGGTGGCACCCCGCATTTTGATTACGTCGCGGGTGAGTGCACCAAAGGCTTAGCGCAAGTGTCGCTCAACGCCGGTGTACCCATCACCTTTGGTGTGTTAACGGTCGACACCATCGAGCAGGCCATCGAACGCTCAGGGACTAAAGCGGGCAACAAAGGTGTTGAGGCGGCTTCCACCGCACTCGAAATGGTTTCTCTGTTGGGTAAAGTGTAATGACAGACGGCAATAATGTTTCACCATCGGCCCGACGCAAAGCTAGGCACTATGCCGTGCAAGGGCTGTATCAGTGGAAGATGTCCGGCAATAGCGTCAATATTATCGAGGCGTCCTTTCGCACTGAATACGACATGAAAAATGTCGACGTCGCTTATTTTCATGAAATATTGCATCAGGTGCCAGCGCGGCTTGATGAGGTGCAGGCCATTTACTCGCCGCACCTGCAAGATCGCAACGATGAAGAGCTGGACCCAGTCACCGAAGCGGTGTTGCGTCTGGCTTGTTACGAGTTGAAGTACCGCATCGATGTGCCCTACAAAGTAGTGATTAACGAAGCGGTAGCACTGTCGAAAAAATTCGGCGCCACCGACAGCCATAAATTTGTGAACGGTGTTCTCGATCGCGCCGCCGAGCAAACGCGCGGGCTGGAAGTGTCCGCCAATCGCAATAAGAGATAAGTTGTGGCGGCCGGCGAATTTGAGCTTATCAATCACTACCTGAAACCAGCGCCGGATGAAATATTGCCGGACTCGGTATTGCTGGGAATTGGTGATGACGCCGCTCTGATTCAACCATCGGTGGAGCAACACCTCGCGGTTGCCACCGATACCTTGGTGGCCGATGTGCATTTCCCGGCGACTGCGCCTGCGGACTTGATCGCCGAGCGCAGTTTGCGCGTTAATTTAAGTGATATGGCCGCTATGGGGGCCGAGCCCCAGTGGTTTACCTTATCACTGACCTTGCCGAGCGAATGGGACAGTGAGTGCCGCCGCGACTGGGTGGCGACTTTTAGCCGTGGGTTAAAAGCCTGCGCCAAACAATTCGGTTGTGTGCTGATTGGTGGTGATACCACGCAGGGTCCGTTGTCGGTGGGTATTCACATGCTGGGTCAGGTACCGCCTGCCGAGGCGCTGCGCCGCGACGGAGCCGAGCCCGGAGACTTTGTGTTAGTGACAGGCTGCTTGGGCGATGCCGCCGCCGCATTGGCCGTTTTGGACGACGACAGCACCGATAGCCGCAGTGACTATTTGCGCGACCGTTATTATCGGCCCAGTCCGAGAGTCGCAGAAGGGCAGCTGTTGCGCAAAATAGCCAACAGCGCTCAAGATATATCCGACGGATTACTGGCCGATTTAAATCATATTTGTCAGGCCAGCGATGTCGCCGCCGAACTGGATTTAGATCAGCTACCCATGAGTGCAGCGCTGGCAGAAGCAGGCGAAAGCGATGCGGTGCGACTTGCCACCTCCGGTGGGGATGATTACGAGCTGGTCTTTACCGTGGCGGCCGAGAATATGCCAGCCCTTGCGATGTTGCAAGCCGAGGGCAAACTGGAGGCGACAGTGATCGGACGTATTGTCAGTGGTGCGGGTGTTCATTGCCAGTGGCAAGGCGATGTCTACCAAAGTTCAATAACCGGATATCAGCACTTTTAAATTATGACTAACTCACTCCCCAAACCCAGCTGGCGCCAGTTGTACACCAATCCCAACCACTTCTTTGCTTTTGGTTTTGGCGCGGGCATGGCCCCCAAAGCACCGGGCACCTTCGGTACGTTAGCGGCGATTCCGCTGTACTGGTTAATCAGTGATTTACCCTTAGCACTGTATATTGCCGTGATAATCGTAGGCTTTGCGGTTGGTGTTTACTGGTGCGATCGCAGCTCCCGGGCACTGGGCGTGCACGATCATCCAGGGATTGTCTGGGATGAAATCATTGGCTATTGGATTACCATGCTCTGGGCGCCCGCCGGCTGGGGCTGGATTGTTTTAGGTTTTGTTTTATTTCGTCTGTTTGATATTGCCAAACCCTGGCCGGTGTCCTTTGCCGATAAAAAGGTCAGCGGTGGGCTGGGCATTATGATTGACGATGTGCTAGCCGCGCTTTACGCCCTCTTGGCGATGCAGTTGTGCGTTTGGGGTTGGGCGTATTTTGCGTGATAAGGAAATTTGCCAGCGGAGGGATTGCTATGTGTACATTTGATTTTGCTCTAAAGCGTATGGCTCAGGTAATGATTGTGGGCTGCGTTTTGGGGTTGTCACAGCTTGCGGTTGGGGCCGATATATCGGCGCAAATGCTAGCTAAAGACACCGCATTAATAGAGATTGACGGCAAGCAGCGTATGCTGCGCGCGGGCCAAACCAGCCCGGAGGGCGTCACCTTGATTCGCTCCTCGCGCACTGGCGCCGAGGTGGAGTATCAAGGGGAAACCTACAACTTAACCCTGCAGCGTCGAATTGCAACAAGCTTTACCGAGACCGAAATGGTTGAGGTGCGCATCAGCAGTGGAGAGGGTGGGCACTATTCGACTTCCGGACGCATCAATGGTTTAACGGTGGAATTTATGGTCGACACCGGCGCCACTACCGTTGCCATGAGCGGGCAACATGCCGAGCAGCTGGGCATCAATTACCTGGCCGGTGAACCCATGCAGGTTTCGACCGCTAACGGTGTCGCTTCGGCCTATAGCCTTTGGCTCGACAGTGTGTCGGTCGGGCTGGTTGAGGTAAAACATGTAGAGGCTGTGGTAATACCCGGCACATCTCCGCGCACCATTTTACTGGGCAACAGTTATTTGGGGTTGGTGGATATGCGCACGGAGAATGGGGTGCTGGTTTTACAATCGCGCCTGTAATACGCAGGGCTTAGGCCCGAGAGAATCAATAGAGAATATTTGGTGACAGTAACATTTGTTGAATCTTGCAAATTGCCGACCCCCTGGGGCATGTTTGTTATGCATGGCTTCGCCGACAGTGGGCTCGATAAAGAGCACGTTGTACTGACGATGGGGGATATCGATTCGGAAGAGCCGGTATTAGCCCGGGTGCACTCCGAGTGTTTAACTGGCGATGCCCTGTTTAGTATGCGCTGTGATTGTGGCCCACAACTGCAAGCGGCGATGCACAAGGTGTCTATTGTCGGGCGCGGTGCTATCTTTTATTTGCGTCAAGAAGGGCGCGGCATTGGTCTGCTCAATAAAGTAAAGGCTTACCACCTGCAAGATTGCGGTGCCGATACCGTTGAGGCCAACGAACAATTGGGCTTTGGTGCGGATATGCGCGATTACAGTATTCTCAGGCCAATGATGTCGCACCTGAACATCGATGCGCTTAAACTGATGACCAACAATCCGCGCAAGGTAAAAGCATTGGAAGATATGGGGGTGAAAGTGGTTGAACGTATTCCCCATCAAACCGGGCGCAACCCGCACAATGCCAAGTATTTGGAAACGAAAAAAGGCAAGCTGGGTCATCTGTTTGAAGATGAGAACGACGAATTAATATAAGACGAATGAGTAAAAGGTAACACAATGGCGACACGTATTGCCGTGACCGGCGCCGCCGGCCGCATGGGAAAAATTTTAATTGAAGCAACCGTTAAATCAGACTCGGCGCAATTGGCCGCGGCGATTGTGCGCCCGGGCAGCTCATTGGTGGGTGCGGATGCTGGTGAACTTGCCGGTGTAGGTAAAATCGGTGTGATCGTAACGGACAGCCTGGCTGATGTGGTCGATCAGTTCGATGCCATTATTGATTTCACCACGCCCGAGGCTACGCTTGCTAATGCGGCCCTGTGTGCCGAGCACGGCAAAGCCATGGTGATTGGCACTACCGGTTTTAGCGATGCCGAAAAAGAGCAGCTGCTGTCTTATCAAGCGCAAATTCCTCTGTGTTTGGCGGCGAACTTTAGCACCGGTGTCAATCTCTGCTTTAAATTATTGGAAACCGCTGCGCGTGTGATGGCGGCCGAATCCGATATCGAAATTGTCGAAGCGCATCATCGCCATAAAGTCGATTCGCCTTCAGGCACCGCGTTGCGCATGGGGGAGGTGATTGCCGACACCACCGGGCGCAATTTAAAAGAGGTGGCCGTCTATGGTCGCGAGGGCATTACCGGCGAGCGCGAGCGCGACACCATCGGCTTTGCCACGGTGCGCGGCGGCGATGTAGTGGGCGAGCACACGGTTATGTTTTTGGCCGATGGCGAGCGGGTGGAAATTACCCATAAAGCCTCCAGCCGTTTGGCGTTTGGTAATGGCGCGGTGCGGGCGGCCAGTTGGTTGCTGACTCAAGAGCCAAAGCTCTATGACATGCAGGATGTGTTAAACCTCAAGTGAGCTAAACTGTGCTGCCTAAACATATAGGCTATCTTCCCGAAATAGACGGCCTGGGTGCGCTTGCAGTATTAGGGGTAATACTCTTCCATATCGATGCGAGCTGGTTAGCCGGTGGTTATGCCGGGGTTGATGTGTTTTTTTGTCATCTTCGGGTTTTTAACTACCGCTAATATTCAGCGATATATATAGCGGCAGAGCGATTCTCCTTTAAACGCTTTTACGCGCGGCGCTTTAAACGATTGGCTCCGGCACTGATGTAACGGTGTTGGCCACACTGGCCGCATCGGTGTTTATTCTGACGCCCGAACACTTATTGATGACGGTAAAGGCCGCCGTAACCTCTCTGTTGTCTGTCTCCAATATTTTATTTTGGTTTGAATCTGGCTTTTTGACCTGGACGCGCATTTAAAACCCTTGTTGCACACTTGGTCATTGAATGTTGAAGAGCAGTTTTATTTAATTTGGCCAGCCAGTGGTTTTTGGCAATGGAAAAGGCGTTCACCGCGTTTTATTGGGTGCCGCTTCGAACCTTCGAGTTTGTTATCGGTGCTTTGGCTGTTTATTGTCCGCTGCGAATGCTACCTGTATTGGTGCGTAATGTATTGTCGGTGCTGGGCCTGTATCGGCTTGGTCACACTCAGTGTGTGCGCTGTTACCTGGATGACACACGGCAACCCTTTAGGAAAGCCGCAAACGCTAACACTTGAGGCGATCAGTGAGGGCAAGAGTCGGCGCTTTAAGTGGTTGGCTGATGGTTGCAACCTGCTGACTCTAGATAATTCTGGTCGCTATCACTTAGAGGCGCCTACCCAAGCCTTTGTATTTGGTAATTCACACGAACCGGACGGTTATAATATTTGGCGCACAGCCTACGCTAATGAGCAGCACAATATTATTCCCTTTGGCACGGTTAACGGTTGCGAGGAGTTTATAAAAAATATTGACGCATTGAGGCCTGATGATCAGCTGTGTGTAAAACGACTGCAGCAACTCGCCTCACCAGAATTTTCCCGCCGTTTAGATTACATTGTACTGAGCTCCAACAAATCTTTTGCCCGCAATAAGGCGATTGAGTTTTAGGTTGTTGCACAAATTCTGCGCCATAATCCCGAGATCCAAGTTATTCTGTTAGGCGGATATTTTAACCTTAAGCAGGATTTCTCCTATTACATAGAAACTGAGCAAAATTTACAGGTTTTCAGCAAACCTGAGTATATTTCCTGCTTACGCGCGACCGAAGTCCGCCGCCGGCAAGAAGAAAATTATCGGGCTATAACGGCACTTGCCGATGTATACTACGTTAATAAGTTTGATTTGATGTGTAATGCATCAAGTTGCTCGGCCTATGCTGGTCGTGAGCCTTTCGCCTATGATAAGTATCACTTAAGTTTTGGCTTTGCGGTGGTGTTGGGTGAGAAGTTGCGCGAGCGTTATCGTTCGGTGGATGAAATACTAGTGCCACACAATCAGCTTTAATAGGGCGCGCTCTGTGCGCCTGTACTCTGTTTTTGTTGTTACAAATTCGTTACAATTCCCGCTCTCAAGTTAAGTTAAAGTGTCCCCGTCGCGCGCTGCGCGCGTTCTATTGTTACGCCTTCCAAATTTTTTTTGTGAGAAAGGAGTCTTGTGTTGTTGCGAAAGTCGCACTTGTTTTATCGTTGTGGTTTTATCGCTTGTGCTTTGTTGCTGTTAGCGGTCAGTGTTGTGCTGGTTGATGGTTCGGTGGCGTGGGACGAAAGCGGACTTAAATTGACGGCCAACATGCTGCCGGTTAGCTTGGCATACTTGGCTGCGCTGGGCTTGACGCGCCGTCCGTTGGTCGCCCTTATTTTAGCGCTGGCATTGATGTTTATGGTTTTTGCCGCCAATGCCGCCAAAGTTAGCCACTTGGGGGAGCCGGTGACTTTCCCCGATATTTTTCTGATTGAGCAAGCGCTGTCGGCGTGGACCCTGGCTTCTAAATACATCAGTGTTTGGTTTTATGTCGCGTTCGCATTGGTGTTGATGCTAATTGGCATCGGTCTTTATTACGAGAGGCCTATGCGTCACGCGGTATCCTGGTCATTGCTGGGTGTTTCTTTATTAGGTTTTACCTATCTGGCGCAGGCTGAAAAAAGCGTCGATTCGCTTTATTCAGACACAGCCCACGGCGCCAAGCCTTGGATTGTCAGCGAGCTCGCCCTCAAGCAAGGGTTGATAGCTTCGTTGGTAACCAGTGCCCGGGTCGCCCACTTTACCTTGCCGCCATACGACAATAAGCAGGTCGGTAAATTAGTAGCGCAGTATGGCTTGGATCAGCCGTTAGAGGTTGAGCAAGTAAAGCCCGATATTGTGCTTTGGTTGGCGGAGAGCTTTTTTGATCCGGCGATACTGCAAGGTGTGGACACTTGCCAGTTTGTACCCGAGTACTGCGAGCTGAGTCGGGACTCGTTGGTCACCGCTCTCGCGGTGCCGACTTTTGGCGGCAATACCACCCGCACAGAATTCGAGGTATTGACCGGTATACCTTTTCATTCCTTGGGCACTCAGAGCTTTCCGTATGCGGCCGTGGTGCACGACAAGTTTAATTCTATCGGCTGGACGCTAGCCGAGCAGGGCTATAACACCACAGCAATACATCCGCATAAGGCCGGTTTCTGGCAGCGCAATCGCGCTTTGCCTCTGCTTGGTTTCGAGCGTTTTATTGCCAGCCAAAATATGACCCACATCGACAAAGACGGAATCTGGCCTTCGGATGATTCGCTCGCAGATAGCGTAGTGCAGTTATTGGCTCAAGCCGAGCAGCCGCAATTTATCTTTACTATTTCAATGGAAGGGCACGGGCCGTTTGATAAGCGCGACGTACTCGATAACGCCGAGCGCGATGCCATAGCGCCTTTGCCGGGCTTAGAAGGTAAGTTGCTGGATAACTGGCGTCAGTATATCTATCATGCCAAGCGTTCGGCTCGGGCTATGCAGAAAATCAAAGCCTTTGTGGAGACTCGCGATCGGCCCACTTTGGTAGTTTATTTTGGCGATCATTTGCCGGGCTTAAGACCCATGTTTGAGGTGTTGCAGTTTAAGGATGGGAAAAAACCTTATGAGCAAAAAACACCCGCCATGGCCTTTGCCAATTATGAGTTGCCCGACATCTGGCTGCCTGAGGCGAGTTATGAGTTGGGTTTGTGGGCTCTGGCGTTGTCCGGTCAGACGCATACCGATCACTACTCTCAGTTGGCGGCGGCCACCGGCTTGGCTAAGGGAGAGCGGGAGCTTGATGTTGGCGCTGCCCTCGGAGACTTCCGGGCGCGCCAACTATACCGCTGAGTTGTTGCGAAAATGTCCAATTTGGTTGGACAAAGCATCTCATTTGGCCTAAAATGCGCGGTTAGTTGCATTAGCCACAAGCCGCGCCAGTGGTCGCCATAGAACAGTGAATAAATAAGCGAGATGAAGCCCGATGTTTCATCTCGCTTTTTTGCAACTTGCGGCCGGGCTTTAATTATTCCGACGAAGCAGTAACCCCGCTAACGCACCCGCCAGGTGTGGTCGCTTCGCTCGGCATAAAGAAAGTGAAATTTTAGGAGGTTGACTTGATTACAGGGCCCCACAGACCCGCATTACTGGTCCTTGAAGACGGTAGCGTCTTCAAAGGTACTGCCATCGGTGCCGACGGCTTGTCCGTTGGTGAGGTGGTGTTTAATACCTCCATGACAGGCTATCAGGAGATTCTGACCGATCCTTCCTACGCCCGTCAGATCGTTACGCTGACTTACCCGCACATCGGCAATACCGGCACCACGCCGGAAGACGAAGAGTGCGACACCATTTGGTCGGCAGGGTTGGTGATCCGCGACTTGCCGGCCCGCTCCAGCAACTTCCGTCAGACACAAAGCCTTGATGAGTACCTCAAGGCCAAGAATGTGGTGGGTATTGCCGACATCGATACCCGTCGTCTGACCCGCCTGTTGCGCGACAAGGGCGCGCAAAGCGGCTGTATTATTGCCGGCGACGTGGATGAAGCCAAAGCCCTGGAAGCGGCCAAGACCTTCCCGGGCCTTAAAGGCATGGATTTAGCCAAAGAGGTGAGTTGTAAAACATCTTACCCCTGGCGCGAAGGCAGCTGGCAGCTGGGTGAGGGTCACTCGGATGCACAGACGGGCACCTTTAAGGTAGTCGCTTACGACTATGGTGTAAAACGCAATATCCTGCGCATGCTGGCCGATCGCGGCTGCGACATTACCGTAGTGCCGGCGCAAACCCCCGCCAGCGAAGTCTTGGCCATGAACCCCGATGGCGTGTTTCTCGCCAACGGTCCGGGCGACCCGGAGCCCTGTGATTATGCCATCGCCGCAATCAAAGAAATTCTCGAAACCGACATTCCGGTGTTCGGTATTTGTTTGGGGCATCAGCTGCTGGCGCTAGCCTCCGGTGCTAAAACCTCGAAAATGAAGTTTGGTCACCACGGCGGCAATCACCCGGTGCAGGATCTAGAGTCTGGCCGGGTGATGATCACGGCGCAAAACCACGGCTTTGCGGTGGATGAGTCGAGCCTGCCGGCTAATTTGACGGCGACCCACAAGTCGCTGTTCGATGGCTCTTTACAGGGTATTCATCGCACCGACAAACCGGCCTTTAGCTTCCAGGGGCATCCGGAAGCCAGCCCCGGCCCGCACGATGCCGATGGTCTGTTTGACCACTTTGTAGAGTTGATGGAAAACGCGAAACGGTGACGCAAGGGCTGAGCCCAGTCTAACCACCGAGCAACCTTTAAACCGATTCGCCAAGCGAGACAGACATGCCAAAACGTACCGACATTAACAGCATTTTGATTTTGGGCGCAGGCCCCATTGTGATTGGCCAGGCCTGTGAGTTCGACTACTCCGGCGCCCAGGCCTGCAAAGCCCTGCGAGAAGAAGGCTACCGGGTGATTCTGGTAAACTCGAACCCAGCCACAATCATGACCGACCCGGCTATGGCCGACGCCACCTATATTGAGCCGGTGGAGTGGGAAACCGTTGCCAAAATTATTGAAAAAGAGCGCCCGGATGTCGTGCTGCCGACCATGGGTGGTCAAACCGCATTGAACTGCGCGTTGGATTTGGCCAAAAACGGCGTCTTAGAGAAGTACAACGTCGAGTTGATCGGTGCCAAAGAAGAGGCCATTAATATGGCCGAAGACCGCGACTTGTTCGATAAGGCAATGAAGCGCATTGGCCTTGAGTGTGCGCGCGCGAAAATCGTCCACTCCATGGACGAGGCGCTGAAAGTGCCGAAAGAATTTGGTTTTCCCTGCATTATTCGCCCGTCGTTTACCATGGGCGGCTCCGGTGGCGGTATCGCCTACAATTGGGAAGAATTTGAAGAAATTTGTACCCGCGGCCTGGATTTGTCGCCCACCAATGAGCTGTTGATCGACGAGTCGTTGCTCGGTTGGAAAGAGTACGAAATGGAAGTGGTGCGCGATAAAGCCGACAACTGCATTATCGTTTGCTCGATTGAAAACTTCGACCCTATGGGCGTACACACCGGCGACTCCATTACCGTTGCGCCGGCGCAAACTCTGACCGATAAAGAACTGCAAATTATGCGTAACGCCTCGCTGGCGGTGCTGCGTGAAATCGGTGTGGAAACCGGCGGCTCTAACGTGCAGTTTGCGGTTAACCCGGAAAATGGCCGTTTGGTTGTGATCGAGATGAACCCGCGTGTATCGCGCTCATCGGCCTTGGCTTCCAAGGCAACCGGCTTCCCCATCGCTAAGGTTGCGGCCAAGTTGGCGGTAGGTTACACCTTGGATGAATTGCAAAACGACATTACCGGTGGTGCCACACCGGCCTCGTTTGAGCCGTCTATCGATTACGTGGTCACTAAAATACCGCGCTTTACCTTTGAAAAGTTCGGTGACGCCGATGCCCGTCTTACCACGCAAATGAAATCGGTGGGCGAGGTGATGGCGATCGGCCGTACCCTGCAAGAGTCACTGCAAAAAGCCCTGCGCGGTTTGGAAGTGGGCTCAGCCGGGTTTGAGTCTAAGTTGGACTTAAACGCCGAGGAAACCCCCGCGCGTATTCGTCGCGAACTCAACACCCCGGGCGCCGAGCGCATTTGGTATGTGGGTGATGCCTTCCGTCTGGGCATGAGTGTGGACGAAGTGTTTGAAGCCTCAAGTATCGACCCTTGGTTTCTGGAACAAATCCGTGAGTTGATTGAGCTGGAGCAAAAAGTGCGCGCCGCTAAACTGACCGACCTGAGCTATGACGATCTACGTCTGCTTAAGCGCAAGGGCTTTTCCGACAAGCGCTTAGCATTATTGCTTGGGGTGAAAGAGGCTAAGGTTCGCGCGGCTCGTCACGACATGAATATCCGCCCGACCTACAAGCGCGTGGACACCTGTGCGGCTGAATTCTCCACCTCTACCGCGTATATGTACTCCAGTTACGATGAAGAGTGCGAGGCCGAGCCGACAGACAAAGACAAAATTTTGGTTATCGGTGGCGGGCCTAACCGTATCGGTCAAGGTATCGAGTTTGACTACTGCTGTGTGCATGCGGCGCTTGCCATGCGTGAGGACGGTTACGAGACCATTATGGTGAACTGTAACCCCGAGACCGTATCAACCGATTACGACACTTCCGATCGTTTGTACTTTGAGCCTATTACTCTCGAAGACGTGTTGGAAATTGTGCAAAAAGAAAATCCTAAGGGTGTGATCTTGCAGTTCGGCGGCCAAACTCCACTGAAGTTGGCCCGCGCCCTGGAGGCCGAAGGTGTACCGATTATTGGTACCAGCCCCGATGCCATCGACCGCGCCGAAGACCGCGAACGCTTCCAGCAGATGATTGAAAAGCTGGACTTGTTGCAGCCGCCCAATGCCATTGTGCGCTCACTGGAAGAAGCGCTGATCAGCGCGGAAAAAGTCGGCTATCCGCTGGTGGTTCGCCCATCTTATGTACTGGGTGGCCGCGCCATGGAAATTGTGTACAAAGAGGAAGAGCTGCGCACCTATATGCACTCGGCGGTACAAGTGTCCGAAGACGCACCGGTGCTGCTGGATCACTTCCTGAGCGCTGCCATTGAGGTGGACATTGATGCGGTGTCCGACGGTGAGCAAGTGGTTATCGGCGGCATCATGCAGCATATTGAGCAGTGTGGTGTGCACTCCGGTGACTCGGCCTGTTCGCTACCGCCATACTCGCTGCCCGCTGACGTGCAAGACTTAATGCGCGAGCAGGTTAAAGCCATGGCGCTGGAGTTGGGTGTGATCGGCTTGATGAATACTCAATTGGCCTACCAAGACGGCAAAATTTATGTGATTGAAGTCAATCCGCGCGCCTCTCGTACCGTGCCGTTTGTGTCCAAATGTGTGGGTGTTTCTCTGGCGAAAATTGCTGCGCGCTGTCAGGCGGGCACTTCACTGGCCGAGCAAGGCTTTACCAGTGAGATTGTGCCAAGTTATTACAGCGTCAAAGAAGCGGTATTCCCATTTAATAAATTCCCCGCAGTTGATCCCATTCTGGGCCCCGAGATGAAATCCACCGGTGAGGTCATGGGTGTGGGCGCAACCTTTGGCGAGGCTTACGCCAAAAGTCAGTTGGGCGCCAACAGCAAACTGCCTACCGGCGGCAAAGTATTTGTCAGTGTGCGCGATGTCGATAAGCCTGGGGTCGTGGCTGTCAGCCAAGAGCTGCTGAGCTTGGGCTTCACCATGGTGGCTACTCGCGGTACCGCGAAAGTGCTGAGTGACGCCGGTGTGGCGGTAGAAACCGTCAATAAAGTGGGCGAGGGACGCCCGCACATTGTCGATATGATTAAGAACGATGAAATCGATCTGATTATTAATACTACCGAGGGCCGTCAGGCCACGCGCGATTCGGCATCTATTCGCCGCAGCGCTGAGGCACACAGAGTCTACTACACCACGACCTTAGCCGGCGGCGAAGCCGTGTGCATGGCCATGGAGCAAGGAAAAGATATTCAGGTTCGTCGCTTGCAAGATCTGCACAAGGAGGCAGCGCAATGACTAAATACCCTATGACGGTAGAGGGTGCTGATGCCCTGCGCGCCGAGCTAGAAGAGCTGAAGAAAGTTCAACGTCCGCGCATTATCGAAGCTATTGCTGAGGCACGCGAGCACGGCGATCTTAAAGAAAATGCCGAGTACCACGCGGCGCGTGAACAACAAAGCTTCTGTGAGGGTCGTATTCAAGAGATTGAAGGCAAACTGGCCGACTCACAAGTGATCGATGTGAAAAGTATTCCGCACACCGGCAAGGTAATTTTTGGTACCACGGTTGCTATCGTCAATGTCGAGACCGATGAAGAGAAAACCTACCGTATCGTTGGCGACGATGAGGCGGATGTGAAACAGAACAAAATCTCAATCAGCTCTCCTATCGCCCGCGCCCTAATCGGCAAAGAAGAAGGGGATGTGGTGTTAGTGAAAACCCCTGGCGGTGACGTCGAGTACGAGATTGATTCGGTGGAGCATATTTAGGGGGCGTAGCCCCCGGCGGGATGCGGAATGCTGAATGCGGTACGCAGAATGTAAAAACAAGATGCAACGTTAGGCCTTGACAGAGGCGAGTGACGCGGCAGCAAAATTGTTCAGCGTTCAGCGTTCAGCGTTCAGCGTTCAGCGTTCAGCGTTCAGCGTTCAGCGTTCAGCGTTCAGCGTTCAGCGTTCAGCGTTCAGCGTTCAGCGTTCAGCGTTCAGCG
>NZ_JAUOQM010000031.1 GCF_030547685.1 Gilvimarinus sp. 2_MG-2023 | reverse complement strand
GTCCAGCGTCCAGCGTCCATTAACCAATCTTTGCGCTACCTCACATAAGCCCACAGCCTAGCGCTCTCACCTGGGGCGTAATTCGCGCTACACTTCCTATGCGTTTATAACAACTCCATAGAACGCACCATAAAAAAATAAAATTAGGAAGAGCCAATGAAATTACTGACTAACAAGACTGTAACGAACAGACCCAGCCCATTTACCTCGTTTTCCTTTAAAACCGTGCTCACGTTTTGCAGTGCGTTTGTATTAGCCGCCTGTGGCAGTAATAGTGGAAGTGGTACTGCCGACGAGGCCAATAACTCCAGCCCCGCGCCCACGGCATCGAGCAGTAACCAGGCCAGCTCCGATACCGCCAGCACGAGCTCTGAAGCGACGGGCGAGCCCAGCCGTATTTTGGTTAATCAGGTGGGTTATGCGCCTCAGGCGGCCAAAGTGGCTGTAGTGCCCGAGGGTGGCGCTGCCGAATTCGTTGTGATTGATACCGCCACCCAAGCCACCGTTTTGCAAGGTGAGTTGTCGGCCTTTAGCGAGTGGACACCAGCGGGGCAGGTGGTCGCGCAAGCTGATTTTACCGAGCTGGCTCAGCCCGGCACCTATGTTGTAAGGGTGGAAGGTGTGCAGGACTCCGACCCCTTTGTGGTCGCCAGTCAGCCCTATCAAGCGCTCAATGCCAGCGCGTTAAAAGCCTATTACTACAACCGCGCCGGCTTTGCGCTGGATGCTGAGTACGCCGGTGAGTGGGCACGCGACGCCGGCCATGCGGATACCGAGGTGCTGGTGCACGCATCGGCCGCCTCCGACCAGCGCCCGGAAGGGACTGTTATCTCGGCGCCCAAGGGTTGGTACGATGCAGGCGACTATGGCAAATACGTAGTGAACTCCGGTATATCCACATACACCTTATTGGCCGCGCTGGAGCACTTTGGTGATTTCTACACAGCCAATGACACGGGTATCCCCGAAAGTGGCAACAGTACCCCCGATATTCTGGAAGAGGTGATGTGGAATCTGGAGTGGATGCTCGATATGCAAGACCCGAACGACGGCGGCGTCTATCACAAGCTTACCACTAAAAATTTCTCCGGCGCGGTGATGCCCAGCGAGGCGACCGATACTCGCTATGTGGTGCAAAAAACCACCGCCGCCACTTTGAACTTTGCCGCGGTTATGGCGGCGGCAAGCCGAGTGGTTGCCGAGTACGAGGACGTTTATTCAGGCTTGTCGGATGAAATGCTAAGTGCGGCGCAATCAGCCTGGCAATGGGCTGAGGCCAACCCCGATATTGCTTACCAGCAGCCTGCGGATGTAAGCACTGGCGCCTACGATGACGACACCTTTAATGACGAATTTGCTTGGGCCGCGGCCGAGCTGTATATCAGCACGGGCAATGACGATTACTATCAAACGCTTAACTTAACCGAGCAGAGCATCAGTAACCCGGCCTGGGCGCATACTGGCGCGCTCGCTTGGGTGTCGCTGGCTCATCACCGGGCCAACCTGACCGAGGCGGCAGATGTGTCCTTGATTGAGTCGGGTGTGCAGCAGTTTGCACAAGAACTGGTTGCTGACAGCGAGGCTTCCGCTTACGGTGTGGCATTGCTGCACGGCGATTTTTACTGGGGCAGCAATGGTGGCGCATTAAATAAGGCCATGATGCTGCTACAAGGCTACCGCTTAAGCGGTGACGCGCAACAATTAAAAGCCGCCCAAGCGTTGTTCGATTATATTCTAGGGCTTAACCCCACCGAATACAGCTATGTAACCGGCTTTGGCGAGCGCCCACCGATGCACATTCACCACCGTCAGTCCGAGGCGGACTCAGTGGTTGAACCTGTGCCCGGTTTTGTCGCCGGTGGCCCCAATACCGCCGCGCACAACGATTGCGGTGCCGATCAATACCCCGCCGGCGAAGAAGCCATCGCCCGTGCCTACCTGGACCACTGGTGTAGCTACTCCACCAACGAAGTCACCATCAACTGGAATGCGCCACTGGTGTATGTGAGTGGGGCTTTGGAGAGTATTTATGGGTGGGAGTGATGTTCGTCTGAAGCCGGATGTCTGACGTCGGATGCAGGCGCGTAATGCTGTACGCGGAACGCTAATGATGCCGCGCGGCATCATTAGCTGAACGTATGACGCAGAACGCGGGATGCGGAAGGCAGAACGTAAGGCGCAGAGCGCGAGAGGGCAAAACAATAGATAGCCGTTGACACGGTTTTGGGCAGAACAGCACAATATTGTCCAGCGTCC
>NZ_JAUOQM010000030.1 GCF_030547685.1 Gilvimarinus sp. 2_MG-2023 | reverse complement strand
GCGTCCAGCGTCCAGCGTCTGACTCACTTACTGTCCAAAAAATAACCTTGCACTCCCCCCTTAAACTCTCTAGAATACCGCGCCCCTGTACCCTATGTCGGTGCAGGTGAAACCGGCTGCCCCTTGGGCTTGCCACTCCTTGTCTTACCGCGCAAGGGCGGAAGACTTTAACCCGTAAGGAGCTATTAATGCGTCATTACGAAATCGTATTTATGGTCCACCCGGATCAGAGCGAACAAGTGCCAGGCATGATCGAGCGCTACACCGCAACCGTTACTAACGGTGGTGGTCAGGTGCACCGTCTGGAAGATTGGGGCCGTCGTCAACTGGCTTACCCCATCAACAAGATTCACAAAGCACACTACGTTCTGCTGAACGTTGAGTGTAGCGAAGAAGCCCTGGAAGAATTAACGACCAACTTCCGTTACAACGACGCTGTACTGCGCAACATGGTTATCCGTACTGACGAGGCTGTTACCGAAGAGTCTCCAATTGCGAAAGCCGATAAAGAAAGCCGTGAGCGTAAGGCTCCACGTGCCCCGCGTCGTGAAGAGTCTGAAAAGCCTGCTGAAAAATCTGAAGAAGCTTCAGAAGAAAAAGCAGAAGAGCAGACCACTGAGAAAGAGGGAGAATAATCCATGGCTCGTTTTTTTCGTCGCCGCAAGTTCTGCCGTTTCACCGCTGAAGGCACCAAGCAGATCGATTACAAAGATCTGGACACCTTGAAAGCCTACGTTACTGAAACCGGCAAAATCGTACCTAGCCGCATCACAGGTACAAAAGCTAAATATCAGCGTCAGTTGTCTACCGCTGTTAAACGCGCCCGTTACTTGGCTCTGTTGCCATACACGGACAGCCACGACTAAGAGACAGTTATTGTGCGTGCTCTGGCTGAATTTATTATGCGAGGCCGCACACAGGCTGCAGCGGTAGCACTGATTGGGCACTGGATTCCTCTGGTAAGCCCGGCAGCCGTTGCCCTGGTAACGCTCAGACGTGGAATGGCCGATGGCCTGTTAATTCTGCTCTGGGCTCTGCTGCCACCGATTGGCTACATGGTGGTGGGACAAACAAGCGCAGTACTGGCCCTTATAGGTGCTATTTGCGTCTATCTGGTCGCAATATTACTGCGCACCAAGGCCACTTGGCCCCATGCATTAATGGGCTTGGTGGCGTGCAATACGCTCGGTGTATTGCTGCTCGTTAAGTTGGCGCCTAACTTTGTCGGCGACATGATGGAGTTGGGTAAAGTACTGCTCGACAGTGTGCGCGAGCAAGCGAGTCAGCCACTGGCACTGCCCGAGTCGGACCTAACCTTAGTGTTGGGCTGGCTCGCCGCCTTAGGCACACTCAGTTGCATACTGAGTTTATTGCTGGGGCGTTGGTGGCAGGCCTTGCTGTACAACCCCGGAGGCTTCGGTGAAGAGTTTCGGGCGTTGCGACTGCCGCCATTAGCGTCGACGGTATGCCTTTTGGCTGTCGCCTACTGCTACTGGCAAGCGGGAAGCATGAGCGTATGGGTTTGGGTTTTTGCCCAGCCACTGTTGTTTGCCGGTATTGCACTGGTGCACTCGGTGGCAAAGCAGCGATCTTTGGCCGTGCACTGGTTGGTGTTGTTTTACTGTGCATTGTTATTGGTGCAGCCGTTAAAAATACTGTTGGTCGTCGTCGCATTTAGCGACACGTGGTTGGATTTTCGCGGACGAGTTAAGGCCAAGCCCTAACCACCGCAGGCAAAATTGAAACTAGAGGGTTTACGAGATGGAAGTTATTCTGCTCGAGAAAGTGGGTAAGCTTGGCGCCATTGGCGACAAAGTGACTGTGAAGTCCGGTTTTGGCCGCAACTTCCTGGTACCGCACGGCAAAGCTATCCCAGCAACTGAAGCAAACGTTGCTGAATTTGAAGCGCGTCGCGCTGACCTGGAAGCCGCCGCTGAAGCGAAAAAAGCCGAAGCACAAGTGCGCGCTGACAAACTGGCCGAAGTGGCTGTTACTATCGAAGCCAACGCTGGCGACGAAGGTAAGCTGTTCGGTTCTATCGGTACTCGTGATATTGCTGACGTTATCACCGCCGCTGGCGTTGAAGTGAGCAAGTCTGAAGTGCGTCTGCCAGAAGGTGTGATTCGCGAAGTAGGCGAGTTCGACATCGATGTGCAGGTTCACGCCGACATCATTGCGACCGTTAAACTGTCTGTTGTTGCCGAGTAAATAGCGCCGCATCGCAGGCTTATAAACCTGCGACACCGGATTAGCGTTTACACCCGCTGACAAAACAGTAAAAATCGGGCACTATCGACAGCCGAGTTATCGGCGCGTCGGGTGCCCGTTTTTTTTTGCCCGGTGAAAACTTAAAGAGAGTGAATATGTCTTCAGAGGCCTTGTCCCAATACCCGGAGTCTGAATCCGGCAGCGCTGGCGCTAAGTTACCTTCCTCGGTCGAGGCCGAGCAAGCTGTACTGGGCGGATTAATGCTGGACAACAGCCGGCTCGATGCCGTGCTGGAAATTGCCTCTGAAATAGATTTCTACCGCGAGGATCACAAGCTGATCTTGCGCATGATGATCGAGCTGCAAGAAGACGCCCAGCCGCTCGATGCCGTCACTCTGTCCGAAGTGCTGGAGCGCCACGGCGAGCTAGAGCGCGCCGGCGGCTTGGGCTACCTGGTAGAGCTGGCCGCCAACACGCCGAGCGCCGAGAATATTACCGCCTACGCCCGCATCGTGCGCGAACGCTCCACTCTGCGCCAACTGATCGTCGCCGCGCAAGAGATTAGCCAGTCCAGCTACAACCCCGCCGGGCTCGACTCGGACGACCTGCTGCAACTGGCCGAAAAACGCGTGGCACAAATCGCCGAAGACCGCCCCAAAGAAGGTGGCTTGCGCGAGGTAAATGGCCTACTAAAAGAAACCGTTGAGCGGATCGACGAACTGTTCCGCTCCGGCGATGATGTTACCGGTGTGCCCACCGGCCTTGCCGACCTGGACGGTAAAACCTCCGGCTGGCAGGCTGGGGAGCTGGTTATTCTCGCTGCTCGTCCCTCAATGGGGAAAACCGCACTGGCACTGAACTTTGTCGAGTCCGCCATCTTCAGCCAAGAGCGCCCGGTACTGGTATTCAGTATGGAAATGCCCTCGGCCGCGTTGGTGATGCGGATGATGTCCTCGGTAGGGCGTATCGATCAAGGTCATATGCGCAACGGCAAGCTCACCGAAGAAGATTGGCCTAAACTGTCGGTGGCGGTGAGTAAATTAAAAGATAAACCCCTGTTTATCGATGACACCCCGGGCCTGACGCCGCAAGAAATGCGCGCCCGCACCCGCCGCATTGCCCGCGAGCACGGCAACCCCGGCATGATCATGGTCGATTACCTGCAATTAATGCAGGTGGCCGGCTCCAACGAGGGCCGCACGCAGGAAATCTCCGAAATCTCCCGCGCCCTAAAGGCGCTGGCCAAAGAGTTCGACTGCCCCGTTATCGCTCTGTCGCAGCTCAACCGGAGCGTGGAGCAGCGTCCCAACAAACGCCCCATGAACTCCGACTTGCGTGAATCCGGTGCCATCGAGCAGGATGCCGATATCATCTTGTTCATCTATCGCGACGAGTACTACAACGAAGACAGCGCCGAAAAAGGCGTGGCGGAACTGATTGTGGGCAAGCAGCGTAATGGTGAGGTGGGTACCGTACGCGCCGCGTTTGTGGGTAAATACACCCGGTTTGATAATTTGGCGCCGGAGTATTTTTCGCAGCAGGATGATTATTGATACGCTGGACGCTGGACGCT
>NZ_JAUOQM010000003.1 GCF_030547685.1 Gilvimarinus sp. 2_MG-2023 | reverse complement strand
ACGCTGGACGCTGGACAATAATTTTTGCCCTGGGGTTATTCTCTGTCAAGCCTTAGCGGCTGTTTTTGCACGACGCGCTCTACTTCCGCACACCCAATAACGCCAAAAGCCCGCAATAGCGGGCTTTTGGGTGAGGGTACTGCCTCTGGTGATACCGATCTTACTGGCTATTTTCCACCATGTAATCCACCGCAGCGATTACCTCATCGTTACTACAAGTCGCGCAGAGACCCATGGCTGGCATGGCATTGAAGCCGTTTATGGCGTGATCGTGCAATGTGTCCATGCCTTTGGCGATACGATCGGTCCAATCCGCCGCTTCACCGTACTTAGGTGCGCCTGCCACGCCAGCGCCGTGGCAGGTATTACACGAGGTGTTATACACCTCTTCGCCTGTGCGCGGGCCACTGCTGGCCGCCGCTACTGGCGCTGCCGCGCAGTCGTCACCCGACATACAGGTGCTTCCAGCCGGGGCAATACGCTCGGCAATTGCTTCGTTCACCGCCGCCGACTGGCTAAACGCAAAACTAGAGGCCAAAACCCCCATACCCAGTGCGACCATCAGGCCGATGATTTTTCTCGCTTGGCTCACGGATGCTTCCTCGTATTTGGGCAGTTTATCTGCACTATTGTCAGGCGCGCATTATAGCCAGAAATCACCCTTTAGGTGAACAACCCTGAGAATAAGTCGCCCGAAATGCCGTAGACGACCGCCCCCAGTCCTAGTAGAATGCGCGCTCTTCGTGCTCCAGCGACATGCTATGCAGCTGGCGCCTGAGAGATAGATCTACGCTTGTATCATACACGCAATTCGGAATACCCACTGGCTCAGGGCCCGTTTAATAAGCCTGATTACGCACCCGTAGCTCAGTTGGGTGAGGCAAGCGTTTGCAAAGCATCGCTTTGCGCGCAGCCAAACGGCTTTCAGCTATGCTGGAAGACCGGACCCGAACGAAAGTGAGGGGAGTAGCGGTAGCGCGGCGAGCGCTACGAGTTCATCGCTGGCACAGGGCCAGTTTAATAAGCCTGATTACGCACCCGTGGCTCAGTTGGGTGAGGCAAGTGTTTGCAAAGCAACGCTTTGTACGCAGCCGAACGGCTTTCAGCTACGCTGGAAGACCGGACCCGAACGAAAGTGAGGGGAGTAGCGGTAGCGCGGCGAGCGCTACGAGTTCATCGCTGGCACAGGGCCAGTTTAATAAGCCTGATTACGCACCCGTAGCTCAGTTGGATAGAGTAGCGGTTTCCGAAGCCGTTGGTCGCGCGTTCAAATCGCGCCGGGTGCGCCATTTCCTTCTTTTCATATTGCACCTTATTCCGCACCAGCTTGGGCTTGGTTTGACCATACTTGATCTTTGTAGAAGAATCAGCCACCTACTCTAGAATGGATACTAACCATGGCCGGAACCAGCTTACTGACACTGCTTGATGATATAGCCACCATACTCGACGATATCGCGGTTATGAGTAAGGTGGCGGCCAAAAAAACTGCCGGCGTATTGGGGGACGATTTAGCGCTTAACGCCGAGCAGGTAACCGGGGTAAAAGCCGAGCGTGAATTGCCGGTGGTATGGGCCGTGTTTAAAGGCTCTCTGCTCAACAAAATCATTTTAGTGCCTGCTGCCATGCTGATTAGTGTTTTCATTCCATGGCTGATTACACCCCTGCTCATGTTGGGCGGTAGTTTTTTATGCTTTGAAGGTTTTGAAAAAGTCGTGCATAAATGGCTTCACTCAGACACCCAACAATCTGAGGAGCATCAGGCTCGCCTGCAAAACTTAGCTCAAACCGATGCCGACATGGTGACTTTTGAAACTAAGAAAATTAAAGGTGCAATCCGAACCGATTTTATTCTATCGGCAGAAATTATTACCATCACTCTCGGTGCAGTAGCGGCCGCAGCTTTCACCACTCAGGTTGCCGTACTCTGTGTCATTGCGCTGGGGATGACAATCGGGGTGTATGGTCTGGTGGCGGGCATTGTCAAAATTGACGACGCGGGCTTATATTTATCGAACAGTAAATTTAAATTTCAACAGAGCTTTGGTCGGGCGCTACTGGTTGCGGCCCCCTTGCTCATGAAGTTTTTATCGGTTGCCGGAACACTTGCCATGTTTTTAGTCGGCGGCGGCATACTGGTGCACAGCATCCCGGCGCTGCATCACTTAACAGAGTCGACCGCCACATGGGCAGGTTCGCTTGGCAGCCTAAACCAGATGTTGGAATTTTTAGTGCCTACCGGCATCAATTTTATCGCGGGTGTCGGGGTCGGCGGAATCTTAGTGGCATTGTTTCAGGTCGCGCAGCGGCTTCGCAGTTCGGGGCAAAGTCGCTAACTCATCGACAGATCAGTTGCCGGAAGGTTGTTCTTGTTTCTGGTCGATCAGCTGCTGCACTAAAGCGCGGTTGGCGATAAACCACAAACTAGCAGCACCGATAACCGGCAGCATTAAGTAGCCAAATTGATAGCACAGAGCAATAGCCTCTTTTTGCCACTGCACCAGCTCTATTTGTCCCGCCACCGCAGGAGGACTTTTAAAAACAATAGTGAGAAAAAATTCGGCCACTAAGCCCCAGGCGTGAATCGGAAACAGTGCCGTCACTGCTAATATAACGCGAGCATTGGAAAATAATTTATCGCTCACGGCAAAGCACAACGCCATAAGTACGGGAATATTCCAGGAATAAATCAATGGATTAATGGTGACAATCACATTGCCCTGACGCTCTTCACCCGCGACATCGGTTAAATAACGGGTGACATAGTCGATTTTTTTACCGCTCGACTCCAGCGCGATTACCGCGCCTTGATCAAAAAGGTTAATCACCCACTGACTGATCAAGCCCGGAATAATATTGAAAAAACCCGAGAGAAAATACCAAAGCACAAAGAATACCGGCAACCACAAAAGAACTTTGGCAAAATAGCCGGCCGGGGAAAATACAGTATCAGCCTGCTGCGACACTGGCCCCTCCATCACCTGATTGAGGTGGCTGCGTATTATTGCCGCTGGCATTAGGTATATAGCGAATCCACAACATCCACACCAACAACGTATCGAGCATAATCAGCGCTTGCCAAATGTATAAGTGAGCCCAGTCAAACGATGGTTTGTGCCAGATACCCAAATAGAATAAAGACACAATACGCACTAAGTTCAGTGCCTGTACCGACGCCAAGCCCAAGCCAAGCCCCATATAACGATAGCGCCACGGCGCCGGAAACGCCACAATGGCCGCCACCAACAGTATCATGGCCTCAACCCCGTTGCAGCCGGCGGCAATTTGCACAGCAAAGCCGGTGGCTTTATCGACCATGACAATACCGTCGACCGCAAGATCGCGTCCAAAGAGTTCAATAAAAAACGCCGAGGCTTTGGCCAGACCCGAGGTAAGCGGCTCGACAAAATATGTTTGGCCAACCGGTGTTAACTCAAAAACAAACAAGCCCGCCATAACCAAAAAAAAGGTAAGAAAAAAACGAATCACATCAATAGCCCTGTGGCGTTAAGGTTATTTAAAACTCTGTTAATCAGAGTTTGCTTGCACTTTAAAAGTATCGAATAATTCAACAGTTTGGGCTCGGCACTCAACTACCGTCACATTGGCGCGTTCTGGCCCGCGCCACAGCCAAGACTCCAATTGATAGAGCTGTTGCTCGGTACCGGTGGCTTTCAGCTCGACCCTGCCATCGGTTAAGTTACGCACCCAGCCGGTAAGCCCTAATGCTTGCGCACATTCTTGCGTACTGCGCCGATAAAAAACGCCCTGCACACGCCCCTGCACCAGGAAATGTTTGGTCAGCGGCCCTGTGTCTGCAACTTTATGTTCATCTTTACCCATTAGGATAACCGGTTACCGCAATAAACGTGTGACATTATGCCCAAGCTGATCTACCCATGGCACTGGCTTGCTCGAGTACGCCGACACTATACCGCCCGCGCGGCTACCGTGTCACCTACCGCTACCGTCAAAGTCGATACCACCCGGCCAATACAAAAGATCAATGAACGCTACCTATCTTTCTCGATCGACATCTCGGTATTAGCAGGCGGCTTTTGGTGGGAGGGCAGTGACCAATCCCGGCGCGGCTTAGGCGGGCTAAGAGTGCCCCCTATTAACTTGCGCAGCGGAAAATTGGATCGCTTAGTACAAGCCCTGGGGCCGTCCTATCTGCGGGTAGGCGGCTCTGAGGCAGATAAAATTCACTATTTTCACGCCCCAGACAACGAACCAGATGCGTTAGTGTTGAAACGCAAACACTGGGACCGCCTGCATCACTTTATCCAGCGCAACGATTTACGCCTTATTTTCACGCTTAAATACGGCCTTTTTCAACGTCAACACCACGGCCGCTGGTGTGGCGAAGAAATAGAAGCACTGCTGCAATACAGCCGCGATACCCACTACACGATTGACGTATTTGAGCTCGGCAATGAACTCAATGCGTACTGGGCTTTTCACGGTTTGCGTGCCCAACCCAAGGCCAAGGATCTCGCCGTTGATTACGCCACTTTCGCCCGTGAAGTTCGCCAATACTACCCCGACGCCAAAATCTCCGGGCCTGGCAGCGCGTTTTGGCCCAGGCTGGGCGAGACAATTAAACCGTTTTCCAATATTACTCGGCGCTTTTTAAAAGAGTTGCCCCATAGCATTGATATCGTCAACTGGCACTATTACCCCTTTCAAAGCCATCGCTCGCCTGTGCGAACCCGCGCGGCTAGCGTGCGCACTTTGCTTAATCCTAAATCATTCGATGATTTCGCCCGATATAGCCATACTCTCAATGTGTGGCGCGATCAATTTCAACCCCAGGCTCAGGTGTGGACCGGGGAAACCGGTTCGGCCCAGTGTGGCGGCCAGCCAAAATTATCCGACCGGTTTATTTCCTGCTTTTGGTGGGCAGACCAGCTGGGTCAAGGTGCGTTATTTGGTCAACAAGTGATGGTACGACAAAGCCTGATTGGCGGCGACTATGGTCTAATCGACCGACTGAGTCTGAAACCCCGCCCCGATTATTGGCTGAGCTGGTTGTGGGTGCGCCTAATGGGGCACAAAGTTTACGCCTGTCAACTCGCCGATAAACATCTGCGCGCTTACTGTCACGAATCCCCCGACGGCAAGGGGTTAACTCTAATGATTATCAACATGAAACCTCAGGGCATACGCGTGTCTAACGATCTACCCAGCAGCCCCTGCCATACCTATACACTCACGGCCAAGAAACTGACTAGCCTCAAGGTATTTATTAACGGTGTGCGCCCCAAATTAAAATACACACTGACACCTAAACAATATCCGGCAGCGGCTAAGCCAGATCGTGTGCCAGGGTACAGCATCAGCTTTTGGTGTTACTCGAACACACAGACACAACTATGAAGGCCGCCGTAACGCCCTAAACGCCGACAGCTCCCAGGGCCGCATGGCGAGCAATATGCCGATATGGGTGCGCTTATCCAGTGGTATACGCGCGTCTTGCCGGTTCATTTCTTCCGCCTCTAAAGTGAGCTGTTCCAGCTTATTTTGCAAATGCTCAATAGACGACTGTGTAAAAGAACCGCGCAGGTAAAAACGAAAACTCTCGGGTTCGCGAAAGCTGCCCTGTAAAAAGTGCCCGATCACATCGCCCGCAATAAAGCGGTCCAAGGGGCCGCCGGGTGTCCAGCGTACATTGGGAGAAATCAAAACCTTAAAGGCGTTACCGGGCAGCAATTCAATCAACTTCAGCCGGTCCAACCGCGCCAATAGCTGGATACATTCGTGCTCGGATATCTGGTAGTGCTCCACAATATCGTAATAAGTCCAGCCGTCGCGCAAACACACCGCCACCAAACACAACTTAATATCCGAGGCCAGTTCCAGTTCTTGCTCATCGGTGAGCTGGGTAATACTGCGCTCTTTCGTTTCGCACTGGGCGATAAAATCCGTGAGCGACAGGCCCAAAACCTGACAAATCGCCTCCAGCCGCTGCAGACTTATACTCTGCTGAGCGAACATGCGTTTTATATTCGCCTCGCTCATGGACAGCGCAGCGGCCAGGTCGCGGTAGGTTACCCCGCGTGACTTCAACATCGATTTTAGCGCACCACAAAGGTGTGGGATCTGGCTCAAGACTATTATTCCTATACTTTTAGTTCACGTTTCCGCTACATTAGCAGAGTTTGTTTACGTTTTATATCCCTCCGGTAGAGTGGTCACCGTTGGCAGTCGCCAACTACACTTCAAAGGAGAATGACGATGAAAAAAGCAACACAAATTGGATTACTGGCTCTAACCGCCCTTTGCACACTGCCTGCCTGCGCGGCATCCGATAACGCCAGCCAAGCCATTAAACACTCGGGGCTGGCCGCTGGGCATTCAGCGGTGGCCGGTGCAAAGGTAGTCAGCGGCGCCGTTGCCACACCGATGATTGTGGTCGGCGAGGTGGGCAAGGCCGCGGGTAAAGCGGGCGATGTGATGATGGACTTTGCCCTGGAGGATGCCCCGCTGGAAGTTTCCGACAAGGTGATTATCGCCGACCCGGCACCGCGTCATTTACCCAAGCGCGACGGAGGAATTTAATATGACCCGTATCGCGACTTACTGTGTTATTACGCTCGTCGCGCTGCTGCCTGCCCGCCTATGGGCGGGCAGTGCCAACGGCGAAGACAACACCTTTCCCACCGAAGAGATTACTCAGTTCGCCAAATCTGTCGAGCGCTACGCCGCCGGGCAAGGGGCACGCGCTTTTATTATTGCCCGCGTGGGTCGCCCCCCGGATGAATTACCCAAGGGCATTGAATTTACCCACACGGCTATTGCCGTTTACTCCACCATTGAAGATAAAGACGGCACGCCCCATAAAGGCTATGCCATTTACAACCTCTACCAAAAAGACCCCGAGGTAGATCAAAGTGAACTAGTGCAAGACTACCCCGTGGATTTTTTCTGGTCGGCGAAAGAGCTTAAAGCGGGCATACTGATTCCAACACCCCAAATGCAGCAAGATTTAATTAACCTGATTGCCAGTAACGACTATGCACAACTGCATCACCAGAATTATTCCGCGATAGCCAATCCGTTCGATGCCCGCTATCAAAACTGCACCGAATTCACGCTCGATGTGATTAACAGCGCTATTTATCAAACCACCGATCGGGATCGCTTAAAGCGTAATGCCCGCGCCCACTTTGCACCGCAGCGCGTACACGAAAGCCGGCTTAAAATGCAGTTGGGTGGTTTGTTATTAAAAGATGTAGCGACCGACGACCACAAAGGGCCGGTGGCCACCGCCACTTTTCACAGTATCGCTCGCTACTTAGATTCAAACAATTTAGTTAAAAAAATGTCTGTGCTAACACCTGCGGATTTTTAAGTCTTGTCTGTGGTATAAACCGTAAAACAGGGCCCGCCTTGTTTTACGGTTTAACAGTAT
Organism: Gilvimarinus sp. 2_MG-2023; assembly: GCF_030547685.1. Classification (GTDB taxonomy): domain Bacteria; phylum Pseudomonadota; class Gammaproteobacteria; order Pseudomonadales; family Cellvibrionaceae; genus Gilvimarinus. Next base: position 154,106 of record NZ_JAUOQM010000003.1, on the reverse strand, counting down.
TGCCAGAGGATACGCCCACAATGAAAATTGCTTTGATTGGTTTACCGATAGCGTTATTAGCGGCCTGTTCACAACAACAAACCGACGACGCTTACTGGTGCAGTTACGAGACCGACCCGGCTCAGTATCAACACTGTATGGAAGTCGGTAAAGATTTGGATGACACAACTGCCCGATCAGCCGGCAAGCAAGTCACTCCAAAGCAATAGGTTAAACTTCGCTTATAAGCTCGCGGACTCCCTCTAGGTGGGCAGCGGTGTCGATTCTTTATCCCCCGGTATATGGCCCAATTGCCCTGCCTGCCAATCGCGCTTGGCCTGCTCGATCAGCTTTTTATCACTGGCTACAAAATTCCACCACAGGTAACGCGGCTCGGCCAAAGGCTCGCCGCCCACCACCACAAACACCGCTTCGCTATGGGAGGTCACCTTGGCCTCGGCATCAGGTTGTAGTATGAGCATTTGACCTTCGTGGTAAGTGTTGCCACTTAGGCTCAGCTCCCCTTGTACGATATAAATAGCCCGCTCGGGGTAATCGATTTCCAGTGTAGTACTCGCACCAGCATCCAAACGAATATCAACAAAAAAAAGCGGCGACTGGGTAACAAGGGGCGAGGTCAAACCAAAACAACGACCGGCGATGACTTTTATGGTAACGCCCGGCTGTTGTTTATCCGGCAGGCTTGGTGCACTAAAGTGAACAAAACTTGGGGCCATTTGTTCGGCTTCTTGCGGCAGTGCCACCCAAACTTGCAAACCCATTAACGTATGAGAGGTTTCGGTTCTCTCTTCTGGAGAGCGTTCCGAGTGCACAATGCCGCGACCTGCGGTCATCCAGTTAACGGCGCCGGGTTTAATGTCTTGCCGAAAGCCGAGGCTGTCTCGGTGGCGAATAACCCCTTCGTATAAATACGTCAGTGTGGCCAAACCAATATGCGGATGCGGCCGCACCGACAATCCCGAGCCAGGAGAGAAATGGTTGGGGCCGACATGATCAAAAAAAACAAATGGCCCAATCGTGCACCGCTCAGCCGCAGGCAGGGCTTGGCGCACGACCAAATCTTCCATAGGGCGCTGCCTGGCTTGAATGACCGTTTGTACGGCCGGACTGGAAATGGACGGCTGATTGCTCGCCGCTTTTGGCTCCATGCTCATTATGTGCTCTCCTATTGATTATTATATAGAGCAATGTTCGGCCGCACTTAGGTGCGACCTTTTTAATCGACCCCTTTACAGTTTTTCAAAATGATCCGTCAGTAGGCAATCAAAGCGTCTGGCATCGTACTCTTTAAGAGGCTCGACATCCGCCGGCTGAATAATGCCTTTGGCAACTGCATCATCCAGACGCTGCTCCAGTGTTGTTCCAGTTAGCTCGCCTTTGGCTTGTGCGCGGCTGAAGGAGTGCCACACATCCCCCAAGGCCAATAACAGCTGATAGGTTGTCTCTACCCGACCGACCGCGTCTTCCACATCTTGGCTAACATACACGTACTGCGCTAAGCGCTGGCGCACGGTGTTATCTTCCATAATTAAATTGCCGAGTCTGCGAACATCGGAGTCGGACGGGGCCAGATAAGGCGCCCCGGTCAAAAAGGTTGCGGTCTTAAACGCCCAGGCCAAAAAGCGCTGCGGGAAATTTTGATAGAAATCCAACAGTGCTTGCTGTGCCTTGTGTAAGGCTAGAGTTAGAGCGTATTCAGCATGAGCATCTTCGTCTGCGGTACGCGGGTGCACGCTGTGAAATTTAAGCAGGCTACAGGCAATAAACAACTGACTGTGAACATCCCCCAGTCGAGCCGATAGCAACTCGCGCCGTTTTATGTCGCCACCCAATACGCCCAACGCAACATCGGAGGCCACCGCCAGTGCAGCGCTCAGGTGATTGATTTTTTGATACCAAGGCTTGGAGAAATCGTCGGCATTCACTGGCGTTGTACTGAACTTAGCGCGGGTTAGGCTATAGAGCTTGAGCCGGGTGATATTGCTAAACACATGCCCCAAATGTTTGATAAACAAGGTATCAAATTCGGCTAATGCGGCTTCTTTATCTTCCGCCTGTAGGGTTTGCACCTCATCAAACAAATAAGGGTGACAGCGCATGGCGCCCTGACCGAAAATCATCAGCGAGCGGGTTAAAATATTGGCCCCTTCGACGGTAATCGCTACCGGCAATGAGCGATAGGCAAACACACAAAAATTGCGCGGCCCCATTTGAATGGCACGGCCACTGACCACATCCATGGAGTGGTTAACGGAGGTGCGCATCATTTCAGTGGCGTGGTATTTCGCCATGGCAGTCATTACCGAGGGGGCGCCAAAGTCCAGCCCACGGGTCACGAGTTGGCGGAATGCTTCTAGGGTATAACCATTGGCGGCAATTTCCGCTGTGGCTTCCTGCACCCCTTCAAACTTACCCACTTCCATATTGAACTGGCGGCGGATACGAGCGTAAGCACCCACGGTTAGGTAACTCATTTCGCCGCTGGCGGTCGACAGTGCCGGCAGTGACACACCGCGGCCCGCGCCCAAGCACTCAATCAACATACGCCAGCCTTTACCGGCCATAGTGGCACCGCCGATAATCCAATCCACCGGGATAAACACGTCCGTGCCTTTAACCGGCCCGTTCATAAACGGTGAGCCCGGGTTGTGCCGGCGGCCTATTTCCACTCCAGGGTGATCGGCGGGCAAGAGTGCACAAGTAATACCGTAATCGGCTTTATCGTGATCACCTAGCAGGCCGTCGGGATCACGCAATTTGAAGGCCAACCCCACAACGGTGGCGACAGGTGCCAAAGTGATCCAGCGTTTGGAAAAATTGAGGCGAATACCGAGCACCTCTTTCCCCTCGTGCTCGCCCTGACAAACCACGCCAATATCGGGAATAGAGCCGGCATCGGAGCCCGCCTCTGGGCCGGTGAGGCCAAAACAAGGGATTTCTGAACCATTGGCCAAACCTGGCAACCAGCGCTGCTTTTGCTCCTCGGTGCCGTATTTCATTAGCAATTCACCCGGCCCTAGAGAGTTGGGCACCATGGCTGTTACTGCGGTCGTGCCCGAGCGGCTGGCAATTTTGCTCATAATGCGGCTTTGCGCATAGGGGCCAAAATCTTTGCCGCCATACTCTTCCGGGATAATCAGGCCAAAAAAGCCCTTATCTTTAAGAAATTGCCATGCTTCGGGGGTTAAGTCCTGATCTTGGAATATTTGCCACTCATCAATTAAGCCACAGAGCTCTTCCACTTCGTTGTCGAGAAAGCTTTGTTCTTTCTCCGTCAGCTGAGGCAGCTCGATATTGACGAACTTTTTCCAGTCGGGTTTACCGCTAAAAAGGTCTTTCTCCCACCAAGTGGTACCAGCTTCCATGGCTTCACGCTCGGTCACACTCATGGGCGGCATGGCTTTTTGTAAAATTTGATAGGCGGGCTGGGTAATCAGCTTTTGCCGCAAAGGAGGAAGGTTAAGCAGAAGCAAAATCGCCGCTACGGGAATTAAAATCAGCCACATAGCGCCCGATATAAAGGTAAGGCCAAAAAGTCCTACTAATAAGGCGACACTGCTGACCATCAGCCCGGGCTGATAGTAGAGCACTGCTGTCAGTAACGCGATGAATAAAACCAATGACAACAAGAACATAGATCGGATCTCCGACGACTTAGAATAAGAATGGCCCACAGACACATGTACATTAGGGCTAATGATAACAATAGTCGAGAACGGCGGTATTAGCACCTGTTTTTGCGGCCGACTGTGAGGAACCTCTGATTACGGAAGCCGCCGCTCTCTTAACACTTTAGCAAACCAGACGCTCAGCTCCAGCACCGCCATCAGACGCTGGCGCAGAGTAAAACGGCGCCTTACAGGTAGATCTCACCCCGGGCGAATATGGTACAGGTACCTTTAATAAACAACCGTCACCTTCACAGTGCCCACTGATCATGCCGCCGCGCGATGACAGTTGGCGCGCGGGAAAGTTTAACTGCCAAACAGGACCTTCACGTGATACCGAAATAACGCCCGATGCGATGGAAAATTGCTGCGAGTGTGAGATTAGACTCATATCGGCAAGCACTGCCAAAGTTGCCAAGATGGCGTGGCCACACAAATCCACCTCTGCCGTGGGGGTAAACCAGCACAGCCCCATAATTTCTGCCGAGCTCACCACAAAAGCAGTATCAGACAAATTATTTTGCGCGGCAACGGCCTGCCTTTGCACTTCTGGCAAAGGGTCTGAACTGATTACTACCGCCGCCGGATTGCCGCTAAACGGGCCTTCAGCGAAGGCATTAACAATATACATAGGTAATTTCAAAACCACCTCCTTGTGGTATTGAAGCAAATTGATGCCCCAGATATAGATACAGGTTGTGCCTTATTGATTGGCCCAGTACACAGCCTTGTTCTATATGAGAGAACACGGCGTGGTTAATGGTTCCGTTATTATTTACTTATGGTTCATCTGACAGCTCTGCTATTTTACACTGATTACGGCCCGCGGCTTTAGCATCGTACAGAGCGCGGTCTGCCCGTTCAAAAGCTGCTTCTAGTGTATCTGCTTCGGAAAACTGGGCAATTCCAATAGATACTGTTAGCTCGACCGGTTGGTCACGATAGTTAAAATCCGTGCGGGCAATACCCGAGCGAATTTTATCCAGGCACTGATAAGCCTGTTTTGCGTCTGTTTCAGGCAGTAGTACAACAAATTCTTCACCACCGTAGCGGCCAAAAAAATCCACATCGCGTAGACGCTTTACAATGGCGTTGCTAAGCACTTTCAGTACTCGATCGCCGGCTTGATGGCCAAATGAATCATTAATTTTTTTGAAATAATCCAAATCAACGATCGCTATGGATAACGGGTTTTTATAACGTCGGTAGCGTTGCACCTCGATGGTGGCTCGCTCATTGAATGCCTCTCGGTTGGGTACACCGGTTAACGGGTCCGTGAGGGCTTTAGCTCGCTGCTCTTCTAAGACTTTACGGTTTTTTTCCGCTTCCGACTCCATGGTTTTTAATTTTTGCGCCAAGGCAACGAGCTGCTCGGTTACCGGACCATTGGCCTTTGAGCTTTCTTGAAAAGTAGACAGCACCGCGCGGATATTGCCTATTCGATTTTGCACCTGTGATTTCAGCTGATTTAAATCGGTGGCCTCTTCAGCCTTATGGCTCAATTGTTCAAACTCAGCCATCATATCGGCTTGCATGGTGGCCGATGCAGTTTCTAAGTCTGTACTGGCATCCGACGCCACACCCAATGCTTGGTAGATATCGGCAAGCTCAGAATTCACTTCAGATAAATACACAGTAAAAGCGCGAGTGGCTGCCACATAGGCGGCCATAATAAGATCGCGAACTTCTTCTAATACGGGCAGTAAATCGGCATTGGTAATGCCCGAGCGCAAGCGCCGCTGCAAACTTTGCACACGTGCGGGCTCAAGATTTTGCGCTTCAACACTGACCAGAAGCTCAGTAATAATCAACCGCATGTTATCCGATACAGTGGCACTGTCGCGTAAGCTGGCATTAGGGTTTAACTCAAACAGTGCGCGATCCACTTGCGCCAAGTTGAGTTCTTGCTCTTCGTCGATCTCGTTCGTATCGCCAGGTTCTGACTTATGTTCTGTAAGCCCCGATGGAGCTGAATCATCACTCCGGCCCAATAAACGGGCCATTAAGCCACTGGATTTTTCTTTGTGCTCGTCGCTACCTGTCTCTTCTTGATCGGCAAAAACCTGAGCCTGCAATTGCGCCAGTTGATGTAATAACGAGGGATAGATATACAAAAGGTCGCGCTGGCGTGATACATCTTGAGCGAGATTGCGCAACTTGCGTTTTAGGGGGCGCTCGGGCTCGCGGGCAAGCAGCGGTACAATCAATGATTGCAAACTACCTTTCAACTCTCGGGTAGTTTCATCGCGCTCTTGGTCAAACTGATGCAGCGCCCCGTCGACCTCGGTAAGCGCCGCTTGGAGCTGACCTTTATCACCACTGCGCAAAGTGCCGCGTAGCGTCTCTAATGTCCGGTCGAGCTCGGGCTGTTGACCGGTGGCGGCAATACTGACTCGCAGCAACGCCCGTTGCAACAACTTCACCTCTTCTTGGCCCTGCCGCTCTAGGGCCTCGTGTTGATCCAAAGCATCCAGATATTTATCGCGCCACTTATTTTTGCCTGCATCGCTCACCAGATTCGTACTCCCATTATCGTACTCAAGTCAGTCTGACTTATTATAGACTCTGACGCCAGAGCACTGTGCATACAAAGACGGACACAAAAAAGCCCCGCAGGCGGCACCGGCGGGGCTTTAAAGCAGAAACAGCGGGAGTATTACTCGGCGCGCAACTGCTCGATTAGGTAGTCGGCCACTTCTAACATTTGTTTATGACCGCCGGTATCGCTGGCACTAATGCGGTAGCGACCATCAATCACCAACTCTGGGGTACCGCTAATCTCTGCCGCACGCGCTTTGGCATCACCCTGGCGCAACAAGCTATTAACCCCAAAAGACTCAAAGGTTTTGATAAAGGTATCGCTGTCGATATCATACTGAGCAAAGAACTCGGCAAAATCTTCCACTGAGCCAAAACGAGTGCGCTTTAAGTGTATGGCATTAAACAGATCCATGTGGGACTCATCCAGCACCTTCAGTGTGTTCGCCGTGTAGTAAGCGCGAGCATAGGGCTCCATAGCGCCGGCCCAAACCATAGGCGTACGCACTAAATAAATATCGTCGGCTTGCTGTTCGGCCCACCCATGCAACAGTGGATCGAAGCGAAAACAATGGCCGCAAGTGTAGGCAAACATTTCCCGCACTTCGATTTTGTCTGGGTTATCTGTCCGAATAGGCTCGGCCAGCGCGTGGTACTGCTTGCCTTCTTGATACTTAGGCGCTTCGTCGGCACAGGCCACTACGCTCAACACCATTCCGATAAACGCGATTAACACTCGCATAAAGTTGCTCCCTTTAGGGTTCACGACACATTTATTACCTGAGTTAGAGCATCGCCTTGCCGGCAAAGTTCCAACCCACAAAAAAGGCGACCTAAGTCGCCCTTGGCTACTAGCCCTGCTTAATTCAGGCCTGCAATATAGTTGGCTACGGCTTTAATTTCGGCATCGCTCATGTTTTTTGCCACCAAACGCATGATCATTTGATCACCATCATTGGTTCGCTCACCACCGCGGAAGGCCTTCAACTGCTTTTCGATGTATTCGGCGTATTGACCACCCAGGCGCGGATAAGCTGCGGGAGCATTGCCCAAGCCTGTGGGTGAGTGACAGCCGCTGCACGCCGGCACGCCGGTTTCCATGTTGCCGCCGCGGTAAATATTTTCACCCAGATCCAGCGAGCTAACCTCGGCACCGCTGTTTATTTTAACGGTGAACTCTTTTGAGCCGGTCAGCTGCATTCCCTGAGAGGCGTAATGAGCGGCAATATCCTGCAAGTCTTGATCGCTCAATCCGCTCAGCATGCCTGTCATTTCCACCACGGGACGACCAGTTTTGGCTTTATCGTCGCCGCTGGCGTTATCCCAAGCTTGGATATCCTGCAATTGCTTGTAGATATACGCCTCGCCCAGTCCAGCAATTTTAGGGAAAGACGGAGCAGGGCTGTTGCCATCGGGGCCGTGGCATGCAGCACAAACGGCGACCTTTTCGGCCCCAGCAGCGGCATCGCCTGCGGCACTGGCCATTTGCGACAGAGTCGGTGCTCCGAGTGCGATAAGCAGAGGTAAAACAAGTTTTTTCATTGGCTAACCTGTGACATCGTCAATTATAGTGTTGGCTGTACTGCCTCGACGTAAGGGCCAGGCATTTATTGCCCACACAAGCGCCTTTGGCGACGGGTGCGAGCCGGTTGCAGCGGGCATTATATACTAAATGACCGATCACAAAAGGCCCGCAGTCTGTTAGGCTTGCGACCTCCACTCAATACAGCGCTTACACTCATGACACAAACCATTCATTTTCGCGGTGCTACCTTTACTCAAAGCGCCCCCAGTATCCGTGAATGCCCGCCCGAAGAAGGGCTTGAGGTAGCATTCGCCGGCCGCTCCAATGCCGGTAAATCCAGTGCCATTAACACTTTGACTGACAATAAAAAGCTCGCCCGCATCAGTAAAACACCCGGGCGCACGCAATTAATCAACTTTTTTGATCTGTCAGAGACCACCCGCCTGGTGGATTTACCTGGCTATGGCTTTGCCAAGGTGTCGCGAGCACTGAAAGAGCAGTGGCAAGAAAATTTGTCCGAATATTTGCACGAGCGCAAGTGTTTGGCTGGGCTGGTGATCGTGATGGACATCCGCCACCCGATGCAAGACTACGACACTCTGGTCTTAAACTGGGCAATTGAGGTGGAAATGCCGGTCCACTTACTGTTAACCAAAGCCGACAAACTGAAAAAAGGCCCCGCCCAAAACACTCTGCTGCAGGTGCGCAAGTCTCTTAAAGAAGCTGGGGTGGATGATTTGGTGACTGCCCAGACATTCTCGTCTTTAAAAAATGCGGGGTTGGATCAACTCAAGCAGGTGCTTACTGGCTGGCTAACAGGCCAAACCTCAAAACCAAGCTAACCCGCAAATGACAGGCAAAAAAAAGCCGGCAAAAAATTTGCCGGCTACAATACTGACACCCTTGGGGGATGGCATCAGTTACGGATCAACCGCGTAGTGAGTAACTACTGAGACTTAGCTTAGCGGGTTTAGTTCGCCCCTAAATGTAAAAATTTGTAGGCAGTGCGTCAGATCACATTCCCTGAACCATAAAAAAAGCCCCCAAACCATAGTGGTGGGGGCTATTGTCAGAAATTTTTCTGCCAAATGACCTTGCGGCCAAACGAGGAGGAGCTCATGAAAAAAAACATCGTACTATTCAGTGTGCTAATTCTTTGAACGCCCCTTTGGATAAAAGTTCAACAAATTTTATAAATTATCTATTTTCTTTGTGTTTATCGCTTTGAAATGGCTATTTTGGTAATTTATACGCCACTTTCCGGCCTCAATGCGCCTCATCCCAGTTGTTACCCACACCCGCCTCAACCAACAGAGGAACCGCCAGCTCAGCGGCAGCTTCCATGCGCTGCTCAACACCTTGGCGCACAGCGTCTAAATCAGCCTCCGCCACCTCTAGTACCAGTTCATCGTGCACTTGCATAACCAGCTTGGCATCCAACTCTGAGTCATCCAGCCATTGAGAAACCACCACCATTGCTTTTTTAATGATATCCGCTGCGGTACCTTGCATCGGGGCATTAATCGCAGTTCGCTCGGCGGCCTGTTGCAACATTTTATTGCGGGCATTGATTTCCGGCAGATAGAGCCTGCGCCCCATTAGCGTTTCCACATAGCCTTTTTCGTGCGCCAGCGCCCGTGTTTCTTCCATATAGCGGGCCACGCCGGGGTAGCGCTCAAAGTAGCGATCAATATAGCTTTGCGCCTCGTTGCGCCCCAGGCCCAACTGCTTGCCAAGGCCAAAGGCCGACATACCGTAAATCAAACCGAAATTAATCGCTTTAGCACGGCGACGCATTTCATCAGTGACCTTATCCACATCGGTGGCAAAGACTTCCGCCGCGGTTGCCCGGTGCACATCCATCCCTTGGGCAAACGCATTCAGCAGGCCTTCATCACCCGATAAATGCGCCATGATGCGCAGTTCAATTTGCGAATAATCCGCCGCCACAACTTTGTAGCCCTTGGGCGCCACAAATGCCTTGCGTATACGTCTCCCCTGTTCGGTGCGAATCGGAATATTCTGCAAGTTAGGGTCACTGGAGGAAAGCCTACCGGTGGCAGTAACCGCCTGATGGTAAGAGGTATGAATGCGGCCGGTACGGGGGTTAATCATTTTCGGCAGCTTATCGGTATAGGTGGACTTCAGTTTAGCTAGGCTGCGATGTTCCAGTAAAAGCTTGGGCAAAGGGTAATTAAGTGCCAGCTCTTGCAAGACATCTTCGGCAGTGGAGGGCGCGCCGGTTTTGGTTTTTTTCACCACCGGTAATTCGAGCTCTTCGAACAAAATAGTGCCCAGCTGCTTGGGCGAAGCCAAATTAAATTCGCGCCCGGCGATAGCGTACGCCTCACGCTCCAACTCGGTCAGGCGAACCTGCAGTTCTTGACTGTGCTTGCCCAACTGATTGGCATCGACCAACGCGCCATTGCGCTCAATATTGGCCAACACTGGCACCAGCGGCATCTCGATATCCAGCAATACCCCGCGCAGAGCATCGTCTTGCTCGAGCTGCGGCCACAAGGCCTGATGTAGGCGCAAAGTAATATCGGCGTCTTCCGCGGCGTAAGGGGCAGCATCTTCTACTTTAATTTGATTGAAGGTGAGCTGTTTAGCGCCTTTGCCGGCAATATCTTCAAAATGGATGGTCGCCGTATTTAAATAGCGCTCCGCCAACGAGTTCATATCGTGACGACCCGCCACCGAGTTCAACACGTAGGATTCAAGCATGGTGTCCCAGGCGATGCCGCGCAAGTTAATGCCGTGGTTAGCCAACACGTTGCGGTCGTATTTTAAGTTTTGTCCCACTTTTGCTCGGCTCGCATCCTCTAATAACGGTTGCAAGGCAGAAAGAACGCTGTTGCGATCGAGCTGATCGGGCGCCTCTAAATAATCGTGGGCCACCGGCACATAGGCCGCTTTGCCGGGCTCTACGGCAAACGACACCCCCACAATATCCGCCTCCATGGCGTGAAGACTGGTTGTTTCGGTGTCGAAAGCAAACACCTCGGCTTGTTTGAGTTTTTCCAGCCAGGCATCAAAGCTCTCTGGGGTCAGAACTGTGTCGTACTCTACTGCAAGCGCTTCAGCGACTGGGGTTGCCTGCCCAGCATCGGTCGGCTCGACTTCGGCAATCCAGGTTTTAAACTCCATCCGTTCGTAGAGCGCTTTTAACGCCTCTAGGTCGGGCTCGCCCACGGCAATGTCGCCCACACTGACATGCAGAGGCACATCCAGCTTAATGGTGGCCAACTCGTACGAGAGATAGGCCATATCTTTGTGCTCGAGGAGCTTTTCTGGCATTTTTTTCGCGCCGCGAAAATCCAACTCACGAATAGACTCTAAGTTGGCATAGAGCGTATCTAACCCACCCACACCCTGCAGTAACGCCTTGGCTGACTTTTCGCCCACCCCGGGCACGCCCGGAATGTTGTCGACCTTATCGCCCATCAGCGCCAAAAAGTCGATCATCAGTTCGGGCCCGAAGCCATATTTTTCCTCTACGGCGGCAACGTCCATCAGCGTGCTGGTCATGGTGTTCACCAGAGTGACCCGTGGATTCACCAGCTGCGCCATATCTTTATCGCCGGTTGAAATCACCACCGGCCGGCCATTTTCCTCCGCCTGAGCGGCCAGGGTGCCAATCACATCGTCGGCCTCAACTCCCTCTTCCACCAGTAGCGGCAAACCCATGGCGCGCACAATCTCAAAAATGGGCTCCACTTGGGGGCGTAAGTCATCGGGCATGGGTGGGCGCTGCGCTTTGTACTCGGTGTACAAATCATCGCGGAAAGTTTTGCCCTTGGCATCAAAGACAACGGCAATGGGGCTTTGTGGGTAATCTTTTATCAAACGCCGAATCATATTGATAACACCTTTAACCGCGCCGGTAGGCTCGCCCTGCGAATTCACTAACGGGGGCAGCGCATGATAAGCGCGGTAAAGGTAGGAAGAACCATCCACAAGAACGACGGGTGCCTGCTCAGACATAACGAAAAGGGCCTGTTGAGAGTCAAAGAAATGCGAAGGATACACCAATACCCCCCGCCTTGGCCCAACGGTGACACCCGAGAAAAAGTGTTACCGCCGTCACAAGAATCCACATTCAGGCTGCTTTTACGCTAAAAGCGACTAGATAACAGCTAGTTAGATCAAACTCTTATTAAAATACATTGACATTTAGGCCTTAATCACTGGACTTCTCGTCACTTTTTGTTACTATAGGTAACGAAGGGGTAACAAACGCCACAAGCGCTTGATAACACCCCATACACTCAGGTGACACACCAGCACCCGAGTATCACCAACCAATGGAGGGCATCTTATGAAGACCTATGGTGTATTACTGGCAGGATTGCTATTAGCAAACGGCGCAATAGCCAATGAAGCCGAAGAAGATATGAGCGAACGCCTAAATCTGGCCGCCGCCAAAACCACCCAAGCCATCAACTTCAAAACTGAAGAAGCACTTAACACTGCCGAAGAGTTAAAAGTAGTCGACTTGGAAGTAACTCAAACCTCAGACGATTTGGCCGATAAAATCAGCGCCAAGCTCGATCAGAAGTTTGAACAGGATATGAAGCGTCGCCTAGGGTTATAAAAACCTTAGACCGATTGTGAGCAAATCCAACACTGCTTGTAATTAAAGCTTTTAAGAAACCGTCAGCAATAAAACTTTTGGGGATTCATGCGTCAGCATATAACCAAAAGATCTGCTGCGGCTTAAATATCTAAGCAAAAGAGTTCACAGTTTTTTAAATGCTACCCGCATATCGAAACACATTGCCTACACTCTATTGATTACAAACAATATGACTTTGCACTGGCCCATGGTCAGAAGGGAATCACACAATGAGCAGCAAAATCATTTTTACACAAGCAGCGATTTATCGACTCCAGCAACTGGCGAGCTTGGTTTACCGCCATACCGGTAACCGCTTCCGGCTCTCCAGTTTCGAAGGCCAAATTCAGCTACTGCGCGCGGCAGCCGCCACGGTTCACCCCGATGTTCAAACATGTTGTGAGCATTTAGCCGGCGAACTATACCCTCAGCAACTCAGCCTACTCAATCGCAGCGGCATCAATCTTATGCCAATGTCAGAGCTGACCAAGCAGGCAGGCTGAAAAGCGATTGGCCAAATGGCGCAGTAGTAATTCGTAACTATTGAGCTCGGCGGCACTCGCGAGCGGGTCAAGCTCTGCGACGCTCAAGCCTAAATTTTGCGCCATGCGTTTCGCCCCACTGACATCACTATAGGGCTCAACAAACAAACAGCTCGCCTCTTGGCGCAGGTGTTTTTGCAGTTGTGCCAAATGTTTTGCGCCCGGCGCCTGGTCGGGGGTAACCGTCACATAGTCCACCTGATTAAGGCCGTAGCGCGCAACCCAGTGCCCATAACCGTCGTGATAAACGGCGAAACCACGCGCACTTATCGCACGCATTTGCACTTCTAACTCAGCATCCAAAGCACGTAATCGACCTTTAAATTCATCAGCTCTCTCGGCATAGGCTGCCGCCCCGGCCGGATTCAATATGGCTAAACGCTGCGCCAAGGCATCCACCACCCGCAGCGTATTTTGCGGGTTGAGCCATAAATGTAAATCGTGTTCATGCGCGTGGTCGTGATGATCATCGTGATGCTGCGCTTCAGCGGCGCTCTCTTCCGGCCAGTGCAAACCGGTCAGGTCGGCCAAGGTCAATACGTGCCCGGCCGAGCGCGCACGCACGGGTTTTTGCAAAAATGATTCTAGTTCGGGACCAACCCAAAGAATTAAATCGGCACTGTGCAGGCGACGCATTTGCGAGACACTCAATGCATAGGCGTGGGGCGACACCCCTGCGGGCAACATGTAATCAACCCGGTCGGACTCCAGCGCCAACTCATTGGCAATCAACGCTAAAGGCTTAATACTGGCCAGCAATTCAACCGCTTTAACCGGGGAGGCAAAAAACCACATTGAAAATGCCACACCGATCCACCAACCGCAACGGCCCTTAAACTTTACAAGCATGCAATGATCCGCGAAAAAGTAATATTAGTTATACTATAACATATCGGTTACAATCGACGTATGAGTAAAGCTCCTCTTGCGTTCAGTCGCCACAACCACCAACACTGCGTCAGCGGTGCCCTGCAAGCCGCGATTACCTTGTGCCAAGAGCGCGGGGTACGCCTGACCCCGTTGCGAAAACAAGTGCTTGAACTTATTTGGCAAAGCCACAAACCGTTGGGCGCTTACGCCCTGTTAGACTTGTTATCCGCCGAAGCTCCCAAGCCAGTAGCGCCGCCCACAGTTTATCGAGCACTGGACTTTCTGCTGGAGCAAAAACTGATTCACCGTATTGGCGCTTTGAATGCATTTATCGGCTGCCCACACCCCGATCACCAACACGCCTCGCATTTTTTATTGTGTGACGACTGCGGCCGGGCCGAGGAAATACAATCGCCCGAGGTCAGCGACAGCATTAATCAAGCCGCCCAAGGCGCTGGCTTTAATGTGCACTCTCAGTCGCTAGAGGTTTTCGGACTGTGTCCCGACTGTCGAGCGCAGAGTGATAGCAATGGCTGAAGCGGTTAACACCCTGGTTAAAACAGACCAACTAAGCGTTGTGCGCGGCGGCAAGACTTTGATTGACAATGCCTCAGTTGTCGTCGAGGCCGGGAAAATTGTGACCTTAATTGGCCCCAACGGGGCAGGCAAAACCACACTAGTGCGCGCCCTACTTGGTCTTACCCAGCCCACTAGCGGAGAGCTTTATCGCCGGCCCAAACTGCGCATCGGCTATATGCCGCAGAAGCTGCACCTAGACCCCAGCCTACCCATGACGGTGCAACGGTTCTTAACCCTCACCGGCCGCAAGGCCACTGAAGTTAGGCATTCGCTCGAACGTACCGGCGCCCCCCACTTATTGGGCCAGCCCATGCAGGCACTATCTGGTGGGGAGACTCAGCGGGTATTACTGGCGCGCGCTCTACTGCAAAAACCCGAACTGCTGGTTTTAGACGAGCCGGTTCAAGGTGTGGATGTCGCCGGCCAAGCCGCACTTTACGCCCTGATTAATGATATTCGCACCGAGCTTAACTGCGGCGTCTTGCTAATTTCCCACGATTTGCATTTAGTAATGGCTACCACCGATACGGTTGTCTGCTTAAATGGCCACGTATGCTGTCACGGCCATCCCGAGCAAGTCACCAGCCACCCGGCGTATTTGGAATTGTTTGGTCATAAAGCCGAGGCCCAAGTGGCCCTGTATACCCATCATCACGACCACGCTCACGATGACTGCGCCGAGCTCGATCAGGACCACTCACACCATGCCTGAGTTTTTACTACTGGCACTGGCTGCAGGCCTTGGCGTGGCGCTGGCCACCGGACCTCTGGGATGCTTTGCGGTATGGCGGCGCATGGCCTACTTTGGCGATACCATGGCGCACTCGGCGCTGCTCGGTGTCACCCTTGGCTTATTGTTGGATATCAATCTCAATATTGCTGTGGCCTTTGGCTGTTTAGCAATAGCGTTAATTTTGGTGGGTCTGCAACGCAGCCGCCAATTGGCCAGTGATACCTTGCTGGGCATTTTGTCACACTCCACCTTAGCATTGGGGTTGGTGACCATCAGCGTTATCGGCCCTGCTCGCCTCAATTTAACGGGTTACCTGTTTGGCGACATACTCGCCACCTCCCCCACCGATTTAGTGGCAATTTGGATTGTCAGCACCCTTGTGATTGCCTTGTTAATCTGGCTGTGGCGACCACTGCTGGCCATTACCGTGCATGAAGATCTGGCCCACGTTGAAGGGGTAAACGTCACACTCGTGCGCACCACACTGATGCTGTTAATGGCGCTAGTGATCGCCATTGCGATGAAAGTTGTGGGCGTCCTCTTAATTACCGCCCTATTGATTATTCCCGCCGCCGCCGCTCGCCGATTAACCCATACCCCCGAGCAAATGGCGTTAACCGCAACAGGAATCGGGGCATTGGCCGTTGTGGCCGGCCTAAGTGCTTCATACTTGTGGGACTGGCCCGCCGGGCCCGCCATCGTCCTCGGCACTACCTCTATTTTTATTCTGTCTTTGCTTAAACCCAATAAACTTTAAAGTAACAGCTGCGTTCTGCGTTCTGCGTTCTGCGTTCTGCGTTCTGCGTTCTGCGTTCATTATGTAACCAAACCTTCACCAATTTGTTGCCTGACTGTCATACGAGAACACCAGACTTTGCTCATCAAAACACTGAGGCCGTGACGATGACAACTATGACTGCCAGTGAAAAGTCTACCCAACAACCAATCTCCACTAGCAACAATAGCCCCTCCCCTACATCATTAATAAAAGGGCGAACCATTTGGATTTCTGATCTGCACTTGGGGTATCGCGATTGCAAAGCCAGCTACTTATTAGAGTTTCTCGACAATATTAGCTGCGACACTTTGTATTTAGTGGGTGACATTATCGACATGTGGGCCATGAAACGAAAATTTCGCTGGCCGCAACAGCATTACCAAGTCATGCTCAAGCTGTACGAATTAGCCAACAGTGGTACCCGCGTAATTTATGTACCAGGCAATCACGACGAACCCATGCGTCGTTTTTGCGGCAATTTTTTCGGGCCCATCGAAATTATTGAAGAGCACGTTTATACCTGTGCTAACGGCAAACGTTACTTAATCATGCACGGCGACGCCATGGATGCTTATATTAATCTATCGCTTATTACTCGCTTTTTTGGTGATATTGGTTACAACTTATTATTGTTTATCAATCGCTGGGCCAACCGCTGGCGCAAATGGATGCGCCAGCCGTACTTCTCCCTCGCTCGCTTAATTAAAGAAAATATTAAAGGCGCCAAGGATGCAATAGAAACCTATCAAAACGAAGCGATGGACGAAGCGCGCCGCCGCGGTTTCGACGGTGTAATTTGCGGGCATATTCACTACCCAGCCATGCTGGAAAAAGACGGCATTCGCTACTGTAATACCGGTGATTGGATCGAAAGCTGTACAGCTATTGTGGAAGATTTTTCCGGCGAGATGCGTCTACTGCATTACAGTGATCAAGTGCAGTGGCAACAGCATAAAAGTAAGAACAGCAAGGAATCTACACAAGCGGCTTAACTGTCGCTTGTCAACTGACAACATCAAAGGCATAAAATTTCATAAATTCAATGATTTTCATGGAGCCAAGTAGTCAGTATAAATCTCACTAAATCCATGAAATTTTTTATACCGGTTCATTGCTGAATTACTATTGATTGTATGAACATATGTTGGAATATCTTTCTTAGCTAAATTGCGGGCTAATGACGGTGTGAAATTCATCCCTCTCCCCATCGTTACGGCATAATTACCGAAGAAGATTTCAACCCATCTATACACATCTTCAACATCACCTTCAAACTTATAAAGTGTCCATATTATATTTTCAAAGCCTAGCAGACGAACTTTAAAAAAATTTTCTGGCTGATATATCTGTGGAATAACTCGATCATTCGAATTCGGTAAATAAGTTTTAATAATCTTTAAGGAATTAATATTATCTTTCTTAACATCTGTAATAATTACTGCGTCAGGGTAATCCACCATCCAATCAGCCAATGATTTAAGAGTACATGCAGTAACATTAGCGTTATTATTTCTGGTCAAACTCTCAAATTCTGAAAATGTAACTTTATTCTTTAGTGTAACGCCCCACAATTCTGTAAACTTTTCACCCCAATCGTGTAAACAAATCAATTTTTCATCACTGGTAAGGTTAAAATCTATCTCAAAATACCGAAACCCTTTTGAATAATTTTCAGTCAGAGCCTGCAAGGAATTAGTATATGTTAACTCACCTAATGCGCCACCAGCATGGGCCACACGTAACGGCTTAAAGTTATTCACCTTAAAACTTTCATCAGAAAAGTCTTTTAAAAAATATTTATGATCGGCAGCATAAAACTTACTATAAAAAAAACAAACCAATATTGCCAACACCAATATGCCACTAACAATCAATAACAAAAGTCTTAGACTATGCTTTATTAGGGTCTTATTTTTGGATACAAACACTAGCGAAATTGGCATCTTTATTACTTCAACACCAATGCATCGCCATCAAACTGAACACCTTGCCAGCCATATTGAATAAAGTTTCGAATATTGGCGTGATCATCCCCCTCTGGATTTTGCAACACATCTTCGCGATAAAAATGGCCAAAGCACGCTAGAGCTTGCGCCTCGGTTAGGCCATTCATCAAACCAAACGCCAATATTTTGCAAGAACCCTCGTTTGTGCCAGCAGCGTTTTGCGTATCGCCATTTTTAAAAGCGGTGGGCGTGTAATCGTAGCAAGCATCAATCACGGCCATCGTCTCTTTAAATTCAACATTAAGCGGTTCTGAGGTTAACTTGGTGAGAAAAATATCCAGAGTCATTCTATCGCCTTCATTAAATAGCCCTGATAGCTGCGCTTAGCTAGCCTCGGGGGGTTGATTTCTAACGATATTCTACACTGTCTGATCGCCCACAGGTGCTTTGTACTGGCGAGGGGCTTTAAATCAGCGTAAAATACGCCACAACAAATCGCAAGATTGAATCCTCGGGGGGGCCTTTGGCCTGAGACGCATATGCGGACCCGTTGAACCTGATCCGGTTAATGCCGGCGTAGGGATAGGATGAGCACCTCTTTTTATCTACGCTATCTTTGCATGCCGGGTCTCCTACGCCTATTTGGAGACTCTATGAGCCACGCTTATTCACCCCGTTTACCGCACAAGACTTTTGCCCTGTCTGCACTGTGCTTAGCCCTAACGACCAATGCACAAGCTGCCCCTCAAGCCATTGAAGAGATGGTGGTGACCGCCGATTTTCGAGCGACCGAATTGACTCAACTGGCGGCCAGTGCCACGGTCATTAACGCCGACGCCATTAACGAGCGCAGCGCCCAGCACTTAGCCGAAATTTTAAACACCGCCCCCAATGTAAACTTTTCCGCCGGCGCCTCGCGCGGCCGCTTTTTTCAAATTCGCGGTATCGGCGAGCGCAGCCAGTTCGTCGAACCCGTTAACCCCTCGGTAGGCTTGTTGGTCGATGGCATTGATTTAACCGGCCTGGGCGGCGCAGCCACTACGCTGGACATCAGCCAAATCGAAATTTTGCGCGGTCCTCAGGGCACGGTATACGGAGCCAACGCACTGGCGGGTTTAATCAATATGGTATCCGCTGCGCCTTCCGACGAATTTAGTGGCGAAGCCACCGCAACCGCGAGCAATTACAACAGCTACAACACCGCCCTCACACTCAGCGGCCCCATGACCGACACCCTCGGCTGGCGTCTTGCGCTAGAGCAAAATACCTCAGACGGCTACCAGGACAATGCCTACCTCAACACGGATGACAATGCCAACATAGACGAGCAAACCGCCCGCGGCAAACTGCGCTGGCAACCGGCGGATAAGATTACGCTGGATGTGACCGGCTTGTATGTCAATGTCGATAACGGTTACGACGGTTTCTCGCTGGACAACACCCGCAGCACGTTATCCGACAATCCCGGCCACGACCGGATTGAAACCTTAGCAGGCTCCGCCCGCTTACAATTGGAACTATCCGACAGCATTAATTTTGTCGGACTGGTTAGTCACGCTCAATCCGACACTGAATATGGTTACGATGAGGACTGGGCCTACCCCGATTTGTGCCAAGACTTTAACTGTGTAGTCGAAGGCGAACAGCAATACGGCTACAACTCCACCGACAATTATCTACGCGATATCGACAACACCACCGTTGACTTACGCTTAGTATCCAGCACCCAGGCCGGTGAGCTGGGCTGGGTAGCGGGTGTTTATTACCGCGATCAAAACGAAGCATTAATCCGCGAACAAACCTATCTGGAAGGCACCTTTACCAGCCATTTCGGCGCCGAGAGCAGTGCAGTTTACGGCCAGTTGGATATTCCGCTGGCCGATACATTAACCCTGGTAACCGGTCTGCGCTATGAAGAGCGCACCGCCAGCTATCACGACAGTGACAGCGCCAGCTTTGAGCCCAGCGACGATATGCTAGGTGGAAAAATTGCCCTTGAATATCAAGCGAGCGACAGCACTCTGCTTTACACTTTGGTCTCCCGTGGCTACAAAGCCGGTGGCTTTAATAGCAATAACTCTATCGCGGTGGAAAACCGTGAATACCAACCTGAGTTTCTCTGGAACTACGAAGCGGGTGCTAAATTTAACGCGCTGAACAACACTTTAAACACCAACTTGGCGCTGTTTTATCAAGACCGTGACGACGTCCAAACCAAACAATCTCTGGTCACCCCGCTCGCCGGTGATAGCTGCCCCTGTGACTTTCCCGATTACACAACCAACGCCACCGCAGGTAGCGCCTATGGCCTAGAGGCCGAAATCAACTGGCAAGCAAATGATTCACTGGTACTGTTTACCAGTCTCGGTTTATTGCGTTCGGAGTTTGACGAATTTGCCAGCTACGCGCACGCCAAAGCGGATGAAGACACAGGCACGCCTTACGACTTGTCCGGCCACGACCTGCCCCACGCACCACGCTATCAGTTCACCGTCGGTGGCGAGTATTTCTTTACCGAGCAACTCTTTGCGCGGGTAGAGGTTGAAGGCAAAGACAGCTTTTATTTCTCCAGTCGCCACGAGGCGCAATCTGACGCTTACGAGCTGGTAAATGCCCGCTTCGGCTACACCACCCGTCGCTGGGAAGTCGCCTTGTGGGGGCGCAATCTGACCGATGAAGACACGCTGGTGCGTGGCTTTGGCAGCTTTGGTAACGATCCGCGCAAAGCCTACGCCACCGAGCCCTACACTCAATACGGCGAGCCTCGTGTTTACGGTGTTAGCGCCAAGGTGCAGTTTTAAGCCACAATAACCTAAACGCCCACACCAAGCGCCGGCAGGGTAACCTGCCGGACACCTCTTAGGAGTTCGCCATGAAGTTATCGGTCGAAATCAGTATGTACCCGTTTAACGAAGACTATATTCCCCCGATTCAAGGGTTTATCGATTGGCTCAATCAACAAGAAGGCCTGCTGATCAGCACCAAACCCACCTGCACACTTATAACCGGCGATTACGAACGCGTTATGCAAGTGCTCACCGAAGGACTGCGCTACAGCGTCGAGACTTGGGGCAAAGCGGTATTTGTCACCAAATTTCTACCGGGCTTTGAAGCTCTACCCGAGACCAATACATGAGCGACTTTAAACAGCAACTGTTAACAGCCATACAACAAATGTCGGCCTGGGAATTTATAGCCGTCGCCCTGGCGGTTGCCTATTTACTGTTAGCCGTAAAACAAAACAGTCTTTGCTGGTATTGCGCTTTTGCCAGTACTGCCATTTACACGGTCTTGTTTTGGGATGTCCAACTACTGATGGAATCCGGTCTTAATGTGTACTACATGGTCATGGCCGTATATGGCTGGTGGCAGTGGCGTCACGGAGGTAAAAATGACACATCCCCTCCCATTCGACGCTGGGGCTTAACGCAACACCTAAAGGCCGGTGCCGGCATCTTAACCATTACCCTAGTGTCTGGAGCCCTACTCATGCAGTATACTGAGGCTGCATGGCCCTACTTAGACTCCTTCACCACTTGGGCCAGCGTCATCACCACCTTTATGGTGGCTCGTAAAATACTGGAAAACTGGCTTTACTGGATGGTCATCAACAGCATATCGATATTTTTGTTTATCGACCGCGGCCTGTATTTAACAGCGCTGCTGCTGGTATCGTATTTGATTATTTCCATATTTGGCCTGATCAACTGGCGCAGGGACTATCGCCTACAAACCACTGGCGATGCCTGAACAAAACGTATTACAAGCCATACTGGCGGGTTGGCGCGACTGGCCACTACCCATTACCGAGCCGCCCAAAATTCTTGGCCCCATTCCCGGTGGGCGCACCAACCGCAACTTTAAAGTGAAAGCGCCGGGGGTAGAGCAAGCCCTTGTGCTGCGCATCAATAATCCGCGCGGTCGTCATCTGGGTATCAACCGCAGCGACGAAGCGCAAATTGCCCACACCGTTGCCAACGCGGGTATTGCTCCAGAGCCTATTCATCGCGATCCCAATCAGCGCTTTGCCCTACTGCCTTTTATTGAGGCCCGCACCTGGAACAGCAGCGATTTCACCAACCCTATCCAGCGCAAGCGTCTATTTAATCTGCTACAAACCGTGCAAGCGCTTAACCCCGCTACCAGCCGGCGCAGCTACCTTGCCTATCTAAATCATTACTGGAATTTTCTATCGCGGGCGCAAGCCATAACTACAGATCTAGCCCAGCAGTGGCAGACATTTTTGCCCGAGCTGGAAGCGTTCGATCAAGCTGACTGGCACCCCAAGCTCACCCACCACGATATGATTCCGGAAAATGTGCTGGATACCGGCGGACGCCTCTACCTTATCGACTGGGAATACGCCGCCATCGGCCACCCGGACATCGATCGCTGGAGTATCAGCCCAAGCCTTGTGCGCGAACCCTTTATTCACGACCTGGCCCGATGGACGAATGACTTGTGGGAGCGTGTACAAGTCGCGCTAAAACAACAAAACAGTTTAGTGTAAACCGGTTACTACTGTCGCCCTAGCCCCCATTCCCCTATAATCACTGAAAACGCTTTATGGAGGCAATTATGCAACGGAACGCACCAGCTTACTCTTTTATTTGTTCGGCTTTACTTTTCCCATTGAGCAGTACCACTGTGTTGGCGCAGTCGGTAGCGGATGAACCTCGCATTGAAGAGGTCTTAATTCTAGGCTCGCGCACTGTGGGGCGTACCTTGGACGACATGCCTGTACCGGTGGACGTGTTTACCCCCGAGACGCTGGCGCGCACCGGGCAAAGCGAACTTGGGCGTATGCTGCAAGCGGTAGCACCCTCATTTAACTTTTCCAGCTCATCGGTGAGCGATGGCACCGATGCCTTACGCCCCGCCACCTTGCGCGGGCTGGGGCCAGACCAAACATTGGTATTGATCAACGGCAAGCGCCGCCACCAAGCCCCGCCACCCAACTGCCACAGCTCGCCATTTTGGCCGAGCACGCCTAATGCACTCGGCATGTGGTGACAGATTTTCGAGTTTGCGTTTGAATGGTTGTGGGTGTGCATTTTGTGGGTGTCCAGGATTTGCATGTTCAATGTCGCCGAATAACCTGCACAGACATATAAGCCAAGAATATAGCGGCGCGGAAATCTTAGCCATTAGCTTTAACAAAAAGGCGACCAGACTGCATGGCCGCCTTTTAGGATTTTCGCACTAGCACAGAGGTTAACGATCCATATGTTTGCGAATCAAAGGCACCAACTCATTCGCTAACAACTGATACCCGTATTCATTCGGATGCAGTAAATCCGGCATTATCTCTTCCGTTAAATTACCATTTTTATCTAAAAATACGCTGTTTAAGTCGGCAAAAAAGACGCGCTCGCCGTCGGCAAAGTTGCGCAACCGGGCATTGGCAAGCGTATTGTTACGCCTTGCGTAGTCATCGGCGGTGGCGCCGCGCGGAAAGATTGCCAACATTAATACTTTGGTATCGGGCAGGCGCTGTTTAAGCTCGGTTAAAATTTGCTCGACCCCGCGGGCAATGACTGCCGGCTCGTCTTGGCGGTGGCCGGTGTTGTTGGTACCAATCATTAACACGAGCAGCTCGGGGTTAATATTGTCCACCTCGCCGTGGTTTAAACGCCACAACACGTTTTCGGTACGGTCACCACTAAAGCCTAAATTTAAACTGGGCCACGGAGCAAATGCTTGCTCGTATACAGATTGACCGGACCTCTCCCAGCTTTGGGTGATAGAGTCACCCAGAAACACCAACTGTGGGTCGCTCGCTTTAGCGGCTTTTAGCTTTTGCTCGTGGCGCGGTAGCCACCAGCTTTTGCTCCAATACGTATCGAGGGGGGCGGGGGTGACGGAAACAGTTTGATAGTCGGGGCATTCAAAAACGATATCGGCATTGGGAATGCTGGGCTCGATACGCAAGTCACTGAGGGTGAGCTTACCAGTGCCGCTGGTTCTTAATTGCAAGGGAGCTGCAGCTTGAGCTAACAAGGAGTCGCTCTCACGCACGACGCAGGACATAGGCAAAGCAACCGTGTGCGGGCCTTGCTTCACAAGCGGGGCCACTTGATTGCCCAACATCACGCTCCGCTCACAACCGCCGTCACACAGGCGGGTCAGGTCAAACCCGCCATTGATTAATTGTTCTATTTGTAGATCAAACACGTAGGCGCCGCTGCGGTAGAGCTCAAGGTTTTGAGGCCGCTTAAATTGGACATCCACTCCTGCCCGCCGGCTGTCGTGCCAGCTTAGCTCCAGCTGCGCGGACGAGACATTTAAAGTGGTAGCACGATTACTATCACCAACGGTTAAAGCATCACCCCGAAAGGTTTGGCGAGTGTCGTGCGTAAACAACTCAAATTCTGTGTTGCCATGAGCCGGCAATAACTTGATAGCTTGGGGGGGCTCGGGCGACAAAGAGGTGCACGCCACTAGAGCAAGCGCAGCTGCGCTCATTAAAAACACTTTTCGCATTATTATTACCTTCGGTTAGCTGATGGAGCAATATTAAACGACACTGCCCGAACGGTCTAGCCTTGAGCCGTGCACTGGACCAATGAGCAAATTTGGCGTGCGCCTTTCCCTAAAGACCATGGGACTGCATTTTGTGAGTGTCCAGAATTTGCACCTCACTCTAAACCAACTAATAATTCAATCGCTGATCCAGCTGTAACTTTCGAGTATATTCATTTACTAACGAATGAAGATTATTTAGGTCTTCTCGTGTTCTAGCAAACATCTTGGAAAAGCCCTTTAAATGCGCTAGAGGATGGTTTTGATAATAGTTAGCAGAAGATATATAGGAGCTATCCTGTAATTTCACTATCAGGCGATATATTTCAATTTCTAAAAGAGCTGGGTCTCGCGACATTTTTTCTAGCTGGCGCTCAATATAAAATGCATTGTGGCAGACATACTCACGCCAATTAGCTTTACTTGTACCAATTCTCATTGGGGCTTCATACTTTTCAGGTTCTAAGCTCTCAAACACAGAATCTATAAGATTTTGGTTAATTGTATTTTCATCTCCTTCAACTCCTGACTCTCTCAGCATACGAATAATCATACCGTTGGTATTTTTGGCCATTATCCTCGCCCAATATTCAAGAAACGAACATAAAGCTCTTTTTTGGTTAATTTCTCTAACATGCACAACAAAAAAATAGAAAATATAGCTAGCAATCATTGAAATTGTTATCGCTTCAAATATTAAGCCCAGCTTATATGCCCCAAAAAAAGCTTCAGGGATAGTGTCTAGAAAAAATATTTTAAAGAGCAAGCTGGCCGCACAGATTATTAATATAGTATTTAGCGGCCAAGGTACTGTTACAAAATAGACTTTTATAGCTTTTAACATAATTTAACCGACTGCATTTTGTGGGTGTCCAGGATTTGAGTGACGGTCGCGAGGGGTGCGTTCGCGGGTGCTGTACCCGCGAACGCGAAAAGAAGGATGTTACATCATAGCCCCAAGGGGAATGGCTGCTCGTTGATTTCAAGCACGCCCTTTTGCATTTCGATATCGGCACTTATTTTTCCGGCTGTTTCGGTCAGCATGCCTTGCTCAACAAACATATCCACCAAAGCGGCACCTGGGTTGCTGCCGTCGTCTGGCTCGGCGCCTTGCATCACGGCCATCAGTTGACCGAAGTGATCGGCGAGACTGCGGTCTAGCGCTAGGTTGGCGTTTAGGGTTAACGCGTTTAGCAACCACGGGGTCAGCATTTGTGGGTCCACTGGGGGGTTGTCGGTGGCGGCGCTCAAGCCCAGCGATAGGTCGGCATTGGCCGTGCCTTGGGTGAGCGTGAACGACAATTGGTCGATGTGCACCTCGGGCCCTCGCGCCCAAAAGGCCTGTGTGATTTGCGGGGTAAACAATTGCGAGTAATCCGGCATCACGGGGTCGGCGGCGTCCGCCGAGGCTGCGGATGTTTGCAACAGCTCACCGTAGGCTTCCATGTAGGCGCGGTAGGCATCGATGTCGATATTTAACAGGGACATGGCGAACACTGCATCCGACAGATTAATGGCTTCACCGGCAATGGCATTAACGGACATTTCGGCCGTCATATCAAAAGCGTTGGCTTGTTCATTAAAGCTGACACTGGAGGCCATGCGCACCCCTGTGGCCAAACCACCGGCGCCGAAAGGCGGCCGCACTTGAATTTGCCCCACAGTGAGCAGCGCATCGCTGGGATAGAGCATGGTGCTCCAGTCGATACGGGATAAGTCGGCATTGACGTGCGCTTCAAGATCCGCCATTGAGGCGCTGCTGGTTTCATCGGTAAAGGAGGCCTCTTGCACGGCGCCAACGTAGGTCAGCTGGCCTGAACTGGACACGTTACCGGCCCCTTTATAGCCAGTAAAGGCGGCGCTGAAGTCGCTGTCTTGCAGCTCAAACGCACGCAGCGTGTCTTTAAAATCGGTGTTGGCCAGAAGCGAGGTTTTACCCGATACGCGGTAAAAAGGCTCACTGTCATCGAGGCCCAGCGCCTCATTGACTTTGGCTTGAGTGGCGGAGTCTAGGCCTGCACGCCACTGGTACAAACCCAACCCAAACCCGTCATTCAGCAGTAGCGGGCCGTGGTCGAGTGAGACCATCACGCCGAGCGCCATCGGCGGTACGTCAGCTTCGGTGGTGGAGGTGAATTGCCCCCAATCAATACCGATTTCCACCTCGGCGTTGGAGGTTAACCAGCTGCGCTGATAGCGCGTAATAGAGGCTGTGTAGCCGGGGTATTCGTCAATGGATTGTACCACTTGCTCTATATGCCCCTGGGCGTGGCGACCCAATAATGCAGGCGCACACAAGGTGGCGATAACCACCGCGACTACAACAATGCCGACGAGTTTTTTCATTCTGAAATCCTTTCAATGCGTTATTGGTACGAAGGCAGCTTACCATAGCTATTGTTGCTGCCGCCGGGGCTCACTTTTATTTCTGATCGATTAAGGTTGGCTAAAGTTTTGCTTGGCGCCTGTTTATTACATTCACTTTCTATTTTACGAGTGCATCTATCCTCTAGCGTTTGATTTACCGAGAATAACGACATGGCTCTATATTCAATTCGCTAAATTTTGCTCAAATCATGATTTTTTGTTAACTCGCCACCTCTTAGATGTGTCTTAACTATACAAATACGCTATATTGGATATCGCTCCGCACTACAAATTGGACGTTCTTATGCTTAACTTTACTCAATATTTCCCTGCTCACTGGCAGACCAAAGCAATCGCGATTATTTTATGTATAGGCCTTTCGGCCTGTGGAAGCGACAGTGCGGGTACCGGAGATACGGGGCCTAATGACCCGGATGCTATCAAACAAGAGCAGCCTCCGCTGTACTTTGCTCAACCGAGCATAACCTTGAATTATGGTGAATCACCAGCGCAAAATCCGTTACGGGGTGGCGCGGGTGAAGGGGCGATTAGCTACACCTCAAGCGATACCAGTGTTGCCGCAGTTAATAACGTGACAGGTCACCTAGAGCCGCGCAAGTCTGGCCAAACAACTATCACGGCCGTCAAAGCCTCAGATGCTAATAATTTTTCTGCACAAGCAAGCTATGCGCTACGCATCAATACCTCACCGCAGCAGCCATTAGCCTTCGAGCAATCCGCCATTGAGCAATACATTGACGAAACACCTTATAACAACAGATTAAGTGGAGGGTCAGGTAGTGTTTCAACTATATTTAGCAGTAGTGCACCCAGAATCGTCAGTGTAGATGCTGGTAGTGGGGCGTTAACTTTTATTGATGAAGGCACGACAACCATAACAGCTCATCGTCCAGCTAATGAGCGCTACGCCGAAATTAATGCAAGCTATAAAATGACCGTCTTAAAGTACCCTCACGGTTCTCTAAGCTTCACCTTTCCGGAGATAGACGGAATTATTGGATTTACGCCTGATAACAACCCGTTAATTTTTGATGACGTAAAAAGCAGTGGAGCAGTCGTCTTTTCATCGAGTAACCCAACGATTGCAACGGTTCATGCAGACACAGGCGTGGTTACGCCCCTACAAGCAGGCACTACCGAAATTAACGCGATAAAGCTTAGCGATGAATACTACACAGCCATCACTGCCAGCTATTCATTAGAGATTTTCGATATAATGGCTAATTTACAAATCCACATTGGCACACAAGACACAAAAATACAGTGGGATTCGCAATACGGCGACATCAACGTACAACGATCTCGATTTTCTGCCTGCGACCCCAGTGTTATTGGCGGTTGTTTTAATTACAGTTCTCAGACAATTAGAAGCCTCGATGAGCTTCCGATTATAGACTCATATCCTAAGATTGAACAATCTGCTTATTTGCGTTTCCATAATCAAAACCACCAATCCGATTCAATTTCAGTTGTACCTATTCATCAGCCTTTTTTACCATTAACAGGCAATGCACTTCTTTATACTGAAGATACTTTTTGGTCATTTGGTGGCACAACCGAGGCAGATCAACCCACAAATATGGTGTGGACCAGCCAAGATGGTATCCACTGGCAAGAATATACATACCCGCTTAACCAAGCAGCCAGTCATATTAGCTCTGTGACTTTCAATAACGAAATTTACGTTACAGGCGGTCAAAATAATGGTTATTTACATACCATATGGAAGCTTGATGATAACGGTTGGCAGTCGGTATTGACTCCAGACTTACCGAACGATACCAGCAGCTATTTAATCGCTTTTGATAACGCTTTATGGTTGGTCAGTAGTGCCGGAATTTGGAATAGCGCTGACGGGATCAGCTGGAATTTAATAAATAATTCACCTGAGTTCTCTGCACGTAATGATTTTTCGTTGTTTACTTTCAACGATGAAATATATTTATTAGGTGGCCGATCATTAATCGGAGGTGATGCTCTTTTAAAAGACATTTGGCATAGTTCAGATGGGGCTAACTGGCAATTTCTGAACGCCACAGGCACGTTCCCAGCACAATCGAACGCTAAAGTATTAAATTTTAATAACACTCTCTATTTATTCACCGGCGAAAGCGAAAATCCCAATATGAGTGTATATTCAAGTGCCGATGCCGCAAACTGGACTGAACTTGGTGACCCCGATGTAGGCAATTCATCTTCGACTTCATTAACTGTAGGTCATGATGGCTTTTTTATGACCACGTCTACGTCTAGCTTCACTTGGTTTTCAAAAAATGGGCTCGTATGGCGCACCCCAGCCGACAACCGTTTAGAGTGGGTGGAGAACTAAGCCATCGTAAATTGAAATGAACCTAAGCAAGCATCGCCGCATTGTTTAGGTTCATTTTTTACTGACCTTAGCGCCGAGCTTTTAGACCACAACCCCATCAAATACAGCTTCAACTACGATATCGGCACCGCAAATACTATAATAATTTATCGGTTAATATCCGTTACTCTTTTTCCAGAAGTCACCCGCAGCAATGCCAGCACCAAACTACCCACAAAAACAAATACTGGGGCGGGCCAAACGAATAAACCATATTGAACATCACTAAAAATCAACGCAAATGCCGCCGGCAAAATAACCACCCCTGATTCGCTGATGGTCAATGTAGGCGTAAACAACAGCGCTCGCACAGCCGCTATTACCCCATATTTTTTCCATCCCGGCTGCAGCGGCACTAACAATCGCCGTATAACATACCGCCCGAGAATAACCGACAGTAAATAAACGGCCAGCAGTGCAGAGATCAAAAGCAACAGATAGTCAGGCATCTGTTTGCCCAAGGTTAATGATATTTAAGCTCTGTTGCCTTACCCCAAAACACCCGATAGGCGTAAGCCGTATAAATTAAAATAACCGGCACTACGATAACAGCGCCCAAACCAATTGGAATTAACGCCGACGAATCGGCCGCTGCCTGCCACACCGTTAACTGGCCGGGAACGATGTCGGGGAAAAAGCTGTAACCCAAACCCAAAAAGCTCAGCAAAAATAACACCACAGCGCCGGCAAATGGCAACCAACACCACCTTTCTCCGGTGCGAGGGAAGTCTCTTAAGTATAATTCAGTTACCACACTGATCACAAAAATACTGAGGGGCACCAATAGCAAAATAAAAAATTGCGGAAAGCCAAACCATTTGCCATACACATCTGGATTTGCCCATGGGTTCACAATTGAAATAAGCGCTAAGCCCAACAGTGTTACCCACAACATGGTGCGCGCCCAATTGGCCGCCCGGCGCTGTAAATCGTGCTCGGTTTTCATTACCAGCCAGGCGGCACCAATAAAACAATAACCGGCACTGACACACACGCCACTCAATAACGCAAACGCTATACTTAACGTATTGTATTCAAAACCCACCACGTATAAACCAATCATAACGCCTTGGCTAAAGGTTGCCAGCATGGAGCCCGTTTTAAAGACCCAATCCCAGCGGCGTTTATGCTCGCTGGGCGATTTGGCGCGAAAGTCGAAAGCGACTCCGCGCAGAATGAGCCCTAGCAATAACACCAGTGCGGGTAAGTACAGTTGGCCCAATATCAATGCGTTGGCACTGGGAAAGGCAATTAATAATAAACCCACCGCTAGTACCAGCCATGTCTCATTGGCATCCCAAAATGGGCCAATGGAGGCAATCATAGTATCGCGCTCATCCTTGGTGGCGGCTTTAGCATCCATGGGTAATAAAATTCCCACCCCTAAATCATAACCATCCAAGACCGCATAAATAAAAAACGAAAGTCCCATTAAGCCGATAAAAATCACTGGCAACCAGTAGTCCCAACCCGTCAATACAATATCTTCACTCATGGCTGAACCTCCCTTGAGGGGTCATTAAAGGTTTTGCTCTTTGCTGAGGACTTTTGCTCGGCAGAGTGCTCTCTCTTCGTGGGCTGTGCATCGCTATAACCTTCCAGCACAGAAGCCTTGCGCGCCATTAAAAAGACCGTATGAATATAAGCTGTCAACAAAACCAAATATACAGTCGCGTACGCCAGCAATGATATCCATACAAACTCTGCAGGTTGATCGGTTACCGCCTCTCGCGTGCGCAATATACCGGTCACTAGGAATGGCTGCCGGCCAATTTCGGTCACATACCAACCGGCCAAGGTTGCCATCCATCCAGAAAAAGTCATGCCCAATAGTACGCGCAGCTGCCATTTAGGGAGCTGGCCACGTCGGTGCAGCGTCCAGCGGCCCAAGACACTGATTAAAATCATCAGCAAGCCTAAACCCACCATAATTCGAAAGGCAAAAAATACTGGGGCAACTGGCGGGTGGGCGTCGGGAAATTCGTTTAACCCTTGCACTTCACCTTCTGGGTCGTGGGTTAAAATAATGCTGGCCAGTTTTGGAATGCCTAGGGAGTAGTGATTCTTTTGTTGCTCAGCATCGGGCAGAGCAAATAACAACAGTGGCGCGGCGTGCTCGGTATGCCAAATGCCCTCCATTGCGGCAATTTTAGCCGGTTGATGTTCCAGAGTATTTAAGCCGTGAAAATCCCCCACCAAAGCTTGAGTGGGAGCCAATATAAGTGCCGCTGTTAAGCCAAATTTTAAGGTGTATTTAGGGCCGGGTTTATTGTCGCCGCGCAGCAGTCGGTAGGCCGACACGCCGGTAATTAAAAAAGCACACGTCAGGCATGAAGCCAGCATCATGTGAGCAAATCGGTAGGGGAACGACGGGTTAAAAATAATCGCCAACCAGCTTTCGGGGTAAACAATACCATCGCGTAGGACATGACCGGTCGGGGTATGCATCCAGGAGTTAAGCGCTAAAATCCAAAACGCTGACAGGGTTGTACCCACGGCCACCATCAGGGTGGCAAAGGTGTGCACCTTGTTGGATACACGATTGCCACCAAACAACATAACCCCCAGAAAGGTGGCCTCCAAAAAGAAGGCGGTTAACACCTCGTATCCCAATAATGGCCCCGCCACATTACCAACCTTGGCCATATAACCGGGCCAATTGGTGCCAAACTGGAAAGACATGGTAATACCGCTGACCACACCCAATGCAAACGTCAGGGCAAAGATCTTTACCCAAAAACGGTAGATGCGATTCCAGGTATCGTCCCCAGTGGCGTTGGCGCAAAGTTTAAAAAATAACAGAGCCCAACACAGGGCAATGGTGATGGTGGGAAATAAGATGTGGAAGCTAATATTCAGAGCAAACTGAATACGCGATAACATCAAGGTGTCGAGCAACTCCATGGGTACCTCGCATGGTTAAGACACAAGTTAAGACTTACCGGTTAATTTACCTTTAAAATCCAGCACTTTACCGAGCCCTGCACCCAACTTAAGTAAACGCGTAAGTTGCTCGGTAGACAGTTGATTAAACTCTTCGGAGACCTGTGTGAGCTGCTCCATTAAGTCGTGCATTTGATGAATGCGCTTTTGCGCGTAAGCGTCGCGACTGTCTTGTGGGGTTTGCATCAGTGCGTCACGCAATACACTCAAGGTGGGGTCAATTTCGCGCTTGCGGCGCTCGGCCACCAAGGTGCGGGCGATCTGCCAAATATCTTCTGGCGCATTAAAGTAATCTTTGCGATCCCCCGGGTAGTGCACTGTGGTCAGTAATTGCCAAGAGCCCAGCTCTTTGAGGCCCATAGAGACATTGGAACGGGAAATACACAGCGCCTCGCCAATTTGGTCGGCATTTAAGGGCGCCTCACTGAGCACCAACAGCGCATAGATTTGCCCCACAGTACGATTTATCCCCCAACGACTGCCCATTTCGCCGAAGTTCGCTACTACTTGCCTCATCATTGGCGTCATAAACTCTGAAGAATCTGTGCTCATAACTTCTCAACTTTCAGTAATTACTGAAAATAGTAAACCTTATGAGAGGTCAGAGCAAGCTCGGAGATCACTCTCGCCCGAACGAGGGCCTAAAGCGGAGGTATTTTTATAAAGCGCGCTTACAACAGGCCGAGCTCGCGCTGGCGTTTTTTACTTAACCCCGCCGCGACAATACGGTGCGATTCGGTCAGGTAATAGGTGAGCGCGTCATCCTGTGCGGGGCCGGCATCGTATTGCTGAATCCACTTAAACCCGCGCGAGGCTAAATAAGGTGCCGGTCGATAGCCCGGCTCTTCGCTCAGTAGGTCAAAGTGGTAATCCGAGGTTTTAAAGGTGAAGGCGGGCTGATTGTTTTTTTGCCAACCGCCCACCGCAAAGACTTTGCCCCCTACCTTCCAGACTTCGGAGTTGCCCCATTGCACCACATGGCTGGTAGCAGGCAAAGACGCGCACAGGTCGTTGAAGGCTTGATAGTCCATGAGCTTGGCCTAGGCTCTGTTATTTTACGAATCGCTAGAGGTACACGTGTACGCTGTGCCATTCAGGGTTAATTGGGCGGCATTTCCCTTGTTCCAAAACTCAATGTCTTTACCGGTATAGCGAGCGCCCGAGGCGGACAACTCACGATGCACAATAAACACTTGTTCGGCTTGCGTGATCGCCAATGTCTCTGGCCCTAAAAAGCGGCTGGATACTTGACCTAAAGCCCCGCAGTGATAGCGATGTAGCCGCCCCGAGGATTGATCGTGTTTTGCAGCGGGGCTGGGCTGGGGCTTAGGTTTGGGTTTAGGGTTAGCACTGGCGCCAGCTGGACGATTCGAGTTTTCGCCAAGCTGAATGAGCCTTAACCTCCGGTTGCCTTGGGCGTCATAAATATCCAGCCACGTTGCCGACTCAATGCTATAACGTGCAGCTTCTGACATAGCCGTCAAAAAACGCTGCTCCTGCATCTGTAATGCCAACACACAACTGCTGCGGGTAATGACTAACTGCGCCACCTCAAACCCGCCATCGGTGGCATCCAAACTCGCCGTATAGGGGCTGCACCCGGTTAAACCCGCCACTTGATTGGGGCTATCGAACTCTACGGTAATCATGCTGCGATCAATAATGCCGCCCTGATTAATGTCTTCCACTTGCCACTGCCCCGTCAATGGTGGCGACAATCCGTTAACGTGTGAGGTGGTGCAGCCATGCAGTATCGCCGCAACGGCTAACACTGCAATAAGATGCAGGCCTTTGGCTTTGGAAGTGATAAGGGCAGCTCTACGCATTGAATCAACTTAATTTTTCGGTGAAAAAGGCGAGGGTACGCTGCCAGGCCAAATCGGCACTGGCTCGATCAAACCGACTGGTAGAATCATTATGAAAGCCATGGTGAGCGTCTTTATACATAAACATTTGATAGTCGACTTTATTGGCTTTTAAATCTTGCTCGTACTCGGGCCAGGTTTTATTCACGCGCTCATCCAACTCGCCCAGTTGCACCATCAATGGAGCTTCAATATTCTGGCGCAGCTCTTTCGGTGCGGGCGTGCCATAAAAAGGCACCCCAGCGGTCAATAAATCGCTGTCGACGGCGGCTAAATAATTCACCATATAACCGCCAAAGCAAAATCCTACAGCCCCGAGCTTGCCGTTACTCAGCGAGTGAGTTTTTAAGAACTTGGCCGCCGCGACAAAATCGTGCTGGATTTTGTCCTTATCCAAGGTGCGCTGCATAGCCCGGCCCTCATCATCATTGCCCGGGTACCCGCCCAACGGGAATAAGGCATCCGGCGCAAACGCCAAAAAGCCCGCCTTTGCCAACCGGCGGGCGACGTCTTTCACATAGGGATTTAAACCACGATTTTCGTGAATGACCAATACCGCTGGGTAAGACGTGGCAGAGATGGCCGGTCTGACCCAGTAACCCCGCCCCTGCTCGTGGCCCTCGGGTGAATCAAAAGTTTCATAACTGGCGGTAATGTCCTCATCATTAAAGGACACTTGCTCGGCCAGTGCATAATTGGGCAAGAGCGCCGTGGTCAACATCGACATTGAGTAGCCAACAGCCGCCAAGGTGCCTAATTTACGCATGAACGTGCGGCGATCCATGCCACCATGAGCGTATTCGTCATACCAATCAAACGCTTCTTGAGGGATATGGGTATTTGGGGCAGTATTCGCTCTCTCGCTCATAACCTTTCCTTTGACTTTGGTTAAAGTTTTTAAGGCCAATATGCCCAAGTAGGCTCAAAGGCCAGAACTGGGCCCTACTAGCATCCCACAAAAGCATTTTTTGATTTTAACGTCTCACTAATACAAATTATTCACACGCTGGCGTTTACATGGCTCTTCAACATGATGCTAGGGATAAAACATTTTATAAAAAATGCTTTAAACGCCCCATGAAATTTGAGCCAAATCAAGTATAAGCCATAAGAGTATTGCAAACCATTTCTAGGCTGATAGATATAACTTCAAACAACATTGCCACTTAACGTTTACTAACACTTACGCCCCATAAAAACCGTATGGTTATTCTATGATGTAGGGACTAGGTATAACCATTACACGGCGTGTTGATATCATCAGTAAGCTTTACGTGACAAAACTCAGGAATCATATATGAACCTAACAGAGCTGATTGCACAATCAGCATTTACGGAAATTACCGCACTGCTAGTGCTGGCCGCAATTGTAGGGTTTATCGGCCTATTATTGCGCCAGCCACTCATTGTGAGCTTCATCGCCGTAGGTTTGCTCTCTGGCCCCTCTGGACTGGACATAGTTCACTCTAAAGAACAAATCGAACTGCTTTCTGAGCTCGGCATCGCCGTTCTCCTGTTTTTAGTCGGTATTAAATTAGACGTCAAATTAATTCGCTCTATTGGTGGTGTATCGGTTATGACCGGCCTAGGGCAAGTGGCTTTCACCTCCATTATTGGTTACTTAATTGGCTTGGCTATTGGTCTCGATACTATTTCCAGCCTCTATATTGCGGTCGCACTGACGTTTTCTTCGACCATCATTATCGTTAAATTGCTCTCTGATAAACGAGAAATAGACTCTTTGCATGGCCAGATCGCACTGGGCTTTCTGATTGTGCAAGACTTGGTTGTTGTTGTCGCCATGATTGTTCTTGCCGCCATTGGTATTGGCGCCGGTGAAAATCATAACGCCTCTATTTGGCAGGTGGCCTTGTCGGGTTTGGCACTTCTTATTTTTGTTATATTTTTTATCCGCTATATCGCCAACCCACTTACCGAAAAACTCGCCAAGGCCTCAGAGCTGTTGGTTATATATGCCATCGCTCAAGCGGCTCTGTTCGCTGCCATTGGGGAAATTGTCGGCTTGGGAATGGAGGTCGGCGGCCTACTCGCTGGGGTTGCTCTGGCCTCAACGCCTTTTCGGGAAAGTATTGCGGCGCGCCTTGGGCCCTTGCGTGATTTTTTATTGTTGTTCTTTTTTATTGCCTTAGGAGCAACGATTGACCTATCACTGCTGGGCTCTCACCTAACCGGAGCTATTTTATTTTCTGTATTTGTGCTGATTGGTAACCCATTAATTGTACTTATCATTATGGGTTTAATGGGGTATCGAAAACGCACCGGATTTCTAGCCGGCTTAACCGTCGCACAAATTAGCGAGTTTTCGTTAATTTTTATCGCCATGGGCATCAGTTTAGGCCATGTACAACAAGATATTTTAGGATTGGTGACACTGGTGGGCATCGTTACAATCGCCGCATCAACCTATATGATCACTTACTCACATCAACTTTACGCATTATTCGAACCTATTTTAGGCTGGTTTGAACGCCAGGGCGCGCCGCGAGAAAAGCCCACAGAGCATCACTCCGGCAACACTTGTCCCGTTATTGTTTTTGGCTTGGGACGACTTGGCACTGCAATTGCCTCCCGCCTGCAAGCGCAGAACATCAATGTATTGGGTGTTGATTTCAACCCTGCGGCTATTAAACGCTGGAACTATTTAGGTCTGGACACCGCTTATGGTGATGTCACCGATGCCGAGTTTATTGCCGATTTACCTTTGCGTCACGCTAAGTGGGTGGTCTCTACCGTTCCTCACCATCATACCGGCATTAACTCCGAAGATACCCGAAGAACCATTGTTCAACTTACCCGCACGGGCGGCTTTAAGGGTCAACTCGCTACGGCATCGCAAAGCCGTCAAGAATCGGAAGAGCTGCAATTACTAGGGATAGACCTCATTTTGGAGCCATTTCAAGATGCCGCAGACAGAGCAGTCGAGCTTTTATTAGAAGGTTTGCCAGAACAACCCCAGAGAGAACAAAATCAAGGAGAGAAACATGGCGTTATTTCGTAATATCGTTTACGTTTTAGACGATCACTACACTGAGCCGCCAGCCTCGTTATTACGAGCCATTACTTTGGCAGAGAATTCTCAAGCTACATTAACCATCTTGTATGTGCTGCCCAAACTATCCCTATCCTCTTATTCTCAAGAAATAGAAATTGATCACGAAGAGGCAGAATCGCTCATTATAGAGCGTGAAAAAGTTCGCCTACAGGAATATGTCCACTCTTTATCTAAAAACATCAGCCCTACCGCTGACTTAAGAATAGGAAAATCGTATATAGAAATCGTTCGCGCTGTCACCGAGAACTCATTTGATTTAGTTATAAAACAGGTCGACCACATCAGCTGGCTTGAACGTTTGATTGGCAGCAACGATATGCAATTATTGCGCAATTGCCCCTGCCCGGTCTGGCTACTAAAGGACAATGTCAACGTTGACTACAAAAATATCATTGTAGCCGTCGATTTTGATACCGAAGCGGATGAAACACTTAACGCCGACCTTAATAGAAAAATGCTCGGTATTGCCAGTGCGTTAAGTCTTGCGGATTTCACCGCTTTACACATTGTTAACACATACGATGTACCAGAAGCGGGCTTCGTCAGCCTCTGGGTGGACCAACCTAGCAATACCGAGCAAGACCTATACGAATCGGAATATCAGCGAAGAAGTTACCAAATGAAAGTGCTTTTAACTAACTTACAGCAGTCACTGGGTGAAAGCACTTATCGTTATCTCGCGCCAAAATCCTATGTTGTCCGAGGCATCGCTGATCATGAGCTGCCCAAAATGGCTGACGACTTAAACGCAGATTTGGTTATTATGGGAACCGTAGCAAGAACAGGAATACCTGGCGCCATTATTGGTAACACCGCCGAATCGGTGTTATCGCAATTACAGTGTTCGGTACTGGCCATTAAACCTGAAGGATTTGTGTGCCCCATCAAGTAGTGGATTGACCCACACAGCACCCTATCGTGCGCGAGCTTACACCTATTTCTGTATTGGAGGTATCATTAGAGCAATCAAATGATAGTTGATGGGCAGCATCGGGATAAGAACGATTTACACCCAGTAATGGGCAGACAGAACCATGAGGGCCACGCTTTAGTCTAGTTGCATAGCCCTCATCACCGCTGGGCTGGGCTGCCCTTCTCTAGTATTTGCCCTAAATGCTCGCCTTTGACTCAAATAATCACTTTCTGCTTAAAGTATTGGCGGATTTGGGGTCATAATTCGTCTAATACATGAGGGCGATGGCTTTAGAGACGTCCCAGCTATTTTTACCGTTGTATTTTGAGTGCCATAATAACAATGACCAAAAAAGAAAGCTTGGAATCAATCTATATGTCCGTGCGCAAAGGTTTAATTCGTGCGGTGTCTGGTATGGTGCCCCCAAAAGAGATTGAGGACATCGTACAAGAGACCTATGTAAGGGTTTGCACTGTCAAAAATAGTGAGCAGATCAGTCATCCGCGCTCTTTTTTGTACCGAACGGCACGAAATTTAGCGCTGGATTACCTCAAACGCTCCGAAACCCGACTGGCGGTTAGCACCGAAGATGACAGTGTGGATCTCGATAGAGCGATTGAGAAGCTTGATCAGGTTTACGATCAGGTCGCGGCCAAACAAGAATTTGAACATTTTTGTGAGGCGGTACGGCACTTACCTTTGCAATGTCGCAAGGTTTTTGTCCTTAAAAAGGTTTATGGATACACCCAAAAAGAGATTGCACAACAATTGAATATTAGTGAAAACACAGTAGAAAAGCATATTGCTTCGGGCCTACGACGCTGCCAAAAGCATATGCAGCAGAACTTGCCAGGGACAACCAAACGACAAGGCACAAGTACGAGCCAAGAGGCTTCGCAATGAGTAATGTATATCAACTCCAAACCGAAGAGCAGGTTTACGATACCGCATCGCTCTGGGTAGCACGGTTGGACCGGGAGCTGTCTCAGCAAGAGACAGCACAATTGCGTGCCTGGCTGTCCGAAAGCACCAGACACCGTGAGATCTTTTTAGAAATGGCAGCTCTGTGGGATCGTATGGACAGGCTCTCAGTTTTATCTGAGCTGTTTGACCCACCAACCAATGAAGTACAACCTAGCCACAGCAAAGGTCGAACCGTTTGGGCTGCCGCCGCATCCATACTAGCTCTGGCACTTGCCTTTAATCTACTGGCACCGATGTTACCCAACACCCAAGAATCAACAGCATCACAAAAGCAAGTCAACTCAGAGACCTCAAACACACTGTATGAAACGGGCATCGGTGTGCACTCAAGTGTTAATTTGCCCGACGGCACCAAATTGTTACTCAATACAGACACTAAAGTGGCCGTTACTTACAGTGACCAAGAGCGACTTTTAGTACTGCACAAAGGTGAATTACACGTAGAAGTAGCACACGACAAACAACGCCCCTTGCGTGTGGATACCGGTAGCAGAATTGTCGAGGCAGTTGGCACGGCTTTTAATGTGCTATTAAGAGATAAGAAAAATTTTGATGTGATCGTCACCGACGGGCGAGTAAGAGTTAAACCCTCAGCCAAACCAGACAGCCTGCGTGGTGATCCATCAAAGTTGGTGCTAGAGCCTGTACGCGAGTTAACCAAAGGGCAGAAACTCAGTGTGCGTGATAGCCGAATAGCACAGGTAGAAACAATTGATAATAGCGCC
Source organism: Gilvimarinus sp. 2_MG-2023 (assembly GCF_030547685.1). Taxonomy (GTDB): domain Bacteria; phylum Pseudomonadota; class Gammaproteobacteria; order Pseudomonadales; family Cellvibrionaceae; genus Gilvimarinus. The sequence goes on along the minus strand of NZ_JAUOQM010000003.1, from coordinate 114,528 downwards.
ATCAAAGATAAACTATCTTGGCGCGATGGCAACCTAGTGTTTCGTGGAGAAACCTTGCGCGAAGCTTTACAGGAGCTTAGTCGCTATACGCCCACTGAATTCGAAGTCATGGACGCTGCCATTTTGGATATGCGTATTGCCGGACTATACAAAGCAGGTGATGTCGAAGGTTTACTGAATGCTTTGCATGAGAACTTTAAAATTAACCATCATAAAACTGAATCCAACATCATCGAATTGTCTTTGCAGGGTGACGGGAAAGCAAGTGATAGCAATGACGGCTAACCAGAACACACTCATTAGCTTTCATACAGAACACTCACACACCATCGCCCCATAATACGGGACTGCCAATACGTACAATTTACGCAGGCGCGGCCTTTTTCAAAGGCCGCCAACAGGTAAGTTCGCCCTGTACAATCTGATAGGGAACTTCGTCAACACACTCGGATCATACACCCGACGACGACTGATCAATACCCAGGAGGCTCTATGAGCAAGCAGCATCAACTAGCGGCTGTACGCACTTATCAAAAAATTGTAGCTAAGATTATACAACTTATAGCGGTAGGGGAATTTAAGGCCGGCGGTAGACTGCCAACAGAAAACCAATTAGCACAGCGGTTCAAGGTAAGCCGAGCGCCTGTACGCGAAGCTATTATTGCACTTGAGGTGATGGGAAAGCTTGAGGTTCGGCACGGATCAGGGGCCTATATACTGCCCCCAGACACTTACGCTTCACCTACCAATTATAACCATAACCCGTTTGAATTGATTGAAACCAGAAGCTTGGTAGAGTCGGAAGTATCCGCGTTAGCGGTGTCGACCATTTCTGAGGAACAACTTGATCAATTGCAAAGTACAATCAAACTTATGCACGCAACTCACGCAGAAGATATCGACTCTCTGCGTCAGGCTGAGAACGAATTTCATACTATTTTGGTCAGCTCCACCTTGAACCGTTCACTTATCGACATCGTGCGCAATCTTATGCGTGCCTGTGAACATTCAACCGACATACGCACCACATATAAAACCATCATGAAACACGAACGATCCGTATTTATCCAACAACACCAGACGATCTTTAATGCCTTACAGCTTAAAAACCCTCAAGGGTCCAGAGCAAATATTCGTGAACACTTTTCTTTTATCCTAAACGCTCTTCACAATACCAGCGAAGAAAGAGCCATGAAGCAGATGCTAATGCTTGCAAGGGAACGTCGTGAGCGCTATTCACTCAATCGAATTCCAGCCGATATCATCGTGGATGACACCTCTACATTACACTCACCACTCTAAGTAATTCATCACAACGTCAAAGTACGTAAAAATAACTCGTAGAAACTGAGTTAGAATGTATTCACACCGCCTACCGATTTTCCATTCAATTGCCTACCGTACAAATATCAGCACTTAGAGATTTAAGCCATTACCTGTTTTCCACACTCATAAGATCTTATAGGAAAAGTACACACAGTGTGTATATACAGAACGGTATACTTAGACAAAAAAACACCTTACGCGAGAAATTTAATATCCCACATAAGGTGAAGATAGGCCCTTTGAGAGAAAATATGACCTGAGCAAGACAAAACTATTGATTCATTCAGTTAATTTTTAGGCATATATACCTATCTGTAATCAGACTCCTAGCAATATCTCTAATTTACAAATTTATTGCCTTCTAAATGTGCGCTGGGCGTCTTATTGACATAAAACAACTCATTCACAACAGGCCTTTCAGTCGCCTGAAATATATTGTCAATAATATTGGTTTTAGGTTCACCCTTAATATGATTAACTTTTATTCGCGCACTATCGATAAGCTTATTGTTACGAATATCCGTTGCAAGTACACCATGCAGACTTAATGACGCACCACTCAGATTATCTTTACCCATGCCGACACGATCAAGGACAGAATCCTCCATCAGAAAATGCGGGCCAAAGACACTCTCACCGGCCTCACTGAAGATTTGTAATATTGTTCCACCAATATTGGTAAACTCCGAGCCCTGAACAGTAATATAATCTGCCACATAATTTCCGTGCGGGTCTTTATCAGACTCCAGACTCATAACAGAACCACTGATATCACTAAATGTTGAATTGATTATCTCAATACTATCCGCGAGCGTTCCTGGCGAGGCGTGAATAAAATTGAATTTTAAATTTACATTCAGGTCCGTCACCTCACAGCTTTCGATCAACAATCGGTAATTGCTAAGCATTGACTGACGGCTGGTTCGAATTACTGAATTACCTCTGTAATCCTGAGCTTTGGCACCAGTAATAGTTAGCCCTTTCAAATGCAAGCTTCCGCCCTCTGCCACCTCAAACAAAGATGAACGCTCATACGCAATTGTTACCTCCCCCGCACCCTGCAGAGTTAGTGGTTTATCAATCACCACAAGCTTAGTTAAAAAATATGTACCTGACTCTAACACCAGTACATCACCAGCCGATGCATTTTCTACGGCTTGCTCCAATGCCCCTGGTTCAGCACTCACCTTAACAATGCTTCCCGCCCCAAACTCAACGCCCCTCTCTTGTTTGGGATACCAGGCCACGCCGGTTGATTTTTTATCAATTGGTTTTAAGTCCGCACTAACTCCGACGTTCTTAAGTTCATTCGATAAAGGATACAACAGACCATTGTCAGATTTTTTCAAGACAACCTGTTCCGCCTTAAAGCCTTTCTTAATATCTGGGTTAGACACTTTGTGTAGAATATTGTCACTAAACTCTATGCCCGAAATATCATCATAAATAGTAAATATATCTTCACCACTCTTATTGTAGATAAGATTGTTGGTAAAAATCGTATCTTCCGCAATAGCTGTTAATTCGTCATCGCTACCACCTCCCAATACTATTTGACTGGCATTAATAACCGTATTGTTGGTAATTACTGCATCTTTCACTTGATCGTATCGATTCAATGGCGAGTTGGGCACACCATTCATAACTACCAAAGCCCCTCGAAAACGCTCACCCTTAAGGTTTTCAAGATAATTTCCACGCACCACTTGACGTTCATTAATCACTCGAATACCACCGGTATGCATAATATCGTTGCCAATAAATACATTGTTTTCTACTAAGTTGTCATGGCCGTGCCTAAGCGTTAGCGTACCCTTACTTTCAAAGAAAACATTGTTTTGGTAGCGATTACCGCCCGACTTGTTGGAGATTATTTCGTGTTCGCCATCGGTTCGGTAAAAGTAGTTATGGTCAACCGTCGTCTCCGAACGCGATCTTGAGTAATGACTGGTGCCTATACGAAGCGACTCACCGCCATTTGCTCCCAGCACTGGCCTTGGACCAAAGTAATTATGATCCACCCGATGGTGATTTTCTCGACTTGCCTCAGTGTCGAGCCTCACCGCCAAGGTCACCCCTTTAGTACCCTTACCTTCCAGATGGCTATGGTCAAATCGATTGAACTTGCCGTATAGCGCAACCCAATAGTCTGCCTCGCCGCGATATGCTTTATTAAATCGGTCTATAACAATTTCTGTAACACGGGAGTTATTTGCTATTTCATCGATATTTTTACGGAATGATATAACCGAAGTGGTAGGGGAGTATCCATCTTTAAAGACTAACCCCGACACCAGCAGGTGCTCGCCGGCCAAACGCAGGTTAGATTTGCCCGAAATAACAACCTGCCCTTTTGTTTGCGCCGTTAAAGTAATGGGTTTGTCTTTTGTACCCACTCCCTCAAACACTATTTCAAAATCATGCCAAACCCCATTGGCTAATACAATCGTATCGCCCGGCTTAAGGTTTTTAACTGCCGAGGTATATTGCTCCTTATCCATCACCAAATAATCTTCAGCAGAAGCGTGCACCGTGAGCAATAGCACACTGAACACCAAGCACACTAAAGTGCGTAATACTTTTGTTATGTTATTAAATCTCATACATCTACCATGCAGTATCGCGGGCCTAAACGGCCGGTGAAATAAGGCTCACCCGCAGACATTCGGCAAAACCGAATGCCTATGCCTAAATTGGTGGGTGAGCCCGCATTGTTGCCTAACTTAAAAACCTAGAAGGAGTAGCGTGCACCCAATGACATGCGGCGACCTGACTCCTGAATTTGCCAAGTCGTACCTGTAGCACCCTGGTTGAAATTCGCTTCACCGGTCAGGTTATTAACATTCGCCACCAGAGTTAGAGCATCATTCACATTCCAGCTGGCAGATAGATCAATTTGCTCCAAGCCATCTCGATAATCGTTGCCCTCTGTTGGATCTTCAGCCCCAGTACCAAAGGCCACTTGATCCCCCAAACGAGATACACGCTTATGCAGATTGTTATCTAAGAACTTGTCGCGATAACTGTAAGCTAGACGCACTCCAAACGTTTCATTCTCCCAGTACACCTGCAAGTTTGCACTGTTTTCTGAAATATCTTCTAGTGGCACACCATCTGGATCTTCACTTTTCGAGAAAGTGTAGTTGGCAATAAGCCCCAGACCGGACCATACACCTGGTAACGAGTCGAACGATTGCTGATATCCCAACTCTACACCTTCAATGGTACCGCTCGACCCATTGGTAGATACGGTGGTTAAAATACCGTTTCTTCCCTGCTCAACGTAACTGGCAAGCTCTGCTGGATCATCGGTGAATAAATAAGTCGATGAATCCCCTACCGCCGTAGGTCTGATACACACATTAAGTGGTACAGTCAGGTTTTGCTGCTGAACAACCTCGGGCTGATAAGAGCAAAACTGTTCAGACTTCAGGAAGGACTCCACATTTTTGAAGAAAACTGTCGCCGATAACATATCTCCTTCACCAAAATAATGCTCCGCAGAAATATCAAATTGTGTCGCTCTAAAGGGTTCAAGCTGAGGATTACCCTTGGTCGCAAGCAGGCGGTCTGAATTAAATTGATAGGTTGGACTCAATAAATCAAAATCTGCTCGACGCATAACCTTAGCCCCGGCAAAGCGAAGAATCGTGTCTTCAGAAATATAAACACTCATGTTCATGCTAGGCAGAAAGTCATTGTACTTATTGGTTTCTGAAACTAACGCATCGCCATCTTGGTTATAGGCGGTAGAGGTTAGCTCGGTATTTACTTGACGCCCACCAAAGACCATTTTGACGTTTTCAAAATCTAGATTGAATTGTAAATAGGCCGCAGAGGTTTGTTCATTAATTAATGCGTATGAACCGGTCACTTCCTGTAGATTGTCAGCACGACTACCGGAAGCATCAATATAACCATTGCCATTATCCGGGCTATTGTAGTTACTGCCAGCCAGAAGACTCTGCACAATAGAGAATGTTTGCTCAGTATCTTTCAAGATTCCCGCATCAAACACGGTAAAGTCGCGCAAATCGTTAGCGCCGGCAAAGCCCGTATGCTCAAACGCATCAGCCGAAACATTGGGTGAGATTATGCTACCCGGAAACTGACTTTCAATATCATTTACCCAAATAATACCTGGATCGCCATTACTGTCGAACATATCCCGATAAATGTTTGTTAACCTTACTTCAGCCTCTTGCCGCGTATAATCGCGTTCAGTAGTGCGGAAACCGGCCTTGATGGTAAGCCAATCACCTTTACCAATGTCGGAGTACTGCGCGTCTAGCCGAAATGCCTCTTCTTCGTTGTCGATGGATAAATCGCGGGTTCTATACTCCCGAAGAGCTAATAAACTGTTGTTATTGATGTGATTGCCACCGTCAAAAATTACACTGGGCATTGAGTCATTGGCATTAATAACAGAGTAGCTGGTTATAAAATCATTCGTATCTTGTGGATTTTCCGCTTCAGCGACAGGGTCTACACCACGCAAATTAAATTCTGATCGAGGTTGATAGGTATTAGATTCAGCGTAAGAGTACTCACCACTTACCTTAATGTTATCGGTAAAGTGCCACTCGCCACCGAGTGCCGACGAGGTCGTATCCGTCTGCCGAAATTCACTCCATGTTTTAGGGATTAGAGCAACGCCTTCAATACGATAGTTGTTGAGCATCCCTTTATCATCTTCAAAAGAGCTACTGGTTGCCACTGGATTGCCTTCCGATGGAAGAATTGAATAAGCTTCTTGGTTCCCATCGCGTTCAGTACCATTTAAATCCAGATAAAAATTACCCTGGCCCGATGCCGGCTCCCACTGTAAAGACACATTAAACGCAGTACGCTCGCGCTCTTCTATATAGGGTTCGTACTTATGGCCCATAGGTACTACATACTGTCCACTGGGTGTATTCTGAGCGCTATCAGTAGCATCGACTTCGCCGTCGAGGTTCATATCTATATCATCGTAAACGAAGAGGTTGACTTCGTATCGATCGCGACGCAACTCGCGGTCCTGGTAGGACAGCATTGCCATGGCCCCAAAAGTCCCCGCATCACCCAAGTCCCAGTTATTACCCACGGATGCACTTAATATTGGTGCCCAGTTATCGGTTTTATCCGCATACTCAGCGTCAATGGAAATGGCTGCAACTGGTTCGGTTAAATCTACCGGTCGTATCGTTTTTAAATTAACTGTACCCCCAAGAGCCCCCTCGATCATCTCCGGCGTGGGTGACTTTACTACTTCAACCCGCGACAAAAAGCTCGCCGGAAAATCCTGAAAATTCACACCATTTCGCCCATCACCCAGTGTCGATCGGCCATTTAACTCAACCCTATTCTGCGGCAACCCCCGAATGGAAACCTCTGAGCCAACACCAAAGTCACGGTTAATTGAGACCCCGGTTACCCTTTGCAGCGCCTCAGCAATATTGTTGTCAGGCAGCTTACCAATATCTTCCGCTACGATCGCATCGACGATTTGATCTGAATCACGTTTAACATCTATGGCCGCTGATAAACTGCCACGAATACCGATCGAGATGACCTCTTCAATCACCATTTCATCTTTATTTTCTTCATAGGCAAGTTCCGTTTCCTGCGCGATATTTTGCGCGCTCGCCAACGTACTTAGAGCCATGATTACGGCGCTGGATAGTTTATTTTTCTGCAGCATGGAGTCAATCCTCTTAATATCGTTATTCGTTCTAATAGTGAGCTGACCATTTTGGTTCACCGCCAAGCGAAGACCAGTTTCTTCCAGCAAAGTTACTGCCGCATTTATAATGGAATAATTTCCTTCAAGTGCGGGGGTATCGATGGTAAATACTTTGTCGTAAGGAACGATCACCGTTAGGTTCGATTGCTGAGCAAACTCGGTGAGAGTTATGTCGGCTTTATCACTAGAGATATTGAAGTTAACGGTCGTTCCCAATTGAGAAGTCTCCGCTTGAGCAGATAGCGCACAACCCAATAAAACAGGAAGTATTGCTTTTGGCTTTATAGTCACTTCAACTCTCTCCCATGCGAAGTTATTTACTCCGCTTTTTATTAGACGACTGAGGATTTAGCTTCCGCCATAAATATTATTAATATTTAAATCTTAGTGCTAGTAGAACAGTTCTTTTTCTCTACCGAGCACTAGGCTTTTACGGCACTGGAAAAAAATCGCCCAATGCACCACGTTTAATTCTGGCACACTGGGCGCTAAGGAACGTAAATTATATAGATTTATGGAATTTTAATCGTCTCTGGTAGCCCTTCTTCAGCCGTTTGATACCACAAATCGAGCAATTGCTCGCTATTTTTCTCCTGTGAATTCAGCTGTAAAACAGCCTCCCAGTGGTCGCCACCAACCTGGCCACTTAAAGTAATTTTTCCACCTTTACGGGTCATCTCTACATCTGGATAAACACCCTTATCGGCAATTAGCATTACCGCAGCTATAACTTTTTGCTTGGCTTGTGATCCGGAGTGCGCAGAAAAATGCCACTCGTTAGCCGGCACCGGTGTTTCAACCATTGGGTAATCCTTTTTTGGATCAACCGGCCATCGATTCGAAACGGTAAATTCGAGCTCCTCTTGCGCCAACAGATAAGTACGCATTTTCTCATCACCACGGGTGGAGTCTATACGTTGTTTGCCCTGATCAAGGTGCATTGCCTCTTTACTGTGCAATAACCAATCAACAGTAAAAGGTACTGGCCCCGCCATATCGTCAATAATAAGCACCACTGAGGGTCGAATCATCACAACATGACGCTGATACTCATCAAGCCTGTCACCATAAGTTCTTTCAGCTTCACCTACTACATAACCTAAGTGTTCGGTACTGTGAAAATCGACAATACCTCCCGTGGCTGTTGCATCTCTGTCAATTTGGCCCTCACCGTTAATTAGCAATGCGTTATGAGCCAGTGTTTGTCGGGTATACTCCACATGAAAGGGTGAGAAATGTTGTGGAAAGCGAGCACCACTAGGGTGAGCCAGTGCCTTACCCCCTTTCATAATCGCAAAGCTATTTTGATCGGCATGGCTGTGACTAACCGAACCAAAAGGCGAGCTTTTAAACAACAGCATTACATCACTTGTAGGATTTAAAATATCTGAATGTAGTGCGGCCCAGCCAATGCCTGAAAATAATTTATCCTGTGGCATTTTATTAGGCTTTTTCGAACCGATAGCATCAGGGTGAATTAAACGATGCATAGCTCCCAGCCGCCGCGTATTCATTCGCTGATCCTTATATTGTTCGGCCCACCATCTAGCTTTAGCATCTCCATAATTCAAAGCATGGAAAGTTAAAATTGAGTATAGATCACCAGCGTAATTACTTACCGGATTATGCTCCATATCGCCAAATGGAATCACCTCCCCCAGAGGCGCAACCGCATAGGTAAGAAAGTGTCGCATATTTCTTAGATAGGCTTTATTCCATAAATTGTAGCCCGTCGCCACATAGAGCGACTGCAAAGGAGTAATAAACCGATCATTATAAGACATGGCATAGTGTACGCCTTCGGCCCAACCACCCTCGCTGCCCCCCCAATGCGGATAAACCGTTAGCCATGCTTTAAGAGCATAGTCCAACCACTCAACGGTTCGCTCTTCCTCAGCCAGAACAATAGCAAACTCCATCAAATAGCCAGGCAATCGGCCATCGTGACTGTAGATCGAGAAATTTAAATAATCCCGCCCTTTTAAACGATTTAACATTTGATCGCCACGGGCGAGCAGCATCTTCTTAACGGCCTTGCGTTCTTCTTCCGTTAATAGATCGTATAACCAGTCATAGCCCTGAGCGGCAGTGCGAGCAATACGCAATCCTATTTCATCAAACCCCTCATCCAGTGAACCAATACCCTCTAGCTCCCAATCAAGTACATGCAGTAGGTGTTTTTTTGCCGCCAAGCCATATTTTTCTTCACCGGTCATTAAGTAAACCAATGCCAAGGGAGTCATACCTTGTGTGTATACATCGGTGAATTTTAAATAGGAGGCTCGGTACGCCGTGCGCCGAGCGGGGTATTCCTTTTCAATATCATATTTATCAAAATCTGGCTTCACCATAAGTTCCATAGTAAGCGCAGTATCAGCCATAGCTTTCAGATCATTAAAAGCGAGCTTGCGTTCCCCCTTCAATGTTTTTTTCACTTCGCCTAATTGTGCCTTTGGAAATAATAATCGGGGGTGCTCAAGCTCCACTCGTTGCAGCAAGGTTTTTGGATCAACCCAAGGCAAGTCCAAAGCATCGTCGGCGACAGTAAACGCTTGCGGGGCTCTAATCGCGACTGTTTCCCCCTGTTTGTTAACAGCCTCAACTCGCCATACATATTCACCTTGTGCCAACACTTCACTGGGAACATAGACAGGATCTTTCTGCAACTTTGAAACATACACAGGCTTTCCAGCGTCACTATCAATCGACAAACGATAACTGACCTCACCCCTCGGTGCCGCACGCCACCAACTAAAACCCGGAGGCGATACATCCACCACTTGGTTGGGAATTGGCCTATTAAAATTTCCGTTTTCTGGTTGTTTTTCTGGGAATGCCACCTCCGCATACCCAGCATTTACCATTAGGGTTAAGCTGGCGACAAATAGTAATCTAAATTTCATAATGTACCCTTTCTTATCAATACCTAATACAAGGGGCCATAAAAGCGTAAATCTGAAATCGGCACTAATAGATCTGATACTTTATATTTTATTTCATCCGAAATCGTTCTTTTCAAAATACACTCGCCTTTAAATACACCCTTATAGAAACTGTTAAACGATAATTCACTTATGTTCTATTTATAAAATACGAATTGAGAATGGCATGATCTGCCAATTTATGGTTTTTCTCGTTCGTGTTCCGTCTCTCGATCACTCCCTCTGCTCCTAGCATCGGCGCTGGCTAAATCCTCATAATCACCAGTGTGTTTTAAATCAACGTGGCCGATTAAATTCAGAGAATACTAATGGAAATTTTCTCTTCGTTAACTTGTTCACTTTGTTCTTATCCATTAGAGAATTCTGATTATTAATCAATGGCCAGGGCTCTTCCTACTGAAGACAAAACAATAATGACAGCGCTGGACATTTTACTTTTATGCTGCAAGGCGTACTTCTCTTTTTGGCGTCATCATTATTAATATTAAGCTGACTATTACGACCTAGAATGAATTGCAATCCAGTACCTGTCAGAAATTTAACGCTGTATCTATTGGAATATGTGCCCCGTACCGCTTGCGTATATATGCCAAAGACCTATCGTAGAGTGGGCTTACCGTCATACTCAAAATCGGTTAATGTTATTTCACTGTTATTATTGGAAATATTAAATTGCTCTACACTAGCTAGCCGTTGCGTATCTGTTTCAACCACCACCTAGTTGGCCAATACACTCTAACAGGTACATTATTTGGCTAAACTCAAATTGTTTTCTCCTTCACGAGGTATGACTTCGCTCCTTAACTAACGACTGATTTAGTGTTTTCCGCCATCTAAAGACTGACAATATTGTATTCTTTACCTCTAGGTACTATATTTGAAGGATCACTCTAAAACCTGAAATGGGTTGCACAAAAACACAAAAGTCGGTAAAACTCTTATAAGATGGTCGCGTGGGAAACTGGAAAGTGATCACTACAATAATAGTCAGACGTTGCAGTGTTAATTAGCTGTAGCCAATGTGGGTTAAATCAATAACATGCGTATATGCAGGCCTCGGCTAGATTTGCTAGCACTTCTAAGCCTAAGCGCCCGGTCTTTTATTGCCTGGTCGTTATACGCTTGCCGCCTGCGCCAGCCTGCTGCCGTCGTATTACTCTGCATTATTATCATTCCAGCATGGGCTGCAAACCCAACGGTAGAATTAGCGCCTGGACTTTTACTCGCTCCTCCCGACTCTCTAATTATATCCACCATACAACATCCAGACACCAGCGATTCTACGGTTTTGGCTGGCTACTTAAGCAACCAACCAAGTTATTTTATTTCAGCTAGCATGATCAGCGGCTGGAAACGGAATCATATGCTTTGGCGAATATTAGAGCGAAAATTAAAACACCGCAGTTTGTCCAATACAATATCGGTTCTTGATCGTGCCCAATTTTTTACGAATCAAGATGCACAAGTATGGTACAGGGTCTATGAGTTTTCCGAAAATAAAGTAAACCAGCGCGTTGGCTTTTATCTACTTAAACACAATAACGCCATTTATTGGATTACATTATCCATAGTAGACAGTGCCAAAATTGAAGTAGTACTGCCTATTGTGGAAACTATTATAAAGCGCGCACAAGTAAAACCGCTTCTTTTTGACGTTAATCAGTGATTGATTGATTAGAAGTATGAAACATCTTTTTTCCAATATTCCGGTAATTCTTTAAGAGGCGCCCTCATTAGAATAACTCCGGCTGATATTAATTCGTTAGGCATTTGAGCGGTTCGAGCAATTTCAGTAAAATTTAAAACCCTCTTATAAAAAAAACCATTATCAGGGTTCACTGCTATGACAATCTCCTCATAATCTTTTTTAATAATAATTTGTATTGCCTGTTTTAAGAGTTTTTTTATTAAGCTATTTCTTGATCTGTATTCTGGGTGCGTACAGATACGCCAGACATTACATATTTTGTTGTTGTTTTTACGTATCTGTGTCATTTCATTGGGAAAGTATTTATCAGCAGGTGCGCCCAAGTGAATATCTTTTGAAATGCTAATAGTACCCACTATTTTATCTTCTTCTTTAACGAATATCACATCGCTATTGTACCGGTCCTCCAATTGAGGGTACATATTAATAATTCCAGACTCCTGAATTTGCATGTTGCTTTCTAACACCAAGCAATCATGATACAGTTTTTGTACCAAATGGCGTTCTTTATCAGTTTCTACTAATTTAAAATTCATATTGAGTCATATAATTTTGATTAAAGAGTATTGTTACGTTTAAATTACTTTTCTAATTTCAAAAACACTATCGCTTATCAAAATAATGCCCCATTATATCTAAGATCGAACGTTTACGATTTGTTATGGACCATTTAATTTCATTGCGGGTTTTTTCTTCTATTATATACGGAGCAATATTCATTCTTATCTTATCCTCTAAACGAGGAAGCTGATCCCAGGGAACCCAAGGGAACAGATGATGTGGGATATGGCGGTTAAAATTTAACAAAAAAATATTTGACCAAATAGGTACATGCTTGCATGAATGGGACACTAAATATTGCCTAGAGAAATGCAACGGCTTTTCTTCCTTACCTAACAGTGGAGTTTCCGCATGGTGTGGCAAATTAACTAGCTCCTCCAAATAAAATAAAAATATAAGTGCAGGAAGATACCAAAATAATACCGTCACCAAGAGAGAAGTTCTAAACAGTACTATTAGCGCCAGTAGATATAATAAAATATAAAAAATAGAATAATTTCGTTCTTTTTTAAGGGATAGAGAATCATGATTTTTATGAGTGTTTTGAAATGGATCTCGCCAAAGACCGACCCTATCATTTAGTACAAATAGAGGTATCCAATATTTCCAAATCAGCTCTAATTTTCTAGACATATCGTCAGAGAGGACAGAGAAAAACTCAATCGCCCTTTTGTTAGCAGGATCGAGAGTCGGATGCCCTGTATAACGGTGATGTAATACGTGCGATCGCTTTCTTGAGAGATAAGGCATGAAAATCAACCAACTAAAAAAATGCCCCAGAGAATCATTAACCGTACTACTTTTAGATAAAGCATTGTGTGTTGCTTCGTGTTGAAACAAGTAAGTGTGTAATAGAGCTATGGTTAGAAAAAACCAAGATAATATTATATAAACACCTTTCAACTGAAAGAGAAACAAAGAAAATCCAATCAAAAGTAAATCGCACATCCAAATAAGTAAGGTTGCTCTAGACAACCCTTTTCGCGGAAATTGCTTCCTTATTGTATTCCAATTCGACTTTTCCATAAAATTTACTTTGATTTAAATTCAATTCAAGAATTACCATAAATCATAATTCTGTGTTTTTAAAGAAGTTGATCTGGCCCTACAAAATTGGCCTCTTATATTCCCAACCTTCCATGAGCTAATACTCTATCGGCGAGTATTTACTCCATGACTGCAAGCTCACCGTATTGTAGAAATTGTTTATATATCGTTTTAATGCTCGATGCAAATCACGAAAACTCTGAAACCGGACATTCCCTATAAGTTCGCTTTTCAGTGAGTGATGTAATGATCATAAGTGCATCATACAGGACAATACTCACTGTGCGTTATGCCAACACTCGCCCTGCTACCTGTTTACTTTAGATGCCGGCACCGTAGCTCATTTTTCCGTCGGCACATTGAACTCTATTGAATATGCTCATGTTTTACGTGGCTTTTTATATTTTGGCATTCCCACCTTCAGATGAGTTATCTAAAGATGTCCGATAAAGTGGGGCAAGCTCAAGGCGTACTTTTCCTTATTTAGATTTCTTTTTAAAACCTAAACTAAAAATTAGAACACCCAAGCTTATGGTAAAAAAGCTAATACATTCAACCAAGTATCTCCATATCGCTATTTCTTTAATTGTTTCTAGACTAAAAAAATGTCCTATAAATGCATTAAGAAAAGAAACTATAAGGAGACTGAGAAAACCAACAATGGCAAAGTTTATACCTATACTCTTTATTTTCGATCGCAACAGAAATAACGAAAAGAGAGAAATTAGATACGACCCACCAAGAATGACATGTGTAACATTACTAAATATAACTGTACGCTCCAAATCCACTAACAATCCTCTTTAGACTTAACACACAATTTAGAAATTAATAGAATCGAAGCATTACCACTCTAGCCGCACGGGTTTTTGTATGTGGACACTAAAACGACTTATTATATCTCATTTGCTACTGATCATAGTTATACCATGTAAACGCCTCATATTTTATTTCTTTACCTAATGCCAAGATAACGAATGACAGCTCTATATCTGTACTCCCCCTTCTGACAACTGCATATTTAGGTTTATGCGTTTAATATAAATGGCAAACAACCTTTGAATCCGTTCTATTTCGTTATCTTCTTTTTATGAGATTAACCCTAAAGCAGCCCACCGGTTACTTATTTTAATTCGCATTAAAGTCTATAGACTTATAGATACCGGCTCATCTGCAATACCTAACAGCACTGGAGTGGGCAATATGCTATCTTCTAAAAATAGAGATTCTATAAAGTTAAATAGGATCAACTGGGGTACTCACTAATGTATCCACCCACAACCAGCCGATATTCACGATAGGCCTTATGACCAAGATTATTATGTCGTAAATTGGATAAATTGATCGACTCCCTAATAACTCAAGATTCAATGATCCAAGCACATAAAAACGGTTAGTAAAAAGCCATACCAAGCTAAGCCTTTCTAAGCTGTGGGTGTCCTATTTTTTTAAAACCAAGATACGCATCAAACCTTCCTTATCGTGCAGCATTAAACAATTCGCGCAGCTGTCCAGTATGCTTTGTAGGCGGCAATCCAAATAGGCGAACATAGTCTCGGCTGAACTGCGAAGGACTTTCATAGCCGACTCTAAAACCCGCACTGGCGGCATCCAGCCCATCACTAACCATTAACCGGCGGGCTTCGTGCATGCGCAAATGTGTACGAAACTCAATCGGACTCATGGTGGTAATGGCTTTGAAATGTAAGTGGAATGTAGAGCGGCTCATACCCGCGATTTTAGCCGCATGCTCAATACGACATGGCTCGTGAAAGTGATCTCTCATCCAACGGATGGTGCGAGCAATCTGATTCAATCGGCTATCGGCTTGCGCCATTTGTCTGATTAGACTGCTGCCCGGCTCAGTCAGTAAGCGATAGAGAATTTCTTGAATAATAAGTGGAGCAAGCGCATCAATGTCCTCGGGAGTGTCCAGCAAGGCCGCTAGGCGTACCGCGGCGTTGTGCAAGGCAGCAGTGGTTCGGTTGAGTGCCAAACCAGTGGGAGAAACAAATGCCTTAATAGAATGATCTGGGTAGCGAACTGCTAGATCCGATAGCACCCTTTTATCCAAGTCTAATTGTAAGCAGAGATAAGGCTCTGTACTGCTGGCTTCAATGACCGTTCCTACGACTGGCAATTCGACAGAGGCAATCAAATAATTACCAGTATCGTATTGAAAAGTCTTTGTCCCAAGGCATACCTGCTTCACGCCCTGAACAATAAGGCACAGAGTAGGCTCGTAAATCACTGGCATCGACATGCTCGGTGATGATGCACGCAGCAGTTTCAACCCTGGAACAGGGCTGATATGGCTACCGTCCCGTTGAGTGTGGCGGTCGATTAGATCAACCAAAGTCTCAAGTGTATTCATAGAGTCTCATGATACGGCTGCACCCGGCTTTCGGGAAGGAGAAATAGATTATAGTCGGACGATCGTGCAAACAATCCAGACAACAAGAATACCTTCTCCTTCGGCCTTCAATAGAAAATAGCGTCGGCCATAGGTTTTTCGACTCATTAGCCTTCACATTGCAAGTAGGTACATCCGTGTACAAACAGGGTTGTCACAGACAGGTGCCATACAAGTGAATATTCCGATTTCTATCAAATCTTGGGGGGCGTTTGGCACCCTCAACCACCGAGACATCAAATGACAAATTATTCATCACCAAAAGGAGAACCAAGTAATGTCCAGTAAAACATGGTTGATTACCGGTGCGGCTCGTGGCCTGGGCGCTCAAGTCGCACGTGCGGCACTTGCGAGCGGCGACAATGTTGTCGCTACGGCACGCAACGTGGATGCTACGCGTACAGCCTTCAACGAACATACTGAACGGCTATTGTGCTTGCCACTAGACGTCACAAACACCACACAAGCCGATTCAGTTGTGGAGGCCGCCGTTGAACGTTTTGGCGCTATCGACGTATTGGTGAACAATGCCGGCTATGGCCACCTCGGTATTTTCGAGGAATCTTCGGAAGAAGATATACGGCGCCAATTCGATACCAATGTGTTTGGCGTAATACGGTTAACACGCGCGGTCCTACCAGTAATGCGCTGTCAGCGTTCAGGCCATATCATTAACATCAGTTCAATCGGCGGCGAAATAGGATTTGATCTTTGCACGCTTTACGGAATGTCCAAATTCGCTGTAAATGGGTTCAGCATCAATCTAGCTAATGATTTAGCACCTATGGGTATTAATGTCACAGTCGTCGAACCCGGCTATTTTCGTACCGACTTTCTGGATAACAAATCGATACGCTTTTGCGATAACCCTATCGACGATTATGAAGAGGTTCGGAGCAGGGTTGAAGCCACGTACAAAAGCTACAGTCATCACCAACCTGGCGATCCGGTCAAAATTGGGCCAGCGATTGTAAAGCTAGCGAATGCAGATACACCGCCACTGCATCTATTGCTTGGCTCAGATGCGTTGGAAATGGCGCGCAACGGCCTCACCGCGCGACTCGCAGAAATCGATGTGTGGCAAAACCTGTCGGCCTCGACGGACTATGAGTAAACAACGATGTACAAGCACTTCACTTCCCTAGCAGCCTTGCTCGTCACCACACTAATCGGCGGCCGCTTTGCACCTGCCTGGTCGTGCAAGGGAAAGGGAAGCGAAGACAACCACAAACTTGTTAGATCCTTAAGTAGATATAACGCCCGCCACACAGGCGAGCAACATGTTGCGAGTCCAGCACACGTAGTGTGCGGTTGTGCTGGCGCTTGTTAACTGCTCTTATGGTGAACAAGAAAAGGAATCCCGCCTTCAACTTTTTGATATTTCAGATGTTCACGTATTTCATCTCTAATGCTTTCTAGTACCTGGCCCAGTGCTTTCGAAGAAACAATTTTTGGTTGAGGGTCTACTTGTTGGTAGTCAGACTCCCCCCCTGAAATTTCATCTACGATGCTTCTCCATAGATTAATCTGGGTTTCAGTACCGTAAAGCTCGATAGAAGATGAAATCTCAGTCCATAAAGCGGACAGCTCCTCAATAGTTAGATTGCCTACAGCTCTTAGCTGCGTGATATTGAAGTATGCCTGCTCAAGATACTCAAAGCGTTTTTCTTCTCTTAATTTCTCTTTCTCTCGCCACCGAGAAAGGCTACTGAGAATAAACCACCCAATAATTGATATAAGTGCAGGTATGGCCAATTTGGCGATACTTAAAATTTCTATATCTTTTAATATATCCATAATTTAATTATGCAGTTAACAGCTTATTAATGTGCGAGTTGTAAAATGCGCCCGGCAATGTATCACACCCAGAATGCTTTTAGATATGCGCTACAACTCACTGTAATTTATATAATTTCCGTAAATTTGGCGCATTTCGATAGAAAGGTAAAGAAGCCAAATTGAACAGCAGCCGGCAATTTATCATGTTTATTACATCTCGTGAACTTGAGTCTTTAAGCCCATGAAATATCTACTAAATATCACATTTAATGTTGCGCTTTCAGAATCGGAAAGTAAGCCGTCTCATGTTCACCTGCTTGCATAACGGGTGTTTTCACCTATAACTGTCTATAAACACAGCCATAGGAGTCGCTTATGAAGACACCAAACGATATACCCGTTTACGTTTCCCATAAAAGCGTTCGATTTATCGATCAGCTGCGTGGGTTTATTCGATATAGGGGCCTTTCCTATCAAACAGAAAAAACTAATGTGCATTGGGTTGTCAATTTCATACGCTTCAGCTAGTTGGCCCACCCTCTAACGTTGTCTGGGCCAGAGGTCGAGGCTTGGCTAACTCATCTGGTCACCGATCGCAATAACTCGGCCAATACGCAGCGTATCGCCCTAAATGCCATAGTGTTTATGTATCGTGAGTTTTTACGAAAGCCTCTAACGGATTTAAACTTTAAGTACGCCAAGGTGCACCAACGAATACCAACAGTGCTATCAAACGTAGAAGCCCAAGCGATTATTGATCATGCAAAACAACCGTTTAAGCTGATGTTTTCTATTATGTATGGCTCTGGCCTGCGGCAAGCGGAGTGTTTATCTCTACGGTTATTGGATATTGATTTTGACAACCTGATATTACATGTACGGCAAGGCAAAGGGCGTAAAGACCGAACGACTTTGTTAGCACAATCTCTACTGCCAGATATAAAAGCTCAAATAGAGTTGGTAAAGCAGTTACACTGCACCGACCTAAAGAGCGGGTTAGGCAGCGTCTATCTGCCTGATGCTTTATCTAGAAAGTATCCGTCTGCCGCGACTTCGAGCAAATGGCAGTATTTGTTTCCGTCCAGCCGCCCCGGCCCCTGCCCTCGCACGAGGGAAATTAGAAGGCATCACTTACATCATACCGCTGTTACTAAGCATTTACGCAGGATTATGCGTTCACTGGACATTCCTAAACACGTTACCTGCCACACATTTAGGCATTCTTTTGCAACGCGCTTACTTGAGAGTGGCTACGACTTACGCACGATTCAGGAGCTACTGGGGCATTCTGATGTTAAAACAACTGAGATTTACACACACGTCGTAAAGCGCGGAAAGCTAGGCGTTATTAGCCCCATCGATGGAATAAGCGAAGAAAACGCAGGCTATGCTTTCGCATAGCCTGCTCGATACGTCTATTCGTAGTCACCCCGCCAACTGCCTCAGCACATAGTGCAAAATACCACCGTGGCGGTAGTAGTCCCACTCCACTTCGGTGTCGATGCGCACGCGCACTTCAAAGTTAATTTCTTTACCCTCTTTGTGTGCGGTTATGTTTAAAGTTTTGGGTTCGCCTTCAATGGCGGCAAAGTCGAATACTTCTGAGCCGTCCAACCCCAAAGACTCATAACTTTCGCCGTTTTTAAATTGCAGTGGCAGTACACCAAAGCCCACTAAGTTGGAGCGATGAATGCGCTCAAAGCTTTCGGCAATCACCGCTTTAATGCCCAACAAATTGGTACCTTTGGCGGCCCAGTCGCGGCTGGAGCCGGTGCCGTACTCTTTACCGGCCAACACAATCAGCGGGACTTTATCGGCCTGGTATTTTTGCGATGCATCATAAATGCTCATTTGCTCGTCGGTCGGCAGGTAGGTGGTCCAGCCGCCCTCGGTGCCAGGGGCCATTTTGTTTTTTAAACGCACATTGGCAAAAGTGCCGCGCACCATTACTTCGTGGTTACCGCGGCGTGAGCCGTAGCTGTTAAAGTCTTTTTGCTCAACGCCCTGACTTTTAAGGTATAGGCCCGCGGGGCTGTCGGGCTTAATGGCACCGGCCGGTGAAATATGGTCGGTGGTAATGGAGTCACCCACTTTAACCAAGCAACGTGCCTGTTGTATCGCGCCTTGTTCGGGCAGCTGCATGTTCATGCCCTCAAAGTAGGGCGGTTTTTTCACGTAGGTGGAGTCGGGCCAGGTGTAAATGTCGTCATCCGGTACCGGCAGGGCCTGCCAAGCCGGCGTGCCGGCAAATACATCGGCGTATTTTTCGCTGTACAGGCCATCGGTCATGGCGCTGCCAATGGTTTGCGCGACTTCTTGCGGCGTGGGCCAAATGTCTTTTAGATAGACCGCCTTGCCGTCTTGCGAGGTGCCCAGCGGCTCGTTAAGTAAGTCGATGTTCATGTTGCCCGCTAGCGCATAGGCAACCACCAGTGGCGGCGAGGCCAGGTAGTTAGCGCGCACGTCTTGGTGGATACGGCCTTCAAAGTTGCGGTTACCCGATAGCACGCCGGTCACCAACATGTTTTCGGCACGAATAGCGTTTTGAATGGGGTCGGGCAGCGGGCCGGAGTTGCCAATACAAGTAGTACAGCCAAAACCGACAATATTAAAACCCAGCTCGGCCAGCGGCTCTAACAAGCCGGCGTTTTGCATATAGGCGGGCACCACTTGCGAGCCGGGAGCAAATGAAGTTTTTACCCAGGGTTTGCTGGTGAGCCCCAGTGCGCGCGCTTTTTCGGCCACTAAACCGGCCGCCACTAACACTGCGGGGTTGGAGGTATTGGTACAGGAGGTAATAGCGGCAATAACAACGGCGCCGGGTTGCAGGGTAAACTGCTCGCCCTTGTACTCCACCGGCACACCGCCGGTATCGCCCACATTGGTATTGTCGATGGCGGTTTGCCCGCCCTCACTGGCAAAGCGCTCACCATCGCTGGAGGCGAGCACCTTGCCCTGCTCTTCACGCTCTTCGGTTAACAACTGCCGGAAAGCATCTTGCGCATCGGTTAGGGCAATGCGATCTTGTGGGCGCTTGGGGCCAGCCAGGCTGGGCACTACATCGCCCATATCGAGCGTGAGTATGTCGCTGTAATCTGCCACGGGGTCATCGTCGCCACGCCACAACCCCTGAGCTTTAGCGTAGGCCTCTACCAGCTCAATTTGTTCTGCCGTGCGACCGGTGAGCGTTAGGTAGTTAAGGGTTTCATCGTCAATGGGAAAGATACCGCAGGTGGCGCCGTATTCCGGCGCCATATTGGCGATAGTGGCTCGGTCGGCCAGTGGCAAATTGGCCAGCCCTGCGCCGAAGAATTCGACAAATTTACCCACCACACCGTGCTCGCGCAGCATTTGGGTGACGGTCAGTACCAAATCAGTGGCGGTAGCCGAGGGCGGCAGCTCGCCTTTTAGCTCGAACCCGACCACTTCTGGAATAAGCATGGTAATGGGCTGCCCCAACATGGCGGCCTCGGCCTCTATGCCACCCACGCCCCAACCGAGTACACCGAGGCCGTTAATCATGGTGGTGTGCGAATCCGTGCCCACCAAAGTATCGGGGAGCGCCAGTCGCTCGCCGCCCTGCTCTTCCACCAACACCGTTTTGGCGAGGTATTCCAAATTGACCTGGTGGACGATACCGGTACCGGGCGGCACCACTCTAAAGTTAGAAAAGGCCTGCTGACCCCAACGCAAAAATTGGTAGCGCTCGTTGTTGCGCTGAAATTCAATTTCGGTATTTTTGGCCAGGGCGTCGGCTGAGCCGTAATAGTCCACCATTACCGAGTGGTCAATGACTAAGTCCACCGCCCCCAGCGGATTAATTTTGGCCGGGTCGCCTTTTAGTTCGCGCATAGCCGCGCGCATGGCGGCTAAATCGACAACGGCTGGAACCCCGGTAAAATCCTGCAACACCACGCGCGCGGGGGTAAAGTTAACCTGTTCGCTGGCCTCATCAGAGCCCTGCCAGCGGCACAGGGTGTGTATGTCTTGTTCGCTAACGTTTTTACCGTCTTCTTTACGCAATAAATTTTCTAACAGTATTTTCAGACAAAAGGGCAACCGATCGAGATTGTACTGATCGGCCAGCGCTCCTAAATGAAAATAGCGGTAGTCTTGACCTGCGACCGTCAATGTAGATTTGGCATTAAAGCTGTTTTTCACCTGAACCTCCCCGGCTGAGTTGTATTACTTGGCGCTTACTTTCCAGTTAATAAAGCAAAGAACGCGCCGCCACGTTTATCTATTAAGCGTAGGGCCAGATGGGCAGTTTTGCGAGTCGGTAGTGGCTTAAACGCCTATGGTTTTGTAAATCAGAGAAGATTTTGCAAGATTCGCCCACCCGGCAGCCGCGCTAACTTAACTGGCTAGCGCGGCTGCCGGGGCGAGGTTAGCCGTCGAAGCTTTGGTAAATGGAGCTAAAGGTCGCTTTGAGTTTGGCCAACTCGAAGGGGGGCTTAAAAAAACCGTGGTAATCACCACGCGGGTTAATAATCACAATATTACCGGAGTGATCGACGGTGTAATCATCGCCTTGGGTGACTTTGCTAAAGGCAACATTCACTTGGTTGGCAAAGCGCCGCATGGTTAAAAACTCACCGGTTACGCCGATAAAGTCGTCACCAAAGTACGCCACATACTCTTTCATAATGGCGGGGGTATCGCGCGCGGGGTCTAAACTAAACAGCATAACTTCGGTATCGGCGGCAATGGGTTCAGGCAGTGCGCCCATTAAGCGCGACATTTCGGCCATAGTTGTGGGGCAAATGTCCGGGCAATGTGTAAACCCGAAAAACAACAGCGACCAATGGCCTTTAAAA
Source organism: Gilvimarinus sp. 2_MG-2023 (assembly GCF_030547685.1). Taxonomy (GTDB): domain Bacteria; phylum Pseudomonadota; class Gammaproteobacteria; order Pseudomonadales; family Cellvibrionaceae; genus Gilvimarinus. The sequence continues at coordinate 92,210 of NZ_JAUOQM010000003.1, read as the reverse complement.
TCATCTTGGGTGAATGTCTCGCCATTTTGATCGAGTAGTTCAAAGGCCTCAAAGCGGCGCGGCTGTTCAAAAATCAAAGCGCCATTGATACGCAACTCGTCATTACTCATAACCCGTGGGGTGACAAGTTTATTCACCACCAGCGCCACGGCAGCGGCCATAAACACCACACAGGCGAAAATTGTCCAGCGTATGTTACGGGCAGTATTTTGCGTATCACTCATGCTATTGACTCCGTTAAATTCCCAGCGGATGGGTAGGCAACAGATAGTGGTCGGCCAACATCACCACAAATAATGCCATTAAATAAATGATCGAGTATTTAAAGGTCTCCATCCCCAATCCTTCGCGCTTGCTGACCATTAACATAAACGACCAGTATAAAAATCCCGCGCCTAATATGAGCGTGCCAATCAAGTAGATCCAACTCATCATGCCGGTAATAAAGGGCAGTAAGGTCACCAAAATCATAATGATGGTGTATAGAAAAATATGCAGCTTGGTGTATTTTTCGCCGTGGGTAACCGGCAACATAGGGACACCCGCTTTGGCGTAATCGTCTTTGCGGTGCAAGGCCAAAGCCCAAAAATGCGGGGGCGTCCAAGCAAATATGATGAGCACTAATAACAATGCGTGGCCATCGAGCGTACCGGTTACGGCCGTCCAACCCAGCAGCGGCGGCGCGGCGCCAGCAATACCGCCAATAACAATATTCTGCGGTGTGGCGCGCTTTAAAAACAGCGTATAAACCAAAGCGTAACCGAGCAACGACACCAAGGTTAAGACGGCCGTCAGGGTATTGATGAATATCACCAACAGCGCCATGCCCAGCGCGCCAATCACACCGGCAAATACCAGAGCCTGCATCGGCCCGACCCGCCCTTTGGCAACCGGGCGATTGTGAGTACGTGCCATTTTCTGGTCGATGCCTTTATCCACCAGGTGGTTGACTGCCGCTGCCGAGCCCGCGCACAAAGCAATACCCAGGTTGCCAATAATCAGCACATGCAAAGGTACCATACCAGGTACCGCCAATAGCATGCCGATAACCGAGGTTAGGATCATTAACATAACCACTTTGGGCTTGGTTAATTCATAATAATCGCGCCAGCTGGGCGATTGTTCAACGGCTTGGGTGTGGCTCATGCAGCAGTTACTCGTTTATTCATTTATGGGTTTTCACTTACTGTGGTATCGCTACTTTGGCTGTATAGACACGGTGCGTCAAGGTTACCATGCACAGCAACAATAAAGCGCCTACAGCATTGTGAGCAACAGCAATGGCCAGCGGTAAGTGAGCCATTACATTAGTGATGCCCAAGGTAATTTGCGCGGCCAGAACCGTGGCCAACACCAGCCCCATTGGACGCGCCACTCGCACCTGCAATAAGCGGCGCAACAGCAGTAATAACGTTAAGGTCACCACAATAGCCCCGAAGCGGTGCGCCATATGAATAGCCGTGCGAGCATCGCCTTCCAGCAGCCCACCTAAGTAATTGGGGCCGATAGTTTGCGTTAAATTAAATCCGCGCACAACATCCATTTCTGGCCACCATTGGCCGTGGCATGTTGGAAAGTCGGTACACGCTAGAGCGGCGTAGTTAGAGCTGGTCCAACCACCTAATGCAATCTGTAGGGTAACCAATACTAACGCCAACACAGTTAAGGGCTTGAGCGATTGTAGTGTTAGGTGCTGTTGGGTCACCCAGCGCCAAGGTCCCAAGCGCTGTACCAATAACCAGAGCAAGCTTAAAGTGGCAAAACCGCCCAAAAGGTGTGCGGTGACGATTTGTGGCCATAGCTTTAGTGTTACCGTCCACATACCAAAGGCGGCCTGAATTATCACCAACACCAGCAAACCAACTGTATGCCAACGTGGCACTTCTGTACGGGTTTTACTGGCCTTGCGCCAGGTTACAATGGTTAAGCCCAAAATCAATAAACCGAGCGCTCCGGCAAAATGGCGATGAACCATTTCCGGCCAGGTTTTATCATGCTCAACCGGCGACTCAGGAAAAAGTGCTTCGGCAGCTTCGACATGATCGGCCGTTGTCGGCCAGGTCAGGTGGCCATAGCAACCGGGCCAATCTGGACAGCCCAGCCCGGCATCCGCCAGTCGGGTAAATGCGCCGAGCACCACGACTAAAGAGGCCAGCGCGGTGGCCAGTAGTGCTATTCTAAATCCCCACACCCATCTTTCATTAGTCATCGTTCGCCCTAATCTTCGTATGACGTTTTCAACATCTTTTTAATATCTTTTAACAGCTCACCGCCTTGGTCGTCGCGGTGATATGCCATCATTAAATAGCCTTCTTGATCCATTAAAAAATATCGGCCTGCTTTCACGCTATTGTCTGCAAAGTTGGTGGCAGCTAATGCCGAGTTAAATTCTGTATTGGCAACCTGCATGACTCGCAGCTTTGGATGCTCTTGAGCAATATGCTCGGCCAATTCAGGCGATAAATCATCGTCCAGTAATAAATAAATACGCTCCACCCGACGCGCTTTTTCATTCAAGCGAATATGTACTTGGCGTGTTACGTAAAGATTCTCCATACATATCGAGTCACACTGGGCATGGCCAGGTATCACATAGCGCCAGCGTTTTTCTTCGCTTTTAATGTCCCACTCGGCGCCATCGGATAAACGCGGAGTCAGCTCACTTAACAATTGCGGAGGCTGTAATAAAACACCTTTATTGACTGTGCCCTGGGGCATGCCCCAACCGGTATGGTAAATGGTATAAGCCGCAACCATGGGCAATGCAACCACTAACATCAGCAATACTGCTTGAATTTGCCCCCGGCGTTTACTTTTTTTAGCAGACATAGTCTTATTTTATCTCGTTGTTTTTTCTGTATTGCCACACACTGGCAATATTGGTATTGGCAATCATAGAGAGCACGAATAACGCCAAGGCCATCGCGAACCACTGCACCGCATAGCCGGTGTGCTTGCTAGATTTCATATTCACGGCCTTCCACTCGGTACGCAGGGCTCCAACACTGGCCGAATCAATATTTAAATAATACGATCGGGCTTGCTCACTCGTACCCAGCATTTCTTGTGGTGCAATTTGAGTAATAATTTTTGGCCACTGTTCCGAGTGACTTTTGGCACTCAACATTGGGTGATCCGATAGAGCTGCCACCGAAGCAAACACGGTGTGTTCCCCGATCAATGGCTCAATACTGGGTATTTGCTCACGCTTGGCCGGTGCTTGCACCCAGCCCCGATTGACCAAGACTTCAAATCCATTGGTTAATCGTAGAGGTTGCACCACCTCATAACCCACACGCCCTCCGCGTTGTCGGTTGTCCACTAACCATATTCGATTATTATCAAACCGGCCTCGGGCAATGACACGTGTATAGGGCGCCAGTTGAGTTTGCCAGTCGAGGTTAATGGGCGCCTGAGTTTGTCGTGCATTGAGTGCCGCTTCTATGGATCGTTTTTCCTCGGCACGACCCAGCTGCCAAACACCCAGTGAAATGAGCGCTGGTAATAATACTAACGACAATATCACCAGAGGGATATTGGGCGTGAATTTTAACTGGGGTGATGGTGTGGGTGTCACAGTGATACCTACTTGTGCTGCGATCCCGAGCCGGGTTAATCCGTAGGTGACTATTGCCAGTGGCAGGGGTATGCTGCCCGTTCCCAATAACACGAATTAGGGCGATTTTCAGGATTTTGCTATGTGGTTGAAAATTATCATTCTCATTTTATTTGTTGGCGTCGTACTCAGCTTGAGTGCGGGCCTAAATTTTTTATTGCGCGATGCCGGTGTTCCCGATTCTAAACGCACACTCTACTCGCTGGGCGTGCGTATAACGCTGGCGGTACTGATGATGATCTGCGTCGGTTACGGTTTTTACACCGGTATTCTTACCGATAGCGCACCCTGGGATCAGCATTTACGCTAACCCCAGGGCATTCAATCTTTAACCAAATACGTACACGGCAAAGAACAAGCCGACCCAAACGACATCGACAAAGTGCCAGTACCAACTGGCCGCTTCAAAACCAAAATTATCGTCGGGCTTGAAGTGGCCTTTGGTGACCGATCGCAACCACATAATCAGCAGCATCATGGTACCCATGGTGACGTGTGCACCGTGAAAACCTGTCAGCATAAAGAAAGTGGAGCCGTAGATGCCAGACTCAAGCGTTAAGCCCAGTTCGGTATAGGCGTGAATATATTCTTCCGCTTGTAATATTAGGAAGATAACCCCTAACAATACGGTCAAGCCCAGCATAATATTAAACTGCTTACGCTTGTTGTTTTTAATAGCGGTATGGGCAAAATGTACCGTCACACTGGAGGTCATCAAGATAGCGGTGTTCCAAAATGGCAGCCAGCTTAATAAGCCGCCAAAGCCTGGCCAGCTCATATTCTGCTCTGGGCCTTTGCGCAGAGCCTCTTCGCCGTTAACGGCCATGTCGGGGGTGGTCATCAGCGGCCACTGGGCTTCAAATCCGGGCCACAGTAATTCACTGCTGGCACCGCCATCACCTTCACCGGCAAGCCAAGGCACTGCCAGAGTGCGAATATAAAACAAGGCGCCAAAGAAGGCGGCAAAAAACATAACCTCGGAAAAGATAAACCAGCCCATGCCAATAACATAGGATTGTTTTAGCTGCGGGCTGTTCTTTCCTGCCATATTTTCGCTAATGACAATACTGAACCAATTCCATAATACGGCGGCAAACATTAAGCCACCGGCAAAAAATAGCCAGGTGCCATAGGAATTACCATTTATCCAATTGGCCGCACCAAATACCGTTAAAAACAGGCTAAAACTGGCAAAAATCGGCAGCTTACTCTGTTCCGGTACGTAGTAGGTTCCTCCACTCATAATTCTACTCCCCGCGCAAAATGTTATTGTTCTGCGGTTAATGTTACTGGCCCTGCTTCGGCCATGCTTAACAACTCTTCTTTGCTAAATCGGTCGGTGGCATCAAACAATGTATAACTTAACGTAATTGTTTTGATGTATTCGGGCAGGTCTTGATCGACGATAAAATACATCGGTAGAACTGCTTCGGTACCGGCCAACAGCGCCTGTTGGTTAAAACAAAAACACTCTGTTTTGTGAAAATAACTGGCCGCTTTGTATGGAATCAAAGAGGGTACGGCCTGCCCGATCATATCTCTACCGGTGGTGTTTTTTGCCAAGTAGTTAATCCGCGTTTGTTCACCTGGATGAACCGTCACGGTTTTCACTTCTGGGCCAAACTGCCAGGGCATTCCCTCATTGTTGGTGGCGACAAACTGTATCTTAATTTCACGGCTGGTATCGATTTTCACATCCACCGCTTGATACTGATCGCCGGTTTTTCCATTTAAACCTGTTATTTCACAAAACGCATCGTACATTGGCGGCATAATGAAGATTGCAAAAACAAACATGAAGCTGACGATAGCGGTTAGTTTCACCGTTAATCGGGTATTGGGATTTTCCGGCAACCACTTCATGTTTATTTCTCAACCGCGCGCCTAGGCGATGGGTTATTTCAACTCCGGTGGTGTTGAAAAGGTGTGGTAAGGCGCCGGTGACGCAACTGTCCACTCCAAACCTTCTGGGTTTTCCCACACTTCGTCGGTGGCTTTTTTGCCCGAAACGATGGTTGCAATGACGTTGTACAAGAACATTACCTGAGCGGCACCAAACAAGAAGGCACCCACTGAAGAGATCATGTTCCAGTCGGCAAACATCATGTTGTAATCGGGAATACGACGCGGCATACCCGCTAAGCCCGAGAAGTGCATAGGGAAGAAGGTGACATTCAGGCCGATAAACGCCAGCCAAAAATGCATTTTACCCATGGTTTCGTTGTACATGTTGCCGCACCACTTGGGCAGCCAGTAGTACACGCCGGCGGTGATCGAGAAGATCGCACCGGGCACCAGAACATAGTGGAAGTGAGCGACCACAAAGTAGGTATCGTGATACTGGAAATCCGCCGGCGCTATGGCAAGCATCAGACCCGAGAAACCACCAATGGTAAACAAAATCACAAAGGCAATTGAGAACAACATCGGCGTTTCAAAGGTCATGGCGCCGCGGAACATGGTCGCCACCCAGTTAAAGATTTTCACCCCGGTAGGTACCGCAATCAGCATGGTCGCCCACATAAAGAAGAGCTCACCGGCGATGGGTAAGCCCACGGTAAACATATGGTGCGCCCAAACTACAAAGCTCAAAAAGGCAATGGCGGCTGTGGCATACACCATAGAGGCGTAACCGAACAGTGGCTTGCGCGCGAAGGTTGGGATAATCGCGCTGACAATACCGAAGGCCGGCAAGATCATGATGTACACCTCGGGGTGACCGAAGAACCAGAACACGTGCTGGAACAGAACCGGATCACCACCACCGGCGGCATCAAAGAAGCTGGTGCCGAAGTGGATGTCCATTAACATCATGGTGACCACACCAGCCAGCACGGGCATTACCGCGATCAGCAAGAAAGCCGTGATTAACCAAGTCCAAACGAACAGTGGCATCTTCATGTAGGTCATGCCAGGAGCGCGCATATTGACGATGGTGGCGATGATATTAATGGCCCCCATAATCGAGCTGGCGCCCATGATGTGCACGGCAAAAATAAAGAAGGTCACCGAGGGGGGTGCGTAGGTGGTGGACAGTGGTGCGTAGAACGTCCAGCCGAAGTTGGGTGCCCCGCCTTGCATAAACAAGGTGGACGACAACATGGCGAACGCGAACGGCAGAATCCAGAAGCTCCAGTTATTCATACGTGGCAAGGCCATATCTGGCGCGCCAATATGCATAGGAATCATCCAGTTTGCCAAGCCAACAAAGGCGGGCATCACTGCACCGAACACCATCACTAAACCGTGCATGGTGGTCATTTGGTTAAAGAAATTCGGTTCAACGATTTGCAGCCCGGGTTGGAACAACTCGGCGCGAATCACCAGGGCGAATATGCCACCCAAAAAGAACATTGCAAAACTGAACCACAAGTACATGCTACCGATGTCTTTGTGGTTGGTGGTATACAACCAGCGCGTAATACCTTTTGCGGGACCGTGAGCCATTGTCTACCTCCTATTTGCCCTGTTTATGATTATAAATATCGAGCGGCTGAGCGAGATCGCCCATGTTATTTGCCCAAGCATTACGTTCGTAAGTGACGACGGCGGCAATGTCGACTTCTGACAACTGCTCGCCAAAGGCCTGCATGGCCGTACCGGGAACACCATTCACTACTACATCAATATGTTGTTCAATCGGTCCGACCGTAATGCCTTCTTTCAAACTAGGGAAGGCACCCGGAACCCCTTCACCACTAGCCTGGTGGCAAGCGGCACAAGAGCGGTTATACACTTCTTCGCCTTTGGCGTAGAGCTCATCAAAGGTAAAGGTTTTTTCGGTCAGCTCGGCTAGGGCGGCAGCGGCGGCTTTTTTCTCTTCCAGCCAAGCGCGGTAGTCAGCTTCGGATTTAGCTTCCACCACAATCGGCATAAAGCCGTGATCTTTACCGCACAATTCAGCGCACTGGCCTCGGTAGACACCCGGCTCTTCGATCACAGCCCAAGATTCGTTGGTATAGCCTGGAATCGCATCGCGCTTAACACCAAAAGCCGGCACCCACCAGTTATGAATGACATCGTTGGCAGTGACGATAAAGCGGACTTTTTTATCCACGGGCAACACCAGAGGCTCATCCACCTCAAGTAGATAATTGGGGTTTTTCTCGGCAAAACCGGTGATTTCGTCGCGCGGGGTGGAGAGGTTACTAAAAAAGCTAACGTCTTCGCCTAAAATTTCGTATTTCCAGCGCCACTGATAACCGGTGATCAATACATCCACTTGTGACTCGGAAGTATCGTAGAGTTCGATTAGGGATTTTGAGGCGGGGATGCCCATGGCGATTAGAATTGCGAATGGAATTGCCGTCCAGGTAAGCTCAAGTATTGTGCTTTCATGGAAGTTGGCGGGTTTTACACCCCGAGACTTGCGATGTACAAACATGCTGAAAAACATGATGCCAAACACAACCACACCGATGCCGACACACCACCAGAACATCAGCATATGAAGTCCGTGTATGTCTTGACTGACCGGCGTCACCCCCCGGGTCATATTGAACTTCAACTGCTCAGTTTGCTCTGCTAGCACCCAGTTGGATGACAACAGCACCGCGAAACCAAGCAACCAGGCACAAAGGCCACGTGCTGTTTTCAACATTGCCCATCTTCTCCGTTTAGTTTCATTATGCTTATTATTAGGCAGGCACATTCGTTGCCTGCATGATTTTACTGCTCGTGAGTGGCCTAGATCACGGTATGCTAGCCAGCCACACAGCCAAACACTTTATGCGGAGTGACCGCCACAAGTGTTTTTATTTATAGAGCCTGTCACTCTTATACCAGAGGCACAACCTGCACTAATCCTGCGCCACTAACTTAGTAGCAACTGATTAAGAGCCGCCTATAGACAGCTGAGACGCGGTTAAATGTTACCCAAACGAGAACCCAACCCAGCGGGTTGTGGTGACAAGCCACCACTCGTTTATTAGGAGCAACTAAACGAGACTCCAAGCGCCTTAAACACAGTCACAACAGTATTTACTGAAACAGTAGATACTGGGCCTAGCTTATTGGGTACCAGCGAAGAAATTCGGAAGGGTACGACAAATAAACTGCGGCAAATCGTCGCAACTACAGATTTTATAAGGCCATAACGCGGCACAAAAGTCAATATCTTTATCGCATTTCACACGCACTATAGTCTGTGAGAAAATAGGTTTTTTCAGCCAAATTCTGGCCAACTTCCGCCAATGAGCGCAACTTTGTCTATATTTTCCCGCTGGCGCCAAACCAGTTCTGGCATCTGGCCCCTGGTGTGGCCAATCATGCTGACCAACCTATCCGTTCCCTTATTGGGTACTGTCGATACGGCCATATTGGGCCACCTTCCATCGGCCGCCTACTTGGGGGCCGTAGCGGTTGGAGGCAGTATCATCACCCTCGTATTTTGGTCGTTGGGTTTTTTACGAATGGGCACCACCAGCTTGGTGGCCCGTGCCGTGGGCGGGCAAAACTGGGACGAAACGTTAACTCTGTGGCTCCGCTCAGCGATACTGGCGCTCGCGCTGGCCTTTGCCTTAGTGTTGGCCAGTGGCTGGATAATAAAGTTCGCTCTGTTGTGGATGCAGCCGGCTCCAGAAACGTTAGAGCTGGCCAAGCGCTACTGTCAAATTCGCTTTTACAGCGCTCCGGCCACATTGCTTAATTACACTATTATTGGTTGGTGTATTGGCCAGCAAAATACTCGCAGCCCGCTAATCATTTTATTTTTCACCAATGCACTTAATATTGCTCTTGATTGTCTTTTTATTTTAGGGCTCGGTTGGGCCAGTGACGGCGCCGCTTATGCCAGCGTGCTTGCCGAGTACAGTGGGCTTACCTGCGGCCTTTATTTATTGCGCCGCCACTTATCAGCTTTAACCTTAACCAACTCGATTCGTGAGCACTGGCAACGATTGTGGGCCTGGCGAGAATACGTGCCGCTATTGACCATTAACCGACATTTGTTTATTCGCACAGCGTGCCTCTTAGGTGTATTTACGTTCTTCACAGCTCAAGGCGCCCGGGCCAGCACCACTATTGTTGCCGCGAATGCCATTTTATTGCAGCTATTAATGATAACTTCCCACGCGCTTGACGGTTTCGCTCACGCCGCCGAAGCCTTGTGCGGTAAAGCGGTTGGCGCCAATAACCAACACGAGTTAAAACGAATTATTAATGCCACTACGATTATGGCCGCGGCCAGCGCTTTTTTGATCAGCGTTCTGTTTTGGTTGGGCCAAGAGCCTTTGTTACAACTTTTTACACAATTGCCTGAGGTTTTGCTTGAGGCAAATCGACAATACCCGTGGATGATTGCATTGCCGTTATTGGCAGTTTGGAGTTATCAACTGGATGGTATTTTTATTGGCATGGGCATGACTCGTGCCATGCAAAACACCATGCTCGGCTGCATGCTTATGGTGTTTTTCCCCGCTTGGTGGTTAAGCACAAGCTGGGGTAATACTGGGCTCTGGTTAGCTTTTTGTCTTTTTAACGTCAGCCGCGGCTTATTTATGGCGGGGGTATTGTTCATCAATCCACCTGCGAAATTTTTATCAACGCGCTGATGTTTTAAACGTCGCTGGCACACATAACCCTTTAGGTTAAATCGCGCGGTTATACCTATTTGTATAATTCCGGCTAGTGCTAATAAGATTTTAATCTCTCTGCAAACTTGCATTAGTGCTTATTTATATTACTTTTTAAGCAACTCCGTTGTTTTCATAAGGAAACCGAATGCACGCCCCTGACAATTTCAATCACGCAAGCGAGACGCCCATGGCTGGCAGACACTCGGACACCGCCACCTTTCAGGGACAGATTGGACGCATTCGGGACATTGTAGAACATGCCATTGAGCAACCAAGAGGGACGACGTCTTTGGTGGAACGCTTGGCGGACCGCACCTCTTCTTTACATGCCTCTATCAGTTTGCCGGCCGACTCAGCACCTTTATTACTGGCCGATTTTGTGGTGCGCTATATCGAACATGTACCCGATTTTGTTGAAGCCATTTATGAAATGGCTGCCGACTCTGAACTACTGCCACAAGTGCAACCTTTACTGACTATTGCCACCGATTACTTCCTCAAACCACCCGACTTAATCACCGAGCACAGCCCACTCGAATCACTGCTGGACGAAGCCTATTTGGCTCATCGTTTACTGGAGGAAATTAACGATCGATTTATTTTGCGCTGCGGCCAACCGCTAGTGCCTATGGACACGACACGCGCCAATTTAATCGCACACGAATTGATTGGCGAGCCTTTTGCCAACGAGCTGGATCAGGCAGTCATTTTTTCCGCTGAGTTATTGTTAAGTGAGTACAGTTTTTCTGGCGCCGTCTTTGACAAGTTTTTTGCCCGCCACCAGCAAAGTGGTTGGTCGGTAGAAATATCTCGCTGGCCTTGCCTGGCGTCAGACAGGGCCATTTTTCTTAATTTCGATCGCGAGCGATTGTAAGAACAGTTTGATTATTGATCCGACAGCTTAACGATGTTGACCACCTCGGTGGGCACAGTGTGCTTCTGCGCATTAACACGAGTCTCTAATTCTTTGGCGGCTGAAGTAAAGTGCATTTCATCCTGAAAACCGCAGGTAACACATTCGCGATAATCCTTTCCGTCTTTCGAGTAGACTTTAATACGATCTAGAGCTTCGCATTTAGGGCAAATGGCCCCGGCTAAAAACCGGGGGGTTTCGCTATAACTGCTCATGATGCCTCCGCGATAAGTCCACTGTGTTTTAACAGCGGCTCAATTGAGGGTTCGCGCCCACGAAAGCGAATAAACAGTTGCATGGGCTCGGCCGAACCACCTTGCTCTAAGATTGACTGCATAAACCGATGGCCGGTTTGATTGTTAAAAATACCTTCTTCTTCAAACGCAGAAAAGGCATCGGCCGATAACACTTCCGCCCACTTATAGCTGTAGTAACCCGCCGCGTAGCCACCGGCAAAGATATGGCTAAAACCGTTTTCGAACCGGTTAAACGCCGGTTGCGGAACAACTGCCACCTCGCGCCGAACGTCATCCAACAGCACGGCTGCTGGCACTGGGTTAAGAGGGTTGTATTCGGCGTGCAGGCGAAAATCAAACAGCGAGAACTCAAGCTGCCGCATCATTTGCATGCCCGACTGAAAGTTCTTCGCCGCCAACATTTTATCAAGTAGCGCCTCCGGCAGTGGCTCGCCGGTTTCAAAGTGGCCGGACATTTTACCTATTACTTCTTTCTGCCAGCACCAATTTTCTAAAAACTGACTGGGCAGTTCGACGGCATCCCAAGCCACCCCATTAATACCGCTAACGGCCGCAACATCAATGGCGGTTAGCATGTGGTGAAGGCCGTGACCAAACTCGTGGAATAAGGTGGTGACTTCGTCGTGAGTCAACAGTGAAGGCGTATCGCCCACCGGCGGAGTAAAGTTACAAGTTAAAAAGGCAACCGGCAATTGCAGACCCGATTCGGTTTGACGGCGCACACGGCAATCCGCCATCCAAGCGCCGCCGCGCTTGTGTTCGCGAGCAAACAAATCGAGATAAAAGCTCGCCACCTGTTCACCGTTGCGGTAAATCTGGTAAAAACGAACATCCGGGTGCCAGCTAGCAAATGCCGCCACCGGAACAATGTCGATATCAAACAACCGGGCTACTACATCGAACATTCCGCTAATGACTTTTTCGGCTGGGAAATAAGGACGCAGCTCTTCCTGTGAAATATCGTATTTTTGCTTGCGCAGCTTTTCACTGTAATAGGCTAGGTCCCAGGCCTGTAAATCGTCACACCCCTGCTCGGTCGCAAATTGTTTAAGTTCGGCCACATCTTGCAGAGCTTGCGGGCGAGACTTTTCCGCCAGCTCGTGTAAAAAACCCAATACTTGTTCGGGACTATCGGCCATTTTAGTGGCCAGCGAGCGCTCGGCGTAGCTGGCAAAGCCGAGCAGCTGCGCCTGCTCGTGGCGCAGCTTAAGTGTTTCGGCAATCAACGCCGTATTGTCCCACTCTGCGGCGCTACTGCCATCGGCTTTTTTACCATCGGCACTGGCCCGGGTGACAAATGCCCGATACATTTTTTCCCTCAGGGTGCGGTCATTAGCGTACATCATGACCGCCAGATAAGAGGGAAAATCCAGAGTAACAACATACCCCGATAGTGGGTTGTCTTGATCATCCTGCTTTTGTTCGGCTGCCTGACGCGCTTGCGCGATGGCCGACTCGGGCAAGCCGGCGAGAGAATCTGCGCTGTCGAAATGCAAATACCAAGCCCCGGTGGCATCAAGCACATTGTTGGCAAAACGGGTGGACAGCTCAGACTTTTGTCGGGAGATATCGGCAAAGCGCTGCTTGTCTTCACCATCCAGTGCGACACCGCCCAAGACAAAGTCGCGCAGGGCATTATCAACCACTTTTTTCTGGGCGGTACTCAGCGCTGAATACTCATCACTCTCTGCCAGAGCTTTGTAGGCGTTGTACAAGTCGCGATTTTGCGACACCTCGGTGCTGTACTCGGTCAACAAAGCTATGCTGGTGTTGTAGGCTTCGCGTAACTCTGGCGAATTAACCACCGCATTTAAATGACTCACCGGCGAGAAAGCGCGCTCCAGCCTGTCATCTTCAGCCTCCAGCGGCGCGACCAGATTGTCCCAGGTGGGCTTATCGTTACAGGCCAATAACCGCTCCAAATGCGCTCGCCCCTCGGCGATAAGATGCTCGACAGCAGGCACAATATGCTCGGGTTTTATTTCGTCAAACAGGGGCAGTGGCTGATCGCTCAGTAGGGGGTTTTGCGCTAGGGAATCGGTCATTTTTCCTCCGGTTTAGGGCCCACAGCCGTTATACTCTGGGGCCGATATTAAATAGGGTATGTTCAGGCTTATTTTCAACCCAGAGCCTGGCTCACCCCTTATACTGGCTATGATACACCGCTTAGCAGAGGTACCCACTATGAATTCCACCACGACAGCGGATAACATTCGTTCGTTTCAAGGTCACCACCCCCAGTTGGGCGAGCGGGCCTTTGTCGACCCCAAAGCGCTGATAATCGGCGATGTCAGTATTGGCGCAGACTCCTCCGTCTGGCCTTTTGCTGTGGCACGCGGTGATATGCACTCTATACGTATAGGCGAACGCACCAGTATTCAAGACAACACGGTACTGCATATTACCCATGCCGGACCGTTTAACCCCGAGGGCTATCCGTTGACTATTGGCTCGGATGTGACGGTAGGCCACAGCGCCTGCCTGCACGGCTGTACCATCGGCGATCGGGTACTGGTGGGCATTGGCGCTACTATTTTGGACGGGGCCATCATTGAGAGCGAAGTGGTCATCGGGGCCGGCACCTTGGTGCCGCCGGGCAAACGATTAGAATCCGGCTTTGTGTATATGGGCAGTCCCGCCAAACAGGTGCGCCCCCTAAACCACAAAGAACGCGACTTTTTCTGTTATTCGGCCAACAATTACGTCCGTCTTAAAGATCAGTATTTAGCCGAAGTGTAATTAACCGCAATCAACAAGGTTCAATCACCTATACTGAATTCACACGACGTTAGAGCAAGGAATATATGTTAATCAGCAACTTGGAAGTAGTGCCCGGCCGCCGGGTTAAAGAGCATTTGGGACTGGTGCAAGGCAGTACGGTGCGCGCCAAGCATGTCGGGCGCGATATCGCCGCCAGTTTTAAAAATGTATTTGGCGGTGAGTTACAAGGCTATACCGAACTGCTCAACGATTCGCGCGAGGAAGCCATGGCACGCATGCAGGCGCAAGCACAAGCCATTGGCGCCAACGCTATTTTGAATGTGCGTTTTTCCACCAGCTCGGTGGCTCAGGGCGCCAGTGAATTATTTGTTTACGGCACCGCCGTTGAGCTAGCGTAAGCTGTGTCTGCCGCACTAATGCAGTTTATTGGGCCACTGGTACTCTTTTCTATTTTGATGCTCTGTGGGCTTATTTTTGGCTCTATTGCTGAAAAGCGTCACTACCAAAGTATTCGTCAGCGCGAGCGGGCACTGGTGGGCATCTTAACCTACCCCCAGCGCCTACCGCCGCCACAACTACCAGCGCCCACCACAGCGCTGGTAGTTGGCTCGGTGGTGATTTCCGCCGATTACTTCAAGCGCTTTATCGCCGTGCTGCGCATGCTGGTAGGCGGGCGTTTAGACACCTACGAAACCTTGCTCGATCGTGCCCGGCGCGAAGCAATTTTGCGTATGAAAGAGCAAGCAGAGCAACTGGGGGCGCAAAGCGTTTTTAATATGAAGTTACAAACCGCCGCCATTGCCGGGCGCAGCGCCCGGGCAGGCACCGCTTGCCTGGAGGTGGTGGCCTATGGCACCGCGCTCATTCCCCCTCATGGCCTATCACAACCGCCTACCACCTGAGCATATTAATGCTCAAAGTGGTCCATGGCTGGCGGACTTATTGCGCCGTTTAGCCATGGTGGTCGGCGTTTTTGCTGTTCTTTTCTGGCTATTACTACTGTTACTGACTGAACTTACCCGCTTAACCCCTTTTGCCTGGGAGCGCACCTTAACCGAGCAGTGGCAAATATCATCAGGCACAGACTCACCCGCTTACCTGCAAACATTAACCGAGCAAATCGCCCAAGCGGGCGGACTAGACCCAGACATCACTTTTACCCTACACCGAAACAACTCTGAGGCTATCAATGCCTATGCCACCCTAGGGGGACATATAGTGATATTTGATGGACTGCTCTGTAAAATGAACTCTGAACAAGCGCTTGCCTTTGTCCTCGCCCACGAGCTTGCCCATCTACACCTGCGCCACCCTATTCGCTCGGCCGCACAGCAATTGGGACTCTCGCTTTCGGTAGCTCTATTGTTTGGCCAGAGCAACGCTGGCCAATTAGCGGGGCTCAGCGGCTCATTGGCACTGCTCAGTTATTCACGCGAGTTTGAACGAGAGGCGGATGCCTGGGCGTATCAGGCTCTATTACGTCATTACGGACACATTAATGGCAGTGGCGATTTGTTTGAAATGATCAGCGAACAAGACGCACAAACGCTTAGCTGGTTGACCACTCACCCCCACAGTGACCACCGACAACAACGAAGACTCAAGCTTGCCGAGCAACACAATTGGCCAACCGCGGGCCAACTCACGCCTCTTAAAGTGGGGCTTCTCTGTAACAGGGATTAATAGCTGGGTGGTTTAGGCAGGTAGTTTTGCGAGAACACTTCCGGGGGTAAAGGCTTGTCGAATAAATAGCCTTGAATCAATATTTCATCGTACTGTGCCAGCCACTGTGCTTGCGCGTCTGTCTCAACGCCTTCGGCCACAATCAACAGGTTCATATTGCGAGCAATGGCAATAATAGAAGCCACCATGGCAGCATCTTGGGGGTCGATGGTGATATCGTCGATAAAGGATTTATCGATTTTGACTTTATTTACCGGCAACCGCTTGAGATAACTCAGAGAACTGTAACCAGTGCCGAAATCATCCAGAGCAAAAGTGATACCTTCGTTCTGCAGTTTGCGCATTTTATCCACTACCTCATCGAGATTGTGGAGAGCCGCGCCCTCGGTAATTTCAAACTCTAAACAACTGCCGGGTAATTTGTATTTGCGCAATACGGAAATACATTTGCCCACAAAGTCTGCATCGTACAATTGCCGCTCGCTGATATTAACCGCTATTCGCATATCAGGTGGGAAGCGCCCCTGCTCTTTATGACGACGAATAAACTGGCACACATCATCCAATAATTGCATACCGACTAGATTGATCATCTCTGAGTTTTCTAAAAACCCGATAAACTCCCCCGGTGATACCACACCGCGCATAGGGTGGAACCAGCGGATGAGCGCCTCGCCCCCTACCAGTGAGCGCGCGTGTAGATCTATCAGCGGTTGCAAGTAAAAAGAAAAATGGTGTTCTTGATAGGAGAGCCTGATATCGGATTCCAATTGCAGTAGCCGGTTTACTTCCGCTGCCATTTGCGGCTCGAATACCTGAACCGCCCCACTGGCACGACGCTTGGCCTCATTCAGAGCGGTATCGGCTTGCGACAATAAGGTTTCGACCGTGACATCCCCTAAAGGGTAAAGGGCTATGCCCACGGTTGCCTGTACCGCAAAGTCTTGGTTGGCTAGGGTTACCGGCTCATTGATGGTTTGTAAAAACCGCTCGGCAACTTGCTCCGCGCGACTGCGCGCTTCTTCTTGTGTGGTACCCACTTCTGGCATACTGAGGATAAATTCATCACCACCCAAACGGGCCAGTGTCTCAGGCTCACGCACCTTTTTTGCCATGCGCTCAGATAAATGCAGCAAGAGTTCATCGCCCAGCGAATGGCCCATAGTATCGTTGATACGCTTAAACTCATTTAAGTCAATAAGCACCAGTGCGCCGTAGCGGTTGCTGGCCTTGCAGCGATGAATATCCTCTTGCAGCTGCTCCAGTATTTTATTGCGATTGGCAAGCCCGGTCAGGGTGTCGCAATAGGCCAAATACTCAACTCGCTCCTCAGCTTCCACCAACTCGGTAATATTATTCAAAACAACGATTACACGGGTGATATGTTCGGAGACAAAGGGCACTAACGACATTTGCATAATGTGGCTTTCATTGTGAAGACCACTGAAATGCTGCTGGCGATTAAAGACGGGGGCCTGCTTTCTTCCCACGCGCTGCAACAACGCTCGAATTTGCTCGCTTTCTTCAATACCGCATTCGGTAATCAAATCAAAATAATTGCTCGCCTGATCGGCCCCGAAATAACGCTTAAATGCCTGATTATAAAACAACAAAGTTCCTTCTAAATCCACCGCAAATACTTGATTGGGGCTGGCATCTAAAATCAGGCTCAGTTGTTGTTGCTGTTGTTTGAGCTCGGCGTGTTTTTCATTAAAGTTATCCAGCAAACGGTTGGCTGAATTAACGATATAACCCAACTCATCGTGCTCATGTTTACGCAGATGAGGAATATTGCTAACCGGAACCCGAGCGTGATCCAGCGCGGCAAATCGGGTAGCGAGGGTAACCAGTGGGCGGGTCAATAAAAAGTGATACACCATCACTAAAACCAAGGCGATACCGAAATTGCGCACCGAACCTGTCAGTAGAACCCGCCAAGCTCGATGATAAAAAGGGTTGAGCGCTCGATCTTTATTCAGCTCCAGCTTTAGCGTTCCCATTACCATGCCATCCTCGGCAATCAGTGGGTATTCAAAACTTTCTTTCCCCCCTACCAAAAGACGGGTTAGCCAGAGCGACTGGCTGGGCTGGATAGCCTGGTGGTGCTGAGCCATAAGGTGGTTCTGGTCATCAAAGATGGCTATTTGGCTTAAAAACCGGTATTCAGCCAAGCCCTGGACTACCTGCTCGGCTAAATTTTCATCCAATAAAAACACAGCGCGTTGAGCCGAGTTACGACTGACTCGACTAATTTCTTCTACGTTATTGAGTATTTCTCGATATTGGGTGCGAAAATCTAAATAGACTTGCAGGCTTGCCACTAGCACCCCCAGTACGACAACAACCACAAAACTGGTACGCGCCAGTTTGTAGGAAAGTCGTTGAAAGAGGTCTAGGGTCATTTTATACCTGTGAACCGAGCTGTTATTGTTGCTCACATATTAAACGGTTATGTCAGTCACACACGGTAAAACCCATGTATTAACATACTAATACTGCCAATCAACAATGACAGAAGTTTCTCTTATACTCAAGAGCTATAACGGCCCTGCAACCAATAGGGCTTAACCTGTCGGCAGGGCTTCTAAATTGTTTTACGCAAGTTGAGTGCAACTATTTCTAGTATAGTCGGCCCTTACATCTTTGTTCGATAAACCTGTTGCTGTCGATCGATGTCGACAATCCTCGGCGCCAGAGCCCTTTTACCCGATAATCACCCGGCTCATTTACGCAATTTCACGCTAGGGTTTCGCCATCATTAAGCTTGCAAGGGATCTTGCAGACCGCTCAGGCGCTGCTCACATTGCTTCGCCATTGAGTGTTACTACCAATTGTCGACCACCAGCCCGATTGCGATGTTCACACAAGTACACCCCTTGCCAGACACCCAGATTAAATCGCCCTTTAGATATTGGTAGCATAAGGCTGGAGCCTAAAATACAATTTTTAATATGGGCAGGCATATCATCGTCACCCTCGTAATCGTGTTGGTAGTAGGGCGCGCGTTCGGGTACATATTGATTAAAATGACGTTCTAAATCGCCACGAACCGTTGGGTCAGCATTTTCATTAAGCGTTAAGCTGGCGGAGGTATGCTTAATGAAAATCTGTGCCCACCCCACCGCAATTGCACTCATATCGGGCAATTGGCGCTCTATTTCATCGGTAATCAAATGAAAGCCACGCGCCTTAGGCGGCATTGATATCTCGGTCTGAATCCACATAAGAGTTCCTTTAAAAAGCCCTGCTAAGTCACTAACGAGCCTACACAGGTTACAAAACATACAGGTTGATTAACAAATGTCGACTTGTGACTCATTGATTAAATTTAATTGATTTCCCCACTTGAATTTTTGTCTATTCAGGCTCATGTTTAAAGCGTGGCTCGGTGATTTAATCTCGGGCAACAATTGTCACTTCACAGAGGTAGAGGAAGGAAAACCCTATGCAAATCAATCTTTCCGGGCATCACGTCACTGTTACCGACGCAATCAAAGAAAACGTAGAAGCAAAATTAGGCAAGGTTGCCAGCCACTTTCCCCAGCTCGACGCGGCCAATGTCACGCTCACGGTTGAGCGCGCCTCGCAAAGCATCGAAGTTACCACCCAGTATCTCGGCGCACCGGTGGCAGTACAAGCCTCCCACCAAGATATGTACAGCGCCATCGCGCAAGCCGCTAAAAAACTGGAAGCCGCCCTCGCACATCGCAAAGGCGCCGTTAAAGGCCATCGCCACGAAAAACCCTCCGTAGACACTGCCGAAACCTAGGTTTTCCGCTTAATCACTTAATGCCACGGCCGATACGGCCGTGCTTGTAAGGGAGTTGTGTATGCAAGGCCAGTGTTTGTGCGGTGCTATCCAGGTATCGACCGAAACCCAAACCGATGCTGGCTTGTGCCACTGCCGTATGTGCCGTCGCTGGACCAGCGGTCCACTGCACGCGGTACACTGTAGCGGGCCCGTCACCTTCAGCGGAGATACTCCGCGCCGTTACCGATCATCCGAGTGGGCAGAACGTGGATTTTGCGCCACCTGTGGCACACATTTATTTTACTATTTGCGGCCAAACGACGAATATATTTTATCAGCCGGCCTGTTTCCCGAGACGTCATTTACCTTGCGCCAAGAAGTATTTATTGAGGAAAAGCCCGACTATTACGCCGCTCAAGAGCACACGGAGAAAATGACTGGTGCCGAGGTTTATGCCAAGTACGGCCACTACTAATTCTCCGCCACTTAAGGTTAACCCGCCTTCTTTTTACTCTCGTTCATTTTGCGGCGCAGATCAGTAATAACGGGCACCACTTCCGGGCGGATATGTCGCCAAGCATAAAAAGACTCGGCTGCCTGGCCAACCAACATACCCAAGCCATCCGCTAATTGAGCCGCTTTTTGGTGCTGTGCCCAAGTCAAAAAAACGGTCGGCTCTGCGGCGTAGGTCATGTCATAACAGGCTGTATGATCTGTTATTAAACCGTCCGGCAGGGGCGGTAAATCGCCGCGCAGGCTGGCAGAGGTACCGTTAATAATTAAATCAAATTGCTTACCGGCCAGATCCGAAAAACTGCTCGTTTTTAGGTTGCCCAAATCGTGAAAACCTTGGGCTAAATCTTCAGCCTTGGCTAAGGTGCGGTTGGCGATAGTAATCGATTCGGGCTCTTGATTGAGCAGCGGCTGCAAAACACCTCGCACTGCCCCGCCTGCACCTAACATCAAAATTCTCTTACCGGCAATTTCCCAGCCTAGGTTTAACATGTCATTGACCATGCCAATACCGTCAGAGTTATCACCCAGTAATTTACCGTCTGGCTCTTTGATCAGTAAATTAACCGCTCCGGCTCGTTCCGCCCGCGCGGTTAAGTGATCGGCATAAGAGAAAGCATCCAGTTTAAAAGGCGAGGTTATATTCAAACCACGCCCACCAGCGGCAAAAAAATCATCCGCCGCTTGTTTAAATTGGCCCTCATCCACTAATTGCTTGGTGTAGCTCATATCCTCACCGGTTTGATCGCAAAACTGGCGATGTATTACCGGGGATTTACTCTGGGCAATAGGATTGCCAAATACTGCGTAACTGTCCGTCATGGGGTACCTACTGTGTCAACGTGCGGCAAAGTTAACAGATGTTTCTTACCGAACGCTTACTGTCTTTATTATCGTTTAGGAGTCGGCCAACCAGTCTCGGGCCGGCAAAAAGTCTCGCGCGAGTGCCGCTTCGGGGCTGTCTTTTTCGGGGGCATAATCATATTGCCAGCGCACCAGCGGTGGCAACGACATTAAAATAGACTCGGTGCGCCCCCCTGTTTGCAAGCCAAATAAAGTGCCACGATCGTAGACTAAATTAAATTCAACATAGCGACCGCGCCGATAGAGTTGAAACTGGCGCTGGCGATCATCAAATGGGGTGTCTTTTCGACTGCGCAAAATAGGCATATAGGCCTCGGTATAGGCGTCGCCCACCGAGCGCATAAACTCAAAGCTTTTGCTAAACCCCGGAGCGTTTAAATCGTCAAAAAATAATCCGCCCACTCCTCGAGCCTCTTTGCGATGGGGCAGATAGAAGTATTCGTCACACCAGTCTTTATAGCGTGGGTAGGCCTCGTCACCCAACGGCTCGCACGCTTTTTGGGCCACTTTGTGCCAGTGCACACAGTCCTCGATATAGCCGTAATAAGGGGTTAAGTCAAAGCCGCCGCCAAACCACCAAACCGGTGCCTCGTTTTCTTTTTCGGCGATAAAAAAACGTACGTTGGCGTGCGAGGTAGGCGCGTAGGGGTTATTCGGGTGTATCACTAAAGACACCCCCATCGCTTCGAATGAGCGCCCGGCCAATTCGGGACGGTGCGCCGTAGCCGAAGCCGGCATCTGCCCGCCGGTAACATGGGAGAAATTAACGCCGCCTTTTTCGATCACCGCGCCATCAGCCAGCACCCGTGAGCGCCCACCGCCACCTTCAGGGCGGCGCCATTCATCTTGCTGAAATTGACCGCCATCTACCTCTTCCAGGGCCTGGCAAATACGGTTTTGCAGTTCCAGTAAATACGTTTTTACGGAAGCTTTATCGGGGGTATCTGTCATAGTGTCCTCTCAAGGGGCGCCATTGTACCAGCACCGGACTTAGGGTACACCCGAGCAATTAACCAGCTTATGGATTCTTACCCGCGAACAATTGAGCCGCTCGCTAAGTCGCGAATCATTGATGGGTTGGGGTTGCCACCGGTCTGCCCAGGAGCAATGGCATCTAGCTGGGCGCCAAAATAACGCCTAACGTGTATGGATGTTTTAGCTGCGGGCCGCTTTTGCGGATTGGCCGAGGTACTGATAATAGGTCCGCCAAAGGCCATGCATAGTGCTTTAGCCACTGGATGGTTAGTTACCCGCAAAGCAACACTTGTATGATCTCCCACCACCCAGTGAGAAGCCAACCCTCGGTTAGGTACCAACCACGTGTTCGGCCCAGGCCATGTGGCCCGTAATTGCTCCCGCTGTTCAGCGCTTACGGACGCAAGCCAAGGTGCCACTTGATCACTTTCGGCCGCAATTAATATCAGCCCTTTATGACGCGGACGCCGCTTGAGCTGAAGCAGGCGCCTAATGGCATGATGGTTGGCCGGATCGCACCCCAACCCCCACACGGACTCCGTTGGGTAGGCAATAACACCGCCCGCCCTCATCACTTGGGCCGCATGCACAATACGTTGATGATTGAGCCAAATAGTCACAACATTACTTTCCGGGGATCACTTTAGACAAAGAAGTGTCAATAAAAACGCGATCCTAAAAACTGACTCGCGCCAACAAGCGGCAAATTTACCTTAGATTAATTCACCAAACAACGAATCTAACCTAGTTTGACCTACATCAATAACCTTACATTTTACAGGGAATAAGCTAAACGTATTGATTATGGCTGGAGAAACCTTATGTTCGATTTCGTTTTAGTGCTCAGCGTGGCCACCATCGTCGCCATTGTACTGATTATGGTCTATTTAGGCGTCTACGCTTACCGGCATATAGAGGCTGATAGTCAGACACATCCAGAGCATGACACTAGCCGCCAAAAATCGACTCACTAGCTCAACAGATGCGGCAGTAGTGACAGCCGCGCTGCTCAATTAGGCCGTCTAGTTCTAGCTCTAGCAATGCCGGGGTGATTTCCGAGGTGTTGGCACCGCTGCGCTCGCACAAACTGTCAACACTGACCGGATCGTATCCCATAAACGGTAACAACCAGTGCTGTTCGGGTGCTTTCTCTTGGGGTTGGGAACATTGCTGTTTTTTATACGCAATTGCTGCCCCCAACTCATCGATAATATCATCGGCGGTTTCTACTAACTTGGCACCGTCTTTTATCAAGGCATGACAGCCGCGACTCATGGGGTTGTGTATCGACCCCGGTACGGCAAAAACTTCGCGCTCCTGCTCTAGGGCGTATCGTGCAGTAATTAAAGAACCACTTTTTACCGCCGCTTCGACCACCATAGTGCCCAAGCTTAAGCCACTAATGACCCGATTGCGACGGGGAAAGTTTTTGGCCTCGGGTGCCGTTCCAGGTAAAAATTCACTGATTAAAGTGCCGCCTGCGGCTTCAATTTCATCCGCTAAGGCTCTGTTGCGCGCGGGGTATATTGTATCCAATCCAGTACCAAGCACCGCCAGAGTAACGCCCTTGGCCTCTAAAGCACCGCGGTGGGCACAGGCATCCACCCCCAAGGCCAACCCGCTGGTAATAGCAAAACCCGCACCTGCTAGGTACCGGGCAAAACTGCGAGCCACATCGCGACCGCCAGCCGTAGGGCGACGGGTACCCACCATCGCTATCTGCGGCAGCTCTAGCGTCGTGATACTACCGCGTATCGTTAAAAATGGCGGTGGCGCACTGATGTTGTAGAGAAGCTCTGGGTAATGCTCATGCCCCAGAAACGTTAATATTGTCGATTCCTGCCTGTGCAAAGCGTCACTGTCGCGCTTTACTTGTTCACGAATGGGGTGATCAGGGTTGCGGTGCCAGTGTCCGAGCTCTGTCAGTGCGACCTCTGGCATATAACCGGCGAGAACTTGGGGATCGCGCTCTAACACATCAGCGCAGCTGCCAAACGCACTGTGCAATTGCTTAATACGAGCGGGCCCCAACTGCGGCAAATAGGAAAGGGTTAAGATTGATTCGATGCCATCCATGGCTGGATTCCTGCTATCTCAGCACCAAGCGGCGCTTATCGTTAGGGGTTGCGGAGAATATCCCCCACCGCCATCGGGCGGGTTGACTCAACCACAATCACGAAGCTTAATTTTTCAAAGGTGCGGAACACCATCACCAAGCCGGCGGACTCATCCATCAGCTGAATAGTTTCGCCCGTAACATGGTCGGCAATTTGTTCGCCGCGCACAAAGCCTTCAAAGACATTACCTACCTGCACTCCGTCGCGACGACCTTTGTTAACAATGGCTACATCCAAGGTGCCAATCTGGCTGACCCCGCCTTCCACTGCAATCATTTCGGCTTCAATAGGGAAATCGGGTGCACTGGGGTAGAAAATAGAGTCCACCGAGCGCTCTTTACTGGGCAACAATATATCACCGGCGCGCAGCTCTTTATCTGAACGGGTTACCCGCAACCGAGCTATGTCGCCCTGTACTTTATCAATCGCAACCGCACCGACACCCACGGCATGAACCCCTAACAGGTCCTCGTCTTCACCGCTTTCGTCAATAAAGGACTCGCCCTCGCGAAATACACTGAAGTTGTGAATATCACTGGGGAAATCACCGCGTGCGTAACCGGTATCGCCAATGCCCATAACCAAGCGTTTTTCTGAACCACCCACTATGTATGGTGCAGCCTCCACATCTTCTGGCATCACGATGGTTGAGCGCGATAGATAGGAAGCGATCTTATCCAGCGAGATTGCCGGTATCGCTGCCTCTATGGGCAGTACACGAATGGTTGGCTCGAGCTTGGCATCACCCGAGGGGGCCAAACGAACCGTGCGATCTACCGTCAGGCGTGGCTGGCCATCAATGTACACCATGCGCACCACATCGCCCGGGAAGATCAAATGCGGATTGTCGATTTCGGGATTGGCGTGCCAGATTTCAGGCCACATCCAGGGGGCATCGAGGAAGGTATCTGAGATGCCCCACAGGGTATCTCCCTCAACCACGACGTACTCACTGGGGGAGTTGGACTTGAACGGCGAGGATTCGGCCCAAGAGAATACACTGGCCGCTGAGAGCGCCAGAATTGCAAAAATCATTTTTTTCATAGAAACCGATCCTGTTTTTGTTCGGTCCTGAGCGGTTTAAACGTTATAATAGCGCAAAGTAGCGTGCTACGCGACCACTGAGCTTACGCTTAGACTCAGGTTATTTCCTGTACGATCATCAT
This sequence comes from Gilvimarinus sp. 2_MG-2023, assembly GCF_030547685.1. GTDB lineage: Bacteria > Pseudomonadota > Gammaproteobacteria > Pseudomonadales > Cellvibrionaceae > Gilvimarinus. The sequence continues at coordinate 67,059 of NZ_JAUOQM010000003.1, read as the reverse complement.
GTTAGCAGCGCTTGTTACCTTTTTACTAGAAGTTTGTCACAAAGCTTATGGCCCTACTTGAAATTCTTGAGTTCCCCGACCCTCGCTTGCGCACTATTGCCAAGCCTGTGGAAAACGTCGACGATAGCGTTCGCACGCTGCTCGACAACATGTTTGAGACCATGTACGCCGCATCCGGTATCGGTTTGGCAGCCACGCAGGTCAATGTTCACCGACGTATTGTCGTTATGGACATTTCGGAAGATCAGACCGAACCCTTGGTGTTTATCAACCCCGAGGTGAGCGTGCTGGGCGAGGACGAAGCGCCCTACGACGAAGGCTGCCTATCGGTTCCCGGCTTTTATGAGAGTGTAGACCGTCCTACGCAAATACGCGTCGATGCCCTCGATCGCGATGGCAACCCTTACAGCATCGAGCCAGATGGCCTGCTGGCGGTGTGTATTCAACACGAGCTGGATCACCTCAACGGCAAATTGTTTGTCGATTATATCTCTCAGATAAAGCGCCAGCGAATTCGCAAAAAACTGGAAAAAATACATCGCGCCCAGGCCTAGGCCGCGCGATGACCAACCGGATCTGTTTATGACCACACCCCTGCGAATCATTTTCGCGGGCACGCCCGAGTTTGCGGCGGCCCATCTGCACGTTCTGCTCGATAGCCCCCACCAGATTGTCGCCTGCTATACCCAGCCGGACCGGCCCGCCGGACGCGGCAAAAAGCTTAAACCCAGCCCGGTTAAACAAGCCGCAGAAGCCGCCGGTATTGAGGTGTTGCAACCCCAAAGCTTAAAAGATGCCGACGCTCAGGCCGAACTGGCCGCCCTCAACGCCGACTTAATGGTGGTAGTTGCCTACGGATTGCTCCTACCCAAAGCCGTATTGGACACACCGCGGCTAGGCTGTATCAATGTTCACGCCTCGCTGCTGCCTCGCTGGCGCGGCGCGGCACCTATACAACGCGCCATTGAGGCGGGCGACAGCCAAAGTGGCGTGACCATTATGCAAATGGATGTGGGGCTGGACACAGGCGATATGCTAGTAGAGCAACGCTGCCCAATCACGGATCAAGACACCGGCGGCAGTTTGCACGACACTTTAATGTCTCTCGGCGGGCCGGCGCTGTTAAGCGCGATAGAACAATTGGCCGACGACAAAGCGCAGCCGCAGCCACAAGACGACTCAGAGGCCAACTACGCCGCCAAAATCACCAAAGCCGAAGCCGAGTTGAATTGGTCTGCAGACGCGGCCGAGCTGCACCGCAAGATTCGGGCGTTTAACCCTTTCCCCGTCGCCTTTACCCGCCCAGCGAAATCGCCCGACGACCGGATTCGTATTTGGCAAGCCCGCCTGGGCCCCGCCACAGAGGGCGCGCCGGGTGAAATCGTGCAGATTGGCGAAGATCAAATCACCGTCGCCTGTGGCCGTGGCAGCCTGTGCATTGAATCTTTGCAGCTACCCGGCAAACGCGCTATGGCGGTCAGCGATGTTTTGCGAGGCAACGCCGGATTATTCGCTTTGGGTGAGCGGCTACTGGAGCCCAATACATGAAGCCGCGAATTGGCGCCGCTCGCGTACTGGCCGATTTACTGCGCCACAAGGGCTCTTTGGCCAGCAGCCTACCCGCCGTACAAGAGCAAGTAGACGAGGGTAATCACGCAATGTTGCGCGAGCTGTGTTATGGCACCATGCGCTACTACCCCCGGCTGCAACTGATCGCGCGCAAATTGCTGGATAAACCCCTGCGCGCCAAAGACAGCGATATTCAAGCGCTGCTGTTGCTCGGCCTGTATCAATTAGATTTTATGCGCATTCCCGATCATGCGGCCATTGGCGAAACTGCTGGCGCCGCCAAAGCGCTGAAAAAACCTTGGGCCACGGGGGTTATTAACGGCGCCCTGCGACGCTACCAACGCGAAGGCGAATCAATTGTCGCCAAATTAGGCGGCAACCCGGAATTTCAAAAAGCTCACCCGCAGTGGTTAATCGATGCATACCGCAAAGCTTGGCCAGAGCACTATACCCAAATGCTGGAGGCTAATAATGCTCATCCACCGTTGAGCTTGCGCATTGATACCCAGCAAGTAACGCGCGAGGATTATCTGGAGCGCTTAACCCAGCAGAACATTGAAGCTAAAGCGTGCCGCTATAGCTCCTGCGGTATTACGCTGGACAAACCGGCTGACCCTACCGGACTACCCGGTTTCGATACAGGCCTTGTCAGCGTACAAGACGAGGCGGCACAACTAGCCGCCCCGCTATTAGAGTTGGCCCCGGGGCAGCGGGTACTCGATGCCTGTAGTGCGCCAGGTGGCAAAACCGGCCACATACTGCAGCTGCAGCCACAACTGGAGGAAGTTGTGGCACTCGATTGCGATCAGCGACGCCTAAAGCGCGTGCAAGAAAATCTCGACCGGCTGGGTGTTCACGCCCAGGTGCAACAAGGTGATGCCAGTCAAACCGCCGACTGGTGGAGCGGCAAGCTCTTCGACCGTATATTGCTCGATGCCCCCTGTTCGGCCACTGGCATCATCCGCCGCCAGAGCGATATCAAATTACTGCGCCGCCCGGATGACATTGCCACTCTCACTCACCTGCAGAACCGATTGCTCGACGCTCTGTGGGCAACCCTAAAGCCAGGTGGCATACTGCTGTATGCCACCTGCTCGGCACTGCCTGATGAAAACAGCCAAGTTGTAGCGGCGTTTGTAAACCGAACCCCTGATTGTGCATCTGTCGGTATTGAGGCCGACTGGGGACTTGCGCAACCCCATGGCCGCCAATTGCTACAAGCGAGCCATCATCACGATGGCTTTTATTACGCAAAGCTAACAAAAATAGCCAAGTGACGGCCAAAAGCGGTAAAGTTGCTACCATTAAGAATGTATCAGTCATAGCGCAATGTTAAGGGATAACCTGGCAGGTTTATGAAAATTATTATTCTGGGTGCAGGACAGGTGGGCGCCAGCTTAGCGGAAAACCTCGCTGACGAATCCAACGACATTACTATTATTGACACCAATCAAGCACGCTTGCGTGAATTGCGCGATCGCCTCGATATTGGCGTCGTCAACGGCGAAGGCTCACACCCGGATATTTTGATCCAAGCCGGGGTGGAAGACGCGGATATGTTAGTGGCCGTCACCAATAACGACGAAATCAATATGATCGCCTGCCAAGTGGCCCACAGTCTGTTTCGCACGCCCACAAAAATCGCTCGCGTACGCGCCACCGCTTATTTGACCAATAATAAGTTATTTGCCAACGACTCCATCCCCATTGATGTACTGATTAGCCCCGAACAACTGGTTTCTGATTATATTCACCGCTTAATTGAAACTCCGGGAGCTTTGCAGGTACTCGACTTTGCCGAAGGCAAGGTGCAACTGGTTGCGGTAAAGGCGTATCACGGCGGGCCACTGGTTGGGCAAGAACTGCGTTTTTTACGCGAGCATATGCCTTCGGTCGACACCCGGGTGGCGGCAATTTATCGACGCGGCCGGGCTATTATGCCCACCGGTTCCTCAGTCATTGAAGCGGATGACGAAGTCTTTTTTATTGCCGGCAAAAACGATATCCGTGCGGTAATCAGTGAATTGCGCCGTATGGAAACCTCCTACAAACGCATTATCATTGCCGGCGGTGGCAATATTGGTATGCGCTTAGCGCGCAAGCTGGAAAACCGCTACAGCGTTCGTGTGGTAGAGCAAAATAAAGAGCGAGCCGCGCATTTGTCGGAACACTTGGAGCGGGCCATTGTGCTGCAGGGCAGCGCATCCGACCAAGATTTGCTGGCCGATGAAAACATTGAAGACACTGATGTGTTTCTGGCTCTGACCAACGATGACGAAGCCAACATCATGTCCTCCATGTTGGCCAAACGCTTAGGGGCTCGCAAGGTCATGGCCCTAATTAACAACCCAGCCTATGTCGATTTAGTACAAGGCGGCGATATTGATATCGCCATCTCCCCCCAAACCACCACCATCGGCAGCTTATTAACCCATGTACGTCGGGGCGATATGGTCAGCGTTCACTCGCTGCGCCGGGGCGCGGCCGAAGCCATTGAGCTTATTGCCCACGGCGACAAAAGCTCCTCTAAAGTGGTGGGTCGGGCGCTCGAAGATATCGACCTCCCCCAAGGGGCCAATATCGGTGCGATAGTGCGTGAAAAAGGTTCGGGCAGTGAAGTGATTATTGCCCACGACAATGTTGTGGTGGAGAGCGGTGATCATGTGATTGTGTTTTTGCTCAACAAAAAACATACCCGCGACATCGAAAAGTTATTTCAAGTGGGCTTTACCTTCTTTTAAATATGGCCGTCAATATGCTCACTGTTAATCGACCCTACATCCCGGAGCCGCTATGCATTTTGCGGTAATCGCCCGCGTACTCGGCGTGCTCTTAATGATGTTTAGTCTGATACTGCTCACGCCAGTCAGCGTCAGTCTGTGGTTTAACGACCACAACTATATGACGTTTTTAGTCGCGTTTGCGGTCACCTTCAGCTGCGGTCTTGCCATCTGGGCACCGGTTTACAAAAGCCGAGCTGACTTGCGCACTCGCGATGGCTTTTTGATTACCGCCCTGTTCTGGTTTGTACTGGGCGCCTTCGGTGCAGTGCCACTGTTTTTTTCCAACGGGCTCGACTTATCGGTTACCGATGCTATTTTTGAATCCATATCTGGATTAACCACCACCGGGGCTACCGTTATCACGGGACTGGATACGCTGCCGCCCTCTATACTGTTTTACCGTCAGCAACTTCAGTGGTTCGGCGGCATCGGTATTATTGTTATTGCCGTTGCCATTTTGCCCATGCTGGGTATTGGCGGTATGCAGTTATACCGTGCCGAAGCCCCGGGACCGGTTAAAGACAACAAACTTACCCCGCGCATTACCGAAACCGCCAAAGCGCTATTCACTATGTACCTGGTGTTTACGCTCGCCTGTGCTATTTCCTATCGCTTAGCGGGTATGAATTGGTTTGAAGCAATCTGTCACGCATTCTCGACCATTGCCAACGGTGGCTTCTCCACCCACGACGCCAGTATTTTGCACTATCAATCGCCAGCAATCATGATGGTCTGCACCGTGTTTATGCTGATTGCCGGTATTAATTTTGCTCTGCACTTTTTTGTTTGGCGTGAGAAATCTTTGCGTCATTATTTTGCCGATGCCGAACTAAAATTTTTCCTCTATTGGATAGTTGTCGGTTGTGTCGTGACCGTCGCCTATTTGGCAGGATCGAAGTCATATACATTTAACGAGAGCTTTTTTCTGGGGATCTTTAATTTCGTCTCCACCATGACAACCGCAGGGTTCGCCAGTAACTATTCCAGCTTTCCCAGCTTTTTGCCGTATATGCTATTTATTTTCGCGTTTGTCGGCGGCTGCGCCAGCTCAACCGGTGGTGGCATGAAGGCCATTCGAGTTTTACTGCTGTATAAACAGGGGGTGCGTGAAATTCATCGGCTGATTCATCCCAATGCGGTTATTGCCGTAAAAGTGGGTAATATCACCGTACCCGACCGGGTGATTGAAGCCGTATGGGGTTTCTTTGCTATGTATGTGGTGGCTTTTGCCGCGATGTTTCTATTGCTGATCGCTACCGGGCTTGACTTACAAACGGCTTTTTCTGCTGTCGGCGCCTGTATTACTAACCTCGGCCCCGGCATGGGTCAGGTAGCATCACACTATAGTGACATCAACAGCCCCGCTAAATGGGTGTTGTGTTTTGCCATGCTTCTGGGCCGGCTAGAAGTGTTTACCTTATTGGTTTTGTTTAGCCCTGTATTTTGGCGCCGTTAAGCAATAGGATTTTTTAAGGGCGCTTCAATGCGCCGAGGTGTATATGGACTATCATCAAAACATTCAATACTTAGAAATACCTTCGCGCAACTTATCCGCCAGCAAAGCGTTTTTTCAATCCGTTTTCAATTTTCGTTTTACCGACTACGGCCCAGATTACACCGCGTTTGTCAGTGACACCATAGAAGGTGGGTTTTTCACCAGCGATACGGTATCCCTTACTGAGAACGGGGCAGCTCTTATTGTTTTTTTCAGTCGCGACCTCAGCACTACAGAAGCGGCCGTATTAAATGCTGGCGGCACCATTATCCAGCCGACCTTTGATTTTCCCGGTGGCCGCCGCTTTCAATTTACCGAGCCCGGCGGCAGTGAGTTTGCGGTATGGTCCGACCAATAGTCGGTGCGCTCGGTTTGTTTCGTTTCTCTCTCGTCGTCTGGCTTTGCCTTGCATTAAGTGCCTGTGCTGACACCACCGATACAGACCTTGCATCTCTTTGGAAAAATCAGCGCAGCGATGTTCAGGTATTAGGCAAGGGCCAGGTTAGTCGCATTCTCAGTGATGATACCAAAGGCTCTCAGCACCAACGTTTTATCCTAACTCTACCCTCGTCACAGACGTTGCTGATTGCGCACAATATCGATTTAGCACCGAGAATTAACACTCTCAAACGGGGGGATAGCGTCACCTTTTACGGTGAGTATGAGTGGAACGCTAAAGGCGGAGTGGTGCACTGGACTCACCGAGACCCTAAGGGGAGGCACCCACACGGTTATCTAGTGCATAAAGATAAAAAGTACTGGTAGGGTGTTAATCGAGCCGCGAAAAATGTTGCATCACATACTCGACCCGCTCGTCAGCTTGTGTGTAGTGTTTGCGATTAAGCTTTTCAATTTGACGTAAACGAGGCAGTAAACCAAACCCATTGGCCACTTGAATCGCCAAACCGGGGCGGGCGTTAAGCTCTAATAACTCAGGCCCCCGGTTAGCGTCCAGAACCAAATCGACACCAATATAACCCAGCTCGGTCATATCGTAGCAGCGTGAGGCGAGCGTCAACATACCATGCCAGTCTGGCACCTTTATATCTTTGAGTGGCCGTTTAGTGTCGGGGTGTTCTTCGATTGGCATGCCGTGTTGCACCGCATTAAGGCATCGGCCAGTGGCCAAATCTAAGCCCACCCCCACAGCGCCCTGATGTAGGTTAGCCTTACCATCCGAGGCATGAGTTGCCAAGCGCAACATGGCCATCACGGGAAAGCCATGAAAAACGACAATGCGAATATCTGGCACCCCTTCGAATGAGTAGCCTTCAAAGCAGTCGTCAATCTCAATTAAATCTTCAACAATAACTTCATCGTTAACACCACCGAGCGAATAGAGCCCCGCTAGGGTATTACTCATATGGCGGCGAATGTCATCTAGCGTAATTTCGGCGCCGGAGGATTTGATAAAATGATCACCCTCGCGGTGAGTAATCACCCAAATACCCTTACCCCCAGAGCCTTTAGCCGGTTTTATCGCAAACCCGTTCATATTGGCTAACTGTTGCTCAATTTTTACGATTTCATGCTGTTCACGCACCACAAATTGCAGCTGGGGTGTGGCGACATTGTGCTCTTGCGCCAAGAACTTAGTGAGTAATTTATTATCCACCAGCGGGTACAGGTCACGCCGATTGTAGCGGCCAATAAAGTCCCGGTTGCGGCAATTCATACCCAACATACCGAGTTTACTTAATCGTAACGGGCTAATCAGCATCGGTGACATGACTCATGGAACGAAAGCGATGTAACTCGGATAATTTATAACCTGTGTACTGCCCCATCATTAATATCAACGCCAGTATGACTAAATTAAGTTCGGGAAAATTAAAACTTAAATGGCTAATCAATTGCACGTTCATTAATAAATAGGCAATCACGGCGACCAGTAAGCTGCCCCCGCCTTGAATCAATACTTCGTGTGGCCCTTCTTCTTCCCACAGAATGCTCATGCGTTCAATGGTCCAGGCGATAATAATCATGGGGAAGAAGGTTATGGTGATGCCGGCATTGAAACCCAGTTGATACCCCACCAAACTTAAAATAGAGATCAAAAAGATAACCAACACAATTAACGTGGCGATCCGAGCTACCAATAATAAATTAAGGTATGACAAATAACTGCGCAGCAATAAGCCCAAGCCGACAATTAAAATAAAACTAACCAAGCCCGGAATCAGCGAGGTCTGTAAAAATGCCAAGGATATTAAAATCGGCATAAATGTGCCGGCGGTTTTTAAACCAATCATCACCCGCATAAACACCACCACCATGGCACCCAGTGGCAATAGGAAGAGCATTTTAAACATGCTCTGCTCTTCAATCGGCAGACTGTAAACACCTAGCATGCTAAATAAATTATCGGTAAATTGAACTTGCGACAGCGCTAATGCAGGAACGGTCTGACGTATCATGGAGAAGGTTAGGCGCGAATTTTGACCACCTAATACATCAAGCTGCGCGGCTTCACCACGCGACCAAAGTAGTAAATTTTGCGGCAATCCCTGCTCACCGGTCATTGAGTCGATTAAAAGCCAGTGACCATCATCAAACAACTCTACCATGGGTTGTAATACCTGCCGGCGCCGCGCATCTTCAAGTTTTAACGCCATTACTTTGCGCGCGGGAACATCGGCTTGGTTAAGTAGCTTCACCAATAACTCGGCCCGACTAAACTCTTTAGTCAGTAGTAATTCGGCATTTTGATCGGCAGTGCTGGGGTTAAGCAGTTTAATTAACTCACGCGCGGTGCTGGCAGGATTGCTCGAGCGCGCTTTAGCGCCGCGCAATAGTTCTCGCGCTGCGGTCGACTGGGGCTCACTCCAAAAAACGGTTTGCAGCTCGGGCTCAATGTCCACCTCAATAGGCCTGCTATCCACGGGGATATATTGAGCGTTGTAGTAAAGCGTTTGTAAGCCGACGGCCTCGCGCTTGGTCCACTCAGCGCGGCGATTGTTTTGGTCCTCGAGTACGGCAAAACCATAGCCTGGGCTTGCCGCCTGCTCTCTAATTAAACGAAAGCCGGGTGCCTGGTCGGGTAAATCAAGATTGACAGTTACCGCTCCGCCGTCGGCATAAAAATCCACTCGCCCTTCAATTAACCAAACGGGTTTTTGCTCACCGGGTATTAAAGGAACTTCCGTGGTGGTGTGTCTTAACCAAGCGGTGGTTAAACCGGTACCAATCAGTACAGTAATCAACAAATAAAAGGGTATTTTTCCCCGGTTCATGGTGTGTTATCCGTGGTTGAAGCAATATGATCGCGACTGACATCCACTACCATCACATCGCGCAGAGCCATGCGCCCCACCCTAACCGGGTTGCCCGGGAACGCTGTGTCGGCCAGAGCAAACTCCGCCAATTGGGTGACGCGCCCCAAGGAAAAACGCAATTGGATAACAGGGCGCTTGTTTTCTCGCTGGCCTTGTATCTGGGAATAGCGCAGCATTTTCTTTTCAAAGGCGGGAGCCTCATTGATGCTAAAGCGCACCCAGCTTTCTCCATTGCGCTCAAAGGTTTGTATGTCGCGTACTTGAATGGTAGATATCATGGCTCCAGTGTCTATTCGAGCCGCTAGTGCTATGTTTAACTCTTCGAAGTGAACCGTCTCATTGGCGCCGACTAGTTGTTTCGCCACATCGTCGACCGTTACCGATTCGACGACGGTTGATTGTGTCTGGGCGCTATAATTAAGGCACTCTTGTGGGTTGGGGTTGAGTGCGGTTACTTCGGCACGCGAACGCTCAATCTCACTAATTAGCTCATTCACTCCTTGCTTTAATTCCAACTGCTGCTCAAGCAACAAATGGTGGTGATTATCGGCTGTTACCGCACAGGATTGTAGCTCGGCGAGGTCGTCCACCCCCACCAGCTTATACTGCGACTGGCTGCAACCTGACAAAATCAATAGGACTGCAACCCATAAATAGCGAGTCATTGCCATCTTATCCTTACCTCTAATAGGGTGCGCCTTCGCTACGCCGTTTGAATCGTTTATATTCCCATTGGTACTGGGCCGGAGCTCGCTGGACACAGTTTTCAACCGATTTGTTCAAAGCGGTAACCCCAATGAGCACATCCGAGTGGCGGATATCGGGCTCACAGGGAGCCATCACCACCTTAAAGCCTCCCGCCACACGCAAGGCGTAACACATTAACACTTCACACTCGGTGCGTTGCAGAAGGTTGTGAACCAGGGTCATGGACAGTGCCGACTCACCAAAAAAGGGGGCTTCGACCCCGCCATAGCCTTTATCTGGCACCTGATCGGGCAATATCCCGATCATCTCGCCGGCTTTCAGTGCTTTTATCAGCATACTAACGCCACGCCGGTTAGTGGGTGCCAGCTCAACCTGGCTGCGCTTGCGAGCGGCCACTACATACTTTTCTAGCTCTGAGTTCTTAGGCGGCTGATAAAGAAATGTAATTTTACCGTGTAATGTCAGCGTGGCGGCCAACAACTCCCAATTTCCTAGGTGGGGCGTCAAAATAATGATGCCCTTACCCGCCTCACGAGCGCGACGAATGAGCTCAACGCCTTCGTACTCCAGCGCATGCTGGCGCAACCAGGACTCTTTGCGCCGCCACAACACAGGAATTTCAACCCCTGTGCGCCCGGTTTCGATCAGGCTTTGGCGCGCAAGTTGGTCGCGCTCCGCCTGTGGCAACCCGGTGTAACACAGTGCGATATTGGTTTTAGTGATCCGCGCAGCACGCGCATTGGTTTTGTACAGCATCCAACCGATAAACGCACCCAAGCAGCGGGCGGCCCCCAGTGGCAACCGGCCCACCCCTTTCAGCACTAAGAGTATCAAACGCTGCTTCAAGATATACCCTCAATCTTGCAAAAGACGTGAAGCTTACCGGAATTTATCCGCCAGCGGAAAGGTGTCGGCCACACTTTGTCCATTGATTCGCCTCTCGCCATACCAATAGACACTCTCTGACGCTATAATTCGCCCCTTTGATACCCCGAGAGTCGCGAAATGACGCGGCCTGCAACCGCAAAATCCGGAGAAACCTTGTGTCCGAAAGATCCCAAGCCGATGTAAGTACATTTCAAGGGCTGATTCTCGCCCTACAGGAATACTGGGCTCGCCAGGGCTGTGTCGTTTTACAGCCACTCGATATGGAGGTGGGTGCCGGTACCTTCCACCCCGCCACCTTCCTGCGCGCCATCGGGCCCGAGACCTGGAACAGCGCCTATGTGCAACCCTGCCGCCGTCCGACCGACGGCCGCTACGGGGAAAATCCCAACCGCTTGCAACACTACTATCAGTTTCAGGTAGTGTTGAAACCTTCCCCCGACAATATTCAGGAGCTCTATTTAGAGTCACTGCGTGAACTGGGCATTGATACTCTGGTACACGACGTCCGTTTTGTTGAAGACAACTGGGAATCGCCAACGTTAGGGGCATGGGGCCTAGGCTGGGAAGTATGGCTCAACGGTATGGAAGTCACCCAATTTACTTACTTCCAGCAAGTCGGTGGCATTGAGTGCTATCCGGTGACCGGTGAAATCACCTACGGGCTTGAGCGTATTGCTATGTACCTGCAAGGCGTCGACTCTATTTACGATCTGGTCTGGACCATCAGCCCAACTGGGGACAAAGTGACTTACGGCGATGTTTTCCATCAAAACGAAGTCGAGATGTCCACTTACAACTTTGAACAAGCCGATGTGGAGTTTTTATTTCACACCTTCGATGTCTGCGAACGCGAAAGCCAGCGCTTAGTCGAGGCCGGCCTCCCCCTTCCCGCGTATGAGATGGTGATGAAAGCCTCTCACGCGTTTAACCTGCTCGATGCCCGTCATGCAATTTCAGTGACCGAGCGTCAACGCTTTATCTTACGCGTGCGCACTCTGGCCCGAGCGGTCGCTCAAGCCTATTATGAGGCACGCAAACAACTAGGCTTCCCGCTGGCGAAGGAATCATTACGCCAGGAAGTGCTCGCCGCGGAGGAGAAATAAGCCATGTCTGCCGATTTTTTGTTTGAACTGGGCACCGAAGAACTGCCCCCCGTTGCACTTAAGTCTCTGCTCAAGGCGCTCGCCGCTGGAGCCCAAGAGGGCTTACAGAAGGCGGGCTTAGAATACACCGATATAGAAAGCTACGCCGCACCACGCCGCTTAGCCATCATTATTAAAGGTTTAGCCCCTACCACTCCAGTCAAAGAAGTCACCGTTTGGGGCCCACCAGCTAAAATCGCTTTTGACGCTGACGGTAACCCCACCAAAGCCGCCGAGGCCTTTGCTGGCAAAAATGGTTTGAGTGTCGGTGACTTAAGCACTGAAAATGACGGTAAAGCCGACAAGCTAGTGGCCCGCCAACAGGCCGGTGGCGAACAGGCAACCGCACTGTTGGCCGACATATTTAACGACGCCTTAGCCAAATTACCCATCCCCAAACGTATGCGCTGGGGTGCCAGTCGCACTGAATTTGTCCGGCCTGTACACTGGCTAGTGATGGTGTACGGCAATGACGTTGTGGATGCCACTATTCTCGGCTTAACCGCTGGGCGCGAATCACGCGGACACCGCTTTCACCACAACCAACCGATTAGCTTTAACAGTGCCAGCGATTATGTAGAAACGCTGCGCAGCGCTTATGTATTGGTCGATATGGCTGAGCGACGCTCGCTGATTATTGAGCAGGTCAACCACCAGGCCAGTCAAATTGGCGGCACCGCTGTCATTGAAGAAGGCCTGTTGGATGAAGTGACCGCTCTGGTGGAATGGCCTGTGGCCCTAACGGGTAAGTTTGAAGAGCGCTTTTTACAAGTGCCCGCCGAGGCCTTGATTTCCTCTATGGCCGAGCACCAAAAATATTTCCATGTGGTCGACGCCGACGGCGAACTCAAGCCCAACTTTATTACCTTGGCCAATATCGAATCGAAAGATCCCGCACAAGTGATCGACGGTAACGAGCGCGTTATTCGCCCTCGCCTTTCCGATGCCGCATTCTTTTTCGAAACCGATAAGAAAACACCTTTAGCGACTCAGCGCGAGCGTTTAAAAACGATTGTTTTTCAAGCCAAGCTCGGCAGCATTTACGAGAAAACCGAACGCATTGCCAGCCTCGCGGCGGCGATTGCTCAGGATGTTGGCGCCGACGCCACCAAAGCGACCCGCGCCGGAGAGCTTAGCAAGGCGGATCTGGTGACCGAAATGGTGCTGGAGTTCGACAAAATGCAGGGCATTGCCGGTTATTACTACGCGCTAAATGACGGCGAAGACCCAGAAGTTGCCCAGGCCTTAACCGAACAGTATTTACCTAAATACGCCGGCGACAAGCTGCCAGAAACCACCACGGGTACGCTGATCGCACTGGCCGACCGGCTCGATACCATCGTCGGCATTTTTGGCATTGGTCAAAAACCCACCGGCTCCAAAGATCCATTCGGTTTGCGCCGCGCCAGCCTCGGCGCTTTGCGCCTGATGGTAGAACAGGGTATCAACCTCGATCTTAAGACCTTATTGCAAACCGCCGTCGCCGGCCACGGTAGTAATATCGCGAAGCCCGATGAAACCGTCGCCGAATCGCTAGCTTATATGCTCGAGCGTTTTCGCGCCTGGTACGAAGAAGACGCCATTGCCACTGAGATTTATCTCGCCGTAGCGGCCAAAGGCATTAGTCATCCACTGGATATTAACGCGCGCGTTTTAGCGGTGGATGCATTTGCCCGTATGAGTGAGGCCGAAGCACTGGCTGCCGCCAATAAACGGGTATCGAATATTCTAAGCAAGCTAGATGGCGAACCCAGCGGTTCGGTTAACAACGACTTACTGCATGAAAACGCTGAAAAAGTATTGGCCGAAGCGGTAGCCAGCAAGGCAAATTCAGTAGCGCCTTTGTATCAAGAACGTCGCTATGCCGACGCCTTGGCCGAACTGGCCAGTTTGCGCGAGCCGGTGGATAACTTTTTCGACCAAGTTATGGTGATGGCAGAAGACGAGGCCCTGAAAAACAATCGCCTGGCACTGCTCAATCAGTTGCGCGGCCTATTTTTGCAAGTGGCTGATATCTCTCTGCTTGCGCCGACTAAAGGATAGTCACCCATGAAGCTGGCGATACTCGACCGGGATGGTGTTATCAACCATACCCGCGACAACCATGTTCGCTCGGCGAATGATTGGCAGCCGATTGACGGCAGTATTGAGGCCATCGCCCGGCTCGGTAATGCCGGTTACACCGTAGTGGTGGCAACCAATCAACCGGGCTTAGCTCGCGGCTCATTTGATTTAGATGACCTTGAAGCCATGCACGCCAAACTGACCGAACTGGTCGAAGACGCTGGCGGTCAACTGGCGGCCATTTTTTATTGCCCGCACGGCCCGGATGATCAATGTAAATGTCGCAAACCCATGCCAGGGCTAATCGATGCTATCGAAGCTGAGTTTAATGTCAGTGCACAAGATGCCATCTTAGTCGGCGACAGTTTGCGCGACTTACAAGCCGGGCAAACTAAAGGCTGTCGATTGTGTTTGGTCTTAACAGGCAATGGCGAACAAACGTTAACCGAACTTTCCGGCGAAGCGGAAGGTGCTCGTCGACTTAACGACAGCCCGGTCGATGTTTTTGCTGACCTCAAGGCCGTTGTCGATTCGCTTCTGGCTTAATCGCTACAAGGAACCCCCTGTTGCTCTATTTACGAACTTTGCTTTTCAATACCGGCTACTACCTTACCGGCATTATCGCCGGTACTTTGAGTGTCTTAATCTGGCCCCTACTGCCCTATCAACGGCGCTGGCGGGTAATTACCCTGTGGAACTGTTTTGTCATGTTCTGGCTGCAGTTGACCTGTCGCATTCGTGTTCGCGTGATTGACCAGCGCACAAGTGATGAACACCCAGTGGTCGTTATGGCTAAACACCAAAGCACCTGGGAAACGCTTTTTTTACAACACTATATGGCCCCTATCAGTACCATATTAAAAAAAGAATTAATGCGTATTCCGTTTTTTGGTTGGGGGCTAGCGGCCTTAAAGCCGATCGCCATCGACCGCTCTAACCGTATTCAGGCACTACGAGACGTTAAAACAAAGGGCATAGAGCGGCTAGAGGAAGGCATTAGTGTTTTGATCTTTCCCGAGGGAACACGCATGCCTTTGGGCGAGGTCGGAACTTACTATCGCAGCGGTGCCGATATAGCCTGTGCCGCTCAAGTATCAATTGTTCCAGTTGCCCACAATGGAGCTGAGTGTTGGCCACATAAACACTTCCTTAAATACCCCGGCACTATCACGGTGGTGATCGGCGAGGCACTTTCAACGGAAAATGCTGACCGAAAAGTTCTAACTGAACAAGTAAAACAGTGGACCGAAAGCACTATTGCCAGTCTGCCTCTGGCGCGTAAGGACGGCATTTATAGCCCCACCCAACCCCGTAAAGACTGACTTTTAGGGCTTGGCTGAGCTGACTGGGGAGCTGTGGGTCACACGTTGGCGCCAGCGCTCGGCCCGCTCTTTCAGCAGGTCGTATGGCCAATCTCCGGTCGCCGATGACGGATCAAACCATCGAGTATTAGCGCTGCCCTCAGCGCCATCCATCAGCGGCGCTGAAGTGTCGATGTCGTAATACTTTGCCCATACTCCACGCTCAGGCGACCGCTCTACACTGTTTTGCCCAACGCTCTGTGGCGCTGGTTGACGCGCTAGCCAGCGTTGAAGACTGTGCGCCTCTAGCCACCCCAAAGCTCCTTGTACCGAGCGCACTACCTCACCTGGCGGACGCTGCACGGCCATTAGATAATCGACAATGCGCACACTGAGCGGTACGTTTAACGCGAGAGGCACGGCATTGTCGCCGGCAATAGGTCGTGAATTGTTTACCGAATAGTGTGACGCCCAAAGGGTTAAGCGACTGTCGTAGGCCTGTTGCAAGCGCAGCAATAGTTCATCGCCTTTTCGCACCGCATCAGCCGCCTGTTTACGCATCCCGAAATGGATATATCCATAAGGTATTTCACCGGCGGCTATTTTGCGCAAAAACTGTAACGCACCCAAAGTGACCGCAAGATCAACTGCGGTCAAATCATCGGTTTGTGTCTGTCGGATGGCCTGAGCGGTCCAACCGCCATTATAGATCTGTGAAGCCAACACCAACTTCAGTGCCTTGCGGGCCGCGTTGCGATAGCGCACATCGCCGGTTTGCAAATATACATTGGACAGATAAAAAATTTGGGGAAAGATATTGTGGTGACGAAAGCTGGCATCTTTGGCGTTCTGATCTTTCAGGTACTGCAGACGCTCGGCATCACTGATGGGGCGAAACGGGTGTTGTCCGCTGGGCCAGCCGCCGTTGTTTCGCTGCATCAACAGGAGGTTGTCTGCAACGGCCAAGATATTGTCGGCGGCGTAACGCTTTTTAGGCGCGTTGGGCGATTGTGCGCGTGTTTGCCACAACGCGAGGTTCTGCTCGAAGCCAGCGGTCGATACGGGTCGATAGACCGGCTCATGGCTGGTGCACCCAACCAGCAGCAGGGTCAATAAGCCAAATTTACCGGGGAGGTGAAGTTTTATCATGCAAGCAGATTTCGGCCAAAGAGCGCTATTGTAAACGAAGCGGGTGCGCAGCGCTAAGCGCCAAACAGCGCAGCGAATGTTATCTATAGCTCATCTTCGGTCACGGCGCAGTTTCTGCCCATTGCTTTGGCTTGGTATAAACAGGCGTCTGCACGGTTAAAGGCGTCATCGAAGCTGTCCTGATCACGCATTTTGGAAATCCCCACACTGACACTAATCGGCATTGGCTTCTCGGCAAAGAAATCCGTGGCATAGATACGTAGCCGTATTTTTTCGGCAATGATTTGTGCTTGTGCAATGTCCGTATAAGGGGCAATAAGCAGGTATTCCTCTCCGCCCCAGCGCGCAAGTAAATCACCGGAGCGTGTGTTGTTTTGCAAAATATCGGAAATCGCACAAATAATTCGATCGCCCTCGGCGTGCCCGCGCCGATCATTGATACGCTTAAAATGATCGATATCAATCAAAATAAAAGATACGGGCCCTATATCGGAGATGGCCATTTGGTTAAAGGTGGATTGCAAACCTAAGCGATTGGCCAGCCCCGACAGCGGGTCTTGTTCCGACAGCGCTTTAAAATTTGCCGCCTCAGAGCGCAACTCACGCTGGCGCTGCGCCATCTTCTTAATACGACCAACGCCGCCTCGTGCCTGCTGACGCCAATAAATTGCGCTGTAAAGTAAATACACCACCAAAGCACAGAGCCAGATCACCAAGATTGCTAAATACCAGGTTTCGGCTTGTACTATTTCGCCCGTTAGGGTGAATTGATTGAGGGTAACTCTGTGCTCGCTCATATCCAGATTGTCGCGAACATCTACCCCAAACGTAATGACATTACCAAAATCCGGTCTGGTGTGTTGACGCGATACATCGCGATCCACCAACCACCACTCGGACACGCTGAACTCGCTCATATTGATGGCGATGGACTGCTGAAGGTCACTTACTCGCAAAGGTAGGGAGATATGCTGCGTCGAGCTAAAGTCTCCAACTGTCGAATAATCGGGGTTAAAATTGCGCAAGATCAACGATATACGCGGCTGAGTGCTGTCTACATCGACATCGAGCAATATGGAGTCGTACTGACTAAAGTCGATACCATCGGTTATATTGCCTTCACGCGGGGTGAGCTCAATACTCATACCGCAGTATGATGAGGGTAGATTTGGATTTTCTCTCTTACAGCGAAAGCTAAAGGCGTCGCGCTCGACCCACTCGGCCTTCGAGCCACCGCCATGGGTTTGGTCGTAATATAGGTAGACAACTTGATCGCTGGTCAGCAAATTCAGCTGGCGCTCTGGCAAATAGCTGCGCAGCAATATAGCGGCGAGCGTCAGGATCAAGGCACCTAACAGTAGCCACTGTTGTCGATTGAAGTGAACGATCAATCCAGCTGTCCCCACGCGCAAGAATTTAAGAAAAAAGCAAAAAACGCTGTATGTTCTGCGCCATGTCGTAAAACGCTCGGCCTCAGTCGCCCTATTGCTGGGTGTCTGTGCAAGCTCAATACCAGCAGCAAGAACGCTGGCGCAAAAGCTTACCGCACCTTTTCCTTTATTCTAGCAGGCTGAGCCCTGCAGTGACCGAACATTCGAAAATTTGTGCGGCGCGGTGAGCAACCGCGCCTTCACCATCAACTCTGGGTTGCGGTTATAGATTGTTCCTGCTCAGTCGGCACCGCCCGGCTTACTCCGTTCAGCAATGCGCGAACGGCAGCGGCAACAATGTTTTGATCCTGCCCGACGCCGAAGATTGCGGGACTATCTGCCACTTTCAGCTCGACATAGCAGACTGCTTCGCCGCCAGCCCCGCCGCCCTGTACCGCATGCTCATGGTAGTCCACTACCTGTATCGGCACCGCTAGGCGCTCACTGACAGCCGCTACGGCTGCCGCAACCGGGCCGCTGCCCTGGCCCCGTAAACGCTCCACGTGTCCTTTGATCGCAACATCAAGCGCCAAGGAGACACAGGCATCCGTACTGTGTTGCTCTAAGTTTTGGTAGCGTAAATCTTGCTCTACCGGCAAGTATTCTGCCTCAAATAAGGCAAAGATATCCGCCGCGCTCGCCTCTTTACCGGTTTTATCGGTATATGCTTGCACGATTCGGCTAAACTCTATTTGTAAGCGTCGCGGTATATCTAACCCATACTCTTGTTGTAACAAAAAGCTAATACCACCTTTACCCGATTGGCTATTGACCCGTACCACCGACTCATAATCCCGGCCGAGGTCTTTGGGGTCTATAGGTAAATAAGGGACACACCAACGTTCATCCTCTTGCTCTGCTCGCGCTGCAAACCCTTTTTTGATCGCGTCTTGGTGTGAACCGGAAAAAGCGGTAAACACCAATTCTCCCGCATACGGATGGCGCGGATGCACGGGAATTTTATTGCACCGCTCAACCATTTGCCGCACCTGATCAATGTGACTGAAGTCCAGCCCTGGACTAACACCTTGAGTGTAGAGATTTAATGCCAAAGTGACTAAATCCACATTGCCGGTTCGCTCTCCGTTGCCAAATAAACAACCCTCCACCCGATCGGCACCCGCCATCACAGCGAGCTCGGCGGCAGCCACGGCGGTTCCCCGATCGTTGTGTGGGTGAACACTGATAATAATACCGTCGCGACGCTCAATATGCCGATGCATCCACTCAATTTGATCGGCGTATATATTGGGTGTCGCCATCTCCACTGTCGCAGGCAAATTAACGATCATCTTATGCTCAGGGGTCGGCTGCCAAATCGCCGAGACCGCATCGACCACTTCCTTGGCAAAAGCCAGTTCTGTTCCCGAGAACACTTCCGGTGAATACTGATAAACCCACTGGGTTTGCGGATACTGGGCAACGGCTTCTTTTACCCAGCGAGTCCCCTGTTCGGCGATTGCTTTTACGCCAGCTTGATCGGTACGATAAACGATCTCGCGAAAATCCGGAGCCGTCGGATTGTACATATGGACGATAGCCCGCCGGGCACCTTTAAGCGATTCTACCGTGCGATCAATTAACTCTTTGCGCGCTTGGGTAAGTACTTCAATGGTCACATCGCAAGGGATATGCCCTTCGTCGATCAAACGTCGAACAAATTCATAATCCGTCGCGGATGCAGATGGGAAACCAACCTCTATTTCCTTAAACCCAATAGCCACCAGTGACTTAAAAAACTCAAGCTTCGTCTCTACCGACATAGGATCAATCAAAGCCTGATTGCCATCGCGCAGATCTGTACTCATCCAGATAGGGGCACATTCAATACTACGGTTTGGCCATTGGCGATCGGTTAAGCTAACCGGTTGGTAAGCTCGATACTTAGTACTTGGTTGGTCTAACATGGTGGCATCCTCAGTAAAGCCGTTTATTGGCGGGTTAACGTGACTGCGCTGCTCTGGGGATCACTCAGATCAATCCATCACTATGAGCTTTTGGCTCTGTAGACACCGTCGATAGATAATCGAACTTGCCTCTCAACCCGTTGTAAACAGTATAAGGAGGTTGTTGCCGCAGATGATTGCTAAACTAGCTTTATATTTACATTAATTAGCATATTATTGCGCTATGATTGCCGAACACGGTACATCTATAAGGAGTTTTCCTCGCTATGCAGCTCGACCGATATGACGGAATGATTTTACAGCGCCTTCAAAGCGAAGGGCGTATTTCCAACCAAGAGCTAGCCGATGCGATCAGTCTCTCGCCGTCACCATGCCTACGACGGGTTAGGCAGCTGGAAGAGGATGGTCTAATCGATGGTTATGTGGCCTTGCTTAACGCGCGTAAATTGGGCCTAAACCTAATGGCGTTTATTCATATCAGTATGGATCGTCACACCCCCGAGCGATTTGAACACTTTGAGCAAACTATCAGTCAATACCCTGAGGTTCTGGAGTGCCATTTGATTACCGGGCAGAGTGCAGACTATCTGTTAAAAGTTATCGTGGAAGATATGGATGCCTTTCAGCAATTTTTACTCAATAAACTAACCCGGGTTGAAGGTGTCAACGGCGTTCAGTCATCCTTTGTGCTCAAATCCCCCATTCGCTCCACAGCTTTACCGATACAACATAAAGCTTGATGAGCCGATCCATCAGCACTTGCAAATACACATATTGAGCGATTTCCCCCATTTTATTAATAGCTAACCTGCTCAATAGCTTTTCGCGGAACCCTAGAGGTCTTTTATGAGGACTTTATTACTATTGCTACTGAGTTTTACTTTATCAGCCAACACAATGGGGGCCAACGACACCCCAGTGACTGATCCGCAACTAAAACGAGTCAGCTATACCAGTTCAATTGGTAAAGAAAAAAGAGATTTTTTTCTCTATCTTCCCGCGGGCTACAACCCGGATGAAGCCAAACAATGGCCCGTTATTTTATTCCTACACGGTAATGGCGAACGGGGTAATGGCCGAAATGAGCTGGACTATGTATTACAGCATGGTCCTATCTATGAAGCTTGGATTCAAAAAAAAGACCTGCCCTTTATTATTATTTCACCTCAGTTGCCTATGTTTGATATGGATAAGCGTGGCATCAGTTACATCGACAATCGGTCTCCCACTCAAATTCCACAGCGCTTAACCGAGGGCACTCCCCCTAGAGAACCTTACTTTACGACCCCTCAACCAATGTCGGGGATGCCACAAGTGTCCGATATATCAAAAATTCCACCCAATCTCCCTGCCGGCTGGGATCAAGTAGAAACCGACCTGTTACATATCATCGAACAAGTACACAACAACTATAAAACCGAGAGAGATCAGCTCTATCTAACAGGCTTAAGCTACGGTGGCTTTGGTTCTTGGTGGCTTGCCGGTAAACACCCAGAACTATTTGCCGCCGTTGTCCCAGTTGTTGGTTGGGGCCACCCATCACTCGTCGAACCCATTGCCAAACACCAGATACCTATCTGGCAATTTGCCGGGGGACGTGATCAGACCATTCCAATTCAATACTTCTACCCAGCGCTCAATAAACTGGAGCAACTTGGCCACCCCTGTGTTCACTTCACAACACACGAAGACATGGGTCATGATGCTTGGCGTAGAGTGTATCGCAGTGAAGATCTATACTCTTGGCTGTTGCAACAAAGCCGCTAACGATGGCTATTCACGGCCCTGACGAAGGTAGTGGAATAAAAAACTCAGCACCCCGCATTGACTCTGTCTGATAATATAGAGGGGTGTTAATTTTTACCTGGACGCTTTGACAACAGGCCAATCCAATCCAGCCCTGATTTTCTCTAGGCCATCCAGCAAGTGAAAACTGACTTTTTCTGCTTGACGACACTCGCCATGAATAGTCTTTCTATACACCCAGCCACAGAAACGAGAAGAGCTAGCTAATACAAAATAAGTTTGTATCTTCGATATGCTTTTTTCTAGCGATATCACTTTAAACGAGGCTCTGCCTGAGTCTCTGGTATATCTAAAACCGCTACCACATCAAATTCTAAGTTTCTATTCTATGAAACCTGAATTTTTTTACTTTAACGAATTGGCTATAGTCACAAGCAACTGCTTTTGATCTAATAGCAGTATCCAGTCTATCTAGCGAGAATTGTCGTTAGTAATATTATGTGAAGCCTTTTTTATGACCACGCTGTACTTTAACCTTAACGATGTCATTCTTATATTATCTATTGGTCTAAGCATTGTACTGGCCCTGTCGCAGACTTTATTTTCCAGCAAGCTGCCTATCTCCAAATATCTTTTATCGGGTTTTTTTGTATCCATTGCTTTGGCCGATATCGGCATATTGCTTATCTGGAATGAGTATTTGCCCACTTCTGATACACTGGAAACTCTTACGCCCTATTTTTATGCACCGGCCATGCTACTTAAGGGTCCTCTCTTAATGCTGTATGTTGCCAGCATTACCCACGACGACTTTAGTCTTACTGGAACCGATTGGCTGCACTTTATACCGACTATAATCGTCATCAGTGTGATTGCTTTTTTTGGTATAGGCAGCAGCTTTCTTCGCCTCGATACTTTTGGTATCGATAGCGCTGTATATCGAGCCGTCGATTTTATTTGGTGGTTCGTTAAACTTACCCCTTTCGCCTATTTTGTTTACTCGTTGTATATTGTCAGGAAATATCACAAGACTGTGTTCAGTCACAACTCCTCGGTCAACGAAGAAGCGATTGTTTGGCTTTACCTGATAACTGTGGCTTATATTTGCTCCGCAGTATGGTCGTTAATGCTCAGTTTTCTAGCCGTCGCCTATCGATTGCCGCTGGGCATTACTGACAATTACATAAACTTTATCCTATTAATTGCGCTCTTTTTCTACAGTGT
Organism: Gilvimarinus sp. 2_MG-2023; assembly: GCF_030547685.1. Classification (GTDB taxonomy): domain Bacteria; phylum Pseudomonadota; class Gammaproteobacteria; order Pseudomonadales; family Cellvibrionaceae; genus Gilvimarinus. The sequence continues at coordinate 44,378 of NZ_JAUOQM010000003.1, read as the reverse complement.
TTCACATGCTCAACGGTTGACTACCACTAAAGGATTAAAAAATCCGGGCAATAAATCCAACGATAATATTGATGATTTAATCAACAAGGTTATGAGTGGGATACAAGACCAGAAACTCTACTTAAAAGCAAATATCAACGTAGAGCAATTCTCTGATATGCTCGATCTACCATACCGGGATGTTTCCTTTGCGATCAATCGTGCCTTCGATAAAAACTTTTTTGAATTTATTAATTTTTACCGAGTAGAAGAAGCAAAGCGCTACCTAGGCGATAAGGAATGTTTAAATATGTCGATTATGGAGGTTTTACTGGAGTCTGGCTTTAACAGCAAATCCTCATTTCAGCGATTTTTCAAACGATTAACCGGTGAGTCACCAACTGAATATCGCAATAAAGCTATTAACCAAACGGATTAATCGTTAATACGCGATATCATGGGCGTCGAGAATAGCTTTAACCCCTAGTAGCTGGTCATCGTAGTGACGCCATTGCTCTATAGATCGGGTATAAATTTTCTGCCGAACCTGTAAGGCACTGGCAGTCGCCACGGGCGCTGTATTATTTTCGATATTTAAATATTCACGACTCCAGGGCAATTGACAGAATTCGAACAGCTGTTTAGCTTCTTCTTGTTGATTTTGTACGAGATTTTCATAGTTTAAAAGAAAAAAACGTTCTGGATAATCCCGCTTCAACCGCCGTGTTAATTGGTAAAACGACACATAGAATAAGGCTGTATCCTCTAAGCTTAAAGAATAGCTATAGCAACCATCAGCAAAACTAAACAACTGCCGATAATTACTCACAATGGTATCCAGTGGGTTTCGATCTAAGCACACTACGACACTATTTTTCAAACAGTGAATAAGTTGATCTGCCAACAAGATATTAACCGGCAGCTTGTCTAGTAGAATTTTTTTTGAACCCTGTAAGTAGCGAGTGTTATGCTGGTATAACCGACCCACTTCTATACACTTATCGTCGCCTAAGGCGGCTAAACAGCTTGGTGTGATAAAGTTCGAAGAAGTGTCCGCCAGTACCTTTTTGATACTGGTACGAAAGCACTGTAATTCGCCGGCAGAGATAACCTCGTCCGAACCACACAATATACGATCAACTAAAGTGGTACCACTTCTCGGCATTCCGGTTACAAAAATATTCTCAACACCATCGGCGGGCTTACAGGGATAAGGTGCCTTAGCGATTAACTTGTCTAAGATCGGTTTATCCCGATCAAAGCTATAACCTATTGCCGCCTTTTGTTTGGCTTTGTACTTTTGCAGCACAGAAAAAGACTGTGAATAATGACCACCAGCCTCCAGCTCTTTGGACAAAGCATGCGCTATATGCAGCTGAGCTTCCGGGTTGTGACTGGCCTCTAACATTCGGGTCAGGTACTTTACTCGTTTATCCTCAGAATTTTTTGCACGGCAGTCCATACTACTGAGTAAAGTCAATGCCGCCTGGGCTTTCTCATAGTTAGGCTTAAGCTCAACGGCTTTTTCTAACGCCTTTTTGGCTTGAGAAAAGTCACCAAGGTACTTATAGCAAGTTGAAAGGTTGAACCACACCAACGCGCTACTCACATCAATCTCTACTAAACGCTGATAGCATTTGCTTGCCTGTGTATAGAGATTCAACCGATTGTAAGTGGTTGCGACAACATCGATCAACTCAGGATTATTTGTTGCCACCGTGTCAATTGTTTGTAATAACTGATAAGCGGAATTCATTTCACCACAAAGCACCAACGCTCGAGCCAAGTAACCCTTATAAAGCAGATTTTCCGAGTTAATGATCGATGCTTTTTGGAGAAGCTCTACCTCTTTCTGGTAATTACCGTATTTATGCGCAATATAACTCAGTAAGTAGTGAGCTTCTGCATGATCCGGCTGCTGTTGAAGAATTTCACCTAACAGCTGGTACGCCTGCTGATCACGCCCTTCCCCAAGCGCTTTACGTGCTAAAGTTTCCAAGCTTTTTGGGGGGGGCGAGTGAGTCAAAACAAATCTCCTAAATTTCCGCGTTAGCCATCGATATTGAACGGCTATACTGATTACCAAAACGAGATCGATATAGGGCAGCTGGTGTATAAGCTGCGGTGTTGCCATCAATGGCCACCCAAGTTTCCCCTCCGTCGAGACTCGCTTCAAAAGTCACCTTAGGTAGTGCACTATTAAACATCAGTTTTTTTCCGTTCATCCGAATGCCGGGCGGAGGGATATAAAAATTCACCCCATGTTGATCCAGCTTTGGCAGTTCATGGGTAACCAGCGCAGATAAAAATACTTGCCAGTCTTGACGATACTCTTTGTCTTTACCATTGCCATCTTCCCAGCCAGCTTTGTGCCAAGCGCGCTCAGCGAGGGAGATAATTCTGGGGAAGATCATACTTTCTACCGCCTCTGTGGTACGCAGAGTTTCACTCCAAAGCTGCCCTTGCATACCGAGAACATTTTCCGGTTTTTCGAGAGCTACATGTACCTTGTTAGTCAGCGCCTCTAGATTAGTTATCTCCTCACCTCTAAAGGTTTTATCCGCGTTGGCATATAGGTCGTCTGGTCGAAAAGCGAACACTTGCTCTAAATCAGTGTATCGCGTTGCCCAGTTATAACCTCGTTCATCTGGGTTACTTTCGTACGGATGATCAAAATACAAGTGAGTGGCAGAAGACAAAACCACTTTGTAGCCGGCATTCGCTAGCATATAGGTTCGATCGGAAACACCTAACTCCCAAATATTATCCCAAGTGTGGGCAATAACATCCAAATTTGGCAGACTTTCGCGTAAAAAGGGCGTGTTCTTATCGTACATCAAACCATCTTCCCAGCCGGCAATTGCCAACCCGCGATCACTGGCGAGCTGCGCGACCCGTTTAACAAAGTACGGTTTTAAATCATCTACACCCACGACTCCAGAGTCTGCATCTTTGAACAACGCTTGGCAGCGCGGTGAGCCCACCCACGAGCCTCGCCCTACTTCATCACCGCCCATGTGGAAAGTCTGCAAAGGAGCACCAACATCGCGATGCATACGCTGCAGTTCATACATGATCTTATTGATAAAGTGGTACGTCGACTCCATACACACATTGATAGAATTATCGTTGTAACTCTGAACCGTTAAATATTCAGACGTATCATGGGGGTCGGATAACAAAAACTGCTCGGCTTGTGCTGTTTGGTCTACGTCTAACTTATTGTGGTACCTTGCCTGCATAGCAACAATTGCCGCCCGCGCATGACCCGGCATATCAATCTCAGGCACTATTTCAATATTTCTGTTATTGGCAAAGCGCACAATATCCATATAGTCCTGACGGGTTAAATACTGCTTGTCTTGCTCCGAGGTAGGTCCGCTACCTAACTGAGTCATTAAACACGTTTGTTCCAGTGGATCAAAACACCGGTTTGCTCCTATATCGGTTAATTCGGGCAAGCCTGGGATCGCCAACCGCCAGCCCTCATCATCGGTCAAATGCAGGTGGAGTTTATTAAGTTTATAGCGGCCCATTTGCTCAATTAAAGTCAGTATGGCCTGCTTGCCATGGAAGTTTCGCGCGATGTCGTAGTGCATTCCCCGCCATGTATAACGTGGCTCATCAAATACTCTAACCGCGGGTAACTTAACCTCTTGTTGACTTTCTGAAAGCGGTAAAAGCTTAGTTAAACTCTGTACGGCATAGAATATTCCAGCCTTATCACCCGCCTTAATAACCACTCTATTACTCTTTATATTGAGCTCATATTTCTCAGCTTGAGTGATTGAATCGTCAATAAGTAAACTGATGCCATTGTCGGCGCCGACATTTTCAATGTCGTTTAACGTAATCCCTAACGCTTCAAACTCACGCTTTAAATAGTCAGCAGAGAAGCGCAAGCCCCCACTTTGATACAGTGACCATTCGCTATTAATTTTGGCATAGCCCTTACTTCGATGAACTTCTTTCGGGGTAGGAATAATGCCCCAAGGCTGTTCGATGACATCAACGTTTTTATTGTCGCTGTAGCGGCTGGCAGGTGTGGCTACCGGATAAAGATCGGCGTCGGGATTATTAAACCGGAGATACTGCTCTGGTTTTGCTAACTCATCTGTAAACGTTTTAGGGTCTTCATAAGCTGTACTGGCGAAAACATAGCTATTGCCCTTCGGATCAACCAGAAAAGCGTTTGGCATCATATAGCTATAACTTGAAATATAGCCTAATGCTGTAAATGAAATGCGTTTTCTTTCACCACGTTTTATGCCTTTAAAGGCGGCTGTCGGTGTTAAACGATGCAGATCACCTTTGATTCGAGTCAGGGTAAACTCATCCGTATTTATTTTAGTAATGCGCCTAACGAAATGCATATAAAAACTCCAACCCGACTCCCCCGCGGGGATTGTTTGGCTCGAGCTATTATTAATCTTTAAGTATGCACTAAATTTTCCGTCCGGTAGAAAATTACTTTCAACTCCGTATTTTACATCCGCCTCGTCGGCAAACGCTTGATAATCAAACGCGTGCGTGCCTTGAACCAATAATAGTCCAAGCACAATTGTCAGTATTTGTCTCATAAAAGCCTGCTATTTAATTTCTAATGTCACTTTTTTAAGTTTGGCTCTACCTTATTTATACGCTATCGGTCTATCAGCACTCTTTAATAACCGGTGTTCCGTACACTTCTAACTCATACAACGAGAAACCTCGCGACGGAATTGCTTTTTTCGTAGCTTTAATACGGACAAATCTAGCTTTCTTTTTTATATTATCGTGTGTGTTAATCATTTGATTGTTATCTGAAATATCGATAGATGATCTCCATTCACTGCCATCGGTAGACAGGCTCACCTGGTAATCGATTGCATAAGCCGGATCCCAAGTTAGGGTGATATTTTTGATATAAAATTCACTCCCCAAATCGACCTGTATCCATTGATCTCCGGTGTATTCACTGGCCCAGCGACTATTGGTGATGTCGCCGTCTGTAATACGCCAGGGCTCATACCCTGACGCTACGAACGACGACGCATCGACGGTTTTATTTAACGCTATATTTTGATTTGGTGAACATTTATTTTTTTGTTTTATTTTAGCGGTTTTAGTCACATGGCTAGACGGATTGGTAGCGTCATAACTAACCACACGCGCTTGATACCTACCTATGTCATCGACCTTTAGGCTATTAATTTGCAGTGTCTGTGAATCAGCACCTTGAATGCTCTGAGTATTCGTTAAACATTGCCCATCTTTAAACCATGTAATATCTTTTTCACTGGCACTGCTATTAAGCTGAAGTGTTACCTCTTCACTTACACAGGCCTTATTTGACACAGGCTGTAAATTAATATGATTTTCGTTATTTACAGATATATCAGCGAAATGGTTATATAAGAACCAGGTACTACCGACCACCTCGAGTTTTTGTTTCCATACGTCATCTAGTTGCTGATACTCTGTCATCCATGTTTTAAAGGGCTGATCAATAGAGTGTGTTTCCAGCCATGGGCCCATAAAGTAAGAGGTTGGATCACCTGTATTGGTAGGACCTTCGTTAGAAAATATAGGAGCAATCTCTACAGTTCGACTACCCGACGCCAAAAACTCTAGGCGGTCTAATCCATATTGAATAATATTAATATCGTCTTGTCGATAATAGTGTACAAGTACTCTATCTACCGCATCGGCTAAAGCTGCACCTTCTTCTGCGTTTATCCAGCCAATATAAATTTCTGTTTTTAACTCATTCCCACGAGCAACGCTGTCAAAATGAGATAAAATATTCATAGTTTCCGTAAATGCTTGCTCTCTGTCTTCACGATTCCAAAATTCGTACTCAAGATTTAAAACATCCAGTTTTTCAATGTTCGTCCGGGTATTGTTATAGGCGAGCATTTCATCGGCTGATGATGCCGAGCCCAGTGCAGCCGCTATTTCCTGAATACCGTAGTATGTTTTCGCTCTAGAGATAAAATTTGCCAGTTTATTTTGTCGAGAAACATCCGGCCCCATACCTTCTAGACCGTAGAGAATTAAATAATTGATGCCATTGCTCTGGCTAAATTCCAATAATTCTGTTTCTCGATTAAAATTTCCTAAAAGATCAGTATTTCCTCTGTTCAGAGAAACATACATGCCGTTAATTTCTACGCAATGTCCGCCAATTGAAGCCGAGTTTTCAGCTACAGTAATCTGGCTGATTAGCATAATGACTACTACTTTAGCCATAATATAAATATTTGAAATTTTCATTTTTCCTAACCCTATCGATAAAAAAAGCCCGGTATTACCCGGGCCAAAGCGAGGAAACAAACTCTTTAGAAATTGGCTCTTAAGCCAAAGGTATAAATTGCTCCGGTGTCTTCGTAACCAACAAATTGATTTTCGTAACGACCGTATTTATTCACAACCTCACCTGTAACATTGATACCCTCAATAAAGGCCGACATGTTTTCTGTAATGTTGTAGCTAAAGGAGAAATCTAAGGTTCCATACGCATCATAGTGAACCGGCTCGTTTGATGGGCCGTTAAACACTAAACCAAGAAAATCGGTGCGATAGTTATACGCTAATCGACCTTCATAGAGTTCGTTGCCGTAGAACAAAGAAACATTACCGGTATCACTCAGCCCAGGAAGGGCAAATTGCTCGGCATCACTCGCTTCGCTTAGGGTGGCACTGCTATCAACAAACGTATAGTTTGCCGTTACACCAACCCCTATATCGAATAAGTGCGTGATATTAATCTCTGCACCTTCAATCGTGGCAGACTTACTATTGTGTGGGCGAGTCACCATAAACTCTTGCCAGCTAGGGTCTTCAACCGCAACATTTTCTATGGTTTCCAATTGCGAGTACCGCACGATATAGTCATCAATGTTCTTTTGATAAAAAGCCAAAGATAAGATATCGGAATCGCCGTAATAGTACTCGAACGCCAAATCATAGTTGGTTGATTTATACGGCTTCAAATCGGGGTTGCCACCCATGGCGGTGCGCGTTGACACAGTGGTTGTTTGATAGGTCGTATAAGGTGCAAGAGCTGACAGAGTCGGTCGTGTTAGGGTTTCACTGACCGCTGCTCGAACATAAAGATCTTCTGTTACCTGCAAGGTAGCATTAAGAGACGGCAGCCAATTGTCGTAATTGCTGTCTATCGATACGGCGGTACCTGCAGCATCTGCGTAGTTCTGCACTAACCAGGGCGATGGTGGTTCGCCGGGTCCGGTAGATTCACGCTCCAATGATTCCAATACTTGAGAAGTGCCATCGGAGATTAACGATGTTTCGGTGTAACGCAGACCACCAACGAGCTCTAATGGCATCCCCATCAGGTTTACTTCGAAATCTAACTCAAGATAAGCTGAAATAACATCTTCTTCGATGACATAAGAATCGTTAGACTTGACCGCGGCCCAACTGTAGCCGTTTTCAATAAAGGCTTCTTTAGACGCTATACCGGTGGCTGTATCTGCTCGGGTTCGGCCATCGATATTTTCTGCCATCCACTCCCGATACGCCACGGGATCAATCATATAAACATCGGCGTTAAGGCCACCAAAATGGTCACCCGACTCCTGTACACCGGTAATAATGCTATCGTAATCAATCTCTTGCCCGGTAGCCAGGCCGTGGTACATACGACGGATCAATTCAGGAGTTTTCCAATATTCTGTCTGCTTCTCAGATATCGTGTTATTGATGCCGAACTTCACGCCTTGTAAGTATTCACCATCGGCGTCCCAAGCAAAGTCCAACTTAAACTCATCGTTAGTACCTTTGTTATACACACCATCATTCGAGGTAATACGCGCCCTCAGGTCTTGCATATTTTGGCTGCCCATCTCGGGCTTAATGGCGTCTTCGTCACGATACTCATAGGTCGGAATTCCGCCATCTGAGGTCATAATGTAGCCAGGGCGGTTAAGAAATTCGGCAATATACAAGCGATCCAAACCGCGGTTATCCAACTCCGCCTCTGAGTGTGCTATATCAGCCGTCATCACTAAATCATCGGTGATATACCACTCAGCGTTAAAGCCGCCAATAACCGATTCGGTCGGTCTCTCTTTCGTGGTTAACAGGTGGGCGTAACCAGTAATATCATAACCTTCGTCGTAACCATGGTTAATTACTTGGTAAAAGCCGTTCTCATCCACCACATTTTGGTCTGACAAAGTAGGCGCCCAAAGATACGAACCGGTCGAATACTCAGTAGATGATGTGCTGTAGTCTGAATAAATAACATCAGCGGTTAAAGTCAGGTTTTCCGTCGGTCTGGCCTGAAAGACGAGGTTGCCACCAACTCGCTCACGAGTCACTTCTTCGCTGCCGGCGTAAATGCTTTGAATACGGTAGGTGTCTTCTTCTAGACCATCGCCTGAGTAGGCATAGCCACCACCCCAACCTTCACTTGGCGTGGTAAAGCTAAGAAACGGCTCTAGATTTGTATTGGCAATGTGTTCATTTCTAACCACATACTCTAACGTGTTTCGTTTTTGGTAGGTCATTGACGCCAAAACACCAAACATGCCGTCATTGAACGTATTGCTGATAATAAAAGAGCCTTGCGGACTGGTCTCTTCACTGTTCTCTTCGTACTGCCCTTTTAAGCTGCCTGCGAACTTAAAACCATCAAAATCAAATGGACGTGCGGTGACAATATCAATCGTTCCACCTAAACCACCTTCTTTCAAGCCTGGTGCCGACGTCTTAAAGACATCAACAGTGCTCACCAATTCGGAGGCCAGGGTATCAAAACTAAAAGCCCGCTCTTCATTTTCAGAAGCTGGTGTACGGCCGTTTATTTGTACCGCCGTGAAATCTGGGCCAAGCCCTCGAATACTGACAAATCGACCTTCACCGCCATCTCTATCAATTGCCACACCGGGTACACGCTGGAGTGAGTCGGCGATATTATTGTCTGGGAACTTACCCAGATCTTCAGCCGAGATACCATCTGAAATCAAAGATTGATCACGCTTTCGATCAATACTGCGTTCAATACTGCTTGCGATACCTCGTACGATTACTTCCTCGAACAGCACCTCTTCTTCTTGAGCCATACTGGCTACTGGTGCCACCGACAAGGTAGCTAGTATTGCTACCGAAAGCTTTGAATGTTTAAACATCGAATTCTTCTCCCCAAAGTAGTGCCTGATCATAAGACTTTGTCTTAGGCATTTTTGTCATCTGATTCAGGCTCACGAAACCGTTGTGTTGGCAATAGCTCTCCTTGCAATTGATAATCCGCTTTCCACTCAATAGTCGCGACTCAGTTTCGCTTTTTCGTAAGAATTGACCCGACCCACTTTAAACAAATAAATGACCCAACCGTAAACCATTGAAATTAAAAGAATTTTAAAATTTGGTTTATTATTCGGGATTTGAAAAAAATTCAGGAAGATAGTCTGTTTTTAATATAGGGAATATTCTGGCAGGTATTTGGGCTATATTTTGGCCCTATAATCGAGCTTTTATAGCCTGCAGTTAAATAACTGCAAATAAAAATAGAGCTTTGATAGACAGGTTGGCAGGCTTGAACGTATTCATGATTGAGGGTGTTTGGCCCAAACCTTCCCCCAACAAAAACTGTTTAGAGGAAGATTTTGGCCATTAAAGCACGCCAAAAATAATGTAGTTAGTACTTACTTACACATCCAGATTGGCCACTGCCAGTGCGTTAGTTTCAATAAATTCACGACGTGGCTCAACGTGATCACCCATAAGTGTCGTGAAAATTTGATCGGCAGCGATAGCATCCTGAATAGTCACTTTAAGCATTCTACGGCTCTGTGGGTCCATTGTGGTTTCCCACAATTGCTCTGGGTTCATTTCACCCAGCCCTTTATAACGTTGGATAGAGTAACCGCGAGTAGCCTCTTTCATGAGCCATTCTAAACCAGCATCGAATGTGTCGACTTCTTGAGTTTTCTCACCGCGTTTGACAAAGGCGCCGTCCTCCAACAAATTATCGAGCTTCTCACCTAAGCCTACAATTGCTCGATATTCACCGGATGCGAAGAACTCGTGATTAAATGGATACTCCGCAGCTACACCATGCTCAATGATCTCCACATGAGGCAAATAAAGATGGCGCTCTTGATCCTCCCGCACGGTCAATTCGTAGCGATCGGCACCCGCTTTGTGGCTGTTGTGGAACTTAGATGCTAGCTTTTCGCACCATTCATTCATAACCTGCTCATCACCTAGGTTTTCAGGTGATAATGAAGGCATATAAATCATTTGCTCAAGCACTTCTGGTGGGTACAAACGCGATAGACGCTCAATGGTCTCCATCACGCTGCGATATTCACGCACCAAGTTTTCAAGTTGCTCACCGCGTATACCTGGATCATCGCTGTTAACATGAAGACTTGCACCTTCAAGGGCCGCTTGGGTCAAAAAAGCGATACGGGCGGGTTCATCTTTTAAATATTGCTCTTGCTTACCCTTGGCAATTTTATACAAAGGAGGTTGGGCAATATAAACATGACCGCGCTCAATCAATTCGCGCATTTGGCGGAAGAAAAAGGTCAGCAACAAGGTGCGAATGTGCGATCCATCAACATCAGCATCCGTCATAATAATGATACTGTGATAGCGCAGCTTTTCCGGGTCAAACTCAGTTTTACCAATACCACAACCCAACGCAGTAATCAGAGTACCTACTTCAACGCTGGACAGCATTTTATCGAATCGCGCTTTCTCGACATTTAGAATCTTACCTTTTAGTGGCAAGATGGCTTGGGTTTTTCGGGCACGGCCCTGTTTGGCGGAACCGCCAGCAGAATCACCCTCCACCAGGTAAAGTTCTGATAGCGCTGGGTCTTTCTCTTGGCAGTCTGCCAGTTTACCCGGTAACCCGGCTATATCCAGTGCGCCTTTACGGCGTGTCATCTCACGGGCTTTACGGGCCGCCTCACGAGCGCGGGCCGCATCGATCATTTTACCCACAATTTGCTTGGCTTCGGCTGGGTTTTCCAACAGGAAATCAGCCAAATTATGACTCATTTCCTGCTCTACCGCGGTTTTCACCTCAGAAGAAACCAGCTTGTCTTTGGTTTGCGATGAGAACTTAGGGTCGGGTACTTTTACAGAAATAATCGCTGTTAGCCCCTCTCGTGCATCATCACCTGTGGTGCTGATCTTAGCTTTCTGCGCCAAGCCCTCTTTTTCAATGTAGGTATTTAAACCCCGCGTCAATGCAGCCCGAAAGCCTGCTAAGTGAGTACCACCATCGCGCTGAGGAATATTATTGGTGTAACAGAATATATTTTCCTGGAAGGAATCGTTCCACTGCAGGGCAACTTCTACTGCAATGCCGTCTTCTCGCTGGTCAGTAAAGTGTACAACCTTATTGATTGGGGTTTTATTGGCATTAAGGTGCTCCACAAAGGCACGCAAACCACCTTCATATTCGTACACTTCTTCTTTACCACTGCGCTCATCTTTTAGAACGATACGCACACCGGAGTTTAGGAACGACAGCTCGCGCAGACGCTTAGCCAAGAGTTCAAACTCGAATTTGATATTGCTAAAGGTGTCAGCGGAAGGCTTAAAATGAATTTCTGTTCCCGTTGAGGTTGTTTCACCCACAACCGTTAGGGGCTTTTGTGGTACACCGTGCTGATAGACCTGCTCATGTACGCTGCCACCGCGGCGGATGGTGAGCTTTAGTTCTTCTGAAAGAGCATTAACCACCGAAACACCCACACCGTGTAAACCACCTGACACTTTATAGGTGTTGTCATCAAACTTACCACCGGCGTGCAATACGGTCAGAATGACCTCTGCCGCAGACACACCCTCTTCATGCATTTCAGTGGGGATGCCACGACCATTATCTGATACCGAAACTGATTCATCGGGGTGTATGACAACGCGAATTTCTGAACAAAAGCCTGCCAATGCCTCATCAATGGAGTTATCCACCACCTCAAAGACCATATGGTGCAAACCCGTGCCGTCGTCTGTGTCCCCAATATACATACCCGGTCGCTTACGTACGGCATCAAGGCCTTTTAGCACCTTAATACTGGACGAGTCATAATTGGGTTTATCGTCTGACATAGTAGGTTTACTCCGCTTATTAGTAAGGCTGGCTTATTCCGTTTCAGATAGCGCCAGTCGCTCTTCGTGTTTTATCTCTCCGTGTTCCACGTGGAACACTTTAATATCCCGATCAACCATCTTTCCCCAAGGTTCTGACAGAGCTAACACATCAACCCCTGTCACAAACACCTGGCAATTAAGCTTGTTAATCCAATTAACCATCAGAGTTTGATACTTATCATCTAACTCAGAGGGCAAATCATCGACTAACAATATACAATTCTTTCCACTTGTTTGCTGAAACACCATGCACTGAGCAAGGATTAAGGCGCAAACCAGCAGTTTCTGTTGGCCCCGTGACAGTACTTCTTCAGCTTTATGGGAGCCTACTTTGATTTTGATATCCGCCCGATGGAAGCCAGTGCCTGTAAAGCCTTGTTTCTTATCGCGGTCAAAATGCTGCTCTAAGATATCCAGCAGATTACCAGTGGTGTCCCAACCTTGCTCAAGCTCTACCGTAAGAGATTCAATCTGAACAAACTCTTCCACTAGTGACAAGAAAACGGCTTTGAATTGATCAAATGCACAGCAGCGATAATCAGCTAACAGCTGGCTGAGCCCCGCCAACTCTCTATCCCAAGGATGAAACTCAGCATAGGGTATTCTATCACGACGCAGCATTGCATTCCGTTGTTTTAAACACCGGCTGGCATTCTTCCAGGTGATGAAGAAGCCAGGTTCCACGTGAAACACTAACCAATCGAGAAGTTGACGTCGTTCTTTTGGCCCACCTTCTATCAACCGGAAAGTATCACTGTTAATTACCAACACCGGTAAAGAGCGGGTTAATTCAGCCAGTGAAGCTATCCTTGAGCCATTAACCTTAAACTGAGAATCACCACGTCGTGGACGGGTAATACCAATACTGGCTGCACTTGATTTTCCAAAGACTGTTAATTCAGAGGCGCTTTCATTAATAAGCGGCTTAATTTTATGGCTGCGGAAAGAGCGCCCGAGGCTCAACAAATAAACTGACTCCAGTAAAGATGTTTTACCAGAGCCGTTCTGACCATAAAGAAGATTGATATCGGGTGAAGGCTGGACGTCGACCTGTAACAAATTGCGAAACTGGGTGACCAACAGCCGCTGGATAGGCATATTCTAAGTCTTAGAGCCTCATAGGCATAACAACATAGAGAGAGTCGCCCTCTTCAGGCTCCTCTAGCAAAGCACTGCTATTAGCATCTGAGAGAGTGATCTTAATCGCATCACTGTTCAGTACATTGGCAACATCTGTCAGATAGCTGACATTGAAGCCCACCTCAAGAGAGTCTCCAGCGTAATCAACGGTTAGTTGCTCTTCAGCTTCTTCTTGTTCGGGGTTGTTCGCTACAATTGTTAGCTGGCCGCTATCCAGCAACAAACGTACACCACGATACTTTTCATTGGATAGAATAGCCGTGCGAGAAAAGGCTTGTTTTAATTCACTGCGTGAGCCGTACATAATCTTATCGCCACCACGCGGTAATACTCGTTCGTAATCTGGGAATTTACCGTCTACTAGTTTGGAGGTAAATGTATATTCATGGGATGCCACGCGAATATGATTCGCGCTCAGTACAACATCCACCAACTCTTCATTGTCATTCATTAGTCGAGCAAGCTCTAACACGCCTTTACGGGGCAGGATAGCCTGTACCAACTCAGAGGTGTTGATTCCCAGAGCTCGTGTGCACATTGCCATACGATGGCCATCAGTGGCCACTACTCGCAACTGATCTTGCTGAACTTCCCATAACATACCGTTTAGGTAGTAACGGACATCCTGTTGAGCCATTGCAAAAGCAGTTCTATCAATAAGTCGCTTTATCTCTCCTTGTTGTGCACTAAACTGCAAATCACCGGGACCATCCTCAACATTGGGGAAATCATTGGCTGGCAAGGTAGATAGGGTAAAGCGGCTACGGCCACTTTTTAATAAAATTCGGCTCTCTTCCTCAATTAACTCCACCACAGCGTCATCCGGCAATGAGCGAACAATATCCACAAATTTTCGGGCCGGTACAGTGATTTCACCATCAATTCCAGGAGCTTCCAGCTCTACCCGACCGACAATTTCCACCTCTAGATCGGTGCCCGTCAGGGACAGCCTATTCCCCTCTAGAACCAACAACACATTGGATAGAACAGGTAAGGTCTGGCGACGCTCAACAACACCCGCCACCAGTTGCAGGGGTTTGATCAATGCCTCTCGCGATACGACAAATTTCATGTGATGGTCTCTTGTCTTAGTCCTTGAATATAGGGCTTACTGATTGATTGGTTTAAGAGGTTAAAGAACGTAGCAGATTTTTCATATCTTCTCTGATATCTGCATCTTCTTCTTCCAACTCTTTAATTTTACGGCAGGCATGTAAAACGGTTGTATGGTCGCGCCCACCGAAAGCTTCACCAATCTCAGGCAAACTGTGATTGGTTAACTCTTTCGCTAATGCCATAGCCACCTGACGCGGCCGGGCAACTGAGCGACTGCGCCGTTTAGATAACATATCCGCGATTTTAATTTTGTAATACTCACCGACAACCCGCTGAATATTATCCACACTCACTTGTTTATCTTGCAGTGCTAGTAAATCCTTCAGGGCCTCGCGTACCAGCTCTACATCAATCGATCTTCCTGTGAAGTGAGCACTCGCTATCACTCTTTTTAGTGCACCCTCTAGCTCACGTACATTTGACCGAATCCTCTGCGCGATAAAGAAAGCCGCATCATCAGGTAAATCGACCTCAACTTGCTGGGCCTTTTTCTTTAAAATAGCCACTCGCATTTCGAGCTCAGGGGGTTCTACCGCTACGGTTAACCCCCAACCAAAGCGAGATTTAAGCCGCTCCTCTAAGCCGTGTATCTCTTTTGGATAACGGTCACAGGTAAGAATAATTTGCTGGCCACCTTCCAATAGCGAATTAAAAGTGTGAAAGAACTCTTCCTGAGAGCGCTCTTTACCCGCAAAAAATTGAATATCATCAATTAACAATGCATCAACAGAACGATAGTAACGCTTAAAGTCATTAATGGCATTTAATTGCAGTGCCTTTACCATATCCGCCACAAAGCGTTCAGAGTGTAAATATATAACCTTAGCATTGGGATTTTTCTGCAGCAGTGCATTTCCCACAGCTTGCATCAAGTGAGTTTTACCCAGCCCAACTCCACCGTAAATAAAAAGTGGGTTGTAAGCACCACCGGGGTTTTCTGCTACTTGTCTCGCGGCTGCTAAACCCAACTGGTTAGATTTACCCTCGACAAAACTTTCAAAACTGAAAGCTCGATTGACATTATTTTGATGCTTAAGCGCCCCCTCTACATCTGGCCTGGAAGCCTGTATTGGCGGTTGCGGGGGAGGAGCAGTCACTGAGGCATTATGAGCAACAGGGGTTGTCTCAGGCGCTGCTGCCGCTGGGGCAGGATTAGACTGCGTCGCTGTTGGGGCCGGTCGACGCATAATAGCGGGGTTGCCACCAGAGCGATTGCCCACCCCTACATCAATAGTAAGTGATGGTTCGTCTTGGTACTGAAGAGCGAGTTCAGATATTCGGGCTAAAAACTTCTCTCTAACCCAATCACAAACAAATCGGTTAGGCGCAAGAATACGCAGGCTGGCACCATCAGCGCCCCCCTCAACCTTTAACGGTCGAATCCAAGTATTAAATTGTTGCGATGGCAACTCATCCTGAAGACTGGAAACGCAAAATTCCCACACCGATTCCGGCAAAACTAACCCCCAATATTATTCACAAACACCTTGCTACAACGTTTGGTGCTCGCCTTAGAACTCACTAGTTTACCTTGCCAAAAGCTAGTTATCCACACCAAAGAACAAAAATCTATCCAGATCAGTAAAATCAAGGTAAATTGTTAATTTTAAGAGGTTTTATGCAGGTTATAAAAAAGATTTACACAGGTTTATCCACAAAATACAACAACCTCACTAACAACCATCTCTCAATAACAACCCAGTGGATAACCCCGTGAAAAACTGTGTAAACAAAGTATATAAACCCTGTATAGATAAATTTATAACTCATTAAGGATTAAGCATTGATTTTGCTAGTGTTCTTCTATAAAATCGCCGCCTCTTTTTCGCACACTGTGTGATCAATACAGGTATCGGTAGGTTAACCCATGAAAAGAACATTTCAGCCCAGCGTATTAAAACGCGCACGTAGCCACGGCTTTCGTGCTCGTATGGCCACCAAAAACGGTCGTGCAGTATTGGCTCGTCGTCGCTCAAAAGGTCGTAAAAGCTTAAGCGCCTAATTAAGCCTGAGACTGCGCGTGATACAAAAGGCACCGCTGTAGCGTCTTCATTATATGATGAAGCACTACACCGGTGCCTTTTGTGTGTGGTCAGTTTTCAATTTAACGAGGTCGCAGCCCTGTGAGCTCGAATGCCTTTAGCAAACAACAACGTTTATTGAAGCCCGCTCAATTTAAGGCGGTATTTGATGACGCACCCTTTCGTGCCTCACATCAGCATATATTGATGCTATCTCGCAGTAACGATGATCAAACAGCCCGCCTTGGACTGGTCATCGCAAAAAAGAATATCCGCTTCGCTGTTGATCGCAACCGAGTTAAGAGATTAATTCGGGAAAGTTTTCGTCAGCACCAACAACATTTATATGGGTTAGATGTTATTGTACTGGCTCGCCGGGGATTGGCCGAGTTAGACAACGAGCAAATCTTTAAGCTACTGGCCAAGCAGTGGCGGCGTTTACAACACAAAAAAGCTCAACAAGAGGCCCAATCGTGAGCTGGCTTGCCATTAAATGTATCCGACTCTATCGATATTTATTGAGCCCATGGATCGGCAATCAATGCCGCTTCTACCCCAGTTGCTCACACTATGGTGAGGAAGCCATAATGACTCACGGTTTTATAAAAGGGTCTTATCTAACAGTCAGCCGCCTATTAAAATGCCACCCTTGGCACCCGGGTGGTATAGACCCAGTTCCAACTAAAACCAACAATTAACCACTAACCAATGGCAAACATTAAAATGGATTGGCAAAAGAATCTGTTAATCGCGGCAATGGTCGCAGTAATCGTGCTCCTGGTGATACGCTGGGAAGAGTTCCAAGAACGGCAAGCCGAAACAACGGCTGAAATTGCCGAGGAGCAAGTCAACAGCCCTAAAGACAGCGATATCCCTGCAGTGGTTAGTGGCGATGTACCCGTTACCGAGATACCCGGCCAGGCCTCACCAGAAATTACCAGCACTCAGGTAATTCGCGTGACAACCGACACCTTGAAAGTCGCCATTAACCCCACTGGCGGTGATATCACCGAAGTTTCGCTGCCTAAGCACTACGCCGAAATAGATACCCCAGACCAACCTTTTGTGCTGGTAAACAATCGTGGCAGTAAAACCTACACCGCACAGAGTGGCTTAATAGGCCCTAACGGTACCGACAGCTCTGACGGACGCCCAGTATTTACCGCAAGCGATACTCAATATCAAATGAGCGAAGGTCAAGACACCTTACAAGTTGACCTGACGACTAAACAGGACTCAGTAACAGTCACTAAGCGATTTACCTTTTATCGAGGTGAGTATCGAGTTGAAGTTAGCTACCTGATTGAAAACGGGAGCAGCGAAAACTGGCAAGCCGCCTTATATGGTCAAATTAAACGCGACAGTCACGAGCCTGACACGGCCAATGGTTTTGGTATGCAGCCTTTTGTCGGTGCCGCTTTAACAACCAATGATGAACGCTATAAGAAATTTTCTTTTGATGATCTGGAAGAAAAAAGTTTCAAAGCCAGTGTTCAAGGTGGCTGGGTATCCATGGTTCAGCACTACTTTATCAGCGCTTGGATTCCCGCCGCCGAAAGCCAAAATCAGTATTACTTACGCCAACAAGGTAGTCAGGATATTTACTTAATGGGCTTTACCTCACCGATGACGACAGTCGCTCCAGGTGAATCCCAAGCTATAGCGGTTCAGTATTACGCCGGCCCTAAAGACACCGAAGCTCTAGAGGCAATAGCTCCGTATTTAGACTTAACCGTGGATTATGGTTGGCTATGGTGGATGGCCAAGCCATTATTCGGTGTGTTGAAGTACATTCATGAGATTATTGGTAACTGGGGTTTATCAATTATTGCCCTGACAATTATTATTAAAGCAATTTTCTTTAAGCTAAGTGCCACCAGTTATAGGTCTATGGCCCGTATGCGTAAACTTGCTCCTAAAATGAAGGAGCTAAAAGAACGCCACGGTGATGATCGACAAAAAATGTCGCAAGAGACAATGAAGCTCTATCGCGACGAAAAAGTGAACCCTCTGGGCGGTTGTTTACCCATGTTAATCCAGATGCCAGTGTTTTTGGCGTTGTATTGGGTACTGATGGAGTCGGTTGAGTTACGCCACACACCTTTCTTGTGGATTCCAGATTTGTCGATTAAAGATCCAATCTTTGTCTTGCCGCTGTTAATGGGCTTTACCATGTGGCTCACCATGCGACTCAACCCAGAGCCACCAGACCCAACTCAAGCCAAAATTATGAAGTTAATGCCGGTGGTGTTTACCTTTATGTTCTTGTGGTTCCCGGCCGGTTTAGTTCTGTACTGGGTAACTAACAACACCCTGTCGTTCTTGCAACAGATGGTTATTACCCGACAAATTGAAAAGTCGGACAATGCCAGCACATAGACGATAAGGTGATTTCATGGTGTTAACGCCTTCTGACACCATTGCCGCCGTTGCGACCGCTACCGGTCGCGGCGGTGTCGGTATTATCCGGGTGTCCGGTCCACAAGCGGCCGCTATAGCCTCGGCTATTACCCAGAACACTTTACAACCCCGTCAAGCGCACTACTTACCCTTTATTGATGCCGAAGACCGAGAACTCGATCGGGGCATAGCATTGCTCTTCAAAGGCCCAAACTCCTTTACCGGTGAAGATGTACTCGAACTGCAAGGGCACGGTGGACCGGTTGTCTTGGGCTTACTGCTAGAGCGGGTCAAACAGTTAGGAGCACGCCAGGCACGCCCTGGTGAGTTCTCAGAGCGAGCCTTCCTTAACGACAAGTTAGATTTAGCCCAAGCCGAAGCCATAGCCGACCTAATTGAGGCCAGTTCAGAGCAAGCCGCGCGCAACGCACTAAACTCACTGCAAGGGTTGTTCTCCAACCAAGTCCATAAATTGGTGGAATCTCTGATAGCTCTGCGCATCTATGTAGAGGCCGCTATTGATTTCCCAGAAGAAGAGATCGACTTTCTTAGTGATGGCAAGGTAGCTGGTGACCTGGATCAGATTAACGAGGCTCTGACCGAGTTAATCCAGCAAGCGAGACAAGGCCAATTGGTCCGCGATGGTATGCAAGTGGTCATCGCTGGCAAACCCAATGCGGGTAAGTCCAGCCTCTTAAACGCACTGGTAGAAAGAGACAGTGCAATTGTCACAGACATCGCCGGCACCACTCGCGATGTACTCAAAGAGCATATACATATCGACGGTATGCCACTACATATTATCGATACCGCAGGTCTGCGCGAAGCGTCCGATCAGGTAGAAAAAATAGGTATCGAAAGAGCTTGGGCTGAAATAGAAAAAGCCGATCGAATACTGCTGATGATCGACACACTCGATGCAATTAACCACCCTGAATGGCAACCCGAGAATGTATGGCCAGAATTTACCGAGCGTTTAAAGCATTCCGATAAAGTCAGCGTCATTTACAATAAAGTCGATTTAGCAGACAGCGCTAAACTCCCTGCCAACGCACTGGCAATAAGCGCTAAAACCGGCCAGGGGCTCGATCAACTAAAACGCCATCTAAAAGATTGTATCGGCTATCAGAGCACCACCGAGGCAACCTTCACCGCCAGGCAAAGGCACATAGACGCCCTATTGTCTGCAGAGAGCTGCCTTAAACAAGGTAAAGAGCAATTACAAGTACACGCCGCTGGCGAGCTACTGGCTGAAGATCTGCGCGATGCGCAAAATCATTTGTCGGAAATCACCGGAGAGTTTTCCTCCGATGATTTACTGGGGCGCATATTTTCCTCTTTTTGTATAGGGAAATAACGGTCTGAGGTCTGAGGTCTGTCCACAGCGTCCGACATCAGACCTCTAGCGACTTACTCTACAACTTTCTCCCCAATCGTTTCTCAACTTGTTTTCGCTCCCAATCGGAGCCAAAAAAGTTAAACACCTCGAACACATTTAGGGCATGTAAAGCCAGGCCGATACCCCAACCGATGGCGGGCCAAAACACCCATATATAGCCAGGCGAGGTGGTTAGATTTACAAAAACCAAAAAGGGGATAATTAACAGATACGATGCCAAATTTGAGTAAAACGCTTTAACGTCTCTGACATACTCCATCGCTTTTTGCTCTTTTAGCGCTTCCGCTTTCGAGTCTTCGTGATTTATTGCTGTTTCATTAGTTGCGGTAGATGTTGTGTTCATATCGATGCCCTCCAAAGGCCACTCACTGATATCAACCTCAAACACCGCAGCAAGTGCATTGCGCGTCTCTAAAGAAGGTGGCTGCCCTCTTTCAATACGCTGAATCGTCCGAATACTGACACCAGCCATTTCGGCTAACTGTTCCTGAGACCAGCCTTTCACTAATCTTAATTTCCGAGCGTTCATTCCTTGCTCCGTAATGTACTGAGGTGTGCTGCGTTTATGGCACACCTTTAGTATTGTTAAAAAAGACCGGACAAATCCACGTCATTTACCTGACATAAGGGCGACAACATAATAAAAACAATAACTTACAAAACTCCATGAACCATTCGCTGAGTGAAATGATCCCCCAAATTTAAACCCACCGCCACCACCTTCCCAATAACCTGACTCTCGTCTACCAGCCCCCAGAAGCGCGAATCGAGGCTGTTACCGCGATTATCACCCATAACAAAATATTTGCCCTCAGCAATGAGCAATTCGCCTTCTAAAATAGGCTGATCACCTGTCGGATCTATTAAATGACGAGAACCTGGTAGTAGCTCCCAATACTGCCCCTGTGCCTGTTCAATAGACACAAGCTTATTGTTGATCCAAACCTGATTACCTTGAATACGTAATTTGTCTCCGGGAACACCGATAACGCGTTTTACTAAACAATCTTTTGTATGTGAGGGGAAAAAGGTAATGACATCACCCCTGTCTGGTTGTCCCAATGCCAGTAAGCGCGAACGAGTAAAAGGAATAGAAGGGCCGTAGGCAAGCTTGTTTACAACCAACACATCCCCTGGGTAAAGCGTTGGTTCCATTGAACCTGAGGGTACGTAATTCCAATCGGCCACCGCGGTCCGAAAAATAGCCAAACCTAAAACAAAAAGTATAAACCTTGCGTTGCGTCGAATAAAACCTACTCGCTGAAATGAATCATCCATAAACAATCTTCTTAACCAAGTCGATAAAAAACGTTAGAGTCTTATCCCGGCTGTTAAGTTTCACACGGTGGTCAGGCTTGTAAACCCAAGCGTTCCAATTCCGCATAAACAGAAGAGACGTAACCACTACCGAATAAATTATAGTGGTTAAGTAGATGGTAAAGGTTATACAGCGATTGGCGTTGATTGGCCCCGGCTGGTAATGGCCAATGGTGGTGATAACCTCGGTAAAACCCAGCATTAAACCCGCCAAACACATGGGTAAACGCTAGATCCGTCTCTCGATCACCATAATAGGTAGCAGGATCAAACAATACCGGCTCACCATTGGCTAAAAATGCTTTGTTACCCGACCACAAATCCCCGTGCAATAAAGAAGGTGCCGGCTGGTGATCAGCCAAAAGTGCGTGTGTACACTCGCGAATCCTTGCAATAGAGACAGGCGAAAACCCCGAGCCTTGAGCCATTAATAACTGCGGCTCAAGTCGCTGGCTCCACCAAAATTGCTCCCAATTAGGACTTTGACTGTTGTACTGAGGGTTATGTCCGATGAAGTTATCCTCATCAAAACCATACATTGTATCCGGTGCTAGTAAGGTGTGAAGCTGGGCCAGCGATTGCCCCAATAGGTACTCATCGCCACTGTCGGATAAGGATAAATACTCCATAATCAAGACCGCGAATGTCTCAAATGACAAGCAACCCAATACTTTAGGAGTTCTGATCGATGCTGCCTGGAGAGTCTGTAAATTATGATGTTCAGCCCCGAGAAGCTTCTGATTGACGTGTATCTTAATAAAATACATCCGCAACAAGGCATCGGAGACTCTGTAACTTTGGCAAATATCGCCACCAGCGATCATCTCTACCGTATCTAATTGCAGCTGACCGGCAAAAAACCTGACGTTAATTTGACCCCATAGTGCAAGATTCACACACCCACCTATAACACATTAATAAATTTGAAAAATTATACACTTGAGAACAACTCTCAATTGAAAGGGATAAACACGCCCAAAAGTTCAAAAACGCGTTTTATTCACAGAAGTGGACAAGGTTACCCACAGCGCCAAGCACCTAAAAGCACTAACTTACGAAGGTTATCCACAATTGTTCACAGGTTTATCCCATAAGTTACTGTTTTCAAGTGTTTTTTGCCTGTTAAGTAATCAGAATTGGCCATAACCCTGTGTATTAAGACTGATTAACTTGATGATGAAAATGGGGATAACTCGAGTTTTAAAAATTCTGGGGATAACTGGCTATTCCATCCATAGCTTATCAAGAGCTCTCTGCCAGTTTACAGGCAGTTTTAAGACCCAGTTGTAATCACAATAAATCATTGTTTTAAAAGGATAAATTACGGTTATAAACAGAAAACCGCCTTACCATTAGTAACAACAGTATTAATCTTTAATACATATTTATATATATATTTATTATTAAATAATTATCTGTATAACTAGATTTTAAAGATTAAGTATTGAACATGTTTTATACAGTCCAACTTCACTATATAATGCTCGCCCTTTTTTCCTTGGTAGCCTTGAGGCCTGAATGAATTACCCGGATCGTTTTGACGTTATTGTGATTGGCGGTGGTCACGCCGGCACAGAGGCGTGCCTGGCTGCTGCTCGCATGGGGGCAAAAACCCTATTGCTGTCCCATAACATCGAGACGCTGGGCCAAATGTCGTGTAATCCAGCTATCGGGGGAATTGGCAAAAGCCACCTGGTAAAAGAGATTGATGCACTCGGTGGTGCCATGGGGTTGGCAACCGATGCTGGGGGGATTCAATTCCGGGTTTTAAATGCTCGCAAAGGCCCTGCGGTTCGCGCTACTCGCGCTCAAGCCGATCGTGTACTGTACAAAGCAGCTATTCGGGAAACCTTAGAAAACCAACCCAACCTCTGGATATTCCAACAAGCGGTCGATGATTTGATTGTTGAGTCCGATGAAGTGCGTGGGGTTATCACTCAGATGGGCTTGCGGTTTCTCGCTAACCAAGTGGTGCTGACCGCGGGAACTTTTCTAGGTGGGGTTATCCATATTGGTATGCAAAACCACTCAGGCGGTCGCGCCGGTGATCCACCTGCACAGGCATTGTCTCAGCGTTTGCGTGAATACCCGCTACGAGTTGACCGGTTAAAAACCGGTACCCCGCCGCGAATCGATGCCAAATCGGTCGACTTTTCTGAATTACAGGAACAGTGGGGGGATGAGCCTCGCCCGGTGATGTCAGTACGCGGTAATCGCGCAATGCAGCCAAGGCAGGTTTGTTG
Source organism: Gilvimarinus sp. 2_MG-2023 (assembly GCF_030547685.1). Taxonomy (GTDB): domain Bacteria; phylum Pseudomonadota; class Gammaproteobacteria; order Pseudomonadales; family Cellvibrionaceae; genus Gilvimarinus. The sequence continues at coordinate 20,646 of NZ_JAUOQM010000003.1, read as the reverse complement.
TTGGATTACCCACACCAATGAAAAAACCCATGAGATTATTCGAGGTGGTTTAGACCGATCACCGATGTATTCGGGTGTCATTGAAGGTGTGGGGCCGAGGTACTGCCCATCCATTGAAGATAAAATCCATCGCTTTGCCGACAAGCCGAGCCATCAGGTTTTTATTGAGCCGGAAGGTCTAACGACTCACGAATTGTACCCCAACGGTATATCCACCAGTTTGCCGTTCGATGTACAAATGAATTTAGTGCGTTCTATCAAAGGTTTTGAAAACGCACATATAATGCGTCCAGGTTATGCCATCGAGTACGATTACTTTAACCCGCAAGATTTAAAATACTCACTGGAAACAAAAGTGATTGGAGGCTTGTATTTTGCGGGCCAAATTAACGGCACAACCGGTTACGAAGAGGCCGGCGCGCAAGGTTTGTTGGCTGGCTTAAATGCGGCGCGACGCGCTCGCGAATTGGATGCCTGGAGTCCGCGCCGTGATCAAGCGTATCTTGGTGTGTTGGTGGACGATTTAATCACATTAGGTACCAGTGAACCCTATCGTATGTTTACCAGCCGTGCCGAGTACCGGTTGTTGTTGCGCGAAGATAACGCCGATGAACGATTAACCGAACAAGGTTATCAAATGGGGTTAGTGGGCGAGTCGCAGTGGCAAGATTACTGCGAAAAACGCGAAGCGGTTGAAGTAGAGCGCGCCCGATTAAAAGATACCTGGGTTCAAGCCGGCACACCACAAGCGGATGAATTAGCTGGAAAAGTGAAAAGTCCACTGACCCGTGAATACAGTTTATTTGATTTATTAAAACGGCCAGAATTAAATTACACCGATATTGCCAACCTAAAAGGCGAGGTCAATGTCAGTGAAGCGGTAGCCGAACAAATTGAAATCGACGCAAAATATTCGGGTTATATTTCGCGTCAACAAGAAGATATTGATCGATTGCGAGCTTATGAAAATACACGCTTTCCAGACGCGTTTGATTTTAATGCGGTCGATGGTTTGTCGAATGAAGTAAAACAAAAATTATCCGAAGCCAAGCCTGAAACATTAGCGCGTGCACAACGCATACCCGGTGTGACACCGGCGGCGGTTTCATTACTCTTGGTGTATATGAAAAAACGCGGCTTGTTGGGGCGCGCCAAAGCAGAGGCCGTGTAATGGCATTGTCTTTGCGCGCACAACTTGAACAAGGGGTGCAATCCCTTTCATTGACTTTAGCTCCGGATACAATCGAAGTATTACTGCAATACTTGCAAGAATTTTCGCGTTGGAATAAAGCGTATAACTTGTCGGCGGTTCGCAATATTGATCAGATGGTGAGTCGCCATTTGTTGGACTCGCTGGCGATACTACCCCACTTGCCGGATGGAAGGTTTATTGATGTAGGCACCGGTGGTGGTTTGCCCGGTATGGTGATGGCGATATGTCGGCCCAACCAACCATTAACTTTGCTCGATAGTAATGGCAAAAAAACACGCTTTTTGTTTCATGTAAAAACACTGCTGGGTTTGGATTGGGTTGAGGTGGAAAACTGCCGGGTTGAATCACACCAGAGCCGTGAAAAATACCAAGGTGTGGTAAGCCGGGCTTTTGCCAGTTTGTCTGATATGACCCACTGGTGCCAACATTTGCTGGCCGATGACGGTTGCTTTTACGCAATGAAGGGGATCTACCCTGAGCAGGAACTGCTGGATATCCAGCCGGATTTTGAATTGAAGCAGAATATTCCCCTATCCGTACCCGGTGAGGCTGGGCAGAGACATTTATTGGTGATCAACAAACGTCCGGTAAAGCCTGAATAAGCTCGCAATTGTCTGTGGCGCTTGCCCGATGTCCATATCTGCCACACAATAGACGGCTCGTTTAGTGGGGCGGGTGTCGCCAACCCCCAATAGCACCGACTCCAGAGTGGTAGACCGCAGGTCTTGTCACCAGAAGAAGGATAACAACTTGACTAAAATTTACGCCATAGCCAATCAAAAAGGTGGAGTGGGAAAAACCACCACTTGTGTGAACTTGGCCGCCTCTTTGGTTGCTACCAAAAAGCGAGTATTGCTGGTGGATCTCGACCCACAAGGCAATGCGACTATGGGCAGTGGCGTGGATAAATCCGAGTTGGAAGAAACTGTTTACGATGTGCTGACCGACCGGGCGCAAATGGCCGATTGTCTGGTGGTATCCGAAGAGGGAAAGTATCACGTCCTTCCTGCAAATGGTGATTTAACCGCCGCCGAAGTTGAAATGCTGTCACTGCCGAACAAAGAGCGCCGCCTTAGTCGGGCACTTGAGCAAGTGAAGAGTAATTACGATTATATTTTGATTGATTGCCCGCCGTCACTCAATATGCTGACACTCAACGCGTTGGCAGCCTGTGATGGTGTGATCATCACCATGCAATGTGAATACTACGCGCTGGAAGGGTTGTCTGCTCTGATTGGTACTATCAATCAAATACATGACCTGCTCAATCCAAAGCTGCGCATTGAGGGTATTTTGCGCACAATGTACGACCCGCGTAACAGTTTGACCAATGATGTGTCGGCGCAATTACACGAACACTTTGGCGACAGGGTTTATCGCACATGCATTCCACGTAATGTACGCCTTGCTGAGGCTCCCAGTTATGGCCAGCCGGTATTGGTGTACGATCGTCAGTCCAAAGGGGCTATCGCCTACTTGGCGCTGGCCGGCGAGTTGATTCGCCGCAACGAACTAGGCGCTGGTAGCGTCCCCTTGAACCCCGAATTGGCGCAATAGCGCATTTAGTCGAACACAGGTAGAACCATGGCTGGAAAACGTAAAGGTTTGGGCAAAGGCTTAGACGCACTATTGGGTGCTGGGGTTAATATTCCTCCGGCCGATGTACCTGTAGGGGATTCAACGGCAGAACAAACCCCAGCCCCCACTCCGGCAGATGGCAAATTAATGCAACTGCCAGTGGATTTGATTCAGCGTGGTAAATACCAGCCGCGGCGAGATATGCACCCAGAAGCTTTAGAAGAGTTGGCCGACTCGATCAAGGCACAGGGTGTTATGCAGCCGATCATTGTGCGCCCCATCAGTGAGGACAAGTACGAAATTATAGCCGGTGAGCGACGCTGGCGTGCAACCCAACAGGCGGGGCTCGACAAAATACCGGCGGTGGTGCGCGATGTGCCGGATGAAGCTGCCATTGCTATGGCGCTGATTGAAAATATTCAGCGTGAAGACCTCAACCCCATCGAAGAAGCGGTCGCCCTCAAGCGCCTACAAGACGAATTCGAACTCACCCATCTGGAAGTGGCTCAGGCGGTGGGTAAGTCGCGCACCACGGTGACTAACCTGTTGCGCCTGATTGCCCTCGATGAAGAAGTGAAAAAATTACTCGAACACGGTGACTTAGAAATGGGCCATGCGCGCGCCCTGTTGTCCCTAACGGCCGATCAGCAGCGTCAAGTGGCTAGGCAAATTGTGGGCAAAGGTATGACTGTGCGTCAGGCTGAAGCTTTAGTGCGAAAAATCCAAGAAGAACAAAACAAAGGAACCATTGGCGCAAAACCACAAGAGTCGGCGGATATTAAGCGGCTGCAAAATGAGTTGTCGGAAACTCTGGGGGCCGGTGTCGCTATTCAGCACTCAGCCAAAGGGAAGGGTAAATTAGTCATCAGCTACAATAATCTTGACGAGCTGGATGGTATTTTGTCCCATATAAAATAAAAATTAACCAAGTAAAAAGTGCTCTAGGTGTTTGGTTTGGTATAACCGCCGCCCTATTTTGGGTCAAAAAAATAATATCCACAGGTATTGGTCATGCCAGTTAAGGAGTGTTAAGGCTTGTTTTGCAGTCTTTACCCACTATTAGGTTCACAATTGACCCTAACTGAGCGAATTTAACGATTGCACTGTTGAAAGGCACTCTGGAAACCCCCTATAATGCTGCGGCTTTGCAGCTGATCTGTAAGCAGACGTAAATATACGGCGTAAATCGACAGATTTGCCAAATTGCAGGACACCATCGCAGTGGCAAACGATAAAGAATCGATGCTTGGGGCACGCCGACAGACAGCTGAGCTAGCCAGATTACCGGTTTATAAGCACTTGATGCGATTGTGGGTAATTACCCTGTGTATCAGTTTTCCGGCTCTACTCTGGCAGCCGCGTTGGGGGATGTCTTTACTGTGGGGTTTTACCGTATGTTTGGTGCCGGCAATTGTATTTGCTTGGTATGCCAGACGTATCAACGGCGCCTCCAGTGTCTACGCGAGTGTTAATCGTCTCTACGGAGCAGAAGCAGCGAAATTTACACTCACTGCCGTATTGTTTGCGGCGGTGTTTACCCGGGATGTGGATTTCAGTGTGCCGGTTTTTATCGGTGCCTACATTCTGGCCCAGGTAGTACAGTTGGTGGTGACCGCTAAAGTTTTGCGCCACCACCGAATGAGCGGTAAACCATAAAAAGTTCCGCTCAATTTAAAACGTGAATTAACAGTTGAGAGATTACAGATGGCCGCGGAAGGTAGCGCACCAACCACCACCGAGTATATCCAGCACCACTTAACCAACTGGACCTATGGCAAATTGCCTGCCGGTACCTATTGCGATGGTAAAAGTGTTCAAGAATCCACCGGCTGGACAGTTGCACACTGTTCAGAAGAAATGTCGGCTATGGGGTTCAATGCGATTCACCTTGATTCAATGCTTTGGTCAATTGGCCTAGGTGTTATCTTTTTAGCACTATTTCGCTGGGGTGCTAGCAAAGCACACGCGGGTGTCCCCACTGGTATGCTCAATTTTATTGAAGCCATCATCGAATTTATTGATAAAACCGTAAAAGATGGTTTTCAGTACAAAAGCCGTTTTGTTGCGCCCTTGGCTCTGACTATTTTCGTTTGGGTTTTCTTGATGAACCTGATGGATTTGATTCCTGTGGACATTATTCCGCAGTTGGCAGCCTGGATTGCCGGCGACCCCCACTTCTACTTTAAGATTGTGCCAACTACCGACCCCAACGTTACACTGGGTATGGGCTTTACCGTTTTCTTTCTGATGGTGTTGTTTAGCATCAAAGAGAAAGGTTTTGTGGGCTTTGTTAAAGAATTGACCTTCCACCCTTTCCACCCGCCCACCAAAGGGCCGGCGATTGTGTTGGCACCGGTTATTATTGTTATTAATTTCGCGCTTGAGTCAGTCACCCTACTCGCCCGCCCTATCTCATTGGGCCTGCGTTTGTTCGGTAACCTCTATGCGGGTGAAATGATCTTCATTCTGATTGCCACCATGTTTGGAGCCGGCTTGATTCTTGGCCTGTTCGCCGGTGTGTTGCAATTAGGTTGGGCGCTGTTCCATATTATCGTGATTACACTGCAAGCGTTTGTCTTTATGGTGCTGACCATTGTGTATATGGCTATGGCGTTCCATAACGATGATGAAGATCAGTTTAATCATTAAAATATACACCTTTTTTTAATTTACTTTTACATACTTAAATCGAGGAGATTTACCATGGGTTTAGCACTGATTGCTGTTGCACTGTTGATTGGTCTGGGCGCTCTGGGTACCGCTATTGGTTTCGCCATTTTGGGTGGCAAACTGCTTGAAGGTTCTGCCCGTCAGCCAGAATTGGCTCCAATGCTGCAAGGCAAAATGTTCTTGATCGCTGGTCTGCTTGACGCCGTACCAATGATCGGTGTGGGTATCGCTATGTACATTCTGTTCGTTACTGTTCCAGGTTTGGCGTAAGCTAAAACCGAATTAACGCACAGAAACTTCCCATAACCGAGGTGTCGGCGTGAACATTAATTTAACCATCATTGGACAGTCCATAACGTTCATTGTCTTTGTGCTTATTTGCATGAAGTATGTATGGCCGTTTATTACTGCGGCTATGCTGGAGCGTCAGAAGAAAATTGCTGACGGTCTGGCCGCCGCCGATCGCGCCAGCAAAGATTTGGAACTGGCTCAGGAAAAAGCAACTAAAACCTTGCGTGAAGCTAAGGTTGAGGCTGCCGGTATTCTGGAGTCTGCCAATAAGCGTGCAGCGCAAGTCGTCGATGAAGCGAAAGAGCAAGCTCGCACTGAAGCAGACCGTATTAAAGCGGCCGCTCAAGCTGAAGTTGAGCAAGAAATGAATCGCGCGAAAGAACAGCTGCGTTCACAAGTCTCTGTCTTGGCGTTTGCCGGTGCTGAGAAAGTGCTCGAGTCTTCTGTCGATCAAGCGGCTCACAAAGACATGATCGACAAACTGGCTGCCAGTTTGTAAGTGAGGTGAATTGTGGCTGAATTGACTACCCTAGCAAGACCCTATGCAAAAGCGGCTTTTACATTCGCCCGCGACCATAGCGATCTTGCGGGTTGGGCAACGCAACTGAAAACACTGGCATTGGTTAGCGAGTACGGTAAGGCAAAAGAAATTGTTGCCTCACCAGGTATGACTCCCGCTGATCAAGCCGCCGCTCTGATTGAAGTCTGCGGTGAACAGCTGAGCGAAAAAGTCCAAAACTTTGTTCAGCTACTGGCGGACAATAAGCGTTTGGCTTTGTTGCCCGAAGTATTCACCCTTTTCGATGCGCTGAAAACCGCCCAAGAGCAGGCCGTTGACGTTGAGTTGACAACAGCATTTGAACTGGACGATGCCAGCCAGCAAAAACTGGCCGACGCGCTCAGTGCGAAACTGGAGCGTAAGGTAAAAGTGTCCACTATCACCGATCAACAATTACTCGGTGGTGTGGTCATTAAAGCTGGTGACTTGGTGATCGACGGCTCCATGCGCGGTCGGTTAGAAAAACTCGCCAAAGCAATCAATTCGTAGGATTGAGGAAAAAAGCATGCAGCAGCTGAATCCATCCGAGATTAGCGAAATTATCAAACAGCGCATCGATAACCTCGATGTGTCTTCTGAGGCCCGTAACGAAGGTACGGTTGTCTCTGTATCAGACGGTATTGTACGCATCCACGGTTTGATGGATGTTATGTACGGGGAAATGATCGAGTTCGAAGGTGGCATGTTTGGTATGGCACTTAACCTCGAGCAGGACTCTGTCGGTGCCGTTATTCTGGGTGACTACTTCGGCATTGCCGAAGGTCAAACCTGTAAATGTACTGGCCGTATTCTTGAAGTGCCGGTGGGTCCTGAACTCGAAGGTCGTGTCGTTGACGCTTTGGGTAATGCCATCGATGGAAAAGGCCCAATCGATGCCAAGCAAACCGACGCTATTGAAAAAGTAGCACCGGGCGTAATTTGGCGTCAATCGGTTGATGAGCCAGTACAGATTGGTTTAAAGGCCGTTGACTCAATGGTACCAATCGGTCGCGGCCAGCGCGAGCTGATCATTGGTGACCGTCAGATTGGTAAATCTGCCATTGCTGTTGACGCCATTATCAACCAGAAAGACTCTGGTATTAAATGTGTTTATGTAGCGATCGGGCAAAAAGCTTCCTCGATTGCCAGCGTAGTGCGTAAGCTAGAAGAGCACGGCGCCATGGAACACACCGTAGTGGTTGCCGCTACCGCATCAGACCCAGCGTCTATGCAGTACCTGGCTGCATTTGCCGGTTGTACCATTGGTGAGTACTACCGCGACCGCGGTGAAGATGCCCTGATTATTTACGATGATTTGACCAAGCAAGCTTGGGCCTACCGTCAAATCTCTTTGCTTTTGCGTCGCCCACCGGGTCGTGAAGCCTACCCAGGGGATGTTTTCTACTTGCACTCACGTCTGCTAGAGCGTGCCGCTCGTGTAAACGCCGAGTACGTTGAGAAACAAACCAATGGTGAAGTAAAAGGCAAAACCGGTTCTTTGACCGCTCTGCCAATTATTGAAACCCAGGGTGGTGACGTTTCTGCATTCGTACCGACCAACGTAATCTCGATTACCGATGGTCAGATTTTCCTCGAAGCAGACATGTTCAACTCGGGCATTCGCCCTGCGATGAACGCCGGTATTTCGGTATCTCGTGTGGGTGGTTCGGCGCAAAGCAAGATTATCAAAAAGCTCTCTGGTGGTATTCGTACCGCACTGGCTCAGTACCGCGAATTGGCGGCCTTTGCTCAGTTTGCTTCTGATCTGGATGACGCGACTAAAGCCCAGTTGGATCACGGTGAGCGTGTTACCGAGCTGATGAAGCAAAAGCAATACTCACCCATGAGCATTGCGCAAATGGGCTTGGTACTTTACTGCGCCAACGAAGGTTATTTGCAAGACATCGAAACCAATAAGATTTTGGATTTTGAAGCTGCCCTTCTGTCTTACGCTGATGCCGAACACGGTGAGTTGATTAAACAAATCAACGATACCGGTGATTGGAACAGCGATTTGGAAGAGCAATTCAAAGCCTTGGTTGAGAAGTTTAAATCTAGCCAAACTTGGTAAGTTCAGTGGTGCGCTTTGCGCACCACCGTTAAGAAATCTCGAGGGCCGGATTAATGGCAGGCGCAAAAGAAATACGCACACAGATTTCGAGCATTAAGAGCACGCAAAAAATTACCAGCGCGATGGAAATGGTCGCCGCCAGTAAAATGCGTAAAGCTCAAGAACGCATGCAAAAAGGTAAACCTTACGCTACCCGTATGCGCTCGGTGATCGGACATCTGGCAAACGCCAACCCCGAATACAAACACCGTTTTATGCAGCAACGCGATGTTAAACGCGTGGGCTTCATCGTCGTTTCCACAGACCGCGGTTTGTGTGGCGGCCTGAATGTTAACCTGTTCAAAGCAGCATTGAAGAAAATGCAAAGCTATTCTGAACAGGGTGTGGGCGTAGACTTGTGTTTAATCGGTGCGAAATCGCAGGCGTTTTTCAATCGTTTTGGCGGCAGTGTGCTGGCAAGCACTCGCGACATTGGTGAAGCACCAAGCGTTGCTGATTTGATTGGTTCAGTCAAGGTTATGCTCGATGCCTACTCTAATGAGGGTATCGATAAGTTGTACCTGGTGAGCAACGAGTTTGTGAACACCATGACACAAGACCCTGGTGTAGCGCAGCTGTTACCACTTGAGCCAAAACAAGACGAAGAGCTGCAGCATCACTGGGACTACTTGTATGAGCCGGATGCTGAACAGTTGCTTGAAGGCCTGCTGACCCGTTATATCGAGTCACAGGTTTACCAGGCTGTCGTAGAAAACGGAGCTTGTGAGCAAGCCGCTCGTATGATCGCTATGAAAAGCGCCACCGATAATGCCGGTGACCTTATTGACGGTCTGCAGCTTGTCTACAACAAAGCTCGTCAGGCGGCAATTACTCAGGAATTGTCAGAAATTGTGAGCGGTGCAGCGGCGATTTCTTAAAATCCCGTACGCCATTGTGAAGAATTTAGCTTAAACCTTCAGGCTAAGAGCCTGAAATAAAGAGGAATCGGAAATGAGTAGCGGACGTATCGTACAGATCATCGGTGCCGTGATCGACGTGGAATTTCCACGTGATGCAGTGCCTCAAGTCTATGACGCACTGACTATCACCGAGAAAAACCTAACCTTGGAAGTTCAGCAGCAATTGGGCGACGGTGTGGTACGCACTATTGCACTGGGTTCGTCTGAAGGTTTGCGTCGCGGTCTGGATGTCGAAAACACCAATGAAGCGATCAAAGTACCTGTAGGTGCTGAAACCTTGGGTCGCATTATGGATGTGTTGGGTAACCCCATCGACGAAGCCGGCCCTATCGGTGAAAAAGACCGTATGAAAATTCACCGTAAAGCCCCTGCTTACGCAGAGTTGGCAGCTTCCGATGAATTGCTGGAAACCGGTATTAAGGTTATCGACTTGGTATGCCCATTCGCCAAGGGTGGTAAAGTTGGTCTGTTCGGTGGTGCCGGTGTTGGTAAGACCGTTAACATGATGGAGCTGATCAACAACATCGCCAAAGAGCACAGCGGTTTGTCTGTATTTGCCGGTGTGGGTGAGCGTACTCGTGAAGGTAACGACTTCTACTACGAGATGAAAGAGTCCAACGTACTGGACAAAGTTGCCATGGTTTACGGCCAGATGAATGAGCCACCGGGTAACCGTCTGCGCGTTGCACTGACCGGTCTGACTATGGCCGAGAAATTCCGCGATGAAGGTAAAGACGTACTCTTCTTCGTCGATAACATTTATCGTTATACCCTAGCGGGTACCGAAGTATCGGCACTGTTGGGTCGTATGCCATCGGCGGTAGGTTATCAGCCAACTCTGGCCGAAGAAATGGGTGTACTGCAAGAGCGTATTACCTCGACCAAGACCGGTTCTATTACCTCTATTCAGGCCGTTTACGTACCTGCGGATGACTTGACCGATCCATCGCCAGCGACCACATTTGCTCACTTGGACTCAACCGTAACCTTGAGCCGTGACATCGCCTCTAAAGGTATTTATCCCGCTATCGACCCGCTGGATTCAACCTCGCGTCAGCTTGATCCATTAATCATTGGGCAAGAGCATTACGACATCGCGCGCGGTGTACAGATGGTGTTGCAGCGTTATAAAGAGCTGAAAGACATTATTGCGATTTTGGGTATGGACGAACTGTCTGAAGAAGATAAGCAGACCGTAGCACGTGCCCGTAAGATTGAACGCTTCCTGTCTCAGCCTTTCCACGTAGCGGAAGTATTCACCGGTGCGCCTGGTAAGTACGTATCCCTGAAAGAAACCATCCGTGGTTTCCAGGGTATTTTGGCTGGCGATTACGATCACCTGCCAGAGCAGGCGTTCTACATGGTTGGTACTATCGACGAAGCCGTCGAGAAAGCCGAAAAAATGAAGTAATTGGGCGCGGCGCAAGCCGCTCCCTAAAAGCTTGAGAGGCAGATTATGGCAATGACTGTCCATTGCGATATCGTTAGTGCAGAAACAGAGATCTTTTCCGGTTTGGTAGAGATGGTTGTGGCAACAGGTAGCCTGGGTGACCTAGGTGTAACCTATGGTCACGCACCACTGCTGACTGGCTTAGAGCCTGGTCCTGTTCGCATCAAAAAGCAAGGCGGTGAAGAGGAAGTCTTCTATGTATCCGGTGGATACTTGGAAGTTCAGCCGAATCATGTATCCATTTTGGCCGATACCGCCCTGCGCGCCGGCGATATGGATGAAGCCGCTGCCGAAAACGCGAAAAAGCAAGCCGCTGCTAAGCTGCTGAATAACTCCGGTGAAATGGACTATTCCAAGGCGGCAATACAGCTGGCCGAAGCTTCTGCTCAATTGCGCGCTTTACAGGCGATTAGACGCAAAGCGCGGAAGTAACTCACGCCAAGGTACATCGGCATTAAAAAGGGTAGCTTCGGCTGCCCTTTTTTCGTTTAGAGCTTTAACTCTCAGCGGGCATTGTCAGATATTGGTATCATTCGCTTACCCCTCAAACATACGTCTATTGGAGTTGATCAGTGCTGGATATTGTGATTTTGGCGGCGGGTAAAGGCACCCGTATGCGCTCGGCTACGCCCAAGGTCCTACAAACTATTGCAGGCTTACCTATGGTGAGTCATGTATATCAAGCCGCTAGTGCATTGCCTGGCAATAATGCACCTCCAGTGATCGTAGTGGGGCACGGTGGCGCAGAGGTGAAAGAAAACTTTTCCAGTCAAACAGTGCAATGGGCCGAGCAAAAACAGCAGCTGGGAACCGGTCATGCCGTTCAAGCTGCCCTACCCCACCTTGGCGAGTCGACCACAACATTAATTCTGTATGGCGATGTACCGTTAATCCAACCGAAAACACTACAGCGTTTAGCAGCACAATGTAACGGGGAACAATTGACGCTATTGACTGTTAACCTGGCAGACCCTTCCGGGTATGGGCGTATAGTGCGCGAGCCAAGCGACAACAGCATTGTAGCCATCGTGGAAGAAAAAGACGCCAGCGATGCGCAGAAAAAAATAGCTGAAATCAACACCGGAATCATGGCAGTTCCCACCGCTAAACTGCGTGACTGGTTGCCGCAGCTATCGAACAACAATGCCCAACAAGAGTATTACCTAACCGATATCGTTGCTATGGCCAAGCGCGACGGCACAACTATTACTAGCTGTCAGCCCCAGGACTTGTGGGAGGTGGAAGGTGTGAATAACAGACAACAACAAGCCACCTTGGAGCGCCAATATCAGTTAAATCAGGCCAATGCCTATATGCAAAAAGGTTTGATGTTGCTCGATCCTACTCGCTTTGATTGTCGTGGTTCCCTTATCTTTGGCCAAGATGTATGCATTGATATCAACGTTATTATCGAAGGTAATGTAGAGCTCGGTGATGGTGTAACCATCGGCCCCAACTGCATTATTAAAAACGCCACAATCGCCGCGGGTAGTCGAATAGAAGCTAACTCGATGATCGACAACAGCCAACTGGATACTCACTGTACCGTTGGACCTTTCGCCCGTTTGCGACCGGGCAGCGTGTTACAGGCTAAGGCAAAAGTTGGAAACTTCGTTGAAATTAAGAAGTCTGTAATAGGTAAAGGTAGCAAGGTGAATCACCTAAGCTATATTGGTGATTGCGATATGGGCACTGGGGTTAATATTGGTGCCGGCACTATTACGTGCAACTATGACGGTGTAAACAAATTTAAAACAGTGATTGGCAATGATTGTTTTGTCGGCTCTAACACGGCACTAGTTGCTCCGGTTGAGTTGGCCCGCGACTCTTGTATCGGTGCTGGCAGCACTATTACCAAAAGCACAGAAGCACAAGACTTAGCCATTGCCCGCGCTAAACAGCGTAATTTACCGGGTTGGCAAAAACCAACCAAACAATAAGAGAGAACAATAGTGCAATGGTTTGAAGTACTTGTTTTATCTCTTATTCAGGGGCTGACGGAATTCTTACCGATCTCCAGCAGTGCCCACTTGTTATTAATTCCACTGTTTACCCAGTGGCAAGATCAAGGGCTGGCTTTTGATATTGCATTACATTTTGGCAGTTTATTAGCGGTTGTTACGTATTTCAGAAAAGATATATTTCAGCTTTTTATCGCCTGGTGCAAAAGTTTTAATGGTGTACATACCTCTAACTCAAAACTGGCCTGGAGTATTATTCTGGCCACTATCCCGGTAGGGTTGGTTGGTCTTCTGGCCAAATCAGTGATTGAAGAACATTTGCGCACAGGCGTGTACATGGCCTATAGCTTGATTGTTTTTGGTTTACTGTTGGGGTGGGCCGATTGGCGTTATGCTCAAGCGCAAAAGCGACAAGTTAAACCTGTGCTTACCGATGAACACAGTATGACCAATCGTCAAGTGTTGATTATTGCCTTAAGTCAAGTACTGGCATTAATACCTGGCACATCACGCTCGGGCATTACCATGACAGCAGGTCTAATGACAGGTATGACTCGTGAAGCCAGCGCACGATTTTCATTTTTGTTGAGTATACCGGTTATTGCGCTTGCCGCAGGCCTGCAAACCATAGAGTTACAGGCCCAGCCGACAGAGACAGCCTTGTTTCCTCTAATAGTCGGTACGGGGCTTTCAGCCATCAGTGCTTATGCGTGTATTCACTGGTTTCTCGCACTGATTAAAAAATACGGACTACAGCCTTTTGTTTGGTATCGCCTGTTGCTAGGTGGTTATTTGCTTTACTTATATTACTGAACGGAAAAAACAATCAAATGAAGTATTTATTAAGTCTCCCTCTGTTAGCCATGATCGCCGTACTGTTAACGGCCTGTAGTGCTAACCACCATCAAAGCGATAAAGAAGATTTAATGATTATAAAAAGCCCTAATGATCAGCGAGCTTATAAAGCCGTGCAGTTAGATAATCAGCTGGATGTTGTACTGATATCAGACCCTTCATTAGAGGTAGCCGGTGCATCATTAAGTGTGGGTGTAGGCAGTTATCACAACCCTGAGGCTATACCGGGTTTAGCGCATTATCTGGAGCACATGTTGTTTTTGGGTACAGAAAAATACCCAGAAGCTAATGGTTTTCAAACCTACGTACAAAAAAATGCGGGGTTTAGCAATGCTTATACCGCCACCGACCATACCAATTATTTTTTTCAAATTGGTGAAAAAGCCATTGAAGAAGCGCTAGATCGTTTTAGCGATTATTTTAAGTCTCCGAATTTTGATAAAGAGTACAGCGCCAAAGAAAAACACGCTGTCGATAGCGAGTGGTCTATGGGCCGCACCCAAGACGGCCGAATTATTAATCGGTTGCGAGGCATCACCGCTAACCCCGCACACCCAGCGACGAGAATGTCGGTTGGTAATCTTGAGACATTGCAAGATAACGACAATGTAGACGTCTACCAAGCGATGCTGGGTTTGTATCAACAGTACTATTCTGCCAATAACATGAAACTGGTTGTTTTTGGCAATCTCCCTATTGGTGATTTGGAAAAATTAGCGCGTGAAAATTTTACAGCTATTGAAAACAAAAACATTGCACGCCCCAGCATTGCCGTACAAGGTCTAACAGCAGCCCAGCTAGGCAAGCATATTGATTACCAGCCGATAAAACCAATGCGTGAGCTGGTGATTGAATTTTCAATCGACGACAATTCAAATCAGTGGCCCTATAAACCCAATCGTTTTATTGCCAACTTGATTAGCTCTGAAGAGCCCGGAACCGCCGCACAAGTATTAAGAGCTAAGGGCTGGGTGGATAATTTTACTGCCAGTGTAAGCCCGCAATATTATGGCTCTGACGGTATTTTCACCATTAACATTGGCTTGACCGAGACCGGCGTAGACTATCAAGACGATATAATTGCCACGGTATTTTCGTATATTGAAAAAATTAAAAAAAACGGAGTTGATGAAGTATATTTCAAAGAATATCGAGCAATGCTAGACAAACGCTTTGCCGATTTACAAGTGCCACAGGCGTACCGCCAAGCATTACATTTTTCCCGGGCTATGTTCGATTTTCCGATAGAAAATCTTATTAATGCAAACTATGTATTAAGTGAGTTTCATCCGCAAAAAATTCAACAGATATTGGATCGAATGCAACCAGAGCTCGCCCGTATTTGGCATATCTTGCCAAGTGTTGAGGTCACCGAAGATATACCCTACTACGATGGTCAGTACGCTATTCGCCCCATCACTGAGCAAGAACTCAAACTATGGCAAGAAAAAGCCAAAAAACAGCAGTTATCTTTACCGGAAGAAAATGACCTGTTTAGCTCGGGCAAAGCACAGATTGTCGATAATGATCTAGCTTCTCCTAAACGTATTGTAAATCAACCCGGTATAGAAGCCTGGTTAACACACAGCCAATACCATCAGTCAGAATACGGTTATGTACAGGTGATGTTTAATACAAACTTACCTGTTAAGAGTGCTAAAAACTCAGTAATGAGCGATTTAATTAATCGTGTTTTTGCCCAAAAAACCACTGCCTTAAGGGATAAAGCGGGTCGCGCTGGTATTGGAATGGGGATTGAGCGCCCCAGAGAAAATCACGCCTTAACGCTGTCAGGATATACAGAAAAACACCCTCTTCTGTTTGCAAGAATGCTCAAGCGTTGGATTAATCTAGAGTTTGATGCGCAATCGTTTGACATTGCGAAAGAAGGGTTTAATGATTGGCTACAGGGGCGAAAAAAAGATGATCCTAATAGGCAACTTTTCACCGAATTAAATCGCTTAATGTCGACTCACGGTTGGACTGATCAGCAATTGGCCGAAGCACTCGCAGAGGTTAGGCCAGAAGATATACAGCAATATCACCGTCAAATTTTGTTAAACAATAGAATTCGTATTTATGCCTTTGGTAACTACACCCCAGAGAATGTGGAGGCAATAGCCGCTAGTACCCAAGCACTTTTACCTGGCAACTGGCAAGCCCAAGAGCGCTACTTGAGTGAGTACAAGCCGGTAAAAGCTGGTATAGAAATAGAGCACAACGGTACCACCCAACATACCGACAATGCCTTACTCAATGCGTTTTACTCTCCGGTCGATAAGTTAACCACCGGTGCCGAGTTGTTATTGCTAAACTCGGTATTCAATCAAGCCATGTACAACAAATTAAGAACCGAAGAACAAGTGGGTTATATTGTGGGATCAAGTATTGATCGCATTGGTTACCATTGGGGCTTAATGATTTACGCACAAACGAAAAATACCGCATTGCAGCCACTACAGGCGCGGTTTGACCTATTCATTAAAGACTATAGACGCGATCTGGCTGAGCTTGATGAAAGTGTGTTTGATACTTTACGTACAACACTGATAGCGCAAATTAATCAGCCACCGGGTAATTTTTCCGATGAATACCCAAGGTTTCTCAATGATTTTTATCGGGGTAATGATGACTTTAACACCCGACAAAAACTGACTGAAGCGATAGAAGCAACCAGCAAAAACCAGGTTCTATCGTTATACGATAGCCTACTGCTCGGCGATAACGCAGAGCGTGTAACCGTCCAGTTACAAGGCGAGCTTTTTGTTAGCCCATAACAAAACAGTACGCGCAATGCCCGCGCGCTACGATTAGAGAGTGTGAAAGATTATGTGTGGAATAGTTGGGGCCATCGCCCAGCGCGATGTAGCGCAAATATTATTAGAAGGCTTAAAACGTCTGGAGTACAGAGGTTACGACTCTGCTGGTTTAGCGGTCATCAATCCAGAGAATACCATAGAGCGAATTCGTGCCTTGGGTAAGGTGCAAGCCTTGGCCGATGCTATGACAAACCCAATAATTGGTGGCACTGGTATTGCCCATACTCGTTGGGCAACTCACGGTGAGCCCAGCGAGAATAACGCCCATCCTCACACCAGTTCGGACAATATTGCCCTGGTGCACAATGGCATTATTGAAAACCATCAGGAGCTGCGCCAAGAACTTGTGGCTGAGGGTTATCACTTTCAATCACAAACTGATACCGAAGTGATTGCTCACCTTGTGCATAAAGAGCAACAACAACGTAACGATCTATTGGCATCCGTTCAGGCCGTCACCCAGAAGTTGCGTGGCGCCTATGGTACCGTGGTAATGGATAAAAATACCCCAGAGCAACTGGTAGTGGCCCGCTCGGGAAGCCCGTTGGTTATTGGTTTAGGTATAGGAGAAAACTTTGTCGCCTCAGACTCGCTCGCCCTCTTACCGGTAACGCGCCAATTTATTTATTTAGAAGAAGGCGATGTTGCCTTAATCACACGCGATCATGTTTATATTGAAGATGCCAACGGAGTAGAAGTTGACCGCCCTGCGCAAGAATCTACCGCCAGTTACGACGCGGGCAACAAAGGCGATTTCCGCCATTTTATGCTCAAAGAAATCTACGATCAGCCCCAGGCTGTGCGTAACGCGCTGGAGTCGCGCCTGGCTCAAGATCATGTGCTAGAGCAAGCGTTTGGCACTGAGGCCACGAAAATATTTGCCCAAGTACGCCACGTACAAATAGTCGCCTGTGGCACCAGTTATCACTCGGCAATGGTTGCGCGCTATTGGTTTGAATCTTTGGCTGGTATTGCCTGCAGTGTCGAGATTGCCTCAGAGTACCGCTACCGAAAATCCGTGGTACCCGAAAACAGTCTGTTGGTGACGATTTCGCAATCCGGTGAAACGGCAGATACCTTGGCCGCGTTAAGAATGGCGCGTCATTTGGGTTATTTGGCTACCCTGGCAATTTGTAATGTGGGTGCATCGTCGTTGGTGCGAGAATCCGATCTAGCGTTTATGACACGCGCCGGTGTGGAAATCGGCGTTGCCTCAACCAAAGCTTTTACCACTCAACTGGTCGGCTTGGCGATTTTGGTGCTGTCTTTAGCGCAACACAATCAGATGAACCCAGAGCAGCTCAAGCAGCTGGTTAGCGCACTTAAAAACCTACCGCAAAAATTAGAAGAAACCCTTAACCTTGCTTCGTCTATTGAAACCATGGCCAAAGAGTTTGCCGATAAGCACCACACGTTGTTTTTGGGGCGCGGCGACCAATATCCTATCGCCATGGAGGGGGCGTTAAAGCTCAAAGAGATTTCTTATATTCACGCCGAGGCCTACGCCGCGGGTGAGTTAAAACACGGCCCCTTGGCACTGATTGACGATGATATGCCCATTGTTGTGGTTGCCCCTAACAACGAGTTGTTGGAAAAATTAAAATCCAATGTTGAGGAGGTGCGCGCGCGCGGCGGCTTACTGTATGTGTTTGCCGATATCGATGCTAATTTTCAATCGGACGACACCATGCGGGTTATTAACCTACCCCATACCGACCCTTGGCTGGCCCCGGTGGTGTACACCATTCCGCTGCAATTATTGTCTTATTATGTCGCTATTATTAAAGGTACCGATGTTGACCAGCCGCGTAATTTGGCCAAATCGGTTACTGTCGAATAATGGATCGGTTGGATACTGAGTTGGTAGTGCGCGGCTTAGCACGCAGTCGCGCTCATGCGCAAAAGCTGATTAAAAATGGCTGCGTCAGTGACAGTAATACAAACTTGCCGTTGACCAAACCCAGTCAAAAAATCGAGGTAAATACACCGTTGACGGTCACCGCCACCGAGGAAGATCGCTACGTCTCGCGAGGTGGTTTAAAACTTGAGGGTGCATTGCAACATACCGGTATTAAGGTTTCTGGTGTAACGGCACTCGATGTGGGTCAATCCACCGGTGGTTTTTCCGATTGCTTATTGCAAGCTGGCGTTAATGCTATCGTTGGTGTCGATGTGGGCCACGACCAACTGTCCCAAAGCATCCGCGAGGACACGCGCGTTACAGTTTACGAAGGAATTAACGCCCGTGCCCTACCCTTAACACTGCGCGATACTCACAGCGCCGCCGGGTTTGATTTGGCGGTTATGGATGTCTCGTTTATTTCACAAACGCTGATCTACCCTTCGCTGGCCCCATTACTGGCTCCCGGCGGGTATTTGCTCAGCTTGGTTAAGCCGCAGTTCGAAGTAGGCCGT
Organism: Gilvimarinus sp. 2_MG-2023; assembly: GCF_030547685.1. Taxonomy (GTDB): domain Bacteria; phylum Pseudomonadota; class Gammaproteobacteria; order Pseudomonadales; family Cellvibrionaceae; genus Gilvimarinus. The sequence goes on along the minus strand of NZ_JAUOQM010000003.1, from coordinate 1,826 downwards.
GAGGGAATAGGAAAAGGCGGTATTGTGCGCGATGCCAGTCTATATAAAGAAGTTCAAGCCAAAATCAAAGCCTACTGCCAAGCCAATCAACTACAGGCGAAAGATTACTTCGACAGCCCGATAAAAGGCGGCGATGGTAACCGCGAGTTTTTTGTGTGGGCGCAGAAGGGCCGTTAGCAACCTGCTAACGCCGCAAGGAAAGTCGTTTATGGTCAAATGGTTTTGTCTGTTGTGCCTTAACGCAGTGTTGAACGCGTGTGTTTTTTATCCGCCACCCACCGATAACGCTAATAATGAGTCTTTTATCAGTGTCGTGGCACGGGGGGTTCAAATACACAGTACCGACGCTATCGCCTGGGGTGCACCTCTAGAAATACTAGCCTCAAAACCCAGTGAAATCACAACCGAAGAAATTGAACACTGGCAGCAATTACTGCTATCGGCCTTAGAGGCCGATGGTTTGATGATTGCAGAGGAGGAAAGCCGTGCCCGTTATCTAATTCGAGGCGCCCTGGTGCTCGACAGCCAGCTGTCAAAAGCGCAAATGATCACTCGCTTTGGGGTGGCACCAGCCCTTGCTAATGCAACCCAACTGAGTGATAAAACATTAATAATCTGGCTAGACAACGCCTACACTCAACATTCGGTATGGCGCGGGGCTATGACGCTGAATAAGTCAATTACGCTGACCTTGCCGCTCAAGTTACAAAGCCTGGATCAGGCTGCGCGAATATTCAGCCACAATATCGCTCAGTTGCAGTGATTCTTGGTTTAGCTACTATCTAATCTCAATGCCCCTGATTTAGAATAGAGGCCTTTGCAATTGCATAGAAACCCAGTCATTAAGTCGAACATCAGCTTTCGAGGATCGTCATGAGCGTAATCGCTAATACCCAAGGGAACACAAACAATTCGTCGCACACCGATGCCGCCAAAAGTGGGCGCCGAAAAAGAACGTTTGCCGGTAAGCAATTAGCGCTAGCACTGGCCGTGGCCAGTGCTCATTGCGCCATGGCGGCGCCCGAGGGCGGCGTAGTGATCGACGGCAACGCCAATATTCATCACTACGGCAATATCACCGATATCAACCAACACAGCCAGAACACCACCATCGTGTGGGACAGTTTTGATATCGACGCCAGCGAAATTGTTAACTTCCTGCAGCCGAATGACACCTCTATTGCGCTCAACCGCGTCTTCAGCGCCGACGGTACGCAAATTAACGGCCAACTTAACGCCAACGGCCGCGTCTTTGTGATGGACGCCAACGGCGTCTTGTTCGGTCAAAATGCCAGCGTCAATGTCGGCTCCCTGGTGGCCTCTACGTTGGACGTGTCGCACACCGACTATACCCACTTTACCTTTAGCGGCAATGGCGCCCCCGCCTCGGTATTAAACTTAGGCGAAATTACCGCTGCCGACACAGGTGCGGTAGCGCTTTTAGGTGGGCAAGTCAGTAACCGCGGTGTCATTCACGCCAAGCTGGGCAACGTGGCACTGGCTGCGGGCAATCAAATCACCCTCGATTTTGCCGGCGATGGTCTGCTGAATGTACAAGTGGACCAAGCCGCGCTGAACGCCTTGGCGGAAAACCACGGCTTGATTCAGGCCGACGGCGGCCAGGTACTCATGACTGCCCACGCCAGTGACGCGCTCTTGCAAACCGTGGTCAACAACACCGGCGTGATAGAAGCACAAACTCTACAAAATCAAGACGGCAAAATTTTACTGCTGGGTGGCATGACCGCAAGCACCGGCGGCACCGTACGTGTAAGTGGCACCTTGGATGCGTCGGCCCCCGAAGGCGGCGACGGCGGCTTTATTGA
>NZ_JAUOQM010000029.1:686-7959 GCF_030547685.1 Gilvimarinus sp. 2_MG-2023 | reverse complement strand
TGGCTGCGCGGGCGGCGCGGGTGACGTCGCTAAAGTGGGCCAGGCTGTCATCAATGCTGCAGTTAAGGTTTTTTTGGCTAAAGGCTTCGGAGGCGGCGGCAAAAATGGCGACCTCGGATGCCTGCGCCGCCCGGGCCCGCTCAAAACCTTTCAGGTTGGGGGTGAGGGCGCTGTAGCTTACCCCCGAGCGGCGCTCAATACCGGCGAACACGGCTTCGCTGTCGGCCATTTGTGGCACCCACTTGGGGTTTACAAAGGCGCCGGCCTCAATGCGGGTAAGACCGGCCTCGGCCAGGGCGTGGATTAAGACGATTTTATCGGCGCAGGCGATGGTGCCCGGCTCGTTTTGCAGGCCGTCGCGCGGGCCTACCTCTACTAAGGTAACCTTGCTGGGCAGCACTACTCTTCGCCCCAGCGCGGCATCAGATCTTGTTCGATATTCAGTTGGTCGAGAATGCGGGCCACCACAAAGTCCACCAGGGCTTCGACGCTATCGGGCTGCAGGTAAAAGCCGGGGCTGGCCGGTAGCACCACCGCGCCGAGCTGAGTGAGCTTGAGCATGTTTTCTAAGTGCACAGCGGAGTAGGGCGTCTCGCGCGGCACGACAATCAGTTGGCGGCGCTCTTTTAGGGCGACATCGGCGGCGCGTTCAATTAGGTTGTTGCTGGCCCCGGTGGCGATGCTGGAAAAAGTACCGCCGCTGGCCGGGCAAATTACCATAGAGGCCGGTGAGCTGGAGCCTGAGGCCACCGGTGAGAACCAATCGTCGCGCCCGAACAGTATCAGTTGATCGTCCGCCGCGCCGTAGCGCTGACTTAAAAAGATTTGCTGTTCGTCTAAATCGGTCGGTAAATCCAACTCGGTTTCGGTGCGAATCACGACCTCGGCGGCGGAAGACAATAACAGATACACCCGGCAGTCGGCTGCCAGCAAACACTGCAACAAACGCAGCCCGTACTGCGCGCCCGAGGCGCCGGTCATGGCGAGGGTTACTGTGCGTTGTTCGTTCATGGCGGCCTCCGTCATAGGGCGTGTTTATTCAGTTGCGACACTAAACGACCGTGCAAACCGCCAAAGCCGCCATTGCTCATAATCACAATATGGCAGTTGGCCTCGGCCAGCGCCAGGGCGTCGTGAATTAATCCGTCCAGCTCGCGGTAGAGTTTGGCGGGCACCGGCGAGTGGTTAATCACATCGGCCAGATCCCAGTCGGATGCCGGGGGCTGGTACCAGAGTACATCGTCGGCATCGCTGCAGGCGTTTGCCAAGTTGTCTTTGTGAACCCCCATACGCATGGTGTTGGAGCGCGGTTCAATCACGGCGATGATTTTGTCGCGGCCCACTTTGGCCCGCAGCCCGGCCAGCGTGGTTTTAATGGCGGTGGGGTGGTGGGCAAAGTCGTCGTAGACCTTGATCGAGTGTAGATCGGCGATGCACTCCATGCGGCGTTTGACCCCTTTAAACTCGGCCAGCGCGGCGGCGGCCACCTCCGGTGTTACGCCCACATGGCGCGCTGCCAGCAGGGCGGCCAAAGCGTTGTCCACATTGTGCTGGCCGGTTAAGTCCCAACGCACTTCAGCCTGTACCTGAGCGCCTTCCAATACCTGAAAGTGGCTGCCATCGTCTTGTAACAAGCGGCATTGCCACTGGCCGTTGGCACCTGTGCTAAGGGTATTGCTCCAGCAGCCTTTGTTTAGAGTTTCATCAATGGCGTCAATTCCAGTCGGGTGAATAATTTGCCCGCTGCCGGGTACCGTGCGAACCAGGTGGTGAAACTGGCGCTGGATATCGGCTAAAGAGTCGAAAATATCGGCGTGATCAAACTCCATATTGTTGATGATCAGCGTGCGCGGTTGGTAGTGAACAAATTTGGAGCGCTTGTCGAAAAAGGCGCTGTCGTACTCGTCGGCCTCAATCACAAAAAAAGGCGTGTCGCCCAGACGGGCCGAAACGGGGAAGTTTTGTGTAACCCCGCCAATTAAAAAGCCCGGGGCCATGTGGGCGTATTCCAACATCCAGGCCAGCAAGCTGGCGGTGGTGGTTTTGCCGTGAGTGCCGGACACGGCCAGTACCCATTTGCCGGGCAATACATGCTGGCGCAACCACTCGGGGCCCGAGGTGTAGGGCAGGCCGCGCTCTAACACTACCTCAACCGCCGGGTTGCCGCGACTGAGCGCATTGCCGATGATAACTAAATCGGGGGCCGGGTCGAGCTGGGCCGGGTCGTAACCGCTGATCAGCTCAATGCCGAGCTGCTCCAGTTGCGTGCTCATGGGCGGGTAAACGTTTTGGTCGGAACCGGTTACCCGGTGGCCCAGCTCTTTGGCAAGGCTCGCCAGGCTACCCATAAAGGTGCCGCAAATACCGAGAATATGAATGTGCATAGTCGCGCTTCAATCGTCATATTTAGAGTGCAGCGAGCTTAGCATAAATTGCGAGGTCAGACGTCTGATGACTGACGCCAGACGCTTTAACTCTTAATTTTGGGGGCGTGGCGTCGGACCTCTGACTTCAGACGTCCGACGTGTTTTCGCATCAACCAAAATACCGCTTTTTCTTGGTCGCTTTCATTTTGCTTAAGTCGCCCATAAACAAACCGTCCAGGCAGTTGCCGAAGTCGGAGTCGACGCTGAAGGCGATTAAGCTGTAGCCGCCGGGCTCGTAGAGGGCGGCGTACTGTTTGTACAGGGTGGGGAATTTGTGGCCGGCGGCACTGAATTGTTGCTGCATATGGCGCAGGGCGTCGTCTTGCTCCAGCGCTTTAAACTCATTCAGTAATTGCTCATAAGTTTCCGGTTCTATCACATGGGGGTGAGGTGCCAGTGCCAGTGGTTGGCCGGTACTGAAATAGTGCTGGTAAAAGAACACGACTAAGTCGCGCAGGTGTTTGGGGTAGGTGTCGCTCATGCTCACCGGCCCCAGCACATAGCGCACCTGCGGGTTGTGGTTTAGGTAAGCCCCCAGCCCTTGCCATAGATAGTCCAGGCTGGCCTTGCCCCAGTAGTCGGGGTGAACAAAGCTGCGCCCAAGCTCCACGCCCTGCTCCAGATAGGTAAACATGGCGGGGTGATAGGTGAACAGTTCGTTCGTGTAGAGCCCCTCGGCGCCGTGTTCTTGCAAAATACGACCGCAATCGCCAATGCGGTAGGCGCCGGCAATGGTGAGGTTGGCGTCGTCCCACAGTACCAGGTGCAGGTAGTGATGATCGTACTTGTCGAGATCGCGCCGGGCGCCTGTGCCTTCGCCGACTTTGCGGAAGGTGTGTTCGCGCAGGCGGCCAACTTCTCGCAATATGGTGGGGTGCTCGGCGTAGTTGCACAAAAATATTTTGTTGTTGTCGGAGGTCGTGCCGATTTGCTGCGCTTGCGCGAATTCTTTGCGCAGGGCGCTGCGCTCCTCCGGGTGGGCGATGGTGCGTTCGGTGACGAATTGCGCATCGCGTTTTTTGCGCAGTTTATACAGGTGTTTTTTCAGCCGGCGAATCAGCGCTTTGTCAGCCAGATTTTTAGCCTCCAGCTCTGAGGCGGGAATCGTCTCGCCGATGCGCATACGAATTTCGGTGGATTGCTTTTTAAACATTTCGCGCGCTAGCAGCGCGGTACCGAACGGTTTGTAGAGCATGGAGGCGGAGTAAAACAGCAGCGAGTTTTTAGCGTCGATGCAGATGGGCAAAATGGGTGCGCCGGTTTTGCGGGCGAAGTGCAAAAAGCCCGCGTGCCATGCGCCATCGCGAATGCCTTTGGCGGTGGCGCGCGAGACTTCACCAGCGGGGAAAATGATGACCGCCTGCTCGTCTTTAAGCGCATCCATAATGGCTTTGTAGCTCTTGCGGTAAGCGCCGCGCGTCATATTGTCGAGGGGCAAGAACACGTCGTGCAATGGCTCAAAGGCCATCAGCATATCGTTGGCAACAATACGCACATCGGGCCGTACACTGCGCACCATATGCAACAGTGCCAGGCCGTCCAGCGAGCCGATGGGGTGGTTGGCAATAATAACCACCCGGCCCTGGGATGGAATGTTATTGCGGTCGCGCGAGCCGACACTGTAGTTAAAGTTGAAGTAGTCGAAAATCTGATCGATAAAATCGATGCCCTTTAGCCCCTCGTTGTCACGCAAAAAAGCGTTGATTTGCTGCTCGTGGGTCAAGCGGCGCAGCAGCGAAAGGGTGGGCTTTTTTAAGATGGGTTTGGTGGCGGCGAACCGCGGAAATTTATCGGTAACCGATTGTTCGATATTCAACATACGCATGGCCTGTCTTTATGGCCCCAGTTAAACTCTGGGGGCTAATGACAAGCTACGCTAGTGCGCTTTAATGACAGTTAGGTGATGCTTGGGTGACCAAATGATGACAGTGTTTGGCCGGCTGCTGAAAACCCCCTTATGTACTCAGGCTTTCAGGTTGCTTCGTCATTTAGACGTTATTTTGAAAGTGTTTGTCCACCCATCGAAAAGTGGCAGCGGCGACTACAGGTCAGTCTGTTAGCTGGGTTCATTTTGTCTCACAGCCGCCAGCAGCTGCGAGCTTTGACGCTCAAGCAGTGCTTGGTAGGGGGGAAGTATACGATTGACACACTGTTGTTCGCACATAGCAATGTGGTCACTCAATGCATAGGAGTGAAGGCTTGGGTCCACCCAGATAGTGCCCATCGGCAGTTCTGGATAAATGGCGTTGTTATGAGCCGAGTCGGATAAGACCCGCGCGGCCACTTTAATGCGAGGGCTGGTTTGTTCTTGCGAGAGAGTGCAGGTTAGATGGCCAATGCATATACCGTAAAAGCTGGCGTCGTCACGGGTGTCGGCGTTCACTATTAAGGTGAGTCTGCCGTCTTCCAGACTGACCCACTGGCCGGCATACAGTGCCAATATGCCTTTCATTAACTGGTTGAATTTTTGCAGGCATTGCTGGTAACCGTGCAGTGATAACTGCTGTTGCAGTTGCTTTAAGTTGATTAGCTCAAGGTGCACGATGACAGTGCTGGTTTCGTATGGAGCATCGGCGCAATTGCTCAGAGGTTCTTCGCTTTCATCTGCCCCCGTTTCTTGCCACGCTGTTTGTTCTGGTGTTTCTTGCTCTGGCACCTCTTGTTCATGGGGCGCTTGTTCTGCCGCTGTTTCGGGGGCGTACAAGTCTGTGGTTGTATCGCAGGCGTGCTGGTCAGGCTCGGGCTGAGTAGGAGCGGATGTTTTGTCTGTCTGGTTTTGGCAAAGGTGGCGGTAACTGAGGGCGCAAATCGACATGGCAGCCATTACCATCAGCGCCCAAATAACAATATAGCGCGCGTAAATATAATGGGTGGGTGGCAGCGCTAGCGAAACGGTTAAATGCCCAGCGATGTGGGTGTCCAGAGTAATGGGGGCGCTAAAGTTAAGTTTGGCATAATGCTGCGGAGCATCCCCAGAGCCACTTTGCACCAACAGTTGGTTTTCTACATCGTGAATGGTGGCGCCGCTGACTCTCGGCTGTTGGGCAATGGCTTGCAGAATCACCTGCAGGCTGATCATGTCTTGGCTGATGGCGGGTTCAACCGCTTGTGACGCACCGCGCTCGGCCAAAGCTTCGCCGTAGTGGCTGGCATCCTGCTCCAGTTGCCCTTGAGCAAAATGCAACGTTAGCAAGGCGCCGGCCAAGCCCAATAGCGCCATCAGCGATAGGCATAAACCCAGCAAGGGGTGGCGGCTAAGGGTTTGCTTCAGTGTCATTTAAGGCTCAGTGTTCTCTGGTGGAAGGTGGCGCTGTAGTTGCTGTGGGGTATCTTAACGCAATTCACCGGTCGTGGGCACGGACCTTTGTCGGTTAGGTGAGGCTGGGGAACATAAAGCGTCATCGAGGGCAGTTTTTTTCCGGCCGTTGTTAGTATTTGACGACGGTTAAACGCTATAATGCCTGCTTTTATCATAGCGCTGGTGACCGTGAAAGAAATCGTCTTGATCAATGCCGTCGGGGAAGATAAGCCCGGTGTAACCTCTGCCATCACTCAGGTGCTTAATCGCTATCAGGCCGCTGTGCTCGATATTGGCCAAGCGGTGATTCACGATAACTTAACGTTAGGACTGCTGGTCGGTATTGACCCCGGTGCGGTTGAGCAAGAAACCCTTCTACAAGAAATCCGAGCGGCAGTGGCGGAGCTGTCAATTCAGGTGCGCTTTACCTGCATTGATGAAGCCAGTTACCAGCAGTGGGTTGAGCATCAAGGTAAGGCGCGCTATATCGTCACCCTGTTGGCGCGTGAGGTAACCGCTGGGCAAATTGCCGATCTGACTCAGGTGACGGTAAAGCACGGTTTAAATATCGACAATATTAATCGTTTGTCCGGGCGTATTCCCCTCGATGGACTCGACCAACGCAGCAGCTCTTGTGTGGAGTTTTCCGTGCGCGGCGAGCCGGCCGATCGCGAAGCACTGCGCGCCGACTTTATGGAGCTGTCGACTCATCACGAGGTTGATATTGCCTTCCAGCGCGACACAGTTTATCGCCGCAACCGCCGTTTAGTGTGCTTTGATATGGATTCGACCCTGATCGAGGCCGAGGTGATTGACGAATTAGCCAAAGCCGCGGGCGTGGGTGAGCAGGTGGCGGAAATTACCGAGCTTGCCATGCGTGGCGAGTTGGATTTTAACGAGAGCTTTGCCCGCCGTATGGCCCTGTTGAAAGGTTTGGACGAGACCGTTCTGGCCGATATTGCCAAGAACCTGCCCATTACCGAAGGGGCGGAAAAACTGATTAGCAGTTTAAAACACCTCGGTTATAAAACCGCGATTTTATCCGGCGGCTTCCAATATTTTGGTGAGTTTTTACAAAAACGGTTAGGGGTGGATTATGTATTCGCCAACCAGCTGGAAATTGTAGATGGCAAAGTGACCGGTGAGGTAAAAGGCGAGGTGGTAAATGGTCAGCGCAAAGCGGAGTTATTAAAACTGCTGGCCGAGCGCGAGGGCATTACCGCCGAGCAAACCATTGCGGTGGGCGATGGCGCTAATGACCTGCCCATGCTCAGTGCCGCCGGCCTCGGAATAGCCTTTCGCGCTAAGCCGTTAGTGAAAGCCAGCGCCGAGCAAGCCATTTCAACGCTGGGGCTAGATGCTATTCTCTATTTGATGGGGTTTCGGGATAGAGACCGGATTGTTTGATTGGGGGGCAGTAAGCGATACGCAGAAAGCTGAACGCAGGACGTAAAAGGCGGAATGTGTATTGTAAGGTGCTAAAACAGTGAATAGTGGTTGACTTTGCTACAGGCTAGCACAGCACAATATTGTTCAGCATTCAGCATTC